>NZ_PDBZ01000002.1:0-1271606 GCF_002563755.1 Burkholderia sp. JKS000303
CCCACTTCGTTTCCCACTTAGCTATATTTGGGGACCTTAGCTGGCGGTCTGGGTTGTTTCCCTCTTGACACCGGACGTTAGCACCCGATGTCTGTCTCCCGTGATTGCACTCTTCGGTATTCGGAGTTTGCTATGGCGGGGTAATCTGCAATAGACCCCCAAACCATGACAGTGCTCTACCCCGAAGGTGAGACACGAGGCACTACCTAAATAGTTTTCGGAGAGAACCAGCTATTTCCAAGTTTGTTTAGCCTTTCACCCCTATCCACAGCTCATCCCTAACTTTTCAACGTTAGTGGGTTCGGACCTCCAGTACGTGTTACCGCACCTTCATCCTGGCCATGGATAGATCACTTGGTTTCGGGTCTACGCCCAGCAACTGAACGCCCTATTCGGACTCGCTTTCGCTACGCCTGCCCTATACGGTTAAGCTTGCTACTGAACGTAAGTCGCTGACCCATTATACAAAAGGTACGCCGTCACCCCTTTCGAGGCTCCGACTGTTTGTATGCATGCGGTTTCAGGATCTATTTCACTCCCCTCCCGGGGTTCTTTTCACCTTTCCCTCACGGTACTGGTTCACTATCGGTCGATCACGAGTATTAGCCTTGGAGGATGGTCCCCCCATCTTCAGACAGGATTTCACGTGTCCCGCCCTACTTGTCGCACACCTAGTTCTTTCGTACTGTTTTCGCCTACGGGGCTATCACCCGCTATGGCCACACTTTCCAGAGTGTTCGGCTAACAATACAAATAAGAGTGCAAGGCTCATCCCATTTCGCTCGCCACTACTTTGGGAATCTCGGTTGATTTCTTTTCCTGCGGTTACTTAGATGTTTCAGTTCACCGCGTTCGCTTCGCATAGCCTATGTATTCAGCTATGGATACTCCAAAGGAGTGGGTTTCCCCATTCGGACATCTACGGATCAAGCTTGTTTGCCAGCTCCCCGTAGCTTTTCGCAGGCTACCGCGTCCTTATCGCCTGTGATCGCCAAGGCATCCACCACATGCACTTGTTCGCTTGACCCTATAACGAGTCTGTCTCATCGACAGTTCGTTACAGGTTGAGTTCTCGCATTTGTGCCGTATTCCAATTGAGTCAAACATAGAGTTCGAATCATCTTGAGATACATCGATACATCACAACCCGGATAGTTTTCACGTCCATCTCATAGACGCTTCCGCTATCCAAATTACTTACTTCTTCCAGATTGTTAAAGAACGACAGCCGATATGGTGTTACTCATATCACTCTGACTGGCTCAATCGCCAATGACAAACGTTCGACGAAGTCGAACGCTTGTCATTGAAGATTGGTGGAGGCAGACGGGATCGAACCGACGACCCCCTGCTTGCAAAGCAGGTGCTCTCCCAGCTGAGCTATGCCCCCATGTACAGGTATGCCTCAGGGTGTACCGTCCGCCAAGACGGTGGTGGGTCTGGTTGGATTCGAACCAACGACCCCCGCCTTATCAAGACGGTGCTCTAACCGACTGAGCTACAGACCCCTGAGTCTGTCTTTAATTTACAGCCGATAAGCGTGAGCGCTCAACTTTGCGAGAAGCTCTAGAAAGGAGGTGATCCAGCCGCACCTTCCGATACGGCTACCTTGTTACGACTTCACCCCAGTCATGAATCCTACCGTGGTGACCGTCCTCCTTGCGGTTAGACTAGCCACTTCTGGTAAAACCCACTCCCATGGTGTGACGGGCGGTGTGTACAAGACCCGGGAACGTATTCACCGCGGCATGCTGATCCGCGATTACTAGCGATTCCAGCTTCATGCACTCGAGTTGCAGAGTGCAATCCGGACTACGATCGGTTTTCTGGGATTAGCTCCCCTCGCGGGTTGGCAACCCTCTGTTCCGACCATTGTATGACGTGTGAAGCCCTACCCATAAGGGCCATGAGGACTTGACGTCATCCCCACCTTCCTCCGGTTTGTCACCGGCAGTCTCCTTAGAGTGCTCTTGCGTAGCAACTAAGGACAAGGGTTGCGCTCGTTGCGGGACTTAACCCAACATCTCACGACACGAGCTGACGACAGCCATGCAGCACCTGTGCGCCGGTTCTCTTTCGAGCACTCCCACCTCTCAGCAGGATTCCGACCATGTCAAGGGTAGGTAAGGTTTTTCGCGTTGCATCGAATTAATCCACATCATCCACCGCTTGTGCGGGTCCCCGTCAATTCCTTTGAGTTTTAATCTTGCGACCGTACTCCCCAGGCGGTCAACTTCACGCGTTAGCTACGTTACTAAGGAAATGAATCCCCAACAACTAGTTGACATCGTTTAGGGCGTGGACTACCAGGGTATCTAATCCTGTTTGCTCCCCACGCTTCGTGCATGAGCGTCAGTATTGGCCCAGGGGGCTGCCTTCGCCATCGGTATTCCTCCACATCTCTACGCATTTCACTGCTACACGTGGAATTCTACCCCCTCTGCCATACTCTAGCTTGCCAGTCACCAATGCAGTTCCCAGGTTGAGCCCGGGGATTTCACATCGGTCTTAACAAACCGCCTGCGCACGCTTTACGCCCAGTAATTCCGATTAACGCTTGCACCCTACGTATTACCGCGGCTGCTGGCACGTAGTTAGCCGGTGCTTATTCTTCCGGTACCGTCATCCCCCGACTGTATTAGAGCCAAGGATTTCTTTCCGGACAAAAGTGCTTTACAACCCGAAGGCCTTCTTCACACACGCGGCATTGCTGGATCAGGCTTTCGCCCATTGTCCAAAATTCCCCACTGCTGCCTCCCGTAGGAGTCTGGGCCGTGTCTCAGTCCCAGTGTGGCTGGTCGTCCTCTCAGACCAGCTACTGATCGTCGCCTTGGTAGGCCTTTACCCCACCAACTAGCTAATCAGCCATCGGCCAACCCTATAGCGCGAGGCCCGAAGGTCCCCCGCTTTCATCCGTAGATCGTATGCGGTATTAATCCGGCTTTCGCCGGGCTATCCCCCACTACAGGACATGTTCCGATGTATTACTCACCCGTTCGCCACTCGCCACCAGGTGCAAGCACCCGTGCTGCCGTTCGACTTGCATGTGTAAGGCATGCCGCCAGCGTTCAATCTGAGCCAGGATCAAACTCTTCAGTTTAAACCTGTTACTGTTTTCGGTTCAGTTAAGAACCGGTCGCTCACTCAAAGCTGACAGGAATATGAATTGCTTCATAAACCTGACTTACTTTAGTGTGAGACTCTTGATACTTTCGCTATCTGATCCGAGGATCAGCTCGCGTCCATCAAGCGCCCACACTTATCGGCTGTTAATTTTTAAAGAGCATTTCTGCGAGGAACTTCGTGTCTCTCAGCAGCGCTGCGTTTTCAGCAGCAGAGAAGCGAGATTATGAACCGTCTTTTTCAACTCGTCAACAACTTTTTTAACTACTTCGTTGCGACGGTTGGGGTTCAACGCCTTGTGCGCCGGGGCTCTACAGCAACCTCGACCGCACTGCTTCCCTTCCTTCTTCTCTCGCGCTGCGTTTCCGTTAGCGCGAAAGAGGCGTGATTCTAAGCACCCACCCCAATCTCCGCAAGCCCTTTTGTGAAAATATTTTGAAAAAGCCTCCGTGCGCTACCGCGCACGGAGGCTTTGGGTATGGCGGGCCTCGGTCACAACAGAGACTCCCTATATAGGCAGCACGCTGCATCGCGTGTTCGATCGTATTGCGCATCCCTGTCTCGCGGGCCACCTGGCTGCCGAACATATAAAGGGATTCGCGCTGTCGAGTATCATGCCGCGATCGAACAACGCACTCATACCGACGATGGACAGCACCACTCAATCCGGCGACGCCGATCTCCGCGACGAATATGCAGCGCTGCGCGAGCGCGCCATCATGCTGGAACAACACGTTCCGCCGCTTCTGCAACGCATCTCGGATGTCCTCCCGCGCATCAGCGGCGAATCCGAACTGGCGGACGAGCATCGCGAACGGCTCGTCGGCGCACGCAACGCGGCGATGGTCTCGATCGAAAACTATCAGCAGGCAATCCCGTTCCTGCAGACGGCCGATTCGGTCATCGAGCAGCTGGACAAGACGCCCGAGCGCGACGAAGACATCGAGTGGCGCGAATCGCTGCTGCAACGGCTCGATGAACTGATCGACGTCGCGGTCGTGATGATCGACGATGCGCAAGGTTATTTCGAGCAGGCCACCGCTTGCGATCTGTCCAGCGTGCCGAAGTCCATTCTCGAAGACTGAGCATCGCCCGAGCGCGCGGCGTATCGACTGCCCATGTCGCTTACGCCGTCTGCGTCGTGCTTGCGCGGCGAACGGTTGCTGCGTGCATCGCGCAACGCCGACAATTCACCACATCTCCCGAAAAAACTCACCTTGCCGTAGCCGGCATTCGCCGGCCGCACACCATGGTCAAAGCGCGTCGAGCGCAATCGTCTCGCTGACGACCGGCACGCGGATATACCCGCCCTGCGCATCGCCATAGGCATGCGCGTTTCCGTCGATCACGTATTGCGCGGTCAACGCACAAAGCGTGGCGTCCCGCGCGTCGACCGATCGCAGCGTCGAGACGTCGATCCCCAACTGTTCCAGCAATTGCCGGCGCTGGATGCGTTTCTGCTTCGCGGAAGCAATCGCCTTGCCGAGCATCGCGCAGGTAATCGCGTACGGATAAGTCTCGAAGCTCACGCGGCCGCCGGCATACCGCGCATCGGTCAGCAGCGGATACGCATCCGCCAGCGCGCGGTAGACGCGCTCGCCCATGAACATCCAGTCGAAGAAGCCCGACGTGCTCGCGATGGCCTGCTCGCGCGACGGCGTCGGGAAACACGAGATCCGTTCGCGCGCGAGCGCCTGCTCGGCCGCCCGACGTCCGCTGCCGGTCCACCACTGGCTCGGCGCATCGACGCCGACGGCCACGACATCATGCTCGATGCACAGCGAAGGCAGCGCCTCGGGCGCGATCTTCGCCTCTCGACACACGATCGCCGAGCCACGCAGGATCACGAGATCGCATTGTTTCCTGTCGCCGCCCACATCGACGCCCGCTACCGCGGGCAGCGGCCGGGCGGTGGATCGGGATCGGACCGCCGACATGGCCGCGGTCAGTGCGTCGGCCGTGCGTCGTACGCGACGTCGAAGATCCCCTCCAGACCGGGATGCACGCCGCGCATCCGGTCGACGACGGATTTCGCCCAGTCGAAGTACGCCTGCTTGCGTTCGAGCGGCCAGTCCGCGGGCGGATGCCGCGCGATGTCGCGCAGGTTGCAGATCTTGTCGGCCAGCTTCACGAGCTTCGCGCGCCGGCTGATGGTCGCCGCATGCTCGACCTGCAGGCGCTTGCGCTCGTCCTTCGGCAACGACTTGTCGTCGGTGACCTCCATCACGATGTCGGCGACGTCCTTGCCGAACAGCCGCAACAGCTCCTGTTCGGTGGTCTCCGTATCCTCGATCGTGTCGTGCAGCACGGCAGCGACGATCACGCGCTCGTCCTCGATGCCGGCTTCGTTTGCCAGCACGTCGGCAAGCGCAATCGGATGATTGATGTACGGCGACGCCTCGTCGTCCTTGCGCCGCTGATTGCGATGCTTGTCCGCCGCAAACGCAATGGCGGCTACCAGCTTATTCATATTGACCCCTCGTGTGGCCGGTCCCGCGACCGGCGGAACCGGTCGCGTGCGTTTCGGAACCGCACATACTACCTGTACGCGATGACCTTTCCCGAATATCGGGACATCGGGCCGCCCGGCGTCATGCGCCGGCGGCCTCACGCTGCAGCGCGACCACGTTGACCTGTGCGCCGAACACGTCCCGCACGAGCGGCAGCAAATGGTCGTGGTGCGTCAGGAACAGCACCTGGGTTCGCGTCGACAGATCGCGCAGCGCCTCGAGTCCGGCCTTCGCGCGCGCATCGTCGAAGTTGATGAACAGATCGTCGGCGACGAACGGCAGCCCGGTCCTGCTGGCGAGCTGCAGTTCCAGCGCCGCGATCCGCAGCGCGAGAAACAGCTGGTCGCGCGTGCCTTCGCTCAGGCCGGTGACGTCGACCGACGTGCCCTTCGTGCGCCGCGCGTACAGTGCGGGCGGCGTTCGTTCGGTGTCGACGGTCAGCCGCGCAAATTCGCCCAATGTGAGCCCCGCGAAGATCTCGCTCGCGCGCCGCAGCATCGGCCCCTGCTTCTGATCGCGATAGCGATCGGTCGCCCACTTCAGCAAGCGGCTCGCGGTGGCCGCCTCCAGATACTGTTCGGCCGCGTCGCCCATCGCCGCCAGCGCTTCCTGCCGCTTCGCCTCGGCCACGGCCGCGCTCGCGTGGCCGTCGATCGCGCCGAACGCCTGTTGCACCACGACCTGTTGCTGCGCGAGCGCGTTCAGCCGCTTGCCGACGTCGTCGAGCGCCTGCTTGGCCGCTTCGAGATGCACGGGCACGTCGGCGATCTCCTGCTCCGCGACCTCGGCTTCGATGGCCTGCTGGGACAACCCGTCGCCGTCGCGCACCAGCGCCTCCTTTGCGGCATCGACGGCCTGCCGGAACTGGCGCTGCCGATCCGATCGCTCGGCCAGCGGCAACGCCGCGTCGATCGACACGACGCCGGCCAGTTGCAGCAGCGGCTGGATGCGGGCATCCGCGCCCGCCACCGCGGCGGCCGCATCGGCGAGCTTGCCGTCGGCCTGGCGCACGGCCTCGTCGGCGCGACCGATCGCGCGCGCGGTTTCGCGCGCCGCCGCCACGCGCATCGTCAGCTTGCGTGCAACGTCCAGCCAGTCGCCGCTCGTGAGCCACTCGGGTTCGAGCGCTTCGGCCAGCCGCCGTGCACCGGCCTCGAGCGCGACCAACTCCGCGCGAATCGCGGCAATCCGGTTGCGCGGCGCATCGGCGTCGACCAGTTCGGCCGTCACCGTGTTCGCGAGCGCGAGCGCGCCTTCCGCAGCAGCCTGCGTCACTGCGTTCGCGGACAGTTTCGCGTCGGCAAGCGCGTCACGCCACTGCGTGCTCCATGCATCGTAGGCGGTCTGGGCCTGGCCGGCGCGCAACCGCGCCGTCGCGCATCCGCGTTCGGCTTCGCGCGCGCGATCCTCGAGGCTGTCCTTCTGCGCGAGCGTCTTCTCGGCCGACTGCACGAAGGTCTCGGCGATGGCGATGAGCGCCGCCAGCCCGTCCGCGTCACTGCCGCGCGATACCAACCGCAGCGCCGAACGCAACGCGGCTTCCGCATTGGTCCGTGCATCGCGTATCGTCGCGAATTCGCGGCGCTGGCGCTCGAGCTCCGTCTGCGCGGCGAATACCGCGTCGCGCTTCGCGAGCCAGTCGCCCATCGTCGCCAGCGGCATGCCCGGGACGCCCGCCGTCGCCGCTATGTCGGACCACGCGTCGCGATGCGCGGCCAGCTCGCGTTCGCGCTCGTCCACCGCGGCCTGCCGGCGCGTCAACACGGCGCGTGCGGACTCGACCTGCTGACGCAGCGATTGCAGCGTCGCCGCCGCTTGCGTGGCACCGAGCTGCGCATCGACGAGTTCGTCGGCCAGGCGAATCGCATCGTCGACGGCCGGTGCGCCCACGGCGAGATCGACCGCGCCGCTGCGAATGTCGCCCCACGCGCCATCACGACGCGCACGCGCCGCCAGCACCTCGGCGGTCGTGACGACCTTGTGGGTCTCCGCGAAATGCTTCTCCTGCAGTTCGAGCCGTTCGTGTTCTTCGTGCGCACCGTCCCGTGCGTCGCGTGCAGCGGCCGCCGCGCTCGCACGCTCGCTTGCTTCGTTGAGCAGCGCCCCGAGCCGAGCCGCCGACGGCACGTCGAGCGCACGCAGCGTGTCGACCGGCTGGCGCCACTGGCCGAGCGCCTCGAGCGTGTCGGCAAGCGTACGCTCGGCCGCGGCGATGTCGCGTTCGAGTGCCTGTTCGCGCTGGCCACTCGTGCGAAAACCCTGCGCATCGGCAAGTGCTGCACGCAGCGCTTCCGGTACCTCGACGGTCGACAGGCGCGCCAACTGCTCCTGGACCTGGGCAAGTTCCTGCGTGCGCTCGTCGCGCGATTCGCGCGCACCGGCGAGCGCCTGATGCAGCGCGCCGTGGTCGCGCAGCAGGTTGGCCACCGTCTTCAGCGACAGCGCAGTCGGCAGTGCCGCGCGCAGCGACGCCTCGTCGGTCGGCCAGCCGAGCTGCGCGGCGGCGGCACCCGCCGCGGACAGATGTCGCTCGACGTCCGAACCGAGCAGCAGCAGATCCTGTGCGTGATTCATGCACGCGCCGCGCAAGCGGTCGAGCACTTCGATGTCACCCTCGAGTGCCAGTGCATCGGCATCCGGATCGATCGCATCGCGCGCCTGCTGTTTCGCGAGCAGATCGGCACGCCGTTCTTCACGCACCTTCTGTTCGGCCGCGAGATCGCCCTGCGCTTTCAGCAGGTCCGCATACGCGGTCGGCGGCAACTCGACGACCGTGCCCAGCTCCGCCAGCGCCGCTTCCTTGACCGTCAGTTCCTTCAGATACGGCGCCAGCCGCCGCACACGTTCGAGCTTCGAGCGCAGCGCTTCGAGGCGGCGCTGCTCCGCGCGCGCCTGCTCGATCTCGTGCTCGACCGCGTCGCGCGCCTCCTTGCGGTCGACCCAGTCGCGCGTACGCACCTGGACCGTCTTCAGTTCGCCGACGGCTTCGTTGAACGACGTCTCGGCCTGCGCGAACGCGCTGCCGCTGCGGCGCGGCGCCCACAGCTCGACCGCCCGCGCGTCGAGCTCCTCGCGCACGGGCCCGAGCGTGCCGACGCCTGCCGCCGACTCGAACAGCACCTGGCCGAGCTTGTCGGAGGCATCGAGAATGCTGCGGCCGCCGTCGACGAGCCGTCCGTGGTCAAGCCCGAACATCTGCTCGAAGAACTCGCGTGTCGCGCCGTCGAGGATGCCCGCGAGATAGTCGTCCGGCAGCTTGTCGTCGGCGGGGGTGCGCAACGGGCTGCGTCCGCGGGCGCGATGAAACGCGAGCGCGCCGGCGCCGCTCTCCAGCACGCCACCGATCCGCAGTTCGGGCGTCGCGTGCAGGAAGTCGAGCGGCGTCTGCAGCTTCATCCCGAACAGCAGTTCCGACACGGCCGTCCGGATCGTCGACTTGCCGGCCTCGTTCGGCCCCACGATCACGTGGAAATCCTGGCCGGCCGACGGGAAGCGCAGCGTCTCGTCGGTGAACTTGCCGTACTTGATCAGATCGAGTTGATTGATGCGCATCGCTTATTCCCCCCTCGCCAGCCGCGCGAGCAACGCGGGACCGACCTGCTCGACGAGCGCCGTGAGCTCGCTCGCACGCGCCATCGTCAGCAGCGGCACCTCTTCCTTCACGTCGCTGCGCACCTTGCCGACGAACGGCTTCAGGTCGCGTTCGAGCAGCGCGAGAAAGTCCGGATCGTGTGCCGCGTCGGCCAGGATCTGCTTCAGGTCCTCCAGCGCTTCGAGTTGCTCGCTCTCGCCCTGTTGCTGCTCGGGCGCGGACGTCGCGAGCCGGACCTTCTCCAGCCACAGCCGCTCGTTGCCGATGATCCCGATCTGGTTCAACACCTCCGCGCGCAACTGCGTCGCCCGACCGAAAAAGAGGCCGTGCGCGGGCGTGCGCCCCGTGACCGTCACGCGCACCGCGCGCGGCACGTGGCCATCGACTTCCAGCAGGGCCTCCAGCGACTGGCCGATCTTTCTCGACAGATCGGCGACGGTGAAGCAGTCGGACGCATCGACGGAGACCGCCTCCCAGCGCAGCACGTCGAGGTACAAACGTTCGACGTGCGTGCGGCCCTGCTCGAGCGTCACGAGCACCGCGCCGCGGCGGCCCGTCTCGCGGATGTGGCGCCCCTGCAGATTGCCGGGAAATACGACGGTCGACGGCCCCGACCATTGCTGGAACTCGTGCACGTGGCCGAGCGCCCAGTAGTCGTAGCCCTTCGCGTGCAGCTCCGCCAGCGTGCACGGCGCGTAGTTCGCGTGCGCCGCATAGCCTTCGAGTGCCGTGTGCAGCACGCCAATGTTGTAGTAGCCAGGCACGGGATCTGGATAGCCGATCGCGAGATTGTCGACGACGGCCTTGTCCTTGAAGCTCTGTCCGTGCAGCGCGATGTCGAACTCCGGCAACCGGTGCGTTTCCGGCTTCCGGTGGCCGAACACGGTGACGTTGTCGGGCAACGTCAGCTTCTTCGTCATCTCGCTTTCGGCATCGTGATTGCCGCCGAGCACGAATGCGCGAATGCCAGCCTTGCGCAGGCGGCCCATCTGCTGACCGAAGAAAATGCCGGTGTTGTGGTCCTTCCAGTCGCCGTCGTACAGGTCGCCGGCGATCACGAGAAACGCAACCTCCTCTTCGATCGCACGATCCACGAGTTGCCGCAGCGCCTCGCGCGACGCGCTGCGCAGCTGCGCGGCCGGCGCGTCGGGATACGCGCTCAGGCCGTGCAACGGGCTGTCAAGGTGAATGTCTGCCGCGTGGATGAACTTCACGAAGATTCCTCTGTGTCATGGCGAAGGGGCGACGTCGATCCGCATTGTGCGCCGTCGAGCGGCGAGCGCGGTCGGCTGCTGCCGGATGCGCGGTCGCGATGTGGCAACGGGCCGATGGTACCGCCCGTCACCGGCGGGTCGGGATGGTACCTGAAAGCGGGTGCCGCGAATGCGCGCGGCCTGGCGTCCGTCAACGACCGCGTGACAGCGCGATCTCGACGAGCCGGTGATCCGAAACCCGGTAGACACGATGCGGCGCGCTACCGCTCGCATCGCAGGATCTTACGAAGTCGGTGGCGGACGGCACCCGTGATCTGCGTCCCCGCGCGCGTCACTCGCCACGCGGCACGGGCGGCGGTGCAAAACCGTTGTCGTTACCCGGGAACGGATTCGCGTTGCGACGCAGCGCATCCTCGTCGTTCTCCTTCTGCGCGAACAGCGCGACGCCGATCACCCCGACGTTCGCCGTATCGCCGTACTTCGAATTCGCGACATAGCTGTCGGACACCGACGCGAAGCGGAACGCAGCGACTTCATCGCGACTCTTGCGGAACCCCTCGATCGTCAGCGTGCGCCCCGGATACAACACATAGCCGCCGTTCGTGTAGCTGCCCGGCCGCCCCGACAGCACGTCGAGCCCGTCGACCGTCGACACGACCTCGAACGCGCGACGCCCCTGGTTGCGCAGCACGATCATGTAACGCGCCCCCTCGACACCGGCCATGTGCCAGCGGCCGTTGCTCCGCGCGAGATGCAGCGGTGCGCCCTTCTCGTCCGTGAACGACAGCGCGATGTCGCCATTCGCGAGCGCGACGCGCGTGGGCAACCGGCGCATCCGCGACGCCGGCGGATGCCCGGGCAACGCATCGTTGTAGTAGACCGATGCGAGATCCGTCGGCGTCGTCAGGTCCGCCCGTTCGAAATCGACCTTGCGGGTTTCGGAACGCACCGACTCGCCCCATGCGGTGCCGAGCCCGCGGCGTTCGCCGGCTTCCTGGCTGGACGGTGCGGGAGCGGGCGCAGCGGCGCTCGCAGAAGGCGGAGGCGGTGATGCGCACGCCGCAAGCCACAGCACGCAAGCGAGCGCGAGAAGACGGAGCAGGATGGTCATGATCGTGATGCCTCGGAATGTTATCGGACCACGCCGGACGGGCCGGGCGGCACTTTGGTGTCATCTGTCGTCACGATGCCGATCGGACATGCTTGCCTGATCGACCGGCGCCGCCACGCGCAGCGGCCCGGCAACCGGAAGCCCCGCTATTTAAGCATGGCGGGCGGGCAATGGGCAGCGCGTGCGGGGCGCTTCCCGTTTCGGTCCGCGGCAGACGCATCCGGCCACGATATGCGGCGCGCCAATAAAAAAGCCCGGCCCGCATCGAAGCGGGCCGGGCCTTGGCTCGGAGCGGATCGCTTACTGCGCGCCGCCTTGTGCCGACGCCGAACCCTGCACGCCGACCGATGCGCCGCCCTGCACCGAGTTCGTCGCGCCCGCGAGCGCTTCACCGGCCTTCGCCTTGGCGCCGCCGGCGACGTTGCCCGCCGTCGACATCGCGCCTTGCGCGTGGCTCTTCGCCGAAGCCGCGGCGTGCTTCACGTGCGACTTCGTTGCGTGCGCAGCCGATGCCGCCGCATCCTTCGCCGAGCCAGCGGCCGAGCCGACCGCGTGCGTCGCGCCGCCCACCGCATTGCCTGCCGCGGAACCGACGCCGCCGACCGTCTGGCCGACGCCGTGCAGCGCGCCACCGACGAGGCTGCCTGCGCCCGAACCCGAGCCCGCTGCATTCGCGCCTGCGCCGCCCTGCACACCCACGCCGCCGCCGAGCAACGGCGTCTGGACCTGTGCGCCGACGCCGGCGGAACCTTCCGCGCCCGTCTGCGCCGTTTGTGCGAAAGCAGCCGATGCGATTGCCGTCAGCGCGGCACCAAGCAGGATCGTGCGAATCTTGTTCATGGTCATTCTCCCCAAAGACGTTGTTGCTGCGGGCCGCCTTCGTGCGGCTTGTCGCATGCCTTGCCGCGACGTGCGGCAGGTGGAGCTAATGTAGCGGCGCCAACGTCCGAAACCATCAAATTGCGGGGACTGTTACTTCAGTTGCAAATGCTGACGATTGACTCACACTGTTTGACAATCAGGCCTCCCGGCCATGGATTGCGAATCGCCCGATGGCATGCATCGGCGCAGCAGGCACGAGGCATCGGTCAGCACGGGAAGCGACCGTTTTGATACGCATTCCAAAGCAAGTGAATCGGCCAGCCATCGACTCGACCCGACAGCCGGCTTCTCGCGATCAGCTCGATGTCGTCGGCAACGCATGCCGCAATGTCGGCGTTCCCCGACGCCCTGAACGCGAGCCTGAACGCCTTTTCCCTCAGCACGTCCACCGCCGGCTTGTCGAGCGCGGCGCCCGGATCGCCGTCGATTTCGTCGAACGCCGCCATCCATGGCGTATCGAAAGGCTCGGCATCGCGACTGTCCAGCACGCGCTCGCAATCGACGTCGCCGAGGAAATCGAAGAAGCCCGGGGCCGACAGGATCGCGTCCATCTCAAGCAGATGCGGGTTCGTCACGGCAATCCTTTGCCACGATACGTGGCGATTCCATTCATCGGCCGGCCCCGCCGCGCACCGCGTCGGCGTTCCGATCTGCGACGCGCGGCTCCGGCGCTGCCATTGCCGGCAGGCCGGAGCCGCGCGCCATCGCAGGATACCGCCCGCTTACGGCCTGAACGTGTCACCCAGCACGACGCCTTCGCGACGCGGGTCGGTGCCACCCTGCAGCACGCTCGCCTGTCCGAGCGGCACCCGCATCACCGTATTGACGCCGCTCGCCTGCGCGGACGTCGACACCTTGTGGCCGAGTGCGACGAGCCCCGTGATCAGCGGATCGTTCGCGCCGCCGTTCGACGCATCGACGTTCGGATGTTCACCGCCGATGGTCGTCGTCGGGCTGTTGCTTGCGCCGAAATCGACGAGCCCCGCGGATTGCTGTGCATCGAGCCCCCAGTCGAGCGCACCGACCAGCGTCTTGACCACGTATTGCGGAATCGTACCGCCGCCCGGCGAACCGGTGGCCATCACGAACGCGCCACGCGAGCCATCGGCGGCCTTGCCGAACACGATCGTCGGCGCCATCGAGCTGCGCGGCCGCTTGCCGGGCTGCAGGCGGTTCGCCACCGGATTGCCGGCGCTGTCGAGCGGGTTCGCCGAGAAATCGGTCAGCTGGTTGTTCAGCAGGAACCCGTTGGTCATGTGAAACGAGCCCATGCTCGACTCGACGGTCGTCGTCGCACTCAGCACGCTGCCGTCGCCATCGACGATCGTGAACTGGTTGGTGCCGTGCTCGATCAGCGTCGTGTCGACGCCGAGCGGCACCGAGCCGAGATCGCCCGGCTGCGCGGTCCCCATGCTCTTGCTCGTGTCGATCAGCGCCGCACGCGACTTCAGGTACGGCTTGTTCAGCAGCGTGTCCCACGTGCCGCCCGGCAGCGGCACGAAATCCGTATCGGCCACGTACTTGTCGCGGTCGGCATACGCAAGACGCTCGGCCTCGGTCACGAGATGCACGCCGGCGACGGTCGGCTTGCCGCCTTCCAGATCAATCGCCGTCGGCTTCAGCGGCTTCAGGTCGAAGTTTTCGAGAATGCCGAGCGCCGACGCGACCGCGATGCCACCCGAAGACGGCGGCGGCATCCCGCATACCCAGTAGCTACGATAAGTCGTGCACACGGATTCGCGGCGCTTCGCCTGGTATGCGGCCAGATCCGCGACGGTCGTCTTGCCCGGCGTGATCGTCGAGCCGTCCGCGCCCTTCGCCGTCGCGATCTTCGCAACGATGTCCTGCGCGATCTGCCCCGTGTACAGCGCGTTCGCGCCGGACTGTGCCATCAGCGTCAGCGTGCGTGCGTAAGCCGGGTTCTTCAGCACGGTGCCGAGCGTTTTCGGCGAACCGTCCGTGTTCAGGAAATACGCGGCGGCCTCGGGATCGCGTTTCAGGTTCGCGGCGTTCGATGCGATCGCGTCGGCGAGCCGGCCGCCGATCGGAAAGCCGTTGGTCGCGAGCGTGATCGCATCGCCGAACAGGCCCTGCCACGGCAGCTTACCGTGATCCTGCTGCAATGCCTCGATGAGCCTCGGCACGCCGATCGTGCCGATCGAACGGCCGCTTGCGCGCGCGTTCGGTTGCGGCGCCGACTGGTCGCTCTGGTCGTCGACGTAGCGCAGGTAGTTCTCCGTTGCAGCGGCAGGGGCAGTCTCGCGTCCGTCGTACGCCTGCAGCGTCTTGCCGCGCGCATCGTAGTAGAGCAGCACGCCGCCCGACCCGAGGCCCGTCGCCTCCGGCACCGTCAGACCCAGCACGGCCTGCACGGCGACCGCCGCATCGGCGGCCGTGCCGCCGCGCTTCAGCACCGCGCAACCGGCTGCGCTCGCATACGCGTTCGAGGTCGCGACGAGATAGGTTTTTGCATAGACGGGTTTCATGCCGGTGCGGTAGCCCGACGCGGCTTCGGGCAGCGACGGGTCGCCCGGCTGGTTCGAGCCGACGACAACCGTCGAGCCGCTGTTGTCGATCGCGAGGCAGCTCGCGTCGGATCCGGGCGTCGGTGTCGCGCCGGCGTCGTTTTCGATGTCGTTACCGCCGCATGCCGTCATCATGGCGGCTGCAACCAGTGCGGATGCATACGGGAAGATCGCTGTTCTGTTCATTGTCTGTCGATGTTCTTGTAGGTCGTTGCGATGTTCGTCACGCTGCCTGCGACCCCCTCGGTGCGCGGGCAACGCAGTCGATAGTCCCACGAACGGATTTTTTTGCGCAATAAGGAAATGACGCGATGCGCCCGGCTGTTGTGTGTGCAACGTCACCGAACCTGCACGCGCAATCGCGCGACGCCCATGTGCTGCATCGTGCTGCGTCGCGAAACGGCCTCACTTGACGACGCCCGCGCTTGCGCCGACAATCGCCGCACCTTCCTGGCGCGGGCACTCGATCCAGCCGGCACGTGCGTCTCCTCGACGCTGCGCCGGCTTCAGGTCTTCCAGTCCCGATCTCCGCGCCGCCGTGCTCACGCACGCATATCCACCGGCCCGGCCGGAAACGCTGTCGCAAGTATCGTCCCCAACGTCGGTTCAGCACCGCGCGCTCGAACGTGCGCGTGCCCATTCAATTCGGAGTCCGTTATGATCGTTCGCCTTTCCAAGGCCGCCATGGTGCTCGCCATGGCTTTCTTCGCATCCCTCGTCGCGTTCGGCAACATGACCGATTACGCGACGAATTTCGCGTTCGTGCACCACGTCTTTCTGATGGACACGACCTTTCCCGGCAACGGCATCATGTACCGCGCCATCGACACACCGTGGGTCCATCACGCCGGCTATGTCGCGATCATCTCGATGGAAACGCTGACGGCCATCCTGTGCTGGATCGGCGGCATCCGGCTGCTTCGCGCGCGACGCGCGAACGACGCGGCATTCCGTGCCGCCAAATCGTGCGCGATCGCCGGGCTGACGCTCGGCTTCCTCACGTGGCAGGTCGGATTCATGTCGGTCGGCGGCGAATGGTTCGGCATGTGGATGTCGAAACAATGGAACGGCGTGCCGGACGCGTTTCGTTTCTTCATCACGCTGCTGCTCGTGCTCGTCTATCTGACGATGAACAACGACGGGGTCGACGGGACTGACGCGGCACGCACCGCGCGTTGAGCCATCGCTTGCATCGCGCCGGCAGACGCATCGAACATCGCGGCGATTGCCGGCGCCACCGCGTTCCGCGGTATAAATCGTGAATGGACACGAATCGCTGGACTCACGATCCCGTCGGCACGTTTCGCACGTGGCAGGAAACGGCCGCGACCGGTGCCGGCCACCGGCCATTCGCGCCGCGCTCGGTCGTGCAGCACGTGGCGATGTTCGACCGGTTCCTGCGTCACCTGATCGCGCACCGCGTATCGCTGGCCTCCTTCGGCCCCGAGCACGTCGCGGCATTTCTGGCGGAACTCGAACGCACCTGCGCGCCCGGCACGTCGACGCGTGTTCGCTACGCGAAGCTGATCGACCGGCTGAGCCGGCATCTGGTCGAAGCCGGCGTGCGGACGCACCACCCTGCCGGCCGGACGACGCGCGATCCCGTCTGGCCGGATAGCGAACCCGAACCGTGCTGCCTGTCGTCCGATGCCGACGCCGCACTGCAGCGTCATGTGCAGCCGCAACCGGCGGACACGCCGGCCGCGTGCCGGAATCGCGCGATCGTCGCGCTGCTGCTCGCAAGCGGGATCACGTCGGCCGAGATTCGTGCAGTGACATGCGACGCGCTCGATCCCGACGCGCAGCCGCCATCGCTCACCGTGCCGCGCCATCGCGCGCGGCCTGCGCGAACGATCGCACTCGCTTCGTTCGCGTGGACGCCGCTCGCCGCATGGCGAGCGATGTCGCCCGATGCGCCCGCATCGGCGCGACTGTTTCCTGCCCCGCGCGGCGGCGGTGCAATGAACGACATGTTTCTGCTGCTCGTCGTGCGCGATGCGCTGACCGCGATCGGCTTTCATGCGGCGGACATGAGCCCGCGCGTGCTGCGCAATACGTATGCACGCCGCCAGTTGCTCGATGGTCATCCACATGCCGACGTCAGCGCGATGCTCGGCCTGGCCAGTTCGCGAACGGTCACGCGGATCCGTCAGACGCTGACGCCCGATGCGGCCGCGGACCGCGCCGCGCGCGAACGCTGATCGGGCTCGCGCGCACGGCGACGCGCAGCAGCGCCTATTCGCCCGGGTTCGACTGGACGAGCCGCAGGATCCGGCTGTCGTACGGCGACTGCATGACTTCGGCGATGCGGATTGCGGATGCGTCCGGGTGCAGCGGATTCAGCAGGAAATTGTGCGCATGCGGCACGACGACGCTCGGCACGCGCAGCAGTGCGCTCGGCTGCGTGTGCAGCCATTCGGTGCCGGCGCTGCGGGTCCAGTCGAGATTGGTTCGCCAGTCGGCCGGCGCATCGCTTTCCACGATCTCGGCGACGTCCACCGATTCGGGCGCCTCGATGCGAAGCAGCTGGTAACCGCTCGGCAATTGCGCAACGGTGGTGATTTCGAAGTGCACGAGCGTCTCGAGCAGCGCGAGCGCCGGGTGCTCGGCGAGATAGACGACGGGCTGCCCGGCAAAATGCCAGCGCCCGCCGGCACGCAACCCGCCGATGCCTTTCAGGTCCGCGTAATTGCTGATCCGCCACAACGTCGTCAAGCGAAGTACCCCTCGTCGACCTGCGTGAGGACCTCTTCGACGAGTCGCGCGCCGTGCTCGGTGCTCGACATGTCGAGTGACGTGCGGCCGCCGAAGCGCTGGAGCCCGTTGCGCAGCCACGCCATCGCCTTGTCCTGATCGCCGAACGTGGCCGTCGCCTGCGCGACGATGCGCGCAAGACGGATCGCCTTGTCGGACTCCTCCGGCGACAGGCGCTCGTGCGCCTGACGGCGATGACTCAGCGTGCGTCGCGGGATGATGAACGCGAGTTCGTCCGACTTCAGGCCATGCTCAGACAGCCGGTCGATCACCGCGACGTCGACCCGTGAACTCGCCAGCTCGGCAAGATCGGCGCCCGAGCGGACGCGAATCGCGAGCAGTTGCTCGAGTATCGTGAATTCGGCCTGACGCGGATGCGCGACGCCCGAAGGATGGAACGCGATGGTGCTCATGACCTCTCTCCGGCAATTTGCCCAATCATTATAGGCGTTTTGCCGGGAAGGCGAGGATTTGTCGAGTGTCGGGGAACGGTCGCCTCGGCGGGCCATTGCCTGCCGGTGTCGGCGGGCTCCTCCCCGTAACGTTTCGCCGGGAGTGCGCGAATCGAAGATTCGCCCGGGGAGGGTGGCTCCTGAAATTCAGTATATAAAGTCGATGCCAACGTCGAATCGTTGTCACGTAACAACTTTTCTTACTGATAAATGCGTCCAGCAGGCCTCCGGCGCACCGTCGTCAACCCGCCCAGACCGACGCTCGGATCACGCTGCAGAAGTTGCCCGCGTGGAAACGCGGATCCTTGTCGGCCAGCACATCGGCCTTCACATTGCCGAACGTCGTATCGGGCTTGTGACGGATGCCGTCGTAGAACGCCTGGATGATGTCTTCCTTGAAACGCGGCGTCCGCGGATGCGCACGGACGACCGCGTCGCGCTCGACGTCGCTGTACTCCGGATAGGTCAGCCCAAGCACGTCCATCTCCACCCCGGCGGTTACGAGCGCGACGACCGGATGCATGTGCTGCGGAATGCCGGGCGTGGTGTGCAGCGCGATCGAGGTCCATACGACGTCGATGTCCTGCTGCGAAATGCCCCTGCTCGCCAGGAACGCGCGCGCGGCGTTGGCGCCGTCCACTTCGAATCGCTCGCACGCGCTGCTGTGCTGATGCGTCAGCCCCATGTCGTGAAACATGCAGCCGCAATAGAGCAGCTCCGGATCGAACTTGAGCCCGCGGCGCTGGCCCGCCAGTGCACCGAAGTAATAGACACGGCTGGAGTGATGAAACAGCAATTCGGACTCGGTATCCCGGACGAGCTCGGTGATTTCGCGAGCCAGTTGGCTATCGGGAACGGCGATGCCGGCGACGTTCATAGTCATGGTCGACCTCCATTGAAGACAGCATCGATTCTCCGGAATCCGACATTTGGCATCAATCGACGTAGTACGCCAAATCCTGCCATTTCGCTCGCGCGACGGCCATGACTGCCGAAACCGTGAAAACGCATCCGCAAGGCACGCGGACAACAGCGCGTCGCGACGTGTCGCGCGTCTATACTGCTACGCGTCACGTTCGACACATCGACACAACCCGCAACCGATCATGCCGAAGGTCGTTGGTATTCTCGCGGTACCGGGCGTACAACTGCTCGACGTCTCCGCCCCACTCGACGTATTCGCACAGGCAAACGCCGAATGCGGCAAGCCGTTCTATACGACACGGATCATCGCGACCGAGTCCGGCCCAATCCGCAGTTCGTCGGGCGCGCAATTGCTGGCCGACTGGATCGCACCAGACATCCCCGATCGCATCGACACGCTGCTCGTCGCCGGTGCGCCCGGCGCGACCCGCATCGCGCTGCGGACCGACGTTCTCGCCTGGCTGCGATCGGCCGCCGTGCAAAGCAAACGTTACGGGTCGATCTGCACGGGCGCATTCATCCTCGCCGCGACCGGGCTGCTGAAAGGACGACGCCTGACGACGCACTGGGCCGCCGCCGATGCGCTCGCCGAAGCCTATCCGTCGCTCGCTGTCGAGGCAGACGCGCTGTACGTGCGGGACGGCAAGCTGCGTACCGGTGCCGGCGTCACGGCAGGGCTCGATCTCGCGCTCGCGCTGGTCGAGGAGGATCTCGGCCGGGACATCGCGCGGCGCGTCGCCGCGCAACTGGTCATGTTCTTCAAGCGCCCGGGCGGGCAACTCCAGTTCAGCCGCAGCGGCGAGGCGCGCCCGGCCGGGCGCTCGGTCCTGCAGGAAGTCCAGCGCTGGATCGCCGGCCATCCGGAATTCGAACACTCGGTGGCCGAACTCGCGAAGCATGCGGGGATGAGCCCACGCCATTTCGCGCGACTCTTTCGCGCGGAGGTCGGGATGACGCCCGCAGCCTGGGTTGAAACGACTCGCATCTCGGCGGCTCGCCAGTTGCTCGAAAACGGACATGACACGCCGAAGCAGGTCGCCGCGAAATGCGGCTTCGCGAATGTCGATACGCTCCGGAGAGCGTTCGTGCGGCATGTCGGGATCACGCCGGCCGAATACCGGAAACGACAGGCGGTCGTGGAAGCATGATCCGGCACGGAGCGGCGAGTCGGCACGAGCGTTCCGCTTCATGCGTGAAGCATGCGGGAAGACAGAGGCAACCGCTTATCGCAATGCGATCGTGTCGGGGCATTTCGATACCTCCTTAAATGATTCGTTATCCGATTCAATTCGTCATCATGTCGACCATACCCGACATGTGACCGCAATACGTCCCTGCCCCGAATCGCACCGGTAGATCGCCAACGCGCAATCCTGGCGCTTCGCTACCGGCCACGAAAAGCGAATTCCATCGTGCCTCGGCAATCGCGCATGCAAGCATGCGACCCTCGCAAGATCCCGATTGCGCTTCAAACCTTCGCCAATCATCAGACGATATCTCGGACTCCATTCCATTCGAATCGTTTACCCAGTTGCAATAATCATTCGCTGGAACGCCTATTTCCGACCGGTAACGCGATCGCTACGATGTAATCAATCGCTGAACGCAACAAGCGAAGCGCGAAATCTACTAAACCGGAGGTCACCATGAAATCGTTCATCTACGCAGTCGCCGCTGCCACCGCTCTCACCGCATCCTTTGGCGCATTCGCACAATCGAATCCGTCGGGCGAGCTCACGCGAGCCCAGGTTCGTGCGGAACTGGTTCAGCTCGAACAGGCCGGGTACAAGCCGGAAGTTTCCGACGT
Organism: Burkholderia sp. JKS000303; assembly: GCF_002563755.1. Taxonomy (NCBI): domain Bacteria; kingdom Pseudomonadati; phylum Pseudomonadota; class Betaproteobacteria; order Burkholderiales; family Burkholderiaceae; genus Burkholderia; species Burkholderia sp. JKS000303. The sequence goes on from NZ_PDBZ01000002.1 coordinate 20,895, forward strand.
TCACTACCCGAATGCACTGCAGACCGCACAAGCGCGCGTGACGAACGACGACGCAACCGGTTACGGCACACAGGCTGCGGCCAGCGTGCGTGCCGGCCGCGTGATCGCGGTCAAGCAGGACGCTCGCGACTCGATCTATTTCGGTCAGTAAGCCCCCCGCACGCGGCGCGTACCCGGCGCATCGCCCGTTACGCCCGCTGCCGACGCAACACCCCGCTCCCGTTCATCGGGGCGGGGTGTTGCGCTTTCGGTGCATGAAACCGCCGCTCCACGACGGGCAATCGCCGCGCCATACCGTTCACGCAAACTGCCGACGTTTGCGCATAGAATGGCCGCGTGGTCGGCGCTGGCCGACCCGATGCCGCACGCATCGCATTTTTCGAAAAGGAGCGGTTTCATGTCTCAAACATCTGGTTCCATGATCAAGTTTCACCGCCCGGACGGCCAGGAACTGCAGGGCTACCTCGCCACGCCGGAAAAGACCGAAGGCGCGCCCGCAGTCGTCGTCATCCAGGAATGGTGGGGGTTGAACGACCAGATCCGCGGCGTCGCCGACCGGCTCGCGCGCTGCGGCTACTTTGCGCTCGTGCCCGATCTGTATCGCGGCAAGTCGACGGTCGAAGAGGAAGAAGCGCACCATCTGATGACCGGGCTCGATTTCGGCGACGCCGCGTCGCAGGATATCCCCGGCGCGGTGCAATACCTGAAGACGCGCGCATCGCGCGTCGCCGTCACCGGTTTCTGCATGGGCGGTGCACTGACGCTGCTGTCGCTGCAGTTCGCCGATGCGGACGCCGGCGTCACGTGGTACGGCTTCCCTCCGCTCGACTACCTCGATCCGTCGAAGATCAAGGTGCCGCTGATGGGCCACTGGGGCACGCAGGACGCGTTCTTCGCGATCGACCAGGTCGATGCGCTGGAGAAGAAGCTGACGGACGCCAAGGTCGACATCGAGTTCCACCGCTATCTCGCGCATCACGCGTTCGCGAACGAAACGGCGGTCGGGCCCGGCCGCATCGGCGGCACGCAGTTCGATCCGGTGTGGTCGCAGTTCGCCTGGGATCGCACGCTCACGTTCTTCGGGCGCACGCTCTGGGACCAGCGAAGCTGATCCAGCGCTGCGGTAAGCACGACAGACGCGCAGCAGGACACATCAAACGAAACGCCACGGATTCACGTCCGTGGCGTTGTCGTTTACCGGAAAGGATCCGTCACGCGAGCGCGGGCGGCGCGGCCTGGCTCACGTCGACACGCTTCGGCAGGATCCCCGCCTGATAGAACACATCCGCGATGCGCTGCTGATACGCAAGCGTGTCGCGCGTCACGGGTTCGACGCCGAACCGCGCGCGACTGAATGCGAGCGCGACCGCCGGCTCCGGAATGCCCCACAGTTTCGAGAACTCGGCCGCGCCCTGCGCGCGATTCGCGTCGAGCCATCGCTGGACCGCCGTCAGCTCGGACACGGCCACGCCGAGCACGTCGGCATTGTGCTGCGCATAAGTGCGCGACGCGAAGTAGTAGCTGCGGTTCTCGACGAGCCCCGTGCCGTCCGCGACGATGCGCGCACCCAGCGTCTGCTGGACGACCGCGAGAAACGGATCCCAGATGATCCACGCGTCGACCGAGCGGCTTTCGAACGCGGCACGCGCGTCGGACGGCGACAGCCAGACCGGCGTGACATCCGCATAACGCAATTTCGCTGCCTGCAGCAGCCTGACCAGCAGGAAGTGCGTATTCGATCCCTTCACGAGCGCGATGCGCTTGCCGCGCAGATCCGCGAAGGTCTTCACCGGCGAGTCCTTTGCAACGACCACGGCCTCGGTCGCGGGGCCGGCCGGCGTCTGCGCGTAATAGACGAGCGGTGCGCCCGCCGCGAGCGCGAAGATCGGCGGCGCCTCGCCGACATCGCCGAAGTCGATCGACCCCGCGTTCAGCGCTTCGAGTTGCGGCGGCCCCGACGGGAATTCGGTCCACGTAACGTTGACGCCGAGCGTGGCGAGCTTGCCCTGCAGCGAGCCTCTCGCCTTCAACAGGCTCAACGGCCCTTTCTGGTAGCCAATGCGCAACGTGCGCGTGCCGGCCGCACCGGCAAACGCGAAGCGCGGCTGGGCGGCAGCGCCCGCGGCGATCGCCAGGCCGGCCTGGATGAGCCGGCGGCGGGATCTGGAAAGTCGGTCTGCCATGGTGTCCTGTGTTCGAACGGAAGGAAGCGGAGGAACGCGTTGCGTGCTCGCGGTTCGCGACATTGAAACTGGCGTGTCGAACCGCTCGCGCGAGTCGAATCGATTCTAGGGGTTCGACGCTTCGCATCGAACCAACGATGTCCGATATCGAAAGCAGGGGTTTTCATAAAGACGTGCGGCCGACGACGCGGCCGATCGGAGAAATCGCATCGCACCGTTCGCACTTGTCACTTCGTTATGCGAATCATCTGGGGCGAACGAAAAACGATTCATGCGCTACAACACGACGCGCCGCGTCATCGGACGCGGCATGCGTCGTTACCTTGCGCTCAGGACTCGCTGGGCGCGCACAACGCCGCCTCGTCGGCGGACAGCATTTCGGGCACGCATTCGCGCAGGAAATCGACGAAGGTGCGGATCTTCGCGTCGAGGTACTGGCGCGACGCATACAGCGTATAGACCGTCAGCTTCTGCAACCGGTACTCGGGCAGCACGCGAACGAGGGCGCCACTGGCCAGCGCCGGCACCGCGCTCGACATCGGCAGCGAGCCGATCCCGAGGCCGGCGCGCAACGCACCGCCGAGCGCATCGGCGATGTTGACCTGAAAGTCCGGCGGCGGCAGTTCGAACGTCTCGCGACCATTAGGGCCGTCGAGATGCCAGCGGTCGCGCGGAAACACGGGCGTGACGATCTGCAGGCAGGCATGCGCTTCGAGATCACGCACGGTGCGCGGCATGCCGCGTTCCTTCAGATAGGCGGGCGACGCGCACAGCACGCTGTGCACATCGCCGAGCCGCTGCGACACCAGCCCCGAATCGGGCAACTCCGTCGAGCTCAGTTGCAGCGACACGTCGTAGCCTTCGTCGATGATGTCGGGCACGTGCTGCGACAGCGTGAGCTCGACCGCCACGGACGGATAGCGCTGCCGGTATCGCACGACCGCGGGCACCAGATACGCCTGGCCAAAACTCGTCGTCGCGTGGACATGGAGCCGCCCCGACGGCTTCGCCTGCGCGTCGGCCGCCTCGGCCTCCGCTTCGTCGATATAGCCGAGGATGCGCTGGCAGCGGTCGAGGTAGCGCTGTCCGGCATCGGTCAACGCGATGCGGCGCGTGCTCCGGTTGAGCAGGCGTGTGCGCAGGTGAGTTTCGAGTTGGGCGACCGACCGCGATGCGTAAGCGGTGGTGATGTCCAGGCGCTGGGCCGCGCTCGTGAAGCTGCCCTCCTCCGCCACCCGGGCGAAAATGCGCATCATCTGTAACGTGTCCATCGACATGTCCCCGGGGATTGAAATCGCTTCGCAGCGGCGCCCGCCCCGGCACTGGCCGGTCTGGCGCGAATTGTGCGGAACAGTACCGCAGCGATGCAGGCGTGTCCAGTTTGCCGTGTGCGGGGAAGGTGGACGATCGTTCACGCGACGGCGCACGCCCGAAGGGCGACCGCACCGGATCGGTGCAGGCCGCGTGGCGACGGCCTGCCGGGCCCGCATTGCGCGGGCCGCGTCATGCTTACGCCGGGTCGAAAGGATTGCTCAGGACGATCGTGTCGTCGCGCTCGGCGCCGGTCGTGATCATCGATACGGGCACGCCCGCCACCGCCTCGACGCGTGCGATGAAATCCTGCGCGGCACGCGGCAACGCCGCGCGTTCGCGCACCCCTTTCACCGTCCCGTGCCAGCCGTCGAACCGTTCGTAGACCGGCTTCGCGCGCGACTGCGCATCGAGGCTGGCAGGCAGGTGCTCGACGCGTGCGCCGTCGAGTTCGTAGCCGACGCACAGTTCGATCGTGTCGAAGCCGTCGAGCACGTCGAGCTTGGTGAGCGCGAGGGAATCGATCCCGGAGATCCGGACGGCCTGACGCAGCTGCGCGGCATCGAGCCATCCGCAGCGGCGCGGCCGGCCGGTGTTGACGCCGAATTCCTGGCCGCGTGCACGCAGCGTTTCGCCGGTTGCGTCGGTCAGCTCGGTCAGGAACGGGCCGCCGCCGACACGCGTCGCATACGCCTTGGTCACGCCCAGCACATGGCCGAGTCTGGACGCGCCGAGGCCCGTGCCCGCTGCGGCTGCCGACGCAACGGTGCCGGACGACGTCACGAACGGATATGTGCCCCAGTCGATGTCCAGCATCACGGCCTGCGAGCCTTCGAACAGGATGCGCTCGCCGCGGTCGGTCGCATCGTTGAGGTCGGCCCACACGGGGCGCACGAACGGCAGGATCTTCGGCGCGATGTCGACGAGGGTCGCGAGCAGCGCGTCGCGCGAGTACGGCTCGAGCCCCAGCCCGCGAAACCATGCGTTGTGGTGATCGACCAGCATGTCGAGCTTGTCGGCGAGCCGGCCCGGTTCCGCCAGATCGCCGACGCGCAGCCCGCGGCGCCCGACCTTGTCCTCGTAGGCCGGCCCGATCCCGCGCAGCGTGGTGCCGATCGGCTCGCGACGCTGACGCTCCTGCGCCTGGTCGATCGCACGGTGGATCGGCAGCACCAGCGTCGCGTTTTCGGCGATCGACAGATTGTCCGGCGTTACCGACAGCCCGAGCTCGGCCATCCGCGCGATCTCCGCGAGCAGCGCCTCCGGATCAAGCGCCACGCCGTTGCCGATCACGCCGCGCTTGCCGCGCACGATGCCGCTCGGCAGCAGCGCCAGCTTGTACGTCTTTCCGCCGACAACCAGCGTATGGCCCGCGTTGTGGCCGCCGTTGTAGCGCGCGACCAGGTCGGCCTGCGCCGCCAGCCAGTCCACGACGCGCCCCTTGCCTTCGTCACCCCATTGGGCGCCCACTACGACCACGTTCGGCATGTTCCATACTCCATGTGAGAAATCCAGACACGTATTCAGGCCGTATCGGCCGTTTGTGTGCCATATTGGCAAAGCTGGATCGCATGATCAAACGATTAAATCTGAGAATTCGCGTGAGTAAATTTCACACGAAACGATGAAATGGCCCGACGACTCCCTCCGTTGAATTCGCTGCGCGCGTTCGAAGCCGCGGCCCGGCTCGGCAGCTTCACGCATGCCGCCGACGAGTTGTGCGTGACACACGGCGCGATCAGCCGGCACGTACAGCAGCTCGAGACATGGCTCGGCCGGCCGCTCTTCGAACGGCATAACCGGCGCGTCGAGCTGACGGATGCGGGCCGCGCATATCTCGCCGAAGTCGGCGCATCGTTCGACCGGATCGCGCTCGCCACCGCGCAGCATTTCGGCCACGCGCAGCAGCGCGTGCTGCGCGTGAGCGCGCCCGCAACGTTTTCGCTGCGCTGGCTCGTGCCGAAGCTGTCGTCGTTCCAGGTCGCCCATCCGGCGATCGAGGTGCGGCTGTCGACGTCGAACGAGCCGATCGAGAAGCTGCGCGACAAGGTCGACCTGATCGTCCGCGGCGGCCCGCAGACGATCGACGGTTACGTTGCCGACGAATTCCTGTCCGAAGTCCGGTTGCCCGTGTGTGCGCCGAAGCTGCTCGAGGGGCGACCGTTGCGCACGCCGGCCGATCTCGCCGGCTTCACGCTGCTGCATGCGGCGACTTATCCGGGCATGTGGCCTGAATGGCTCGCGGCGGCCGGTTACGCGAACCTCGTGCCGCGGCACTCGCTGACGCTCGAGCACTTCTACCTGACGTTGCAAGGCGCGCTCGACGGGCTCGGCGTCGCCATGGGACCGATCGCGCTCGTCGCGGACGACATTGCCGAAGGCAGGCTCGTGCAACCGTTCAGCGAACCGGCCTTGCCGCCGTGGCGGTATTTCACTTATGTGGCGGCCGCACGTGCGGAGGACGAAGCCGTGCGCGCGTTCAAGGACTGGCTGAAGGTGACGGGCAGCGCGGCGGCGGGAGGGCAGCGCTGAATCGGATGGGCTGCGTTCTTGTCCGGAGGATCCCGCTTTGATAGCGCGTCCGATTTGGGTCGGTGGGCGAGACAGATGGCGAAGATCCTGCTGACGCAGCTTCCGCTCGCGCCGTCAAAACATAGGATCACGAATCAATTGATGCGGACTTTCCGCCTGTATTTTTCACGGAAACGCAGCGCGCTTCCGTGGCACATGCGCCAAACCGCGGATCGAGCCGAGGTCTGGCGCCCGGGTGACACTTACTGGCTTGCGCCAGCGCCGGCAGCTTTCTTCTGAGCGTTCTGCAGATTCTGCGGATAGTTCGGATCGTTGGCCGCCGGCTTGTAACCGGCGTCTTCGAGCTTCTTCAGTTCGGCGGTGTTCTTCGCGCGCGCCGCCTTGTGTTCGGCTTTGCGTTTTGCACGAGCTGCCTTGCGCGCCTCACGTTTTGCGGCCTTGGCATCCTGCGCGGCCGGCGCGCTAGCGTCGGTCTGCGCGAACACGGGAGCTGCCGAGCCGAAGAGGAAAGCTGCTGCCGTAGCAGCCAGCGTGAGCTTTTTGATCTGGATTCGCATCGCTGAACTCTCTTTTCTGATTGATCACGGATTGAAAGCACGTCGAGATACCACCCCCTGCCCCCGACCGGCCATCGGGTCACGATCAGGGCTTTTGCATCATAACCGTGTTGTGAAAAAAGTGGCGCCAAGGTGACTGCGGTTCGGGGGTAGACGTGTATGGGAAACGTCGCATTGCATGGGTTCGCTGTGCGCGCTGCGATCAGCGGCCGACAAAGGTAGCAACGGTGCATCGTTCGGCACTACGTGTACGGTGTCTGTGGTGAAGGTAACCATCCGGCGAACCGGATCGCTCCGGCAATACGGCACAGGTTGTCGATTGGGGTGTGCTCCGTTTCGATGCGCCGTGCATTCGCATGTCGTCGCTGCTTCAACGATGACGTCCGCTACTCGTACGACGTAATCGTCGTTTCGCAAGCGGGCTCATCACAGGAAGCGCTTGCCTGTGAACCAACGTCCCTGTTCGATGCCGTGCGAGTGTCGCGCTCCCATAAACGACCACGAATCACTCTGTGCCGAATTCCCGCTCGCTCCTGGTACGGCGATGGCGTTCGACGCACACGATCGGGTAGCTGCTCGATGCGCGTGTGGCTACCTGTTCGTTGTTCTTTCGTGCAGCTCTTTCTTGCTGGCCTGTCTCGCGGCTCGTCGGGTGCGGTGTGCACGTGGTGATGAGACATCCCGGCATAGAGTCACCGCAGTCACCGTCTTGATCAACGGTCGTTGCTCACACACGCGATGAGTGCCGTGAGCGCCTTCGCGTATTCAGACGCTGCAATTTCATGCCCTGCCCACGTCGCGACGAATCCAATGCCTGTGTATGACGGCATCGACATGCGCTCCATCACACGGATTCTTCACAGCTTTTTCGTTGGGCTGATGGTGTCCTGAGCGGACCATTCGTGCAGCCGGTCCGATCACTTTATTGGTGAGCTTTTACGGGACTCGACAGCTTTCCAGGGTGAGAATATTCGGGAACCAGGCATCGATCGGATTACGGTGAGATTCGTCGGCGACTGGAACCTCACGTTCAGGACGATGCCGGAATCGCGATGGATGATCACAGGTGATAGGTCTGGTTTTCGGCCGAAGGGGGAATGGATCCTCATCTGTCGCTCACGATAGCGCACCGATTTAGGCACAGATCCAAAGGTAGAAAATCATGAGACCGGTGAGAGATCACTCGATCTCGGCAGCGCTTATCGGGGCACGACCCACAGCTCCCGGTCACACATTCGTCTATGGATATTCGCCGGAGACTTATCCGCGGAACGGCTCGCGCAGGCGCCGAAAAAATCGCTCGCTGCCAAATTCGAGCGATTTCTGACTGCTGTGATGGCCATCGCGACATACAGGTGTCGAGCGTGACGGCCCAGGTCGGCGACGATTCCTGTGCGGGGAGCCGCCAGCTCCGGCCGATTTTTGGCCCCATAGGTGGGTACCTATATCCCGGAAACGTCGATTTCCTCCCATAAGCTTCTACGTTTGAGGGCTTGTGAGTAGGTACTCACATTCCTTGGAAGCCTTGTTGGGCTTGAAACATGGCGGAATGGCCTGCGTTCCACAGCGTTTGGAGGCTCATTGCTGTGCTCATCGACCGCAGTCAGATCGTTTTGGTAGCGGTTTATGGGGGTTGTTTTTCTGCACAGTCACACGTGTGTTTACATCTTTGGTAAACGACGTTTACTACTTTAACTACCTTTAGACGGCTCACAGCCTTATCTGGCAAGGGTTTGACCGGTGTTCGGTACCCATTTATGGGAGCACAGGTGGAAGGGTCTGGGGGCTTAGGTCTGTGGATTTGGGGAATTGGGTACCGTGCTGTGGGAAATCAGGGTTGTGGATATGGGGCGCACGTAGACGGTTATGGGAATTTGGCCCAAAAACGCTTCAGGTAGCCCTCTATGGGGAAATGTTTGGGTAGCCGTTTATGGGCTGATTTTTCATCGTGGCCGATGGTCATGGACACAGTGTTTTATGTGGGGTTGCCTGTTATGGGGGCGCGCACAGGTAGCCAGATATGGGGCTGGTTTCGAGCTTGCTGACCGGGTATCGCGTGCTCGTTCTGTGGCGCCGTCCCATAAACAGTATCGCTGCAGCTCATAGGTAACCTTCTATGGGGAAATTTAAAGGTATCCATTTATGGGGGCAATTTCGGTCTCCGGGGCGCTGATGAAGACAAAAACCGAAGCCGACGGCGCTTCACAGGTACCCATTCATGGGAATCCCTAAAGGTAGCTCGTTATGGGAGGGAAAACGGATCGTGTTGCAAAGCACCATGGATCGCACTTGTCGATCCATTTCCGATCGATTGCTTCCCATGAATGGGTACCTTCAGCCCGGCAAATCCCGTGCCGGATCTGGCTGCCGGACCCGACAGGTAGCTGGTTTTGGGAGGGTTTTTGGCATAAAGGTATATGGATATGGGGGTCCATATTAGAATGAAAATGAAGATTTTCCCTTTGTTTACAAATGGTTAGGCGTAATAGTGAAAGTAATACTGGAGAAAAGAGGCATTGCTCGTCAGCGGGAAAAGGTATAAAGTCAGCCCCCAACAAGGTCACCTTATCCGGACATCACGATGCCGCGCAAGCCCGCAATCAAAGGCTCCGACAAGCAGGTTTCGCTATTTCAGACACCCGAGCCTCCCGATCTGTTGCGCAAGGCGGTCCAGGCAATTCATATCGCTCCGAAGTCCGGAAAGATCGGTTTGCAGCAGCGCAAGATGTTCAGCTCGCTGATCAAGAACGCGCTTCGCCAGGAAGCGTTCGAGCCAGGTCGGACGAGCTTCTCGATCTCGATCGCGGCGCTGTCGCACGAGAGTGGGCTGAACAGCAACAATACGAAGTACGTGAAGGACACGGTCAACTCGCTGATCAGTACCGTCGTCAACTGGGACTATCTCGCCGCGGACCGCTCGACGGTGTGGAAGGCGTCGGGCCTGCTTGCCGGCGCCGAGCTCGAGCAATCGGTGCTGAAGTACAGCTTCTCTGACCAGATTCGCAGCGAACTGCTCAATCCGGAAATCTACGCGCTGATCGATATGCGGATCGCTCGCGAGTTTCGGCGATCGCACTCGCTCGCGCTGTGGGAAAACACGGTGCGCTACGAGGGGATCGGCATCACCGCGAAGATTCCTCTGCCGAAATTTCGCGATCTCATTCTCGGCCAGGACAAGGCATCCCAGTCGTACAAGGAATACAAGCTCTTCAAGAGCAAGGTCCTGGTGCCGTGCATTCAGGAGGTGAACGAAGTTTCCGACCATACGCTCGAGCTGATCGAACACAAGTCGGGGCGCAGCGTGGAAGCCGTTCAGTTCAAGGTGACGCGCAAGCCGAGTGCGGATACGGTCGAGGAAGGGGATGTCAAAAACGAAGCGCTGGTCGAGGAGGTCGCGAAGTTCGGCATTCCGCGCTCGGAGGCACGCCGGTTGATCACGCAGTACGGTGTGCAGCGCATCAAGGCGGCGATCGCCTATACGCTCAATCGGACTACGAAGAAGAACGCGGCACCTGTCGACAATGTTGCCGCGTATTTCCGCAAGGCGCTGACGCACGGCTATACGCTGGCTGACGGGCAGGGCACGGAGGCGGCCGCGCCGGCAAAGGAATCCGCGCAGAGCAAGCAGGAGCAGATTCGCGACAAATACCTGGCCGCGAAGGTCGACGAAGCCGGTGCGTATTTCCGCGAACTGGAGATCGACGACCAGACCAAGTTGATCGAGCGCTACAACGAGACGGTTGCCGGGTCGAAGGATCTCACGCTGTCGCCGAAGAAGAAGGCCAGCAAGCTGGCGCAGACCAGCTTCTTCCGGTGGCTGGCACTCGATACGTGGGGCGAACCGACCTCGGACGACTTGCTGGAATTCCTGCTGAAAAGCAGTCTCGCGACCAACTGATCAAGGCCTCGCAGCCAGGATGCGCGGTGCGCCGGATATCATCCGGCGACGCCGCGCCATGCCGGAGCGAGGCCTTTGCTTTGGGCGCCTACTTTTGCGTCGCTGAAGCCAGTTCGGCGACGTATGCGTCGATGACGGTCTTGAGCCGATCGGCAAGCGCTTCCTGGTGGGACGCATCCACCCCCTTGAGCTGCAGATCCAGACGCCCGTCCGGATACGTCTTCAACTGACCGATCGCGCGCGATTCGAGCGCGAAATCGTGGCGAACGCTGTAGCGCGTGCGCCCCGTCTTCTTGTTGCCATCGCTCTGCGCACGCAGGAAGTTCTCGAGATCGCGCACCGACTTCTTGCGGTCGATCACGGACGTGAGCAGACGGTCGGCGGCCGGTTCACCCAGGCGCTCGAAAATCAGCTTCAGGAAATACGCCGCCTGCAGGCCGACCACGTCGTTCGCGCTGGCCATCCGCTCGAGCAGCGTGTTCGGCAGTGCGTTCAGCGACAGTGTCTTGCTGATCGATGCCTTGTCCTTGCCGATCTTCTCCGCGAGCGTGTTCTGGTCGGGGAAGACCTTTTCGTCGAGAAGACGCTTCCACGCGACCGCATCGTCGAAGATCGTCTGGCGTTCGTGGTCGTGGTTGGCGCGATACGCGATCGTATAGAGCTGCTCGGGCGTGTGATCCGTGCGGAACGTCGCGTTGATCGTTTCGTCGCCGTTGATGCTCGTCGCGCGCAGCCGGCGTTGCCCGTCGATCACGACGAGCTTGCCGGGGAATTGCGGGAGCCGCGTGACCTTGATCGGTTCGATCTGCCCTTCCCGCTTCAGCGTCAGCGCGAGCTCGTGCAGGCTCGATTCCGAATAGAACACGCGCGGATTGAACGGGTTCGGGATGCAATCCTTGACCGCGACCCGTTGCGGTGCGCCGAGATCGGAGGCATCCGCAGATGCCGGTGCGCTCGGGGCGGCGGCGGTCGTGGTTTCGACGGCGATATCCGATGCCGGGGCTACCGGTTCAGGCAGCCGCGTCTCCAGTGCCGCGTTTTCCTGCGCGAGCCCGCGCAGCAGGCCGGCTGCAAGGTGCAGGTTGCCGGTCGGCTTCTTGTCTTTCGATGTGTCTTTAGCCATGAGCGGCTCCGGTAGCGCGCGTCGAAGCGATGTATTGGGCCATTTCCGTGACGAGCCTTTCGATCTCTGCGCGGGCTTCCTTCAGCCCCTTCAGGTACCGGTTGTGATGATGGATCGTGGTGCCGAGCGCGAACGTCTGACGGTAGACCTCGCGCTGCGCGATCTGGCTGTCGAGCAGATGCTCCCCTATTTCTTCTGCCCTTAGAATTTTTAAAATTTCTTCACGCATTTTAGTTTTTCCATTGACACTATTCAGCATCAGCGCAGAAGAAAGATTTGGGTTACGAACGGAGCGCATTGATTCGATCATGCGAATCATCGCGACAGTGCTGTACAGATCGGCAGGCGATGGAGACAGCGGCACGAGACAGAAATCAGCGACTTCGAGTACGGATGCGATGCGGGGATCTTCGAGGTTGCCTGGACAGTCGACGACGATCACGTCGAAGTTCGCATCCTGCTTCTTGATCTCGCCGCCGATGCCGCGGCCGGCGGGCGCCAGCGACAGTACCGTCATCGGGAGAGTGTTTTCGCCGCTCGTGACCCAACGGACCGACGTGCCTTGGGGATCGGCATCGATCAATGCGACCTTGTTGCCACCGGCCTCGAAGGCTGCCGCGATATTGACGGAGATGGTGGTCTTTCCAGTACCACCTTTTTGATTGCTAACGGCGATCTTGAAAGCCATTAAAGTCCTCCACGGAGTTTTTCGTAATATATGTAGTTGTTATCGAAATGTCCAGAAAAAGTGTTCGATGACGATATGAATTTGTAGATCGAGATGGTTGTCACGTGACAAGTGCGTCGAATGGCCAGACATCCGCCCCCGAGATTCTGTGCTTGGAAAAATAAAATAAATGTTGTGACACGGACTTTCGATAAGATATCCAGGTTAAATACAGAGTCCACTTGAATTCTCAACGAAAAATCCGAAAGCCTCGGATTTCACGAATGACTTGGGCGTGATTCGAAAATTTTTCTGCGATTGCATGATCGTTCGACAGTGGGCGATGCAGTCTTGCGCAGTTGTCACGTGACAAGCTGGTGGTCTCGGGGCTTCGATGTGCGTGGACGAGCGATATACCGATTGGGTTGTGACTTGGGTCTCTCGGAGTCGTTCTTTATTTCGGGATAGGAGCGTGCCGGCCAGATACAAGGGATGCAGGCACGAGCGATTGTCACGTGACAACCGGCACGGGAGACAGTTCTCGAGGTGGGTGGCGGTCAATTTAGAAATATCCGCAACAGTGGTCATGGGGCTGGAAATCTGCCCGCGACGTACTAGAGCCTCTTCACGCTAATAACGGACTTGCGAACGTGCCTTTCCGCCCGTATGGCGGCGTCGTTCGTCGTTGCAATAGCTACGGCTATTGCGCCTCCTCGCTTCTTGCCCTACGGGCGGAAAGGCACATTCCCCTGTTGGGAAAATTCATTCGTGGGGCTGGCCACCAGAAGGGCCGATCGCCGCGTCATGTTCCTCGCGAATACGTCGAGTATTCGCTTCGTCGCATTCCTTGCGCTCGGCCCTTCTGGCGACCAGCGCAAGCCCGTTATTAGCGTGAACAAGCCCTAGCAGAGATCGCGCTGACCGTCGGAGATTTGAATTGAACCGTCGTGGGAGGTGAGATTCGAGTTGTCACGTGACAACGGTACTAGCTCGGGGAGCCGAATAGCGGGCTCCAAAAGGGCTGAACTGATTCGCAAGCTCCGATAGCTGGCGCGAGGATAACTGTGCGGCGCAGACCCTTGAGGGCTGGGATCGCCGCCAGAGCGCACCGGTCGATACAAGCGACCCGGGGCCGCTAGAAGCTCCAGCGTGCGTATGGGTCGATCTCCTTGTATTGATATGACCCCATTTAAATTGGCCGCGCTCACTACTGTTCCGGGGCGGGGGAGGGTGGGGTTCGCTGCGCTGCGTTCGTTGAGCGACACGATGATCGTGCAGGTTTGTCACGTCGAAGCCCCATGTTGCATATCAATTCGGACCCACTGTTACGAGCGGCGACGTCGAGTCGCATGTTCGTGAAACATTTTCGAAAAATGGGGCGTTTCCGTAAACCCTTGTCAGGCAATGAGTTGCGGCACTTTCTTCATGTTGTTTCACGCAAAACGCACGAGATCCGTCGTGTAAATGGGGGCGCATGAAGCAGGGATGAGAAATTGACTTCCGGTTGACGTGATTTGGATGAAAATGTGTCAAATAAAATGTGTTTTGTGGTGTTTGATACGTGCAAGTATGTCCATCAATGAGGTTGTCTGTTTGGCTGGGTGCTTGCGACGTGCCTGGCGTGAATCAACGGCGAGTCAATGCTTGCGCGCTCATGGTGAGTTGTCACGTGACAACGCGTTTCTTCACCACGATGGGATTGCGAAATGACTGTCTTTGGCGCGATCGAAGCGTCTTAATCCGATATTGGATCGACGGGATGCGTCTCCGACCGATTTTCTATGATCGAGCCGGTTTTCGAGGGGGAGAAGATCAGGCCGATAGGCGCAGGAGCGATTTTGAAGCGCTTGGTCGGCGGCGGCCGTAGGGGAGTGTGGTGCGGGGGCCCGCATTGGTCACCCGATTCGGACGACGATATTCGCCCGATAGGCTGAATTTCCGGTGGGTGGCTGAAACACTATTCCATCGGGTCGATCGCCGTTGACGACGCGCCAGCGGCTTTGCGTCACTCCGTGCCGGAGCGCACATCGCCGCCGCGCTTCTCCCGGAAGGAAAGCGCAGCGGCCGGTAAACCTACTTCGTTGCCTGCGTTGCGCACAGCTGCCACCGACGCGATTTCGTCGCTGGCTTCTCTGCATGCTCTTCAACCGTCCGCCACCACTGTTCGCCGCGATGCGGTTCGTTCAAATCGAGCCGCTCGCCGATCCTCGGCGTCGACAGTCCCACGCCTCGCACCATGGCCAATGCGGTGACCCGCTCGAACGGTTCCTGCCATCGGTGCATCGCGAGATCGAACGTGCCGTTGTGAATCGGTATCAGCGTGCGGCCGCGCAGATCGATATGTGCCTGCACGGTCTCTTCCGGCTGCATGTGTACGTACGGCCATTGCGGGTCGTACGCGCCGGTTTCGATCAGCGTCACATCGAACGGCCCCAGGCGTTCGCCGATGGCCCGGAAGCCATCGAAATACCCGGTGTCGCCGCTGAAGAACACACGCAGATCATCATCGACAATGACCCACGATGCCCATAGCGTGCTGTTGCCATCGAACAGGCTACGTCCGGAAAAGTGCTGCGCCGGTGTCGCGGTCAGCATGAGTCCGTCCACGTCGATGCTTTGCCACCAGTCGAGCTGGCGTACCTTTTTCGCGTCGATGCCCCAGTCGATCAGGCGATCGCCAACACCCAGCGTCGTGATGAACACGTCGGTGGTGGCCGCGAGCGCAAGCACCGTGTCACGGTCGAGGTGATCGTAGTGATCGTGCGACAGGATCACGCCGCGCAATGGAGGAAGGTCCTCGAGTGCAATCGGAGGCGCATGAAAGCGCTTCGGGCCGAGGTGCCGGAATGGCGATGCGCGTTCTGCAAACACAGGATCGGTTAGCCAGAACCCGCCGCGCAGTTTCAGCAGCAGCGTCGAGTGTCCAAGTCGGTACAGGCTCCGGTCGGGGGCTGAGTCGAGTTGTTCCCGAGTCAGTGAATCGATGGGCAGAGCGCCAGTCGGCGTGGTGTTGCGCGGTTTGTTGACCAGCATGTTCCATGCGATCCCGAGCGTCTTGCCGAAACCTTCGGCCGGCCGTGGTGCGACGTTGCTGAAGCGTTCGCCGGTGTGTTGCGGCGACCCGCTGGACAACGCACGGCCACGCCTGGCGGCAGCGAAACCCAGAACGCGATGAAGGAAAACGAGAGGCGAAGCCATGTCGATTCGTCCGGAAAGAAAAGTACACCGAGCAGTGTAGTTTATCTCTGGGAAAAGTAAACTCGGCGGTGTAAAATTTTTGGATGGATACGAGTACTTCTCCTGCGCGCCTGACCGATCGAAAACGCGCGGCGATCATCGACGCGGCGATCGAGGAATTCCTCGCTGCGGGCTACGACGCAACCAGCATGGATCGCATTGCCGCGCGCGCGGACGTGTCGAAACGCACCGTCTACAACCATTTCCCGAGCAAGGAAGCCTTGTTCGCCGCGATTTTGCATCAGCTATGGGAGGCGATCCGGACGGCCAGCCCGCCTGCCTACAGTGCGGACGTCCCGCTGCGCGAGCAATTGCTCGCGCTGCTGGGTCGCAAATTGCGCTTGCTGAACGACGAAGCGTTTCTCGCGCTTGCACGCGTCGCGATCGGTGCGGCCATTCATTCTCCGGAGCGCGCGCGCGACATGGTCGAACGCATCGGCGAACGCGAAGAAGACCTGACAGTCTGGATTCGTGCGGCTGCTGCTGCCGGCCGCCTGTCGGCCACGGATCCCGTATTTGCGGCCCATCAACTGCAAGGTATCGTGAAAGCTTTCGCGTTCTGGCCGCAAGTGACGATGGGCCAGCCACCGCTTGGCATGCAGGAGCAGCAGAAGCTCGCCGAATCCACGGCCGACATGTTTCTTGCGTACTACGCGCGCCAGGATGCCGACGCTGCGTGACTGACCGCGCGTCGACCGCCCCAATGCATGCTTCACCGGCAGCATCGAAGAGGCGCAATTCAGCAACCGGCGGACGTTGACGAATCCAGAACCGGGCACACCGGTCGACGTAACCTGTCCCGAACCAGGCCGGCGCATATGCAGTTGAACGCGAGTGAACCCACATGAAGACGCTGTTGATCGTCTACCACACGATGACTGGCGGTACGCAACAGATGGCCGAAGCGGCAGCGAGCGCTGCGCGCGAGCAATCCGGCGTGGAAGTGAAGTTGCAGCGTGCCGACGCGACGAGCGCGGACGATGTGCTGGCCGCCGACGCCTATCTGTTCGCGACACCGGAAAATCTCGCTGCGATGTCCGGTTTGATGAAGGATTTCTTCGATCGCTGCTACTACGCTGCGCTCGATCGCGTGAACGGCCGCCCGTATGCGGCGATGATTTGCGCGGGCAGCGACGGACAGAACGCACTGCGCCAGATTGACCGGATCGCGACCGGATGGAGACTCAGGAATGTGGCGCCGGGCCTGATCGTCTGCACCCATGCGCAAACGCCCGAGCGCATTCTCTCCCCCAAGACGATCGGCAGCGAGGATCTCGCGCGCTGCGCCGAAATCGGCGCGGGTCTTGCCGCAGGGCTGGCGCTCGGCGTGTTCTGATCGACAGCGATCGAACCTGCTGAAGTGATGTCACCGCTGTCGTTTGCGAGAGCCGGAGAGCCGTTCACCACCGACACCGCCGCCCCCAATCCCGCGAACCGGATTGCAGTTCGCGTGACCGACACATCAGTCCTCTTTAACCGACATCGACGGCTGATGATGTTCAGGCCACAGGTGTTTCACGAGGTCGCGCGACGCGCCATACGCATAGCAACTGTCGATCTTCAGCGGTTTTCCTTCGCTGTTGCGGTCATTGAGCGGAGACGAACGTACACCGACCATCGTCTGATAGGCCGTCGTAGCAACTGGACCGAGAATTTCCTTCAGATGCGTGCAGGTGTCGCAAGACGGCAGACGCTTGCGGATCTCGCTGTTCCAGCCGGCGCCGATACGCAATCCAACGAGCGCCTGCAGTGAGTCGCCGCCACCCGGACATTGCGCATAGGGATGCGACCTGATGAACGTGGAGACCGCACGCACGATCATGTCGACGTCGAAAACCAGCGTGACGCCGAGATCGTGAATCGCGGCCAGCGCCACGACGGTGCGCGTGCCGCCCGGTGGCGTGAAGTCGCTCGTCTTGCGGTCGGCGAGACAGGCCGTCACTTCGAACAGGCCGTCGCTGCGCCGATAGCCGCGCATGTCGATCTGTCGATGGTGAATTTCTTCTCGGGTAATGCCGTCGTGGGGAGTGTCGTGTCGGGAATTCATGTATTCGCTCCGTTTGATACGACCGGGGCCTCGTTGCATTCGATAGCGATGTCGTCGGCTGGCGGCGCCACGGCGAAACCACCCGTGACAAGCGGCCGCCAACGTCGATCTGGCCATACTACGCATTTTCCGGCGCGGTCGTACGATCGAGGATCGATGTGGACGCAACTAATAGGGACACCGGTGCATTGCATTCATCGCGCCCTGAAATCCGGTCTTCCCGGGTAGCGCGGGTCCGCAGCCGCGAGCGTATTCACCGTCTGTATCGACGCTCGCATCCCGCAGTGTGAAATAACGCGTGCGTGGCGCAGTCGAATAGCGACACTACGTAACGCGTGTGTCGATCGCGCGCGAAAACGCCGCCATAATGCGCACCACGACCGCGTGGACACGTTGTCCGTTGCCGGAATCCGGCGAATGCGAACCGGTGAGTCAACCGACAGCCGCGCGTACCGGTATACTTCCACTCCTGCCTTCTCCGGCATCGTGGCCGGGTGCCTGAAACAGCGGTGGGTGCGATGCGGCCCCGCAGTGTATGTTCCGCGTCGGCGGCAGACGGGCCGCAGGCAATGCGGCGAAACGCCGATGTGCGGAATGGCTGCACGAACCACACCTTATATATTCCTGGTGGATTGAATTTATGGGTTTTGAACAACTTGCCGAATTGCGGGCGCAGCTCGCAGCAAAGGCCAAGCAGGAGCGCAACGCGAAGCGTCCGGCTACGCAGACGGACGCCGGCGCGAAGCCGAAGTCCGGCGACCGGCCGGCTCGTGGGGCCAAATCGGGTGCTGGAGCCGGTGCGGGTGCCGGTGCCAAAGCGGCATCCGGCGCGAAGCACGCTTCGGCGAAGCCGTCGACGCCGGTCGATCCGGTCATCGTCGCGATCGGCAAACTGCAGCGTCGGTTCCCGCGCGCATTCCCGAAGAATCCGGCCCCGAAAGTGCCGCTGAAGGTCGGTATCTGGGAAGACCTTGCCCGTGAGGCGCAGGCCGTCGGCCTGAGCGAAGCGGAGCTGCGCGATGCGATGTCAACGTGGTGCCGCGGCAACCGTTACTGGTCGTGCCTCGTCGAAGACGCGGTGCGCGTCGATCTGCAGGGTACCGAAGCAGGACGCGTGACGCGCGACGACGCAGCACGCGCGCGTCGCCTGAAGTCACGCCGTCCGGGCAAGGGTGCAGGGCAACCGGCGAAGGGTGCCCCGCAGCAGCAGGCCGAAGTACAGGCCGATGCCGCCGCGCCGCAACCGGCCAACGCCGAAGCACCGGCCGACGCAGCACCGCAGGCCGAGCAGCAAACCACCGCGAGCGAGTAACGCGCGATGCGTCGCCGTGCGATTGCGCGGCGACGGCCAGCATCCCCATGCAGCGCATCACCTGACGGCCGACCTGCCCCTACCCGGGCAGGTCGGTGCTGTCTCCGCCGGCAGCACCGCCAGTTCGCCGGGCCTTACCTCTCCGCTCCCGAACCGCCAAAACGACCAGACGACGAAAGTGCGCCAATGGACGTCGCTTGCGCACTGTGTCGCCCATATCGCATGAGCATCGAGACGGGATCTCGCTTGCGAGGAGCGTCGTGTACGATGAAATCACGTACGTTTCCCCAAATGATTCGGTTTCCTAAAATAAGAATAAGCAGGGTGTAAATTCCTTTGATCAATCGCGAAGGAGGTGCCGGATTCTCACTTGTCCAATGCTGCCGTCGTTCGCCATTCAGTTGGCGAGGCGCGAAGCAACCGCGATAATCTCTGCCGACGCATGTTGCCGAGAACGTCCGACACGACAGGAACGTGAAAGCCTCCATGGCTCACCCCGCGTTCCGCGACATCGAAAGCATTCGGCAAGCCGGACAGGCCACTGCGTCACGCGCAGCCCACCGATTCCCTACACGGACACAACGCCCGCATCATGAAGCCGAGACACTCAGCGATTCTCGTCGCGCTCACTGCCGCCGCGCTGTTCGGCGCTGCGACGCCGCTCGCCAAGGCATTGATCGGCGCGATGTCGCTGTTCATGGTGGCGGGCCTGTTCTATCTCGGCAGCGGAATCGGCCTGGGCATCGGAATCCTGCTGCGCGGACTGCGCCGCCGCCGCACGCCGGCCGAGGATGCGGCGCCGCTGCAACGAACCGACCTGCCGTGGCTGGCCGGCGCGATCGCGGCCGGCGGCGTGGCTGGCCCGGCGCTGCTGATGCTCGGGCTGTCGAGTACGCCGGCCGCGACGAGTGCGCTGCTGCTCAATCTCGAAGGCGTGCTGACGGCCGTCATCGCGTGGGTCGTGTTTCGCGAGAACGTGGATGTCCAGGTGTTTCTCGGCATGGTGACGATCGTCGCGGGCGGCACGCTGCTGTCGTGGGTGCCGGGGCGCGCGAACGTGCCGGTCGGCGCACTGCTGATCGCCGGCGCGTGCCTGTGCTGGGCGATCGACAACAACCTGACCCGCAAGGTCGCCGCGAACGACGCGATGATCATCGCGTGCGCGAAAGGCCTGATCGCCGGGCCCGTGAACATCGGCATCGCGCTCGCGACCGGCGCGTCGCTTCCTGCTGTTCCGGCCACGGCCGCCGCGATGCTGACCGGACTCTGCGGCTACGGGATCAGCCTCGTGTTGTTCGTCGTCGCGCTGCGTCATCTGGGCAGTGCGCGAACGGGCGCGTATTTTTCCGTCGCGCCGCTGTTCGGCGTCGTGCTGTCGCTGCTGATCTGGCCGGCGCTGCCGTCGGCTACTTTCTGGATCGCGGCTGCGTTGATGGCGCTCGGCATCTGGCTGCATGTGCGCGAACGGCACGAACACGTGCATGCGCACGAACGGCTCGAGCACACGCATCGGCATCGGCACGACGAACATCATCAGCACGCGCACGACTTTCCGTACGACGGCGACGAACCGCACACGCATCCGCATGTGCATCTGCCGATCACGCACAGTCACGCGCATTTTCCGGACATTCATCACCGCCATCGACACTGATCGCGTTGCGTACGGCATGCACCGCAAGGTAACCGTTTATGGGGCGTCAAACCGGGAGTGCGGCTTGTGAGCGGCGCAGCTTCAGCCGCTTCAGTCGTCGGTCTGGATCAACCGAATCAGCGAACCGTCCGGGTCGATCAGCGCGCCGACGATACCGCCCCATGCTTCGCGTTTCGGCCGATGCGCGCGCGGCCAGCCGGTCGCTTGTTCCGGAATGCCGGCGGCAACCACCTCGTCGAAAAACGCGCCGACGTTGGCGAGCCGCAAGCAGCAGCTGAACCAGCTCGCGGCAGGATCGAGCTCGGGGTGCGGAAAGAACTCCAGCAGCAGCCCGTCACGTTTCAGGATCATCCAGCCGTCGTCGCGCCAGGTTTCGGCGAAACCGAGTTTCGCGTAGAACAGCGACGTCGTTTCGAAATCGCGTGACGGCAGGTTCGGGCTTGCGAGGTCGGCCAAGACGGTTCTCCGGTGGGGCGCTGCGATCAGATGCATCGACGGGAAACGATGCGGACGTACGCGCGAACGATACGGACAGGCACGTCGCGCAGGCCGCCCGCGTGGCTACTTTCCGCGTGGAAAACAGAACCCGAAATCCTCGCAGCCCGGACATCCGGGTGCCGGCCCCGGCGGCAGGCCGAGCGATACGGCCACTTCCTGTGCGAGGAATTTTTTCCACCGCAGATTCGCGACGTTGCGTGCGGCGAGCGCGGGGAAATAGCGGGCGAGCATCGCGGATACCGCGTCGCGTCCGGCCAGGCCGAGATCGCGCCACAGGTGGTCGGGGCGCAGGCACGCATGCGCGATGATCGCGGCGACGCAGTCGGCATCGTCGTGCGCGACGGCTGGATGCGCGTCGCGCATCAGCAGCGTGTGCAGCGTCGTGACGAATGGCGCATGCGACGAAGGCTGCGGCGCGATGGTGTCGACCGACACGAGTGCCGATGCATCGGCGGGAGGCAGGTGCGGAAACTGGCGGGCAAGCAGGCCGCTCAACTGAGCGGGAGACAGGCCGAGCAGCGCGAGCTCGTTGCGGCACGCGCGTGCCGCAACGAGTGCGCCAAACAGATGCGCGTCTGGGGAATCGGCGTCGGCCGCCCCGGCGAGCAGCGATTGCAATGCGCGTTCATGCGCGCGATCGAGCGCGGACGTCATCGTGCGCGCCCGGACGTTCGACGGGTGCGATGGTTCGCGCGAAGACGCGACGAACGACGGAGCGTCATTGCAACCGGGTCGGACACTTACTCGACGCCGACGATCACGCTCGACGCCTTGAAGATCGCGGACGCGGCCTTGCCGCTCGCGAGGCCGAGGCGATCGACGCTGTCGTTGGTGACGATCGCGACGATTTCGGCGCCGCCCGCGGCCTTGATTACGACTTCCGAGTTGACCGCGCCTTTTGCGACCGACGACACGGTGCCCGCGACACAGTTGCGGGCCGATACCTTGCTGCTGTCGACGTCGACCATCACGATGACCGACGACGCCTTCACGAGCGCGAACGCCTTCGTGCCGGCCGCGAGGCCCAGCGATGCGGCGCTGCCGTGCGTGATCACGGCGACGATGTCGAGGCCGTCCTGGGTGCGCAGCGTGATTTCGTCGTTGACGGCACCGGGCTTGACGGCGCCGATCTGGCCGACGAATTGATTGCGGGCGCTGGTTCGCATGATGACTCTCCGGGGAAATGGGCCGCCCGGCGGGCGGCGAGCGAGTGACGGAAACTGCGGACGAGTGTACCGGCAACGGCTGCGACGCGCGACGCCGGCGTCGACATACCGGACATGCGAGATCACGAACGATCGTGCGGGACGGCGGCCAATCGGCCAACCGCCCGCATGCCGTGCTGCACTGCGGGACGGGGCGTCAGCGTGCTGACGTGCGCGGGCGGCAGACGCGGTTCCAGGCGCCGCGCCGGGCGATCACTCGGCGCTGGCGGATGCGGCGACCGGCGCGCCGG
This sequence comes from Burkholderia sp. JKS000303, assembly GCF_002563755.1. Taxonomy (NCBI): domain Bacteria; kingdom Pseudomonadati; phylum Pseudomonadota; class Betaproteobacteria; order Burkholderiales; family Burkholderiaceae; genus Burkholderia; species Burkholderia sp. JKS000303. The sequence continues at coordinate 43,370 of NZ_PDBZ01000002.1, forward strand.
CCGCCGACGTTTGCGGCGCGGCAGCGGCCGCCGTATCGCCTTCCCACCCGCCACCGAGCGAGAGGAACAGCCGCACCTGGTCCGCGGCGACGTGCCCTTCGGCCGCGGCGACCTGCGCGCGCACGCCGGTCAACGTGCGCGTCGCATCGAGATCGGAGATGAACGATTCGCGACCGGCCGTATAGAGCCGGTGCGTTTCGTCGGCGGAACTGCGCGCCGATTCGTATGCCGTGCGCAGCGCGTCGGTGCGCTGCACGTCGGCCGCGTAGGTCGCGAGGCTCGACTGCGTTTCGCGCAGTGCGTTCAGCACGACGCCGTCGAAGTGCGCGAGCGCACCGCCCGTCGCGGCTTCGGCTTCCTGTACGCGGGCACGCTGGCCGTTGACCGGGAACGACCAGCTGATCAGCGGTCCGAACGACCAGCGGTTGGTGGTCGACGAGAAGAGATCGCCGGCGATACCGACCGACCCGGCCGACGCGCCGATGCTGATCGACGGGTACAGCGCGGCGGTCGCGACGCCGATACGCGCGGTCGCGGCGGCGAGCTGACGCTCGGCTTCGCGCACGTCGGGGCGGCGGCGCAGCAGTGCGGCACCGTCGCCGATCGGGATCGGCTGGCGCAGCTTCGGCAGGCGCTCGCATTCGGCGACCGCCTTCGGCAGATCGGCGGGCGAACGCGCGAGCAGCGCGGCGAGCTGGTATTGCGCGATCTTGCGACGGCCTTCGAAACGCGGGATGTCGGCGGCCAGTGTGCGCACCTGCGTGACGCCGCGCGTCACGTCGGTCTGGTTGCCGCGACCGGCATCGCGCAGCCGCTGCGACAGCGTCACGCGCTGCTGCTGCAGCGCGAGCGACTGCTTCGCGATCGCGAGCTCGTCGCCGGCGGAGCACGATTCGACGTACGCGCGCACGACATCGGCGACGACCGTGATGCGCGCCAGGTCGGCCGCCGCCTTGACGGCCTCGCTGTCCGCGTGCGCGGCCTCGACGCCGCGCCGCAGCTTGCCGAACAGGTCGAGCTCGTACGACACGCTGATGCCGACCGTGCCTTCGTTGACGACCGGCAGCTTGTTTTCGAGCAGATATTGCTCGGCCGATTCCTGCGCGCGCTGCACGGCGGCTTCCGCGCTGCCGGAGAAGCCGCCCTGCTGGTTCGCGACTTCCAGCGCCGCACGCGAGCGCGCGAGGTTGGCCGCGGCGACGCGCAGGTCGGTGTTCGATTTCAGCGCGCTGCGCACGAGATCGTCGAGGACGGGGTCGTCGTACAGCTGCCACCAGTTGCCGGGCACCGCGTCGCGCGACACGAGCGTGCCGTTCGCGTCGTCGAGCGCATGGTTCGCGAGCGGCGCATTCACGTACGCCTGCTGCGGCAGCGTGTAGTCGGGGCCGACGGATTTGCACGCGCCGAGTGCGAGCGCGAGCGGCGCGAGCGCCGCCGCGAGGCGCAGGCCGTGTCGCGTCATTGCGAGGCCCCCGCTGCGCTGGCGGGCGCGGGCGACGCCGCCGCCGCGGCGGTCGACGCGCCGGCGGCCGGCTTCGCGTGGTCGTCACCGCGCGTGTCGGTGCGCATCGCGACGGTCGCGGTGCGGCCGGCAATCATCCGGAAGTCGTCGGGCACCTCGTCGAGCGCGACGCGCACCGGCACGCGCTGCGCGAGCCGCACCCAGCTGAACGCGGGGTTCACGTTCGGCAGCAGGTTCGCGCCCTGCGTGCGGTCGCGATCCTCGATCGCGGCGACGATGCTCTGCACGTGGCCGCGCAGCGGATGCGGCTCGCCCATCACGACGATGTCGACGGGCTGGCCGATATGGATGCCGCGCAGCTTGGTTTCCTCGAAGTAGCCGTCGACGCGGAACGAATTGCGGTCGACGACCGACAGCACCGCGCGGCCGGCCGGCACGTATTCGCCGACGCGCGGCGCGCGGTCGTTCAGGTAGCCGTCGACGGGGCTCACGATCGTCGTGCGCTGCAGGTTCAGCTTCGCGGTGTCGAGCGACACCTGCGCGTCGGCGACGGCGGCTTCGCCCTGCTCGACACGCGTGCGGCTTTCCTCGACCTGCTCGCTTGCCACGAGGTTGCCGAGCTGCAGGTTGCGCGCGTATTCGCGTTTGGCCTGCGCGAGCGTCGCGGTGCGTTGCGCGAGCGTCGCCTCGGCGAGCCGTTCCGCGAGCGTGTAGCGCGCCTGGTCGATCACGAACAGCACCTGGCCGCGCCGGACCTCCTGGTTGTCCACGACCTGCACGCCGGTGATCAGCCCGGACACGTCGGGCGCGACCTGGATCACGTCGGCGCGCACATGCCCGTCGCGGGTCCACGGCGAGAACATGTAGTAGTTGATGATTCGCCACAGCACGAGGGCAGCCACGACGACGACGATCAGGGTGAGCAGGATCTGCCCTGCCGAGAGCCAGGTTTTTTTCACGATTAGGTAGCCACGAAATGGTGAGACACGATCACGACTGCGGCAAACACGAAGACGTAGATGCCGAGGTCGAAGATCGAACGGTGCCAGACGAGGCGGTAAAAGCCGACGCGTTCGAGCACCGCGCGCACGACGATGTTGATCAGATAGGCGATCAGCATCAGCACGAGCGGAGCCGGCACGAATACGCCGAAGATGTCGATTTCGCCGATCATGGTCGCGGTCGGAAAGACAGGTTGGAAAACGGGATCATGCGCGTGCTCCGTCCGGCGCTGCGTGCGGAGGCTGCGCGGACGCGGCCGGATACAGCGACAGGCGCAGCCCGACGAGCGCGTGCAACGTGTCGCGCAGCCAGCGATGCGCGGCCGGCGAGGTCGGCGTGGCCGGCTGCGGCGTCGCGCCGTCGTCCGGCGTGGCTGCGCCCGGCAGGTTGCGGCCGGCCACGCGCTGCAGCGCGTCGTCGATCGACGCGAGCAGCGCCGGCGGCGCGGGTTGGCGCGCGTTCGCGGCCGCACAGCGCGTGTAGTGATCGGTCACGCCGGCCAGCACGCGATCGATCGCGTCGGGCACGTCGCCCGACAGCTTGCGGCGCGTGCGGCGCAGGTCGAGCGCGTTCAGCGCGATGCGCAGGTCGCGGAAGCTCTCGATCGACGGGTGGCGATGATCGTCGGACGCGCCCAGTCGCGGCAGCAGCTGGGTGACGCGATCGAGCATCCGCGACGCGTGGTTGCGCTGGTCGTCGAGCGGCTGTGTCGACGCGGACCGCGCGACGTCTTCCCAGCCCGAGCGCAGCAGGCGTCGCACCGCGAGTTCCGCGCCGAACGGCCGCGTCGCGCGGGTCCAGACATACGCGAACAACAGCCCGGCGACGCCCGCGAGGTTGCTGTTCAGGAACACGAAGAAGTCGGCTTCGTATGCACCCTGGATGCTGATGAAGGTGGCGGTGTTCACCGCGACGAGCATCGTCACCATGTTGAACTGCGGGCGCGGCAGCAGCGTGCCGATCAGGATGAACGGCCCCGCGAACATCAGCACGAGCATCGGGAAATCGTGCACGTGCGGCAGCACGGCGAACAGGTACAGGCCCGCGAACACGACGCTCGCGGCGGTGGCGAGGAAGAACTTGAACACCAGCGGCGCAGGCTCGTCGAGCGCGGCGAAGAAGCTGCAGGCGACGGCCACGAGCGTGACGGCGCCCGCGCCGTCGTGCCAGCCGGACTCGATCCACAGCCAGCACGCGAACACGATCGCGCCGACCACGGTCAGCGTCGAGAACAGCATCATTCCGCGATCGAAGAAGCGCTCGGTGCCGCCGAGCCGCCAGTGCCGGTAGCGCGGCTGCCAGACGCCCGACTCGTTCGCGATCAGCGCGCGCAGCGAGCGGCAGTCCTGCCAGATGTCGATGACCTGGCGCAGCCGCCACAGCGCGTTCGACAGCAGCGCGCCGTCCCAGCTCGTCAGCGCGGTGTCGGGCGGCTGCAGCGACGCGATGCGCGCGCGCAGGTTGTCCGCGACCGGATCGTCGGTCATCTCGCCGCCGGCACCGGCGGTGACGGCCGGCAGCGGCGCGTCGAACCACTTCGCGGCGTCGGCGAGCAGCGCGTCGAGCGCGGCGGGGCGCACGTGCAGGTCGCGCATCAGCGCGATCAGCGGATCGGCGAGCGACGACATCAGCGGCAGGAACAGCTGCATCCGGCCCGCGAGCGCCTGCGCGCGGGCCAGCACGCGCGGGTGCGCGTGGTCGTAGCTGAGCTGGCTCAGCAGGAATTCGAGGCCCGTGATGGTCGCGGCGAGGCGTTGCCGGCATGCGGACAGCGCCTTGCCGGCGAGATGCCCGGACAGCGTTTCGCGGCCGTAGAACGCGGCGTCCCGGAACCACGCGTCGGTGCGCTCGATCAGCGCCGGCGCGAGCCGGTTCGGGAACACGGCGCTGCCGACCACGCTCGCGCACACGATGCCGAGCACGATTTCCTCGGTCCGCGCGATCGCGACGTCGAAGATCGTCGACGGATCGGTGACGGTCGGCAGTGCGACGAGCGGCATCGTATAGCCGGCGAGCATGAACACGTAGCTGCGCGCGGTGCGGTCGGAGATCGCGAGGTAGAGCAGCGTGCCGCACCACGTCGCGACGATGATGCTGAACAGGAGCGGCGTCTCGACGAACGGCGGCACGAACAGGATCGCGGCGGCCGCGCCAAGCGCGGTGCCGAGCGCGCGATACAGCGCCTTCGAGCGGGTCGCGCCGACGAACGGGTTCGACACGATATAGACGCTCGCCATCGCCCAGTACGGGCGCGGCAGCTGGAAATACAGGCCGAGGTACAGCGCCAGCATCGACGCGGCGAACGTCTTGCCCGAGAACAGCCAGTCGCGAAGGCTCGGATAGGTCATGACGCGGAATCGGCAGGGTGGGGCGGGCGCGATGCCGGATGGTGCGTATCGGCCGTGTTGAATGCGTCGAGCACGCGCAGCGTCGCTTCGAGATCGGCGCGCGTAATGCCCTTGAGCACCTGGGCGCGCAGCACGCGCAGGTCTTCTTCCATCCGGGTGGTGACCGCGCGGCCGGCGGCGGTGAGCGAGATCGTTTTCGCGCGGCGATCGTGCGGATCCTCGTCGCGGCGCGCGAGACCGGCCGCGCACAGCTGGTCGAGCAGGCGCACGAGCGACGGCCCCTCGATGCCGACGTGTTCGGCGAGCGTGCCCTGGCGCACGCTTTCGCCGAGGCGGCCGGCGATCAGCAGCGGCGTCGCGCAGGCCTCGGACACGTTGTAGGCGGTCAGCACGTCGTCGCTCGTGCGGCGCCACTTGCGGGCAGTGAGCACGAGCAGGCTGCTGACGGCGAGGCGAAGGTCGTGCAGATTGGTCATGGGCGAGATGATAGGGGCAAAATTATTCGATAGCAAACTATCGTTTTCTTGTCACCGGGATGTCACGCGGTACGCCGGGCTGCCGACCTGCAACGAGCAATTTAGGCCGGGTGCCGGGGAGGGTCAAGCTGTAAGGTTGGGGGCGGCTGCCCCGTTGTGATGCACCGCGCCAGCGCGGCCGGCGGCCGGTGCCGTGCGCCGGGGCGTCAGGGTGTCGGCGCAGCGAACCCGGGCGGAACACCGGCCGATCGTGCCCCGGCCGCGCCCGACGCGCCGCACCATCCTGCTTTCCGCGCACGATTGCACTAGGACAATATTTTCAGGGTGTCTTTCTGAGCGACCATGCGGAAGCAACGACGGAGACATCGAGATGGGACGGACCGAGGTATCGGCGCGCTGGCACGACGCGATCGGCGCGGTGCACGGCATCGAGTCGAAATACAAGCGGCTCGTGAAGGCGATCGCCGCCGACATCGACAGCGGCGCCCTCGCGCCGGGCGCGCGGCTTGCGCCGCAGCGCGACGTCGCGGCGAGCCTCGGCGTCAGCGTGCAGACCGTCACCAATGCCTACAAGGAACTTGAAAGGCAGGGCCTGATCCGTTGCGAGGTCGGGCGCGGCAGCTTCGTGGCCGCGCGCGTGACCGAATCGATGTCGAACTACATGCTCGATACGGCCGAGCGCGAGCTGGTCGATTTCTCGATCGCGCGCATCGTGCACACGCCCGAGCACGATGCCGCGTGGCGCGCCGTCTGCGCGGCGCTGGCCGGCGCGGACGACCAGCCGTGGATCCGCTCGTTCCGGCCGATCGCCGGCCTGGACGCGCATCGGGAGGCCGGTGCCGCGTGGCTCGCGTCGCTGAACATGCCGGTGCATCCCGAATCGCTGCTGATCACGAACGGCGCGGCGCACGGCATCTTTCTCGCATTGCCGAGGGCGGCGGCCGCGATCGCGACCCGCGGCAAACTATGCGGCGCGTCGCCGGGTGAGGCCGCCTCGTCCGGAACGGACGCGGCGGCAGAAACGGAAGTCCACGATGGCACGTATCGCATGAGGGATCCTCGCTATCAGCATGCGCCCGGGCGGGCGCCGACGAGGATCAAAGTAATCCCGCCAATTAGCGATGCCCGATGTCATAGGACGATGTGGGGATCGGGGTTTTCCCGTGCCGCGGCGGGCGGTTCGACGGCGTGGCGGGTGTCCGGGAGCGACCGTCACGCACGCACGTCGGCGGACGGCAGCAGCGCGGCGAAGCGGTCCGCGAGCGTCGGCCGCGATCGTGCGGGCCAGATCGCGCTCAGCTCGAAGTTCGGCAGTGCGCCGCCGTCGCGCACGGGGCTGTAGGCGACGCCGTCGAACGCGAACGCGTGGATCGAGCGCGGCAGCAGCGATACGCCGCAGCCGGCGGCCACGCACGCGACCACGGTCAGCGTGCGGTTCACGTCGAGCACGATGTCCACCGGATGGCCGGCCTGGCGGAACGCGCTCAGGATGCCCGCACGGATCAGCGGCAGTTGATCGTGAGGAAACCATACGAGTCCGGCCGCGGCGAGATCGGCGAGCGTCACGGTGCCGTCGTGCTGGCGCGGAAAATCCTTCGGCAGCACGGCGACGAGCGGGTCGTGCCGGATCAGTTTCTCGCGCATCCGGCCGTTGACCGCAACCGGCGTATGCAGCAGCCCGATGTCGATCTCGCCGCGCTCGAGCGCGATCGCCTGTTCGGCGTTGCTCATCTCGCGCATCACGAGTTCGACGTCGGGCGCGCTTTCACGCAGCGCACGGATCGCGCGCGGCAGCGTATCGAACAGCGCGGCGCTGACGAACCCGATCGTCAGCCGCCCGGCGCGCTGCGCGCCGATCTCGCCGGCCCGGTGCGCGGCCGCGTCGAGCCGCGCGACGCTCAGGCGCAGGTCGTCGACCATCGCGAGCCCGGCGGGCGTCAGGGTCGCACCGCGCCGGGACCGGTCGAACAGCCGGACCCCCAGTTCCTTCTCCATCCGGTTCAGCGCCTGGCTGAGGGCCGGCTGCGCGATGCCGAGCTCGCTGGCCGCGCGCGTGAAGCTGCCGGAGTCCGCGATCGCGAGGAAGTAGCGGACGTGCCTGATTTCCATAAGCTAACGTTATGAATAATTATTCGAAACATGGTAGCGAATTATCTCAATGATTCATAGGATGCACATCGAGACGCGCTGCCGATGACGGCGGCGACCCCGGCCGCGCAAGGATGCGGCGCAACGGCTGCGACACGAGGAGACCTGCGTTGAACTGGACGCGCGAACTATCGACGACCGAACGGCGCACGCTGCGCGGCTGCTTCGCGGGCTGGGCGCTCGACGGCCTCGACACCCAGATGTTCAGCCTCGTGATCCCGGCGCTGCTGGCGACCTGGAGCATCGGCAAGGGCCAGGCCGGCCTGATCGGCGGCGCGACGCTGGTGGCGGGGGCGCTCGGCGGCCTGCTGGCCGGCGCGATCGCCGACCGCTACGGCCGCGTGCGCGCGTTGCAGATCACCGTCTGCTGGTTCTCCGCGTTCACGTTCCTGAGCGCGTTCGCGCAGAACTTCGAACAGCTGCTGGTGCTGAAGGCGCTGCAGGGGCTCGGCTTCGGCGGCGAATGGACCGCGGGCGCGGTGCTGCTGGCGGAGACGGTGGGCGCGCGCCATCGCGGCAAGGCGATGGGGATCGTGCAGAGTGCGTGGGGCTTCGGCTGGGGCGCGGCGGTGCTGCTGTACATCATCGTGTTCGCGTGGCTGCCGCAGGCGTGGGCATGGCGCGTGCTCTTCGCGATCGGTGCGCTGCCCGCGCTGCTGGTGCTGTATATCCGCCGCGCGATTCCGGAACCGCCGCGTGCGGCACCAACGCCGGCGTCGGCGAGTGCGAGCGCGAGCGCCGACGATACGCCGACGGTCGGCATCTTCGACCGGACCGTCCTGCGTGCGACGGTGGTCGGCGGCCTGATCGGCGTCGGCGCGCACGGCGGCTATCACGCGATCACGGTCTGGCTGCCGACCTACCTGAAGACCGAACGGCACCTGTCGGTGCTCGGCACGGGCGCGTATCTGGCGGTCGTGATCGTCGCGTTCATCTGCGGCTGCTTCGTCAGCGCGTATCTGCAGGACCGGATCGGGCGGCGCCGCAACGTGATGCTGTTCGCCGTGTGTTGCGCGGTGACGGTGAACCTGTACGTGTTCCTGCCGCTGAACGACATCGCGATGCTGCTGCTCGGCTTTCCGCTCGGCCTGTTCTCGGCCGGCATCCCGGCGACGCTCGGCACGCTGTTCAACGAACTGTATCCGCGCAACGTGCGCGGGCGCGGCGTCGGCTTTTGCTACAACTTCGGCCGCATCGTATCGGCCGGTTTCCCGGTGCTGGTCGGACGCATGGGCGAATCGCTGCCGCTCGGCACGGCGCTCGGCATCGACGCGGGCATCGCGTACGGGCTGGTCGTGATCGCGGTGTGGTTCCTGCCGGAAACGCGCGGACGCCGGCCGGTCGACACGGCGGCGAGCAGCGACGTCGATGCCGAGGGCCGCCCGCGCGCCGGGGCGTCGCTGTAGCGGTCGCCGCGCTTTCGGACGTTTTCCTCACGCTGCGTCGCCTGGCGACATTGCTGCGTCGCGTCGTTTCATCACTCAATCGCGCCGGCCGCCGCATCGGTCGGGCGCTTCTTGCAGACTCATCATGGATCGAGCCGTGAAGCACTTCGCCGAACAGGTCAGCACCGCACCGACGGTCGACGCATGGTACGCCGCGGATCCCGCCGTGGCCGCCGTCGATGCGCATGCGCACGTGTTCGCACGCGGCCTGCCGCTTGCACCGGTCGTGCGTCATGCGCCCGACTACGACGCATCACTCGACACCTACGTCGCGCATCTTGCGGCGCACGGCATCACGCACGCGGTGCTGGTGCAGCCGAGCTTTCTCGGCACCGACAATGCGTTCTTCGTCGACGTGCTGCGGCGCTTCCCGCGCCGCTTTCGCGGCGTCGCGATGGTCGACCCGGCGATTTCCGACCACGATCTCGACGCGCTCAACGGGGCGGGCGTGGTCGGCATGCGGCTGAACCTCGTCGGGCTGCCGATCCCGGATTTCGGGGCGCGCGCATGGCGTGCGCTGTTCGCCCGCATCAACGCGCTCGGCTGGCATGTCGAGATCCATCGCGGCATCGAGGATCTGCGCGCGATCGCCGCGCCGCTGCTCGCGCAGTCGTGCACGCTGGTGATCGACCATTTCGGCCGTCCGTCGCCCGCGCTCGGCGCGCGCGCGCCGGGCTTTCGCGAGCTGCTGTCGCTCGCGGATACCGGCCGCGTGTGGGTCAAGCTGTCGGCCGCATATCGCAACAGCGTGAGCGGCGACGGCACGCTCGACGCACGCGATGCCGCGCGTGCGCTGCGCACCGCATTCACGGCCGAGCGGCTCGTGTGGGGCAGCGACTGGCCGCACACGCAGCATCGCGAGCGCGTCGACTTCGATGCCGCTTACGCGGCGCTCGCGCGCTGGCTGCCCGATACCGGCGAGCGCATGCGCGTGCTGCGCGACTCGCCACGCACGCTTTTTCGTTTCGACCAGTGAGGACCGCATGACCAATCACACCGCCGTTCGTCGCGCCGCATTCCGGCGCAGCATCGCCGCCCGCCAGGGGCTGCTCATCGCCGGCACGTTCAATGCGCTGAGCGCGCGCATCGCAGCCGATGTCGGCTTCGGTGCGCTGTACCTGAGCGGCGCGGGCGTCACCAACATGTCGCTCGGGCTGCCGGATCTCGGCTTCGTCGGGCTCGGCGAGCTGGCCGAGCACACGGCGCGCGTGCGCGACGCGGTCGACCTGCCGCTGATGGTCGATGCCGACACGGGCTTCGGCAATGCGCTGAACGTGCTGCACACGGTACGCACGCTCGAGCGCAGCGGCGCGGATGCGATCCAGCTCGAGGATCAGGTGCTGCCGAAGAAGTGCGGCCACTTCGCGGGCAAGGAAGTGATCTCCGCCGCGGAAATGGTCGGCAAGCTGAAGGCGGCCGTGGATGCGCGCGTCGATCCGAACCTGCTGATCGTCGCGCGCACCGATGCGGCCGCCGTGCACGGCATCGACGACGCGATCGAGCGCGCGCACCGCTATGCCGCGGCCGGCGCCGACGTGCTGTTCATCGAGGCGATGGAAGCGCCGGAGGACGTCGAACGGCTGCCTGCGCTGTTCGAGACGCCGCAACTGATCAACATCGTGATCGGCGGCAAGACGCCGACCCGCTCGCGCGATGCGCTTGCCGGGCTCGGCTACGGCGCGGTGCTGTATGCGAACGCGGCGCTGCAGGGCGCGGTGCACGGCATGCAGGCCGCGCTGACGACGCTGCGCGCGACGGGCCGGCTCGACGAGGATCCGACGCTCGTCGCGCCGTTCGCCGAACGGCAGCGGCTCGTCGACAAGGCGCGCTTCGATACGCTCGACGCGCGCTACGCGGCCGAGCAGGCGTAAGCGTTAGCGTTCGCGGCGAAGCGGCGATGGGTGGCTGCCGGCCGCCCTCCGCCGCCCTTCGCCACATCGCATCGCAGCGTCCGACACACGATCAACAGGAGACGACCGTGACACCTTCCTCACCCGGAGCGGCCGGCGCGCCGCCGCGCATCGGCTCGATCGTCGGCGGACTGGCCGGCAACCTGATCGAGTGGTACGACTTCCTTGCGTACAGCCTCTTCTCGATCTATTTCGCGCCGTCGTTCTTTCCCGCCGACCGGCCGACCGTGCAGCTGATGAACACGGCGGCGATCGCGGCGGTCGGCTATGTCGCGCGGCCGGCGGGCAGCTGGCTCGTCGGGCTCTATGCGGACCGGCGCGGGCGCAAGGCCGCACTGACGAAATCCGTGCTCGCGATGTGCGCGGGCTCGATGCTGATCGCCGTCACGCCCGGCTACGCGACGATCGGCGTGCTCGCGCCGGCGTTGCTGGTCGCCGCGCGGCTGCTGCAGGGGCTCAGCATGGGCGGCGAATACGGCACCAGCGCGACCTACCTGAGCGAGATCGCGCCGCCGAACCGGCGCGGTTTCTACGTCGGCTTCCTGCAGGTGAGCGTGGTCGCCGGCCAGCTCGTCGCGCTCGGCCTGATGCTCGCGATGCAGCAGATCTTCGCCGGCACGCACGACATCGAGCGCTGGGGCTGGCGGATTCCGTTCTTCGTCGGCGGCGTGCTCGCGCTGTTCGCGCTCTACATGCGCCGCAACGTCGTCGAGAGCGATGCGTTCATCGCGAGCCGCGCGCGTGCGGCGAAGACGCGCGTGTCGGCCGATCTCGCGGCCCACTGGCGCGAACTGCTGCTCGCGATCGGCATCACGATCGGCGGCACCGTCGCGTTCTATACGTACACCATCTACATGCAGAAATACCTCGTCAATTCCGTCGGACTGCAAAAGGAAACGGCGACCTGGATCTGCACGATCGCGCTGCTGCTGTACATGCCGCTGCAGCCGCTGTTCGGCCTCGTGTCGGATCTCGTCGGGCGCCGGCCCGTGCTGCTGTGGTTCGGGATCGGCGGCGCGCTGCTGTCGGTGCCGATCTTCACGGCGCTCGGCCACGTGCACGAGCCGCTTGCCGCGTTCGCGCTGGTGTTCGCGGGGCTCGTCGTGCTGAGCGGATTCACGTCGGTGCACATGCTCGTGAAGGCCGAGCTGTTTCCGCCGCAGATCCGCGCGCTGGCGGTCGGGCTGCCTTATGCGCTGACGACGGCGATCCTCGGCGGCACGACCGAGTTCGTCGCGCTGCGGCTGAAGGCGGGCGGCAACGAGTCGATGTTCTTCTGGTACGTCGCGGCCTGCGCGGCGATTTCGCTGATCGTGTACTGGCGGATGCCGGAGACGCATCCGGCGAAGCGCGCGCGCACGACGGCGGAGGTCGCGCGTGCGATGTAGGCGGTCGCGCCGGTCGGTATCGCGCGCGACACGGAAGTGATGCGGCGACGCCGGTTCGATCCGGCGCCGCCGTGACGTGCTGCCTAGCGCACGTGCGGCAGCAACGCGCGCAGCCAGTACGCGACCGCGACCGCGCCGCCGTCCGGCGTGCCGATCGCACGCTCGCCGAGATAGCTCGCCCGGCCCGCGCGCGGCGTCATGCCGGCCGTTTGCTGCGCGCCGTGTTCCGCGGCTTCGACGGCCGCCGCCCACGCGCTGGCGTGATCGAGATCGCTGTCGAGCGCGCGGTCGAACGCGGCGGCGGCCGGCACCAGCGCATCGAGCATCGTGCGGTCGCCGGCGTGCGCGCCGCCCAGTTCGCTGATCGCATCCACCGCGTTGCGGAACGCCGCGGCCCAGTCGCGCGCGGACGGCGCGGCGACGTCGGAGGCCTCGCCGAGACGCCGTGACGCGCGCAGCAGCGCGGTGGCATAGAACGGCCCGGAGCTGCCCGCGATCGCGCGGCGCAACGCTGTGCCGAGCGCCGCGAGCGTACCGGCCGGCGTGCCGTATGCGGCTTCCGGCAAGTCGAGGATCGCCTGCGCGGCGCGCTGCATGCTCGCGCCGAGATCGCCGTCGCCGGCGGCCGTATCGAGTTCGGTCAGCGTCGCTTCGTGGTCGATCAACGCCTGTGCGACCGCCTGCAGCGCCGGTTGCAGCCGCGCCGCCCACGCGCGGCCCGCCGCGTCGAGCGGCGGCAGCGGCTGCTCGTGCACGGCGGTCGCGGCCATGCGAATCCGCGTGTTGACCGCGCCGCCGCCCGGCCATGCGCGCGCCTGCGTCGGCGCGTCGAGCAGCGCGGCCCGCTCTTCGTTCAGCCGCAGCAACGAGATCGAACAGCCGGGCATGTTCAGCGCCGACAGGAACGTGCCGGCCCATGCGCGTGCGACGGTGATGCCGCGCCGGCTCAGGTTGTCGTGCGCGGCGCGAAGCACGATCGCCAGTTCCATGTCGGGCGTCGCGCCGAGGCCGTTGACGAGCAGTGCGACGCGTTCGTCGCGATCGAGCACGAGATCGGCGACGATGCTCGACAGCAGCGTGTCGACGAGTGCGTCGGCGGGCTGCAGCGCGGTGCGTTCGATGCCTTTCTCGCCGTGGATGCCGAGGCCGAGCTCGATCTCGTGATCGGCGAGGCTGAAACCCGCCTTGTCGGTGCCGGGAATCGTGCAGCCGTCGAGCGCGACGCCCATCGTGCCGAGGTCGGCCGCCGCGTCGCGCGCGATCGCCGCGACGCGGGCCAGCGACAGCCCGCGCGCGGCAGCCGCGCCGGCCAGCTTGTGGATCAGCACGGTGCCGGCGATTCCGCGTCGCTGCCCGCGCTCGACGCGGCCGCGCAGCGATACGTCGTCGGCGACGATCACCGTCTCGACCGGAATGCCCTCCGCGCGCGCGAGTTCGGCGGCCAGCCCGAAATTGAGGCGGTCGCCGGTGTAGTTCTTCACGACGAGCAGCGCGCCGTTCGGGCCGGCGCTCGCGCGGATCGCGGCCAGCACCGCGTCGGTCGACGGCGACGTGAAGACTTCGCCGCAGACGGCCGCGCTCAGCATGCCTTCGCCGACATAGCCGCCGTGCGCGGGCTCGTGGCCGCTGCCGCCGCCGGACAAGATCGCGACGGGGCGCTGCGCCGGCTCGGGCAGCGGCTGGCGGACGAGCACGTGCTCGTCGCCGAGGATCGCGAGATGCGGCGACTGCCGCGCGATGCCTTCCAGCATTTCGCGCACGACATCGGACGGGCGGTTCACAAGCTTTTTCATGGCAGCGGTTTTCCTGACGGTGGGACGGCGGCCGGCGGCGCGGCCGCGCGACGGACTGTGAATGGCAGGCGGCATGACCCGGAAACGGCCCGCCGCACTGTCGGCGTTACGTAACATCCGGACATTCGTAGCACGAATGTAACGAAAACCGCGCCGCTCATGGGGGCGAAAAACGCCGCTCGAACGACGGGAGAGCACCCGTGCGCATGCGCGGAGGCTTGCCAGACGGTCGAGATGCCGGTTCGCGCGTCGCAATGGCATGGAAAGTGCTGATTGTCCTCCGGTCCTGTTCAGAACATGCCATCGCCCGGACCGCGAGGAGACCATCATGTACCGATTCCGCATTTTCACGCCCGCAGCGTTGCTGGCCGCCGCTGGCGTGCTGAGCGCTTGTGGCGGCAGCGACGTGACCGCGCCGGCGGCCGGTACCGGCAGCACGAGCGTCACCGACAACAAGCCGCCCGGCCCCGGCATGACCGATGACGGCGGCTTCGGCACCAGCGGTTCACCCGGCACGAAGGGGGTCATCAGCACGGCCGGCCAGCTCGCGATCGCCGTCGGCTCGACCGTCGGCGGCGTGACGCTGCCCGGACTCGGCAATGCCGCGACGCGCAGCGCCGGCGACACGATTTCCAGCATCAACACGATCACGCGCGCGACCGCCGATGCGCTCAGCGACGGGCTCGGGCGGATCGGCACGACGGCCGATCCGGTCGGCACGACACTCGCGAGCGTCGGCAATGTCGTCGGCGCGACCGCGAATCCGGTCACGGGGCTCGCGCAAACCGTCCGGGCACTGGGCACGGGGCCGCTGGCGCCGCTCGCGCCGGTCACGACGCCCGTCGGCGCGGTGCTCGATACGGTGGCCGGCGGCCTCGGCGCGGTCGGCGCGACGCTGTCGTCGAATGCCGTGTACCCGGTCACGCAACCGCTCAGCGCGATCGTGACACCGCTCGTCCTCACGGCCGGGCAGGCCACCCAGCAGATCGGCACGGCGACCGGCCTCGGGCAACCGGTGGCCGACCTGCTCGGGCAGGTCGGCGGTGCGCTGTCGACGGCGGGCTGGCGCGCGGGGACCGTTGCGGCGCAACCGGCGCTCGGCCCGGCGAGCCCGTTCATCGGCACGGCGGGCGGGCTCGTCGGCGCACTCGGCAATACCGTGAGCAACGCGGCCGGACTGTTCAACGCCAACGGCCTGAACGGCGTCGCGCCGATTCCCGGTTTGATCGTGAGCGTCGCGGGCGCGTCGGTGACGACCGTGAGGAACGGTTCGGCGCCCGGCGCGGGGAGCAATGCGGGTGCGTCCGGGCCGCTCGGCGGCCTGCTCTCGGGGCTTGGGTCGACACCGCTCGGTTCGGTGACCGGCGCGCTCGGCGGCACCGCCGGCGCGGCGAGCCCGCTTGCGCCGGTGACGAGTCTCGTGTCGACGGTGACCGGCACGCTGGGCGGTGTGGCGGGCGGTGCGGGATCGGGTGCTTCGGCGAATCCGCTTGCGCCGGTGACGTCGCTGCTCGGTGGAGCGTTGGGCGGCGTCGTGAAATAGTCGTGCATGGTGCGGCGAGCGTCGGGGCCGGCTGCTTGCCGCCGAACGCGCGTCGCATCGTGCGGGACGGGCTTTGTTTTCGCGATTGGTTTCAGGCGACAGCGGAAGCGAATCCCGGCGCGCACGCCTGGTTACTTGATCGCCGCGATCGCCTTCGCGCGAATCAACCGCGCCCGCAACACATTGCGGCTGATGCCGAGCAGTCGCGCGGCCTGAATCTGGTTGCGGTGACTGAAGTCGAACGCGACGCGCATCACGGTGTCCTCGATCCGTTCGAACAGGTGCGCGTGTTCCTCGTCGAACAGCGCGCGCAGCGCCTGTTCGAGCGCTGCCTCGGCCGGCACCGGGTTCGCCGGCGCCGTCCCGCGCGCGGTCGCCACCGGTGCGCATGACGACGCCAGGTTCAGGTCGGTTTCCTGCAGCGTGTCGTGGCGGCTCACCAGCAGCGCGTGATGAATCACGTTCTCCAGCTCGCGGATATTGCCGGGCCACGCATGCGCTTCGAGCCTGCGCGCCGCGCGCGGGTCGATGCTGCGCGGCCCGTGGCCGAGGCGGCCGCGGTAGTCGTCGACGAAGTGGCGTGCGAGCGGCAGGATGTCGGCCGGCCGTTCGCGCAACGTCGGCACGTCGAGCTGCACGACATTGAGCCGGTAGAACAGGTCGCCGCGAAACCGTCCGTCCGCGACGGCCTGCCGCAGATCGACGTTGGTCGCGGCCACCACGCGCACGTCGACCGGCGTGCCGGTGCGCGAGCCGAGCCGCACGACTTCACGCTCCTGCAACACGCGCAGCAGCTTCACCTGCATCGACAGCGGCAGATCGCCGATCTCGTCGAGAAACAACGTGCCGCCGTTCGCGGCCTCGAACCAGCCCGGCTTCGCGCAGAGCGCGCCCGTAAACGCCCCTTTCTCGTGACCGAACAGTTCGCTGTCGACGAGCGTGTCGGACAGCGCGCCGCAGTTCACGGCGACGAACGGGCCGTCGCCGCGGCGGCTGAGGTCGTGAACGCGGCGCGCGATCAGTTCCTTGCCGGTGCCGGTCTCGCCGGCGATCAGGACGTTCGCGTCGCTCGGTGCGACGAGCCGGACGCGTTCGAGCAACGCGAGCGAACGCGGATCGACGAACACGTGCGCGCGGGCCGCTGCCTGGCGTTCGGGCAAGGCAAGGACGGGCGCGACGTGCTCGGCCGCGGAGCCGCGCGCCGGCGCGCGCCGTTCGTCCGCGGACGCAGCGACGACATGAAGACTGACCGGGCGCGACGAGGCAATAGGGGATGTCATGGCGATGAAGGCATCGATCGGTCGAACGGAGCGGACGCGCGCCGACGGGCGGCGCGTTTCGGTTGCTGCCTGATCAGCAGAGTGTTCAGCGTTTTGCGGCGCGCGGGAAACATCAATTTCTGATAACCAAAGCGGGATTGCTGCGCAGCGTGCGGCGACGCCGGAGGGCGGCGCGATGACGGCGGATGCGACGTCATCGCGTTCGATGCGGGACGGGGCCGCCGTCACGATCGGACAAGCCGCACGGCACGGCTGCTGCTTGAGCAGCATCGCATCAGCAGTGCTGTTTGCTCCGGTTCATCGCGCTGCGGAATATCCATGTGACGCGCTGTCGGGAACGCTTGCCGCAGCTGTGTATTTGCCACGGGCGCCCCGCCAGACGGGCGACTGACGGAAGATTCGTGGTGCAGATTACTTTGCATTGCTGAACGCATCGAAAATGGCATGGTCCTTGCAAACCCGAAGCGGTATTGGCGCGGCGACGCGCGGCTCGACGACGGGAACGCATGGAATGAGCAACACAATCAACGTAGTCGCCATATCGGGCGGCCTGCAACGGCCGTCCCGCACGCTGGCGCTGACCGACGCAATCGTCGGCGCGCTCGGCGACGCACTGCCGATCGACACGCAACGGATCGAACTCGGCGAGATCGGCAACCGGCTGGCCGGCGCGCTGAAGCGCGCGCAGGTACCGCCGGATCTCGAAGCGCTGATTCGCGCGATCGAGACAGCCGATGCGCTCGTCGTCGCGAGCCCCGTGTATCGCGCGTCGTACACGGGCATCTTCAAGCACCTGTTCGACCTCGTGCATCACGCGTCGCTGATCGATGTGCCGGTGCTGCTCGCGGCCACCGGCGGCAGCGAGCGTCATGCGCTCGTGATCGATCATCAGCTCCGGCCGCTGTTCAGCTTCTTCCAGGCGCGCACGCTGCCGATCGGCGTGTATGCGTCCGAAAGCGATTTCGACGGCTACGAGATCGCGAACCCGGCCCTGCGCGCGCGCATCGCGCTTGCGGTGGACCGCGCGGTGCCGCAACTGCGCCCGCGTGCGCTGTCGGCCGTCGCGGCCTGACGCCCTTCGTTTTCCCCTTCGATCAGGACATTTTCATGAGCATTCAAGAACCTTCGGCCGACGGCGTCAAATTCGCGTACTGGGTGCCGAACGTCAGCGGCGGACTCGTCGTCAGCACCATCGAGCAGCGTACCGACTGGAGCCTCGAATACAACCAGACGCTCGCGCGCACGGCCGAGGCGGCCGGCTTCGACTATGCGCTGAGCCAGATCCGCTTCACGGCCGGCTACGGCGCGGAATACCAGCACGAGTCGGTGTCGTTCAGCCAGGCGTTGCTGCATGCGACGACGAAGCTCAAGGTGCTCGCCGCGATCCTGCCGGGGCCGTGGCATCCGGCGGTGGTCGCGAAGCAGCTCGCGACGATCGACCATATTTCGAACGGACGCATCGCGATCAACGTCGTGAGCGGCTGGTTCAAGGGCGAGTTCACCGCGATCGGCGAGCCGTGGCTCGAACACGACGAGCGCTATCGGCGCTCGAAGGAATTCATCCAGGCGCTCAAGGGCATCTGGACGCAGGACAACTTCACGTTCAAGGGCGACTTCTACCGCTTCAACGATTACACGCTGAGCCCGAAGCCCGTGCAGAAGCCGCATCCGGAGATCTTCCAGGGCGGCAGCTCGCGCGCCGCGCGCGACAACGCGGCGAGCGTGTCGGACTGGTACTTCACGAACGGCAACACGCCGGAGAACCTGAAGGCGCAGATCGACGACATTCGCGCGAAGGCGGCGGCAAACAACCATCGCGTGCGGATCGGCGTCAACGCGTTCGTGATCGCGCGCGACACCGAGGAAGAGGCGCGCGCCGTGCTCGACGACATCATCCGGCACGCGCACGTCGAGGCCGTGCATGCGTTCGGCGATGCGGTGAAGCAGGCGGGCAGCGCGTCGCCGGAAGGCGAGGGCAACTGGGCGAAATCCACGTTCGAGGATCTGGTGCAGTACAACGACGGGTTCCGCACGAACCTGATCGGCACGCCGCAACAGATCGCCGAGCGGATCGTCGCGCTGAAGGCGATCGGCGTCGATCTCGTGCTGACCGGTTTCCTGCATTTCATCGAGGAAGTCGAGTACTTCGGCAAGCGCGTGCTGCCGCTCGTGCGCGAACTCGAGGCGCAGCAGCAGGCGGTGGCCGCGTGATGCGTGACGGTTCGGAATCCGATGCGACGGCGCACGGTTGCGTGACCGGATGAACATCGGGGCCGGCGACGGGTGTCGCCGGCCGTGATGAAGCACTGCTGCGCGACGGGCGGCGCAGCCCGCGTGTTACGTCATCCGAGCGCTGCCGCATACCGCGGCGTACCCGCCGCGCCCATCACGCCACGCCCGCCATCCGCGATGCATCGACAAGCATCTCGACGCCGAGGCCGCCCAGCACCATCCCCATCGCCCAGCGCTGCGCCAGCAGCAGCGTCGGACGCCCATGCAGGAATTTCGCGATGCCGCTCGAGCAGATCGCGACCATCCCGTTGGCCGACGCGAACGCGGCGATCAGCAGCGAGCCGAGAAAGAGCGACTGGCCGAACACGCTGCCTTGCCGGTAGTCGATGAACTGCGGCAGCAGCGACACGAACAGCATTGCGAGCTTCGGATTCAGCACGCTGGTGGTCGCACCCATCGCGAGCAGCCGCAGCGGCTGCTCGCTGGGTAGCGTCTTGACCTCGAACGGCGAACGGCCGCCGGGGCGCACCGCCTGCCACGCGAGGTACAGCAGATACGCGGCGCCGACCACGCCGAGCACGGTGCCCGCGTACGGCACGCTCAGGAACAGCGTGGTGATCCCGAACGCCGCGCCGAACATGTAGAACAGGTAGCCCACCATCACGCCCGCCAGCGAAATCAGCCCGGCGGTGCGCCCCTGCGCGATCGAGCGCGACATCACGTAGACCATGTTCGGCCCCGGCGTGACCGCGAGCATCCCGCCGATGACCAGAAATCCGTAAAGCGAGCCGGAGGTATGCATGGTTGCCGTTTCCTGCGATGAGCGTCGATGACATGCATTGTCCGACCGTGGAGGTGCACAGTAAAACGGGATAAACTGAATCAATTGCTCAGATTTTCTGAAGAAAATGAAAAAGCTCGACCTCGATGTGCTGGCGATGGTGGTGGCCGTGACGGAGTCCGGTTCGTTCGCGCAGGGCGCGCAAGCCGTGCACCGTTCGCCGTCGGCGGTGAGCATGCAGATCAAGGCGCTGGAAGACGCGCTCGGCAAGCCGCTGTTCATCCGCGACACGCGCAACGTCACGGCCACCGACGACGGCCGCATGCTCACCGAATACGGCCGCCGGATGCTGGCGATGCGCGACGAGGCGTGGGCGTCGGTCGTGCGCCCGGAGATCAGCGGCCGCGTGACGATCGGCGTGCCCGACGACTACATCTCGTCGCTGCTGCCGCAGGTGCTGGGGAAATTCGCCGCGATGCATCCGCGCGTGGAAGTGCGCGTGATCGGCCAGCCGAGCAGCGCGCTCGTGCCGATGCTCAAGGACAACACCGTCGACCTCGCCTGCCTCACGCGCATCAAGGGCGTGACCGGCGAACGGGTTCGGCTCGAGCCGATCGTGTGGACGGGCTCGGCGAAACGCAACGTGTGGGAGGAGCGGCCGTTGCCGGTCGCGTTCTTCACGCACGGCGGCAGCATGGCGCGCGACCACGCGGTCAAGGCGCTGAACCGGCAGAACATCCCGTACCGGATGTCGTACGAAAGCCCGAGCTTTCTCGGTCTGTTGAGCATGGTCGAGGCCGGCCTCGCGGTCGCGCCGCTCGCGCGGTGCAGCATTCCCGCGCATCTCGTCCAGCTGTCGCAGAACGAAGGGCTGCCGCCGCTGGGCGAGCTCGAAGTCGTGCTGGCGCGCAGCGCGCACTCGGCGCGCCCGCCGTGCGATTACCTCGCCGAGCAGATTCTCGACGAATGGCGGGCATGAGCGCGCGGCGGCGCTGCCCGCTGTCGATACTCAGCACGACTTCAGCAACCATTCCCTGAACGCCGCCAGCGACGGCAACGTGTCGTTTTCCGGCGGATACACGAGGTAGTAGCTGCGCTGGCTCGTGATCGCGTCGCCGACCGACACGAGCTCGCGGCGGCTCAGCTCGTCTTCCACCAGCACCTTCGGTACGAGGCCGATCCCCATCCCCGCGCGCACGGCCTGGATCAGGTGCGACGTCAGCTCGAAGCTCGGGCCGATCCGCATCTCGCGATGATCGAGCCCGAAATGCGAGAACCATTCCGCCCACGCATGCTGATTGCTCGTCACCCCGAGCAGCGTTTGGCCGGCCGCCCACGCCGGCGCGTGCGGGTCGGCCTCGCGGCTGCCGTCCGCGTCCGGGCTCGCGATCGCGATCAGGAATTCGTTGTACAGCCGGTGTGCGTGCAGGCCGGGCCAGTCGCCCGCGCCGACGGTGATGGCCGCGTCGAGATCGTCGGTATGGAAGTCGATGCCGCCGATCCGCGAATGCAGGTGCACGGTCACGCCCGGGTGCGCGGCATAGAAGTCGTGCAGGTGCGGCAGCAGCCATTTCGAGCCGAAGGTCGGCAACGTGGCCAGCCGCAGCGTGCCGGCCCCGGCGTGGTGCGACATGGCCTGCAGCGTCGCGCCGCGAATGCGCCCCAGTGCGCCGCTCAGCTCGATGAAGTAGCGGCGCCCGACCTCCGTCAGCTTCACGGAGCGGCCCTCGCGCCGGAACAGCGGCACGCCGAGTTGATCCTCGAGCGTCTGGACCTGCCGGCTGATCGCGCTCTGGCTGAGCGACAGCTCATCGGCCGCGCGGGTATAGCTCTCGTGCCGGGCGGCCGCCTCGAACACGAGCAGCAGCGACATGGACGGGGTCAGACGACGGTAATTCATGAGTTTTATGCAAGTTTTGCCGGGGGAGAATTCGTTTGTTTCTGGCGCTGATTAGCAAGATACTGGATTTCCGGCGTGCATGGAATCTTGCTCAAAACTCATGTTTCTGACCTGACGGCACGCCGGCCCGACCCACCTCTCGCGTTTATCCCATGTCGATCGCCCCGTTGCCCCGTCCCGCCAGCCAGCCTGAAAGCCGTTACCGCGATTTTCTCGCCGCCCTACAGGCCGCCGGCTTCGCCGGGGACATCCGTGCGGATCACGCGAACCGGACCGTGCAGGCCACGGACAACTCGATCTACCAGCGGCTGCCGCAGGCGGTGATCTGTCCCGCGCATGCGGACGACGTGCGGCTCGTCGCGCGGCTGCTCGCCGAGCCCGCGCATCGCGACGTCGCGGTGGCGGCGCGCGGCGGCGGCACCGGCACCAACGGGCAGTCGCTGACCGATGGCGTGGTCGTCGACCTGTCGCGCAACATGAACCGGATCCTGGAGATCAACGTCGCCGAGCGCTGGGTGCGGGTGCAGGCGGGCGTCGTCAAGGATCAGCTCAATGCCGCGCTGAAGCCGCACGGCCTCTTTTTCGCGCCGGAGCTGTCGACCTCGAACCGCGCGACGGTCGGCGGGATGATCAACACCGACGCGAGCGGGCAGGGCAGCTGCACGTACGGCAAGACGCGCGACCACGTGCTCGCGCTCGACTTCGTGCTGATGGGCGGCGAGCAGCTGCACAGCGACGCGCTCGCGGACGACGAACTGACGCGCCGCTGCGCGCAGCAGGACCGGATCGGCAAGGTGTATCGCACCGCGCGCCGCATCGCCGATGAAAAGGCCGCGCTGATCGACGCGAAATTTCCGAAGCTCAATCGCTGCCTGACCGGCTACGATCTCGCGCACCTGCGCGAGCCGGACGGCCGCTTCAACCTGAACAGCGTGCTGTGCGGCGCCGAAGGCTCGCTCGGCTTCGTCGTCGAAGCGCGGCTTAACGTGCTGCCGATCCCGAAGTACTCGGTGCTGGTGAACGTGCGCTACGCGAGCTTCATGGATGCGCTGCGCGATGCGCGCGCGCTGCTCGAACTGAAACCGCTGTCGATCGAGACGGTCGACTCGAAGGTGCTGATGCTCGCGATGAAGGACTTCGTGTGGAGCAGCGTCGCCGAATATTTCCCGCAGGACGACCCGCGTCCGACGCTCGGCATCAACCTGATCGAATTCAGCGGCGACGACGCGCAAGACGTCGATGCGCAGGTACGCGCGTTCGTCGACCATCTGCGCAACGATACGAGCGTCGAGCGGCTCGGCCATACGCTCGCGAGCGGCGACGACGCGGTGAAGCGCGTGTATGCGATGCGCAAGCGCGCGGTCGGCTTGCTCGGCAACGTGCAGGGCGAAGCGCGTCCGCAGCCGTTCGTCGAGGACACCGCGGTGCCGCCCGAAAACCTGGCCGCATACATCGCCGAATTCCGCGCGCTGCTGGATGGCTACGGGCTGCAGTACGGGATGTTCGGCCACGTCGACGCGGGCGTGCTGCACGTGCGCCCGGCGCTCGACATGAAGGACCCGAAGCAGGCGGCGCTGGTGCGCCCGGTGTCGGATGCGGTGGCCGCGCTCACGCAGCGCCATGGTGGCCTGTTATGGGGCGAGCACGGCAAGGGCGTGCGCTCCGAATATGCGCCGGCGTTCTTCGGCGAGCTGTATCCGTCGCTGCAGCAACTGAAGGCCGCGTTCGATCCGCACAACCAGTTCAATCCGGGCAAGATCGCGACGCCGCCGGACAATACGCTGCGGCTGCTCAAGATCGACGAGGTGCCCACGCGCGGCGACCACGACCGGCAGATCGACGAGCGCGTGTGGCAGAGCTACGGCACGGCGATGCACTGCAACGGCAACGGCGCGTGCTACAACTTCGACCCGGACGACGCGATGTGCCCGTCGTGGAAGGCGACCCGCGAACGCGTGCATTCGCCGAAGGGGCGTGCGTCGCTGATGCGCGAATGGTTGCGCCTGCAAGGACAGGCCGGCGTGGACGTGGTCGCGGCGGCGCGCGCCCGGCAGCCGTGGCTGAGCGGCCTCGCGACCCGCTGGCGCAACAGCCGCGCGGCGCGCAACGGGGAAGCCGATTTCTCGCACGAGGTGTATGACGCGATGGCCGGCTGCCTCGCATGCAAATCGTGCGCGGGGCAGTGCCCGGTCAAGGTCAACGTGCCCGAGTTCCGCTCGCGCTTTCTCGAGCTGTATCACCAGCGCTATCTGCGGCCGCTGCGCGACTACCTGATCGGCTCGCTCGAATACACGATGCCGTGGATGGCGCGGGTGCCCGCGCTGTACAACGGGCTGATGCGCGCCGGCTGGGTGCGCACGCTGCTGGAGCGGCACGTCGGCATGGTCGACAGTCCGCTGCTGAGCCGCTTCGATCTCGCGGCCGTGATTCGCCAGTGGCGTGTGCGGCCCGCCGATCCGCAGGCGCTCGCGGCGCTGACCGATGCGCAACGCGCACGCAGCGTCGTCATCGTGCAGGACACGTTCACGCGCTACTTCGATACCGAGCAACTGGCGACGCTGATCGAGCTGGCGGCGCGCGCGGGCTTCCAGGTTTGGCTCGCGCCGCTCGCGCCGAACGGCAAGGCGCTGCACGTCCAGGGCTTCCTGCGCGCGTTCGGGAAGGCGGCGATCCGCAACGCGACGCAACTGGCCGCGCTGGCGCGCCCGGGCATCGCGCTGGTCGGCCTCGATCCGGCGATGACGCTCACGTATCGTCAGGAGTATCTGAAGGTGACCGGGCTCGCCGACGTGCCGAAGGTCGCGCTGCCGCAGGAGTGGCTGCTGCACGCACTGCCGGAATCGGCCGCGGGCAGCGCATCCGGGTCGTACCGGCTGCTGCCGCACTGCACCGAGAAGACCAACGCGCCGGACAGCGGCAAGCAGTGGGGGCAGGTGTTCGCGCGCCGCGGCTTGCGCCTGCAGGTGCAGGCCGCCGGCTGCTGCGGGATGTCGGGGACGTACGGGCACGAGGCGCGCAACCTGGACACGTCGCGCACGATCTATGCGCAGTCGTGGGCCGCGCACGTCGACGCGCCGGACGACGCGGGCGAAGCGCTGGCGACCGGGTATTCGTGCCGCAGCCAGGTGAAGCGCATGTCGGCGCGGCAGCTGCGCCACCCGCTGCAGGCGCTGCTCGATCACGTGCGCGCGGCGGGGTGATGGGCGGCGCGCGGCGTGCGTCGCTGCTTAAGGGGATACCCTGAATGGCACTGGCGTCATAGCAATTGCCTCATTCCTTATATGCGCATTTCGCGCGCCGACTCGATACTTGCGGCACACATTGGTGCTGAACATGAAACGAGTCAACTACTTGCCGGCCGACGACAGATCCTGCGGCTGGTTTCACCTGAGCCGGACCCGGCGACCCGCCGCCGCGCATACGGGCAAGACCTCCGCGCGCTGGGTCGTCGTCGGTGCCGGGCTCACGGGCCTGGCGGCGGCGCGCCGCATCGCGCTGCGCCATCCGAACGATGCCGTCGTCCTGCTGGACGCACAGGAAGTCGGTTATGGGGCGTCCGGCCGAAACTCCGGATTCGCGATCGACCTGCCGCACGACATCGGCGCGCCCGATTACATCGGCGATCCCGCGACGGCGCGGATGAACCTGAAGCTCAACCAGGCCGCGCAGCAGATCATCAAGCAATTGGTCGCCGAGCATGGGATCGAGTGCGACATGCGCGCGGTCGGCAAGTACCAGGCTGCCGTCGAACCGCGCGGCATCGCGGTGCTCGATGCGTACCGGAAAGGGCTCGAAAACCTCGGCGAACACTGCGAGGTGGTTGCGGAAGACGAACTGCCGGAACGCATCGGCACGCGCTTCTACAAGCAGGGGCTGTTCACGCCCGGCACGATCCTCCTGCAGCCGGCGGCGCTCGTGAAAGGGCTCGCCGACAGCCTGCCGGACAACGTCACGCTGCACGAATACACGCCGGTCACGTCCGTCGACTACGGCGACCGGATCACGCTCGCGCATCGGCACGGCGAAATCGTCGCGGACAAGCTGCTGCTGACCAACAACGCATTCGCATCGAGCTTCGGCTTCCTGAAGCGACGACTGCTGCCGGTCTTCACGTATGCCAGCATGACGCGCGTGCTGACCGACGACGAGCAGGCACGGCTGGGCGGCTTGCCCGTGTGGGGCATCATCCCGGCCGATCCGTTCGGCAGCACGTTGCGGCGCACGCCGGACAACCGTCTGCTGGTGCGCAACAGCTTCAGCTTCAACCCGAACGGCCACAGCAGCGAGGCGTTCCTGCAACGCGTCGCGCAGCGCCATCGCGCGTCGTTCGAGCGGCGTTTCCCGATGCTGCCGAACGTGCCGTTCGAATACACGTGGGGCGGCGCGATGTGCCTGTCGCGCAATCACATGGCGCATTTCGGCCAGCTCGCGCCGAACGTCTACGGCGCGCTGTGCTGCGGCGGCCTGGGCATCACGCGCGGCACGATCACCGGCACGTTGCTGGCCGACTGGCTCGCCGGGGAGCGCAACGAACTGATCGAGTTCCTGCTGTCGTCGCCCGGGCCGAATGCGAATCCGCCCGAACCGCTGCTGTCCGCCGGCGTGAATCTGAACCTGATGTGGGGACAGTGCCGCGCGGGCAAGGAAAGCTGAGCATCCGTCACGAGAGAGGACGTCATGATCAAACTGGGTATTCTCGGGGTGGGAGATCTCACCGAAAAGATGGTGCGCGGCCTGCTGCGCGAGACCGGCGACATGGAAATCGTGCTGTCGCCGCGCGGACGCGAGAAGGCGCTCGCGCTCGGCCGCGAGCACGCGTGCCGCGTGATGACCGACAACCAGGCGGTCGTCGATGCGGCCGACATCGTGCTGGTCGGCGTTCGTCCGGCACAACTGGAAGCGCTCGCGCAAGAGGTCGCGCTCCGGCCGGACCAGACGCTGATCTCCGTCGTGAGCGGCGTATCGGTCGCGGAGCTGCAGCGGTTGTTCGGCATCGACCGCTGCGTGCGGGCGATGCTGTCCTATGCGGCCGAGATCAACCGCTCGACGGTCGCCCTCTATCCCGCCGATCCCGGCGCGCAGGCGCTGCTGCACGTGCTCGGCAATCTGATCGTCCTCGCCAGCGAGACGGAGTTCGAACTGGCGACGGTCAGCGCGTGCATGAACGGCTGGTTCTACTTTCTGTTGCATGACCTGCAGCACTGGCTGGAAGACAAGGGCATGCCGCCCGGGCGGGCGCGCGCGCTGGTGCTGAGCAGCATCGAGGATTGCGTGGCCTACGCGCGGCATCGCGATGCACTGCCGATCCGCGATCTGGGCCGTTCGATCGCGACGCCGGGCACGTTTACCGAACAGGGGCTCGAGATGCTCGCGCTGCATCAGGCGAACGCGGCATGGAACGCCGCGTGCGAAGTCGTATTCGATGCGCTGCTGAGCGGATCGGGGCGGGGCCCGGGTTCGAACACCACCGATCCGGCACCCTGACGGCCTGGCCGTCACGTTGGCCGGGTCCATCCATGAAACGTCCGAATTTCTCAATACAAAATTAAGGAGAACGAATGTCGTCGATCAGCAATCTCGAAGACGAACCACTCAACCGGTTCCACAAGAAACTGACCCTCTACTCGGCCGGCGGGCCGTTTCTCGACGGTTACGTGATGAGCATCATCGGTGTCGTGATGATGCAGATATCGGCTGCACTGCATTTGAATACGTTCTGGGAAGGGATGGTTGCCGCGTCGGCGCTGATCGGCATCTTTCTCGGCGGTTTCCTCGGCGGGTGGTTCACGGACCGCTTCGGCCGCAAGGTGCTTTACCTGATCGACCTGGTCGCGATCATCGGTTTTTCGGCCGCCCAGTTCTGGGTGGAGTCGGTGTGGGCGCTGTTCATCTGGCGCCTGCTGATCGGCGTCGCCGTCGGGGCGGACTATCCGATCGCGACCGCGTTCCTCGCGGAGTTCCTGCCCCGCAAATATCGCGGTCCGCTCCTCGCGAGCATGCTGGTGATGTGGTTCGCCGGCGCGGCCTGTGCGTATATCGGCGGTACCCTGATCCTCGAGTTCGGCGGCGCGGATGCATGGCGCTACGTGCTGGCCAGCGCGCTGGTGCCGGGCGTGCTGTTCATGGTGGCGCGCGCAGGCACGCCGGAGTCGCCGCGCTGGCTGCTCAGCAAGGGGCGCCGGGAAGAAGCCGACAAGGTCATCAAGCACGTGTATGGCCCGCGGTTCTCGTCGAAAAACCTGCCGGAGCCGCCGAAGACGCGCGAAGTATCGGTGTGGTCGCTGTTCCACTCGGGCTACGGCAAGCGCATGTGGTTCGTGACGATCTTCTGGACCTGCGCCGTGCTGCCGCTGTTCGCGATCTACTCGTTCGCGCCGACCGTGCTCGGTGCGCTCGGCCTGACCGAGAAATGGGCCGCGCTGGGGTCGGTCGCGATCACGATGCTGTTCGTCGTCGGCTGCCTGGCGGGGATGAAGCTGATCAACGTGATGGGGCGCCGGCAGATGCTGATCCAGAGCTTTCTGTGGTCCGGGGCGGCGCTGGCGCTGCTGGGCTTGAATCCGAATGCGTCCCCGATGATCGTGCTGATCCTGTTCGGCGCCTATGCGATCTTCAACAGCGGCGCGCAGATCCTGGAATTCGTCTACCCGAACGAACTGTTCCCGACCGAGATCCGTGCGACGGCCGTCGGCCTGGGCACGTCGCTGTCGCGGATCGGCACGGCGGTGGGTACGTATCTGGTTCCGGTCGCGCTGACGTCGATCGGCATCGGCCACACGATGCTGGTTGCGGCTGCCGTCTCGTTCGTCGGCGCGTGGTGCGCGTGGGCGATGGCGCCCGAGACGCAGAAGCTGGACCTGCATCAGGCGGCTTCGCTCGATCACTGAACGGCATGGCGGCGAACGGGCACGCGCGGCGGATGTCGCGCGTGCCCGTCGCACGCCAGTCACTTTCCAACCGACATGACGATGGACGAACGATGCGACCGCAACTGAGCAAGCTGGCCGACGAGACCTGGGACGTGGTGGTGATCGGCGCCGGCGCGGTGGGCTGCGCCAGCGCGCGCGAATTGGCCGGGCGCGGCTTCAAGACCCTGCTGGTCGACCGCGGCGATATCGCGACGGGCACGTCGTCGCGCTCGAGCCGGATGCTGTATTCCGGCGTCGGCTATCTGGCGCCGCAGTTTCCGCTGTGGCAGATCCCGTTCCGGCCGGTCGCCGTGATGAAGCGCTTTCTGTATGCGCGCAACATCATGCACTGCCGCGCCGAACTGGTTGCCGACATGCCGCAGCGGCTGACCCGCCACCGCTTCCATTACCCGTTTCGCGCGGGCGACCGCTATCCGCACTGGCTGGTCGGCTTCGGCTTCCGGCTGATGGAGGCCGTCGCGAGCCGCAACGTGCCGCTGGCGTTTCGCCGGCTGTCACCGGAACAGGCGGCCCGCGAGAGCGCGATGGTCGCGGCGCTGGGTGGCCCGCTGGCCGGTGTCGGCGTGTTCGAGGAATACATGTATGCGTGGCCCGAGCGCATCTGCGTCGATACGGCGCTCGATGCCGAGCAGCGCGGCGCGACGCTGCGCACGTACACGAAGGTGAGTGCGCTCGAGCGGCGCGGTGCGGCCTGGCGCATCACGCTCGACGACCAGGCGCCCGGCGCGACCGCGCAAGTGCGCATCAGCGCGCGCGCGGTCGTGAACGCCGCGGGGCCGTGGGTCGATCGCGTGTCCGGCGGCGGCCATCGCGACGTGAAGCGGGTGCTCGGACGCAAGGGCGTGAACGTGATGGTGCGCCTGCCGGACGCATGGCGCGGCCAGGGGCTCGAAGCGTTCTCGAGCAAGGGCGAGACGTTCTACATCTTCCCGTGGGGCGACCATCACTTCATCGGCCCGACCGAAACCGTCGTCAGCGAGGATCCGGACAACGTGCGCGTGCTGGATGCCGAAGTCGACTACATCCTGAGCGAGGCGAACCTGCTGTTCCCCGAGCTGAAGCTCACGCGCGCGCACGTGCGGCACTGCTGGTGCGGCGTGCGCCCGATGTCGACGACGGACGGCGAAACGGTCAGCCTGCCCGTGCGTGCGATCGAGGATCCGAACCTGCCGGGGCTCGTCACGATGACGGGCTCCTACATCATGATGCACCGCCACGCCGGGCGGATGGCCGCGAAGTCGGTCGAGCGGCACCTGGGCAAGCGGCGTGCGGCGCCCAAGGGGATGCTGGTCGGTCCGGGGCGGCAGGCGAACGCGCAAACCGTCGAGCAGATCCTGAAGCAGGAGCACGTCGTGCGGCTGGCCGACCTGATTCGCCGTCGCCTGCCCGACGGGTTGAATCCGGTGCTCGGGCGCGACCGTGCCGAGGAACTGTCGCGCATCGCCGCGACGGTGCTCGGCTGGTCGGAAGCGCGGCGACAGGAAGAGTTGCGGCATTTCGAGTCGGATACGGCCGGGGTTTACCGCGCCCTATGATCCGGAATGCAAAGTGTTTAATTCAACTGAAACAGAGGACGATTTCATGACCCAGGTTCTTACCGTGGTTCGACAGGCCGAAGCGGCCGCGATCGGCGAAACCGCGCCGCCCAGACTGCCGATCGGCGAGATCGTCGCGGCGCAAGGCACGGCCCAGCATCAGGAAGCCGCCGACGTCGGCGCGAGCACCGGCGTGTGGGAAAGCTCGCCCGGCCAGTTCCGCCGTCATCTGAAAAACCGCGAATTCAGCCACATCGTCAGCGGCTGGTGCCTCTTCACGCCGGATGGCGGCGAGCCGGTCGAGCTGCGCGCGGGCGATGCCGTGCTGTTCCCGGCGAACTGCGAAGGCGTGTGGGACATTCGCGAGACGCTGCGCAAGACGTACGTGCTGTTCTGACGCGGAGCCGGACATGAGCGAGATCAAACGATTTGCCGTGCGCCCGCGCGCCAGCGGCATCGTCGTATCCGGCGACCGGATCGAAACGTCGGGCATCGTCGCGGCGGCCGGTGTGCCGACCGACATCGACGCGCAGACGCGCTCGGTGCTGGCGCAACTGGAAGGGCTGTTGCTTGAGGCGGGCGCCGGCAAGCAGCACGTCACGCGCATCCAGATCTGGCTGGCCGACATGAAGGATTTCGATGCGATGAATCGCGTGTACGACGCATGGGTCGGCAACGCCGATCAGCCTGCGCGCGCCTGCGTCGGCGCGCCGCTCGCGCATCCGGATTATCTGATCGAGATTCAGGCGACGGGCGCGCTGTAGTCGAGCCGCGCGCGTCAGCGCGCGGCAAGCAGCCGCTCTACCTCATGCCGGCGTTTGCGGTAAACCGAGGGCGTCTCGCCGTACTGCTTGCGGAACCACAGAATGAAGTGCGACGCATCCGAGAACCCGCACTCGATCGCGATCGTCGTGACGTTCAGGCTCGTGTCCGCGAGTTGCTTGCGGGCGTGTTCGAGCCGGAGCTTTCTCCAGTAGTTCGCGGGCGCATCGTTCGTGTTGTTCAGAAACGCGCGATGCAGTTGGCGCGCGCTGGTGCCTGCGTGATCGGCGACTTCCTTCAGCGTGGCCGACGCGCCGAGATTGGCGCGCATGAACGCGATCGCCTTGCGCACGATCTCGTTCTGGTACACGTGCGGTTCGCTGTCGCGTTCTTGCTCGGGCGCGGTGTCGAGCGCGGTGTCCGCCAGCAGGTACTTCAGCCCCTTCTGCGCGCGAATCTCGCCGCAGTGGCGCCGGATCATGTTCGCGGCGAGATCGATCGCCGTGCCGCCGGGGCACGTGATGATGCCTTCGTCGTCCACGTAGCTCTTGTCGATCAGTGCGGTGGCGAGCGGAAAGCGCTCGCTGAACTCGTCGCGGATCGTGAAGTGAATCGCGCAGCGACGGCCGTCGAGCAGCCCCGCCTTGCCCAGCACGAACGACGCCGAGCACAGCCCGATGATCGGGATGCCGGCCGCATGGACGTTGCGCAACGCATCGAGCAGCCAGTCGGGCGGATTGCGGGTTTCGGCGAGCAGGCCGCCGGCGACCACGACGTAGTCGTACGATTCGAGCTGCTCGAGCCGCTTGGTCGGCAGGATCGGCATGCCGCAGCTCGCGGAGATCGGCTCGTCGTTGCAGGTCATCCAGTCCCACTGGCAGTAGATCTGGCGGCTGCGAAACGATTTGTCCGCCGCGAACCGCAACGAATCGACCAGCCCGGCCACCGGGACCAGCGTGAACTGATTCAGCAGGATGAAGCCGACGCGCAAGTCGGGCCGGCCAGGCGGCGCCTCGTCGGCCTCCTGGCTTCCGTCTCCGTAGTCTTCGTTATCTGTATACATCGCTCATCCCCGAGAAAGATGAGAATCCGGCATGCCGTATGCGCGCAGTGTACGAGTTTGCCGATGTCCTGTATGTGGCAAAAACACCGAAAAATATAACGGGAATGACAGCAAACGAGGGCCTGACGGTATGGTCGGCGCAGCGCGCGCTCGACGCGAAAAATGCGCTGCCGGAGCTAGGGAAACCCCTAGGTGGCCGCATCCCCGGCATTCTAGGAATTGTCCTTCTCGTGATAGCCCCGCCGGTTCCGCAACCGGAAAATCTGCCCCTGTATTGATCTCTAACGGGGCAAAAACTTATGTACCGAGGTTTCTGGTATGCGCAGGCGCTGGATCGCGAATGTGCATTGGCGCCCGCACTCGAGGAATCGACGCAGGCCGACGTGTGCATCATCGGCGGCGGTTACCTGGCGCTGTGGTCGGCGATCCGGATGAAGAAGGCGAAGCCGGGCCTGGATATCGTCGTGATCGAAAAGGATCGCTGCGGCTCCGGCGCGAGCGGGCGCAACGGCGGCTTCGTCAACAACTGGTGGGCGAAGTATCTGTCGCTGATGAGCATCTGCGGCGAAGCCGAGGCACGGCGCATCTGCGAGGCCGCCGAATCGGCGATCGACGAAATCGGCGAATTCTGCCGCGAGCACGACGTCGATGCGCAGTTCCGCAAGGACGGCTGGCTGTGGACGGCGAGCAATCCGCGTCAGCACAACTCGTGGCTGGTGCTGACCGAGAGCCTGGAGAAGTACGGCGTGAACCCGTTCCGGGCGCTGTCGCCGGACGAGGTGCGCGACACGTCCGGCTCGCCGCGGATCCTGTCGGGCATTTTCGATCCCAATGCGGCGACGGTGCAGCCGGCGCTGCTGGCGCGCGGCTTGCGCCGCGTGGCGATCGAGCTGGGCGTGCGCGTCTACGAGAAGACGCCGATGACGCGCCTCGAACGCAGCAAGCCGCCGGTGGTATACACCCCGCGCGGCAAGATCACGGCGCGCAAGGTGGTCATCGCGATGAATGCGTGGGGCGCGCAATTCCCCGAGCTCAAGCGGATGTTCGTGGTCATGTCGAGCGACATGATCGCGACCGCACAGATGAAGTCGCGGCTCGATGCGACGGGCTTCAGGACCGGCGTGTGCGTGAGCGATTCGCGCACGGTGCTCAACTACTGGCGCAACACGCCGGACGGCCGCATCGTGTTCGGCAAGCCGCTGGGCCAGTTCGCCTTCGCGTCGAAGATCGGCGCGCTGTACGACAAGCCGTGTCCGGCAGTCGACGGCGTGACCGCCGAAATGCGATCGTTCTATCCGCAACTGGCCGACGTGCCCGTGGTCAACAGCTGGACCGGGCCGCTCGATCGCGCGATGAAGGGGCTGCCCAATTTCGGTTATCTCGGCGGCCATCGCGACATCGTGTTCGGCATCGGTTTCTCCGGTGCGGGCGTGGGCCCCACGGTGTTCGCCAGCCGCATCATCAAGTCGCTGGTCGAGGAGGCCAACGACGAGTGGGCCAATTGCGGACTCGTTAACCAGCACATGAAGCTGCTGCCGCCCGAGCCGTTCCGTTTCATCGGCGCGCGCATGGTGCGCAACGCGCTGGTGCGCAAGGAGTCGCTCGAGGATCTCGATCGCGACGCCGGCGCACTCACCAATTTCCTCACGTCGCTGGCGCCTGCCGGCTATGCGCCCAAGAAAGTCGTCAGCAAGGGATGAACATGTCGCATCACGTCGTTTTTCTCGATCATGAAGGTATCGCGCCTTCGGTG
Source organism: Burkholderia sp. JKS000303 (assembly GCF_002563755.1). NCBI lineage: Bacteria > Pseudomonadati > Pseudomonadota > Betaproteobacteria > Burkholderiales > Burkholderiaceae > Burkholderia > Burkholderia sp. JKS000303. The sequence goes on from NZ_PDBZ01000002.1 coordinate 77,120, forward strand.
AAAGTGCCGCCACTGCCGTTCGAGCATACGTGGACCAGCTACAGCTATACGTCGCCGCAGGACCTCGTCGCGCGGCTGCGCGACGCGACCGTCGCGCTGACCTGCAGCGTGCCGCTGCGCGAGGCGCATCTGCGCCAGTTGCCGAACCTCAGGATGATTTCGCTGGCGCTGACCGGCACCGATATCGTCGATCTCGACTACTGTCACGAACACGGCATCGTGGTGACGAACGTGCCCGGCTATGCGGCCAACACGGTGGCCGAGCACGTGATCGCGATGATGTTCGAACTGCTGCGCCGGCCGAGCAGCTATCACCGGCTGATGCGCAAGGTCCATCGCGGCGAGGTGCCGGCGCGCAACATCTATTTCGATTTCCGGATTCGCGATGTGGCCGGCAAGACGCTCGGCATCATCGGCAACGGCGTGATCGCGCGCCGGCTCGCGGAACTCGCGCGCGGCCTCGACATGAACGTGCTGCTCTACGACAAGGGCGGCGAGTTTCGCGGTGCGGGCTTCGTGCCGCTCGCGCAATTGCTCGCGCGCAGCGACGTGCTGTCGGTCAACGTGCCGCTCACCGACGAGACATGCAACATGCTCGGCGCGAAGGAGCTTGCGCAGATGAAGCGCGACGCGATCCTGATCAACACGGCGCGCGGCGGCATCGTCAACGAAGCGGCGCTGATCGACGCCATGCTCAACGAAACGATCGGCGGCGCGGCGCTGGACGTGCTGGTGAACGAGCCGGTCGACGTCGACGACCCGATCTTCCAGCTGATCGATCACGACAACTTCATCCTCAATCCGCACGTTGCGTGGAGCAGCGTCGACGCGATGCAGGGCTTGATCGACAAGGCGCTGAACAACATCGTCGAGTTCGCGAACGGCGACGTGCCGCAATTTGCCATCCAGAAGGTAACCGCATGACTTCCATCATCAAGACCAGCTTCGTCGACGGCCGTTTCGTCGAGCCGGACAGCCAGGCCGATCTCCTCGAGAACCGCAATCCGTCGGCGCCGGCCGAGATCGTCGAGCGCTTCGCGCGCGCCGATGCCGCGCTCGCCGAGCGCGCGATCCAGGCGGCCACGAACGCGAGCCGCACGTGGCGCCGCAGCAACCCGCAACTGCGCGCGACGATTCTCGATCGCATCGGCAGCGAGATTCTCGAACGTCGTCAGGAACTGGCCGAGCTGCTGTCGCGCGAGGAAGGCAAGATCGTGCGCGAGGCGCTGGGCGAAGTGGACCGGGCCGGCCATTCGTTCAAGTTCTACGCGCAGGAAGTGCTGCGCGCGAACGGCGAGAAATACGATTCCGTGCGCGAAGGCGTGGGCGTCGACGTGTTCACGCAGCCGGTCGGCGTGGTCGGCATCATCAGCCCGTGGAATTTCCCGATCGCGATTCCCGCATGGAAGATCGCGCCGGCGCTTGCGTTCGGCAACGCGGTCGTGTTCAAGCCGGCCGAACTGGTGCCGTCGTCCGCATGGGCGCTCGCGGAAATCATCTCCCGCTCCGGCTTGCCGGCCGGCGTGTTCAACATGCTGATCGGGCCGGGCCGCACCGTTGGCGATGCGATCCTGCGTTCGCCGCAGATCGACGCGATCACCTTCACCGGTTCCGAAGGCACCGGCCGACAGGTCGCGCGGATCGCGGCCGAGCGACTGGTGCGCGTGCAACTGGAGATGGGCGGCAAGAACCCGCTCGTCGTGCTGGACGACGCCGATCTCGACATCGCCGTCGAGGTCGCGCTGAACGGCTCGTTCTACTCGACCGGCCAGCGTTGCACGGCCAGCTCGCGCGTGATCGTCACGGCCGGCATTCACGACGCGTTCGTCGAGAAACTCGCGGCGCGCACGCGTGCGTTGCGCGTGGGCGATGCGCTGAGCGCCGACACCGATATCGGTCCCGTGGTCGACCCGGGCCAGCTCAGGCAGAACCTGTCGTACGTCGAGTCGGGCGTGCAGGAGGGCGCGACGCTGGTGTGCGGCGGCACGCATCTGGACAACGACAAGGATGCCTATCATTTCTCGCCGGCGCTGTTTACCGACGTGCAGCCGCACATGCGCATCTACCGCGAGGAGATCTTCGGGCCGGTGCTGGCCGTGCTGAAGGTGCCCGACTACGAAGCGGCGCTGGCGGCGGCGGAAGACACGCCGTTCGGCTTGTCCGCGGGCATCGTCACGACGTCGTTGAAATATGCGGAGGACTTCAAGCGCCGCTCGTCGGCCGGCATGGTGATGGTGAACCTGCCGACGGCGGGCGTGGACTATCACGTGCCGTTCGGCGGCAACCGCGGGTCGAGTCTCGGCCCGCGCGAGCAGGGAACGTATGCGCGGCAGTTCTTTACGCGGGTGAAGACGACGTATCAGCTGGCGTGATGGCGCTGTCGACGCGCGCCGCGGATCCGGAACCGGCATTCGCGACGTGCGTCGGCCGTGGCGGCGTCGGCGCGACGCGTCCCCGCTGCTACTATGACTGCGTACGGACCGCCGCGCCGGTTCGCACGCATCCCCACCTCACATCACGAAAGCCCCCAAGGATCCGGCCGCATGCGTATCGATCCGTACAGCCTGGAGCTGTTCATTTCCGTCGTTCAGGAAGGTTCGATCGCTCGGGCCGCCAGCCGCAACCATATCGCGCCGTCGGCGCTCAGCCGGCGCATCGCCGATCTCGAAGCGGCGATGGGCGTGCCGTTGCTGATCCGCTCGCCGTCCGGGGTCGAATTGACCGAAGCCGGTCGCCACGCGTTTTCCCGCGCCGTATCGGTTCACGACCAGTTGCAGTCGCTTGCGCGCGAGGTCCAGTCGTTGAGCGGCCAGGTTGCCGGCGTGGTGCGCCTGCATGCGAACGCGTCGGCAATCGTCGGCTTCCTGCCGGAACGGCTGAAAGCGTTCCAGGCACGTTACCCGCTCGTGCAGATCGCGTTGACGGAAGAGATCAGCGACGAGGTGGTCCGCGCGTGCGTGGACGACCGTGCCGACGTCGGCATCTCGGCGTGCGGCAAGATCCCGGGCGGGCTGGAATCGTGGCACTTCGCCGACGATCCGCTGATGGTCGTGCTGCCGCTCGATCATGATCTCGCCGCGCTTCCCGCGCCGACGTTCGGCGACGTACTGCGCTTTCCGCTCGTGGCATTGCAGGCCGGCGGTTCGCTCGACCGGACCCTCAAGGAGCGCGCCGATGCCGCGCGCATGCCGCTGAACCTGTCGGTGACGGTCAACAGCTTCGATGCGCAATGCCGGATGGTCGAAGCGGGGCTCGGCATCGGCATCGTTCCGACCAGCGCGGCGTCGGCGTTCGCCGGATCGAACGGGTTCGTGCGCAGGCCGCTCGACGAGCCGTGGGCGCGCGAGCGCGCGCTGCATGTCCATGCGCTCAGGAAATCGTCGCGCCTGAAGGCCGTCCAGGCGCTGATCGACGCGCTCGCGGGCACCTGACGCCACGGGGTTTACGCGGACATCGCGATTTGCGATGCCCCGAATGCCGATCGAGCACTTCGTTTCCGCTGTTGCAGCCGTCTAGATTTCCGTTCAAGGAGAAATCAGATGGCAACAGTGGATGTGGCGGGCCGGATCCTGTTTCTTTGCGACGATCCGGCGCGGGTCGAACGGCAACTCGGCGGCGCCGACCTGACGCAGGCCGAGGCGGGGCCGCTGCGGGACGACGTCTCGACCGATGAAATCACGCCGATGAGCGTGCTGACGCGCTTCGACGAGCGCCTCGGCCGCTTCCCGTATCTCGGCTTTCGAACCGGCGGCCGCAATCCTGTCGGACCGGGCGCCGTGCTCGCCGGCGGCTTTCGCGTGACGGTGGCGGGAAATCGCTACGGCAAGGGGTCGTCGCGCGAGCATAGTCCGCTCGCGGAATACTGCGCGGGCATCCGGCTCGTGATCGCGAAGAGCTTCGAGCGGATTTACCGGCAGAACGCGGACAACCTCGGACTCTTCACGTCGACGGATTTCGGCTTGATCGAACGCATCCGGCGCGGCGAGCCGATCGACATCGAGGAACTCGTCGCGACGCGCGACAGCCTGGCCGCGTCGATCCTGCGCAGCGGGGGTTTGCTGCGCTACGGTGCGCAACAGATGCGCGAGATCGAGCCGGCCGGCGAAGCGGCCGATACGACGAGTGCCGTGCCGCGCACGTTCGCACAGAAGATTCTCGAGCGCCACGCGCTGCGCACGGCCGACACCGGCAGCGCGTTCGTGCCCGGCGCGGGCGTGTTCGTGCGCGCCGACTGGCGCTTCATCCACGAGTACTACACGGGGATGGCCGCGCACATGCTGCACGCGGCGTTCGGCAAGCCGCTGTCGCTGCATCAACCGGAGACCATGCTCGCGTTCGAGGATCACCTGTCGTACGCGCATCGCAGCGCGCTGCACGTGCGCAACGGGCTGCTGCCGGACGTGCGCGAGCTGTCGGATGCGCACCGGCAATTCGCGCAGGACTACGGACTGACGAATCACGGTTACCTGGCCGAAGTCGAGAACGGCGGCGACGAGGGCTCCGAAGGCATTTCGCACGCGCTGATGGCCGAGCGTTATGCATTGCCGGGCCAGGTCGTGGTCGGTACCGATTCGCACACGCCGCACAGCGGCGCACTCGGCTGCATCGCGTTCGGTGTCGGCACCACGGACATGGCGAATGCGTTCGTGACGGGCGCGGTGCGGATGACCGTGCCGCCGTCGCTGCGGATCGAGTACAACGGTGCGATTCCGTGCGGCGTGACGGCCAAGGATCTGGTGCTGCACCTGCTCGCCGATCCGAGGATCCGCGCGGGCTCGGGTGTCGGGAAGGTGTTCGAGTTCGCGGGCGCCGCCATCGCGCAACTGACGACCGACGAGCGCACGACGCTCACGAACATGACGGCCGAACTCGGCGGCTTCACAGGCATCATCGCACCGGACTCGGAAACTGTGCGCTTCCTGAAGGCGCGGCGTGGCATCGACTTCGTGATCGAGCCGTGGATGCGCAGCGATGCCGGGGCGCCCTATGCGGACGTGATCGAGATCGACTGCACGCGCATCACGCCGATGCTCGCGGCGCCCGGCGACCCGGGCAACGGCATCGCGCTGCGCGACCTCGCGGAACGGCCGCGTATCGACATTGCATATGGCGGTTCGTGCACGGCCGGCAAGCGCGAAGACTTCGACCATTACCACGAAGTGCTGGCGTGGGCGGCGGCGCGCGGGCTGCGCGTACCGGCCGACGTGAGCCTCTATCTGCAGTTCGGTACGTCGGACGTGCGCGACTACTGCGCGCGGCGCGGCTATCTCGACACCTTCGAGCGCGTCGGCGCGGTACTACTGCAACCGTCGTGCGGTGCATGCGCGAACTGCGGGCCGGGTGCATCGACGGACGCCGCGCAAGTGACGATCAGCGCGATCAACCGGAACTTCCCCGGCCGGTCCGGCCCGGGCCAGGTCTGGCTCGCGAGCCCGCTGACCGTCGTCGCGAGCGCGCTGGCGGGCCGCATCGCGTCCTTTGCCGAGTTGCAGGCGCAATACCCGTAAGCGGTTCGGCGCCGCACGCGCGGCGCTCACACATTCCAACGACGAGACAGGAGACAGACATGGCCATTCTGGAGCGCGCATCGACTCTGCGCGCCGCCGAACCCGCAGGCGCCGCCGCGACCGCCGCGACGGCGTCGGCGGCCGGCATGGGCGCGATTTCGGCACGACTCGACCGGCTGCCCGCGACGCCCGCGGTCTGGAAACTGATCGCCCTGCTGAGCCTCGGCTTCTTCTTCGAGCTGTACGACCTGCTCTTTACCGGCTACATCGCGCCCGGCCTCGTCAAGAGCCGCATTCTCACGCCGACCACGGCGGGGCTGTTCGGCACGTCGGGCGTCGCGAGCTTCATCGCCGCGCTGTTCGGCGGGCTGTTTCTCGGCACGGCCGCATGCGGTTTCCTCGCCGACCGCTTCGGCCGCCGCTCGATCTTCACGTGGTCGTTGCTGTGGTACGTCGCGGCCAATACGGTGATGGCGTTCCAGGACACCGCGAGCGGCCTGAACTTCTGGCGCTTCGTGTCGGGCATGGGCATCGGCGTCGAGCTGGTCACGATCGGCACCTATCTGTCGGAACTCGCGCCGAAGCATCTGCGCGGCCGCGCGTTCGCGGTCTGTCAGACGGTCGGCTTCGCGGCCGTGCCCGTCGTCGCGTTCCTGTCGTACCTGCTGGTGCCGGCGGCACCGTTCGGCGTCGACGGCTGGCGCTGGGTCGTCCTGCTCGGCGGAGTCAGCGCGCTGTTCGTCTGGTACTTCCGGCGCAATCTGCCGGAAAGCCCGCGCTGGCTCGCGGGCAAGGGCCGGATTCAGGAGGCGGACGAAGTGCTCGCGCGGCTGGAGGCGCAAGTCGCGCGCCAGTACGGGCGGCCGCTGCCCGAGCCCGGCCCGGCCGACCCGGTCCCGCGCGATGCGGGATTCGCCGACATGCTCAGGCCGCCGTACCGGACGCGCACGCTGATGCTCGTCATTTTCCACATCTTCCAGACCGTCGGTTTCTACGGGTTCGCGAACTGGGTGCCGACGCTGCTCGTCAAGCAGGGGATCACCGTGACGTCGAGCCTGCTGTACACCACGATCATCGGGCTTGCCGCGCCGCTCGGGCCGCTGCTCGGCTACTGGATCGCGGACCGCTTCGAGCGCAAGCACGTGATCGTGTGCATGGCCGCGCTCAATATCGTGAGCGGGCTGCTGTTCAGCCAGGCGTCCGCGGCGGTGGCGATCGTGTCGCTGGGCGTGCTGCTGACGCTGGCCGGCAACATCATTTCGTTCACGTACCACGCGTATCAGCAGGAGCTGTATCCGACGGCCATTCGTGCACGCGCAGTCGGCTTCGTCTATTCGTGGAGCCGGCTGTCGGCGGTGTTCAGCTCGTTCGTCATCGCGTTCATGCTGAAGGAATTCGGCATCACCGGCGTGTTCGTGTTCATCGCCGGCGCGATGACGCTCGTCATGCTCGCGATCGGGCTGATGGGGCCGAAAACGCTCGGCCAGTCGCTCGAGCGCATTTCTCACTGACCGGCCGCCCGCGCGTGCCGCGGCCGACGTCGCGGGCCGCTGCACGCGCGGCGGTTCACGTGCCGCACGCGTGGATCAGGAACTGCTGCAGCGCGGCGGCCGGCCCGCTCAACTGCGCGCCTTTCGCCCAGATCATGCCGGCGTCCATTTGCGGCACGGCGTCCAGAATCGGCCGCGCCTCGATCCGCTTGCCTTCGAGCGACCACGGCCGGAACACCATGTCGGACAGCACGGTCACGCCGAAGCCGTGCGCGACCAGCCCGCGCAGCGCCTCCATCGAACTGGTGCGAAACGCGATGTTCGGCGCGATCCCCTTCTTTTTCCAGTAACGCAGCGTCGACTGTTCGCCTTCGTCCACCGTGATCAGGATGTACGGATGCGCGGCGATGTCCTTCAGCGACGGCGCGTCGACCTGCGCGAGCGGATGCGTCGGCGCGACCCACAGCTGGCGCCGCGAGCGGATCAGCACCTGGCTGCCGAACCGGCTCAGCTTGTCGACGTTCGACAGCAGCACCACGCCGATGTCGACGTCGCCGTCGAGTACCGCCCGTTCGGTATCGGCCCGCTCCATGTCGCGCAGGTCGAATTCGATGAACGGATAGGTCGCACGAAAGCGGGCCAGCAACTCCGGCAGGAAATAGCCGAGCACCGTGTACGACGCGGCGATGCGCACGGTGCCGCGCATGTCGTGCGAGCGGAACGGCGGCTTGTGCACCGCATCGCGCGCGGCGTCGAGCACGCGGCGCGCATGGTTGTAGAAATCCTGGCCGTCGGGCGTGAGCGCGACGCCCTGCGGCAAGCGCTCGAAGAGCCGTGTGCCGAGCCCGTGTTCGAGCGCCAGCACCGCGTTGGTGATCGCCGACTGGGACACGTGTTCGTTCGCCGCCGCCATCGAAAACTGGCCGGTCCGGGCGGCCGCCGCGAAGTAGCGCAACTGCCGGAGCGTGAGATCGAATGCCATCTGATTTTCGGATACCAGGATTGTCTATTTGTGATTTTACGATAGCAAATCGGCTTTCTATACTGCGCTGAAAAATCACGATGACTCCGGAGACAACCCCGCCATGAACGCGCCAGAACCCGCTGTTGCGTCCCTAATGCCGGCCGAAACGGCCGTCCCGTCCACCGATGCCGTGTCGCTCGACGACAAATACACGCTCGAAAAGGGCCGCGTCTACATCAGCGGCACGCAGGCACTCGTGCGTCTGCCGATGCTGCAGAAGGCGCGCGACCTGAAGGCCGGGCTGAACACGGCGGGCTTCATCTCCGGCTATCGCGGCTCGCCGCTCGGCGCGCTCGACCAGTCGCTATGGAAGGCGAAGCGGCACCTGCAGGCGAACGACGTCGTGTTCCAGCCCGGCGTGAACGAGGATCTCGCCGCGACGGCCGTCTGGGGCACGCAGCAGATCAACCTGTGGCCGGGCGCGACGCGCGACGGCGTGTTCGGCATGTGGTACGGCAAGGGCCCCGGCGTGGACCGGACCGGCGACGTCTTCAAGCACGCGAACTCCGCCGGCAGCGATGCGCATGGCGGCGTGCTCGTGCTCGCGGGCGACGACCACGCGGCGAAGTCGTCGTCGGTCGCACACCAGTCGGAGCATGCGTTCATCGCGGCGGGCATTCCGGTGCTCTATCCGGCCAACGTGCAGGAATACCTGGATTACGGGCTGCACGGCTGGGCGATGAGCCGCTACTCGGGCCTGTGGGTCGCGATGAAGTGCGTGACCGACGTGATCGAATCGACGGCATCGATCGACCTCGATCCGGACCGCGTGGAAATCGTCACGCCGACCGATTACGCGATGCCGGAAGGCGGCCTGAATATCCGCTGGCCGGATGCTCCGCTCGCGCAGGAGGCGCGGCTGCTCGACGAGAAGTGGTACGCGGCGCTCGCGTATGTGCGCGCGAACCGGCTGAACCGCATCGTGATCGATTCGCCGACGCCGCGCATCGGCATCATCACCGCGGGCAAGGCTTACCTCGACGTGCGCCAGGCGCTGAGCGACCTCGGCCTCGACGACGAAACCTGCGCGAAGATCGGCCTGCGCGTGTTGAAGGTCGGCTGCGTGTGGCCGCTCGATGCGCAGGACGCGCGTGCGTTCGCGACGGGCCTCGAGGAAATCCTCGTCGTCGAGGAAAAGCGCCAGATTCTCGAATACGCGCTGAAGGAAGAGCTGTACAACTGGCGCGAGGACGTGCGCCCGAAGATCTACGGCAAATTCGACGAACGCGACAACGAAGGCGGCGAATGGTCGGTGCCGCGCGGCGACTGGCTGCTGCCCGCGCACTACGAGCTGTCGCCGGCCCTGATCGCGAAGGCGATCGCGCGGCGTGTGGCGCGTGCGGACCTGCCCGACGAGGTGCGCGCACGCATGCTCGCGCGCGTCGCGATCATCGATGCGAAGGAGCGCGACGCGGCGAAGCCGCGCGTGTCCGTCGAGCGCAAGCCGTGGTTCTGCTCGGGCTGCCCGCACAATACCTCGACGCGCGTGCCGGAAGGCTCGCGCGCGCTGGCGGGGATCGGCTGCCACTACATGTCGATGTGGATGGACCGCAAGACGGAAACGTTCAGCCAGATGGGCGGCGAGGGTGTCGCATGGCTCGGCCAGATGCACTTCTCCGGCGACAAGCATGTGTTCGTCAATCTCGGCGACGGCACCTACTTCCATTCGGGCCTGCTCGCGATTCGCGCGGCGATCGCGTCGAACGCGAACATCACGTACAAGATCCTCTACAACGACGCGGTCGCGATGACGGGCGGCCAACCGGTCGACGGGGTGCTGACCGTGCCGCAGATCGCGCATCAGGTGAGCGCGGAAGGCGCGAAGCGCATCGTGATCGTGACGGACGAGCCCGAGAAGTACGACGCCGGCGTCGCGCTGCCCGCGGGCGTCGACGTGCATCATCGCGACCGGCTGGACTCGGTTCAGCGGATGCTGCGCGACGTCGCGGGCACGACGGTGCTGATCTACGACCAGACCTGCGCGACCGAAAAGCGGCGGCGTCGCAAGCGCGGCGCGTATCCCGATCCGGCCCGCCGCGCGTTCATCAACGACGCCGTGTGCGAAGGCTGCGGCGACTGCTCGGTGCAGTCGAACTGCCTGTCCGTCGAGCCGCTCGACACGCCGCTCGGCACGAAGCGCAAGATCAACCAGTCGTCGTGCAACAAGGATTTTTCCTGCGTGAACGGCTTTTGCCCGAGCTTCGTGATGGCCGAGGGCGCGCAGTTGCGCAAGCCGGCGGCGGCGGGCGGGGGCAGCGCGGCCGGCTTCGACTTCGATGCATTGCCGATGCCGGCGCTGCCGGCACTGGCGGGCGCGTACGGGATACTCGTGACGGGCGTGGGCGGCACGGGCGTCGTGACGATCGGCGGGCTGATCGGCATGGCCGCGCATCTCGAACGCAAGGGCGTGACGGTGCTCGACATGGCCGGTCTCGCGCAAAAGGGCGGCGCGGTTCTGAGTCACGTGCAGATCGCGGCGACGCCCGACGCGCTGCACGCGACGCGCATCGCCACGGGCGAAGCGCGGCTCGTGATCGGGTGCGATGCGATCGTGTCGGCGTCGAACGACGTGCTGTCGCGCACCCGGCATGGCGTGACGGTCGCCGCGATCAACAGCGGCGCGACGCCGACCGCGGAGTTCGTCAAGAATCCGAAATGGGTCTTTCCGGGCACGCAGACCGAGGCCGAACTGCGCGAGAGCATCGGCGACGGATGTGCGTTCATCGACGCCAACCAGCTCGCGCTCGCGCTGCTGGGCGACTCGATCTACAGCAATCCGCTGCTGCTCGGTTTCGCGTGGCAGAAGGGCTGGTTGCCGCTGGAACTGACGAGCCTGCTGCGTGCGATCGAACTCAACGGCGTGTCGGTCGACAAGAATCAGCACGCGTTCAGGCTGGGGCGCTATATCGCGCATCACGGCGCCGCGGCGGTCCGGCCGCTCGTCGCGCCGGTTGCCGCGCAGCGGCCCACGGTGGTGCGGATGCCCGAATCGCTCGACACGCTGATCGGCGCGCGCGAGGCGCTGCTGAGCGCGTACCAGAGCGATGCATACGCACGGCGCTATCGCGACGTGGTCGACCGGATTCGGGCCGCGGAGTCGAAGATTGCCGGCGCGGCGGGCCTGTCGCTGACGCGCGCCGTGGCGGCGAACCTGGCGAAGCTCATGGCGTACAAGGACGAATACGAAGTCGCGCGCCTGTATGCCGATCCCGCTTATCTGGAGAAGCTGCGTCAGCAGTTCGACGGCGTGCCGGGGCGCGACTACGCGCTGAACTTCTATCTTGCGCCGCCGTTGCTGGCGAAGCGTGACGAACACGGAAACCTGCAGAAGAAGCGCTTCGGCCCGTGGATCCTGCCGGCCTTCCGGGTGCTGGCGAAATTGAAGGGGCTGCGCGGCACGCCGTTCGACGTATTCGGGCACACCGACGAACGGCGCGGCGAGCGCCGGCTGATTGCCGACTACATCGCGCTCGTCGACGAGTTTTGCGCGACGCTCGATGCGCAACGCCTGCCGGTCGCGCTGCAACTCGCCAGCCTTCCCGACGACATTCGCGGCTTCGGCCACGTGAAGGCGCGCAACGTCGCGGCGGCGGAGAAAAAACGGGAGCGGCTGCTGGACGCGTACCGGATGCCGGCGCGATCCGCGGCCATCGCGTAACGTTCGTCGACGGCGGGCGCGGCTTCTTTCAGGCCGGGCTCGCCGTCATCCGTCATGCAGACGGCGCGGACGCAGCGGTCGGAGCAGGCGTCGCGGCCGGGCCGCGGCGGTTCATGACCCGCTGGTGCGGGCGCGCGGCTTGGCCGCCGCCGGAAACGCGCCGACGCCGCGAGGCCGTTTCGGCTCGATGTCCGTGTTGCCGATCACGTGCCGGAAATCAATCTCGTGCGCGGCGAGCGCGCCGATGAGTGTGGCGATGACCGCGAGGTGAGAAGGGACGGTGCCCTTGCTCGAATAGTTGGTGATGGAACTTTCGTTCATCCGGATCAGACGGGCGAACTCGCGCGCCGTCAACTGTGCTTTCTTCAACTCCTGTTGAAATTCCGCATACGCCATTGCACACATGTTGCTTCATCTCCGCAAAACTTGAATCGGCCCGCGCGGCGCCGGCGCCGACGGGCGGCGTTCCCGTCGTGCCGGCGTCGCGGGGAGTTACATCTTCACCTGGTCGAGGAAGGTCTTCTTGCCGCCCTTGTAGCCGTAGATCGAGATGATCCCGTGCGTCAGGTCGCCCTTCGAGTCGAACGTCGTCGTGCCGATCACGCCGTCATACTTCGTCGACGGCATCGCGGCGAGGATCTTCGCCGGATCGGTCGAATTCGCGCGCTTCATCGCGTCGACCGCGATGTAGACCGCGTCGTACGCGAACGGCGCATCGAACTTGATGCCCTGGTTGAAGCGTTTCTGGTACTTGGCGAGGAATGCCGCGCCGCCCGGCATCTTCTCGAGCGCCGCGCCGGCCTGCGAGCACAGCACGTTGTCGGCCGCCGGGCCGGCCAGATCGGCCAGCGAGTCGGTGCACACGCCGTCGCCGGACAGGATCCGCGCGCGCAGGCCCAGCTGCTTCGCCTGCTTCGCGAGCGGGCCGCCGGTGGCGTCCATGCCGCCGTACATGATCGCGTCGGGGTTCTCGCCCTTGATCTTCGTGAGAATCGCGCGGAAGTCGACGGCCTTGTCGTTGGTCGCGTCGTGCGACAGCACCTTCAGGCCGAGCGCCTTCGCCTTCTTCTCGAACTCGTTCGCGAGGCCCTGGCCGTATGCGGTCGAATCGTCGACCACCGCCACGCTCTTCACGCCCTTCGACTGCGCGTAGCTCGCGAGCGCCGGGCCTTGCTGCGCATCGGTCGCGACTACGCGGTAGGTGGTCTTGAAGCCTTGCTGCGTGTAGGTCGGGTTGGTGGCCGACGGCGAGATCTGCACGATGCCCGCATCGCTGTAGATCTTCGAGGCCGGGATCGACGTGCCCGAGTTCAGATGGCCGATGACGGCGACGACCTTGTCGTCGACGAGCTTCTGCGCGACCTGGGTGGCCTGGCGCGGGTCGGCCGCGTCATCCTGCGCGTCCAGTTGCAGCGTGATCTTCTGGCCGCCGATCGTGAGACCCTTCGCGTTGATTTCCTCGACTGCGAGGCGCGCACCGTTCTCGTTGTCCTTGCCGAGGTGCGAAATGCCGCCCGTCGTCGGTTCGACGCTGCCGATCTTCACGACCTGATCGGCCATCGCGCCCGACGCGGCCGCGAACGCGGCGGCAGCCAGTGCGACGGTAATCAGGGGTTTGCAGCGCATGCCGACAGTGCTTCGTTCCATCTGCCATCTCCGTTGATTGATATTTCTATTGACGCCCGGCCAGCCGGAAACCCTTGTGAGGCGGTCGGTCTGCCGGGCGAGTCTCCATGACCCGTGACGGGTCAGGCTTGCATGTCGCCGGCCGTCGACTGCGACGAAAACGTCGACGTCGAGCGTTGCCCGGGCGAGCGGGCAGTGTCGTCAGGCGACGCGCAATTGGTATGAATATATCCGAACCTGTTTCCGCACGCGTCGGCGAATTACGTAAGCCTGCGCAAATGTGAGGCGATGGCATGGCCGTTTTATCGTCGGTTACGCCGGCGCCACCGTGTTGCACTGTCGATGGCTTCGATTATTCGACCGGGCCGATGTCGATGACCATGGACAGTGCGATGCAATCAATCGGGAACTGTTCGGTCGATTTGTCTGCACAGTTTCTGGCTGTCCGCACGATCGCCATGCAGCTAACGCAACTAACGGTCAAGCCGGGCCGCATCCGCGAATCGGTGCAGCGTGTCCCGCACAGCGTGTATATTTCCGTTTCGCAGATGCGGGGGGCTTGACCGGCCGTGTGCTGCCGGATCGTTCGGGCCGGTATCGCTATCCGGTCACGCCAGCGATCGCCTCGCACCTACGTCCGCCCGCGCAGCGCCACGAAGATCACGCCCGCAATCGCCAGCAGGCCACCGCACACCGTCTCGATACCGGGCCGCTCGCCCGTCAGCGCCATTGACAACACCGTCGCGACCGCCGGCGTCAGATAGAGGAAGTTGGCGGCGCGTGCCGCACCGAAGTGGCCGAGCGCGAAGGTCCAGGTCGCGTAGCCGAGCGCGGCCGGAAACACGCCGAGCACCAGCACCGCGAACCCCGTATCGCGCGACGCGCCGCCGAGCGCCGCCAGCGCGCCGGGCAGCCACGGCGTGAGCAGCAGCGCACCGGCCAGCAGCGTGTAGGCGGCGCAGGGCAGTGCGCCGTACACGGGGATCATGCGCCGCTGCAGGACGAAATAGCTGGCCGAGCACAGCGCCGCGCCGAGTATCAGCGTGCTGCCAGAGCCGAGCACGAGGCCGCCCGGCTGACCGTGCGCGATCACCGCGATGCCGGCGAGGCTGATCAGCGATCCGAGCCAGCCCCAGCGATTGAAGCGCTCGTGCAGGAACACGGCAGCGAGCAGCGCCGTGAAGATCGGCAGCGTGTTCACGATGAAGCTCGCCGCGCCGGCCGACACGGTCTGCTCGCCGGTATTGAGCAGCGCGTTGTAGAGCGCGATGCCGAGGAAGCCGCACGCGAGAAAGCGCAACGCATCGCCTTTCGCGGGGATCGGCGGGCGCCGCCACGCAAGCCACGCGATCACGAGCACGGCGGCGGTCGCGAAGCGCGCCGCGGCGAGCTGCAGCGGGGCGAGCCCGTGCAGGCCGATCCGGATGAACGGGAATGCGGATGCCCACGAGACGATCGTGAAGGCGACCGCGCCAGCCGCGATGAGCGGTTGTCGCGCGCTGCGCGACGACGAGGAAATCGTATTCATGTGCGCATGGTGCGGCGTGGCGAGATGCTAAGCTACCGCACAGATCAACATGCAGGTATGAATATGGCTCACAGCTTGGTTCGGCGGCGGGCGGACGATGCGGCGCATTCCCGTCGGGCGGCGGACGCGCTGTCGGCCTCGGCGCCGGGGCCGCGGCCGCCGCTCGCGAGCCTGGAGACGGTCTGCACGGTCGCGCGCCAGGGTTCGTTTCTCGCGGCGGCCGAGGTGTCCGGCGTCACGCACGGCGCGATCAGCCGGCGCGTGGCCGCCGTCGAGAACTGGCTGGGCCTCGCGCTGTTCGAGCGTCACGCGCGCGGCGTGCGCCTGACGCCGGACGGGCAGCGCTTCGTCGGCCGGATCGAGCAGGCGTTCGCGATCATCGACAGCGCGGCCGACCAGTGGCGCTCGCCGCGTACGCCGCGCCTCGTGCGGATGAGCGTGGTGCCGGCATTCGCGCAGCTGTGGCTGTTCGAGCGGCAGCACGTGCTCGAGCAGGCGGAGCCGGCGTTGCAGATTGATCTGCATATCGGCCTGCGCAACGTGGATATCGCCGGCGGCGAAGCGGACCTGTCGATCCGGTACGGGCGCGGCAACTGGCGTCAGCTCGACACGCGCCCGTTCATGCCGGAGACGCTGTACCCGGTCGCGCATCCGCGGCTCGCCGCGCAACTGGCCACGCTGCGCCGTCGGGGCGGCGATGCCGCGCTGCTCGAGATGCCGTTGCTGCACGACTCCGACGTGACCGGATGGCGCACGTGGTTCGACGCGCTCGGCATCGCGTTCAAGCCGCGCGCGCAGGATCGCCGCTTCGAGGATTACAACCTCGTGCTCGCGGCGGCCGAAGCGGGGCTCGGCGTGGCGCTGGCGCGCACGCCGCTCGCGGATGCGTATCTCGGGCGCAGCGCGCTGGTGCGGGTCAGCCGCCACGAGGTCGATTCGTTGCTCCGGTATCACTTCGTGCATGCGAAGGGGGAGAGTCGGCCGGAAGTGCTCGCGTTGATGGAGCGGATGCGGGCGGCGTTGGGGAATGCGGGACAGGCGGCATGACGCCTGCTACCGGGCAGGACGGCGAGCGGCCGGATGCGGTCGCCGCTCGACCGTGGCCGCCGGATCGTCGACAATGCGACCGCGGCAATCCGCGCGATAATTCGCGGATCCAACAGATAAACGAGAATCGAGATTTTTTGCAGCCGTGTGGATGCACAGGAAATGAGTAATGAATAGACCAGACAAGTCGTCGAAAGCGCGTGCGGCGCTCGATCAGCTGTTTTCGGGCATGGCGCCCGCGGACGCGCAGCGCGCGTCGCGCCCGGGCAACCCGTTCGAAGCGGCTGACGATGCGACGGGTGCCGATGGCCGGTATGAAGTCAAGCTGTCGACGCGAATCCAGCTGCGCGGCTATCCGAGCGCGGATGCGTTCATGAAGCGCATGGCCGAAGCGTGGGGCCTCGACTGGGGCACGTACGACAGTGTCCAGGCGATGGCGACGCTGCCCGCGGGCTGGCGTTCGCGCCGGCAGCCGGAAGTCACGCAGATCGTCGACGGGCGCGATATCGTGCGCGCGGAAAGCAGCCTGCAAGGCGGCGAACTGTCGTATCTGAAGGTGCATCCGCGCTATTACATCGACGCGCGCAAAGGGTTCGGCTGGAGCAAGTCGTCGAAGTCCTCGGACGATCCGGACCTGGATGGCCCCGACTGGAACTGCTACGTGATGGATCGGGAAAAGTCGGTCGAAGTGCACGAGCTGCGGACGTCGTCGTCGAAGGCCGATCTCGACAACGCGCGCGCGACGTTGCTGAAGTGGCTCGACGAGCACTACCCGAAGCATCGCGATCCGTTCGCGTACTGGACGGATTGCGACCGGCCTTTGTAAGTCCGCCGGGCGGCGGTTCGAGCGCCGCGCGGCACGCCGCCTTCGCAGAGGTGGACACTTGAAACAGAACGAGTCGGTCCCGATCCTGTGGGCCGCGTTCGGCGCGGCGCTCAGCTCGACCGTCATCGAACTGCTGCTCTGGTCGCTCGCAGGCGACGACACCTTCTACAACCTGCTTCGCGACGCGCGCCTGACGGCCGCCATCGTGATGGGGCGGGCCGTGCTCGGCACGTCCGCGGGCTTCGATCCGACGATCATGGGCGTGGCGACGCTGGTGCATGCCGCCCTGTCGCTTGCCTATACGGCCGTGCTGGCGACGCTGGTGCGCAACCTGTCGCGCGGCGCCGCGTTGCTCGCGGGCGGCGTGTTCGGGCTCGTGCTCTACGGCGTCAACCTGCACGCGTTCACCGCGATCTTCCCGTGGTTCGTTCCGGTGCGCGGCGCGATCACGCTGGTTGCGCATCTCGTCTTCGGCGTGACGGCGGCCGGTGTCTACTGTCTCGTCCGGCGCGCGCCGCGCGCATGAGCGTCGGCGGTTGCCGCGTCGTCGCTCTTTTGCGTCACGACCCCTGGAATAACCCGGCGTGCACTATCGTTTAATGGTCGGGTGACCCTATACGAAGCGGGCGCCGTCAGTGGCGCGAAGGGTCGAATGGTCGAATGGTCGGGGGCAAACTTGCAGGAGCCGATCATGTGCAACTTGTTTCGGTTCGGAGTCGGCGTCGTCTGTCTCGGGTGTGCAGTGTCCGTCCTGGCGCAAACGTATGACGACTCGATGGACGAAGGCGCGCGTTGCCGGGCGGTCGTCGCGCAGGCGGAAATCGACGGCACGGAACAGCAGATCGTCGGGCGTGCGTGCCGTCAGAGCGACGGGTCCTGGCAGATGGAGCAAAGCTCGGACGGCAGCATCGCGTGATATCCGGACACCGGGTATCCGTACGACGACCCGTGGTACTGGGGGCCGGCGGTGTTCGTCGGCACGGGCGCGAGTTTCGTCTTCATCGACCATTTCCATCACCGCCATCACTTCGACCACTTCGGTCACTTCGGTCACTTCAACGGGGTCGTGCATGGCCGCATCGGCGTGCCGATGGGCGGGGGCTTTCACCGTGGCCCGACCTTCGTCGGCGGAGAGCACGGCGTCGGCGGCGGCATGCGACGGCATTAGGCCGGCGCTCACGGCGCGGCGGACGCACACCGCAGTGCGCGCCCGCCGGGGCATTGCGATGTGACGAGCGCCGTCAGAACTTGTGACGAATGCCGACGATCGCGAGTTCCTGCGTATCGGTGCCCGAGTTCGCGCCGTACGAGCCGACCGAAGCCGCGGCCTTCACGATCGCGCCGCTCGCGTTCAACGTGTTGCCGCTCGCCTTCTGGTAGCCGAACAGCGCGTACACGTCGGTACGTTTCGACAGCGCGTAGTCGGCGCCGAGGTTCACCTGGTTGTAGTGCGCGGAACTCGGGCCCGTCAGCGACGTGTAGTTGTAGCCGACGCCCGCGCGCAATGCCGGCGTGAACTGCCAGTTGAAGAACGCCGAGCCGTTGTTGAACTTCGCGTTCTGCGTGAAGGCCGACAGCGTGTCCGCGCCGTACTGCGTGTTCGAATACGCGAGGCCGAAGGTTGCCGGCCCGGCCACGTACTGGCCGGCCACGCGCACGATCTGGATCGACTTCGCGCTCGAGAAGCCCTGGTTGATCACGGTGTTGAACAGCGTGTCCGAGCTGCTCGACCACGTGCGCACGCCGCCTGCCACCGTCGTGCCGCCGTTCGCGAAGAAGTAGCCGGCGC
This sequence comes from Burkholderia sp. JKS000303, assembly GCF_002563755.1. Taxonomy (NCBI): domain Bacteria; kingdom Pseudomonadati; phylum Pseudomonadota; class Betaproteobacteria; order Burkholderiales; family Burkholderiaceae; genus Burkholderia; species Burkholderia sp. JKS000303. Next base: position 95,615 of record NZ_PDBZ01000002.1, read on the forward strand.
CGAGCGACAGCGGGCCGTTCGCGTAGCTCAGCCCGAAGCTGTACGTGCGGCCGTTGCCGGTCGCGCCCGCGACGCCGCCGAAGCCGTACAGCGCGGCGAACTGGAAGCCGGAGATCAGCGGGCTCGTGTACTTCACCGAGTTGCTCACGCGCAGGCTGTTGTCGTAGTTGTCGAGGTCGCCCGGCGTCGCGAAGACGCCGCCGAAATAGTTGTCCTCGGTGAGACCCTGCACGAGATCGACGACCGGGTCGTACTGGCGGCCGAGCGTCACGGTGCCGTACGTGCTGCTGCCGAGGCCGACGATGGCCTTGCGGCCGAATTCGCGGTTGCCCTGGCCGAGTGCGCCGGTGCCGATGTTGAAGCCGTTCTCGAGCTGGAACAGCGCGGACAGGCCGCTGCCGAGATCCTCGACGCCGCGCAGGCCCCAGCGGCTGCCCGACAGGTTGCCGCTGCTGAATTTCACGAGGCTCGACGCGTTGCTGCCGTTGGCGTTCTGTACGTTGTGCACGTACGCGATGCCCGCATCGGCGATGCCGTACAGCGTGACGCTGCTTTGCGCGTGCGCGCCGGCGGCGTAGAGCGCGGCCGGCAGCGCGAGCAGTGCGAATGAACGGATGCGTTTCATTGTTGGATTCCCCGATGGTCGGTAGGTCTGACGAGTCGGTGAACGATACGGGCCACGCATCGTCGAGGGAACCAATAAATTGTCGAATCGTTATGAGGCGGCGCGGTGATGGGTGCGCGTGCAACCGGCCGGCGGCGTGCCCGCCAGGCGCTCACGCAGCGTGCCGGCGCGACGCATTCCTGAGCACGAGCGCCATCAGCTGCCGGCGCGAATCGACGCCGAGCTTCGCGAACGCGCGCTTCGCGTAGGTATCGACAGTGGACGTCTTGAGCCCCATCGCCTGCGCGATCGCCGCCGACGTCATGCCCTGGATGAACGACGCGCACACGTGCATCTCGCGCCTGCTCGTGCATCGCGACATCAAGGATGCGTTCGTCGACAAGCTGGTTGCCGCGTCACGGCGTTTCGCGCCCGGCCATCCGCTCGATCCCGCGGTGGCGATGGGCGCGATCGTCGATCGCGTGCAGCTCGACCGCGTGATGAGCTACATCGCCATCGGACGGACGGAAGGGCGCCTCGTGACGGGCGGTGCGCGCGTGCGCGAGGAGACGGGCGGGTTCTACGTCGAGCCGACCGTGTTCGACGTCGATGCGGGCGCAACGATCGCGCGCGAGGAAATCTTCGGGCCGGTGTTGTCGGTGATCGCGTTCGACGACGTCGATGCGGCCGTGCGCATCGCCAACGATACGGAGTACGGACTCGCGGCGGCCGTGTGGTCGGCGGACGTGACGACGGCGCACGCGGTTGCGCGGCGCCTGCGTGCCGGTACCGTGTGGATCAATGGCTACGGCGACGGCAGCGACGACATGAACTTCCCGTTCGGCGGCTACAAGCAGTCGGGTAACGGCCGCGACAAGTCGTTGCACGCGCTCGACAAATACACCGAACTGAAATCGACGATCGTGCGGTTGTGACAGGTACGGCAGGCGGGCGAACGGCCGCCTGCCGCGCCTGCATGACTACGCCGCGCGTTCCGCATCGGCCGTCTCGCCCAGAAACCCGCCGCTCTGGTGCGCCCACAGCGCCGCATAAATACCGCCGGCCTGCAGCAGTTCGGCGTGCGTGCCTTCCTCGACGATGCGCCCTTCGTCGAGCACGATCAGCCGGTCCATCGCCGCGATCGTCGACAGCCGGTGCGCGATCGCGATCACCGTCTTGCCGCTCATCAGGCTGTCGAGACTGCGCTGGATCGCGACTTCGACTTCGGAGTCGAGCGCGCTGGTCGCTTCGTCGAGCACGAGGATCGGCGCGTCCTTGAGCATCACGCGCGCGATCGCGACGCGCTGCCGCTGGCCGCCCGACAGCTTCACGCCGCGCTCGCCGACCTCGACGTCGTAGCCGCTGCGCCCGTGCCGGTCGCGCAGCCGCTCGACGAACTCGGACGCTTCCGCGCGCACGGCCGCGTCGTGCATCTCGCGCTCGGTCGCGTCGGGGCGGCCGTACAGGATGTTCTCGCGCATCGTCCGGTGCAGCAGCGACGTATCCTGCGTGACCATCCCGATCGCCGCGCGCAGGCTGTCCTGCGTCACGTGCGCGATGTCCTGCCCGTCGATGCGGATCGTGCCGTCGTCCACGTCGTAGAAGCGCAGCAGCAGGTTCACGAGCGTCGACTTGCCGGCGCCCGAGCGGCCGATCAGCCCGATCCGCTCGCCCGGGCGGATCGTCAGGTTCAGCCCGTCGAACACTGCCCTGTCGTTGTCGTCGTGCGCGAAGCGCACGTTGTCGAACACGATGCCGCCGCGCTGCACGGCGAGCGCTCGCGCGTCCGGCGCGTCGACCACGCTGCGCACCTTCGTCAGCGTGTTGATGCCGTCCTGGATCGTGCCGACGTTTTCGAACAGCTCGGTCATCTCCCACATGATCCAGTGCGAATAGCTCGACAGGCGCAGCGCCATCGCGATCACGGCCGCGACCACACCCGCGCTCGCCTCGCCGTGCATCCACAGATAGAGCGCCAGGCCGGTCGAGCCGACCAGCAGCAACGTCGACAGCAGATGATTGACGACCTCGAACGCGCTGACGAGCCGCATCTGCGCGTCGCCGGTCGCCTTGAACGCTTCCATCGCGCGTCGCGCATGATCGGCCTCGCGCCGCGTGTGCGAGAACAGCTTGACCGTCGTGATGTTCGAATACGCGTCGGTGATGCGGCCCGTCATCAGCGCGCGCGCATCCGCCTGCTGGCTGCCGACGCGGCCCAGGCGCGGCACGAAGAACGCGCAGGCGATGCCGTAACCGAGCGCCCACAGCACGAGCGGAATCATCAGCCGCCAGTCGAAGCTGGCCGCGAGCGCGAGAATGCCGATCAGGTACGCGGCGACGCCGATCACGACGTCGACCGACATGAACAGCGCGTCGCGCACCGCGAGCGCGGTCTGCATGATCTTGGTCGTCACGCGACCCGCGAACTCGTTTGCGTAGAACGACAGGCTCTGGTCGAGCATCAGCCGGTGAAACAGCCAGCGCAGCCGCATCGGGAAGTTGATCGCGAGCACCTGGTGCTTGACCATCGTATGCAGCGCGATCAGCACCGCGCTGCCGGCGAGGATCGCCGCGAAGCCGACGAGCGTGCCGAAGTGGCGGCCGCCGAAGTCGGCCGGCGTCGACGACGACAGCCAGTCGACCACGCGCCCCATCATCGCGAACAGCGCGGCCTCGTACCCGGCGAGCGCGGCCGACGTCAGCGCGATCAGCAGGATCCAGCTGCGCGCGCCTTTCGTGCACGCCCAGACGAACGAGAAGAATCCCTTTGGCGGCGTGGCGGGATCTTCGAGCGGGAATGTCGGCAGGCGCCGTTCAAACCACGAATACATTGAAACCTCTCCTTGATGCGGCACGGGCTATCGGGCCGGCCGGTCTTGCGTGTCGGCGAAGCGGTGCGAGATTGGCCGGTGCGGCTCGGCAATCTCGCGCGGTCCGGCTGCGAGTGTCGCATCGTTTCGTTTCGGCTGCATGCCGGTTGCCCGAAGGCGGACGGGTAGCGTCGACGCCCGCGGTGGCGCGATGCTGCACGGCCGCGAAAGTTTTTCTTTTCCTGCGTCAAAGAATATCGCGGTTGAGCACGCCGCCACGCGTCGCGAGAATTTCGGGTTCGCGGCCGGTTTGTCGATCATCGGCGATCCGGTGGCAGCGACCCAGGTGAAACTTTCGAAGGAGTGACGGATGAGCAAGATACGAGTCGTCCCGTGGCAGGACGGAGAGCCGGTGCCGCCGGCGGTGCTGGCCGGCATGCGTGCGCGCAGGCCGAACGGGGAACTGATCGGAATCGATCGCGTGTTGCTCAGGAGCATCCCGCTTGCGACGGGCTGGAACGAACTGCTGCGCCGGGTCCGCACGGAATTCAGCCTGGCACTGCCGTATCGCGAGCTGATCATGCTGCGCGTGGCCGTGCTGAACGGCGCCGGTTTCGAATGGGACGTGCATTATCCGGCCTACCTCGAAGCGGGCGGCACGGTCGGGAAGGCCGACGCGCTCAAGGCCGCCACGCCGGACGACACGCTGTTCGACGAGCGGGAGCGGATGCTGATCCGGCTGGCGGATCAGTCCACGCGGCAGGTTGCCGTGGACGCCGACATCATCGACGCATTGAAGGGGCTGTTCGGCGAGCAGCAAACCGTTGAGGCGGTGGCGACGGTGGCCGCGTACAACATGGTTTCCCGCTTCCTGGTGGCGCTGGCGATCTGAAAAACACCGCGCGGCGATGCTGCGCGGTCATCCATGAGCTGTGCTCACTGCACCATGAGAAGATACCATTGTTGCCCGGAATTTCGCGCTGCTACTCTAGTCGCCATACGAAGCCACGCCGTCGGCGTGCCGTCTTATCGCGAGTGAAAGTGAGCATGCAGGCACATCTGGAATGGCCCGGTCGTCGTGCTGCGACCGCCAACGCAGCGTCGATCTTCGATGAAATCGTCGACCGCAAGCACGCCAATTCCCTGAAATGGGCGTTCGGCGAGCGGCTCCTCGCCGCCGACGAACACGCGGCGGACCCGCTGCCGATGTGGGTCGCGGACATGGACTTCCGCGCACCGCAGCCGGTCATCGACGCGCTGCACGACGCCGTCGAATACGGCATCTTCGGCTATTCGCGCGGCGCGACCGACAGCTATGTGCGCGCCGTCGTCGACTGGCAGGCGCGGCGCTTCGGCTGGCAGGTCGAACCGGAATGGGTGGTGCAGTCGAGCGGCGTCATCACGGCGCTGAAGACGGCCATCCAGGCGTTTTCCGCGCCGGGTGAAACCGTCCTGATCCAGCCGCCCGTCTATGCGCATTTTCATGACGACGTGCTGCTGAACGGGCGTCGCCTCGCATTCGCGCCGCTCGAGCGCGCCGGCACGGCATACCGTTTCAACGAGCAGACGTTCGAGGCGGCGATCCGCGACGATACGCGGCTGTTCATCCTGAGCAATCCGCACAACCCGACCGGCAACGTGTGGAGCGAAGGCGAGTTGCGCGCGATGGGCGAGATCTGCGCGCGGCACGGCGTGCTCGTGATCTCGGACGAGATTCACCAGGACCTGATCATCAACCCGTTGAAACGGCATGTTCCGTTCGCGTCGCTCGGCGATGCGTTCGCGCGCAACAGCATCACGTGTACGGCGCCGAGCAAGACGTTCAACCTGCCGGGGCTGCAAAGCGCGAACCTGTTCGTGCCGGACGGCCGCGTGCGCGACGCGTTGCGCCGGCAGTTCGACCGGAACATGTATCAATCGGTGAACACGCTCGGCATGGTCGCGGCAGAGGCTGCCTATACGCACGGCGAGCCGTGGCTCGATGCGCTGCTGCCGTACCTTCGCGACAACCATGCCCATTTCCGCAACGCGATTCACGGGATGACGTCGAGGATCGAAGTGCTGCCCGCCGATTCCCTTTACCTGTCCTGGATGGACTGTCGCGGGCTCGGCATGGACGCCGACGTGCTCAACCGCTTCATGCTGACCAGCGCGCGCGTCTGGCTGGACAAGGGTCAGAAGTTCGGCGTCGAGGGGCACGGCTACATGCGTGCGAACCTCGGGTGCCCGCGCGCCGTCGTCGACGACGCGATCGACCGGCTCGCCAACGCGCTGGCCGCACTGTGAACCGCGCCGCGCGCGGCGGCTGACGGGCAGCGACCGGCCGCGATAACGGCCGGCTGCCCTGCGCGGCACAGGTAACGACGATCGGGACGGTTCGCCAACGAATCGCTCACTTATATCAGGACTGCGAATGATGTAGCGGTGACATGCCACCGCTACATCATTCGCGCCAGGACCTCGTCGCGCGGCGAAATCGACGCGCGCGACGTGGAGCGGCGTGGTCGTGAAGACCCTCGCTCCGGCCTGCCTGCACGAATACACGACAACTCCAATGGAGGCGACATGAAGCAAGACGACACGACCCCGGCATACGAACGGGAAGACCTGAAACGCGATCTGTCGAACCGGCACATCCAGATGATCGCGATCGGCGGCGCCATCGGCACCGGGCTGTTCTACGGCTCGTCGTGGGCGATTCGCACGGCCGGGCCGGCGATTCTGCTGGTCTACGCGCTCGCGGCGATCGCGATTTACTTCGTGATGCGGGCGCTCGGCGAGATGGCGGTCGAAGAGCCGGTGTCGGGCTCGTACGTGTCGTATTCGAATCGCTATATTCACCGGTTCGCGGGTTTCCTGAACGGCTGGAATGCGTTCATCTTCCTGCTTGCGACGAGCGCCGCGGACCTGAACGCGCTCGGGAACTACGTGCACTTCTGGTTCCCGGCGATCCCGATCTGGGTGACGGCGGGTGCGGCCGTGTCGTTGATGTTCTTCGTCAACATCATCGGCGTGAAGATATATGGCGAGGCGGAGTTCTGGTTCGCGCTGGTGAAGGTGGTGGCGATCGTCGCGATGATCCTGTTCGGCGCCGGCATGATCGTGTTCGGCATCGGCAACAACGGAGTGCCGATCGGGTATCACAACCTCGTCGCGCATGGCGGCTTCTTCGCGAAGGGCGTCGGCGGCACGTTCCTGGCGATCGTGATGGTCGCGTTCTCGTTCGGCGGCGTCGAGAATCTCGGGCTCGCGGCCGGCGAAGCGAAGGATGTGAAGACAACGATGCCGAAGGCCATCAATTCGACGTTCTGGCGCCTGCTGATCTTCTATGTCGGCGCGATCGCGGTGCTGCTGATGGTGTTTCCGTGGACGTCGCTGACCAGCAAGGGCAGCCCGTTCGTCGACGTATTCACGAAGATCGGCATCCCGGCCGCCGCGAGCATCATGAACCTCGTGGTGATCATGGCCGTGCTGTCCGCGGTGAACGCGAGCGTGTTCACGAACAGCCGCACCTTCTACAACCTGTCGCTGCAGAAGAATGCGCCGTCGTTCCTTGGCGTGGTCAATCACCGCAAGGTGCCGCACCGCGCGATCCTGATGGTGTTCGCGACGATGTTCGCCGGCGTGCTGCTGAACTACATCATGCCTGAGCAGGCATTCGAGCTGTTCTCGTCGGTGACGGTGTTCGCGCTGGTGTGTGCGTGGGGGTCCATCGTGATCAGCCACCTGCGGTTCCGCCGCGCGCGGATGCGCAATGGCGACGCGGACAAGATCGCCTACCGGATGCCGTTCTATCCGTACAGCAACTATCTGGCGCTGTTGTTCGTTGCCGCCGTCATGATCTGCATCGCGATCCTGCCGGACATGCGGATGTCGCTGATCGTCTCGGCGGTGTGGGTCGGCATGGTGTTCATCGCGTACCGGATCCACACACGGCACGAAACCGCGCGCGACGGCGCGCACGATGCGGCGCGCGATCCGAAGGACGTACCGGCCTGATCGGTCCCGGGTCAACCGTTCGCTGAAGGCGGGCAGCCCGGAACCGAACCGGGGCTGCCCGCGTCATCGCGACCGGCGTCGGCTTACGTCGTCGGCAGTTGCGCGTGTGCTTCGAGCACGCGTGCCGAGTACGTCAGCGCGGCGCCGGCGTTCAGCGCGATCGCGACGCCCAGCGCTTCGGCGATCTCGGCGAGCGTCGCGCCGTGCTCGACGGCCTGCTTCGTGTGCACGGAGATGCAGCCGTCGCAGCGCGTGGTGACGGCCACCGCCAGCGCGATCAGCTCGTGGATCTTCGGTTCGAGCTGGCCGGTTTTGGCCGCCGAGCCGTCGATCATCATCAGGCCGCGCATCACGTCGCCGCTCTGCGCCGCATAGTCGCCGACGCGTTGCAGCAGCGATTCGCGATAGCGGTTCCAGTCCTGCATCATGGTTGCTGCTCCTGTTCGATATGAAATGCCCGGCGACGACGCGTCGCCGGTGTGAGCGGCTACGTGCCCGGTCAGGGCGCGCGGGCCGCGGTTCAGTTGCGGCCGGCCATCACGCCGCCGTCCACGTCCCAGATCGCGCCCGTGACCCAGCCGGCCTTGTCCGACAGCAGGAACGCGACGACTTCCGCGACGTCCTCCGGCGTGCCGACGCGGCCGATCGGATGGAAGCCGTTGAAGCCCTGCAGCGCTGCGTGCACGTCGGCCTTCGGGATGAAGCCTTCGTAGATCGGCGTCTGCACCACCGCCGGCGACACCGCGTTGACGCGGATACCCTTCGGTGCTAGTTCCATCGCGAGGTGCTGCGTCAGCGAATGAAGGCCGGCCTTCGCCATCGAATACGCGGACGACGGCGTCGCGGCGATCGCCTGCTTCGCCCACATCGAACCGATGTTGACGATCGCGCCGGGGCGCCCTTGCGCGACCAGGTTGGCCGCGACCTTTTGCGTGATGAAGAAGGTCGCCTTGTTCAGCTTCATGTACTGGTCGTAGTCGGCTTCCCGATGCTCGAGGAATGGCTTCGGGAAGAACACGCCGGCCGCGTTGACGAGCAGGTCGACGTCCGCATGCTCCGCGTCGATCCGTTCGAGCAGCGCGGCGAGGTCGGCGTCGTCGGACAGGTCCGCGGTCAGCGCGTGGGCCTCGCCGAGCGACGCCAGTTCCTTGCGCGCTTCCTCGGTCTTGTCCGGTCGATGGCCGACGATCACCGCGCGGCCGCCCGCGGCGACGATCGTCCGTGCCGTCTGCAGCCCCATTCCGCTGGTGCCGCCGACGACCAGCAGCTTCCTGCCGTTGAATGCGTTGCTCATGTTGAAAATCTCCGCTTCCACCTGTCCCGCGACAGGTATTGATTGAAGAAGGGCGGCGCGCGGCGAGGGAGTTTGCCGCACGCGCCATGCTGTGCGACCGGAGGCGGCAGGCTGATAGAAAAACCATCTGTCCCGATGCCGCGCGGTATGTGTGGCCCGTTGTGCAGGAATCACGCTAACCTTCGATCTGATGCGGATTTTTCGCCGATTCAGTTCTCGCGACAAACGAGATAAAGTGTTCGGCAACGAAAGAAAATCTTTACTTCGATGACGTCATGAAAACACCGGTCCATCTGAACGCGCTGCGTGCATTCGAAGCGAGTGCGCGCCATCAGAGCTTTTCCGCGGCGGCCGCCGAACTGCACGTCACGCCGGCGGCGGTCGGCCAGCTCGTGCGCACGCTGGAGGAGTGGCTCGGCACGCCGCTGTTCCATCGCGGCACCAGCGGACGCATCCGGCTCGTGCCGACCGATGCCGCCGAGCGCGCGTTGCCGCACATCCGGACCGGCTTCGACACGCTCACGCTGGGGCTGGAATTGCTGAAGGAGGGCTCGGCGAGCGGCGTGCTGACGGTTGCCGTCAGTCCGGCCTTCGCCGCGAAATGGCTGTTGCCGCGCATCGAGAGCTTCCAGGCCGCGTGGCCCGACACCGACGTGCGGCTCGACACCAACCTGAAGCCGGTGGATTTCGTCGCGCAGCGGATCGACATCGGCGTGCGCTACGGCACCGGGCAGTGGGCGGGGCTGGCGGCCGACAAGCTGATGGACGAGGAGGTCTATCCGGTGTGTTCGCCGAAGCTGGCGGCCGAGCGGCGCCGCTTGCAGCGGCCGGCCGACCTCGCGCGGGAAACGCTGATCCACGATCTGTCGATGGACAGCCAGACCGGCTTTCCCGCGTGGGACACGTGGCTGCAGCGCGCAGGCGTGCAGGGCGTCGACGTGTCGCGCGGCATGCAGATCAACAACTCGGCGGCCGTGCTGCAGGCGGCGATCGACGGGCACGGCGTCGCGCTCGCGCGCAGCGTGATGGCGCGCGACGATCTTGCGGCGGGGCGTCTCGTGCGGTTGTTTCCCGACATCGATTTCGCGTCGCCGCTCGCGTATTACGTCGTGTACCGCCCCGAGTGCGCGAGCATGACGAAGCTCGTGGCGTTTCGCGACTGGCTGCTCGCGCAGGCCGCGAGGTAGCGGCGCGCCGGGCCCGCGTCAGCCGTGTTCCGGCGCGTCGGCGGGTGCCGTCGACAGCAGCGGCCCCTGCGCGCCGGCTTCGTCTGCGCGGCCGCGCATATAGGCCTGCGGGCTGCTGCCGAGCTCGAGGCGAAACGCGTACACGAACGCGGACGTCGAGCCGTAGCCGAGCTCCATCGCGGTGCGCGTGACGCCGAGGCCGCCGCCGAGCAGTTCGATCGCGCGAAAGAGCCGCATGCGCCGCCGCCAGGTGCGCAGGCTCATGCCCGTCTCGGCCACGAAGCGGCGCGCCAGCGTCCGCGCCGACATGCCGAGCATCCGCCCCCATTCCTCGGGCCCGCGCGGGTCGGCCGGGTCGGTGTAGAGCGCTTCGCACAGGGTGGCGAGCGCGCCGCCCTGCGGCCACGGCAATGCCGCCGGCAGCGTCGGCGCGCGGCGCAACTGGTCGAGGATCAGATGGGTGATGCGGCCCGCATAGCCGTCGCGATCGGGCTGGCCGTCGATCGCGGTGGCCTCGATGACGAGCGCCTTCAGCAGCGGGGACACCGCGAACACGGTCGGGTTCGCGGTCGGCAGCGCGTGTCCGATCGCTTCCGCGATCCACAGGCTGCGGAATTCGGCGCCGAGCAGCGAGCCGACGCGATGGCGCAGTCCGCTGGGCAGCCACACCGCCTGTTCCGGCGAAATGACGAACGACTTGCCTTCGACGATCACCGTGAGCGCGCCGGCAATCGCGTAGACCATCTGGTGCCAGCGATGCGCATGCTCGGGAAAGCCGTGCCGCGGCGGGATGGCCTGCGCGCGGACCTTCAGCGGCGCGGGCGGCGTCACGCCGGCCGGCGGTTCGATCGTCTCCCACGTCATGGTTGTCCTCCGATTGGCAGATATTCTATATCCGGTGGCAATCAATCGAAATACAGACACCGGGAAAATTGCTCTAATGGCCGTGGTTCCTTTTCCGCCGCGCGATCGGCGACCCCGTATCGCCGCCACGCGGCGCCCCCGCATTCCACCGGAGTAATCTGCTTCATGGCCCGTCACGACCGCTACAGCCTGCCCCTTTCGACGACTTCCGACCTCGCGGCCGAGCGCTATCGTGCGGGCATTGATCTGCTGCTGTCGCTGTGGCCGGGCGCCGCGGAAACGCTCGATGCGGCGATCGCGGCCGATCCCGACTTCGCGCTTGCCTATGCGGCGCGGGCGCGCCTGCATGCGATCCGCGCGGAAGCGACGGACGCGCGCGCGAAGATCGCCACGGCGCTCGAACGGGTCGAGTGCAACGGCACCGAGCGTGAACGCAGCCATGTCGCGGTCCTGTCGCTCGCGATCAACGGCCAGTCGGCGAAGGCGCTGGCCGGTGCGCTCGCGCATGCCGACCGGTGGCCGCGCGACATCGTGATCCTGTCGCTGCCGCTCGGCGCGTTCGGGCTGTTCGCGTTCTCCGGGATGGCCGACCACGACCAGGCGCGCGTGGATCTGTGCGAACGCCATGCGCGCCACTTCGATGCGAACGACTGGTGGTTTCTCACCTATCGCGGCTGGGCGCATGGCGAGAACGGCGATGTCCGGCTCGGCCGCGCGCTGACCGAGCGCGCGCTCGAACTGCGGCGCCACAACGTGAATGCCGCGCATGCGGTCGCGCACGTGCTGTACGAATCCGGCGCGAACGACGACGCGCAAGCGATGATCGACGGCTGGCTGCCCGAATACGATCGCAGCGGCGTGCTCCACAGCCACATCGCGTGGCATGCCGCGCTGATCGCGCTGGAGCGCGGCGATACCGGCCATGCACTGTCGATCTACAACGCGCACGTCGCGCCGTCGGCGTCGCTGGGCGTGCCGATCAACGTGGTCAGCGATACGGCGTCGTTCCTGTGGCGCATGCAGGCGTACGGCCACGCGGTGCCGGACGGGATGTGGGACGACGCGGCGCGCTATGCGTCGGGCTATTTCACGCAGGCCGGCTTCCCGTTTGCGGACGTGCACATGGCGCTGATTGCCGCGGCCACGGGCGACAACGCGGCGCTCGGGCAGCGCGTGGACGCACTGACCGCGCTCGTCGACGCGGCGAAGCTGCCGGCCGGCCCCGTCGTTCCGGCGATCTGCCGGGCCGCGCTCGCCTTCGCGGAAGACGATCCCGCGCGCTGCGCGGAGATACTTGAACCGGTCGCGCGTGAGGTCGTCCGCATCGGCGGCAGCGGCGCGCAACGCGAGATCGTGCAGGACACGCTGCTGGTCGCGTGGATGAGAAGCGGCAACGTGGCGAAGGCGCGCGCGCTGCTTGACGAACGGCTGCATCGCCGCCCGTCGCCGAGAGACGCGCGCTGGCTCGGGCAGCTGGCCGGCGCATGACGCGCGTGCCGGCGCTGGCGCCGGCTTCGCGACCGGCGCCGGCCCATTCCATTTAAATAGTTTTACTGATCAATTGTCGGGTGGCGCATTCGTGCCGCCGGACACGGCCCGGTACGCGGTTGAGGAAGTCGAATGAATTCTGGTGACATGGTGGCGCGCGTCGCGTTGCACAGGCGGCTCGTCGGTGCGATCGGGCCGGTGGCCGCGATTTCGATCGCGCAACTGTTCGGCACGGCGCTCTGGTTCAGCGCGAACAGCGCGGCGGCGGACCTGATGCGTGTATGGCATGCGAGCGCGGCCGATATCGGCTGGCTGACCAACGCCGTCCAGCTCGGTTTCATCCTCGGTACGTTGACGATCGCGCTGAGCGGGGCGGCCGACCGCTTTCCGGCGAGCCGGATCTTCGTGTGCAGCGCGATCGCCGGCGCGGTGTTCAACGTGTGCTTCGCGTGGTTGTCCGGCGGGCTGGTTGCGGGCGCGGTGTTTCGATTCGGCGTCGGCGTCTGCCTCGCGGGAATCTACCCGATGGGCATGAAGCTGATGGTCGGCTGGGTGCCCGACCGGGCCGGCCCCGCACTCGCGCAACTGGTCGCGATGCTCACGCTCGGCACCGCGCTGCCGCACGCGATGCGCGTCGTCGGCACCGGCCTGTCGTGGCAATGGGTGATCACCGCGTCGTCCGTTCTCGCGCTGACCGGGGCATGCGTGATCGCCGCGCTCGGCGACGGGCCGCATGCGCACATGCGCAAGCGGCCGGCGGACGGGCGCGCGGCACCGGGCTCGCGGCCGCCGCCGGTCGTGCACGCCTTCCGGATCCGCGCGTTTCGCGCCGCGACGTTCGGCTATTTCGGCCACATGTGGGAGCTCTACACGTTCTGGACGATCGTGCCGCAGCTGGTCGCACGCACGTCGATCGCAACGCAGCTCGCACACGCCGGCGTTTCCGGCATCGCGTTCGGCGTCATCGGTGTCGGCGCGCTCGGCTCGCTGATCGGCGGCAGCCTGTCGCGGCGTATCGGCAGCGCGAAAGTCGCCGTCGGTGCGCTGGCCTTGTCCGGGCTCTGCGCGGTGACGTTCGCGGCGACGTGGCGGATTCTGCCGCCGGCGGCCATCGCGATCCTGCTGATCGTATGGGGCGCATCGGTCATCGCGGACTCGCCGCAATTCTCGGCGCTGGCGGCGAACGCGTGCCCGCCGGTGCTGGTCGGGGGTGCGCTCGCGATCCAGAACTCGATCGGCTTCGCGGTCACGGTCGTGTCGATCGCCGCGACGACGCTGCTGCTCGAACGCGTCGGGCTCGATGCGACCTGGCTGCTGGTGCCGGGGCCGGTGTTCGGGCTGGCGGCGTTCGCGTGGACGTCGCGCGCCGCGCGCGATGCCGGGAGCGCCGCATGACACGGTCGCGCATGACGAACGGAGCGCGCTCATGCTAGACCTCCAGTACCTGTCGATCCTGATGGAAGTCGAGCGCCTGGGCAGTGTGACGGCTGCGGCGGAGCGGCTGAACGTGACGCAATCGGCGCTGTCGCACATGGTCCGCAAGTTCGAGGAGCGGCACGGCGTCAAGCTGTGGACGAAGAACGGGCGCGGCTTGCGGTTCACGCAGGCCGGCGAGTATCTGCTGTCGCTGGCCCAGCGCGTGCTGCCGCAGATCGAGCATGCCGAGCGCACGCTCGTCGATTTCGCCGAAGGGCGCCGCGGCGCGCTGCGTGTCGGGATGGAGTGCCATCCGTGCCAGAAATGGCTGACGCGATTGACGTCGCAGTATCTCGCCGCATGGCCGGATGTGGATTACGACGTCCGCACGGCATTCCGTTTCGACGGCGTGGCCGCGCTGCTCGGCTTCGAGATCGACCTGCTCATCACCCCCGACCCGGTCGACCTGCCGGAGCTCGTGTTCGTGCCGATCGTCGACTACGAGCTGGTGCTGGTCGTGCATGACGAGCATCCGCTGGCGGCGCGCGAGTTCGCGCGGCCGCGCGACCTGCTCGACGAAGAGCTGATCACGGTTCCGGTGAGCAAGGAGCGGCTCGACATCTACACACGCTTTCTCGTGCCCGGGCACTGCCGCCCGAAATTTCACCGCACGGCGGAACAGACCGACCTGATGCTGCAACTCGTCGCCGGGCAACGCGGCGTGGCGGTGCTGCCGGACTGGCTGGTCGTCGAGGAGGGCGCGCACCTTCCGGTGCGCACGGTGCGGCTCGGGCCGGCGGGCATCCGCAAGCACATCAATCTCGGCGTCCGGCGTGGCGAGGAAGACATCAACTACATCGCGGGCTTTCTCGCGCTCGCCCGCGATGCGGGCATCGGAACCGGCCAGGACGCCGCGTGACGCGTCACACGGCCGGGTTATCCGAGCGCGCCATCGAAAGCACCATGCGGAACCTGACGTCGCCGGAGCGCATCCGCTGGTATGCGTCGTTCGCCTGCTCGAGCGGCATCGTTTCGATCATCGGGCGGGCGCCGGACAGCACGCTGAAGCCGAGCACCTTCTCGCTCTCACAGGGCGTTCCCGTGAGGGAGCCCGCGATGCTGCGCTCGCCGCCGACCAGATGCCCCATCGACACGGGCAGCGGATCCTTGCCCGCGCCGAGCAGCACCAGACGGCCCTGCGGCGACAGTCCGGCCAGCACGCGCGACACGGTGTCGGCGTGGTCGACGGTCGAAACGATCGCACGCGCGCCGCCGAGCTGCCGCAGCCGGGCCGCGGCGTCTTCGTCGTTGCTGTCGAGGTAGACATGCGCGCCGAGCGAGATCGCATCCGCGGCGATGTCGCTGCCGCGACCGATGGCGACGACGTTGAATCCCATCCGGCGCGCGTATTGCACGGCCATGTGCCCGAGCCCGCCGATGCCGAGGATCGCGACGACGTCGCCGGCCTCGGCGCCGCACTTCCTGAGCGCATTGAACGTGGCGATGCCGGCGCAGAGGATCGGCGCGGCTTCCTCGGCGCGCAGCGCGTCGGGAATCGACACCAGGCCGGTGCTGCGCGCGAGCATCATTTCCGCATAGCCGCCGTCGCAGGTCGCGCCGACGACCGGCTGGTTCTCGCACAGCGGGAAGTGGCCTTGCCGGCAGGACGCGCAAGCGTTGCAGTGGCCGCCGAGCCGGCCCACGCCGACACGTTGACCGACCGTCCAGAGCGGCGGCACGTCGGGGCCGAGCGCGGCGATGCGGCCGACGACTTCGTGGCCCGGTACGCGCGACCCGGCGGCGCCCGCGTCGACATGCTCGATGTCGCGCGCATCGGCGCCGCAGATGCCGCATGCGTCGACGGCGATCAGCACGTGTCCGGGCCCCGGGGCCGGGATGGCACGTTCGACCAGTTCGAGAACGCCGGGGCGGCTGATCCGCATCGCGCGGTAGGTGGTCCGGTTCATGATGCGGGGTCCAGGTGGGGGGTGACGGGAAGAAAACGTGTGTCGTCGGGACCGGTTGCGCGAACGCCGAACGATTCCAGCAGCCGGATCCCGTGCGCGGCGGCGTCGATGGCGCCGGCGACGTAGCCCGGAAACGCCCGGGACCATTCGCTGGCGATGCCGATCAGGCGCGGGTGCCACGGACCGGACGGCACACCGGGCGACGCGGGCGTCGGGTGCCCCGCGTTGCCGTCGAGATCGTCGGGTGTCGCGGTATGAGCGTCGCGCGACCAGTCCTTGATGAAATCGGCTTCCGGGGTCGCGGCCCGGGAGCCGAACAGGCGTGCCAGCTGCGTGCGGCAATGCGTCCGCAACACGTCGTCCGGCAAGCGTGCCCGAACGCTCGCCGGGATGCCGAAGAAGCCGAACAGCGCGGCGGCGCCGCCCAGCGTCGATGCGTCGTGGATCTCGCCGAGCGGGCCGCATGCGCTGCGCGCTTCGCCGGACAGGCCGTGCTCGCGCCAGAACGGCGTGCGATAGAGCGCGACGTACTTCGCGTGCGGCGCCATCCAGGTCGCGGTGTGCCGCCACTGCCGCGCGAGGGGCGCGGGCAGCGCCGGCGCGAATCCGATGCGTTCTTCGGCCAGGCGCGGCGGCACGGCCAGCAGCACGTGCGCGACGTGCGTCGTCGTCGCGCGGCCGGTGACGTCTTCGCTGTCGACATCGACGCCGGTCTCGGTGCAGCGTAGCCGCCGTACCGTTTCGCCGGTCACGATGCGCGTTGCGTCGAGTCGCTCGGCCAGCGCATCGATCAGTGCCGACATGCCGCCGACGAGCCGCATCGACGCAGGGGCATTCGTGTAGCCGCGGATCCGGAGCGGTGCGTCGTGGCGCGATCGCTCGACGAGCGTGTCGCCGGCGCCCGGTTGTTCGAACGACGTAATGCCGAGTTCCCGGATGAGTGCGTCGAGCTGTGGTTGAACGTCGGGCCAGAACCATGTCGCGCCGAGGTCGAACCGGTCGGCGTGACGCGCTTGGTGTGCCGGTTGGCCGTTGAGTGGAGCAGGCGACGCGACGGACGCGATGCGCCCGCCGGGCGTGTCGCGCGACTCGAACAGCAGGAAGTCGCGGATCCCGCGTTGCTGGAGCAGGAGCGCGGCGTAGAGTCCGCTCAGTCCCGCGCCGACGATCGCGATGCGTGGTGCCGGCATGGCTAGGCTCCCGGTTCGAGACGGGCCAGATGGCCCGTCTTCAGGTAGACGGTTGCACCGGTTGCGCCGGCGACGAGGTCCGGATAATCGCCGGCCGGGAGCCGCATCCATGCGCCGCGCACGTGCATGCGTCGATCCTCGGCGAGTGCGCCGGCCAGCACGAACAGTTCGGTGCCATGCGCGGCGAGGGCGCGGGCGCGGAACAGCGGTTCGCCGGGCCGCAAGCGCTGCAGCGTGACCGTTTCGACGGCGCTGGCGAACAGCGGGCACACGTGTCGATCGTCCGAGCGATGCCATGACGACGGCGCGCGCGTATCCACGCGAATCCGCGCGCGGTCGTGCGACGCCATTTGCCGCAGCTTGACGAAGATGACGGCGCCGCCGGGGCTGGACGGCCGATGCGACGAGCCGGGCGGATTGCGCAGGTACCAGCCGGCTGGATAGTGTTGGTCGTCTTCCGAAAAGACGCCGGACAGCACCAGGATCTCCTCGCCTTCGGGATGCGCGTGATGGGCGAAGCTTGCGCCGCGCGCATAGCGCACGACGCTCGTCGCGCGTGCCTGTTCGCCGCCGGTCCGGTCCAGCATCACGCGTTCGACGCCTGCTTGCGGGGACGCAATCCATTGGTATTCGTCGGCGCGAATGGCGGCGCGGCGCGAAAAATCTGCGTTGACTATCATGCTTGGGTCGTGCGCCGCGCAGGCCGTTCCGGCTGGCCGAAACCGCTCGCGGCGGCGCGTCCGGTTCGTTGCGTCGCGTTATGCGACCTGATAGACGCGCACGTCGGGCGCGGCGTCGAGCAGCGGCTTGAGCGCGCCGACCACATCGGTTTCGAACAGGTCGCTCGACAGGTAGCCGAGCGCGTTGGCCTCGCTGTCGAACCCGTGCAGGACCTGCACGTCTTCGTCACGCACCAGCAGTTCCTTCGACCGGGCACCCGCGATCGTGTTGAGGAACGGCGCCTTGTATGCGTGATAGACGCGGGCGGCGGCCGCGCGGTTTGCCGCTGCGATCCGGAGCGTGATCTGCAGATAGAACATGTGAATCTCCCAGGTCGGCGCGCCGCCCTTCGATTGCCGGGATGGCAGGGATCGAGGGGCCGGCACGGGTTCGTCACGTGCGGCGACGCCGCAACGTGAGTGCCATTGTTTGGCATGGCGAAGCAGCCCGACAAGCGAGATTAAGTGTCCCTTCCCTAAAGAAAATATTTGTCGCGGCGCGCCGATACGCGCGGTTGCGCGCGACCTGAGGCAGGGGAGCGCAAGCGTACGGGACGCGGCTGTCGTTGCAACGCGCCGCGCCTGTCAGCCGATTCAGTAAATTGCATACACCTTGCGCACCGTCTCGATGACGTCCCACCGCCCCGTCCAGCCCGGCGGCAGGATCACCAGATCGCCCGCGCCGATCTCGACCACGTCGCCGCTCGCCTCGTCGGTCAGGTTCGCGCGGCCCGACAGGATGTACGTGAACTCGGTGTCGGGCCGATCGACGACCGGCCAGCCGCCCGGCTGGCATTCCCAGATGCCCAGATTGCCGACCGCGTCGGGCGCGAGGCGCTGAATCGCGATTTGCGGATCGCCGCGATCGGCGCCGGCGCGCTGGCCGGCGGCCGCGAGCGTGGCGTTGGCGGCCTGGCTCGCCTTGACGATGGTGAAGGGTTTCATCGGATGCTCCTGTTCAATGGGCGCCGGTCAGCTTCTCGAGAAGCCGAGCCGTGCGCGAGGGTTGACGGGTCAGCTTCTCTTCGGCGTCGCTGAACCCTGCCGCGAAAAGACCGCTGTTGATGCCGAGCCAGCGCAACGGCTCGGGCTCCCAGGCCGGCGACGTATGATTCACGAGCGGCAGCCGGTTGATCGGCTCGTCGACGTCGAGAATCAGGTTGCGCAGAATCCGTCCGGCGAGGTTGCTGGTCGCCACGCCGTCGCCGACGTAGTTGCCGGCCCACGCGATGCGCGAGCGCGTATCCATGCTGACGGTCGGGCACCAGTCGCGCGACACGCCGAGTGCGCCGCCCCAGCGGTGCGTGATGGCAGCATCGGCCAGTTCCGGGAAGAACTCGACCATCGACGCGTGGATCTTGGCGTGCGCATTGCCGATCTGGTCGTCGCCGTCCGACATTCGCGACCCCCACTGATACGGCGCGCCGCGGCCGCCGAACACGAGCCGGCCTTCTGCGGTGACTTGCCCGTACACGCGCAGGTGTCGCATGTCGTTGAACGCGAGCCGGTGATCGAGTTGCAGCGACTGCCGCAGCGCGAGCGGCAGTGGTTCGGTCGCCAGTACCAGCGAGTAGAGCGGAATCACCGAGCGGCGATGGTCGGATTGCTGGCACGAAAACGCTTCAGTTGCGCGCACAACCGTTTCGGCCGCGACGCTCCCCGCGGCGGTGCGCACGAAGCCCGACCCGATGGCCGTGACTTCCGAGTGCTCGTAGATGCGCGCGCCGAGGCTTTCCACGAGCCGTGCGAGCGCATGCACGAGCTTGCCGGGATGGATCAATGCGCAATGCTCGGTGTACAGCGCGCCGAGCACGCCGCGCGCGCCGATGCGTGCTTTTGCCTGCGCCGCATCGAGCGCGCGCCACTGATCCGGCAGCCCGAACCGTGCGGATGCATCGACGGCCGCCGCGACGCGCGACAGTTGCGCGGTGCTGCGCGCCAGCGACACGAAGCCTTCTTTCTGGTAGTCGGCGTCGATGCCTTCCCGCGCGAGGATGCGGCCGATCTCGTCGACCGTTTCGTTCATCGCGGCCTGCAGCCGCAGCGCGTCGTCGTGCGAGTACATCTGCGCGACGCGCGACAGCGAGATCGGGAAGATCGCCGACGCCCATCCGCCGTTGCGCCCCGACGCCCCGAAACCGACCACCTCGCGCTCGACCAGCGCGACGCGCAGCGAAGGCTGCGCCTTCAGCAGGTAGTACGCCGTCCACAGCGCGGTATACCCGGCGCCGACGATCACGACGTCCGCATCGACCTGACCGGCCAGCGCGCCGCGCGCAGGGGCGGCCTGGTGCCACAGCGGCTTGAGCGGCAGTTTCATCAATTCAACTTCAGCTTGCATGTGCGTGTTCCGGTTTGAATGGAGCCGCGCGCCGTCATTCGCCGACGGGGCGGGTATGTGCGGCCGGCTGCGGGCGACCCGCGCGGACCAGTTTCAATACGCCGTACGTGACGACGATGACGGCGATCGCGATCAGGCACTGCACGAGGCTGAGCCGCGTCGCCGGATCGAGCGCCATGCTCGCGAGCACGGCGACGATCGAGCAGGTCACGGCGAGCGGCAGCCACGGGTGCAGCCACATCCGGAACTTGAGCGTGCCTTCGCGTTCCCAGCGCTTGCGCAGCTTCAGTTGCGACAGGCAGATCATCAGGTAGACGAACAGAAACACGGCGCCCGACGAATTCAGCAGGAGCTGGAACACGGTGTCCGGCCAGAGCGCGGCGATCACGACGCAGCCGTAGCCGACCAGCGTCGACGCCAGCACGCCCAGGCGCGGCACGCCGCGGCTGCTGGTCTTCGACAGCCACTTCGGCGCCTCGTGGTTCGTGCTCAGCACGAACAGCAGCCGCGACGACGTGTACAGCCCCGCATTGAGCACCGACAGCACGGCCACCAGGATCACGGCCGTCAGCATGGTCGCCGCGCCCGGGATGCCGATCTTCTCGAGCGTCGCGACGAACGGCGACTTGCCCGGCACGATGTCGGTCCACGGCTGCGCGACGACGATGAAGAAGGTCGACAGCACGAAGAACACGAGGATGCGCGCCATCACCGTGTTGACGGCGCGGCGGATGTTGCGGGCGGGATGATCGGATTCGGCGGCCGCGATGGTCGCGACTTCGACGCCCGTCATCGAGAAGATCACCGACACGACGCCCGAGAACAGCGTCAGCGTGCCGTGCGGCAGGAAGCCGCCGTGCGCGGTCAGGTTCGAGAAGCGCGCGGTGGAGCCCGGCCAGAGCCGGAACACGTACGCACCGGCGATCACGAGGAACACGACGATCGCCGCGACCTTGATGCCGGCGAACCAGTATTCGGCCTCGCCGAACGAGTTGACCGACAACTGGTTGACCGAGGTCATCACGATCATCAGCCCGAGCGAGATCGCCCAGACCGGCAACTGCGGCAGCCAGCCGTTGATGATCTGGCCGCCGACCACCGCTTCGAAGCCGACCACGATCACCCAGAAATACCAGTACAGCCAGCCGGTCGAGAAGCCGGCGAGGTCGCCGTACGCCATTCGCGCGTAGTCGACGAACGAGCCCTTCATCGGGTGCGCGGCGGCCATCTCGCCGAGCATGCGCATGATCAGCCCGACGATCACGCCGGTAATGCCGTAGGTGATGAAGGCCGCCGGCCCGGTCGACGCGATCACCGCGCTCGAACCGACGAACAGGCCGGCGCCGATCACGCCGCCGAGGGCCAGCATGCTGATGTGCCGGGTCTTGAGTGCGCGTTTCAGGCGCGGGTCGTGTTCCGTCTGAATGGGCATTGCTTGTCTCCGTCTGACCTGTTTTCGTGTCGTTGTCCGGACGGATACTAGGCAAGCGGCCGACGGCTGCCTATGCAAAAAATCCCAGCGCGGCGGCGTCGGTTCGTACAAATGTATGAAGCCGGCGACGGCCGGCGCAGGCCGCGCGCCGCGCGGAAGGCGGCGCGGGACGGCCTGTCAGCCGCGCAAGGTCCGAGCGGGGAACAGTTGCGCGTTCTTGCCGGCGAGCAGCGCGATCCAGAACCGCGCGGTGCCGTTGGTGGTCGTCGGCTTGAGGCCCGTCAGCTGCTCGACGAGCTTGAGCCGGTACACGAGCGTCTGGCGATGGATGCCGAGGTCGTACGCGGTCGCCTTCCAGTTGCCGTCGTTTTCAAGGAACCTCATCAGCGTCGCGAGCAGCGACGTGTCGTGCAGCCGGTCGTGCTCGATCAGCGGCCCGAGATAGCGCCCGACCAGCGCACGCGCTTCGGCCAGCGACTTCGGCGCCATGATGAGCCCCGTGTCGACGTCGCCGTAGCGCAGCACGTCGGTCTCCAGCTCGAGCGCCTGCGTCATCGCGAGGCGCGCCTGCCGCACGCTTTCGCGGAACCCGGTCGCGACCGCGATCGGCCCGCTGACGCCGATCGCCGTGCCGTCGCCGAGATTGCGCAGCAGCGCGTCGATCGTGTCACGGCGATCCGGTGCGAGCGCGAGCAGCCCGTCGTCTTCGAGCAGCAGCGGGGTCTTGTCCTGCAGTCCGGGCGCGTGATGCACGTCGCCGGGCGTCCAGTGGCCCGCGCCACCCGGCCGGATCGACAGGCACACGAACGTGCCGGTCAGGCCGCGCCGCTCCAGCATCGGCCGCACGAACGCAAAATCGGTTTCGTTTTCCAGCAGGCTGCGCAGCAGCGCCGCGCCCTCGTCGCGCTGCGCGTCACGCGTGATCATCAGGCGCTCGAGCTCGACGCCGAGCAGGCCGACCAGCGAGCGCACGAACAGCGGGTCTTCCGGCGCGGTGCGTCCTGCGCGCCGGATGACGAGATGCGCGCGCACCCGGCCGCCCAGCGCAATGCGCTCGACATGCCGCGTATCGGCATCAGCATCAGCAGTGGCCGCCGCCGCCGTCTTCGCGGACGTGACGAGCAGGGCGCCGCTCGCCGTATCCTCGATGCGCAGCGTCAGCCCATGGGCGGCGGCGAGGATCGCGAGCCGGCCGGGAAAATCGGCCTCCTGGCGCATGGCTTCCGCGTAGGTCTGGAACAGCCGTTCGCTCGCCTTGAAGCTGTCCCGCTGCGCGCGCAGCACGCTTTCGATCACGTGACGCGACAGCGTGACGAATTCCAGCTCGAAGCTGGCCTGGAGCACCGGGAACATCAACTGGTCCGCCGCATTCAGCATCTTGCGCGACAGCTTCGGCGCGTCGGCCTGCGGCGCGACGACGAGGGCGCTCGCATTCGTCTGCGCGATGCGTTCGAGCCACGCGACCTGGTCCTTCGGCGCGTGCGGCATGCCGCCGCCCGTCGTCATCACCAGATTGCCGGCGCTGACCCAGCGCCACGGGTCGGGCAGGTCGACCGCGTGCGCCCACGTGATCAGCCGGTGCGTACCGGCGGCGCCCGCGATGACCTTCAGTCCCAGCGACGGGGTATCCAGCAGTTCCTGCACGGTGATCATCGAAAAACTCCCTGGCTCGCGGGCCGGCTGCGGGTCGAGGTCGAAGCGCCGCTGGCCGAAAGTGCATGATGATAGTGGCTGCGCGCGGCCGGCGGTCGGTCGGCCGT
This sequence comes from Burkholderia sp. JKS000303, assembly GCF_002563755.1. Taxonomy (NCBI): domain Bacteria; kingdom Pseudomonadati; phylum Pseudomonadota; class Betaproteobacteria; order Burkholderiales; family Burkholderiaceae; genus Burkholderia; species Burkholderia sp. JKS000303. The sequence continues at coordinate 118,686 of NZ_PDBZ01000002.1, forward strand.
TGCGCGCCGCCGCCGCGGTTCCGCGGCGTATCCATTGTTGGTACGATCGCGCGTATCGTCCACGCCGGCGTCGCACGCCGCCGGCCCATCGGCCGCGCGGCCGCACGATCCGCGCGGCCACGTTCGGGAGAAGCGGTTCATGTTGCAGGCGTTCGCGGTCTTGCTGACCTTCCAGTGTCTCGGGGAAGGGGTGTCCTATCTGTTCGGCCTGCCGGTGCCGGGCCCCGTCATCGGCATGCTGCTGCTGTTCGGCTTCGTGATGCTGCGCCCGCAGGTGGCCGACGCGATCGAGCCGACCGCGCTCGAGCTGCTGCGCCATCTGTCGCTGCTGTTCGTGCCGGCCGGCGTCGGCATCATGGTGTCGGCCGATCGCGTGCGCGGCGATGCGCTCGCGGTCGTCGTCGCGCTCGCGGTGAGCACGTCGCTCGCGATCGCCGTGACCGCGCTCGTCACGCGCGCGTTGCTGCGGCGCCAGCGGCGCGCGGATGCCGCGGCGGAGGGCACGCAATGACGGCCTTCCCGAAACTCGGCGCGATCTGGGTCTATCTCGCCGCGACGCCGCTGCTCGGCCTGACCATCACGCTGATCGCGTATCTCGTCGCGCAGGCCGTCTATGCCCGCGCGCGCTTCAATCCGCTCGCGAATCCGGTGCTGATCGCGGTCGCGCTGATCGTCGGGTTGCTGATGCTCACGCATACGCCGTATCCGACGTATTTCGAAGGCGCGCAGTTCGTGCATTTCCTGCTCGGCCCGGCGACCGTCGCGCTCGCGTTGCCGCTCTACCGCCAGTGGTCGAAGCTGCGCCGCGCGGCGGTGCCGCTGCTCGTCGGCCTGCTCGCGGGCTCGCTGACCGCGATCGCATCGGCGGTCGGCATCGCCGCGCTGTTCGGTGCGTCGCACCAGACGATCGCGTCGCTCGCGCCGAAATCGGCGACCACGCCGATCGCGATGGCCGTCGCGCAGGAGATCGGCGGAATTCCGTCGCTGACCGCGGTGCTGGTGATCTCGACCGGGATCTTCGGCGCGGTGTGCGCGCGCGGGATTCTCAACGCGCTGCGCATCGAGGAGCCGGCCGTGCGCGGCTTCGCGCTCGGCGTCGCGTCGCACGGGATCGGCACCGCGCGCGCGTTCCAGGTCAGCGAGGAGGCCGGCGCGTTCGCGGGGCTCGGGATGGGGCTGAACGGCGTGCTGACGGCATTCGTCGTGCCGATCCTGCTGCCGATGCTGTCGCGCTGGCTGTGAGCAGCCAGCGGCGCGCGACGCTATCGGTTTCCCTGATGGCGCACGCGCGGCCTCGGCCGGCCGGGCGCCGGCCGCGCATGTATCGCAGCCGTTATCGGGAGAATTCGGGAACCCGCACGGACATTTGCGCAGTGATCGGCTAACGTTGCATCGGCGCCGTCGTCGCACGCCGACGTCCATGGCGTGCGTGCCGGCGTTCGACCCACAATCAACAATCGACAAGGAGATCCGGCCATGACGAAGTCTCGCGTGGTTTCGGTGGCAGTGGCAGTAACGGCGTCGTTCGGTCTGCTGTTGACCGCCGCGCCGGCGGCATACGCGCAGGATCCGGCGTCCGCACCGACGCAGAAGCAGCTCGACAAGGCGCAGAAGAAGGCGGCCCGCAAGGCAGCCCGCGCGCGCCACGCGAAGGACCTGAAGGCGATCGGCACGGGCACCGGCTACCGGCTGACCAACGACCAGAGCAACTATCCGCAAAACGCGGTGCAGAAGGCGCCCGCCACGAAGGCGGCGCCGGCCGCACCGGCTTCGGGCCAGTAACGGTTAGCGGTCGCGCAAGAAAAACGGCGCCGGTTCGACCGGCGCCGTTCGTTTATCCGCGTCCCGCGCAGGCCGGACGCGCCGCCGCTCCGGGTTTCCCCGGGGCCGGCGGCATGCCGCGTTACGACGCGAGCTTGGCCGCGAGTTCCGCGACGTGCTTGCCCTGGTAACGGGCGATATCGAGTTCGTTCGCGCTCGGCTGACGGCTGCCGTCCGCGCCTGCGAGCGTGGTCGCGCCATACGGCGTGCCGCCCGTGATTTCGTTCATGTTGACGAGCCCGCTGCACGCGTACGGCACGCCCACGATCACCATGCCGTGATGCAGCAGCGTCGTGTGGAACGACGTGATCGTCGTTTCCTGGCCGCCGTGTTGCGTGCCGGTCGATGCGAACACGCTGCCGATCTTGCCGACGAGCGCACCCTTCATCCACAGGCCGCCGGTCTGGTCGAGGAACGTGCGCATCTGGCCGGCCATGTTGCCGAAGCGGGTCGGCGTGCCGAAGATGATGGCGTCGTAGTTCGCGAGTTCGTCGATCGTGGCGACCGGTGCAGCCTGGTCGACCTTCACGCCGGCTGCCTTCGCCTGGTCGACGGGAATGGTTTCCGGCACACGCTTGAGCGTGACCTCGACGCCGGGCACCGATTGCGCGCCTTCCGCGACGTGCTGCGCCATCGTTTCGACGTGCCCGTAGGACGAGTAATAAAGGACGAGTACCTTGGCCATGTTGCGAATCTCCGATTAAGAAGGCCCCGCATTCAGCGGGGCCAGGTTGTCCGAACGGGCGTTATGCCCACTCGGCCGTCACTTCGACCGGACGCAGGTCGAATACCAGCACTTCGGCATCCTTGCCATCGGCGAACGTCAGCGCCTGTTCGCCGCGGATGCGGGCGCCGTCGCCTTCGCCGAACGTCACGCCGTTGACCGTCACGCTGCCGCGTGCGACGTGCACGTAGGCGAAGCGGTCCGGTGCCAGTTCGAGCGTGGCGCGCTCGTCGCCGTCGAACAGGCCGGCGTAGATCCGCGTGTCCTGCCGGATCGTCAGCGAGCCGCCGTTGCCGTCAGGCGACACGATCGGTGCGAGCTTGCCGCGCTTGTCGGCCGCCGCGATATTCGTCTGCTGATAACGCGGCGCAGCACCCTTTTCAGCCGGCCCGACCCAGATCTGCAGGAAGTGGACGGGCGTGTCTTTCGAGTGGTTGAACTCGCTGTGACGCACGCCGGTCCCCGCGCTCATCAGCTGGACGTCGCCCGGCACGATCACCGACCCGGTGCCCATCGAATCCTTGTGCTCCAGCGCGCCGTCGAGCACGTACGACAGGATTTCCATGTCGCGGTGCGGGTGGGTGCCGAAGCCGCCGCCCGGCGCGACGCGGTCGTCGTTGATCACCAGCAGATCGGAGAAGCCGACTTGTTGCGGATCGTAGTAGTTTGCGAAAGAAAACGTGTGACGCGAGCTGAGCCAGCCATGCTCGGCACGGCCACGTTGGTTTGCTGCACGAGTCTCGATCATGATGTTGTCCTGGATGTCCGCCGGTCCTCGGAAGTGGGCCCGGCCGTTCGTTGAGATGAATCTTAGGTCAATCTATTTGACAAATAAATGGCTGAGGAGATAATGACTGTCTCTTTGGGGTGGACAATATGGAACTCAACGACCTGAGGATCTTCGTCGCGACGGTCGATGCGGGCAGCTTCACGGCCGCGGCCGACCAGTTGATGCTGTCCAAGCAGTTCGTCAGCCGGCGCACGATGGCGCTCGAAGCCGCGCTGGGCGTGCGTTTGCTGCATCGCAACACGCGCAACCTCGCGGTCACGGAATCGGGGCAGGAGTTCTATGCGCGCGCGCAGCGGATCCTCGCCGAGGTCGCCGACGCCGAGCAGGCGATGTCGGTGCGCAGCACCGAGCTGCACGGCTCGCTGAAGATCAGCGCGCCGCTGTCGTTCGGGATCACGCACCTGTCGCCGCTGATCGCCGAATTCCTGTCCGCGCATCCGGCCGTGCGGCTGAACCTCGACCTGACCGACCGGCGCGTCGACCTGATCGGCGAGGGCTTCGATCTCGTGTTGCGGATCGGCGCGCTCGAGGATTCGACGTTGATCGCGCGCCCGCTCGGCGCGTGGAAGATGATCGCGTGCGCGAGCCCCGCGTACCTGAAGCGGCAGGGCACGCCCGCGACGCCCGCCGAGCTGGCCGGCCATACGTGCCTGATGTACGGGCGCGAACGGCGCGTCGGCTGGGAATTCCGGGTCGACGGCGCGGCGCGCACGTTCGACGTGCAGGGTCCGCTCATCGCGAACAACGGCGAAGTCGTGCGCGACGCGGCGATCGCCGGGCTCGGCATCGCGCTGCTGCCGCATTTCATCGTCGGCGGGGCGATCGACAGCGGCGCGCTGGTGCCGGTGCTCGACGCGTATGCGCCGTCGCCGATCACGCTGAACGCGGTGTTTCCGCAGCACCGGGAAGGGTTCGTCACGCTGCGCACCTTCATCGGGTTTCTCGCGGAGCGGCTGGACGCGCGCGGATAGCCGGCCTCGCCACGCGCCGATTGATCGACGGCGCGCATCCGCGTTACGCTTCGACGGGGCCTGGGCCCGCGACGCACGCCGGGCCGGGCGTTTCTACCTCGAACGTGTCGGGCATGTCGTTTCTGCACGCCCGACATTCAGCGGCGAACCCGTCCAATGACAATGACAATCCAGCACCGATCGAATACGCGCGCCGGCGAGCGAGGGCACCCGGCGATTGCGGCGCTCCCCGTGCGCCACGCGGCGGCCATGAACCTGCGATCCATCGCGACTGCCGCACTACTGACACTCGCGCCGATCGCCGCGCATGCCGCCGGCTTCGACTGCGCGAAAGCCGCTTCACCGACCGAGAAGGCCATCTGCGCGGATGCCGGGCTGTCGAAGCTCGACGGCCAGTTGGCGGCGGCCTGGAAGGCGGCGCTGGCCAAGGGCGGCGATACGGCTGCGCTGAAGGCCGCGCAACTGAAATGGCTCAGGCAGCGCGACCTGTGCGGCGGCGACGCCGAGTGCGTCGGCGATCGCTATCGCGAGCGGCTCGCGAGCCTGAACGGCACGCCGCTGGCGGCCGATCGCTGGCAGCAGACGTGGTATCGCGACAGCGACAATCCGTCGTTCGGCGGCGCGCTGACGTTCACCGGCACCGCGTCGCGCCTTCATTTCGAACTGAGCGGCAACAACGGCGCGAATACCGGCGAACTCGGCGGCGATATCCAGGTGCACGGCGACAGCGGCACGTTCCGCCAGGACGCATGCCGGCTCGATTTCAGCCGCAAGGGCGCGCGCGTGCAGGTCGTGCAACACGGCGACGATGCCGATTGCGGCGCCGGTGCGGGCGTCGTGTATGGCGGCGACTACGTGACCGCCGCGAAGGCGCAGACGAAGCCGGCCGCCGACCTCGTGACGCTGAAGGTGCTGGTCGATGCGAAGCAGAACGCGATCGCGCACAGGCTGCTCGGTGCCGATTATCAGACGCTCGTCGACACGATCAATTACGGCGCTCAAGACAAGGATCTCGACGGCCTGAACGCCGATGTGCAGTCGTACTGGGTGCGCGGTATCGCGACGACGAACGCGGCGATCGTGATGCGCCGCGGCACCGATCTGTGGATCGGGCTGCTCGTGTTCGATGCGCACGACACCGTGCGGATGCGCTATTACACCAACGTGCCGACGTGGAAAAAGACCGTGCCGAAGACCATTCGCGCGTGGCACGACACGCTCGACAAGACGCTTCCGATCGACATGATGTGATGCGGCGGGATGAAGGGCCGGCGCGCGTGTCGGCCCTTCATGACGCGTTTGTTACGTGACAATTGTCCACTCATAAGTGACAGCGAATCTTGTTTTGACGGATTGATGATTTCTGGTGAGACAGTAGACTGCACTCGTGCTTCGCCAGAACCGATCCGGAACGCGCCACGGCGGCGCGCCAGGGGCGGATTCTTCGGCGACGGGCCAACCGGCCCGTGGACCGATCGCGCGAGGAGTCGTCCGTTGCCGACCCACAGGTTCGCCGTTCCGGCGGACGCCGGCAGCGGGTGCGTCAAACCGTCAATTCAAGGTGAGTGTTATGCGTTACGTTTCGCTGGAGTCGAAGAAGGACGAGCTGCTGCTGGCAGCCCGCGTGCTGCTGATGATCCTGTTCGTGTTGTTCGGCTGGCAGAAGCTGACCGGCTTCTCGGGCACGGTCGCGTACATGACGTCGACGGGTTCGCCGTCGCCCGAGCTGGCCGCGGCGATCGCGGTGGCGGTCGAGCTGGTCGGCGGCGCGCTGATCGCGATCGGCTTCTACACGCGTCCGCTCGCGCTGCTGTTCGCGGTCTATACGCTCGCGACCGCGCTGATCGGGCATCGCTACTGGCAGTTGCAGGGGATGGACCAGTACGTGGCGATGATCAACTTCTACAAGAACATCAGCATCATCGGCGGGCTGTTGTTGCTTGCGGTGACCGGGCCGGGGCGTTATTCGCTCGACCGGAAGTGAGATAGCGCGGCGGTTCGTGCGGCATGACAAGCCCGGTGCGCTTAATCGTGCACCGGGCTTTTTTCATGGCGAGTGCGCGTCGACGTCCGGCGGCACTCGACATCGGTTGCCGGTTCCCGTATAGATTGGCGTTCCCATGTTTCCCGTTCATCGCCGACTACCGTGCCGCACCCGACCATCGTTCTCATCGGCGCCTCCGGCCTGCTCGGCCGCGCGGTCGCCGCGTCGCTGTCGCGCGAAGCGTCGCTCGACCTGATCGCGACGATCCGCAATCCGCAAGGCGCAGGCGCTGCGCGCGTCGCATTGCCGCCCGAGCACATCGTCACGCTCGACGCACTCGACCAGCCGGCCCTCGAACACCTGTTCGACACGCGCCGGCCGGCCGCCGTGATCATCTGCGCGGCCGAACGCCGCCCCGACGTCTGCGAGCGCGACCCGGCGGGCGCCCGCGCGATCAACGTCGACGCCCCGGCGCGCATCGGCGCGCTCGCCGCGCGATACGGCGCGTGGACGCTCGGCATTTCCACCGACTACGTATTCGACGGCCAGGCCGCGCCCTACCGCGAAGACGCGACGCCGAACCCGTTGAACATCTACGGCCGCACGAAGCTGGAAGGTGAAGCGGCGTTGCTCGCCGCGTCGCCGCTCTCCTGCGTGCTGCGCCTGCCGTTGCTGTACGGCCCGATCGTCGACTGGAGCGAGTCGGCCGTCACGAGCCTCGTGCCGGCGATCGTCGCGTCCGCGCGGCCGGGCGCAACCGCGGTCGGCATGGACGCGTGGGCGATCCGCTACCCGACCTACACGCCGGACGTCGCGCAGGTCATCCGCGACCTGACGCTGCGGCATCTCGCGGGCGCATCCGTCACGGGCATCCGTCATTGGTCGGCAGAAGAGCCGATGACCAAGTACGACATCGCGCAGCGGATCGCGGCCGCGTTCGGCATCGACGCATCGCTCACGCCGATCGACCGGCCGACCGACGCGACGCCGCGCCCGTACGACTGCCATCTGGATGCATCGCGCGTGCGCGCGCTCGGAATCGACCGGGCGACGCCGTTCGACACCGCGCTGCGAGCCGTGCTGCGCGACGCGCCGCCGTTGCCGTAACGCCCGCGCGCCGGGGTGCGGCAGCACGGCGCACCGGTCATCGTGCGTGCACGGAAAGGCGATACACTGCGCAGGTTCCCGCGTGCCGGGGAGCATCAGGGCGCCGGGCCGGTTCGACGATGTCCTGACTCATTCGAACAAATCAAATCAAGAGAGAAAGAGAGGGCCCATGCTGACACGTCTTCGTATTGGACTCGATCGCGCGCGCGACCTGCGCGACGCCAGCCGACCCGCGCCCATTCAGCCGCGCCCGCAGGCCTGCGAACTGGTCGACCTGAGCGCCAAGCGCGCGACCTGGCGCGTGCCGGTTCCCGGCCAGGCCGACTGCTATCTGGCCGCGACGCCCGGCGAAACGGAACGCTACGTCGTGCATATTGATGCCGACCGGTTGCCCGGCCTTCCCTCGACTCGATTCGCAGGATTGCGTGCCGCGCCGGATCATGCCGCTCGATCGCAAGTTCTCGACGGCTGCCGCCGCGTTCAGGGGCGGCCGTCTCGAGCCGGTCACGCTGCCGCCGGTGGGCTACTGGCTCGAGGGCAGCGGCTACGAAGTCGCGATGAGCGACGGCATGACGCGCACCTACTGGCTGCTCGCGAATCGCGTGCGATCGTTTCCGGTCAGCGTCAACGAAGCAACCTGGGCGATGATGCTGAACAACATGGCCGGCGTCGGCGTGTCGCCGATCGCGTTCAGCGCGCTTTTTTCCCGGCGCGCATGAGCGGCGCGCGACCCTCGAATTGACACCCTGCGTTCGCGGCCAGTAAAGTCGCGTCGCGGGGCGGTGGGTCAAGCACACCCCCGGAACAGGCAACCGATGTTCCAGGACTACGGGGCTACCCCGTGGATGAGATCGACACGCCGATGCGTCGCAAGAGCGCAATTTGCGCGTTGCGCAAAGACTGCTCTCGCAGCACCTGTCACGTTGGCTCATCGTCCCGCCCATTCTTCCTCATGCACGCGTCCCTGTCCGACACCGTCCGTACGATTGCCGAAGCGATGCTGGCCGGTGCGCCGGAACGCGGCGGCGTCGTCGACCGGGTCGCGGCCGTGCTCGGCGGCGCGCCGCCGTGGGCCCACGACGTGTCGGACGATGCGCTGGCACGCTTCGGCACGCAGTGGGCCGACGTCGGTATCGACCGGCTCGCCGACATGCTGGCCGATGCGCCGGCGTTCCTGAACGCGTGGTACGGCCCGCATCGGCCGGTCGTGATTCGCGTCGTGCGGCGGCCGCCGGTGCAGCGGCCGTTGCCGCCTCGGCTTGCCGGCTGCGACGTGCCGCTCTGGCCGACGTGCGGCGATCTTGCCGCGTGGCTCGGCGTGAGCGCGGCCGAGCTCGACTGGCTGTCCGATCGCTGGCGCGTCGACGCGCGTAGCGCCGATACGCCGCTGCATCACTACACGTACACCGGATACGACAAGCGCAGCGGCGGCTCGCGGCTGATCGAAATACCGAAGGGCCGGCTGCGCGAAGCGCAGCGGCGAATCCTGCACGGGCTGCTCGATCGCATTCCGCCGCACGACGCGGTGCACGGTTTTCGCAAGGCGCGCGGGATCGTGTCGTTCGCCGCGCCGCATGCGGATCGCGACGTCGTCGTGCGTTTCGATCTCGCGGATTTCTTCGTGTCGGTACGGGCGGCGCGGGTCCATGCGCTGTTCGACACGCTCGGCTATCCGGTCGAGGTCGCGCGGACGCTGACCGCGCTGTGTACCAACCGCGTGCCGTCGGCGCGGCTGCTCGCGCCCGACCTGCGCGACCGGTTCGACTGGGCCGCCCGCCGACGCTACCGCTACCGGCATCTGCCGCAGGGTGCGCCGACGTCGCCGGCGCTCGCGAACCTGTGCGCGTTTCGCCTCGACATGCGGCTCGCCGCGCTCGCGCGTTCGCTCGGCGCGACCTACACGCGCTATGCGGACGATCTCGCGTTCTCGGGCGGCGGCGTGCTCGTGCGCGACACCGAACGGCTGACACTCCGGGTCGCCGCGATCGCGCTCGAAGAAGGCTTCGCGCTGCAGCTGCGCAAGACGCGCGTGATGCGGCGTGGCACGCGGCAGCAACTGGCCGGCGTCGTGGTCAACCGTCACCTGAATCTCGCGCGCGACGCGTTCGATCTTCTGAAGGCCATCCTGACCAACTGCATTCGCCACGGGCCGGCATCGCAGAATCGTGCTGCCCACGCGGACTTCCGCGCACACCTGGCCGGACGGGTCGCGCACGCGGTCGCGCTGAACGCCGCGCGCGGAGCGAAGCTGCAGGCGCTGTTCGACCGGATCACGTGGGATACGCGCAGCCCGGGCACGTAAATCGTCGCGCGCGCGTCGCCGCTTGCCGTTCATCCACACGGGCGCGGGCCGGATCACAAAAGTCCTCGAACACGACGCTTGCGCGCTGCTATCATTCGCGCCATGCCGCGCCTGTGCAGGGCGTGGCGCGTGGCGGCGAGGAGGTCGCCGCCCACGGTTCGCCGCGCGCTTGCGTGCGGTGCACCACGTGTTGCACGCTGGATCGGTCCGGCTTTCGATGCTTGCATGTGTGTTCGACACACGTCGAAAGTCTTTCAGATTTCAGGCAAACGATTCACACATTGCAACATTGATTGGCGGAACTTCGTGATAGGTTCAGCCATCGGATGTTTTTTGAATAAAAACATGCCCAAAGAGGATGAGTACATGACCCAGGCCCTGCAGGAACTCGAAGCACAACTTCGGGACCTGAACATCAAGCTGTCGGAAGCGAAGCAGAAGGAGAAGCAGGCCGCGCTCGCGGCATTCAAGGAACAGGTCGAGCTGTTGGGAATCTCGCAGCAGGAAGTGCTGAGTGCCCTCGGCTACATCGTTCAGCGAAAACGCAAGTCGCCCGCCAAGTATTACGACCCGACGACGGGTCGCTCGTGGTCGGGCCGCGGCCCGAAGCCGAAATGGCTCGAAGGCAAGGATCTCGGCACGCTGCTCGTCGACCGCGAGGCCAAAACCTGGTGGCCCGGGGACGACCAGGGCTGATCCAGCACGGCGCCGGAACCGTTCCGGCGCCGTTCGACATGCGCCGGCGGGGATTCCGGCCGAGTGTCACCGTCCCGTCCTTTCGATGTCCCGCTCACGCGCGGCATCGTCCGTTTCATCTTTCAAACCGATTACTTTTCGCGTCCCGCATCCCGCTCCGGCAAGCGGGATGCGGTGCTTTTCCGCCCGCGTCCGCTCACCGGCCGGTCACGCGCGGCAACTGGCCTTAGAATGTCGCCCGGACATTTCCGGCACAACACCATGGCAGCAAACATGAAATCTTCGGCGCTCGGCGACCCGGCGGCGCCGCGCGGGGAACCGGTCGGGCCTTACGCGTGGAAGGCGCTGGCCGGCTCGGCGATCGGCTATGCGATGGACGGCTTCGACCTGCTGATCCTCGGCTTCATGCTGCCCGCGATCACCGCGGCGCTGCACCTGACGCCCGGGCAGGGCGGCGCGCTGGTCACGTGGACGCTGATCGGCGCGGTCGCCGGCGGCATTCTGTTCGGTGCCCTGAGCGACCGCTACGGGCGCGTGCGCGTGCTGACCTGGACGATCCTGCTGTTCGCGATCTTCACCGGCCTCTGCGCGTTCGCGCAGGGCTTCGGCGATCTGCTCGTCTACCGGACCATCGCGGGCATCGGCCTCGGCGGCGAGTTCGGGATCGGCATGGCGCTCGCCGCGGAAGCATGGCCGGCGAGCAAGCGCGCGCGCGTGTCGTGCTACGTCGCGCTCGGCTGGCAGGCCGGCGTGCTGCTCGCCGCGCTGCTGACGCCGCTTCTGCTGCTCCATATCGGCTGGCGCGGGATGTTCGTGGTCGGCGTGCTGCCCGCGCTGCTGGCCTGGTTGCTGCGCAACCGGCTGCACGAGCCGGAAGTGTTCGTGCAGCGCGCGACGCAGCCGCGCGCGAACACGTTCCGGATGCTCGTCGCTGACGGCCGCACCACGCGCATGAGCGTCGGCATCGTGATCCTCTGCGCGGTTCAGAACTTCGGCTACTACGGGATCATGATCTGGCTGCCGACCTTCCTGTCGAAGCAGATGGGCTTCTCGCTGACGAAGTCGGGGCTGTGGACGGCGGCGACCGTGATCGGAATGATGGTCGGCGTGTGGGTGTTCGGGCAGCTCGCCGATCGCATCGGGCGCAAGCCGACGTTCCTGCTGTACCAGCTCGGCGCGGTCGTGACGGTCATCGCGTACGCACGGCTGTCCGATCCGACGACGATGCTGTGGGCCGGCGCGCTGATGGGGATGTTCGTCAACGGGATGGTCGGCGGATACGGGACGCTGATGTCCGAAGGCTATCCGACCGCCGCGCGCGCGACCGCGCAGAACGTGCTGTGGAATATCGGCCGCGCGATCGGCGGGTTCGGGCCGGTCGCGGTCGGCGCGCTGGCCGCGCACTACTCGTTCCAGACGGCGATCGCGCTGCTCGCCGGCCTCTACGTGCTCGACATGGTCGCGACGCTGTTCCTGATCCCCGAACTCAAGGGCGTCGAACTCGAATAGCGGCATGTGCGGCACGGCACGGCGCAAGACAACCCAACGACCTCCACCGGAATTCACGATGCAACGCGACAACCTGACGATCGGCGTGATGGGCTCGGGCAAGGAGCCGTGGCTCGCGTTTTCGGAGCCGCTCGGCGCGTGGCTCGCGCAGGCCGGCTTCAATCTGCTGACGGGCGGCGGGCAGGGCGTGATGCTCGCGGTCGCGCGTGCGTTCGCCGGCGTGCCGGCGCGCGCCGGGCGCTCGATCGGCATCCTGCCGACGCAAGCCGATCCGCAAGCGGGCTTCGTGCCGCTCGACGGCTATCCGCATCCGTTCGTCGAGATCCCGATCCTCACGCCGCTGCCGCGCCGCGAACCGGGCGCCGATCCGCACACGATCAACCGCAACTACGTGAACGTGCTGAGCAGCGACCTGATCGTCGCGTTGCCAGGCGGTCACGGGACGGCCGAGGAGATCGCGCTTGCGCAGCGCTGGCGCAAGCCGCTCGTGTGTTTCGGCCCGGACGGTGCGTTCCGGGAACTCGCGCCGGGCGCCGAGTGCACGTCGTCGCTCGATGACGTGATCCGGTTCATCGACGCCACGTTCGCGCCGGCGCCTTCACGCGCGGAACCCGCGCCGCGCTAGTCGCGTTGCGCGGCGGCGCATCGGCCATGCGCTTTCGTTATCGTGCGGCCGTGGCGTGCGGCGTGCGTGCGACCTCGGTCGCCACGACGCGAATCGCGTCGATCAATGCACGCGCGGCGGGCGACGGCGGGCTGCCGGCGCGCGTCATCAGGCCGATGTCGCGGGTCGTCTCGCGCATCGGCACGTCGAGCACGGTCAGCAGCCCCGCCTCGCATTCGTAATGCAGCTGCTGCGCGGACAGCACTGCCAGCATGTCGGTGTGCAGCAGCAGGCCGCGGATCACGGCGAGGTCGGCGCTCTCGACCGTCGGCATCGGCGGCTTGAGCTTCATGCGCCGGAACAGCGATTCGAACAGGCCGCGCGCGGGCGAGTGGCTGCGCGGCAGGATCCATTGCGCGCCGGCCAGGCGCCCGAGCCCCAGGTTGCGCAGGCTCGCGAGCGGATGATCGTGCCGCGCCAGCACGACGAGGTTCTCCGACATCACGCGTTCGTTTTCGAGGTCGCTCGCTGCGTCGCTCGCGCGCAATGCGCCGAGGATGAAGTCGATGTCGCCGGCGCGCACGCCGGCGACGAGCGCTTCGTACGCGCTTTCGTCGGTGATCACGCGGACCTTCGGGAAGCGCGTGACGACGCGCGCGACCGCTTCGGGCAGGATCAGCGTGCGGCCGAGCGGCAGCGCGCCGACGGTCACGACGCCCTGGATGCTGCCGTGCAACGCGGCGACATCGTCGGCGACATGCCGCAATTCGTTCAGCGCGCGCCGCACGTGCAGCAGGAACGTTTCGCCGTCGGTCGTCAACAGCAGGCCGCGCGGATGGCGATGGAACAGCGGGAACCCCGCGCCGCTTTCGAGAATCCGGATCGCGCTGCTGACAGCGGGCTGCGTGACGCCGAGCGTGCGCGCCGCGCTCGGCATGTGCCGGTGTCGCGCGAGCGTCGAGAACAGCTGCAGCCGCCGCGTGTTGAGCAGGTACGCGGGCAGCCCGCCGTCGGCCGATGCGCGGCGGCGCGACTGGCGCAGCGCGCACCAGTTCGCGAGCGCACCGAGTTCGGCGAACACGCGCTCGCCGCGTTTCAATACCGCGCGCCCGACCGGTGTCGCGAGCATCCCCGACGGCTTGCGGTCGAACAGCGCTTCGCCGAGGGTCGTTTCGAGATCCTGGACCGCGCGCGTGACGGCCGACTGCGCGCGAAACAGCGTCGCGGCCGCCCGGCTCACGCTGCCGGTTTCGGCCACGCGCTGCACCGCGTACAGGCATGCGAGGTTCGGGAGTTCGGTGTCGTCCATGGGGCGGTCGGTGAGGCTGCGCGCGTCGCGTCGACGGTTGACCGACTTTACCGGAACGGTGACGCCGGAGCTTGCGTCGTGCTTATCGGCCTATCTGATTTATTTATCGGTCGTGAAGCGTGCGGCGCCATCGCCGTGCCGGCGGCGGCGCGGGAGTCAGCGCGCGAGCGCCATATCCGGCGGGCCTTCCGGGCGCTGCCGCCTCTGATCGCATGCCGCTTGAAAGCGTGTCGGCCATGCGATCACGTCGATTTATAAGGGTTTGCACTTACTTTTTGACCATGCCTGTGAATGCGTAATTTCGATCCCGGGCACTGCACAAGCGCGGTGGCCGGCGCATCGGGCCGCCATCTGATTCATTGTTCGTCCGATCACGAAAGGGCATGGCCGGGTGCGGCGCCCGAACTCACGAGCGAGGCAGTGCAATGGGACGACAGCACATCATCGGGACCGGCGAGCCGGTCGTCGGCAGCGCCACGGACGCCGTGCAGGCGCGCGCGACGCTGGCCGACACGGTACGGGCCGGCATCCGCGGCGGCGTGACGGGCGCGGTGCTGATCTGGGTGTACGAGGCGCTCGTCTGGGTCGGCGCGCAGCACCTGATGCCGCTCGCCGGCATCCCGCGCAACGCGACAGGGCTCGTGTTCGGCAAGGCCGTGCAGGACGCGCTGGGCATCGGCGCGTACGTTCTCGGCACCGCGATCCACTTCGCGTTCGCGTTGTCGTGGGGCATCGTGTTCGCGGCGATCTGGCCGTGGTTTCGCCGGCGCGGCTTCGAAGCGACGTTCGTTGCGTTGTTCTTCGCGATCGTCGCGTGGATCGTGATGCACGTGCTGATCATGATCGCGTCGAGCAACCACCCGAATTATGCCGACCCGAACGTGATCATCGGCGGGTTCATGTCGCACTTTGTCTTCGCCGTGCCGCTCGCGCTGGTCGTCAAGCGCAGTCTTGCGCCGCAGCCGTCCGGCCGCGGGTAGCCGGCGAACACGCATTCAATCTGTTGCGGACGGCGAGGCCGGACCGCGTTCGAGCATCACGAAGGAGCATAGGCATGGCACGGATTATCGGGGGCATCGCGGCCTCCCACACGCCCACGATCGGGTTCGCGTTCGACAAGAACAAGCAGGACGATCCGGCCTGGGCGCCGATCTTCGAAAACTTCGCGCCGCTCGCCGGGTGGCTCGCCGAGAAGCGCCCCGACGTGCTGCTGTTCATCTACAACGACCATGTGACGTCGTTCTTCTTCGATCACTACTCGGCGTTCTCGCTGGGCGTCGGGCCGCAGTGGCAGCCGGCGGACGAAGGCGGCGGCGCGCGCGACCTGCCGCCGATCGCCGGTCATCCGGCGCTGGCCGCGCATATCGGCCAGTCGTTGATGGCCGACGAGTTCGACATGTCGTTCTTCCAGAACAAGCCGCTCGACCACGGCTGCTTCTCGCCGCTGTCGGTGCTGTGTCCGCACCGGCCCGACTGGCCGGTGCAACTCGTGCCGCTGCAGATGGGCGTGCTGCAGTTGCCCGTGCCGTCCGCGCGCCGCTTCTACCGGCTCGGGCAGGCGCTGCGGCGCGCGATCGAGAGCTTTCCGGAAGACCTGCGCGTGGCGATCGTCGCGACCGGCGGGCTGTCGCACCAGGTGCACGGCGAGCGCGCGGGCTTCAACCATCCGGAATGGGACGCACGCTTTCTCGACCTGTTCGAGCGCGACCCCGAACGTCTGGCCGGCATGACGCTCGGCGAATACGCGACGCTCGGCGGCTTCGAAGGCGCCGAGGTCGTGATGTGGCTCACGATGCGCGGTGCGTTGCCGGCGGGTGTCGTGTGCCGTCATCGCAGTTACTACCTGCCGTCGATGACGGGGATCGCGACGGCCGTCTACGAGCCCGCGGACACCGACGTCGACGAGGCGGCGGCCGAGCGTCATCGGCAGCGGATGGCGGTCGAACTGGCCGGTGTCGAGAAACTGCCGGGCACTTATCCGTTCACGATCGAGCGCGCCGTCCGCGCATACCGGATCAACGACTATCTGCACCGGATGATCGAACCCGCGCATCGCGCGCAGTTCCTGGGCGACCCGGAAGCCAGCTTCGAAACCGCGGGCCTCAGCGCGGAGGAGCGCGACCTGATTCGCCGGCGCGACTGGCCCGGCCTGCTGCGCTACGGCGTGATCTTCTTCCTGCTGGAAAAGCTCGGCGCGGTGACGGGCGTGTCGAACCTGCACATCTACGCGGCGATGCGCGGCGAATCGCTGGAGGATTTCCAGCGCACGCGCAACGCGCCGGGCGCGCTGTACTCGGTGGCCGGCAAGAGCGCGGGCACGCTCGGCTGGGACGGTGCCGGGGAGAAACGCAATCCGTAACGCGTGACGAAGGCGCCCGCGATAGCGCGGCGCCTTCCCGGGCGGTAATCCGGCAACATACCCATCCATATAAATAGGATGACGAATTGATATGAACGATCGTCGTCAAGGAGACAGGAGAGAGATGATGGCAAGCGGCAAGACAATCGACATCAAGTCGTTCATCGACGACCGGCCGGTCTCGCGCTACCAGTGGTTGCTGGTGGTGCTGTGCTGCCTCGTCGTGATCGCCGATGGAATGGACGTCGCGATCATGGGATTCGTCGCGCCGTCGGTGATTCGCGACTGGGCGATCTCGCGGCCCGAATTCGGCCTCGTGATGAGCGCGGCGCCGATCGGGCTCGTGATCGGCGCGCTGGTGGCCGGCCCGAGCGCCGATCGGTTCGGGCGCAAGCGCGTGCTGATCGCGTCGGTGTTCCTGTTCGGCGTGTTCACGATCGTGACCGCGCACGCGCATTCGCCGTTCGAAATGGCGATGCTGCGCCTGCTGACCGGCATCGGTCTGGGCGCGGCGATGCCGAACACGACGACGCTGTTGTCGGAGTACGCGCCGCAGCGGATGCGCGCGCTGATGATCACCGTGATGTTCACCGGCTTCAACCTCGGCTCGGCGCTGATCGGTTTCGTCGCCGGCTGGCTGATTCCGCTGCACGGCTGGCGCGCGGTGCTGCTGTTCGGCGGCACGCTGCCGCTGTTGCTGATCCCGCTGCAGCTGTGGCTGCTGCCCGAATCGGCACGCTTGCTGGCCGTGCGCGGCGCGCCGTCGCAGCGCATCGGCGCATTGCTGAACCGCGTGTGCGGCGGGCAGTTCAGCGGCGACGAGACGTTCGTGTCGAACGAGCCGCCGCTGCCGACGCGCAAGCCGATTGGCGTGCTGTTCTCGCAGGGCTACGGGCGCGTGACGCTGTCGCTGTGGATCACGTACTTCATGGGCCTGCTCGTGATCTATCTGCTGACCGGCTGGCTGCCGACGCTGATCAAGGATGCGGGCCTGTCCGTCAGCACGGCCGCGAACGTGACCGCGATGTTCCAGATCGGCGGCACGATCGGCGCGATCGGCGTGGGCTGGCTGATGGACCGCGTGCGGCCGGCGCCGGTGATCGGCGCCGCGTATCTCGGCGGCGGGCTGTGCGTGGCCGTGCTCGCGTGGGCCGGTGCGCTGTCGTCGTCGCTCGCGCTGCTGGTGTTCGCGGCCGGCTTCTGCATGAGCGGCGCGCAGACGGGGCTGAACGCGTATGCACCGGGACGCTATCCGACCGTTGCGCGCGCAACCGGCGTGAGCTGGATGCTGGGGATGGGCCGCTTCGGCAGCATCTTCGGCTCGGCGATCGGCGGCGCGTTGCTCGGGTTCGGCTGGCAGTTCGACGCGATCCTGTCGATGCTCGCGGTGCCGGCCACGCTGGCCGCGATCGCGATCATGACGACGCAGCGCGCGAGTGCGCCCGAACCGCAGGAACTGGAACACCCGGCGCACTGACGGCGTGTGGCGAACCGCCGTCCGGCGCGGTTGCCGGCAGGGTGCCGGACATATCATCAAACGCAGGAGCATCCATGATCATCGACATTCACGGCCACTACACCACCGCGCCGAAGGCGCTGGAAGCGTGGCGCAATCGCCAGGTCGCGGCGATCGGCAGCCCGTCGGAGCAGCCCACGGTTGCCGAGCTGCGCATCGGCGACGACGAGCTGCGAGAATCGATCGAGCACAACCAGCTGCGCCTGATGCGCGAGCGCGGCCTCGACCTGACGATCTTCAGCCCGCGCGCGAGCTTCATGGCGCATCACATCGGCGATTTTTCGGTGTCGAGCACCTGGGCGGCCGTGTGCAACGAGCTGTGCCATCGCGTGCATCGCCTCTTTCCCGATCGTTTCGTGCCGGCCGCGATGCTGCCGCAGAGCCCGGGCGTCGATGTCGCGACCTGCATTCCGGAGCTCGTGCGCTGCGTCGAGGAATACGGCAACGTCGCGATCAACCTGAATCCCGATCCGTCGGGTGGCCACTGGACCAGCCCGCCGCTGTCGGACCGCTACTGGTATCCGATCTACGAGAAGATGGTCGAGTACGACATTCCCGCGATGATCCACGTGAGCACGAGCTGCAACGCGTGCTTCCACACGACGGGCGCGCACTACCTGAACGCCGACACGACCGCCTTCATGCAGTGCCTGACCTCCGACCTGTTCCGCGATTTCCCGACGCTGCGCTTCGTGATTCCGCACGGCGGCGGCGCCGTGCCGTATCACTGGGGGCGCTTTCGCGGGCTCGCGCAGGAGCTGAAGAAGCCGCTGCTGAAGGATCACCTGCTCAACAACGTGTTCTTCGATACGTGCGTGTACCACCAGCCGGGCATCGACCTGCTGACCGGCGTGATCCCGGTCGACAACATCCTGTTCGCGAGCGAGATGATCGGCGCGGTGCGCGGCATCGATCCCGAAACCGGTCACTACTACGACGACACGAAGCGCTACATCGACGCATCGTCGCTCGATGCGCACGCGCGTCACCAGATCTACGAAGGCAATGCGCGGCGCGTGTATCCGCGCCTGGATGCGCAACTGAAAGCGAAGGGGCTGTGAACATGACTGAACTTGGCGTGGTGTACCGCACGATTCATCGTGCGGACCGGGACGTCGCCGCGCGCCTCGGCGCGCTCGGCTCGGCGACGGTGCACGAGGCGATGGGCCGCACGGGGCTGCTCAAGCCGTACATGCGGCCGATCTATCCGCGCGCGCATGCGGCCGGTACGGCCGTCACGGTGCTGCTGCATCCGGGCGACAACTGGATGATGCACGTCGCCGCAGAACAGATTCAGCCCGGCGACGTGGTCGTCGCGGCGGTCACCGCGGATTGCACCGACGGTTATTTCGGCGACCTGCTCGCGACCAGCTTCAACGCGCGCGGCGCGCATGCGCTGATCATCGACGCCGGCGTGCGCGACGTCGCGGTGCTCGAGGCGATGCAGTTCCCGGTCTGGAGCAAGGCCGTTTCGGCGAAAGGCACGATCAAGGCGACGCTCGGCTCGGTGAACGTGCCGGTCGTCTGCGCGGGCGCGCTCGTCAATCCCGGCGACGTGATCGTCGCCGACGACGACGGCGTGGTCGCGGTGCCGGCCGCGCGCGCGGCGCAGGTGCTCGAGAAGGCCGTGGCACGCGAGGCGAACGAAGCCGCGAAGCGCGCGAAGCTCGCGTCCGGCGTGCTCGGTCTCGACATGTACGACATGCGCGAGCCGCTGCGACAAGCCGGCTTGCGTTACATCGACTGATGCGGGCGGCGGCGATGGAGCAGATAGCGAGCGCGACGAGCAGCGTCACGGGCATGTCGTCGATGGCGACGCGACCGGTTTTGCGCCAGCTTGTGGCTGCCTACGCGCACGAGACGGGCGTACGCGTGTCGATGACGTCGGTCGGCGGCGTCGATGCCGCGCGGCGCGTGCGGGACGGCGAGCCGTTCGACCTTGTCGTGCTGGCGTCCGATGCGATCGAGCGGCTGGCGGCAGACGGCCATGTCGATCCGCGCAGCCGCAGGGATATCGCGCGCTCGGGCATTGCGGTCGCGATTGCAGCGGGCCGTGTGCGACCGGAGATCGGCACCGACGCCGCATTGCGCGACACCGTCTTGCGCGCAGGCCGGATCGGCTATTCGACGGGGCCGAGCGGCACGCACCTGAATCGCCTGTTCGCGCGCTGGGGCATCGCCGACGAGATCGCGCCGCGTCTCGTCCAGGCGCCGCCAGGTGTGCCGGTCGGCGCGTTGATCGCGGCCGGCGATGTCGAGCTCGGCTTTCAGCAATTGAGCGAGCTGATGCACGTGCAGGGCATCGACGTGGTCGGCGCGCTGCCGGATGCCGCCCAGGCCGTGACGGTGTTCTCGGCGGCGATCTGCAATACCACGCGGGATCGCGCGGCCGCGGCGCGGTTTCTCGCGTATATCGCGTCGCCGCAGGCCGATCGCGTCAAGCGCGAATACGGTATGGAACCCGCGTAAGGCCACGGTCGGCCGGCGCCGATAAACGAATCGGATGGGATTCGGGTTTCTTCGCAACGGGTTCGACGGATTAGCTTAGTCATACTGATGATGCAATGAACGGCAAGCCGGATCGTTCGGCGATGCCCGGCGTACCGCAGTACCTTCGCAACGTTGCCGCATCGCCCGTTCCGGACGCGCGGCATATCGAACAGAACGACAAGGAGACAGGCATGCAGGCGAACTGCAGGGCAGGGTGGTGGTTGAACGCATGGCGGTACTCGCCGGGCTACGAGGCGCAGTGCCAGGTCAAGGGTTCGCAACTCGTTTGCACGGGCGGCAACGGCTGGCATGCGTATCGGCCGTGATCCGGCGATGGCGAGCCGCCACCAGAACACCGTATTCACCACTCAACAAGGCAAGGAAGGAGACTGATCGATGAAGAAGCAGGCATTGCGGGCGATGCTGACGTCCGGCGTCGCGATGGCGGTGGTCGCACCGGCATGCGCGCAGAGCAGCGTGACGCTGTACGGGATCGTCGACAACGGGATCGGCTACCAGAGCAACGCGACGACGCTCGGCTCGACGAGCGGCGGCAAGTCCGTCGTCCGGATGAACCAGGGCGTGTGGGCCGGCAGCCGGTTCGGCCTGAAGGGCGCCGAAGACCTCGGCGGCGGCACGAAGGCGATCTTCACGCTCGAATCGGGTTTCAATTCGGCTTCGGGCGCCACGCAGTACACCGATGCGATGTTCGGCCGGCAGGCGTGGGTCGGGCTGACCAACGCGACGTACGGCACGCTGACCGCGGGGCGGCAGTATGCGTCGTACTACCAGACGATGTCGCCGTTCAGCCCGACGACGTGGGTCACCGGCTACTACGGCGCGCACCCGGGCGACGTCGACGGGCTCGACACCATCTACCGCGCGAACAACACGATCGAGTACACGTCGCCGAAATGGTACGGCCTGACGCTGAGCGGTTCGTACTCGCTCGGCGGCGTGGCCGGGAGCACGAACGCCGGCTCGACGTGGGCGACCGGGATCCAGTACGCGGCCGGCCCGTTCGGCGTCGGCGTCGCGTTCGAGCGCGTGAACAACGCGAACACGGCCGGCGGCACGTGGGGGGCGAACTCGACGACGTCGAATGGCGGCTCGCAGGTCGGCGTGTCGGCGCTGACGAACGGCTACCAGACCGCGAAGGCGCAGCAGCGGTTCGCGCTCGGCCTCAGCTACCGGTTCAGCGACACGTGGGATGCGACGGCCACGTACACCAACACCGAATACATCCCGGGCGCGGCGTCGAAGTTCTTCAACACCGCGATCTTCAACACGGCCGGCGCGGTGCTGCACTGGAAGCCGTCGGCGGTGTGGGATTTCGGCGCGGGCTATGCGTACACGCGTGCGACCGAATCGAACGGCATCACCGACAGCGCGCAATATCACCAGTTCAACCTGTCGCAGTACTACGCGCTGTCGAAGCGCACCGGGCTGTACCTGCTCGAAGCGTATCAGCACGCGAAGGGCAAGACGCTCGGCACGAGCGGCGCGGGCAGCATCGTCGATGCGACCGCGACGCTGGGCGACGGGTTCAACAGCGCGCCGTCGTCGACGGGTAGCCAGTTCGCGTTTGGTGCGGGGATCATTCACCGGTTCTGACCGGCGCCGCTCGCAACACGCCACACGCCACCCGCAGCCTGGACGGCCGTACGTGCGCGCAGCGCGTACGGCCGACGTCATCGGCGCTCAGAATGAATGCGTCATTCCCACATGCGCGAGCAGTTGCGAGCGCCCCGACGACGGCCCGTTCGGATAGGTCGCCGCCGTCGCCCCGTTGCCCGACGCGAGCTGCCACGTCAGCGTCGCCTGCAGCTGCGTGCGTTTCGACAGCGCGTACAGGTTGCCGGCCTCGAGCGTGTTCCAGTGCATGCCGTCCATGCGCGAATACGTGTAGTCGAGCGTGACCGATTCCGCCGCGGTGAACCGGTAAAGCGTGCCGGCGTCGACGTTCTGCATGTGCGTGGCCGTGCTCGCGCCCTTGATGTCGGTCCGCGTGTACAGCACGTTGACGTGCCACGGCTCCGTGATCCGGTACGTGAACCCGATGCCCAGGTTGTTGACCTCGTTCGACTGGAAGGTTTTCTGCGCGGACAGCGTCTGGCCGAGGAACTGCGTCCAGCCGAAGTAGTTGTACAGGTCGAGCACGCGGCGTTGGGTCGTCATGTACGTGACGCCGACCGACAGCGGGCCGCGATCGTAGGTCGCGTACGCGCCCGCACTGTGACCCGTCGCGTCCGACCCGGTGAAGCCGTACAGCGCGCCGACGCGCATGCCGTACCAGTCCGGACTCCGGTATTTCACCGCATTCTCGATCTGGTAGCCGTTGGTCAGGCTGTCCAGGTTGCCTGCATGGAACGAGTACAGGTTGCGATTCCAGAACGCATTCGAGTAGCGGATCGCGACGTCGTCCATCAGGTCGGACTGGCGCCCGAACGTCACCGTGCCGAACGGGCCGTCGAGGCCGACATACGCCTGCCGGTCGAACAGCGTGCCGGTCTTGATCAGCGTGCCCGTATTGACGTTGAAGCCGCTCTCCAGCGCGAACACCGCGCGATAGCCGCCGCCGAGATCCTCGTTGCCGCGCAATCCCCAACGCGTCGGCGCACCGATCCCGGACGCCGTGCCCCACGACGCGCCGCCGCGCTTGTTGCTGATGTAGGTGACGCCGGAATCAACCTGGCCCCACATGGTGACCGTGCTGCTTTGCGCGTGGGCGAGCGAAACCAACGAGGCGCCGCATCCGGCGATCAGGAAGGTGCGAGGCAGGATTTTCATGTGTCAGGGACCGGGAAGAAGGCGGACAGATCAACCGAGTGACTCGGCAAATGACCACCAGTGGACGTTTTGTTATCAGGTGGGAAAAATCATAGGGCCGGGTTTTGACCTGAATCAAGCGGAAAATAATTAAGCGCTCCTTGACCCTTGCTTTTGTCCGCGCGATCATCGCGTCTCATATGGTCGAAGTGTCCATCCATGGACTAACAGGGCCAGAATAAGACGAGAGACTCCCGATGCCTGACACCTCCTCCCGGAAACCCACCCGCGTCCGCTTCCTGATGCTGTTTCTCGTGTTCGTCGGCACGGTCGTCAACTACGTCGACCGCGCGAACCTGTCGGTCGCGGCGCCGCTGCTCAAGCACGAATTCGGGCTCGACCCGGTGGCGATCGGCGTGCTGTTCTCCGCGTACTCGTGGACCTACGTGCTGGCCAACCTGCCGGGCGGCTGGGTCGTCGACCGCTTCGGCTCGCGCGTGATGTATGCGGTGGCGCTGCTGACCTGGTCGAGCTTCACGCTGCTGCAGGGTTTCGCGGGCCGCTTCGCGACGCTGTTCGGGCTGCGCCTGGGCGTCGGCATCGCGGAAGCGCCGACTTTCCCGATCAACAACCGCGTCGTATCGATCTGGTTCGCGCAGCGCGAACGCGGCATCGCGACCAGCGTGTATCTCGTCGGCCAGTACGTCGGCATGGCCGCGCTGACGCCGGTGCTGTTCTGGATCGCCGGCACGTTCGGCTGGCGCGAGATCTTCTTCGCGACGGGCTTCGTCGGCATCCTGTGGGCCGGCGTCTGGTATCTGCTGTATCGCGACCCGGAGCAGTGCACGTGGGCGAATGCCGCCGAGCTCGAGCACATCCGCACCGGCGGCGCGGTGGTCGAAACCGGCAAGCCCGCGCGCGGCGAACCGTTCCCGTGGCGCAAGCTCGCGATCGTGTTCCGCAACCGCCAGATCATCGCGATCTGCGCGGGCAAGTTCGCGTCGCTGTCGTCGCTGTATTTCTTCCTGACGTGGTTCCCGAGCTACCTGATCACCGAGCGTCACATGACCGTGCTGAAGGCGGGCGGCGCCGCGTCGATCCCGTTCATCGCCGCATCGGTCGGCGTGCTCGCGGGCGGCGCGTTGTCGGACTGGCTGCTGCGGCGCGGCGCGAGCGTCGGCGCCGCGCGCAAGACGCCGATCATCACCGGCCTGCTGCTGGTGCCGACGATGTCGCTGGCGGTGCTGACCGACACCAACTGGGTCGTGATCGCGATCATGTCGTTCGCGTTCTTCGCGCAGGGCGTCGCGTCGGCATCGTGGTCGCTGATCGGCGACATCGCGCCGCGCAGCATGCTCGGGGTCACGGGCGGCGCGGTCAACTTCGTCGGCAACCTGTCTGGTATCGTTACGCCCATCGCCATCGGCTTCATCGTTCGCGAGACGGGTTCGTTCGGATGGGCGCTCGGGCTGATCAGCATGTTCGCGGTGATCGGCGCGTTGTGCTACACGTTCCTGCTCGGCGAGGTCAAGCGCATCGAGCTCGATCCGCCAGCCACGGGCGGCAGCGCGCCCGAACCGCTGAAGTCGACGGTGCAGGACTGACGACGCAAGGCCACGATGAATCCAGATACGCCCGACACCACCGGCACGCTCTCCGACGACGACACCTATCTCGTTCCCGCGCTCGAGCGCGGCCTGCGGATCCTCGAACTGTTCAACGCACGCGATCCGATGCTTACGCCGAACCTGATCGCGCAGCGGCTGGGCCTGCCGCGCACCACGGCGCTGCGGCTCGTCCAGACGCTGCAGACGCTCGGCTATCTCGAGCGCGCGAACCGCGATCGCGACGTGCGGCTCGGCGCGCGCGTGATGAAGCTCGGCTTCGACTACCTGAGCTCGCTCGCGCTGACCGACATCGGCACGCCGGTGATCGAGCGGCTGCGCGACGCGACCGGGTTCGCAAGCCACCTGGTGGTGCGCGACGGCCGCGACGTCGTGTTCGTCGCGAAGGCGTGGACGCACGATTCGGTGATGAGCGCGATCAAGGTCAACATCGGCACGCGCATTCCCGCGCATGCATCGGTGCACGGCCACGTGCTGCTCGGCGATCTCGACCAGACGGAACTCGACGCGCTGTTTCCGGAGCCGATGCTGCCGACCTATACGCCGCACACGCCGCGCACCGCGGCGGAAGTGCATGCGCGCGCGCAGAAGTACGCGGCCGACGGCTACGCGCTCAGCGAATCGTCGTTCGAGCCCGGCATCTCGGTGATCAGCGCGCCGGTGCGCGACAGCAGCGGCCTGATCGTCGCCGCGGTCACGCTGACGGTCGCGCGGCCGTTCCTCGAGAAGTCGATGATCGACCAGGGGCTCGTCGGCCAGGTCCGGCACGCGGCCGACGATCTGTCGGCGCGGCTCAACTACCACGACGCCGGCCACGACTGAGCCGGCGCCCGGGCCGGTGCCGGCGGCGCAGGCCGCGGGCGGGGCCCGGCATCGCCGCGCGCGTCAGCGCCCGGTCTTCAGTTGCGCCCACAACCGGTTCTGGAGCCGGCGGATCTCCGGCGACATCGGCTTGAGCAGCGTCATCTTGCTCAGGACCTCGTCGGCCGGGTAGACCGACGGATCGTGCGCGATCGCGGGCTTCACGAACTGGCGCGCGGCCTTGTTCGCGGTCGGGTAGAACACCGCGTTGGTGATGCCCGCGTTGACCTTCGGGTCCTGCAGGTAGTTGATCCACTTCAGCGCGGCGTCGCGGTTCGGCGCGTCCTTCGGGATCACCATCATGTCGAACCACAGCAGCCCGCCTTCCTTCGGATTCGCGAAGCGGATCTCGTACGGACGCTTCGCTTCCGCCGCGCGGCGGTGCGCGATGCCGACGTCGCCGGAATAGCCGAACGACACGCACAGGTCGTTGTTCGCGAGATCGTTGATGTACCCCGACGAGTTGAACTGCGTGATGTATGGGCGCACCTTCTTCAGCACCTCGTACGCGGCGCGATAGTCGGCCGGGTTCGTGCTGTTCGGATCCTTGCCCATGTACTGCAGCGTCGCGGCGAACACGTCGACGGCCTGGTCGAGGAACGAGACGCCGCAGCTTTTCAGCTTCGCCATGTTGGCCGGGTCGAACACCAGCGCCCAGCTGTCGACCGGCGCCTTGTCGCCGAGCGCCTTCTTCACGGCCTGTACGTTGTAGCCGATGCCGTCGGTGCCGTAGGCCCACGGCACGCCGTACTGGTTGCCCGGATCGGCGTCGGCGACCATCTTCATCAGCAGCGGATCGAGATTCGACAGGTTCGGCAGCTTCGCCTTGTCCAGCGGCTGGTAGACGTTCGCCTGGATCTGCTTGGCCATGTAGTTCGAGGTCGGCACGACGATGTCGTAGCCGGAGTTGCCCGACAGCAGCTTCGCCTGCAGCGTGTCGTCGCTGTCGTAGTTGTCGTAGCGCACGTGCAGGCCGGTCTGCTTCTGGAAATTCGGGATCGTGTCAGGCGCGATGTAGTCGGACCAGTTGTAGATGTTCAGCTCGCCGGCGGCCTGAGCGTTCGTGTGGCCGAAAGCGGCGGCCGACATCGTGACGGCGGTGGCGATGGCGCGGCGAAGGGTGCGAAGTGGCATGACATGTGTTCCGGATCGGCGTGTGCCGCGCTCGGTTGTGGGCGAGTCGCTGCGCAACGGTTCAAGAGAGGGACGTGCGTGCCCGTCCGGCGCTCGCGGCGAGCGTCGGCGGGGCGTGACGATCAGGCGTCCGTTCGGCCTGCGAAGCGAATCGTGCGGACACGCAACGCGCGTGACGCGACACGATGCGCAGGTCGAACGGAATGGCGGGTGGAGGCGCTAAGGCAGCAGCGACGCCACGTCGTCGGTATGGATCGCGACGAACGCGCGCGCGGCGACGGCGTTGTGACGGCGGACGGAACGGCGGGACAGGATGGTGTAGATCGACAGATGCAGGCGAGGACGTTGCCGGCGGCCATGGTCGTCGGCGGATGCGCTCGCGACGCGCACGTGGCGCGCATCGCCTCGTCTCCACCGCACCAGCGGGCCACGGATTCTCACGATTACTCTCGACCGGGTTGTTGAAAGTATTGAACACCTGGCGACTCGCGGACGCTTGCCGTTCACGCTTCGATCGCTGCGTTTGCCGCGCGACGATCGAAGCAAAACGAAAGCAGGATGCAAAGCGAAATCGCCTGTATCTGACGTTCCTGTGAATCATCAGGGAAATCGCTGTAAGGATGTCTCCGGATTTTCCCTAGTGAGCTACATGCTCATGCGCACGATCGGCGCGTGCGATACCGAGGGTTTCCCCCGGGCCGGACGGATCGAAAGTGATGAGAATATTCGACGCTCTGTCGCTAGCGACGAACCGGGGAATGAACGTGTCCGCTTTTGCAATCCGAGCCGCGACGACGGCCGATATTCAGCGCATCTTCGCGGTCCATCTGGATTCCGTGACGCGCCTGTGCGCCGCGCATTACTCGCGCGAGCAGATCGCGAGCTGGCTGGACGGCCGGACGCCGGCCATGTATCTCGACGCGATCGCGCGCAACGCGCTGTGGGTCGCCGACGGCGGCGACCTGCTCGGTTT
Organism: Burkholderia sp. JKS000303; assembly: GCF_002563755.1. Taxonomy (NCBI): domain Bacteria; kingdom Pseudomonadati; phylum Pseudomonadota; class Betaproteobacteria; order Burkholderiales; family Burkholderiaceae; genus Burkholderia; species Burkholderia sp. JKS000303. Next base: position 146,230 of record NZ_PDBZ01000002.1, read on the forward strand.
CGCGGAAACGGCCGGCGAGGAACTGACGAAGCTGTTCGTGCGCGGCGATCGCGCGCGCAGCGGCGCCGGCAGCGCACTGCTGGAGACGGCGGTATCGGACATCGCGCGCGCCGGACATGGCCGCGCGTATCTCGAGGCGACGACGAACGCGGCGCCGTTTTACGGCAGGCATGGCTTCGACGTGATCGGGACCGGCCATTTTTCCCACGGAAACAGCCCGCTTCAGCTGGAAATCGTGAAGATGTCGAGACGGCTGACGCGCGTCTAGCTTGCGCGTTCGTCGCCGTGCATCACACGACGCGAATTCCGAAATTCTCGATCAGCATCGCCGCCTGATCGTGCGACACGATCGCGCCGCGCAGCACGCCCGACGCGAGCAGCTTGGGCGTGCCGTCCAGCTCGACGTCGCGCAGGTCGGCGCCGTCGAACCGCACGTCGTTCAGGTGCGCGTTGCGCAGGCTGCCGCCTTCGAACACGGCGTCGCGAAAGTCCGCGCCGGCGAGATCGGCGTCCGAGAAGTCGAGCGCGACGAGCCGCGTCTTCCGGAATGAAAAGCGGCGCAGGCTCGCGCCGACGAGCAGCGTATTCGAGAATTCGATGCCGAGCGTCTTGCATTCGTCGAAATCGGCGCCGGTCAGCCGGCATTCGTCGAAGCGCGCCGAGCCGAGCTTGCTGCGTCGCCAGCTCGTGTTGTTGAGGTCGCAGGACTGGAACTGCGCGTCTTCGAGATCGACGGACGCGAAGTTTGCCTGGCGCGCGCGACAGCGAATCCAGGTGGTTTGCGCGAGCGTGGCGCCGACGAACGACGTTTCCGCGAGCGCGCAGCGCTCGAAGCGTGCGCCGCGCAAGTCGAGCCGCGACAGGTCCGCGCCTTCGAGGTCGCAGTCTTCCAGATGAAGCGGCGCAGGCGCGCTTTCGACGAGAAGCAGCAGGCCGGCGCGATCGAGCGTTTGGCCGGAGACGGAAACTCCGCAGGTCGTCATGGGGTGATCCAGTGTGAGTTGATGGGGGCGAGGCCGGTACGCAACGGTATCGGCCGGGCGGTGCGGCAGCGCGCGTGCATCGCGGCTCAGCGCGTTGCCTTCATCCGCGCGGCGACCGGCTTGCCGGCCGGCTCGCGCGGGAGCGTCAGCAGGATGCGCAACTGCGCGCGCATCGCCGGCTCGTCGGCCGGCACGAGGCAGTAGGCGAGCCCGATGCGGCTGATCAGCGCGATGATGTCGTCGAGCGCGGGCACCGCCTGGGTGCCGTGCGCGGCGACGTAGTCGCCATACGGTTTTTCCAGCACGCGTTGCCACATCGGCGCGATGTTCTCGACGATGTAGCCGAACACGTCGGTAGACAGGTTCGTGGCCAGGTAGTTGTGGTGAAAGCCGCCGTGATGACGGTCGCGGTAGCGCACCGCGAAGCACACGCTCTCTTCGCAGTAGGCCTCGAAATCGTGCTCGAAGCGGGTGAGCGCGCGCTGCATCTCGTCGAAGAACTCGGCGTTCTGCACGCCGATCACGCCCTGGATCAGTTCCTTCTTCGTACCGAAATAGCGGTACAGCGTGCGCCGCGAAATATTCGCGCGGCGTGCGACGTCGTCGATCGACAGACGGTCGATCCCGTGCTCGATCATCGCGTCGAGCGTCGCGCGCAGGATTGCGCTTCGCCCGTCATTGACGCTGTCCATCCTGCTGGCGTCGCCCCAGCGCAGTTGCCGATCCATACCCTTCCTCGATGCGATGTGGGCCCGTTCCGGTGTGTCGGTGTGCCGTCAGCAGCGGATTTTCGCACACGTTGTCACAAAATTGGAATTTGTGCCATTATGCGCGTCACAAATTAGTTGATTTGTGACATAGCGTTCGGGCGGATCGATCCGCCCGACGCGTTCCCGGCAAGGTCCGCCACACGGATGCAGGGCTGCGCCTCTCGACTGGAAGGAGACGATCCATGACCGAATCACTCGCGCCGGCCAGCCGGCATCCCGTTCACCGGATTCACGCCGCGCCGATCGACGCACGCTATGCGCGCGGCTGGCATTGCCTCGGCCTCGCCGACGACTACCGCGACGGCCGCGCGCATGGCCTGTCGGTATTCGGCACGCGCGTGGTGGTGTTCCAGGGCGAGGACGGGCAGTTGCGGATTCTCGACGGCTATTGCCCGCACATGGGCGCCGACCTCGGGCGCGGGCAGGTCGAAGGCAATGCGCTGGTGTGTCCGTTTCACGGCTGGTCGTGGGCCGGCGACGGCACCTGCGCGGCGATTCCGTATGCGCAGCGGATCCCGCCGAAGGCGCGTATCCAGTCGTGGCCGGTGATGGAGCAGAACCGCCTGCTGTTCGTATGGAACGATCCGGAAGGCAACGCGCCCGATCCGGCGGTGGAAATTCCGCGCATCGACGCGTGCTTCTCCGACGCATGGAGCGACTGGGCGATCGTCAAATGGGTGATCAACACGAATTGCCGCGAGCTGATCGACAACCAGTCCGACATGGCGCACTTCGGCCCCGTGCACGGCGCGCCGATCGACTACTTCTGCAATACGTTCGAGGGCCCGGTCGCATACCAGAAGTTGCGCGGCGGCAGCACGCGGCTCGCCGGCAGCGGCGGCCTGACGGCCGACTCCGCGTATTTCGGCCCCGCGTACCACGTGACGCTGATGACGGGCGAAGCGCAGGGGGCGCCGCTCCGGTCGATCCTGCTCAACAGCCACGTGCCGATCGACACGAACAGCTTCGAGCTGCGCTTCGGCGTGATGGTCGAAAAGAATCCGGCGCTCACGGACGAACAGAGTCGCGCGATGGTCGACGGCTACGTGCAGGCCGCGCAGTCGGCGTTCCGCGAGGACGTCGCGATCTGGGATCACAAGACGCGCGTCGACAACCCGCTGCTGTGCGAAGGCGACGGCCCGATCTACCGGCTGCGCCAGTGGTATCAGCAGTTCTATACCGACGTGGCCGCGCTGCCCGCGCAGCACGCGCGTGTCGAGGTGCACGAGTACCGCGGCGAGCACGGCGCGTGGCGCCAGCTCGCCGACGTGCCGGCCGATGCCGCGAGCCGGCTCGCGACGATCTGACGGGAGGGGACCATGCACGACGATCGACACGATCCGCTCGGCGACGCCACGTACGACGTGGTGGTGGTCGGCTCCGGCGCGGGCGCGATGACCGCGGCGCTGCGCGCGCACGACCAGGGGCTGTCCGTCCTGGTGGTCGAGAAAGGCGCCGTCTACGGCGGTACGACGGCGGTGTCCGGCGGCGGTATCTGGATTCCCTGCAACGACCAGATCGCCGCGCTCGGCGGCAGCGATTCGTATGACGAAGCGACGGCTTATCTGCGCGATGTGGTCGGCGAGGATTTCGACGCGCAGCGGATCGACGCGTATCTCGAGAACGGCCCGAAGATGGTCGCGTATCTCGCGAAGCACGCACACACCCGTTTCAACGCGGTGCCGCGTTATCCCGACTACTACCCGGATCGCAAGGGCGGCAAGCCCGGCTACCGGACGATGGAGCCGGCGGCGTTCGATGCCGCGCGGCTCGGTGCGCATTTCGACACGTTGCGCGCGCCGTCGCCGGCCACGCTGATCGGCGGGCGCATCACGATGACACAGATCGAGGCGCACACGATTCTCGCGAAGGAGCGCGGCTGGCTGCGGCTCGCCGCACGCCTGATGCTGCGCTACGCGACCGATTTCAGGTGGCGCCGCCGCACGCCGCGCGACCGGCGCCTGACGCTCGGCAATGCACTCGTCGCGAGTCTGCGCGCGGCGCTCGCGCAGCGCGGCATCGCGTTGTGGCTCGCGACGCCGATGCGCTCGCTGCATACCGACGGCGCGCGTGTGGACGGCGTGATCGTCGAGCGCGAGGGCCGGCCGTTCGGCATCCGCGCGACGCACGGCGTCGTGCTCGCGTGTGGCGGCTTCGAAGCGAACCAGGCGATGCGCGACCAGTATCTGCCGAAGCCGACGCGCGCCGAATGGAGCGCGGCGCCGCCGATCAACACCGGCGACGGCATCCGCGCGGGGCTCGCGCTCGGCGCCGACGTCGCGCTGATGGATGTCGTGTGGGGCGTGCCGACGGTGCGCGTGCCGGGCGAGGAGACGCAGCGTGGTTTGTTCGTCGAGCGGTCGGCGCCGCGCTGCGTGATGGTCAACCGGCTCGGGCGGCGTTTCATCAACGAATCGGCGCCGTATCCGGACGTGATCCACGCGATGTATGCGGACCATGCGAAAACCGGCGCCAACGTGCCGGCGTGGATGATCTTCGATGCCGAATACCGGAAGCGTTATCCGTGCGGCGTGTTGCTGCCGGGCAGCGTGCAGCCCGACAGCAAGATGCCGGCCGGCTGGCTGGACTCGGTCATCTATCGCGCCGGCACGCTGGCCGGGCTGGCCGCGAAGATCGGCGTCGATGCGCAGGGGCTCGCGCAGACGGTCGAGCAGATGAACGGCTATGCGTTGACGGGCATCGACACCGAGTTCGGCAAGGGCGGCAACCTGTTCGATCGCTATTACGGCGATTCGTCGTCGAAGCCCAATCCGTGCCTCGGGCCGATCGAGCGCGCGCCGTTCTATGCGCTGCGGATCGATCCCGGCGAGATCGGCACGAAGGGCGGCTTGCGCACCGACGCGCAGGCGCGCGTGCTGCGGCCCGACGGCTCGGTGATCGACGGGCTCTACGCGCTCGGCAATACGTCGGCGGCCGTGATGGGCAAGACCTATCCGGGCCCCGGCTCGACGATCGGGCCGGCGATGACGTTCGGCTATGTCGCGGCCGATCATATTGCGGCCGTGCGGCAGGCGGCGGAGGCGGTTGCGGTGACGCACTAGCCCGGGCGGCGGTCGCCCCCCGCGTCGTCGCCGTCGCCGCCATTGATTCCGCCGACGGGCGATATTGGCCGGTCCGTCTCCATAGTTCTCCCGATGCCGGATCGGCCGGATTGTCCTTAAGCTTGCCGCTCCCCGCGCCAAGGGTTGGCCGCGGGCGGTGGAGAATCAAGGTGCAGACGAATGCGGGATGCGCGCCGGCGGCGTGCGACGGGGCGGGGGACGCGATCGGCATCGCCGAAATGGGCGAGCTGGTCACGCAGATTTATCAGGGGCCGCTGGAGACGCCGCCGTGGCGCAGTGCGCTGGAGCTGATCCGCCGCGCGCTCGACGCCAGTTACGTGACGCTGGTGCTGCGCGCGGCCGCGAACGATCGGCGCGTGCCGCTGACGATTCATGCGTCGGAATCCCGCCCCGTCGGGGTGGATCGTGAAGACACGCCGTACAACCGCGATTTCTACGCGATCGACCCGTTCGTCGGCCTGCCGTCCGATCGCGTGGTGACGGTCGACGAAGTGTTCGGCGCGACGGCGTGGGTCGCGAGCGAGCTGTATCGGACCTTCCTGCAGCCGCTCGACATTCGTCACGTGCTCGGCGCCGACTTGCGCACGCAGGCGGGCGTCGAGTGCCGCTTCCGGGTGTGCCGCAAGCATGCGGCCGCGCCGTTTTCGGCGCGCGACAAGGCGCGCTGCGGATGGCTGCTGCCGCACCTGAAGGGCGCCGTCGAACTGCATGCGCGGCTCGACGCCGTAGCCGTCGAGCGGACGCTCTATGCGAACGCGGTCGACCGGATGCAGATCGCGATGATCACGCTCGACCGGCACGGGATGATCGTCGACGCGAACGACGTCGCCGGCGACCTCCTCGCGCAACGCAACGGGCTGATCGTCACGCGGGACACGATCGAAGCGACCGATGCGCAGGACAACCGCCGGCTCCAGCGGCTGATCCGGCGCGCGGTGGCGGGCCATCTCGGCACGGCTGCCGCGCCGGCCGAGGCGATGGCGGTCACGCGCGGCGCCGGCAAGCCGCGGGTCGGCGTGCTGGTGCGCACGATCGCGCTGTCGGACTGGTCGGGCGACAGCCAGCGGCGGCCGGCGGTCTCGATCCTGTTGCGCGACCCCGACCGCAAGCCGTCCGGCGAGCGGGAAATCCTGCGCAAGCTGTACGACCTGACACCGGCCGAGACCGCGCTTGCGCTGCGGCTGACGGACGGACTCACGCTCGACGAGGCCGCGGAGGAATCCGGAATCCGCAAGAACACGGCGCGCGCGCACCTGCGCTCGATTTTCTCGAAGACGGGGGTGTCGCGGCAGGCGACGCTCGTGCGGATTTTGCTGGGCAGCGTGGTGCCGCTGGGGTGACGGGGGAAGGGTTCCGACGCGGTCGATCGTTGTTGCCCGGGCTTCCGTTGGTGCCATGCAGGACCGTTGCGCTGCTTTGCCATGTACGACCGTGAGATGCGGCGTGACGCCCCGGTCTTCGTCTGCGCGCTGCTCGTCACGGGTCGTTTCCTTTTCCCAGGGTTGCCCGCGCCCGCTCGTCGGGTCGAACGTTGACGCCTCCCGTGCAGCCTCTCCCGCTTCCTGACGCGCTCCCCATCCCCATCCCCGTCCGATATTTTTGACACCGCTTGTTCACTTGGTCAATAAAGTCTAATCTAGACTTTGTGTCCACGTTGCGCTTTCACACAGTTCACGAAGTGAATGGCAGTCCGCACCGGCAAGCCCTGCGGATTGCCCGCCCCTCGCCCTAATCGAAGCGAGCGTCCCGTTCGCTTGATCTCAACGGAAGCAGGTGACGAAATGAAGCGTGTTGTCCATGCAGTCGCGGTTGCGTGCGCGGTCTTCGGCGGGCCGGTGCATGCGGAGGCCGGTCATGTCGTGCGGTTCGGCACCGAGCCCAACTACTACCCGTTCGAATACAAGACACCGGACGGCAAGCTCGCCGGGTTCGACTACGACATCGGCTCCGCGCTTTGCGCTGCCGCGGGTGTTCAGTGCACGTGGGTCGAAAGTACCTTCGACGGCCTGATTCCAGGCATCAAGGCGCGCAAGTTCGACATCATCAATTCCGACTTCAGCGCGACGGAAGCCCGGGCCCGCGTGATCGACTTTTCCGACATGCTTTACGATGTCACGCGCAGACTCGTCGCGAAGAAGGGCGCGAACCTGCAGCCGACCGTCGCATCGCTGGCCGGCAAGACCGTCGGCGTGGTCCAGGGAACGATCGAAGAGATCTATGTCCGGCAGAACTGGGGCGCCCACGGCGTCAACGTCGCGACCTACCAGACGGCCGACCAGGCCTATGCCGACCTGGCCAACGGCCGGATCGACGCGACGTTCCAGAATGTCCAGGCGGCGAAGAAGGGCTTCCTGAGCAAGCCGCAGGGCGCCGGGTTCGATTATTCGGGCGCGCCGATCATCGACGAACGCACGCTTGGCGTCGGTGTCGCACTCGGTTTTCGCAAAGAAGACGCCGCGTTGCGGGAGCGCTTCAACCTCGCGCTGGCAAAAATCAAGGCGGACGGCACGCTTCAGCAACTGGTCGAAAAGTACTTCCCGCCCGGCTTCATCATGCTCAAGTAGCACGGGCCATCTTTCTCGCAGCACTACCCACATCGCGCTGACTCCATGGACAAGACACTTGAACACGCCGCGCTCGCACTCGCGCAGCGGCTCGCCGACGAAGCGCGTGCGATCTCGATGCAGTATTTCCGCACGCGGCTGACCGTCGAAACGAAATCGGACCACACGCCCGTGACGCTGGCCGACCGGGAAATCGAAACGCGGATGCGTGCGCTGATCGCGTCCGCGTTTCCGGACCATGCGATCTGTGGCGAGGAGTTCGGCGAAAGCGCCGCCGCGCGCTACACGTGGCTGCTCGATCCCGTCGACGGCACGAAGCCGTTCGTGATGGGATTTCCGGTCTTCGGCTCGTTGATCTGCCTGACCGACGGTGTCGAACCCGTGCTCGGCGTGATCGAAATTCCCGCGACGAGCGAGCGCTGGATCGGCGTCGCCGGCACCGCGACGCTGAACGGCCAGCCCGTCAAGGCCGCGACCTGTACTCATCTCGCGCAGGCCCGGCTGGCGGGCACCTCGCCGTTCGATTTCACGGCCGACGACGTACCGCGGCTGAACCGGCTCATCGCACAAGCCGCGATGCACCGCTTCGGCGGCGGATGCTATTCGTTCGGTCTGCTTGCGAACGGCGGCGTGGATCTCGTCGTCGAGGCCGGCCTGGAGCCGTGGGACTACATGGCGCTGGTGCCGGTCGTCGAGGGGGCGGGCGGCGTCATCACCGACTGGCGCGGCGACCCGCTCGGCATGTCGTCGGACGGGCAGGTGATCGCCGCCTGCACGCGCGAACTGCACGAAGCGGCACTGCGTGTGCTGAATGCATAGACCGGCAGTCCGGCCGCAAGGCGCCGCGCGCGCCTTCGAGGGCCGAATGCCATGACGGAGCGGGAGTGCGGATGATCTCCAATAGCGAGCTGTTGCTCAGGCTGGTGCTGGCCGCGGGGCTCGGCGCGTCGATCGGCATCGAACGGGAACGCATGAACTGGGCGGCGGGCCTGCGCACCCATATGCTGGTCTGCGTCGGGTCGGCGTTGATCATGCTGGTGTCCCAGTTCGGTTTCGTCGACGTGCTGGACCGCGATCACGTGTCGCTGGATCCGTCGCGCGTCGCGGCCCAGGTCGTGTCGGGCATCGGCTTTCTTGGCGCCGGCGCGATCCTGTTGCGCGGCGAGGTCGTCCGCGGGCTGACGACGGCCGCCAGCGTCTGGTGCGTGTCGGGGATCGGGCTGGCCGTCGGCGGCGGGTTGTATGTCGGCGCGATCGGCGCAACGGTCATCGTGCTCGTCATCCTGGCCGGCATCAAACCGCTGGAGCGGCGCTACTTTGCGCAGAAGCAGTTCTACAGCCTCGAACTGCTGGTCGAACGCGGCGTGCTGACGCTGGAGCGGCTCGGCGGCATGGACGACCTGCGCGGCGCGCGCGTGAAGCAATACGTTTCGCAAACGTCGGAACGGGATCCCGCGCTCGAGCAGGTGTCGATCGCGCTGTCGAAAATCACCGACGCGCAATGTGAAGTCATCACCAGCCGGCTGAAGGGCCTTCCCGGTGTCCATCATTGCAGCCGGATCGTGTAGGCGCATCGTGGCCGATGTGTCTCCACGCTCGCGCACGACGATCTCGTGCCGAGCGTGACGTGACGGGGCGCGTCGCGGCGTCGACGGGCCCTAGAACAGCACCTCCAGCGAGTGAAACAGCCGCCGCTCCTTCGGCTCGCTCGAACGCCCCATCTCCTGAATCACTTCGCGAAAGCACTCGAGGAAGCACTGGGCCGCTGCGCTCATCCGCACGTCGGCGCGCGACGTGAGGCAGATCGTCGACGGATCGACGACCTCGCGCAGCGGCAGCGCCTGCAGGCCGTCGCGCATCAGGCCGCTCTCGACGAGCGGCCACGGATAGACGGCCAGCATGTCGGTCTGCGTGAGCAGGCCGAGCCCGACCGACACCGAATGCGCGAGATGGATGGTCTGCGGCACGCGCATCCCGTGCTTGCGGAACAGCGTCTCGAGCAGCGAGGCCTGACCGGCCGGATCCCACGTGAGCAGCCATTCCGCATCCTCGAGCTCGTGCAGCGTGCGGCAGTCCTGCTTCGGATGGCCGCGTCGCCCGACGACGGCCGCCTGCGTCGAAAAGAGCGGCACGTTGTGGAACTCGGAGCGCGCCGGGTCCGTCGGCGTCCGGCCGATCGAGAAATCGAGCGTGCCGTCGCGCAGCAGCGGTTGCACGATGGCGAGCAGCCCCTCGAAGAATTCGAGCTTGACCTCCGGCATTCGCGCGCGGAACTTGACCACGGTGGGCGGCAGGAAGGTCAGCGCGACCCACGGCGTAATGCCGACCGACAGCCTGCTCGCGTTGGCGCCGCGCATCGTGCGGATCTCGGCATCGGCGCGCTCGAGCTGCTTGAGCACCGAGCTGGCGTGAACCTGCAGTGCACGACCGTACTCGGTCAGCGAGACGCCGCCCGCGTGCCGGTGCAGCAGGGGCACGTCGAGATCGGCTTCCAGTTCCCGCAGCGCCTTGGTGACGGCCGCCGACGAAACGCCGAGCTGGCGGGCCGCAGCGCGGATGCCACCGCTGGCGACGATGGCATTCAACGTCTTGAGTTGATGAAGTTTCATGGCTGGACGTGCCATCAGGGTGGTAACCAGAGGTTGTCACTGTAACCGCCGCTTGGCTATCGGTCAAAATCGAATCTGACTAAGCTGGCCGCCTGAATGAATGAACCGGGAGGCGACTTGGATACCAGCTTGATTCCGCCGGGACTGCGCGCGAGCGAGGCGGAAATGATCGAATTGCGGCGCCATCTGCACGCGCGTCCGGAACTGGGTTTCGAGGAATTCGAAACCAGCGATCTCGTTGCACAGCGGCTGCAGGCGTGGGGCTATACGGTCCACCGCGGCCTGGGCAAGACGGGCGTCGTCGGGCAGCTGAAGCGCGGCGACGGCGTACGCCGCCTGGGCCTGCGTGCCGACATGGACGCGCTGCCGATCCACGAACAGACGAACCTGCCGTACGCGAGCCGCACGCCGGGCAAGATGCACGCGTGCGGCCACGACGGCCATACGTCGATGCTGCTGGCGGCGGCGCAGCAGCTCGCGGCCGAAGGCACGTTCAGCGGCACGCTGAACCTGATTTTCCAGCCGGCCGAGGAAGGGCTCGGCGGCGCGAAGCAGATGATCGACGACGGCCTGTTCGAGCAGTTTCCGTGCGACGCGGTGTTCGGCATGCACAACCTGCCGGGCATGGCGGCGGGCACCTTCGGCTTCCGGCCGGGGCCGATCCAGGCGTCGTCCGATACGGTGATCGTGACCGTGAAGGGGCGCGGCGGCCACGGCGCGGTGCCGCAGAAGGCGGTCGACCCGATCGTCGCGGCCGCGCACATCGTGCTCGCGCTGCAGTCGATCGTGTCGCGCGCGGTCGCGCCGCTCGACATGGCGATCATCACGGTCGGCGCGATCCACGCGGGCGATGCACCGAACGTGATTCCCGAAACCGTTGAACTGCGGTTGTCGGTGCGCGCGCTGAAAACGGAAGTGCGCGCGTTCCTGCGCGAGCGGATCGTCGAGGTGGTGCAAGCGCAGGCGGCGGTGTATCGCGCGAGCGCGACGATCGACTACCGGACGGGCTACCCGATGGTGATCAACGACGCGGACATGACCGAATTCGCGCAGCAGGTCGCGATCGACTGGCTCGGCGCGGAGCGGGTGATCACGGGCATGGACCCGGTGACGGGCAGCGAGGATTTCGCGTACATGCTCGAGGCCTGCCGCGGCAGCTACCTGTTCATGGGCAACGGCGACGGCGAGGGGGGCTGCATGTCGCACCACAACCCGCATTACGACTTCAACGACGCGTGCCTCACGACCGGCGCCGCGTACTGGGTGAAGCTCGCCGAAGCGTTCCTCGTGTAGTCGGGCGGCGCAGACGGCCACCCGACGTATCCGACCATCACAACAAATCACTCGTCCGCAAATTGGAGATCACTGTGGGAGACGAACTCATGCATTCCCCTCGTTCGGGCGGCGCGCCCGGCGCGTCGCGTGACACGGCAGGCGGCCACGCGGACATCACCGGCATCGGCAAGGTCAAATCGATCGTCGCGATCACGCTCGGCAACGGGCTGGAGTTTTTCGACTTCACGACGTACGCGTTTTTCGCGCCGGTCATCGGCAAGCTGTTCTTTCCGTCCGGCGACCCGTTGACGCAATGGCTGCTGGCCGCCGCGTCGTTCGGGATCGGCTTCGTCACGCGTCCGCTCGGCGGCCTCGTGCTCGGCGCGTATGCGGATCGCGCGGGGCGCAAGGCCGCGATGAACCTCACGCTGACGCTGATGGCGCTCGGTTCGCTGCTGATCGCGTGCGCGCCGACTTACGCGTCGGCGGGCGTCGCGGCGCCGCTGCTGATCCTCGCCGCGCGGCTCGTGCAGGGCTTCGCGCTCGGCGGCGAAGTGGGCGCGGCGACCACGCTGCTGCTGGAGTTCGGCGGCGATCGCTCGCGCGGGCTCTACGGCAGCTTCCAGATTCTGAGCCAGGGCATCAACTCGGTCTGCGGCGCGCTGCTGGGCGTCGCGCTGAGTTCGACGCTGTCGCAGGCGGCGCTCGAGAACTGGGGCTGGCGTGTGCCGTTCTTCATCGGCGTCGCGGCCGGGCTGGTTGCGATCTACATTCGCCGTCACTTGCGCGAGACGCTGCCGGAAGCGGTCGACGCGGAACCCGTCGCGCTGTCGAAGCCGATCCGCGAGGTGTTCACGCACCATCTCGGCGCGCTCACGATCGGCATCCTGACGACGATCGGCGGCACCGCAGCCAACTACATCGTGCTGTATTACCTCGCGTCGTATGCGGTGCAGGTGCTGCATTTCCCGATGGCGCTGTCGCTGTGGGCGCCCGTCGCCGGTTCGGCGCTGATGGTGATCTGCGCGCCGCTGGCGGGGATCCTGTCCGATCGCGTCGGCCGCAAGCCCGTGCTCGCGATTTCGCGGCTGCTGCTGATCGCCGCGATCTACCCGGCGTTCCTGCTGATCCACGCGGTGCCGACGCTGTTCGCGCTGGTCAGCGTGTGTACCGTGCTGGCGATCCTGGCGACCTTCACGATCGTGCCGGGGCTCGTGCTGCAGCCGGAGCTGTTCCCGCGGCACGTGCGCGTGACCGGCATGTCGATCGTCTACTGCGCGGGTGCGTCGATTTTCGGCGGTTTCGCGCAGTTCTTCGCGACGCTGCTGATCAAGCTGACGGGCAACGTGTTCTCGCCGTCGTGGTATCTGATCGCATGCGGATTGCTGTCGCTGACGCCGCTGCCGTTCCTGCGCGAGACGGCGCGGCGGCCGATCGACTGATCGCGGCGGAGGCGCTTCGTCATGCGGCCGCGTGTGGCGAAGCGAAGTTCAAGCGAGGGCCTGCGGCCGCTCGGGAGGTCGACAGGCGTCCCGCGCGGCCGCTTCGTTTCAGCGCAACGCGAACAAGGTTCTCAGCCTGGCCAGATCGCCGTTCAGCCACGCGATCACGTCGGTCTGCCGGCTGCGCAGGCTCCATAGCAGGTCGACCGCTTTCAGGAACGCGGAGCGCTGGTACTCGTGCGGCAGCACGCACAGGTCGCGGTTGCGTTCGTCGGCGAGCAGGTGCTCGGGAATGAACGCCCAGCCGAGCCCTTTCTTCACCAGATCGACGAGCTGCGCCTGGTTTTCGATGTGCCACATGATCTCGGTATAGCGGCCGAACACCGAGCCGCCTTCCGCGTCGCGATCGGCGGCGCGCAACTGGCGCACCTGCGCGAGATCGCGGTTGCTGACGGCCTTCAGTGCGGCCAGCGGGTGGTTGCGCGCGGCAACCGGCACGAACTGCACGTGGCCGAGCGTCGTCGCGCCGAATTCGACCGGCGTCGCCTCGACTGTCGCCGCGACGCAGATGTCGAGCGCGCCGTGCTTGAGCAGCGCGGCCGCGTCGGCGCTGTTCGGTTGCAGCAATTCGAGCTGCAGTTCGGGGAAGCGCTGTTCCAGTTCGAGGCACAGCAGGTGGACGGCCGCCTGCGGCAGGATCGGGTCGATCCCGAGCCGCAGCCGATGCCCGCGCCCGCCCGCGAGGCTGTATGCCTTGCGCTCGAGCGTCGCGGCCGCGTTCAGCGTTGCCTGCGCGAAGCCGAGCAGCACCTCGCCTTCGGCGGTCAGCGCGACCTGGTGAAGATCCCGGTCGAACAGCCGCACGCCGAGATCGGCCTCGAGATTCGCGAGCGCCGTGCTCACGGTCGATTGCGCCTTGCCGAGCTTCCGCGCGGCGGCTGACAGCCCGCCGTGCCTGGCGATCGCGATGAAGATCGCGAGGTGATCGAGGGTCATTTGGTTATCGAAAAATTCGATTACGGTCAATTATGCCATTCGATAGGCCGCACGTAGCATGTCGTCACGAAAAACGATTCGACCATCAAGGAGACGATATGCGTGCAAGCAAGCGTGCGGTATTCGACTGGATCGACAGTCACACGGCGGAGCTGTCGGACTGGCACCAGGTCATCTGGCATTTCGCGGAACCGGCGTTCCGCGAGTACAAGTCCAGCGCGTGGTACGTCGAGCAGTTGCGGGCGGCGGGCTTCGACGTCGAGGCCGGCAGCGGCGACATGCCCACCGCGTTCGTCGCGACGTTCCGGCAGGGCGACGGCCCGACGGTCGCGACCTATGCGGAATACGACGCGGTGCCGGGCAACTGCCAGGCCGCATCGACGCGGCGCGAGCCGCGCGGCCACCTGTCGCGTTTCGCGCCGGGCCATACCGATCCGCATTCGGCGCTCGGCATCAGCGCACTCGGCGGGCTGCTGGCCGCGAAGGACGCGATGGTGCGCCACGGGCTGCGGGGCACGCTGAAATTCTTCGGCGAGCCGGCGGAGAAGCTGCGCGCATCGAAGCCGATTCACGCGGCGAAGGGTTACTACGACGGGCTCGACGCGGCAGTCAGCTTTCACCCGACCTACATGCTGCCGCTGTGCAATACGACGGTGTGGGATACGCATTGCGGCGTCGGCTACAACTACATCTACACGTTCACCTGTGACGATCCGCAGAACTGGATCGCTTCCGACAAGGTGAGCCCGATCCCGCAGAACCACCTGGCCGCGCGCGCGCCCGGCGCGAACGACGCGCTGATCCATTTCTACCAGCTGAACGAAGGGCTGCGCCGCTCGATGCTGCCGGCGACGGGCCTCTGGAGCTTCAACGAGGCGATCCTCGTCGCGGGGCAGGCGACCGCCGACAACCTGCCGCCGCATGTCTCGCAGATCAACTTCATGGTGCGCGCCGATTCGGTCGAGCAGGCCGAGACGATCAGCCAGGTCATGGACCAGAATGCCGAGGCCGCCGCGAAGGCGACCCACTGCAACTGGAAGAAGACGTGGGTCAGCAAGTCGCGCGGCGGGCTGCCGAACCATGCGCTCGCACGCGCCACCTACGAGAACCTCGAGCTGGCCGGCGCGCCGCGCTGGAACGGCGACGCGATCCGGATCGCGCAGGAGATCCAGCGCAACCTCGGCGTCGACGCGATGGCCGAGCCGTTCCTGCCCGTGACCGAGCAACTGATTGACCCGCAGGACTGCGAGGCGGCGCTGCGCGCGCAGATGCCGTCGTGGCAGAAGTACATGACGTCCGACGATTACACCGAGTACACGTGGCATTGCCCGACCGTGCGGCTCTACGTCGCGCGGCCGATGCTGAAGGCGCCGCAAGGCTTCGTCTACCCGGACTGGGTCGCGAACGCGCTCGGCGGGATTCGCGAGACGATCGACCCGATGATCGTCAGCGCGTCGAAAACGATCGGCGCGACGCTCGTCGACCTGCTCGAAAACGGCGAGCTGCTGCGCGCCGCGCGCGACGAGTTCGCGCAGCGCACGCAAGGCGGTGTCGGCGGCGCTGCGTGGCAGCCGCCGATGCTCGATGCGGACTTCCGCGTGCCGCACCGGTATCGCTGGCCCGAATACGTGACGACCGTGCGCGGCGAGGAGTGGACGATTCCGTACCGCGACGACGAATAACCCGCCGCGCGGCGGGTTCCGTCAACCCATTCATTCGAACGATTCCAATTTATTCCAATTGCGCGACCGGCCGGGCCGCCCGCCCGGCCGGTGCAGGAGACAAGACATGGAACATGTCGCCCACGCGTCGCAGTCGTCGGCCATCGAAGGCCGCTCGATCGACTATGTACCGAAACACGAACGGAGCGCGAAGCTCCGTCACCAGGGGCCATTCTGGTTCGTCGGCAACTTCCACTTCCTGACCGTGTCGATCGGCTTCGTCGGCCCCGCGATGGGCCTGTCGGCCGGCTGGACCACGCTGGCCGGCGCGCTCGGCATCATGTTCGGCACCGTGTTCATGGCGTTCCACGGCTCGCAGGGGCCGGAGATGGGGTTGCCGCAGATGATCCAGTCGCGCGCGCAGTTCGGCTATCGCGGCGTCGTGCTCGCGCTCGTGGCCGCGCTGTTCGTGTTCTTCGGGATCAACGTCGTCAACGTCGCGCTGATCGTCGAGGGCATGCGCAATATCCTCGGCTTCGATTCGAAATCGGTCGGGCTCGTCGCGATCGCGGTGGGCGCGCTGCTGGCGATCTACGGGCACGACGCGATGCATCGCGCGTTCAAGTGGTCGCTGTATGCGACGCTGCCGGTCTACGTGATCGTCACGCTGCTCACGATCACGCATGCGGGCGGCGCGGCGGCCGGCACTCCGATGACCACGCTCGGGTTCAACTGGGTCGCGTTCCTCACGCAGTTCGCGGTGTCCGCGAGCTACAACATCGGCTATGCGCCGTACGTGTCCGACTACACGCGCTACCTGCCGGCCGATACGCGCCGCAAGCCGCTGATCGCGGCGGTGTTCGTCGGCGCGTCGCTGTCCGGCGCGTGGATGATCGCGCTCGGCGCCGTGCTTGCGCAGTCGCTGTCGGCGACGAACGTGCTGGCCGCGATCTATGGCCTCGGCAACGCGGCCGTGCCCGGGCTCGGCGCATTGCTCGTCGCCGTGGCCGTGATCGGCTTCCTGCCGATCATCGCGCTGAACACGTACAGCGCGACGCTCACCGTGCTCACCGGCGTCGACAGCCTGCAGTCGCTGACGCCGAGCCGCCGCGCGCGCGTAACGACCATCGTCGCGATCAGCGCGCTGCTCGGTGTGTGCGTCCTGTTGCTCAAGGGCAGCGGGCTGAACCTGCTGAACCTGTTCCTGACGACGCTGCTGTATTTCCTCGTGCCCTGGACGGCCGTCAATCTCGTCGACTACTTCTTCGTGCGCAAGGGGCACTACGTGATCCCGCATTTCTTCCGGCCCGACGGCATCTACGGCACGTGGCAGGCCACGGGAATCGCCGCGTACCTGATCGGTTTCGTCGCGATGATTCCGTTCTTCAGCATCTTCGATCCGTCGACCGGCAAGGCGGTGTTCGTCGGGTTCGTCGCGCAGCGGCTGCATGAAATCGATATCGCGTGGCTCGTCGGGCTGATCGTGTCGGGCAGCGTGTATTACCGCGCGGCGCGCAAGCTCGACCTGAATGCCGAGCGGGCCCTGATTCGCGCACAGGATGCTGGTTGAACAGCGGGCGACGAGAAGGAACGTCGCCCGTGCGACGCGCGCCTGGCGCGTCGGGATGGCAGGGCGCCCGATCGAGCGGAAGACGCGATAGCGCGCGGTGTCGTTGCGACCCCGTATGGCTTCGGGATACCCGCCGCAGGAGGGGGCGGCGGGTATTCATCCGATGGCCGACGCCGGCGGAATGGGCGCATACTCGGAACGTTCAACCCGATCGAGTGACGATGGAGATCGACATGAACCGACCGCAACCCATGACGATCGCGTTGCTCGCCGCATCCGGCGTCGCGTCGCTATTCCTGTTCGCCCAGGCTGCCCGTGCCGCCACCGATGGCGGCGACACCGCGCCCTGTCGCGCGGCGAGCGCACCGGGTGCGCCGATCGGGGCCGCCGGCATATCCGGTTCGTCGGTCCGAAGTTTTTCCCGCCCGGGCTGCGCGGGCGCGGTCCTGCAGGGCGAACACGGCACCGCGACGGTCAACGGGGACAGGGTCGAGCTGAAGGCCGGCACCGTCTACGTGAACGGCGTGTCCTACGGTTCGGTCACACCGGCGCAGACGGTCGAATACGATGTCGCGCGCGGCAAGCGCACGTTGCGCGTGGATGGCGACGTGCGCATCCCCGCGCAGTGACGTTTCGTTCCGGGTGAGGCGGAGGCCGCGCGGCGGTCGGCGGCAAGACTGCACCCCGCCGACGATTGCCGGGCGAGGTCCGCGACGTTCGCCGGCTCAGCCGCGGATGAGCGCGAGCAGATCGGCGTTGGGCGTGCGCATCCCCTGCGGGAAACCCTGGCAGGCCTTCAACGTGCTGTTCCTGGCCGGAATCGGCATGTGGAACGATCCGGTCGTCGTTGCCGCGCATTCCGACCCGTTCCTCTAGTCCGGGCCTTGACCTTGAAGTCAGGTTGAATCTTAGAGTGCCTGCTGACGGTAATGAATCAGCAGGCCGCGCACGTTGCCTGCCACGATCAATCTTCGACGCGAGGCAACGCACATGGACAGGCGCTTTACACAGGTCGAATTCGGGCCGCACACGGTCGACGTGCCCGAAGGCGGGTACTACGACCGGTTCCGGATGAATCCGGATCTCGACGAAGTCGCGCGGGATCCCGCCGCGGGGAACATCGACTTTTTCCGTCGGATTCCGAAGCGTCAGGTCGCGTCGCGCGTCGGGCCGACGTGGGCGCCGAACTTCTACTATCGTTCCAGCAGCGCGCAGCTGCTGTTTCTCGCGCCGCTCGAACGGCTGCGCACGACGCTGCCGGCGCCGCTCGAACCGCTGCGCGCGGTGCCCGGCTACGGGCTGGTCGCGCTGACGTTCTTTTCGTATTCGGTCTGCGACAACGATCCATATGACGAGGTATCCGTCGCGGTGGTGATTCGCCGGCCCGGCGCGCGCGGCTCGCAGGCGCTGGAACTGCTCGACGCGATGCGGCGCAGGCACTTCTTCGCGCATGTGCTGGCGCTGCCCGTCACCACGGAAATCGCGCGGGTGCGCGGCGTGCACGGCTATCAGCTGCCCAAATGGCTCGCCGATATCGACCTGAGCATCGGCGCCCGCGTCAGCGCGCGGATTGCCGGGCCGGACGGTCGGCCGGACCTGACGCTGAACGCACCGGCGCCTGCGCTGGCTCGCGTGGCGCCGCAATCGCGGATGGGCACGAACACGATGATCAACCTTGTCGACGGCGTGTGGCACCAGAGTTCGGTGCAGACCAATACGCTGTCGTTCGCGCAGCGCATGTTGCCGCGCGACGTCGAGCTGGTGCGGCATGGCGGTCCGCTGAGCCAGTTGCTCGACGGACTGGGCGTATCGACCGTCATGCGGTTCGACGTCGTCGAGGATGCGCAACTGGTGCTGAATCTGCCGACGCCGCTGCACGCGTTGAACCCGTATTGAATGAACCCGCTCGATGAACCCGGCCGACCGTAGCCACCCCATCCCTTTTCCAGAGGAAGCGTCGATGACCCAGCCGACCCCTGATCTCGATCTCGTCGTATTCGGTGCGACCAGCTTCGTCGGGCAGATCCTGACCCGCTACCTGTCGGAATACCTGCCGGGCAGCGGTGAAACGCTGCGCTGGGCGATTGCCGGCCGCTCGGCAACGAAGCTGCGGGAACTCCGGGATTCGCTGGGCGCCGCGGGGCAGGCGCTGCCGATCATCGTCGCCGACGCGGCGGACGAAGCGCAATTGCGGGCGCTATGTGCGCAGACACGCGTCGTCGTGTCGACCGTCGGCCCGTATGCGCTGTATGGCGAGCCGCTGGTCCGGACCTGCGCGCAAACCGGCACGGACTACTGCGACCTCACCGGCGAGACGCAGTGGATCAAGCGGATGATCGAACGATACGAGCCGGCGGCGCGGCAGTCGGGTGCGCGCATCGTGCATTGCTGCGGCTTCGATTCGGTGCCGTCGGATCTCGGCGTGCTGTTCCTGCAGCAGCACGCACGGCGGCAGTGGGGCGTGCCGGCGACGCAGGTGAAGATGCGCGTCAGGACGCTGAAGGGCGGCGCGTCGGGCGGCACGGTCGCAAGCGTGATCAACGTCGTGCGCGAAGCCGCGGCCGATCCCGCGTTGCGCCGCGAATTGCTCGATCCGTATGCACTGTGCCCGAACGAGCATCGCTTCACGGTGCGACAGCATGCGGTCAGGTCGGCGGAATTCGATCGCGACGGCGGCACGTGGATCGCGCCGTTCGTGATGGCGGCGATCAACGAGCGCGTGGTGCATCGCTCCAACGCGCTCGCGAACGATGCGTACGGTCGCCGCTTCACCTATGACGAAGCGGTCATCACGGGCACGGGCCTGAAGGGCCGCCTCGCGGCGCTGACGATGGTGGCCGGCCTCGGCGCGTTCATGGTGGGCGTGCTGATCAAGCCGGTGCGCAGCCTGATGGAGCGCTTCCTGCTGCCGAAGCCGGGCGAGGGGCCGAGCGTCGCCGCGCAGCAGGCCGGCCGCTACGACCTGCGCTTCTTCGGCCGCGCCGACGACGGGCGGACGCTGCGCGTGAAAGTCACCGGCGATCGCGATCCCGGCTACGGCTCCACGGGCAAGATGCTGGGGCAGGCCGCCGTCGGCCTCGCGCTGGACTGGGCCCGCGACGGCGAGAAGACCGGGCGCCCCGGCGGCTTCTGGACGCCCGCGACGATGTTCGACGAGCGCTTCGTCGAGCGCCTCGTGCGTCATGCCGGGTTGCGTTTCGAGTTGCTTTGAGCGCGTTGCGACAGGAAACCAAAAATACAGGATCACGAATCGACGTGAGGAGACCGCTTACTGCCACCGCGGGTCAGCAGGCCGGAGTCGTTCCGGCCGGGGAGTGTCGGGAACATGAAGATCGGGGAACTGGCGCGACGCACCGGCCTCACCCCGTCGCGCATCCGCTTTTACGAACGCATCGGCCTGTTGACGGTCGTCGAGCGGGCTGCGAACGGGTATCGCACTTATCCGCCGGAAGCCGTGACGGTGCTCGACCTGATCACGGTCGCGCAGAAGGCCGATTTCAGCCTCGACGAGATTCGCACGCTGATGCCCGCCGACCTCGCGACGTGGCAATGCGGGTCGTTGCGCGACGCGCTTTGCCGCAAGCTGCAGGACATCGAGGCGCTGGAGCGGCGGCTCGCGGGCATCAAGGCGCAGGTCGTGTCGCTGATCGCCGGACTGGGCGCGCAAGCCGGTATGGTTGAGTGCGCAACCAACGCGCAGGGATGGCTGTCGCGGATGCGGCGCCGCCCGAACGGCTCGTAGGCGGCGCGCCGGCCTGCCGCGCTACAGGAGCGCGACGACCTGCTCGGCCGTCGCCTTCGCCGATTGCGGATTCTGTCCGGTCACGATGCGGCCGTCGACGACGACGTTCGACGTGAACGGCAGCAACGCCTTCTCGTAGCGCGCGCCGCGCTGCTGCATCGCTTGTTCGACGTTGTACGGCACTTTCTTCGCGACGCCGGCCAGCACTTCCTCGACCCACGAGTAGCCGGTGATCCGGCGTCCGGCGACCAGCAGCGAGCCGTCCGACAGCGTCGTGTTCAGCAGGCCGCAGTAGCCGTGGCAGACCGACGACACGATCCCGCCGCGCTCGTAGATCGCGCGCGTGAGCCGCTGCAGGCCCGCATCGTCCGGGTAGTCCCACATCACCGCGTGGCCGCCCGTGAAGTAGATCGCATCGAACCCGGCCGGGTCGATCTCGTCGGGGCGCGCGGTGTTCGCGAGCAGCGCTTCGTTGGCCTGGTCGGCGCGCCACGCCCGGGTTGCGGCGTCGGCGTGCGGCCATTTGAGCGAGCGCGGCTCGAGCGGCGACACGCCGCCCCTCGGGCTCACGAGCCGCTGCTCATAACCCTGCTTCGCGAAGATGTGATGCGCATGGGTCAGCTCGGACAGCCACAGCCCGGTCGGCTGCGACGGATCGGCGTAGTGCGCGACGTTGCTGACGACATGCAGTATCCGCCTGGTCATGATGCGATCCCCTCTTCATCGGCCACGGGCGGCCGTTCCTGACGCACACCATAACCTTTAAGCAAGGTCGAAGGTCAAGACTTCTTCGCCCGGCGCGGTTTCGGTGGTTCGTCGGCCAGCACGAGCCCGTCGAGCAAGGTCGTCAGCGCATCCTCGATCGCATGGTCGCCGACTTTCTCGCGCACCAGCCGCCCGTCGATCGCGAGCATCGTCAGGCCGTGCAGATGCGCCCAGCACGCGGTCGCCTGGCCGAGCGCGGAGCGCGGACGGATCGTGCCGGCTTGCTGGCCGCGCGCCAGCAACTCGACGACGAGCAGGAAGGGCGCTTGCGTGCGCGGATCGCGGTGGATGTCGGACGGGTCGCCGGCATCGGCCGCGAACATCAGACGATAGAGATCGGGGTTGCGCCGGCCGAACGCGAGATGCGCATAGGCGAGCGTGCGCAGCACGGTCGGCGCGTCCGGTGCGGAATCGATGGCGCCGGCGAGCTCGTCGCGCAGGCGGTCGAACCCGATCAGCGCGAGTTCGTGCAGCAGCGCGGCCTTGTCCGGGAAATGACGGTACGGCGCGGAATGGCTGACGTTCGCGCGCCGCGCGATTTCGCGCAGCGTGAACTGCCAGCCCTGTTGCTCCTGCAACGTGTCGAGCGCCGTGTCGATGATCGCGCGACGCAGATCCCCGTGGTGGTAGGTCTTCTGCCCGGCATCGGCGTCAGCTGGCATCGTGGGGTTCCAATGTTGACATGGAACACATTGTGGTCCTATGATCCGTGGCACGCAAGTTGACAGTGTCTACATTGACGCAAACCGATGAGGTTCGACATGGGCGTTCCCGCAGAATCCAGCTTGAGTATCGACCCGGCGGCGTTGCTGGCCCGCCAGCGCAGTGCCTTCATCGCGGACGGGCCGCCGGGCCTCGCGCAGCGCAAGGCGCGGCTTGCGCGGCTGCGCGCCGTGGTGCTCGCGCATCGCCGCGAGGTGGAAGAGGCGATCAGCGCCGATTTCGGGAACCGCTCGCGCCATGAGACCGCGATCATGGAGCTGGTCGGCGTGATCCAGGCGATCGACTACCTGACGCGCAACCTGCGCCGCTTCATGAAGCCGCAGCGCCGCCACGTCGGCTTGCTCTATCGCGCCGGGCATGCGCGGGTCGAATACCAGCCGGTCGGCGTGGTCGGCGTGATGGCGCCGTGGAACTACCCGTTCGCGCTCACGTTCATTCCGCTGGCCACCGCGCTCGCCGCCGGCAACCGCGCGATGCTCAAGCCGTCGGAACTGACGCCGCGCACGAGCGAGGTGATGCGGCGCATGCTCGAGGCGACCTTCCCGGGCGAGGAAGTCGCGGTCGTGCTCGGCGGCCCGGAAGCCGGCGCCGCGTTCAGCGGCTTGCCGTTCGATCATCTGCTGTTTACGGGCAGCACGCAGGTGGGGCGCAAGGTGATGAAGGCCGCCAGCGACAACCTGGTGCCGGTCACGCTCGAGCTGGGCGGCAAGAGCCCGGTGATCGTCGCGCGCGGGCATGTCGACGATCGGGCCATGTCGAGCATCGTGTTCGGCAAGCTGTCGAACGGCGGGCAGACCTGCGTCGCCCCGGACTACGCGCTCGTGCACGAAGACGACGTCGACGCATTCGTCGCCCGCTACGACGCGATGGTCGCGCGCTTCTATCCGGACGGCCCGACGAGTACCGACTACACGTCGATCGTCAGCGACCGGCATTACGACCGGCTGAAAGCGCTCGTCGACGACGCGCGCAGGCAGGGCGCGCGCGTGATCGAGGCGGGCGTCACGCCGCAGCGCGCGGGCAGCCGCACGCGCACGCTGGCGCCGATGCTGGTCGTCGGCGCCAGCGACGACTCGGCGCTGATGCAGGAAGAAATCTTCGGGCCGATCCTGCCGGTGCGCACGTACCGGACGATCGGCGACGCGATCGACTACGTGAACGCGCGTCCGCGCCCGCTGGCGCTCTATTACTTCGGCCCGACGGACGCCGACTGCGCGAGCGTGCTCGAACGCACCACGTCGGGCAACGTCGGGATCAACAACACGCTGCTGCACGTCGCGCAGGAGGATCTGCCGTTCGGCGGCGTCGGCCCGAGCGGGATGGGCGCGTATCACGGCATCGAAGGGTTCCGCGCGATGAGCCACGCGAAGGGCGTATTCGTGCAGGGGCGCTGGAATCTGCCGAGCCTGCTGCGTGCGCCGTTCGGCAAGCTCGCGGACGTCGCGCTGGCAACGATGCTCGGCTCGCGGCGCTAGGGCCTGTTCACGCTAATAACGGGCTTGCGAACGTGCCTTTCCGCCCGCAGGGCAAGGAGTGAGGAGGCGCAATAGCCGTAGCTATTGCAACGACGAACGACGCCGCCATGCGGGCGGAAAGGCACGTTCCCCTATTTGGAAAATTCATTCGTGGGGCTGGCCACCAGAAGGGCCGATCGCTGCGTCATGCTCCTCGCGAATACGTCGAGTATTCGCTTCGTCGCATCCTTGCGCTCGGCCCTTCTGGTGGCCAGCGCAAGCCCGTTATTAGCGTGAACAGGCCCTAGGCTGCGCGCGCGGATCGTGGCGCGCCGCTCGGCCGCGCGTCAGCGTCGTCAGTGCGCGAACGTCTCGACGAGCGCGTCGACGACGACGCGCACCCGCGCCGTATGGGCCAGATCCTGATGGAGCACGAGCCACGTCTCGTACGGTTGCGCGCGCTGCCGTTCGGGCCAGATGCGCACCAGTTCCGGATCGCGTTGCGCGAGGTACGCAGGCAGCTCGCCGAGCGCGAGGCCGGCGCGCACGAACGTGGCGAGCATCAGGCTCGAATCGAGTTCGGCCACGATGCGTCCGTCGGCGGCCGATTCGCCGGCGAGCGTGTCGTGCTGCCGTTGCGTGACGCCCGGCTGGTAGCGCGCGATGTCGTGGCCCGCGAAGCGGCTGCCGGGCTGCGGTTCGCCGAAGCGCGCGAGATAGCGCCGCGTCGCATACAGCCCGACGTCCCAGCGCGCGAGCAGCCGCACGATCAGGTCGGGCGGGTCGGGGCGAGTCGTGCGCACCGCGATGTCGGCCTCGCGCCGCGCGAGATCGAGGACGCGCGTCGTCGTGCTCAGGAGCACGCGCACGTCGGGATGGCGTTGCTGCAGGCGTTCGATCGCCGGCACCACGAAGTCGACCGCCAGCGCATCGGTCGTGGTCACGCGCACTTCGCCGGCCACGCGCGCGTCGGCGCCTTCGCTGCGCCGCTCGAACGACACGGCCAGCCGCTCCATGCCCTCGGCGGTGTCGAGCACCTGCCGGCCGCTGTCGGTCAGCACGAGCCCGCCGGTGGTGCGCAGGAACAGCCGGCTGCCCAGCGTGCGCTCGAACGCGCCGAGGCGGCGCCCGACCGTCGTCTGGTCGATGCCCAGTTGCTCGGCCGCGCCGCGCAGGGTGCCGGCGCGGTGCGCGGCGAGAAAGATGCGAACGTCGTCCCAGTTCATGTCGTGCCGAGGTGATGCGAATTTGCAGGTAGATCGTGCGATTTCGTGCATTTTCACATGCACGGCCGATCTCTACCATGCGGCGCCTGAGTTCGATCACATGCGCGCCGGCCGGACCGGCGTGCGAGGAGCCTTGTCATGCCGCGTCTTTCCCTGATCCTCGTCGTCGCGATGCTGAGCGCATTCGGCCTCGTCGCGTCGGACGTCTACCTGCCCGCGATGCCGGGCATGGCCGCCGATTTCGGCGTCGCCGGCTGGCGGATGCCGCAGACCGTGTCCGCGTACCTGCTCGTGCTGGCGTTCGCGCAACTGGCCTACGGGCCGCTGTCCGATCGTTACGGCCGCAAGCCGGTGCTGGTGGCCGGCATCCTGGTCTACATCGGCGGCTCGCTCGGCTGCGCGTCGGCCGGCAGTTTCGCGACCTTCGTCGCGTGGCGCATGGCGGAAGCGGCCGGCGCGGCGGCGGGGCTCGTGATCGGCCGCGCCGTGATCGCGGACACCTGCGACCAACGCGTGTCCGCGAAGGTCTACGCGGTGGTCTATCCGCTGGTGTCGCTGTCGCCGGCGCTCGCGCCGGCGATCGGCGGGCATCTCGCCGCGTGGGCCGGCTGGCGCGCCGACTTCGTGTTCGTCGCGGCATTCGGCGGGGCCGCGCTCGCGAGTACGCTCGCGCTGCTGCCGGAAACCCGCCCCGCGCATGCCCGCGCCCGCACGTCGCCGTTCGCCGGGTTCGGCCGCGTGCTGCGCGATGCCGCGTTTCGCCGCTATACGGCGGTGGTGTGCGCGATCTACTGCGCGTGGTTCGTGTACCTGACGCAATCGCCGTTTCTGTTTGCGGCGGCGGGGCTGGACGAGGCGCGCCGCGGCTGGCTCTACCTGCCGCTGACGGCCGGCATCATCGTCGCGAACGTCGTGGCGAAGCGCCTGCTCGACCGCTGGCCGTACGACCGCATCGTCGCGGCCGGCATCGCGTGCTTCGTGCTCGGCGGCGTGGCGTTCGGCATCGCGAGCGCGTGCGGGGTCCCGGGCGTCGCGGCGATCGTCGTGCCGATGTGCATCGTCAGTCTCGCGAACGGTTCGTCGCTGTCGCTGGCCGTGTCCGGTGCGGTGGCGGGCCGGCACGGTCATGCGGCGACCGCGTCGGGGCTCGTGGGCTTCTGCCAGATCGGCAGCGCGGCGCTGGTCGCGACGGGCGTGAGCGCCATGGCCGGCACCGGCCGGACGGTGCTGGCGGTGTCGATCCTCGTGCTGTCGCTCGTTGCGCTGGCGGCGTGCGTGTCGCGGTCGCCGGCCGCGGGGGCGGTCGATCCGGTGTGACGCGGGAACGGGAAACGGGGCCGGTCGCCATCCCGCACTACCCTGTCATGGCTGCAAGGGCGAAGAAGTTGGCCCGCCGTCGGCGGGCGATGATGGCGATCGTTCCGATCGCAGCTATCGGCGTGCCGGAGGCCGCGCCGGGCCGCGACGCTTATTGCGCGAGTCGTCGCGCGCTGGTGCCGATCACGTTGGTCAGCAACCGTACGATCGTCAGCGCGGTCATCTCGCGCACGTCGAGCGCCGGGTGATATTCGACGATGTCGATCCCCGCGAGCCGCGCATGGGCGCACAGGTGGCGCAGGATCCCGCGCGTCTGATGGAACGACAGTCCGCCCGGCAGCGGCGCGACGACGCCCGGTGCAATGGCCGGATCGAGGCCGTCGATGTCGACGGTCACGAACCACGGCGCATCGTCGGTCAGGTGCCGCGTGACGGCCGCGATGCCTTCGTCGTGCACGACGTCCGCCGGAACCAGCACGTTGCCCGAGCGCAGCGCGTCGTCGACGTCGCTCGCCCGTGCGCTGCCGCTGCCGCGCAACCCCACCTGCACGATCCGGTTCACGAACGGCATCTCGCGGATGCGCCGGATCGGGCTCGAATAGCCATGCCGCTCGCCGTTTATTTCGTCGCGGAAATCGAGGTGCGCGTCGAACTGCAGCACGTTCACCGGCCCGTGTTCCGCGAATGAGCGCACGCACAGCGCCGGAATCGAATCGTCGCCGCCGAGCACGATCGGGATCGCGCCGCGCTCCAGCAGCGACGCGACGGCGGCGGTCACGGCCGCCGCGTTGCGCGCGACGTCGAGCGTGCCGGGCAGGTTGCCGCAGTCGACGCAGGTCGCGTCGGTATCGCCGAACAGCGTGCCTTGCAGGTCGAAGTCGTAGTGCGTGATCTGCCGCCCGTAGCGGAAGCTGCGCTCGCGCACGCGGTCAGGCGCGTTCGACGCGTCGCAATGCAGCAGCGCCGGGCCGTACGGCACGCCGTAAGGCGCACCGAGCACCGCGAACGTGGCGCAGACCTTGTCCGTATCCGGCTCGATACCCTGGGCAAGAAACGGTACCTTCGGTGAATCGCAAAGCATGTTGTCCTCGTGAAGTGGTCGCGGGTAATCGTGCGGACGTCAGTCGGCGATGACGTGTTCGAGCACGTCGTCGCGGATCGGGCCCAGCATGAAGATGTAGATCAGGCAGCCGATGATCGCCATGATCGACGCCGAGATCAGGCCCGGCGTGAACGAGCCGGTCGCGTCCTTCAGCAGCCCGATCACGGCCGGGCTCGCGATGCCCGCGAGGTTGGAGATGCAGTTCTGGAAGCCGGCGACCGTGCCGGCCACCGAGCGCTCGCCGCGTGCAGACACGTCGGCCGGCAGCGCGAGAATGCTCGACGTCGCGACCGATACGCCGAAGAACGCGATCGACAGGAGCAGCAGCGCGAGCCATGCCTGCGTCGCGAGCCCGGCGAGGCCGATCGTCGCGCTCAGCGCCATCCCGACGACGATGCAGACCTTGCGCGCGAAATTCAGGCCATAGCGGCTGGCGGCGATGCGGTCGGAGATCCAGCCGCCGACCCACGATCCGACCAGGCCCGCGAGACCCGGCAGGATCCCGTAGAAGCCGAGCTGCAGCAGGCTGAAGCCGCGTTCCTTCACGAGGTAGGTCGGGTACCACGTGATGAAGAAATAGACGACGTAGCCCTGGCACGCGAAGCCGAGCGACATCGCCCACACCACGCGCGACGTGAACAGCTGGCCCCATTTGATGCGAACCGGCGCACGCTTCCCGGTGGGGGCGTCCTGCCCGACATGCTTTGCTTCGGCATCGTTGACGAAGCGGCTCTGCGACGGAAACTCGCTCGCGACGCACAGCCACACGACGACCCACACGAGCCCGATCACGCCGGTGAAGATGAACGATGCGCGCCAGCCGTATGCGGTGATGATCGCGGTGCAGATCGGCAGCGCGATCAGCGTGCCGCCGCGCGCGCCGCAGTCGTAGATGCCGGACGCGAGGCCGCGTTCGGTCGGCGGGAACCAGCGCTCGACGAATTTGGTTGCGGACGGGAAGGCCCCGGCCTCGCCGACGCCGAGCAGAAAGCGCAGGCCGAGCAGCGATGCGCCGCCGCGCGCGAGGCTCGTCGCCATCGTGAAGGCCGACCACCAGACGACCGCGCCCGCGAACACGAGCTTCGCGCCGAATTTGTCGACCAGCATCCCGGCCGGGATCTGGCATGCCGCGTAGGTCCAGAAGAAGGCACCGAGGATCAGACCCGATTCAGCGGACGACAGGTGCAGCTCCGTATTCATGTACGGCAGCGCGACCGCGAGGTTCGCGCGGTCCATATAGTTGGTGACGATCGCGAGGAACGCGAGAAACACCATGAACCATCGGAATTTCGTGGGCTTTTGCGCCCCTGAGTTCGATCTTGTCTGCATCGTTGTCCCCTGACTTCGCGGATCCGCCGCTCTTGTGTTCAAAGGCGTGATTTCAGCGAATTCCGCGCTGTTCCGCCAATACATTGTCGGACCGGAGTCCATAACCGTGGGTTATGCTCTCGCGATGGCGAAGCGTTTGAAGGAGAGGACATGGCAAGGCGAACGCTCAACTATCACCAAGTGGAGTTGCTGTACGAAGTGGTCCGGTGCCGCACGCTGACGGCGGCCGCGCGCAACCTGCACATCTCGCAGCCGGCGGTGACCAAGCAGTTGAAGCTGCTCGAGGAGAGCCTCGGCGTCGAGCTGTTCAAGCGCGAAAAGGGCCGCTTGCTGCCGACCGCCGAAGCGATCCTGCTGTTCGAGCAGACCGAGCGGACCAATGCGAGTCTGCACGCCCTCAACGAACTGGCCGACGGCCTGCGCGCCGGCACGCTCGGCCGTCTCGGCATTTGCGCGTATCCGGCGGTGACGGAGCGGCTGTTGCCCGAGGCGATCACGGTGTTCCAGGCGAAATATCCGAAGGTGTTCGTCGAGGTCGCGATCGAGAATGCGGAACGGATGCTCGATCTGGTCGAGAGCCAGCAGATGGATCTCGGCATCTGCGCACCGTTTCGCGCGATGCGCAACGTCACCGAGCAGCACCTGCTCGATTCGACGATCGTGTGTGCGATGCGCGCGGACGATTCGCTGGCCGTGCGGCGTACGGTGACGCTCGCCGATCTCGAGGAAGGTGGGCTGACGAGCGTCGATGCGCTGGAAGACATCCCGGCGCTCGAGGCGCTGCTGTCGGCAACCGAGAACCGGCACGTGATCCAGGCGCGCGTGTCGAGCTCGGCGCTCGCGTGCCGGATGGTGCAGTTGGCCGGGCGCCGCGCGATCGTCGACAGCCTGACGGCCGCGTCGATCGATGCGACGGGCCTCGCGTTCGTGCCGATCGACACGATTCCGCCGCGCCGGATCGCGATGCTGCGTCCGTCGCTGCGGCCGGGGAGCGCGCTGACCGAAGCGTTCTGCCGGATTCTCGAAAGCCAGGCGCAGCGCCTTCAGGTCGACATGACGCGCCGGTGCCGCAGCCCACGGCGCGGGGCTGCGCGGTCCTGATCCCCGCTTCGCGGGCGATGCACGCGGCGTCTCTCCGTTCGGCGGCGTCGACCGGTTGCGGCGGCGCGGGACCGCGCACGTCGCGCCGGCTTTTTGCGCTTTCGTGCATCATGCGACTGCATCGACCCGTCGAGCAGCGGGGTCGTGCCATTCCTTGCGTCCGCAACCGATCCGGAGAACCGACCGCCATGCATTCGAACCCTTTCCGCCTGCGCCGCGCCCGCCTGCTCGCCGCGCTGACCCTTGCCACGACCGCCGTCGCCGCGCAGGCGGCCGACTGGATCGTGTCCGGCAACGACGGCAAATACCAGCGCGTCGAAGGGCGCGACACTTATCTCGCGGCGCCGCCCGCCGATACGCTGACGCTGCTCGACGCGAGCGTCTTCCCGCCGAAGGTCGCGCTGCAGGTCGACGTCGAGAACGGTATCCAGGGGCCGCCGCAGGCCGTCGCGATCACGCCCGACGCGAAAGTGGCGCTGGTCGGCGCGCCGACGCGCTACGACACGGGCGCGAAGCAGCTCGTGTACGACACGTTCCTGCAGGTCGTGAGTCTCGACGCGTCGCCGCCGGCCGTCACGCGCATCGAACTCGGCACGCATCCGCAAGGCATCGCGATCGACCGCTCGGGCCGGCTCGCGCTCGTCGCGAACGTCGACGGCAGCGTGTCGATCCTGCGGATCGACGGCACGCACGTCACGCTCGACGGCAACCTGAAGATCGGCAAGAAGCGGCTCGCCGGGATCAGCTTCACGCACGACGGCAAGCATGCGCTCGTGTCGCTGCGCGACGAGCAGGGCGTCGCGGTGCTGAACGTCGACGACGGCAAGGTGACCGACAGCGGTACGCGCCTGAGCACGGGCGTTGCGCCTTACACGATCGACGTGTCGAGCGACAACCGCTGGGCGGTGGTCAGCAACGTCGGGCTCGCGGGGCTGCCGGGCTACCCGGGCACGCTCGCCGGCGACGCCGATTCGATCGCGCTGATCGACGTGTCGCACGTGCCGTTCCGCACGGTCCAGTACCTGACGGTGCCGTCGTTGCCGGAAGGCGTCGCGATCTCGCCGAACGGGAAGTGGATCGCCGTGCAGGCGATGGACGGCTCGAACCTGACGCCCGACAACCCGGGCCGCCACAAGCTCGGCAAGGTGGTGCTGTTCGAGATCCGCGATGGCCGCGCGGTGCAGGTGAGCGAAGTGCCCGGCGGCGAGGCCGCGCAGGGCATCGTGTTCACCGCGGACAGCAAGCACGTGATCGTGCAGTTCAACGTCGAGCGGCAGCTCGCGCTGTATGCGGTGGAAGGCGGCAAGCTGCGCGATACGGGCAAGCGCATCGCGCTGTCGGGCGGGCCGTCGTCGCTGCGCACGTTGCCGCGGTGACGGGCGGCGCATGCGCCGGAACGGCATGCGCGTCGTTCCGGTTCATGCGCGAGCAAGCGGGGTTGCGGTGAAAAACAGGGCGTGCGGTCGCGAAGGCCGCGGCGTGCCGCCGCCGGCCGTTACGGACGCAGCACGTCGAACCCGCCGAACACGACCACGCCGCTGAGCGCGATCATCGCGACCGAGTGCTGGCCGAAATAGAGAATCGCGGCGGCGAGCCACGTCGTCAGGCAGAAGGCGCCGATGCGGGCCATCGTGAATACCTCGAAATGCGTGATGAAGCGTGCGCGCGGCGCGGCCGGCGCTTCGTTGCGTCGACGCGAGCGCACCGCACGCGACGTGCCGGCGCTGGACGACCTGGCGGGGGTGCTCGACCGGGCGGGCGCCGATACGGGCGTGCCGTGCGGCGCAGCGGGGAGCCGCCGACGCGTTGCATCGGCAGACCAGCCGGCGATTTTACCAGCGCGACGGGTGCGTCAATCTGGCCCCTTCGGGAAATTCGCGTCGTTAAAGTTTCGTCGGACGAATGCCGTAAACCGATTGGAAGGTATTCCCGATCAACCGATACGAGTCGCAGACTCACGACGGACCGACACGATGCAGATCGCTCTCTCCTCAGCCGCGCAGACCCCGCTGACCACCGGCGATGCGGCCGCCAGCCCGTCCGGCACGGCGGCAGCCTCGACTTCGACTTCGACCGCCACCTCGACAGCCTCGGCCTCGGCATCCTCGCCGACGAGCGGCGCCGCGTCGTCCGACGCCGCGGGCCAGACGCTGGGCGCGTCGGGCGGGTCGGCGGTGGACCCGGCGGTCGCGCAGTTGAAGCAGCTCATCGAGCGCTTGCAGAAACAGCTCGCGCAGTTGCAGCAGCAAATGGCGAATGCCGGGCAGCGCGCGAAGAACGATCCGGCCGCCGCGATCGAGCAGCAGTCGCTGAGCGCGGAAGCCAGCTCGATCTCGGCCGCGCTGTCGACGGCGATCGCGCAACTCACGCAGGCGCTCGAGCAGGCGGGCGGCTCGACGTCCGGCGCCCTGGTGTCGACCCAGGCCTGACAGACCGCCGCCGCCCCGCATGTGCCGGTGCGGGATGAGCGCGCGCGGCGCGCATTACAATCGGAAGCTCGTCTCTCCCCGACAGGACGGCAGAACGATGAATGCGCCCATCACCGACGACGACCTCGTCCGTTTCGACACGCAAGGCGGCACGCCGCTGCCGCCGGCCGACACCGAAGCCTGGCTGGACCACGATGGCGCGCGCATCTGGCACGCGTCGTTCGGCCACGGCCCGCCGGTCGTGCTGCTGCACGGCGGCCTCGGCCACGGCGGCAACTGGGGCAACCAGGTGCCGGCGCTGCTCGCGGCCGGCTATCGCGCGATCGTGATCGACAGTCGCGGCCACGGCCGCAGCACGCGCGACGACCACCCCTATTCCTACGACCGCATGGCCTCGGACGTGCTCGCGGTGCTCGACGCATTGCGCATCGACCGCGCCCGCTTCGTCGGCTGGAGCGACGGTGCGTGCATCGCGCTCGTGCTGGCCGCCCGCGCGCCCGATCGTGCGGCGGGCGTGTTCTTCTTCGCATGCAACATGGATCCGGGCGGCACGAAGGAGATGGCGCCGAGCCCGCTGATCGACCGCTGCTTCGCGCGACACCGGAAGGACTACGCGCGACTGTCCGCGACGCCCGGGCAGTTCGATGCGTTCGTCGCGGCCGTCGGCGAAATGATGCGCACGCAACCGGATTACAGCGCGGCCGATCTCGCGGCGATCGCCGTGCCGGTCGCGATCGTGCAGGGCGAGCACGACGAATTCATCCGCGTCGAGCATGCGGCGTATCTCGCGCGCACGA
The DNA here is from genome assembly GCF_002563755.1 of Burkholderia sp. JKS000303. Taxonomy (NCBI): domain Bacteria; kingdom Pseudomonadati; phylum Pseudomonadota; class Betaproteobacteria; order Burkholderiales; family Burkholderiaceae; genus Burkholderia; species Burkholderia sp. JKS000303. The sequence continues at coordinate 179,168 of NZ_PDBZ01000002.1, forward strand.
TTCCGGGCGCGACGCTGACGCTCCTGCCGGGCGTCAGCCATTTCGCGCCGCTGCAGCGGCCCGCGCTGTTCAACGCCGCGATGCTCGCCTTTCTCGAGCGCTTGCCGGGCTGACGTTCGGCCAGCCGGTTCACGCGCCGCATAAGAATTTCTTTCTGCTCGCGCAAAATTTCATCGCTTGTTGGCGCGCGGCCGGCGGCGGATAGTCCTGCTTCGCCGGGCCCGCCGCCATTGCCGCGCGGCGCATCGGGCCCGGCGCCCATGCAAACCACCGACATCGAAGGAACCGCAACCATGCGATTCAACGCGATACGCATCGCCGCGACGCTGCTCGTCGCCGCATGCGCCGCCACCACGGCCGGCCGCGCGGCCGCGGCCACGCAGGACGACATTCACGACACCGTGACGCGCAACGTCGCGCCGCTGATGAAGCAGTACGCCATTCCCGGCATGGCGATCGGCATCGTCGCCGACGGCAAGCCGTACGTGTTCGACTACGGCGTGATGTCGACGCAAACCGGCCAGCCCGTGACCGGCGACACGCTGTTCGAGATCGGTTCCGTCAGCAAGACGCTGACCGCGACGCTCGCGTCCGACGCGCAGGAGCGCGGCGAGCTGTCGCTGTCGGACCCGGCCGGCAAGTATCTGCCCGCGCTGCAGGGCAAGCCGTTCGGCGGCGTGACGCTGCTCGAGCTCGGCACGCACACGCCGGGCGGCATGCCGCTGCAGGTGCCCGACAGCGTGCGCGACGATGCGGGCCTGATGCGCTATCTCGACGCGTGGCGGCCCGCGTACATGCCGGGCACGCGCCGCACGTACTCGAACGTCGCGATCGGGATGCTCGGGCGGCTCACCGCGAAGGCGATGCACCGCGATTTCTCCGTGCTGATGGAGCAGCACCTGTTCCCCGCGCTCGGGATGATGCATACGTACATCGACGTGCCCGCCGCGCGCCGGGCCGACTACGCGCAGGGCTATACGCAGGACGGCAAGCCGATCCGGATGACGGGCGGCATGCTGTGGCAGCCGGCGTACGGCGTCAGGACGACGGCGGCCGACCTGTTGCGCTTCGTGCAGGCGAACATGGGGCTCGTCGACACATCGCCACGGCTGCAGCGCGCGCTCGAGCGCACGCACACCGGCTATTTCCATGCGGGGCCGCTGACGCAGGACCTGATCTGGGAACAGTATCCGTATCCGGTCGCGCTGCCGACGCTGCTCGACGGCAACGCGCCGGCGATGCTGTTCAACGCGACGCCCGCGACCGCACTCCAGCCGCCGCTCGCGCCGCGCCAGGACGTGTGGATCAACAAGACGGGGTCGACCAACGGCTTCAGTACGTATGTCGCATTCGTTCCCGCGAAGCGCGTCGCGATCGTGATGCTCGCGAACCGCAGCTTCCCGATCGAGGAGCGCGTGAAGACCGCATACCGGATCGTCGAGTCCGTGACCGGCAAGCCGTAACGTCCGTCACGCCCGCCCATGCGGAAATGCTTGTGATGGGCGGGCTATCCGGTGCACGATGCGCGTGACACTGGCCGACGGAGGGCGATCGCTTGAGTCTCGTATGGGATGGAATCATCGGCGCCGACATGCTCGACGCCGCACACGTCGCGAGCCGGCATGCGCTGGCCGACGCGGCACGCAACGGCGACTGGGCGACGATGCTGGCGCTCGCCGCGCGCGAGCCTCATCTCGTCAACGCGACGCGGCCGGGCGGCACGTCGCTTTATGCGCCGCTGCACCAGGCCGCATACGGCGGCGCGGCGCCGACGGTCGTCGCCGAACTGCTGCGGCTCGGCGCGTGGCGCATGCTGCGCGATGCGCAGGGCCGGCGGCCGGTCGATATCGCCGTCGCGCGCGGCCATCGCGCGCTCATCAACCTGCTGACGCCGCAGCTCCGGCGCAGCGTGCCGCACGACACGCTGGCGAACATCCAGCGCCATTTCCACACGATGATCGTCGGGCGCATCGCGCACCTGCGCGTCGATGCGCTGCGCCTGCCCGAACTCGAACCGCTGCTCGAATTCGACGCGCAGGCGCCGCGCACGTGGTTCGCGGTGCCGGGCATGTATGGCGGGTTCGCCTATGTGCTGCAGGAGGACGGCGATGCAACGACGCTCGTGTCGGCAAGCTGGAGCCGGGTGGTCGGCGGGTCGGGGCAGCGGCACGCGATCACGGCGAACGGCTGTACGCTGGTCGAAGAGGGGTTCGTATGAGGCATCGGGAGATCCCGCGATCGATGTCGGCGGCGACAGCGGCACCGTCGCCCGGCGGTGCGCCGGGGCGATCTGGGATCGCCCGGCCGGATGCCGCTGAAGGGGCGCTCAATTCCCGTACATGTCGAAGTCGAAATACTTCGACTGGATCCGGTTGTACGTGCCATCGCTGCGAATCTGCGCGATCGCGCGGTTCAGCGCGTCGCGCAGGTCGGTGTCCGCCTTGCGCACGCCGGCCGCATCGCCGTTGCCCATGATCTTCGGGTCGAACACGACGCCGCCCGCGAACGAGAAGCCCTTGCCGCGCGGCGTCGACAGGAAGCCGAGCTGGCCCTGCACCGCATCCATCAGCACGCCGTCGACGCGGCCGGTCACGAGGTCCGCATACGCCTGGTCGTAGCTCGGATACGGCACCACCTCGACCTTCGCCGCCGACCATTTGTCGCGCGCATAGGTTTCCTGGATCGTCCCCTGCTCGACCGCGATGCGCTTGCCGGCGAGCTTCGCCGCATCGGGCAGCAACCCCGAGCCGGCGCGCGCGATCAGCCGCGTCTGGTTGCGGTACAGGCGATCGGTGAAGTCGATCTGCTGGCGGCGCTGTTCGGTCGCGGCCATCGACGACAGGATCATGTCGAACTTGCGCGCCTGCAGCCCCGGAATCAGCCCGTCGAAGCTGCTCGACACCCATACGCATTTCGCGTTGAGCTTCGCGCACAGTGCGTTGCCGAGATCGATGTCGAAGCCTTTCACGCTGCCGTCGGTCGCGGTCGATTCGAACGGCGGGTAGGTGGGATCGACGCCGACGCGGATCGTCGTCCATTCCTTCGCCGAGGCGAGCGTCGCGACGGCCATCGCGGCCGCGGACAGCAGTATCGTGATGCGCGTCGTGTTCTTCATGATCAGGCTCCGTTCGTGTGGACTGGCGTGGGGGGGGCGTGTCAGCTCGGGAATTCGCCGCGCCGGAAATCGTTCGACAGTTCGAGGGCGTCGGCCATCTCGCCGACGGTGACCGGCTTGATCGGCGCGCGGATCCGGTAGTGACCCACGTCGCCGACGTCGCGCTGCTGCACGTCGGCGATCAGTTCGCCGACCGTGGTGCCGCACCAGCGTCCCTGGCACGGGCCCATCCCGCAGCGCGTGAACGCCTTCATCTGGTTCGGCCCCTGGCAGCCGAGCGCCGCGAGCTCGCGGATCTCGCCGGCCGTGATTTCCTCGCAGCGGCACACGATCGTGTCGCCGTCGGGACGCCGCAATGCGGCGCCCGGCGTGTACAGCGCATCGAGCAGCGGCCGCACCGCGAGATGGCGGCGCAACGCGTGCAGCACCGGGCGCTCGCGTGCGTGTTGCGCGTGACGATCGAGCGCGCCGAGCGCGGCCGCGATGTCGAGCGCCGACACTTCGCCCGCGAGCGCCGCGGCCTGTGCGCCGCCGATGCCCGCGCCGTCGCCGGCGATCCAGACGTGCGCGACGCTGCTGCGCCCGCGTGCGTCGCAGTGCGGACGCCAGCAGGCCGCGCGTTCGTCCCATTCGTGCGCGCAGCCGAGCGAGCGGGCGAGCTGCGTCGACGGAATCACGCCTTGATGGAGCAGCACGAGCGACGTGTCGAGCGATTGCGCGGTGCCGTCCGCGTCGAGAAAGCGAATGTGTTGCGCGCGACCGTCGCCGTCGATGCGGACGTCGGTCGCGCCGCGATAGACCGGGATGCCGGCGTCGCGCACCGTGCGCAGCATGCGCCAGCCCTTGAGCAGATAGTCGGCGCCGCGCAGCGCCGGCAGCGCATGCGGCAGCGCGTGGCGCCAGGCGTCGCGCGGCGTCGTGTCGACCAGTGCGCGCACGCGCCGGCCCGCATGCAGCAACTGCGCGGCGAACAGCCACAGCAGCGGGCCGCTGCCCGCCAGCACGGTGTCGGCCGACGGCGCGAGCCCCGATGATTTCAGCAGCGTCTGCGCGGCGCCGACGCCCATCACGCCGGGCAAGGTCCAGCCGCGCACCGGCCACGGGCGTTCCTGCGCGCCGGTTGCAATCAGTACCGCGCGCGCGCCGATTTCGAGCGTGCCGCCGGACGAGCCGCTTTGCGTGAGCATCGCGACCGGTTCCGGTTCGAACGCGATCTGCCACACCGTGCTGCGCGGCAGATAGTGCGCGCCGCTCGCGCGCAGCCCGTCGACGAGCGGGCGGCCCGCTTCGTAATCCTTGCCGAGCCAGCGCGCGAGCGTCGCGGGCGCGTCGGTGACGTTGCGATAGATCTGGCCGCCGGGCGCGCCGCCTTCATCGGCGACGACGACGGACAGCCCCGCATGGCGCGCGGCGGCAGCCGCCGCCATCCCGGCGGGCCCGGCGCCGACGATCAGCAGGTCGTACTGGCGGCCCGTCATGCGAGCCTCGCCTTGCCGCGCATCGCGCCCACCTGCATGCCGTCGCGCACGGGCGTCATGCAGCCCTGCACGTTGGGCACGCCGTCGACTTCGACGAGACAGTCGAAGCACACGCCCATCATGCAGAACGGGCCGCGCGGCGTGCCGCTCACCGCGCTCGTGCGGCACGCGGTGGCGCCGGCGGCGAGCATCGCGGCCGCGACGCTGTAATGCGCGGGTACGTCGTGCGGCGTGCCGTCGATATGGATGCGCACGCGCTCGCGCGGCGCGGCGGCGGGAACGATGGATTCAAACATGCCGGGCATCCGTGGGCGCGGCAAAGCGCGCGGTGGTGAAGGCGGACAGGTCGGCGGGCGCGGTGTCGCCCGCGATCCACGGCGCGACGAGATCGGCATGCGCGGCCGCAAGCGTCACGCCGCTGTGGCAGATCGCGACGAACGCGCCGGGGTGCGTGGTCGATTCCTCGTAGACGGGCAGGCCGTCGGGCGTCATGATGCGCAGCGCACCCCATGCGCGCACGATGCGTGCGTGCGCGAGCGCCGGAAACGCGGTGCGTGCGCGGCGCGCGATGTCGACCATCGCGGGGCGCGTCTGGCCGTCGTCGAAGCCGACGTCCTCGGCCGAGTCGCCGAGCAGGACCGAGCCTTCCGGCGTCTGGCGCACGACCAGCGTCGGATAGTCGAGAAACGGCGCGAGGCGCTCGGTCACCATGATCTGGCCGCGCAGCGGCGAGATCGGCGCGAGCATGTCGACCATCGGCGCGAGCCGGGCGTTGTCGAGGCCGGCCGCGAGCACCACGCGCCCGGCTTCGAGCGGGCCTTCGCGCGTCGCGATCTCGAAGTGCCCGGCGCGCGGCCGAATCTCGCTGACTGCGTTGCGCGGCAGGTACACGCCGCCGCTTCGCAAGAATGCCTGCAGCATCGCGCGCAGCGTGTAGAGCGGATTCGCGTGACCGTCGTTCGGCGACCACAGCGCGCCGGCCAGCGCCGGCGACGCGGCCGGAATCCGTTTGCGCAGCACAGCCGGATCGAGCACGTCGTACGACAGCGCCGCGTCCTGCCGATGCAGCGATTCGAGCAGCGCGGCCGCGCTTTCCAGTTCGGCGCCGTGTTCGAAGAGTTCGATCCCGCCCGGGCGTTCGAATCCGCAGTCCACGCCGGTCTCGCGCTGCAATTGCGCGGCGAATGCCTGCCAGCGTCCGGACGATTCGCGCGACCAGCGCGCGTAGGGCAGGCAGCGCCCGCCCTTGCCCTGCACCCACACCAGCCCGAAGTTGCCGCGCGCCGCGCGAAACGCGATGTCGTCGCCGTCGCACACGGCGACGCGCTTGCCGAGGCGCGCGATGCCCCACGCGAGGGCCATGCCGACGAGACCGCCGCCGGCCACGACGACGTCGAAGCGGCGCACGGTCATGTGCGGCTCCGGTGGTGGTCAGTCGATCTCTGCATGTTATGGGCCATGATGGCGCGGTTCCTGGCTTGTCTTGCGTTGCGGAACCGATGTTCGGGCAGGCAAAATAGACTGTCCAATACAGCTTGATCAACGACCCATAATCCAATGTTATGACCACGCCATCGCTCAGGATTCGTCAGATCGAAGCGTTCCGCGCGGTGATGCAGCGCCATACCGTCACGCGTGCGGCCCGCGACCTGCATATCTCGCAGCCGGCCGTGAGCCGGCTGATCGCCGATCTCGAGGAACGGGTCGGCTTCGTGCTGTTCGAGCGCGAGCAGGGGCGTTTCACGCCGACCGCGCAGGCGCGCGTGCTGTACGAGGAGGTCGAGCGCGCGTTCGTCGGGCTCGATCGGGTCGCGCAGGCCGCCGAGCAGATCCGCGCGATGCGGCGCGGCACGCTGCGCGTGGCCGGCTCGCCCGCCGTCGCGCTCGACCTGCTGCCGGAACTCGTCACGCGCTTCTCGGGCGCGCATCCGGGCGTCGACATCACGCTGCTCGCGCACAGCGCGTCCACGGTCGTCGACAAGGTCGCGTCAGGGCAGTGCGACGTCGGGCTGATCGCCGAACCCGTGCCGCATCCGGCGGTGCGCGGCGAACGGCTCGCGGAAGCGGCGATGTGCTGCATCGTGCCGCGCGGGCACCGGCTCGCGCGCAAGCGTGTCGTGCGGCCTGCGGACCTGCGCGACGAACCGTTCATTTCGTTTCCGCCGAGTTTCGAGGCGCGCAGTGCGATCGACCGCGTGTTCGTCGAGGCCGGCGTGTCGCGCGTGCTGTCGATCGAGGCGCAGCTGTCGCAGACGATCGTCGCGTTCGTCGCGAACGGCGCGGGCGTCGCGTTGATCGATCCGGTGACGGCCGCGTATGCGGGGCAGCGCGTGGCCGTGAAGCCGTTCGAGCCGGCCGTGCCCGATCATTTCTATCTGGTGACGTCCGCGTCGCAGCCGCTGTCGATGATCGGCGACGCGTTCTGTACGGACTTGCGGGATGTGTTTGCGCGGATGCGGGCGCAGTGCGACGCGTAGGCGGGAAGAGGAGGGGAATCGTCCTGATCGCGCCGGACGCCGTGGGGCGTGCCGGCGCGTTGCCATTTTCGGCCGGGGTTTCGGCTCAGGCGAGTGCGCTGTCCGTGGCGCGTGTCGCCGGTACACCGGGTGCGCCAGGCGTGGACGACGTGGTTGCACCCGCATCCTTCGCCTCCGCCAGCCGCCGATAGCGCGCGAGCGCCCACAGCGGGAAGTACGCGGTGTAACCGTGATACTTCAGGTAGAAGATGCGCGGAAATCCCGGCGCATTGTGCGACCGGTGCCACCAGAAGCCGTCGTCCTGCTGCACCGATTGCAGATACGCGATGCCGCGCTGCACCGAGTCGGACTCGCAGTCGCCGAACGCCATCTGCGCGAGCAGCGCCCACGCGGTGCAGTTCGACGTGCTTTCGCCGCCATTGGTGCCGGCGAGCGCCGGGTCGATGTAGCTGTCGTTCGTCTCGCCCCAGCCGCCGTCGGCGTGCTGTCGTGCCCGCAACCACGCGAGTGCGCGCGCGATGTACGGCTGCGATGCGTCTTCGCCGGCGAGCGCGAGGCCCGCGAGCACGCTCCAGGTGCCGTACAGGTAGTTCGTGCCCCAGCGGCCCCACCAACTGCCGTCCGGCTGCTGCGTGCGCTTCACGTAGTCGATCGCGCGCACGAGCGAGGCGCGATCGTCCGCGCGCCGCGTGACGCCGAAGCACAGCAGCACGCGGCCCGACACGTCCTCGGTCGGCGGATCGAGCAGCGCGCCGTGATCGGCGAACGGGATCGCGTTCAGGTACAGGCGATCGCAGTCGGCGTCGAATGCCGCGAAGCCGCCGTTGCGCGATTGCAGCCCGCGCATCCAGTCGAGCGCGCGCGCGACGCGCGCCGCATACGGATGCGAGCCGTCCGCGTTGCGATGCGTGCGGCCGCGGCGATCGAGCATCGCGGCGACGACCGCACTGTCGTCGATGTCGGGGTAGTACGGGTTCGCGTACTGGAACGCCCAGCCGCCCGGCTGCGTGTCGGCGGGCGCGTTCTCGATCCAGTCGCCGCGCAGGTCGTTGACCTGGCGCTCAGCCAGCCAGTCGTAGGCGCGCGCGATGCGTTCGTCGAGTCCATCCGCCGCCGGCGTGCCGGCTTCCGCCGCGGCCACGCCGCGCGCCTGTTCGAGCGCCATCGTGCTCCACGCGGTATCCCATACCGGCGACAGGCACGGCTGGCAGTACACGCTGCCGTCGGGCCGCGCGACCAGCAGCTTTTCCAGCGCGTTCTCGCAGTCGCGGCGCAGCGGATGATCGTCCGGGTAGCCGAGCACGTCCATCATCTGATAGCTGTACACGATCGGCGGAAAGATCCCGCCGAGCCCGTCCTCGCCGTTCATGCGTGCCGCGCACCACGCCTCCGCATGCCTGATCGCGCGTTGCCGCAGGCGCTTCGGCAGCAGCGGCTCGACGTGGCGCACCACGCGGTCGAGCGCGAGGAACGCACGGCGCATCCCGCGCGCGGGCGGGAAGTAATGGCGTTCCTGGTCAGGCGGTGTGACGAACAGCTCGGGGATCGCGACGTTGCGCGGATTGCGCGCACGCGCCTTCAGCGAGCACAGCACGAGCAGCGGCACCATCGTCGTGCGCGCCCAGTACGCGACCTTGTACATCGAGATCGGCACCCACTTCGGGAACAGCACGAATTCGATGGGCATGAACGGCGCCGCGCGCCACGGCACCTGGCCGAACGTCGCGAGCAGGATGCGCGTGAACACGTTCGCGCGTGCCGCGCCGCCGAGCTTCAGGATCGCGTCGCGCGCGCGGACCATATGCGGCGCCTGCTCGCTGTCGCCGGCGGCCTTCAGCGCGAAGTACGCTTTCACGCTGCACGACACGTCCGGGTCGCCGTCGACGTACAGATCCCATCCGCCGTGCGTGTCGAGCCGCTGGATCGCACGCAGGTAGCGGGCCATCTTTTCCTGGCGCGCGTCGTCGATCCGGTCCATGAAATGCATCATCAGGATGTATTCCGCGGTGATCGTCGCATCGGATTCGAGTTCGAAACACCAGCTGCCGTCGGGCTGCTGAAGACGCGCGAGCGCGTCGCGGCCACGGGCGATCGCGGTGTCGAGCGCGGACCAGGGGAAAGAGGCAGGCTTGTTCATGCGGCGGATCATACCATCCAGCCGGAATGTTTATCTCGAGACCGCCGGTGCTAACATCGCCCCCATGAAAAAACGCCTCGAACCCGCCTTGCGTGGCGCATCCGTGCCCGACGACTCGGCCGAACCGGCCGGCGCGCGGCGCGCCGACGCGCTGGACGCGCCCGCTGCCGCTACCGCCGTCGGCGTGCGGCGAAAAAAAGCGCCTGAACAGGTGCGTGCGCAGTTGCTGGAGGCCGCGTCGGAAATCGCGACCCATCACGGCGTGGCGGCATTGACGCTCGACGCGGTGGCCGAGCGCGCGGGCGTCACGAAAGGCGCGCTGCAATATCACTTCGCGAACAAGCAGGGGTTGCTCGATGCGCTGTTCGGGCAGGCGACCGAGCGCTTCGCGACGCAGATGGCCACGCGCCGGGCCGCCGATCCGCACGGCGAAGGGGCGGCGGCGCGCGCGTATCTGCACGCGGTGCTCGACACCGCGCAGCCGGCGGCGAGTACCGACGTGCTGCGCGTGCTGGTTGCTTCGATGATTACCGAGCAGGAGACGCGTGCGCGCTGGTCGGTGCCGATGCGCGAGTGGACGCGCCCGGATCCGGTGCCGCTCGAACAGGCGGCGACGCTGATGATCTGCCGGCTCGCGGCCGACGGGCTGTGGATCTCGGAGTTGCTCGACAGCGTGGAGATTTCGGCCGAGCTGCGCGCGGAGATCGTCCGGCAACTGGACCGGATGAGCGGCGGCGCGCCGCCGGCCGCCGCGCGCAAGGCGACGCGCGGCGGCCGGCGCGGCTGAGCGCGGTTTCAGTCCGCGGGTTCAGTCGAGCGACGACGCGCCAAGTGGCGCGGACATGCGCTGCGCCTTCGTCATGAAGAACACGCACGTGACGAGCGCGATCCAGAGCGGACCGACGATCACCGCGATGCGCGTCGCGGGAAACGCGGCCATCAACGTCACGACGCCAGCAGGAACACGAGCGCGGCCACGTTGGTCGACGGGAAGAACGGCACCCGGCACGGCAGCTTCGCGATGTCGGCGGCGGAAAGCGTCTTGCGGAACCGGTAATGGGACACCAGGATGACGCCCCACGTCCACAATGCGCCGAACGTCGACACGGCCGTCAGCCAGACGAACACGTGTTTCGGGCTCACGTAGTTGAGCAGCACGCCGAGCAGCGAGCAGGCGCAGGAGAACGTCAGCGCGATCGCCGGAATGCCGTTGCCCGAGATGCGGGCGAACATCGCCGGCGCCTGCTTCTGGAGCGCGAGGTTGTAGAGCAGCCGGGAGGTGCCATACAGATTGCTGTTGCACGACGACAGCGCGGCGGTCAGCACGACGAAGTTGATGATGCCCGCGGCCGAGTGAATGCCGAGGCGATCGAAGGTCAGGACGAACGGGCTGCCCTGCGTGCCGATCTGGTTCCACGGATAGATCGACATGATCACGAACAGCGCGCCGACGTAGAAGATCAGCACACGCCAGAACACCGAGTTCACCGCGCGGGCGAGCGTCTTCTCGGGATTGCGCGCTTCACCGGCGGTGATGCCGAGCATCTCGATGCCCTGATACGCGAACATGACCATCGGTAACGCCTTCAGGACCCCGACGATACCGTTGGGCATGAAGCCGCCGTGCGACCACAGGTTCGAGATGCCGGTGGCGATGCCGCCGTTGCCGATGCCGAAGACGATCATCCCGGCGCCGGCGACGATCATCAGCACGATCGTCACCACCTTGATCAGCGCGAACCAGAATTCGAACTCGCCGTACGCGCGTACCGCGATGAAGTTGACCGAAGTCACCGACGCGAGCGCGGCGAGCGTCCAGATCCATGTCGGGACGTGCGGAAACCAGATGTGCATGTAGACCCCGGCCGCGGTGATCTCGCACATGCTGCCGACGAGCGCGGTGAGCCAGTAGGTCCAGCCCGTCAGATAGCCGGTCAGCGGGCCGAGATAGTCCTGCGCGTAGCGGCTGAACGATCCCGCGACGGGATTCGTGATTGCCATTTCGCCGAGCGCGCGCATGATGATGAAGATCGCGACACCCGCGAAGGTGTAGCTGAGCAGGATCGCCGGCCCGGCGGTCGTAATGGCGCTGCCCGAGCCGAGAAACAGCCCGACGCCGATGGCCGTGCCGAGCGCCATCAGGCTGACGTGGCGCTCCTCGAGTCCTCGATGCAGCGATGCTTGCCGTTGCGACATGTTGTCTCCGTTCATTGCCGCGGTGCCGGCGACGCACGCCTGCCGGATGCGGCTGTTGTATGTTGGGATGGGTGGGGATGGATGACCTGCGGCGGATGCGACGGATCACGTCCGTCGTCTGCCGTGTCGTGCAGCGATTATTTCGAAGAGCGGCGCCAATGGACAGTGAGCAAACGTGCCGGATTGCGCGCGGCGATGCGCAAACTGCCGGCGCCGGTCGACGCTTTGTGCAACGGCGCCGGTGTCTGCATGGCCACGACCGGCGAGCGCGATTCGACTCAGCCGTGACGCCGCGCGAGATGAATGCCCGCGAGCATGCAGCGCACCGAGCCGCCGGCCAGCTCGATCGTCGGCACGTCGAGCGGCAGCAGCCGCGCCGAGCGCTCGATCGTCGCGCGTTGCTCGCCGGTCAGGCAGTCGAATGCGCGTCGCGACAGCGCGAGCACGCGCCCGTCCTTGCCCGACAGTTCCAGCGTATTGCCCGCGAAATTCGCGATCTGCGCGTAGTCGAGCGCGATCACCGTGCGGCCCGTTTCGGTCAGGCGTTGGGCGATTTCGTCGCGGCGCCGGCGATCGGCGATGAGGTCGAGGCCCACCATCGCGAACTCGGTCGCGACGCTCATCATCACGTTCGTGTGATAGATCGGCCGCCCGTTCGCGTCGGCCGTGTCGAAGCAGATCGGCTCGAAGTTGAAGTTCGTGCAGAAGCGTTCGAGCGCGACCGGATCGGCGCGGCGCGAGCGCGCGGTGTACGCGATGCGTGCGACGTGATCGAGCACCATCGCGCCGGTGCCTTCGAGAAACACGTCGTCGTATTCGAGCCCCGAGTAGTCGATCACGTCCTGCACGCGATAGTCGGCCTTCAGCATTTCGATCACGTCGGCGCGCCGCTCGCGGCGACGGTTCGGGCTGGCCATCGGAAACAGCGCGACGTGCCCGCCCGGATGCGTGGAGAACCAGTTGTTCGGGAACACGGAGTCGGGCGTGTCGTGCTCGCCGTGGTCGTCGAACACGTGCACGCGCACGCCGGCGTCGGCGAGCGTTTGCGCGGCGGCCGTGACTTCGTCGCGCGCGGCGTCGGACACCGACGTCGTGTCGCGTGCGCCGCCGGCGGCCGTGCGCTGGAACGCGTTGTCGGCGGCGGTCTGCGGGTTCGGCAGGAAGCGGTGCGGCCGGATCATCACGACGGCGGCCGGCGCCTGGATCGATACGAGATTCATGAACGGTAGTGGCAGGAGGCGAGAGGCGAGAAACGGGGCGGCGCGCACGCCGCCCGTGACGGTCAGCGCGCGAAGGCTGCGACGGCTTGGGCGACGAACGTCGCGTGACCCTGGGCGATCGCGTCCGGATCGTCGATCAGCGCGAACAGGTTCTTCGGATCGACGGCCGGCGGAATCAGCGCGATCTCGATGCCGGCGTTGTGTTGCTGCGCGAGCGCGTACAGGTAGCGCAGCGCTGAGTAGTCTTCGAGTGCGAAGCCGACCGAGTCGAACACCGTGACTTCGTCCGCGCGTTCGCGGCCGCTCGTCTCGCCTTGCAGCACGCGCCACAGTTCGGTGACGGGGAAGTCGGCCGGCATCTGCTGGATCTCGCCTTCGATGCGCGACTGCGGCTCGAATTCGACGAACACGCGGCCCGCATGCAGCACGCCCGCGTCGAGTTCGGTCTTGCCCGGGCAATCGCCGCCGACCGCGTTCAGGTGCATACCGGGCTCGATCATGTCGGCCGTGACGATCGTCGCGTAGGCCTTGTCGGCGGTGACGGTCGTGACGATGTCGGCGCCGCGCACGGCATCGGCGGTCGACGCGGCGCGCACGACGCGCAGGGCCGGATACGCGGCGAGGTTCTTCACGAGCTTGTCGGTGGCGAGCGGATCGACATCGAACACGCGGATCTCTTCGATGCCGAGCAGCGTGTGGAACGCGATCGCCTGGAATTCGCTTTGCGCGCCGTTGCCGATCAGCGCCATCGTGCGCGAGTCGGGGCGGGCGAGCGCCTGCGCGGCGAGCACGGAGGTGGCGGCGGTGCGCAGCGCGGTGGTCAGCGTGAGTTCGGCGAGCAGCAGCGGGTAGCCGGTGTCGACTTCGGCGAGTGCGCCGAACGCCATCACGGTGTGCATGCCGCGCGCGGCGTTCACGGGGTGGCCGTTCACGTACTTGAATGCGAACAGCGAGTCGTTCGCGACGGGCATCAGTTCGATCACGCCATTACGCGAATGGCAGGCCACGCGCGGCGACTTGTCGAAGTCGGCCCAGTGCAGGTAATCGGCGCGCAGCGTGTCGACGAGTTCGTGCAGGAACGGTGTGACGCCGGTTTGGGCGATCAGTCGGGCGGTGGCGGGAACGTCGAGGAAGCGGGTCATCGGTCTGTCTCCAGGAGTGAGCGCGGCACAGCGTGCCGCTCGATGGAGACATTATTTCGATTCCCGCAGCCAACACATAGCAGGCAAACGTGGCAGATTTCTTGCGGGAACGCGCAAAGCGCCAGGGGAAATCGTGCAATGTGTGCGAGTCGTCCGGAAGGATCGCCTGCATGCGCAATCGACTGACGGTTCACGCCGGCTTCACGGAAAACGTTGCGTACTCCGCATCAGCGGGTTGTCGCAAGCGCCGTTTCTAATCGCCGAACAACGCAACCAGATCCGCGATGCGCCGAACCCCCGTCTTCCGGAAGATCGCCTTGATCTGGCTGCGCACGGTGCTGATCTGCACGCCGGTGCAGGCCGCATAGTCGGCCGGTGTCTGTCCGCGCGCGATGCCCGTCGCCACCGCCATTTCCGCACGCGTGAGCGAGAACGGACGCTGTTCCGCCTCCGGTCGCACGATGCGCTGGAACGGGCGGCGCAACAGCAGCATCGCGAGCGGCCGCGTGTCGCGATCGAGCGGCGCGGTCAATTGCGGCTTCAGCGGCACGACGTGGATTTCCAGCGTCGGGCGTTGCTCGCGATCGAGCGCATAGAGCGGCAACGGTTCGACGATCGGCTGCGGTGAACACGCATCCCTGACCCGTTGCACGAGTTGCACCGCGACCTGCGGCGCCCACAGCACGAGCCGATCGGCTTGCGTGCGGATCTCCGTCGATTCCTGCAGCATCGCGAGCGCGGCTGCATTCAGATAGCGTACGCGCAGCGTGTCGTCGACGACGATCACGGCGCGCGGCAGCGCATCGAGTGCCGCGGCCAGCAGCGGCTCGCGGCTCGTCGCGGGCGGCGCGGCGGTTTGCCGGAGGCGGAACACGTTGGGCAGGTGATCGAGCACGCGCTGCAGCTCGCGGGTCGTGTGCGCATCGTACGGCCGGTGCTTGAGCGGGCGATGCACGGCGAGCATCAGCCGCCGGTCGCCGTCGAGTCGCATGCCGCCGCACGAGTAGCGCAGCCCTTCGCGGATGTAGAAGTCCTGGTAATACTCGCTGCGCGCGATCACCTGATCGGGCAGGAAGCGATGCATCGGATACATGCGACCGGCCGGCTCGCGCATCAGCACGCCGCGCGCGAGATCGAGGCCGTGATAGTGGCTCGCGTACGCATCGGCCCAGGCCGAGCCGTAGCCGGCGAAGTGGTATTCGAGGAAGGTGCCGGTGCGCGCATCGTGCACGAAGCAGTTCGCGGCCCGCGCATCGGCGAGCGCCATGAGGGCCTCGAGCGCGACATCCCACTGTGCGGGGTCGATGGCGGCCGTGTAGAGCGCCGCGATCGACTCGTCAGCCGATCGTACCTTGGACATCCCCGTTCCCCGGTTGCCGCACGCGCGGCGCGTCGCGCGTGTCGTCGCACCGCGTTCGCCGGATCGTGCGCGCTGGCACGTGATGCGGACGCGGTGCCATTGATTCTAGCAAGCGTCCTCAATTTTGGGGATGCCGGCGACGGGGCGAGTGTCTACGATCGACAACAGAATATCGGAGTGCGAATGCAGTCGATGCAGCGCGATGACAGCAGGTCGCGCGACTGCGCGGCCATTGATCCGATGATATGAACGAAGTCGTCGCGCCTGCGGGTGATGTTCTGACACAGGACACGCGTACCGTGCCGGAAGGCGAGTACGGCGAGCGGGCGGACGAAGGACCATGCGGCGCGCGCGGATTGCGACAGGCCCGCGCCGTGTTTCGGGGAGCTGCATCAGATGCTGACTAGAGACTATGTAGAGCGGGAGCTCTCGCACATCCAGCGCATGGTCGCGCTGCTGGAAAGCGATACAGAGGCGGGTGACGTGGTGCTGCCGTGCGCGATGCGCGTGAGTCGTCCGAGTTACTGGCGGGGCCGGATCGAAGCGTTGCTGGTCATCCCCGGGTTGCCGCGCGACGTCAGGCGGCTCGGCGATGCGCTGCTCGTGAAGATCGGAGGGATGGAGTCGCGCGTGGCCGTGCTGAAGTAGTGAACGGTGCGCTCGCGGCCTTCCTTGCACCTGACTGACGGCATCCCCGCGATGCCGCGCCGGTGGCATGTGTCGCATGTCGAAGCATCGCTGCCAGCAGTATGATGGATACGGCGTCTGGTCCCTGGCCGACGCGCTCTCCGGTACTTCAAGACCGCGCCAGCCTGACGGCCATCGGCTTCGCATGTCCTCGCGCCCCGATTCCACGACATTGCCGCGCTGTTCCCCGGGCCCGGATCTTGCGGCCCGCTGCATTCCACGGACACAGCGAGGGCGATGTGCGACACGGTCGCACGCGGTCGCCGCCAGACGCGATTTCCGGTCTGACCGGTCAGGAGCAACATCATGCTTACCGTTCTCTTTCTCGTCGCCCTCTTTGCGTTGATCGTCGCCATGCACCGCGGCGTAACCCGCCAGGCCGATGCGAAACTTCGCTCGGAATTCGACACCGAAGGCGCACGCGCCGACGTGTCGCGCGGATTGATGCGGGCTGCGGGATATAGCGTCTGACGCCGCCGGGTACACCGGTATTGGTGAAAGACCGGCTGCGCGCGAGTCCGTCACGGGATGGCGGCGCGGCGGCGAGGGATGCGTGTCTGTCGTGGTGCGACGTGCCGACGTCGAAAGCGGAGGGGCACGCACCAGCTCATGCGCGAATGCTTGCGCGCACGAGCCGGCCGTTGCATGCGTCACGCGTTGCGTGACCGCGCAATGTTCACACGAATTCCTTCGCGGCGGCAGGTCCGTTCGCGGCCGGCTCATCCGGCCAGCGCAGCATGGCCGCGCCGATCGCGCCGACGAAGGTCAGGGCGGCGAGCACGTACAGGCCGCCCGAGTTGTTCGCCGCGACCGAATCGGCGAAATTCTTCACGCTCGGCGCGACGAACCCGCCGAGCAGCCCGAGGCCGTTGATCAGGCCGATGCCGCCGGCCGCGGCCATGCCGGCGAGCCGCCGCGTCGGGAACGTCCAGAGTACCGGCTGCACGGCGATGAAGCCGGATGCGGCAAAGCAGAGCGCGACGATCGCGACGAACGGGCCGCTGTCGGCCGACACCGCGATGCCGAGCCCGCTGATGGCGAGCGTGATGGCGGCGACGACGCGATGGCAGCGGTAGCGGTCCGCGATGCGCGGCACCCAGAACGACGCGACGATCGCACAGATCCACGGAATCGCGGTGACGAGCCCCACCTTCACGCCGATGTGCGTGCCGAGCAGATGCGCGACCTGCGTCGGCAGATAGAACGTCACGCCGAACACGGCCATCTGCACGATGAAGTAGACGACGGTGTACTGGATCAGTCGCGGGTCGACGAACACGCGCCGCAGTGCCGCGCCGCCGTGCGCGGCTTTCTCGCGGCTTTCATTCGCGAGCGTGGCCACCAGCGCCCGCTTCTCGTCGTCCGGAAGCCAGCGCGCTTTCTCGGGCGAATCGTCCAGATACCAGTACGCGACGAGGCCGACGACGGACGCGGCCAGCCCCTCGATCATGAACATCCATTGCCAGCCATGCAGATTCCCGACGCCGTCGAGCTGCAGCAGCAGACCGGAAACGGGGCCGCCGAAAATGAATGCCAGCGGCGCGCCGAAATAGAACAGGCCGATCATGCGGCCGCGCATGTGATCGGGAAACCAGTACGTGAGATAGAGGATCACGCCGGGAACGAAGCCGGCCTCCGCGACGCCGAGCAACAGGCGCAGCGCATAGAACGACGTCTCGCCGCGCACGAACATCATCGCCGCCGAGATGAGGCCCCACGGCACCATGATCCGGCTCAGCCACAACCGCGCGCCGTAGCGATGCATCGCCAGATTGCTCGGCAGTTCCAGCGCGGAATAGCTGAGAAAGAACAGCCCCGCGCCGAGCGCGTAGGCCGTGTTCGAGATGCCGATCGACACCTGCATCGCTTCTTTCGCGAAGCCGATGTTCGCGCGGTCGAGGAACGACAGCACGTACATCAGCAGCAGGAACGGCATCAGGCGGCGGCATGCACGGCGCGTGGCCTGGGCGACGAGCGCGGGCTGGGCCGCGTCGCGAGTGGGGTGGGTCATCGTGTCTCCTGTGTGGCGCTGGTCCGGCCGCCTGGTCTGGTTCGATTCGTGATGGGCTCGGCCGGGGAAATCATTGAGGAATCCATATCGAATGACGTGGTCGATTTCCCCGGCGAATGACTGCGATACTGCTGGACGGTCAGCCGGCCATGAACAGGCCGCCGTTGACGTGAATGACTTCGCCGTGCACGAAGCTGGCCATGTCGCTGCACAGGAACGCGACCACCGACGCGATTTCCGCGGGCTTGCCGTAGCGCTGCATCGGCGTGCTGGCGAGCAACTGCGCACCCTTTGCATCGAGCAGCTTTTCCGTCATCGGCGTCGCGATGATGCCGGGCGACACGGCGTTGACGCGCAGCGTCGGGCCGGTCTCGAGTGCGAGGCTGCGCGTGAACGCGATCAGTGCGCCCTTGGAGGCCGAATAGTGCGCGTGGCTGAAGCTGCCGCGATGGCCGGCCATCGACGTGAGGTTCACGATCGAGCCGCCGGCGCGCATCACTGGAAGCGCCTGGCGCGTCAGGCTGAAGACGCCGTCGAGATTGATCGACATCACGCGGCGCCATTCTTCGTCGGTGATGTCCTTCACGAGCCGCTCCGGATAGATCGCCGCGGCAGGCACCAGGAAGTCGATGCCGCCGAAGCGCGCGACGGCGGTGTCGACGATGCGCTGGATATCCGCCGGCTGCGACGCATCCATGCGCACGACGGCCGTGCGTTCACCTTGCGGATCGAGGCTCGCGGCGAAATCGTGCAGCGCCGCTTCGTCGACGTCGCCGAGCACGACGCTCGCGCCCGCGGCATGGAAGTGTTTCGCGATTTCCCGGGCGATTCCGCCGGCCGCGCCGCTCAACAGCAGTACCCTGGATTCGAAATTCAGCAAGTCATTCTCCTTCAAACAGATCGTCGTGTTGTTCGAGCTCCTTGCGGGTCCGGCGGATATGGCCGTACAGGACCCGTTCGGCTTCTTCTGCATCGCGTCGCTTGATGGCCTCGACGAGCAGCCGGTGCTCATAGTTGATGATCCAGCGCTTTTCGCTGCCGAGCAGCTTGGTGTACGCGCGGCGATAGTGCTGCGTGGTGTTCCAGAACCGCTCGACCATCGTGTTGAGCGACGGCATGCCGGATGCCTGGTACGTCAGCAGGTGGAACTCGCGATCGAGCCGCAGGAAGTGCTCGATGTCGCTCGTCCCCGGTGTTTCCGTGCCGCGTTCGATTTCGTCGCACAGCGCCTCGATGCGCGCGATCGTTGCGTCGTCGAGCCGGTGAATGCTCTCGCTGAGCGCGAGCGGCTCGATGCGTTCGCGAATCTTGTAGATCTCGACGCATTCCTTCAGGTTAAGTTGCGACACCCACGCGCCGCTATTGGGCACGAGCGTCACGAGCCCTTCGGATTCGAGCATCCGGAAGGCTTCGCGCACCGGCAGCCGGCTCGCGCCGAACCGCTCGGCGATTTCTTCCTGATAGATGCGTGCGCCCGGGCGCAGCGTCCCGTCGAGGATCGACGTGCGCAGCGCGTTCGCGACCCGCCGGCTCGCCACGGTTTCCGCGTGTTGTTCAGCGGTTTTGTCCGACGACGCGTGCGTGTCGTTCTGCGCGGGTTCCCGCTTTGCCTTGACCATCGGTTGTGTCCTCACATCGTGCCGTTGCCGCGCGTTCAAGCGTCCGGCTTGCCTGGATGCCAAAGCCGGACTGCCGCGTCGGCTTCGTATGCCTTGCCGTTCGGGAAGCTCACGAGTTCGAGCTGCATCCCCCACGGCGCGAGGAAGTATAGCCAACGCTGTCCCGCGCTCGGCCCCTTGCTGAAGGTGGGCTCGCCGAGCGTGCGCACGCCCTTCTTGCGCAGGTACGCGGCGGCCACGTCGATGTCCTCGACGTAGAACGCGAGGTGATGGCCGCCGACGTCGCTGTTGCGCGGCGGCTCGCGCCGCTGCTCCGGCGCGGCGTATTCGAAGATCTCGAAGTTCGGCCCGTTCTTGCAGCGAAAGAAGCGCAGCTCGCGCATCACCGTGCGCGGCGCGACGTTCAGGTGCGTCTGCATCCAGTCGTCGTCCGACGCGAACGGCCCGAGCGAATACACCCATTCGCAGCCGATGACGTCGACGAAGAACCGCGTGGCCTCGTCGAGATCGGGCACGGTGAAGCCGATGTGTTCGGTGCCGACGAGGCCGGGCAGGCCGCGTGCCGACGAAGGGGAAGAGAGGGTCATCGTGTCTGCGGACGCCGCCGGTTGAAAGGATTGGAATGAAGTGTAATGGATCCATGTATGCGAATCAATGCCGAAGTAAACCCGTAAACACCGCAAATTTTCTTGCGAATGGATCCATAGTCTGGGAAAGTGCGGCCAGTGACACAGCCATTCCCGTCGTCGCGAACGCTGGCCGGCCGCCAGGATCGCGACGTTTTTCGCCGTACGAGGCACCCCGATTTCCCATCAAGAGAACGTCCAATGCCAGACATCGTTGCCCTTCAACCCGCCGCGCCGTGGATCGAGCTGCACACCACCGACGCGGACTGGGACGCCGCCGATCCCGCGCTGCTCGCGACCATGCTTGCCCAACTGCACCTGATCCGCGCGTTCGAGGAAACCGTGCTCGAGCTTGCCGGGCAGGGGCTCGTGCACGGCCCCGCGCATTCGAGCATCGGCCAGGAAGGCGGCGCGGTCGGATCCATCCTGCCGCTCACCGCGCACGACACGATCAACGGCGCGCATCGCGGCCACCATCAGTTCCTCGCGAAGGCGCTCACGTATCTCGCGCCGGCCGGCATCGATCCGCGCGAGCCGGTCACGCCCGCGATCCAGACGCTGCTGCAACGCACGCTCGCGGAAATCCTCGGGCTCGCGCAGGGCTTCTGCCGTGGGCGCGGCGGCTCGATGCACCTGCAATGGAACGAGGCGGGCGCGCTCGGCACCAATGCGATCGTCGGCGGCGGCGTGCCGCTCGCAGCCGGTTCGGCCTGGGCGCATCGGCATGCCGGCACCGACGCCGTGGCGTTCACGTACTTCGGCGACGGCGCGACCAACATCGGCTCCGTGCTCGAGTCGATGAACCTGGCGAGCGCATGGAAGTTGCCGCTCGCGTTCTTCATCGAGAACAACGGCTACGCGGTGTCGACCAGCGTTGCCGAGTCGACGGCGGAGCCGCGACTGTCCGCGCGCGGTCTCGGCTTCAGCATTCCCGCGTGGCGCGTGGACGGCATGGATCCGCTCGCGGTGTACCTCGCGACGCAGGCCGCGCTCGAACACATGCGTGCCGGCAACGGGCCGGTCGTCATCGAGGCGCAGGTCTACCGGTTCTTCCATCAGAACGGCCCGTTCGCCGGCAGCGCATTCGGCTATCGGTCGAAGGACGAGGAGCAGGCATGGCGCGTTCGCGACCCGCTGCTGCGCGTCGCGGCGCAGATGCAGCGGCGCGGGCTGATCGACGCGGACGGCGTCGCGGCGCTGCGGGCCCGCGCGCAGGCGGCGATGGCCGACGCGGCCGCGGCGCTGACGGAGGCCGACGATGGCGCGCCGCATCCGAAGGGCGGCATGAACGGCACGTCGCTCAAGCGCCGCATTCGCGCGGAACTGTGGCCGAAGCCCGATTTTCGCGATGTCGGCCTGCGCGGCGACCTGAGCGAATTACACGGCGCGCGCGTCGAGGAGCAGTCGACCTTCGCCGGCAAGCTGGCGTCGCGCCGCTTCATCGACGTCGTCGCCGACGTGATGGCGCGCCGCATGGAAACCGATGCGCGCGTCGTCGTGATGGGCGAGGACGTGCATCGGCTGAAGGGCGGCACGAACGGCGCGACCCGCGGGCTCAGCGAGCGTTTCCCGGGGCGCGTGCTCGGCACGCCGATCAGCGAGAACGCGTTCGCGGGCCTCGGCGGCGGGATTGCGCTCGATGCGCGCTTTCGTCCGGTCGTCGAATTCATGTACCCGGATTTCATGTGGGTCGCCGCCGACCAGATCTTCAACCAGATCGGCAAGGCGCGCCACATGTTCGGCGGCGACAGCCGCGTGCCGCTCGTGTTGCGCACGAAGGTGGCGATGGGCACCGGCTACGGCTCGCAGCACTCGATGGATCCGGCCGGCATCTTCGCGACCGCGCCGGGCTGGCGGATCGTCGCGCCGTCGACGCCGTTCGACTACGTCGGCCTGATGAACGCCGCGCTCGCGTGCGACGACCCGGTGCTCGTGATCGAGCACGTCGACCTGTATGCCGCGACCGGCGATGCACCGGTCGACGATCTCGACTACCAGTTGCCGTTCGGCAAGGCCGCGGTGCGCCGCAGCGGCGAACAGCTGACGATCCTCACCTATCTGTCGATGGTTGCGCATGCACTCGACGCGGTGGCGGCGACGAACGTCGATGCCGACGTGATCGATCTGCGCTGGCTCGATCCGGCGAGCATCGACTGGGACACCATCGGCGCGAGCATCCGCAAGACCGGCAACGTGCTGATCGCGGAGCAGGGCGCACGCGGGACGTCCTACGGCGGCTGGCTTGCCGACGAGATCCAGCGCCGCTTCTTCGACTGGCTCGACCAGCCGGTGCAGCGGGTGACCGGCGGCGAAGCGTCGCCGAGCATTTCGAAGGTGCTGGAGCGCGCGGCGATCGCGCGCACCGAAGAGGTGGCCGATGCGCTGCGCGACGTGATGGCGGCAAAGGGCACGCCGCTGACGCTCGCCGCGTGACGGCCGATTCGAATACGACCGAGGAACGAAGATAAATGGCGAAGATTTTTCGCATGCCGGAGATATCGGCGAATGCGACGCATGCAGTGTTGCAGAGCTGGGTCCGGCAAGTGGGCGATGCGGTGAGCGCGGGCGACGCGATCGCCGAGATCGAAACGGACAAGGCGCTCGTCGAAGTGAACGTCGACGAGGACGGGACGCTCGCGCGCGTGCTGGCGAAGGCCGGCGACGAAGTGCCGGTCGGTGCGCCGATCGCAGTGGTGGTCGGGCGCGGCGAAGCGGACATCGATATTGATGCGCTGCTGGCCGGGCACCGGATCGACGCGGGCGGTACGGCGAACGGTGACGCGGATTGCGCGGCGAACGACTCGATCCGTATAGATGCGGCCGCAACGAGTGCGACGGCACACGGGCGCGTGTTCGCGAGTCCGCTGGCGCGCCGGCTGGCTGCCGCGCAGGGCATCGCGCTGGAGACGCTGCGCGGCTCGGGGCCGAACGGACGCATCGTCAAGCGCGACGTCGACGCTGCAGCGGACGCGGCGGGGCGTCAGCCAGCCGGTTCCGGCGGCATCGTGCCGGCGCGGGTGCCTGCCGCGCCCCCGGCCGCTGCGTCCACGACGTTGCCCGATGGCGTCGAAGCGATTCCGCATACCGGCATGCGCCGCGCGATTGCGCAGCGGCTCGCACACAGCAAGTCGACCGTGCCGCATTTCTATCTGGACGCAAGCTGCCGTGTGGACCGCCTGATCGCGCTGCGTGCGGAAATCAACGCAAGCGGTGCGACGAAGGTGTCGCTGAACGATTTCGTCGTGAAGGCGGTCGCGATGGCGCTGCGCCAGGTGCCGCAGATGAACGTGACGTGGTCGGACGAGGCGCTGCATCGCCATGCGCATGCCGACGTCGCGGTGGCCGTGTCGACGGACACGGGTTTGCTGACGCCGGTCATCCGGCATGCCGACGACCTGACGCTGTCCGCGTTGAGCACGCGGATCGCCGGCCTCGCGACGCGCGCTCGCGCGGGCCGCCTGCTCCAGACGGAACTGGAGGGCGGCAGCTTCACGGTCAGCAACCTCGGCATGTACGGCACGGAGTCGTTCAGCGCGATTCTGAATCCGCCGCAATCGGCGATTCTCGCCGTCGGCGCGGCGACGCCGCAGCCCGTCGTCGTCGACGGGGCGCTCGCGGTCGGCACGCTCATGCGGTGCACGCTGTCGGTCGATCATCGCGCGATCGACGGTGCGCTGGCCGCGCAATGGCTGAAAGCGTTCGAGCAGCTCGTCGAAAACCCGCTGTCGATCCTGGTCTAGAGGTCATCATGAATGAACAGCGATTCGACATCGTCGTGATCGGCGGCGGGCCGGGCGGTTACGTCGCGGCGATCCGCGCCGCGCAGCTCGGGATGAAGACGGCGATCGTCGAGAAGGCGGCGCTCGGCGGCATCTGCCTGAACTGGGGCTGCATTCCGACGAAGGCGCTGCTCCAGACCGCGGATGTCCTGCGTCTGCTGAAGCGCGCGGGCGATTTCGGGATTCGTGCCGAGGTGCACGACGTGCAGCTTCAGGATGCGGTGCAGCGTTCGCGCGACATCGCCGCGCAACTGGGGCGCGGTGTCGCGCACCTGATGAAGAAGAACGGCGTGCGCGTGTTCAACGGGCGCGCACGGCTGAAAGGCGACAAGCGTATCGAGGTCGTGACCGGCGATGGCGATACGGTCGGGCTCGTGGCCGGGCACGTCGTCCTGGCGACGGGTGCGCGGCCGCGCGAGCTGCCGTCGCTGCAACCGGACGGCGACACGATCTGGACGTACTTCGATGCGCTTCGTCCGGCGACGTTGCCCAAGCGCCTGCTGGTGGTCGGCGCGGGAGCGATCGGCATCGAGTTCGCCAGTTTCTATCGCGCGCTGGGCGCCGAAGTGACCGTGGTCGAACGGGCCGCGCAGGTGCTGCCGAGTGAAGACGAAGAGGTCAGCGCGGCGCTCGCGCATGCGTTGAGCGCGCAGGGCATCGTGCTGCGCACGGCCAGCGGCGTGACGCGTGCCGAGCGGCGCGCGCCGGGCGGCTGGCGCGTCGAGGTCGACGGCGCGCAGGCGGGTTCGCTCGACGTCGACGTCATCCTCGTTGCCGCGGGCGTGACCGGCAACGTCGAGGATCTCGGGCTCGAGCACACGCGTGTGCAGGTCGATCGCGGCTACATCGTCACGCATGGCTTCGGCGCGACGGACGAACCCGGCGTCCATGCGATCGGCGATGTGGCGGGCGCGCCGTGCCTCGCGCACAAGGCGAGTCACGAGGGCGTGTCGTGTGTGGAGCACATCGCGGGGCTTCACGCGCATCCGCTCGACACGAACCGGATTCCGGCGTGCACGTACAGCCATCCGCAGGTCGCGAGCATCGGTATCAACGAGCAGCAGGCGCGGGCGGCCGGGCGAGCGGTGCGGATCGGCCGCTTTCCGTTCGCGGCGAACGGCAAGGCGTTGGCCGCGGGCGCGACCGAGGGCTTCGTGAAGGTGCTGTTCGATGCCGATTCGGGCGAGCTGCTGGGCGCGCACATGGTCGGCAACGAGGTGACCGAGATGATCCAGGGCTATGCGATCGGGCGGCAACTCGAAACGACCGAGCAGGAGTTGATGAGTACGGTGTTCGCGCACCCGACGCAGTCCGAAGCGATGCACGAGGCCGTGCTGGCCGCGTATGGGCGTGCGCTGCATGTGTGAGTGGGGGGAGGTTTGTCGGGGCGTGTAGTTTGCGCTGACGCAGCCCGACCTTGCGAGGTTTCCACCGGACGCCCCAAACGAAAAAGCCACGGATTCCTCCGTGGCTTTTTTCATCACGCGGCCGTTTCACGGCCGCGTATCGCAAGCATCGCGCGAAACCGCTTACGCGATCGTCTTCGACCAGTTCGCGTACCAGCTGCGGAACAGCGCGTACTGCGCTTCCGCGTAGTTGCGTTGCGCGTCGCTCAGTGCATCCGTTTCGTTGAAGTGCAGCGTGTATTCCGTGTCGCCGTTCAGCACCATCAGGTGCTTGTAGAACAGGACCAGATCGCAGCCTTCGTCGAACGACGACAGCACGGCCAGCGCCGATTCCAGTTCCTTCGCACGCACACGCGCCACTGCATCGCCTTGCGCGGCCTTCTTGCACAGGTCGACCAGTTGCAGCACTTCGCGCGGCAGCGCGTTGCCGATACCGGTGATCGCGCCTGCTGCGCCGCAGTTCACGAAGCCGTGGAACACTTGCGTGTCGACACCGGCCATCAGCGTCACGCTATCGTCCTGCGACGTGATGTTTTCCGCTGCGTAGCGCATGTCGGCGGCGCCGCCGAATTCCTTGAAGCCGATCAGGTTCGGGTGTGCGCGGCGCAGTTCGAAGAACAGGTCGGCGCGGGTCGCGAAACCGTAGTACGGGCTGTTGTAGATCACGGCCGGCAGGTTCGGCGCGGCGTTCAGGATCGCGGCGAAGTGGGCCTTCTGGGCTGCCGGCGACGCGCCACGCGACAGCACGCGCGGGATCACCATCAGGCCGTGCGCGCCAACCTTGGCGGCATGCGCCGCGTGCGACACGGCTTCCTTCGAGTTCACGGCACCGGTGCCGACGATGGTCGGCACGCCGGCTTTGACCAGGCGCGCGACGCCTTCCTGGCGCTGCGCTTCGGTCAGCAGCGGCCAGTCGCCCATCGAGCCGCAGTACACCACCGCGCGCATGCCGAGTGCCACCAGCTCCTTGCCCTTCTTTACCAGCGCGTCGAAATCCGGCTGACGGTCAGCGGTGCACGGAGTCATCAGGGCCGGAATGGTGCCGGTAAAAATGTTGTCGCTCATCTCGTTTCCTCACATTCAGATAGGGTCAACTGCCATTGCTGGCAACGTGGGCTGCATGCGCGCTCGCCGTCTCGTTCGTGCTTCTTGCGATCCGGACGGCGGCTGGCCGCCTCTTGTTTGCCTCGGTGCCGAAACGTTGCCTCCGGTTCCGCCCGAGAGTCAGCCATCGACGGAAGTCATTCTAGCCAGTTCGCATATTTTATACAATATAAAATAAAAGGGGCGTGACGAAACGGGTCGTTCCGGGGGCGTGACAGGGCGGAAACCCGCGTCGCAGCGGCTTCCGGCGGGGATGGCGGGCGTATGCCGATGACGCGGGACGATGTCTCTTTCGGGGCACTTGCTCGCGAACCGCCCCATCATGGGAAATGGAAGATGACGAGAGGAGATTGGGCGACGGCACGCCGTGTCGGCGAGAGGGGCCAAAGTGATCGCCCGTGGTCAGAATCGCCCACGCAACAGCGGGACAGCCGGCCGCGCCGTCGACCGACTGTCATGACCGCCGGGCGTCGGGGCGTGTGGCGTGCGACCCGCATCGAGGTTGCGGTATCACGGTACGACGATGGCGCGAGATCGGGGAAAGCTAGAATACAAAAGTGTCGACACTATGATAGCCTGAAAGCATCGATCCACTTCGCTCCCATCCGTCAAGCCTGACTGGATCGTCCCATTGCACGCTTGGGACGACATGATTGTCGCGAGCAGGCTCGCCGGATAGATAACCGTGGTTTGCCGGCAGCAACGGCCTCCAGCTGACTGCCGCGCGGGGCGGAGGCGACGCACGGTTGCTGTCCCGATGTCTTGTCAGGCCCGCGAAACTTTATTGACACGCATTTTTTTGCGCTAATGTGTCGACACTTGTGTAGTTTATAACTCTCCGTTCAAGGGGTGCCACCATGAAGTTTGCGAAAGTGCTGTACACCAGTGTTGCCGCGACTGTCTTGTTGATGTCGGCCGGTGCGTCGCTTGCCCAGACCGTATCGTTGGGCGCCGTGCTGCCGCTTACCGGCGCCAGTGCATCGGTTGGCGACGACCAGCGGCGAGGCATCGAGCTTGCCGTCGAGCAGGTGAATGCCCGCAATGGCGTGCTCGGGCGGAAGCTGCAGGTCATGGTGGAAGATTCGGGCGGGGTCGCCGCTACCGCGCTTGGCGCCGCACGCAAGCTGGTCTCCGTCAACAAGGTGCCGGTCGTGATCGGGGAGTTCTCGTCGGGAATCACGATTCCAGTCGCCGAGTATGTGGTCCAGCAGGGTGACGTGCACATCAACATCGGTTCGTCGAGCCCCCAGGTCCGGAAGATCGGCGACGGGTCGTTCAGCGTCATCGGCCTGGATGATCTTTCGGCCCGCTTTGCCGCGACGGATGTGTTCGCTCAGAACCTCAAGGATGTCGCCTTCATCGCGCCCAACAACGCATACGGGCAGGGTGTCGCCTCCGAGTTCAAGAAGCGCTTCGAAGCCATCGGCGGCAAGGTGTCGTCGCTCGTGCTGTACAGCGAAGGACAGTCGACGTACCGCCGTGAGCTTCAGCAGATGAGCCGGTCCCGGCCGCAAGCTTACGTCTACAGCGCATACGGGCAGGAAGCGGCGACCATCAACCGCGAGGCCTATGAACTCGGGCTCAACAAGACAAAGTGGTACGGCATCTACCTGACGATGTGTACCAGCGATACGGTGCCGCAGGCTGCACAGGGGCAGGAGGGACTCGAGGTCGCGTCGATCGGCCAGGGCGGAAAATCGTACGAAGACGCGTACCGCCAGAAGTACAAGGAAGCGCCGAAGTCGTCGTTTGGCAGCTATGCGTATGACGGTGTCATGGTCTCGGTTGCCGCGATCAACAAGGCCGGGTCGACCGACCCCGCGAAAATTCGCGCGGCGATGCATGCGCTCGGTTCCTATAGCGGCGCGACCGGTACGATCTCGTTCGACGCGGGCGGCCAGCGCCAGGACCAGCCGTACGACAAGGTCAAGTTCGATACGAAGGTCGTCGCCCGATAAGCCCTGTCGCGCTTCTGCGCGGCAGGCTCCAGGAGAGCTGCCATGCTGCAATTCCTCGTCGACGTGCTGATCCGGACGTCCGACATCACGCTCGTCGCTGTCGGTCTGAGCGTCGTCTATTCGCTCGTCAAGTTTCCCAATGTCGCTCATGTGCAGTACGCGATGCTGGGCGCGTTTGCGACGCTGGGT
This sequence comes from Burkholderia sp. JKS000303, assembly GCF_002563755.1. Taxonomy (NCBI): domain Bacteria; kingdom Pseudomonadati; phylum Pseudomonadota; class Betaproteobacteria; order Burkholderiales; family Burkholderiaceae; genus Burkholderia; species Burkholderia sp. JKS000303. The sequence goes on from NZ_PDBZ01000002.1 coordinate 207,672, forward strand.
TTCACCAAGACCGGCCTTCCTTTTTCGCTTGCCCTGATCGGCTCCTGCATCGGCACCGGGCTGCTTGCGGTGGTGCTGAATGCGCTGGTGTTCAAACGGCTGCTTCGCTCGGGCAGTTCGATCGCCATGATCGGCTCGCTCGCGATTTCGATGATCCTGATTGCGTCGATTCTGGGCGTGGCGGGCTCGCGTCCGTGGCGGTATGCGTCGACGCTGTCGAGCCCGTTGCAGGTCGGTTCCACGACGATCTCGATCGACCAGGTCACGTCGATCGCGTGCGGGGCCGGCTGCGTTGTGCTGCTCGCGATCCTGCTGTTCAGGACAGGCGTCGGGAGATCGATGCGTGCGATGTCGGCGAATCCCGCTCTGGCCGCCGCAACGGGTGTCGATGGTGTCCGCGTGGTGAACGGCATCACGTTCCTGAGCGGCGTGCTGGCTGCGCTGGGCGGGACGATGCTCGGTCTGACCGAGACGGTGCACGTTGGCCTCGGGAGCAATCTGCTGCTGCCCGTATTCGCCGCGGCGATTCTCGGCGGGCTCGGCAATCCGCTCGGTGCGGCGGCTGGCGCACTCTTGATTTCGATCGCGGAAACGCTCGTGACGAACCTGGATTTCGGCTGGATGTTCGGCACGTCGGATGTGTATGTCCCCGCGACGTACATCAGCGCTGCACCATTCCTCATCTTGCTCGTCACGTTGCTGTTCAAGCCGTATGGCATTTTCGATCGGGAGGTCCGACGTGTATAGCTTCGTTCTCCATGTCGCTACGCTGAGCTGCATCTACGCGCTTCTCGCGCTTGGCTTGAACCTCCAGGCCGGTTTCGCGGGCCTGCTCAACTTCGGATTCGTGGCGTTTGCCGGCGTGGGGGCATACGCTTCGGCAATCATGTCGACGCTGGGATATCCGGTGCCGGTGGGACTCGTGCTGGGTGTGGCGGCTGCGATGGCCATCGGATTCGTGATGGCCAGCCTGGGCCGCAATCTTGCGTCGGACTACTGGGCAATCGCAACACTTGCGATTGCCGAATTGATCCGGACGGTGGCGTTGAATGAAAACTGGCTGACCGGGGGAGCGCAAGGGATCAGCGGTGTGCGCCCCATGATTGCGACGCGTTCCGGTGCGGAAAACGACCTTGTGTTCTTCATGCTTGCACTCGTATTGACCGTGATTGCCTACTTCGCATGTCGTCGACTGTCGCGCGGACGATTCGGGCGGGCAATCCGACTGATGCGCGAGGAGCCTGCATTGGCGACGAGTCTCGGATATCGGCTGGTTCCGCTCAAGGTCAAGGCGACGATGACCAGTGCCGCGGTTGCATCGATCGGCGGTTCGCTGCTGGCTCATTACATGAGCTTCGTGGGGCCCGATTACATGCTCGCATCCGAGACGTTCGTGGTCTGGACGATGGTCATGATCGGGGGGCTCGGAAACAACCTCGGGGTCGTGCTCGGCGCATTCGTTGTGGAAGTGATCTACAGCGCCGTGCCGTTCGTCAAGGATTACCTCGACATCAACAGCGATATCGCCGGTGCAGTGAGGCTTGGCACGATTGGATGCGTGCTTCTGGCATGCCTGCTCCTTCGTCCTGGCGGCATTGTTCCTGAACGAATCCGGAGCCCGCAATGAGCACGATTCTCCGTTTGCAGGACGTCGACAAGTCGTTTGGGGGCAATCACGTGCTTACCGGCCTGAACCTTCAGGTACGAACCGGTGAGATCGTCGGCCTCCTGGGGCCGAACGGATGCGGCAAGAGCACGGTACTCAATGCGATCACCGGTTATTGTTCGATCGAACGAGGCGTGATCGAAATCGACGGCGCGGCCGTCAACGGATTGCCTCCCGACAAGATCGCGAGGAAAGGCGTCCGGCGCACGTTTCAGCTTCCGTCGATGCCAACCCGGATGACGGTGAAGGAGACCGTCATGGCTGCATCGGTTCGTCGTCACGGATTGATGAGTACGCTGGCGGGATTCGGTGCGGTTCGAAGAATCGAATGCGAGACGCGGGATCGCGCAGAGCGTCTTCTGGACGAACTGCTCCTGACCAAAGTGGCCCATTTGCCCGCGGCATCGATTTCGGGCGGGCAGAAGAAGCTGCTTGGCATCGCCTGTGCGCTGATGGAGCAGCCGGCACTGCTTCTGCTGGACGAGCCGATGGCCGGCGTGCATCCGAACCTGCGGGCGGAGCTGGTCACGACGCTCAAGCGGATCAACGCGCAGGGCATTACGCTGGTCATCATCGAGCACGACATGCACTTCATTGCGGAAACCTGCAGCCGGTGCGTCGTGCTGGACAAGGGAAAGACGGTTGCGGACTGTCTGCCCACGGAGCTGGAAAACCACGAAGGCGTTGTCGAGGCCTATCTCGGCAAGAAGCGCCCCTTGAACCGTCAGGCAGTGGGAGCAGCCTCATGATCTCGGTCAGAAACGTAGTGGCGGGATACTCGCGGGACGTCGACATTCTCCGCGGCATCTCGATTGGCGCGAAGCAGCCGGAGATCGTGACCATCCTGGGCCCGAACGGTTGCGGGAAGTCCACGCTCCTCAAGACCATCGCGGGTTACCTGCTGCCGAGACAGGGGGCGATCTCGCTGGACGATACGGACATCGGACACGTGCCGGTGTTCAGGAAGATTCGTCAGCACGAGATCGGATTCGTGCCGCAAACCGACAACGTGTTCGGCACGCTGTCGGTCTGGGAAAACCTCGCGCTCGGCGGCCAGTTCATGTCCGAGCAGGATCGGCGGAACAGGCTCGACCAGTTGTACGCGATGTATCCCGTTCTTGCACGAAAATCGGCCGTGCGAGCATCGAGTCTATCGGGTGGCGAGCGTCAGCTGCTGTCGCTGGCCCGTGCGCTGATGCCTCGCCCGCGATTCCTGCTGCTCGACGAGCCCTCCGCCGGGCTCTCGCCGAAGATGCTGTCGGAAGTGTTCGACGCGATTGTCGAACTGCGCGATACGGAACATGTCGGGGTGTTGATGGTGGAGCAGAACGCGACGGAAGCGCTCCGTATCTCGGATCGAGCCTATGTCCTGTCGATGGGGCAAGTCGCGCTCGAAGGCAATGCCGCCGATCTGTTGGCGAGCGACGAGATGCGAAGGCTCTACCTGGGCGGGCGAACACATTGAAGCGGTACGTGCATGCCCGTTGCGCGGAAGCCGGCCACGGCGGCCTCTGATTCGCTCCATTCCAGGACCTTGCCATGCTTGATGCACATCGCGACTCCAGTCGCTTCCCGCCGTCGCTATGGGCGGCGACCTCGGCCCCGGCCCTGCCGACCACGCCGCTTCCGGCCGGCACGACCTTCGCGGACCTGCTCGTGATCGGAGCCGGCTTCACGGGCGTCAGTGCCGCGCTGCACGCGGCGCAACGTGGCGCGCGCGTGGTCGTACTCGAGGCGGCCGAGATAGGCTGGGGAGCGTCAGGGCGGAACAACGGCCAGGTGATTCCGGCGATGACACGCGCCGATCCCGATGCGATCGTCGCGGAATACGGTTCGGACAAGGGTGAATCGCTCGTCTCGATCATCGGCACATCCGCGGATGCCGTATTCGATCTCGTGCGACGGCACCGCATCGACTGCGCCGCCGTGCAGGCCGGCTGGATCCAGCCGGCGCATCGCGAGAGCCGCCTCAAGCTCGTGCAGGCGCGCGTCGACCAATGGCAGCGGCGTGGCATCGACGTCGAGATGCTCGACCGGGATCGCACGGCAGCGCTGACCGGTTCGTCGTTCTGGCGTGGCGGCTGGCAGAACCCGACCGGTGGGCACTTGAATCCGCTGGCGTTCGTTCGTGGGCTGGCGCAAGCCGCGCGGGACGCCGGCGCCAGCCTCCATTCCCGGACGCCCGTGTCGTCCCTGGTTCGGGACGGGAGCCATTGGGTGGCGTCGCACGGCGGTGCCCGCGTGCTTGCGCGCCGGGTGTTGATCGCCACCCATAGCTATACCGGGCGAGCGACGCGCGCGCCATGGCCCGGTATCAGTCACGCGCTGCTCCCGATGAGGTCATACCAGATCGCGACACAGCCGTTGCCCGACGCGCTACGCGCCACCATCTTGCCTTTCGACCATGCGATGTCCGATACGCAGGCCGATCTTCATTTCGGGCGTTTCGACCGGGACGGTCGGTTCGTCAGCGGCGGAGCGCTCGTGGTGCCCGCCGGGTTTGAACGTCGACTTCCGGCGCGGATCGGCGAGCGGCTGCGGCGCATGTATCCGCAGCTGAACGACTTTCCACTTCGGTTCGAGTATCTGTGGCATGGCGATTTCGCGATTACGCCGGATCGGATGCCGCGCTTCGTGCGGCTCGACGACGGTCTCTATACCTGGTTCGGTTGCAACGGGCGTGGCGTCGCATTGTCGACGGTCGCGGGGCGCGAGCTTGCCGAAGTCGCGTTGACCGGGGACGAGAATCGATCGCCGCTGCCGTTCTCGACGCTCCGGACAATTTCCGCGCATGCATTCGTCAGGCGGCTCGCAATCGGCGCGATGCTTTATTACCGATGGAAGGACCGGCGCGATTAGGCGGGCCGCGCATGAGACGGCAACCCGTCGTCGGATACCGGATGCGCGTCGCATCGGGCGCGGAAACGGTGCGCCGACCGACGCGACGCGATCCGGACGTCATGCGTTCACGCATCTTCCTCGAGGGCGTCCGTTCGACCTGACCCGATCGTTCGTCATTGCCCGACTGCGCCGCGCCGCCGCGGCAGTCGCTGCCGCACTTGCGAGCCTGTCGTGCGTCAGGTCCGCGGCAAGCCCGACGACGATTCCTGCTCCAGCCAAGCGAGCACGGATTCGAGCGGTGGTATCCGGTGTCCGTCGCATGAACATGAAGCGGCAAAATCAACATCAAAGTGTCGACACTTGTGTATCATTGTGAGTGTTGCGAAGCTGCCTTCCGTCGGTTGGCAAAGGTGTCGTGGGAACCAGCGAGCTGGCCGGTGGCGCTCGCGAAGCCGCAGAAACCGCGCAGGAGAGAGACATGGATTATTCAATGACCCGCGTACCGCTTTCGGTCGAATCGACGTTGCCGCGCGGCAGTATCGTCGCGCTGATTACGCCATTCATGAAGGACGGGGGCCTGGACCGGGCGGCTTTGCGCACGCTGATCGACTTTCATGTCGAGAACGGCACGGCTGCTGTCGCTGTTGCCGGCACGACCGGGGAGTCTTCGACGCTTTCGCATGCAGAACACCGTGAAGTCATCGCTGCGGCGGTCAGGTACGGCGCGGGCCGGATTCACGTCATGGCCGGCGTGGGCGCGAATTCGACTGCGGAAGCCGTGGCGCTTGCGCGGTTCGCGTCGGAGGAGGGCGTCAGTTCGGTGCTGAGCGTCGTGCCGTACTACGTCAAGCCCACGCAGCAGGGGCTGGTCGATCATTTCACCGCGCAAGCCGACGTCATCGACATTCCGCTGGTGCTCTACAACGTTCCCGGGCGCACGGTCACCGACATGACCGTTGCGACGGTCGCGCATCTCGCACGCCATCCGAACATTCGCGGCCTGAAGGATGCAACCGGAGACATGGCGCGTGCGGTCGAGATCCTGGCTGCGTTGCCGCCGGAGTTTGCGCTGTACAGCGGGGACGACTTCACGTCATTGCCGTATCTGATTCTCGGCGGGTGGGGCGTCATTTCCGTTCTTGCCAATATCGTGCCGGCGAAGGTCGCCGAGCTTTGCTCGCTCGCTGAGCATGGCGAGATTGCACACGCACGCCGCATGTTCGTGGAACTCCAGCCGCTGACGCGCGCGCTCTTTGCAGAAACCAGCCCTGGCCCGGTCAAGTACGCCGCCAGCCTGCTCGGGCAATGCGCCGCGACGATGCGGTTGCCGCTGGTGATGCCCGAGGAGCCGACACGCCGGCTGGTCGAACGATGTGTCAACGGAGCGCTCGAGCATGTTGCGTGAACCTTCGAGCGGCTGCACCGGCGATTTCGCTGTCGACGGCCTGCCCGATCCTGGCGCACTCGACAGGCTCGCTCGATGGTTCGCGGCGAACGGTCGTTCCGCTTCGACCGTATGGCGCGCGGTGTGCCGGACGCGCACGAGATGATGATCGCCCGCTCGTTGCCGGCGCGCGAAATCGACATGTGGAACTGGACGGCTCCATCCCGGAAGCGGGTAGCGGAGCGAAGGAGTGAACGTGACAATGCATAAAGTTACCCTCGACGACAAGTATGCGCTCGACACCGGCCGGATCTTCCTCACCGGCGTCCAGGCCCTCGTCCGGCTCCCGCTGATGCAGCATCGCCGCGACAAGGCCAGCGGACTCGACACCGCAGGTTACATCTCCGGTTATCGTGGATCGCCGCTTGGTATGTATGACGCGGAACTCGGCAAGGCGAAGCCATTCCTCGACGGCGCCAACGTCGTCTTCGTGCCTGGCGTGAACGAGGATCTGGCCGCGACCGCGGTCTGGGGGACGCAGCAGGCCGAGGTCGGCGGTGAAGGCAAATACGACGGCGTGTTTGCGATCTGGTACGGCAAGGGCCCGGGCGTCGACAGGAGCGGCGATGCGTTCCGGCACGCGAATCTGGCCGGCAGTTCGAAGCACGGCGGCGTGCTCGTCCTGATGGGCGACGACCACACCTGCGAATCGTCGACGACCTGCCACCAGTCCGAGTTCGCGCTGGTCGACGCATCGATCCCGATCCTCAGCCCGAGCGGCGTGCAGGAGATTATCGATTACGGTCTGTACGGCTGGGCGTTGTCGCGCCATTCGGGATGCTGGGTCGGTCTGAAGTGCGTGAAGGACACGGCAGATGCTTCGGCGGCCATCGACGTGGATCCGGAGCGTGTGAATGTGGTCGTGCCCGGCGATGAGGCGATGCCGCCGGGCGGGTTGAACCTGCGGCAACCGGATACGCCGCACGAGCAGGAGTACCGGCTGCACAACTACAAGCTGGACGCGGTGCGCGCTTTCGTCCGCGCGAACCGGCTCGACAAGGTCATGCTTGGCAATGCGAAGCGTCGCATCGGCATCGTCACGCACGGCAAGAGCTATCTGGATGTGCGTCAGGCCATCGACGACCTGGATGTCACCGACGCCGAACTGGAAGCGCTGGGCGTCGCGATCTACAAGGTCGCATGTACGTGGCCGCTCGAACCGGAAGGGCTTCGCGAATTCGCCAGCGGGCTGGATCTGCTGATGGTGGTGGAGGAAAAGCGCAGCCTGCTCGAGTCGCAGATCAAGGACATGCTGTATCACGTGCCGAATGCGCCCGCGGTGATCGGCAAATCAGACGAGCACGGCAAGAAGCTGTTTCCGGTGGAGATGTCGCTCAACTCCGTGCAGATCGCCATCGCGCTCGGTCAGCGCATCGCGCATCTCGACGGCGGCGGCAGGCTCGCCGAGCGTGTGACGTTCCTGGCCGAATTGAGCGAGGTCGCGTTTGCGCCCGAGGCGATGCAGCGCAGCTTCTACTTCTGCAGCGGATGTCCGCACAATTCCTCGACGGTGATCCCGCAGGGCAGCAAGGCGTATGCCGGCATCGGATGCAGCTGGATGGCGCAAACGATGGACCGCAATACGCTTGGCTATACCCAGATGGGCGCGGAAGGCATGGCCTGGGTAGGCGAGGCGCCGTTTTCCACGCGAACGCATATGTTCCAGAACATGGGCGACGGCACGTACTTTCACTCGGGGTTGCTCGCCGTTCGGGCCGCGCTTGCCGCCAGGACGAACATCACCTTCAAGATTCTGTATAACGACGCGGTTGCAATGACGGGGGGGCAGCGTCACGACGGTCAGTTGAGTCCGATGACGATTTCCACTCAGGTGCATGCCGAGGGCGTGCGCCGCATCGCGGTCGTCTCCGACGATCCGTCGAAGTATCCGGCGGACGCAGGATGGGCGCCCGGCGTGACCATTCATCACCGCTCGGAGCTGCAGAAGGTACAGGAGGCGTTGCGTGACATCCCGGGCGTGACCGTGCTTGTCTACGACCAGACCTGCGCGGCCGAAAAGCGCCGGCGCCGCAAGCGCAAGCAGTTCCCGGATCCCGCAAAGCGTCTGGTGATCAACGATCTCGTTTGCGAGGGGTGCGGTGATTGCGGCGTGAAATCAAATTGCGTGTCGTTGGTGCCGCTCGAGACCGAGTTCGGGCGCAAGCGAGAGATCGATCAATCGTCGTGCAACAAGGATTACTCGTGCAACAACGGTTTTTGCCCGAGTTTTGTGACCGTGCATGGCGGGAGTCCGAGGCAAGCGGCCACGATCCGGCCCGACGCGACGCTTTTCCCGGCGCTGACGGAGCCTGAATTGCCGTCGCTCGAAACGGGTGTATTTTCGATGATCGTCACCGGTGTCGGCGGCACCGGCGTCGTGACGATCGGTGCGATTCTCGGCATGGCCGCGCATCTCGAAGGCAAGGGGTGCGGCATCCTGGACATGGCCGGCCTCGCGCAGAAAGGCGGTTCGGTGTGGTCCCATCTGCGATTCGGCAAGAACCCTGCCGCGATCAAGGCGATCCGAATCGCTACCGGCGGCGCGGATGTCGTTCTCGGATGCGACATGGTCGTGGCCGCCAGCCGCAAGACGCTCGCGGCCACCCGCAAGGGCGCGACTCGCATGCTGGTCAACACGCACGAGGTCATGACGGGGGAGTTCACCCGCCACCCGGATCTCGCGTTCCCGGCGTCAGACCTGCGCGCCGGCATGGTCGACGCTGTCGGCGAACAGCACGTCGAATTCGTCGACGCGACGAAGTATGCGCTCAGCCTGTTCGGTGACACGATTGCCGGGAACATGTTCATGCTGGGTTACGCCTATCAGCGCGGCCTGATCCCGATCAGTGCGGACGCGATCCATGCCGCGATCGAGCTCAACGGGGCGGCGGTCGCCTCGAACCAGGAGGCGTTTCGGTGGGGGCGTCGTGCCGCGCTGTCGCCGAGTGCGGCGGAGAAGGCGCTGGTTGCGGCGAAGCCGCGACGGGAGTCGCAGCATATTTCCACGACCGTCGACGAGATGATCGAGCGGCGCGCGGTGTTCCTCACCGCGTACCAGGACGCCGCCTACGCGCAACGCTATCGCTCGCTGGTGTCGAGGGTCCGCGAATGGGAGCGTCGCATCTCGCCCAAGGCGGACGTGGTCACCCGTGCAGTCGCGAGCGTCTACTTCAAGCTGCTTGCCTACAAGGACGAATACGAAGTGGCACGACTGCATTCGTCGCCCGAGTTCGTCGAGAGCCTGAAGCAGCAGTTCGACGGCGATTTCCGGATCGCATTCAACCTTGCGCCTCCGCTGCTGTCGGGCAAAGACGAACTGACCGGCGAACCGCGCAAGAAGGAGTATGGCGCGTGGATTCTGCCGGTTTTCCTGATGCTCGCGAAGCTGAAATGCCTGCGTGGAACGGCTTTCGATGTATTCGGCCACACGGCGGAACGCAAGCTGGAACGCAGCCTGATCGCCCGCTATGAGCAGACCGTCGACGCGATCATCTGTCACGGGAATGCCCGGAATCTGCAGGCGGCGCTGCGCGCCGCGTCGATCGCCGGAAAGATCCGCGGATACGGACACATCAAGGAGCGGAACTTCCAGTCGCTGGACGCAGAATGGGGCGCCGCCGTGGCACAGCTTTCGCGTCCGGCGGTCATCGCGCTGAAGGAGGTCGCGTAGACGTCGCGGCGAGCAAAGAGGGGAAGGGAGGAGACATGAAATTTCAATGCGAGCGGGGCGGAAAAGCGGGGCAGGTGACCGGCGCATTCGGCGACCCGGGATAGCATGTCGATGGATGCGCGGCACGCGATGCGCGGGTGGCGCATCGCGCTCGGTGCCCGACTGGCTGCGTCGATTCGCAAACTCGGGCCGAGTGCGGCCGCATTCGAACTGGACGCGATCGATGCAATGTCAGTCGACCGATTTCGCCGGGGACGTGATCAACATCGCATCGGTTCCCGGTCTGCGCGTTGCGCGGCAGGCCGTCACAATAGGGTCTGCAAGGCCGGGGTGGTTCGGATGGCCACGGCGCCCGTACTGGCACGCGCGCAACATCGGATTCGCGTGAACGCGATCGTACCGGGCTTACTTTGCAACGGACGCCGGCGCGCAATGCGTCACGGGCCTTCCGATGCGCCGCCCCGGAGAGCCGAACGAGCCAACCGGGCCATGATTCGCCGCGACGACTTCAGCCGTCCCGCCAGACATTGCCGCAGCTGCTCGCTACTGCGCGGAGCGGTCGGTATTCCCTTCGGATCGCCTTGCTTCCCGAGCTTCCGCTGGTGCAGTAAAACGAAGTGGACCGACGCCTTGGAGGGGGAACCTCGATGACGGACTGCGAGCCGCGCACGCGCGGCTCGCTTCAAGGTGTTGACGCGGGCGATGGCGGGAATGCTCAGCCGCCGTACAAGTCGAAATTGACGTACTTCGCCTGGATCTTCTTGTAGGTGCCGTCCTTGATCATGTCGGCGATCGACTTGTCGATCTGTGCCTTGAGGTCGCCATCGTTCTTGCGCAGGCCGATGGCGGCGGCCCCCGTCTGTCGCTCCGGGCCGGCGAATGCGAAGTTCGCGCCGGCCGGTGTCTTCAGGAACCCGAGCGCGGCTTGCACTTCGTCCTGCAGCGCGGCGTCCAGGCGGCCCGACTGCAGGTCCGCGTAGACCTGGTCCTGGTTCTGGTAGGACACGACGTTGACGCCCTTCGGCGCCCAGTTCTCCTTTGCGTAGGTTTCCTGGATCGTGCCCTGCTGGACGCCGACCGACTTGCCCTTGAGCGATTCGGGGGTCGGCGCCAGATTCGTGCCCTTCCTGGCGACGAGACGTGTCGGTGTGTTGTAGAGCTTCTGCGAGAACGCGATCTGTTCGGCCCGCTGGGGCGTGATCGTCATCGAAGACAGTACGGCGTCGAACTTCTTCGCCCTCAGCGCCGGGATCATGCTGTCGAAGTCCTGCTCCACCCACAGGCACTTCGCGTTCAGGCGGCGGCAGATTTCGTTGCCGAGATCGATGTCGAAACCGACGACCTTGCCATCGGGCGCCTTCGATTCGAATGGCGCATAGGTGGGATCCACACCGAAGCGGATCGTCGTCCAGTCCTTGGCGAAAGCGCCCCCGGCGGCGCAGGCGAGGGCGACAAACAGCGCAAGTCTTTTCATGAAGTCTCCATAAGTGAACGTTCCGGCGCGACATTTCGAGTGATGTCGGCCTTTCGCTACGACGACGGCGACCAGCGGCATGTAGCGATGTTCGGCAAGCGGCTCTGAACCCGCAGGTAGAACTAGACGGTAAATAGCCGGCCGAACTGCGGCAGCTTGTCCGTGACTCGAGCGAGTCGAAGCGCATGCCAGGCCATTGCGTGATTGCTCGACGTCACCGGCTTGCCGAGTTCGCTCTCGATGGCGGTCACCTGATCCGCGAGCCGGAGCGACGTGCACGAAACGAACACCGCGTCGACATCGTCATGGCGGCCGATCCTGAGAATGGCGCGTCGCATCGATTCCGCGTCGATCCGCGCGACTTCGTTGTCGTCCGAATGCTCGAACGATCCCATGCGCATCACGTTGATTCCGCGGCTGCCCAGGTATTCACGGAGCGATTCATTGATCGTGCGTACGTACGGCGTCAGGAGCGCGATACGGCTTGCGCCAAGTGCGTTCAGCGCAACGCGAGCGGCCGTGACCGGCGTCGTGCAAGCGACTTCCGGACGCGCTTGCCTGATGCGCTCGATCACGCTTTCTTCGCCGAGAACCATGGAGGCCGACGTACAGCCGAATGCGACCACGTCGAGACGTTCGCCCGGCCGGATCACCGCGACGCCGGGCGCGATCAGCGTGTCCATCTTCCTGAGCGTTTCCGGCGTGATTTGAGCCGAATTGGCAATGCGGCTTTCGTAGAAGCCGACACCATCGAGTGCCAGGAGCTTGCGCCATTCGTACTCGATCGTATGGTCGGTCGCGAGCACGACCAGGCCGATCGCCGCGCGGTGCGAGATTCCGTCATCGAGCGCGAAATCGAGCCGCTCGTAGCGCTCGACAGATTCCAGGGTATCCATTTGATAGGAGTCCATTCAAAATTGTTCGATTCGCCAGATGGGTCGCGTCCCTGATGCGCCGGACGCGGGTCCGGCTTGCGCATGGCTGTCGACGGCGCTGACGCTCGCTCCGGCGGTCGTCAGCGCGTACGTAGGGTCACACCGCCGCGATGACCCCGATCTCGACGGTGTATTGCGGGAACGCGAGCTTTGACTCGACACATGCCCGCGCCGGGGCCTCGCCCTCCGGAACCCAGGCGTCCCAGATTTCATTCATCTCGTTGAACGTGGTGTAGTCGGCGAGCCAGATGCTGGCTGACAGGATTCGGGTCTTGTCGGAGCCGGCCTGCTCGAGCAGCCGGTCGATCTTCGCGAGTATCTGGGCCGTCTGACCCTTCACATCCTGACTCGGGTCGTCGGCGACCTGTCCGGCGAGAAAGGCCAACCCGCCATGTACGACAGCCTGGCTCATGCGTTTGCCGCTTCCGTAGCGCTTGATCTGCATTGCTTCTCCTTGAAAAGTAACGGTGTCTACGAACACAGCCTACTTCCAGAAACACACAACTGTCGACACATTTATCGACAATAAGGGAAATTCCTGTTCGCCCGAACCGTGCTGTCCAGCGTCCCGCTTGATCTATCGGCGTGCGTGCGGCACCCACGCGCCAGTGCGCAACCAGGAACCTTGCGCCGTTGTCGCTGCCCGGCGACTGCGGGATGCCGCCATTTTCCAGTGTGGCGTTGTTGCCCTCATTGATTTTGCCTTTTTGTGGATATACAGTGTTGTCGACACTTTTGGTTATGTCGCGACGTCGGGTGAATGCCGAGGCAACGATCAAGCCGCGATCCGGCGCGAAAGTCATCGCGCGTCGTGCATCGCGCCACTGCCTCGCATCAGCATCAGCGTGCCGTGCCGTGGCGCGATGTCGTGTCACCCACATCCAATACGCTTCGGACTTGAGGACATCATGAGAGTTATCGTGCTGGGCGGCGGGGTAGTCGGAGTCACGACTGCGTACCAACTTCAAAGGGATGGCCACGAAGTCGTGTTGATCGACCGCCAGACGGTCGTGGCTGGCGAGACGAGCTGGGGAAATGCGGGGATGATCGCGCCGGGCCACTCGTTCGTCTGGTCGTCGCCAAGGGCGCCGATGACGCTGCTGAAATCGCTGGTCCTGAAGGATCAGGCGTTGCGTTTCCGGTTCTCCGCCGATCCGCGTCTCTACACGTGGTCCTGGCGTTTCCTGATGGAGTGCACGTCGGAAAAGGCTCGCCGCAATACCTTGCTCAAGCATCGGCTTGCCGCGTACTCGCAAGCCGTCCTTCAGCAGGTCATTGCCGAGGATCCCCTCGACTACGACAGGAACGATCGGGGCATTCTCTACTTCCACCGGAGCCAGGAGGCGCTGGACCGGGGCGTGATGCAGATGAAACTGCTCGAATCGGACGGCCAGATCATCAAGGTGCTATCGCGCGATGAAGTGGTTGCGCTCGACCCGGCACTCTCGTCGGCGAAGGACGGGATCGTCGGCGCGATTCATTGCCCGACCGACGAAACGGGCGATCCTGCGAAGTTCACGCGGGCGCTGGCCGAAAAGGTCGCCTCGCGGGGGGGAGAGATCCGGACCGGTGCCGTGATTCAGCGGCTGGAAACATCGGGGAGCGAAATCGTCGGAGTCCACACCGATAGCGGCCTCGTGAAAGGCGACGCCTACGTGCTTGCGCTCGGCAGCCATAGCCCCGTGCTCGCCCGACAGATCGGGGTCCATCTGGCGATCTATCCGGTGAAAGGATACTCGCTCACCATCCCGATCGAGGGTCATGCTTCGCCGCCCAACGTCGCAGCGGTGGACGAGCACAACCTTGTCGCCGTGTCGCGATTCGGCGACCGGATTCGGGTCACGGCGACAGCGGAATTCGCCGGCTACGACACGAGCCACAAGCCGTCCGATTTCGCGTTCATGAAACGCGTGACGCAGGAACTCTATCCCGACGGCGCGAACTACGATCGCGCGGAGATGTGGGCCGGACTGCGGCCAATGACGCCGAGCAACCTGCCGTGTTTCGGTCGCCAACGGTATCGGAACCTGTTCATGAATACCGGTCACGGCCATATCGGGTGGACGATGTCTCACGGATCCGCCCGAATCACGGCTGACCTGATTGCCGGGCGCAAGCCGGCGATTTCGATGGAGGGTCTCGTGGCGTGACAGTCGCGCAGGCCGACAGACGACGCGTACGCCGCCGCGTCACTGTCGATGTCGCAGCGACCTCGAGCGCGCGTTGCGACTCATCAACCTTTTGAAAGTGTCTTGAACGAAGGAGGCAGGCGATGCAACGTACGGATATGCACAGCAGCGACATCAAGCACTACATTCATCCGTATACCAACCTGAGTTCGCATCAGTCGGTCGGTCCAATGGTGATCGAGCGCGGCGAAGGCGTTTATGTGTATGACGACCAGGGCAACCGTTATCTCGAGGCTCTCAGCGGACTCTGGTGCGCGGCGCTCGGCTTCAGTGAATCCCGCCTCGCGGATGCGGCCGATCGACAGATGCGCCGGCTTCCGTTCTATCACGCGTTTGGCCACAAATCGTCGGAACCGTCGATCAGGCTCGCCGAGAAACTGATATCGATGGCGCCGGTGCCGATGTCGAAGGTGTTCTTTGCGAACTCGGGATCCGAGGCCAACGATACGGCGATCAAGCTGGCCTGGTATTACAACAACGCGCTGGGCAGGCCGAAGAAGAAAAAGATCATCGCCCGTTCCCGGAGCTATCACGGCGTGACGATCGCGACGGGAAGCCTGACCGGATCGCCGACCAATCATCAGGACTTCGATCTGCCGATCGACAGGGTTTTGCACACGGATTGCCCGGACTTCTATCGGTATGGACTGCCGGGTGAGACCGAGGAAGCATTTGCGACCCGATGTGTGAGCGCCCTCGAGCAGTTGATCCTTGCGGAGGGCCCGGATACGATCGCGGCTTTCTTCGCAGAGCCGATCATGGCGTCTGCCGGGATGATTCTTCCGCCCGTCACATACGTCGAAAAGCTCCAGGCGGTGCTGAAAAAGCATGACATCCTGCTGATTGCCGATGAGGTCATTTGCGGATTCGCCCGAACGGGCAAGATGTTCGGTACGGAATCGTTCGGGATGACGCCCGACGTGATTACGCTTGCCAAGCAGCTCTCAGCCGGATATGCGCCGATTTCCGCGGTGATGGTTTCCGAGCGAATCGACCATGCAATGATCAGCGAGAGCGAGAAAATCGGCACGTTCGCACATGGATTTACCTGCAGCGGGCATCCGGTTTGTGCGGCAGTGGCGCTCGAAGCGTTGCGCATCTATGAGGATGACGACATGGTCGGGCGAGTGCAGGCGCTCGCGCCGCATTTCCAGGCGCGCGTCGCGGCACTCGGCGAGCACCCGCTTGTCGGTACGACACGCGGACACGGATTGATCGCGGCCCTCGAACTCGTTGCCGACAAGGGCACGCGGGAGTCGTTCGCGCAGTCCGCGGGTGTCGCGTCTTACGTAGGCGAGCGCGCGCGCGTACATGGCATGATCACCCGGGCGTCAGGCGACGTCGTGAATTTCTGCCCGCCCCTGATCATCACGCACGACCAAATCGACGAAATGTTCGACGCGGCGACGAGCGCGCTGGATGACACGGCACAGTGGCTCGCCGCCGGGCGCGTAAGCGCCGCGTGATCGGACGAGCGTCGGGGGTGCGGGCCTCGAACGGGCCCGCGGCTTCCGATGGCAACCGGTCGGCGATGGAGTGAAGCGCATGACCTCCGCTTCGGCGGCGTGACCATGGCGTCCGGAGCGACGCCGCTCTCCGTCGATTGATCGGCGCGGGTCGCTGCGCGCGATGCGACGGAACCGTTGTTACTGCGAGAAGAGCTTCACGACCCCGGCGTCGACGACTTTCGTGATTTCTTCCATGCGGCACGTAATGTGCGTCTCGGTCAATTCACGGCAACGCTGTGCATCGCGTGTTTCGATCGCATCGAGAATCTCGAGATGCTCGGAGAACGCATCGTGCCCTCGCTGTTCGAGATCGACCCAGCGAACGAAATGAATGCGTGCATTGATCCCGTACAGTGCCCGCACCATCTCGTTGTTGCCGGACAAGGCCACGAGGCGGACGTGAAACTCCTCGTCCCGAGTGACCAGTTCGGCTGCCGGCGCGTTGGCCTTGTTCTTCATCACGTCCTTCCAGAACTTGCGCAGCGCCCGGATGTCCTTGGCATCGGCGCGCTCGACGGCCAGCTGTACGGCAGACGCCTCGATGCTGCGACGAAACTCGAACAGGTCGAAGATATCCTGGCGGTTGAGCTCCCGGATAAAGAACCCGCGATTGGGGACGAAATGCAGCAGGTTCTCGGCGACGAGCCGGTTGAGGGCCTCACGAAGCGGGGTTCGACTCACCTGGAATTTCTCGGCGAGTTCGAGTTCATTGATTCTTTCACCTGGCCGGATGGTGTAGATGACGGCCATGGCTTTCAATTGTTCGTACAGGTCGTTGACCGTGAGCCCGGCGCGCTTCGGTGCGCTGGTCTCGCGTACGCGCGGTCGCGATTCCCGCAACAATGACGAATAGCCTGCCATTTTCCAGATATCCTTCGGGCGCCTGCGGCGCCGATCAATCAATGTTTCGCTGCGAATTCCGATGCTTGCGCGCCGTGGTGTTCCCGGCGTTCGTGGCGGCCCGCGTGTCGCGCTGGCGACACGTCGCCGGATGAGGTGCGTGCCTGCAAACCGTCGGGACTGCGCGGTGCATCGGACTCGAAAGTGTCGGCATGTCTGTATTCTACATGCACGGTTCAAATGTGGCGTCACGTGCATCTACCGGGCGCCGGCTGCCGGATTCGTGACGGGCTCGGCGCTGCGTTGCTCCATTGAGTCGGCGAGTTCGCTTCGAATGCCGGGGGATGCGCGGTGCATGCGTTTCCCGTCGTCTGCCGAGGTCGATGCATCATGAAGCTGTCCGCCGACGGGTCGATACCTGCGTCGGGCAGTCGGAGTGACGGCTCAGCGCCTCGTTACCTCCCGACTGCAGCGCGCTTTGCCGCTTCATCAGTCGCTCAGCCGTGCGGCACGCCACCGCGAAGCCTTTCCGGCTCATCTGCTCCCAGACCTTGGATACGTCGTGGACCTGCATGCGGGCCTGCCGGATCGGCTTGATCTCCGGTTGCAGCGCTTCCTCGCTGCCGCGCGGGCGCGGTTGCTTTCCCTTGCCGCGGCGGTTGTCTGTTCGCGCTTTGCCCGCCTCGATTCAGCCGGCCGCCTGCCGCCCTCCGTGTCGCATTTCTGCCGAAAGCATTTTTGAGATTTCGTAGATCGTGTATTGAATATTGTATAAAATCTTTCGGCGCGCTTACTCGCGAGCCGCCCCGTCAAGGGAAATGGAAGATAACGAGAGGAGATACGGAGATGACAGGTCAGGTCGGCGAGGCAGTCTCGCCAGGTAGCGCAACCGGCGTGCAGGACGCGGCGTCGAAGCGGGAATTGAAACGGGTCGTCGCGGCGTCGATGGTCGGTTCGGTGGCGGAGTGGTACGAGTTCTTCCTGTATGGCACGGCGTCGGCACTGGTGTTCGGCACGCACTTCTTCAAGAAGACCGGCAATCCGATCGACGGCCTGCTCGCCGCGTTCGCGCTGTATGCGGTGGGCTTCGCCGCGCGCCCGATCGGCGGGCTGGTGTTCGGTTACTACGGCGACAAGTTCGGCCGCAAGTATCTGCTGCAGGTGAGCCTGGTCGTGGTTGGTATCACGACCTTCCTGATGGGCTGCCTGCCGACCTTCGATTCGATCGGCTACTGGGCGCCGGCGCTGCTGGTCACGCTGCGCCTGATCCAGGGCTTCGCGTTCGGCGGCGAGTGGGGCGGCGCGATCCTGCTGGTCAGCGAACACAGCCCGGACAACCGCCGCGGCTATTGGGCCAGCTGGCCGCAAGCCGGCGTGCCGGCCGGCAATCTGGTCGCCACCATCATCCTGCTGGTGTTGTCGAGCTCGCTGTCGGAGGCCGACTTCCTGTCATGGGGCTGGCGCGCGGCGTTCTGGTTCTCGGCGGTGGTGGTGCTGATCGGCTTCTGGATTCGCCGCAAGGTCGACGATGCGCCGATCTTCAAGGAAGCGCAGGCGCGCCGCGAGAAGAAGCAGGAAAAGCAGCTCGGCGTGGTTCACGTGCTGAAGTACCACTGGCGTCAGGTGCTGATCGGCATCGGCGCGCGTTTCGCCGAGAACATCCTGTACTACATGGTCGTCACGTTCTCGCTGACCTACCTGAAGCTGGTCGTCGGCTTCGACACCACGCGGATCCTGAAGCTGATGTTCGCGGCCAACGCGATCCACTTCGTGTTCATCCCGCTGATGGGGTTGATGTCCGACCTGGTCGGCCGCAAGCCGGTGTACCTGACGGGTGCGGTGCTGACCGCCGGCTGGGGTTTCGTCGCGTTCCCGATGATGGACACCGGCAACGACTGGATCATCATGGCCGCGATCGTGCTGGGCCTGTTCATCGAATCGATGACGTACTCGCCGTATTCGGCGCTGATGACGGAGATGTTCCCGACCAACGTGCGCTACACGGCGCTGTCGCTGTGCTACCAGGTCGCGCCGCTGATGGCCGGCTCGCTCGCGCCGCTGATCGGGTTGTCGCTGCTGGACCGCTATCATTCGTCGACGCCGATCGCGCTGTATCTGGTCGCCGCGGCGGCGATCTCGATCGTGTGCGTGGGGCTCGCGAAGGAAACGCGCGGCAAGTCGCTGCGTGAGGTCGACGCGGAGGCCAATCGGCTGACCGGCGCGTGACTCGGGCGTGATCGCAGATGGGAAGCCACCCGAGAGGGTGGCTTTTTTTGTGGCGCATCGAAAGTGGACTCGCCACTGCTCGAGAGTGACGGGTGCTTTCCTGATGACAACGCTCATTCATCGCGAAGATGACTCGGCCAGTCATCTTCGAATCAGCTACCTTCCGCTACCTGACCCGGCAAACCAGCAATGCATGGGGCATTCGCCGTTACTTGGCGTCGTTGTATACAGTTGCACGCGACACGCCGAGGTGTTGCGCAATCATCTCCATCGACCGCTTCAGGTCCAGATACCCCTCGTCCTTGAGCGTCTGCATCAGCGTTCTGCGCTGGTCAGTACGAAGCGATTGCGGCGTGGTTGCCAAACCGACCGCGAACCGATCGATTCGCTCTCGAAGGGAGTCGGCTGTCGAGGGGTCGAGCGATTCGTGGATCGCATCTCCGCTCGCAACTGAGAACTGTTCCAGCAATGCCCCAATGCTGCGAAACAGCGTCACGTCGACGTTCAGGCACAGTGCGGCAAAGTAGTGCCCCTCCGAATCCTTGATCCCGATCGACGTGCTTTTTGCCTGGCGCCCGTCGCTGAACCGATTCGTATAGTTCGCCAGAACTTGCGGGTAGCTATCGTCGGCAATTCGGGCCAGCCCAAGTTCCGTCGCAGGATCGCCGACTTGCCGTCCAGACAAGTTGTTGTGGATGGTCAGAATGGCGTGCTTGGGTGAGCGAAGGTCGTGAACCACGACCTCCGTAAAAGGCGCCAACGTCGCCCCCAGCCCAGCTGCGATTTGCTGGACCTGCTCAAGAATTGTCTGCTGCTCGCGAGTAAGTCCTGTCTTAGCCATCTTAGACTCTTCATCTACATTTGGTCATATTGTATAGGGCCTTTGCGCGTCCAGGGGAACCTCGTAATTTCCCTTATTTTACAAATTGTCCAGTGTTGGATAATTCGTCTTGACCATGTGCTGGCACGGTGCTCCCTTTCGATGGCGCAGCGCGCGGTCTGGAAACACACTACGGCAAGGAGCCATCCCATGAAAGTGACGAATATCCGCCCGACCGTCGTGCTGCGAGGATGCTTCGCGGCGCTTCTGGCGCTGACTGCATGCAACTACGCAAGTGCCGCGGATGTCCAGCAAGCCCCGTCCGCGTCCAGCGCGAACCCTGCACCGCACAAGCCGAGGATTCTCGTGCTTGCAACCGGCGGAACGATTGCAAGCACGGCCGATCCGCGCTCGGCAATCGGATACAACGCGGGAGGTATCACCGGGGAGCAACTCCTGGCTAGCGTCCCCAGCATTGGAAAGCTTGCTTCGATCAAGGCCGAGCAGCTTTCGAATGTCGGCTCGCAAGACATGAATAACAAAATCTGGTACCAGCTGGTCAGGCGAATCAAGCAGGCCATTGACCGAGACGAAGCTGACGGCATCGTGATTACGCACGGGACCGACACGATGGAAGAGACGGCGTTCTTCCTGGACAACGTGTTGTCGACGAGCAAGCCGGTGGTGCTGGTCGGATCAATGCGCCCCAGTGATGCCAACGGCGCCGATGGTCCGAGCAACCTGTACGAAGCAGTGGAAGTTGCAGCTAGCCCGCAATCGGTCAACCGTGGCGTCCTCATTGTGATGAACGACACCATTCAAGATCCGCGGTGGGCGACAAAAACGAACACCACTGCGGTGCAAACCTTCCTGAGCCCGAATGCCGGTCCTCTCGGTTATGTCGACTCGGCGTCGATTCGCTACCTCTCGCCGGCACCGGCTGGCCCCAAGAAGGCACTGAACCTGCCGAGCGAAGGGCTGCCGCGTGTAGACATCGTGTACGCACACAGCGATATGGACGCGACGCAGATTGATGATGCGGTGCGCGACAACGCGAAGGGGATCATCCTGGCAGGCGTCGGGGACGGGAACGCATCGAAGGTGGCCCTGGATGCCATGGAAGCTGCGGTTCGCAAGGGCATCGTGGTCGTGCGCTCGACACGCGCGAGTTCAGGGTTCGTCAATCGCAACGTCGAGGTGTCGGACGACAAGAATGGCTTCGTCGCGTCCTATGACCTGAACCCACAGAAGTCCCGCGTCCTCGCTCAACTGCTCATCGGAAATGGCGTGACCTCGTCAGGCAAGGTTCAGGAAGCGTTCAGCGCGACGTACTGAGCGCCATCACATAACGAGCTGCATTCCTTACGGCTTAAATTTAGTTATACAAATTATCTGGCGTCGATCGAGATGCCTAAACCGAACTCGGGAAATCGAATGTCCACTCAAGACCAGGCTACGGCCTTGAACTGCAAGAACGCATCCGGCATCACGCCGCCTGCTGGGCACTATTCTCACGTTTGTATTGCGAACGGCTTCGTCTTTGTGTCCGGGCAGTTGCCGATCGATGAGCAAGGGAAGCCGCTGAGCGATTTGTCGTTCGACGCTCAAACCAGACAGGTTCTGCGCAACGTCGATACATGCCTGGAGGCCGCCGGCGTAACGCGCGACAGCCTGGTGCAAATTCGCGTGTTCGTATCGAATATCGAGCACTGGCCGCTCTTCAACACGTTGTATGCGGAGTGGATTGGCGCTCACAAACCGGCGCGCGCCGTTGCCGAGTCACGCTCGTTGCACTACGGCGCTGCCGTCGAAGTGGAAGCCATCGCGCTGGCGCCCACGCCCTGACACCCAGAGACATCGGAACAGACACCATCATGAAAAAATGGAAGCTTTCCCACTGGATTATGCTCAGCATGGTCCTCGGCGTAGTCGTCGGCTACGCATGCCATCAATACGCCGCCGACGAAGCCACCGCCAAGTCTATCGCCGGCAACTTCGGCGTGGTGACCACGATTTTCCTGCGGATGATCAAAATGATCATCGCGCCGCTGGTCTTCGCGACTCTTGTGTCGGGGCTCTCCAGCATGGAAAGCGGAAAGGCCATCGGACGAATCGGCACGAAAGCGATCGGCTGGTTTGTCGTCGCCTCACTGCTGTCGCTGAGCATCGGCCTGTTGTTCGTCAATATTGCCCAACCCGGCGCGCATCTCAACATGCCTTTGCCCGCCGCAGACGCGGCGACTAACCTGAAGACGAGCGCACTGAACTTCAAGGACTTCGTAACGCACATGTTCCCGAGCAGCATTGCCGAGGCCATGGCGGAAAACCAAATCATGCAGATTCTGGTTTTCTCGCTGTTCTTCGGCATCGCGTTGGGCAAGGTGCGTGGTGCTCCCGGCGAGTTCCTGAAACGCTCGATTGACGGCCTCATGGACGTGATGCTTCGCGCCACCAATGCCGTAATGAACTTCGCTCCGATCGGTATCTTCGCCGCCATCGCCGGCGTCGTTACCGTGCAAGGGCTTGGGGTCATCGTTACCTACGGCAAGCTCATTGGGTGGTTCTACGTCGCGCTGTTCGCACTGTGGACCGCGCTTTACTTCGCCGGCCGGGCCGTGCTGGGTCGGCGCATGCCCGAACTGCTGAAGGCCGTGCGCGAGCCGATGATGATCGCATTCTCGACCGCGAGTAGTGAGGCTGCCTATCCGGTGCTGATGGAAGTTCTGCAGCGATTCGGCATCCGCAAGCGTCTGGTCGGCTTCGTTCTGCCGCTGGGATATTCGTTCAACCTGGATGGCTCCATGGTCTACCAGGCGTTTGCAGCGATTTTCATCGCGCAGGCATTCGGGGTGCATATGCCCATCGGCACCCAGATTTCGATGCTTCTCATCCTGATGGTAAGCAGTAAAGGCATGGCCGCTGTTCCCAGGGGATCGCTGGTCGTCGTTGCTGCAATCTTGCCGATGTTCAAGCTTCCCGAGGCTGGATTGCTGCTGGTGATGGGCATCGACCAAATTCTCGACATGGGGCGAACCGCGACCAACGTATTCGGCAACAGCATTGCCAGCGCCGTGGTCGCAAAGTGGGAGGGCGAGTTGTCTGCCGCCGGCACGACGGAGGAGAGCGAGCACTCCGTGGCCGGGCTTGCCGCAGATTCGCCTTCCGCGTCCGGGTACGGCAACGCGCAATCATCCTGACTGTTCGCGGGCGCCGTGTACTTGATGTCAACGCGCCCGCGAACTTGACAATTTGTATAGTTTTAGAAAAAATATAAAACCCTGCTGTATTACGCCAAACAGACTTACGTAAAGATGCCGACAGACGCCCAACTTCTTCTTCTCGACCGGGACATCGTCGAACCCGCCCTTCAATCCGAGCAAGTCATGTCTGCCGTTCGCGAAGCCTTTGTTTTGCACAGTCAAAGGGCTGGGCGGGTTTTCCCGGTTGTCCGTGAGAAGCTCCACACCGGCGGGGTGTTCGGAATCAAATCCGGTGATGTCGCCAGTCGGGATCTTCTCGGTTTTAAGGCGGCCGGATTCTGGTCGGAAAACCGAGGCCGAGGTGGCGAACCTCATCAGGCAACGGTCGCCCTGTTTGACCCGCACACGGGCCGCCCGGTTTGCATCATGGACGGGAATGCAATTACCACGGCCCGGACGGGTGCGGCGGGTGGCTTGGGACTGCAGCAGCTCGCACGCCCCGAGAGCACTCGAATCTGCCTTTTCGGCACGGGGGTACAGGCGCGTGTTCAACTCGATTACGCACTGAAACTGCTGCCGCAACGTTGTACGGTGCAATACGTGACGATCAACGGAGAGCCGGAGCCGGCGTTCGAATCGGCATTCCAGGGCCGATGCGCGATCAGTATTACTCAGGATCGCAACAACGCGGTGGCCAATAGTGATGTGGTGATCACTGCCACACCTGGCGGTGGCCCGCTGTTTGACGCCGATGCGGTTCAGCCGGGGACCCACCTGACTTGTGTGGGTGCCGACACGGCGGGCAAGCGAGAGCTCCCGGACGGCTTGCTGAATCGCGCACATATTTTCGTGGACGACCTGGATCAGGCGCGAAGCATTGGCGAGTGTCAGTGGGCCCCGGAGCTGCAGGGTACTGAAATTGGCGACCTGCTGGCTGGCAAGGCATCAATTGACCGGTCTCCGGGCGATATCACGGTATTCGACATGACCGGGCTCGCGCTCCAGGACTTGACGGTCGCACGCTTCCTGTATGAACAGTCCATCGAGAACGGAGCCGGAATCTCCGTTTCGTGGCCCTGGTGAATGACATTTAATTAGCGAGTCTCACATGACTACTTTCGAACTTCCTACGTACGCCGACGTCGAGGCAGCAGCAGCCCGAATCGCGGGCATTGCAAACCGAACCCCGGTTCAAACGTCGCGCACGCTGAACGAGCTTGTCGGCGCGGACGTATTCCTCAAGTGCGAGAATTTCCAGCGCATGGGCGCATTCAAGTTTCGCGGCGCATTCAATGCGCTTTCGAAATTTTCGCCCGAGCAGCGCAAGGCTGGTGTTGTTGCCTTCTCCTCCGGGAACCACGCCCAAGGGATCGCCCTGTCCGCGAAAATTCTGGGCATGCCGGCGACGATCGTCATGCCGCATGATGCCCCCGCAGCGAAGGTCGCCGCGACGAAGGGGTACGGGGCGAACGTCGTCATCTATGACCGCTATTCCGAAGACCGCGAAGCAATCGGGCGCCGACTCGCGGATGAGCAAGGCCTCACATTGATTCCGCCGTATGACCACCCGGACGTACTCGCAGGGCAAGGGACTGCCGCGAAGGAACTGTTCGAGGAAGTGGGCGCACTCGATTATCTTTTTGTGCCGCTGGGCGGCGGTGGTCTGCTCTCTGGCACGGCGCTCTCGACTCGATCCCTCGCGCCGCAGTGCGTGCTGTATGGCGTCGAACCGGAAGCCGGGAACGATGGCCAGCAGTCGCTGCGGAGCGGGGAAATCGTTCATATCGACACGCCCAAGACGATCGCAGACGGTGCGCAGACCCAACACCTCGGGAACTACACGTTCGAAATCATCAAGCGTGACGTCAACGATATCCTGACGGCACCGGATACCGATCTCGTCAACGCGATGAAGTTCTTTGCGGCCCGCATGAAGATGATTGTTGAGCCGACCGGGTGCTTGGGGCTTGCCGCCGCGCTGAATTTGAAGGACACGCTCAAAGGCAAGCGCGTCGGTATCATCATCAGTGGCGGCAATATCGACCTCGATCGGTTCTGCTCGCTGGTAGCGGCTTAGCGCTACAACGCGCGCCTGTTACGGATCGTCCGTGGATGTTCACCAATCGGGCATGAAGGACCGTTCATGCCCGATTGCAGTCATGCGTTGATCTGAATGCGCGTCAAACCTCGTTTCTTCAGGACGAGGAAGGATAGTGCGGACGCCGTAGGCGTCCTTTGCGGCTGCTAATGCGGTTTTTTGCTGTTCGATGTATTGGCGGACGATTTCGATAGGCGCTCCGCCACAATTTCCCGCAAAGCAAGACGGAGACCACAGCGCCCCGCCCCACGACTTTTTCCGAATGCGGGCGCATTCTGCCGGTTCATGCGACTTGAGACGCCGTTGAAGCTGTTCACCAGCGACGACACGGAATCCTTGGGCGGGTAGTGCACCAGCAGGTGTACATGGCCGTTCGCACCATCGAACTTCACCCGTTCGGATTCGAAGTCCAGACAGACACTGGCGAAGATGCTGCGCATGTCGTTCAGCATCTCCGTGGCAAGCACATTGCGCCGGTGCATGTGGTCAGGAAGACCACATGCACACGGATCAGAAAGACGCAATGGCGACCACGTCGAATGGCTTGACTCTCGCTTGTGGGCCACGCATACAATGGCCCGATCTACCTGCACAAAGCCACGACCACGATCAGCCAAAACCACGCGATGGTGTGCATCGAGGACTTGCGGGTACGAAACATGTCGAAGGCGGTGGCTGGCAGCCCCGATGCGCCGGGCAAAAACGTTCGGGCCAAGTGCGGCCTGAACAAAGCCATCCTCGATCAGGGCTGGTTCGAATTTCGTCGTCAGCTGGACTACAAGCTGGCGTGGAACGGCGGCTGGCTCATTGCCGTGCCGCCGGCGAATACGAGTCGCACGTGTCCGGCCTGCGAATACGCGAGCGCAGAAAACCGGCAGACGCAGGCCGCATTCCGCTGCGTCGCGTGCGGTCATGAGGAGCATGCCGATGTGGTCGGTGCGCTCAACATACTGGCGCGGGGACACCGCGTTGCAGCCTGTGGAGAGCCGGTGCAGTCAGGCCGCTCCGTGAAGCAGGAACCCGCCGAGGCGCTTTGAGATAAGCATCATCGTCTCAGACGCGGCAGGAATCCGCCGCCTTCAAGCGGCGGAGGATGTCAAGCAATTGGCAAAACGCTCGCACCGTCGTCGGCTGTGCCCTGAGTCGTTCGGTCCGCTCGACGAGCTTGCGCGCAATCAGGTGCCGCTCCTTGCCCCACCCCCGCTCTGCTAATATTGTAGAAAATATGCAATATCCGTCGCCGCGGCGTCGGCGCTTGCCTGACCGCCATCCCCCGTCCGAACCGCAACATGAACGAGAAACGCCCGCCACTTGTCTACGCCACGCGCGCCGAAGCCGCAGCGAATGAATTGCGTCGCCGTATCCTGACGGGGGAGTATGTCGACGGCTATCAGCTGCGCCAGGATGCGCTGGCCACCGAGCTGGGCATCAGCCGCATCCCGCTGCGCGAAGCGCTGGTGCAGCTCGAAAGCGAAGGGCTCGTGAAGATCCTGCCGCACAAGGGCGCGATCGTGTCGGAGCTGTCGCCGGAGGACATCACCGAGCTGTTCGAGCTGCGCGCGCTGCTGGAGCCCGTGCTGCTGAAAAAATCCATTCCGAAGCTGACCGTCGACGATTTCGCGCGGCTCGATGCGATCCTCGAGGAATACAGCGAAGTCCTGCACGCGAGCCAGTCCGGGCGTTGGGGCGAGCTGAACACAGAACTCCATCATCTGCTGCTGTCACGCGCCGATCAGCCGAAGACGTCGGCGATCGTCGCATCGCTGCTGCAGCAGACGGACCGCTACACGCGCGTGCAACTGTCGTTGTCCGAAGCCGCACGCGACGTCGCCGAATCCGAGCACGCCGAACTGGTCGCGTTGTGCCGCAAGGGCGACACACGTACGGCGGCATCGCTGCTGAAGCGGCATATCGAGCATGCGGGCGGCGAGTTGAATGCGTTTTTGCGGGACCGGCGCGCCGGTCGCTGACATCGTTGCCGCGCACCGCGCGGTGCAAACCCGTCGTGGTCGGTTTCAGCGGTGACGCGGGGCACGAATGCGGTGCACGGGTTCCCGCCGCATGACCGAACCGGTTTGCCTGCGCTCACGCCGCGCTAACCGCCGCCGATTCCCTGCGGCACCTTCCCCGTTCCGCGACACACCGTGCACGGCTACCCTTCAACCATGCCGGTGCCGCGACACGCGGTACACAGATCCTCGCCGACCCCCGACCCCGGTCCCCCGCACGAACGCGAGGAGCCGGGGTCGTCGCATCGTCGTTACAACGACGGCGCCCACGTCGAGCCGAACGGGTTCGACTGGTCGATGCCGGGGAAGTCGACGAACGCCTTGCTGCAGTCGAGCACGCTGGCCGGATCGATCGTGCGGGTCGCGGTGCCGTTCACGACGACGCGGTTCGCGGTCGACGCGAACACCGGCAGGTTCACATTGTGCAGCGTGAGGTTCGCGTCGGATGCGATCGTCGAGATGCCGTCGGGCGTATCGGCCACCACGTCGGTGAGCGACATCACGAGCGGGAACGCCGGTTCGCCGTAGCCGCCGGTATTCGCTTCGAACCCCTGCAGCTTCACGCCCGCCGTGCCCATGATCACGACGTTGGCGATCGAGATGTCATGGAAGTTCGGATACAGCGGCCCGCTCGCCGGCACGGCCTTGGTGCTGTAGTACGGGGTGAACAGCAGCGCGTTCTTCGCATCGCGGATGCAGATGTCCGAGTAGTGGATGTTGCTCACTTCGCCGCCGCGCGCATAGTCGGACTTGATCCGCAATCCTTCTTCCGAATCCCAGAACGAATTGTCGTAGACCTGAACGTTGGTCACGCCTGCGTTGGTCTCGCTGCCGATCGAGATCCCGTGCCCCCAGTAGATGTGGTTGTGCGCGATCACGACACCGGCCTTGCGATCCGAACGCACGTCGCGATTGCCGTCGATGCCGAACAGGCCCGAGCCGGCGGGCGACGGGTTGCTGCTGCCCTTGAGCGCGATGTCGTCGTCGCCGGTGCTCACGTAGTTGTACGCGAACACGAAATTCTTCAGGTAGCCGTCGAACGAAACCGCGCCGGTCGAACTCGTCGTGCTGCCGGTCGACAGCGTCGTCGAGGTCGGCTTCGATGCGGAACCCGGGTCGAACGCGTCGGTGTTCTTCACGTTGTCCGCGTTGAAGGTCTGTCCGTTGTACAGCGGGTTGCCGTTGCCGGCCGGGTTCGCGAACGCGGCGAGCGTCGGCGTCTGCACCTTCACGTTCCAGATCGTCAGCCCGTCGACGCCGCTCGGCACCACGTGGAAGTTCGGGCTGTTGTTCAGCGTGACGCGGTACAGCGTCAGGTTCTTCGCGTAGTTGAACACCATCAGCCGGAAATTCGACTGCGAGCCGAAGCCGGTCGTGCCGTTCTGCACCATGTTGCCGAGATACGCGAGATCCCACCACGTCATGTTGCGCACGGTCGACTTCGAATCGACGACGGTGCCGCCGTCGTCGCACGCGGTGCCATCCGGTGCAACGTTGCCGCTCTTGTACGCCGCGTACGTGTTCGAGCAGGTCATGTCGACCTTCATCAGCGGGTATTTCGCGTCGGACGTCACGAGCTCGGCGTAGCCGCGCCCGTCGATCCGGCCGTCGCCGACCACCGCCGAATTCACGAGGTTCGTGCCGGTGATCAGCGCGAGGCAGTTCGACGAGCTGCCGGCCTTGGTCGCGCTGACGGCCGTGTTGCCGCAATACGGCCCGGCGGCGTTCGGCGCATACGCCTTCACGTCGCGCGACGCGTACAGCGTGACGCCCTTGTCGATCCACAGCGTCACGCCGGACGGCAGCGTCAGCGGCCCGCTGATGAAGCTGTTGCCGGCCCCGCCCTGATTGACGATGAGCCGCACCGCGAACTTGCTCGCGCGGTACTTCGGCTTCGCGAGTTCCTCGCCGGACGCGCCGGCGAGGTTCACGTTCGGCGCGGCGGCGGCTTTCTGCGCGGCGGTGGCCGATGCGTCGGCGGTGGCGATGGCGGCGCCCACTTGCGCGTCGACCGCCGCGCCACACGCGTCGAGCGCGGCCTGGATACGCGCCTGGTCGGGGTTGGCCGTCGTGCTCGACACGGCCTTGCCGACGCCCGCGATCGACGGATCGGCCTCCGGCGGCAGCGAGCCGTCAGGGCGGCTCACGAGCGTATTGGCGGCTTCGAGCGTGCTGCACACCTGCGTATCGGCGGGTAGCGTCGGCTCGGCCGGCAACGCGGCGTCGACGGTGGTCGTGCCGACCTGGAACACGCTCGCGGCGGACGGCGCAGAGGCAGGCGTAGGCGCGGCCGCGCTGGTGCCGGCACCGGTGCTGGAATCGTCGCCGCCGCACGCGCTCAGCGCGGCGGCGGTCGCCAGCAGCGCCGCGAACAGGCCGAGGACGCGCGGGCGTGCCTTCGGCCCGGAAAGTCGGGATGTCATGACGGATATCTCCTGATGTGGCCTCGCCTGAGGGCAAGGCCGGGTTTGGTATCGGGTCATTCGGGCGGGGCGCGGCAGCACGGCGCGAACGCGCCGCGTGCACGGCCTGCCGGCAAGCGAAGAAACGGCGGCGCGAGCCGCCCGTGCAGGTCGTCAGACGAGCGCTGGTCGCGCCGCGATGCAGTCAGGCCGCCACACGCTCGTGGCGGGGCGGGGCCGTGGCTGCTTCGTGATCAGTCATCCTATAACGATGGAAATGAAAACGAAAGATGGCGGTCAGCGTCGGGAAAACGACCCGGCAGCGTGTCGATTCAAATGTGGACCCGTTTCCGGAAAACGTTTCGCCGGCTGCCCGTCAAGCAGAGAAGGCTTTTCCCCTTAGGCCGCCGTAAACCCGCATCAGAGGCCGTTATAGGGGTATGCACCAAGTGAGTTAAACGATTAACCGACGTACATTTCGAACGACACGTCATACAACGTATGACTGCGATTAGACGAAAGGCCGGACACCGACGCTTGCGGATGCCGCCACGATCGCCGCGAAACAACGAGCAACCATCAAGGAGACTGACGATGAAACACCGATTCACCCGCTCCCGTACTGCACTGGCCGTCGCGCTGATGGCCGGCTTCGCGGCATCAGCCCATGCCCGCGTGTTCCGCTCGGCGGACGTGCACGGCGACAACTTCCCGACCAACATGGCGGTCAAGTACATGGGCGACGAGCTGTCGAAGATGACGGGCGGCAAGGACTCGATCAAGGTGTTCGGCAACAGCGCGCTCGGCTCGGAGAAGGACACGGTCGACCAGGTGCGGATCGGCGCGATCGACATGGCGCGCGTGAACGGTGCGTCGTTCAACGAGATCGTGCCGGAGTCGCTGATCCCGTCGTTCCCGTTCCTGTTCCGCGACATCGACCATTTCCGCAAGGCGATGTACGGCCCGGCCGGCCAGAAGATCCTCGATGCGTTCTCGGCGAAGGGGATGATCGCGCTGACGTTCTACGAGAGCGGCGCGCGCTCGATCTACGCGAAGCGCCCGGTGCGCTCGCCGGCCGACATGAAGGGGCTGAAGGTGCGCGTGCAACCGTCCGACCTGATGGTCGACGAGATCAAGGCGATGGGCGGCACGCCGACGCCGATGCCGTTCGCCGAGGTGTACACGGGCCTGAAGACGGGCCTCGTCGACGCGGCGGAAAACAACATGCCGTCGTACGAGGAAACCAAGCATTACGAAGTGGCGCCCGACTACTCGGAGACGGAACACGCGATGACGCCGGAAGTGCTGGTGTTCTCGAAGAAGATCTGGGACACGCTGTCGCCGCAGGAGCAGACGGCGATCCGCAAGGCCGCGGCCGATTCGGTGCCGTACTACCAGAAGCTGTGGACGGCGCGCGAGGCCTCGGCGCAGCAGACGGTGACGAAGGGCGGCGCGAAGATCGTGCCGGCCGCGCAGATCGACCGCGCGGCGTTCGTGAAGGCGATGCAGCCGCTGTGGACCAAGTATGAAAAGACGCCGCAGATGAAGCAGATCGTCGACGAGATCGAGGCGACCAAGTGACCCGTCGCACTTCCCTGAACGGCGCGGCGGCCGTGGGCTCCCCGGACGCGGCCGCCGCGGACGGGGCGGCACCGTGCCGCCCGCGCGCGGCCGCGCCGCTGTTGCGCTGCGTGAACGACCTGCTGTTCCGTGCGCTGGCGGTGATCGCGTCGCTGTGTCTCGCGGCGCTCACGCTGCTGGTGTTCTATGCGGTGGTGATGCGCTACGTGTTCGAGGACGCACCGGATTTCGTCGAGCCGATCGCGTTGTTGCTGGTGATCGTGATCGCGATGTTCGGCGCGGCGATGAAGGTGCGCGACGGCGGCCATATCGGGCTCGACTCGCTCGTGCGGCGTCTGTCGGCGGGCCCGCGCATGGCGGTGATCGCGATCCAGCACCTGAGCCTGATCGCGTTCGCGATCGCGATCATGATCGGCTGCGGCAGCATGGCCGCCGAGACGATGGGCGACCGCATTCCGATCATCGGGCTGCCCGAAGGCGTGCGCTACCTGATCACGATTCCCGCGGCGATCGCCATCATCCTTTTCTCGCTCGAGCACCTGCTCGCGCTTCGTCGCTCTTCGTCGGGACAATAACGCCATGGAACTCGCGATTCTGTCCGTCAGTTTTCTGATATTCCTCGTGCTCGGCGTGCCCGTTTCGTTCGGGCTGGGGCTGGCATGCGTGCTGACCTACATGGTCGAAGGGCTGCCGATCGCAACCGCGATGCAGTCGATGATCTCGGGGATGAACGCGTTCTCGTTCCTCGCGGTGCCGTTCTTCATCTTCTCCGGCGAACTGATGCTGCACGGCGGCATCGCGGACCGGATCCTGCGCTTCGCGCAGGCGACCGTCGGCCATTTCCGCGGCGGTCTCGGGATGGCCAACGTCGTCGCGTGTACGTTGTTCGGCGGCGTGTCCGGCTCGCCGACCGCCGATACGTCCGCGATGGGCGGCGTGGTGATTCCGCTGATGAAGCGCGAAGGCTACAGCGCCGCCTACGCGGTCAACGTGACGACCCACGCGTCGCTCGCCGGCGCGCTGATGCCGACGTCGACCAACATGATCATCTACGCGTTCGCCGCGCAGGGGATCACGGGGCTGCTGCACGGCCAGCAGGTGAGCGGCGTGTCGATCGGCGACCTGCTGTTCTCCGGGCTGCTGCCGGTGTTGTGGGTGATGGGCTTCGTGCTTGCCGCCGCGTACTGGCAGGCCGTGCGTCACGGCTACCCGCGTCGTGAAGACGGTTCGTCGGCGCTGCCGCTGTTCCCGGGCTGGTATGCGGTGCTGCGCAGCTTCGTCGGCGCGGTGCCGGGGCTGATGGTGATCGCGATCATCCTCGTGTGTGTCGCGAAGGGGATTGCGACCGCGACCGAGGCGGCCGCGATCGCGGTGGTGTATTCGCTCGTGCTGACCGCGTTCGTGTACCGCACGCTGACCGTCGCGAAGCTGCGCCGCGCGCTGTCGCATGCGGCGCGCACGACGGGCGTCGTGCTGCTGCTGATCGCGGTGTCCAACATGCTGCGTTTCCAGATGTCGTACCTGGAGATTCCGGATGCGATCGAAGGTCTGCTGAAGCAGTCGACCGCCGCGCCGTGGCTGATGCTGCTGTACATCAACGTGATCCAGGTGTTCCTCGGCACGTTCGTCGACATGGCCGCGCACATCCTGATCACGACGCCGCTGTTCCTGCCGATCGCGATGGCGTGCGGCGTCGGGCCGGTGCAGTTCGGGATCATGCTGCTGCTGAACTGCTCGCTCGGCCTGGTGCACCCGCCGATCGGCTCCGTGCAGTTCGTCGGTTGCGCGATCGGCAACGTGTCGATCGGCGAGACGACGAAGATGGCGTGGCCTTACTACCTTGCGATCTTCAGCGCGATCAACATCGTCACGTACCTGCCGTTCTTCTCAACCTGGCTGCCGAGCCTCATCAGTGGCCACGCGGTGTACTGATCGCTTGCGTGACCCGCCGCGGCGCCGGACGACTCACGTCGTTCGGCGCCGCAATCACATGTGCCGCGTCATTTCCCGACCTCGAACACCATGAACATGAAGACACTTCGGCGCGCCGCCGCGGCCGCCGCATTCGCGCTGGCCGCATCGGCCGCGCACGCCGCGACGTATGCGTACGTCTCGAACAGCGACAGCCGCGACATCTCGGTGTTCGGCGTCGACACGTCGAACGGCGCGCTGCGCGCGATCGAAACCGTGCCGGTCGGCGGCGCCGTGATGCCGATGGCGCTGCCGCCCGATCATCATCGGCTGTATGCGGCGCTGCGCTCGACGCCGTATCGCGTCGTCAGCTTCGCGATCAATCCGCTCGACGGGCGGCTGATCGAGCTGGGCCGCGCGCCGCTCGCGGAGAGCATGGCCTACGTGTCGACCGATGCATCGGGCCGCTACCTGTTCTCCGCGTCGTACGGCGGCAATCTGCTCGCGGTGAACCGGATCGGCGCGAACGGCGTCGCGGGCGACGTGCAGCAGACGATCAGGACCGGCCCGATGGCGCACGCGATCCGGCAGTCGCCGGACGGCCGCTATGCGTTCGCGTCGGTGCTCGGCGCCGATGCGTGGCTGCGTCTGCCGTTCGATGCGTCGAGCGGCAAGCTGACCGACACGGCCGAGCCCGCGTACCGGCTGCCGGAGAAGTCGGGCCCGCGCCATTTCGTGTTTTCGTCGAACGGGCGGTTCGCGTACCTGATCGACGAGCTCGACGGCAAGCTGCACGTGATCGCGCTGTCGCACGGCGATGCCGATGCGCGGCCGATCCAGACCGTGTCGATCCTGCCGCCGGATTTCCACGGCGACAAGCCGTGGGGCGCGGATCTGCACCTGACGCCGGACGGCGCATTCCTTTACGCGTCGGAG
Organism: Burkholderia sp. JKS000303; assembly: GCF_002563755.1. Classification (NCBI taxonomy): domain Bacteria; kingdom Pseudomonadati; phylum Pseudomonadota; class Betaproteobacteria; order Burkholderiales; family Burkholderiaceae; genus Burkholderia; species Burkholderia sp. JKS000303. The sequence continues at coordinate 241,422 of NZ_PDBZ01000002.1, forward strand.
CGCACGTCGAGCACGCTCGCCGCGTATCGCGTCGACGCGGCGTCGGGCAGGCTCACGCGCATCGGCACGTTCGCGACCGAGCAACAGCCGCGCGGCTTCGCGATCGACCCGTCGGGCCGGTATCTGCTCGCGGCCGGGCAACTGTCGCCGACGCTCGCGGTGTACCGGATCGACCGGGGCACCGGGCACCTCGACGCAATCGGCAAGTATCCGGTCGGCAAGGGCGCGAACTGGGTCGAGATCGTCACGTACGACGGAACGAACTGACGGCCGGCGCGGCCGGTGCCGCGTCGCGGGCATACACGGCGCCGGTCATACGCAGCGGCTGCAAGCTGGGCGACGATGCGCGGCTTCGCGTGCGTCGTCGAACGCACGCTGTTGATGCGCGGCGCGCCGGCAGGCGTTACGCGCGTTCGCCGACCGGCGTGAACTTGCGGGCGCGCACGCGGCCCTCGTCGGCGCCGCGGCGAATCAGGTCCTGCGCTTCGGCACGGCTCGCGACGCACGGCGCGGAGCCAGGCAGCGGCCGGCGCGCCGACTCGCGCAGCGCGAGCACCGACACGATGCCGATGAACGACGCACCCATCAGGTAGTAGGCCGGCATCATCAGGTCGCCGGTGCGATCGACGAGCCATGCGGTGACGAGCGGCGTCGTGCCGCCGAACAGCGACACCGACACGTTGAAGCCGATCGCGAGCGCGCCGTAGCGGATCCGCGTCGGGAAGAGGGCGGGCAGCGCCGACGGCATCACGCCGGTGAAGGTCGACAGCAGCGTGCCGTAGATCAGCATCCCGCCGAACACGGGCAGCATCCCGCCGGTGCGGATCAGCATCAGCGCCGGCACCGACAGCACCAGCAGCCCGACGCAGCCGAACATCATCACCGGCTTGCGGCCGAGCCGGTCCGACAGATGCCCCGCGTAGAGCGTCATCGGCATCATCAGCACCATCACGAGCAGCACCATGAAGAGCCCGTGCGTTTCGTTGAAGTGCAGCGTCGCGGACAGGTAGTTCGGCAGGTACGACAGCGCCATGTAGTCGGTCACGTTGAAGATCAGTACGAGCCCGACGCACTGGAGCAGCGGCCGCCACTGTTCGGCGAGTAGCGTGCCGAACGACTGCTTCGGGCGCGATCGTTCGTCCGCTTCGCGTGCTTCCGCTTCCTTCTTGAACGCCGGCGTTTCCTCGAGCTTGAGCCGGATGTACAGGCCCACCAGGCCGAGCGGGCCCGCGATGAAGAACGGCACGCGCCAGCCCCACGACAGCAGCGCTTCCTGCGACAGCGTCGCCGTCAGCACCGCAACGGTCGCCGCACCGAGCGTGTAGCCGATCAGCGTGCCGAACTCGAGGAAGCTGCCCATGAAGCCGCGGCGCTTGTCGGTCGAGAATTCGGCGATGAAGGTGGCGGCGCCGCCGTATTCGCCGCCGGTCGAGAAGCCCTGCACGAGGCGGGCGACCAGCAGCAGCACGGGCGCCATGATGCCGATCGACGCGTAGCTCGGAATCAGGCCGATCGCGAAGGTGCCGACGGCCATCATGATCATGGTGGCGGCGAGCACGCGCTGGCGGCCGATGCGGTCGCCGAGCGGGCCGAACACCATGCCGCCGAGCGGGCGCACGAGGAACGCGGCCGCGAACGTGCCGAAGGTCGCGAGCAGCTGCGCGGACGGGCTGCTGGACGGGAAGAACACTTTGCCGAGCGTGACGGCGATATAGCTGTAGACGCCGAAGTCGAACCATTCCATCGCGTTGCCGAACGCCATGGCCCCGACCGCGCGCTTCAGGACGGCAGGGTCGACGATCGTGATGTCATCCAGCTTGAGGGCCTTGCGTGAAGATCGGGCTTTCGCGGCGTGCGCGTGCGATGAACTCAAGGAACGCTCCTGGCAGGGCCGTCGCCGCCGGACGGCAGGTGTGCGGCACGCAGGCCGCAGGACCGTCGGGGACGAAGGCGTTGTCTCTGGATCGCCGTGATGTCGAGGATGCGGCGCGCAGCGCGCGACACCCGGCGAGTGTGTTGGTGTGAAGCAGTGTAGAGAAACGGGCGGAGCCGACTATCGGTCATGCGCCCGGAAACCGGTCGTAAACGACACGGTTGGCGCACCGGGACAACCCGCCGCGCGGCAGAGGCAGGCATGCATCCTGCGATCCGGACAGCGGCGCGAGCGGTCTATACCGGGCATGGACGAGCATGAATGCCGCACGATGGAGCGTGCGTGCGTCGTGCGGGACGACGGGATGAACGCGGATTCACAGGGTGCGAAAGTTGTCGTGAATCCGGGGGCGGGTAAACGGTTCGGACTGCGAATCCAGAGCGGCGACGGTTCGACACACCTGCCGCCGCTCGTGGATCAGAACATGTGGCGGATCCCGACGTTCGCGCCGACGGTCGTCCCGGTGACCGCGTAAAGCGCGTTGTTGATCCCCAGCCCGGTCTCCATCGCACCGTGGTTGTTGACCATCGCGACCTGGGCGTACAGCGCGGTCGCCTTCGACAGGTTGTAGCTCGCGCCGACGGCCGCGAGCAGCGAGTGATTGGCCGTGTCGTTGCGATCGCTCGTGAACCACACGCCGCCGTTCACGTCGACGGCCGGCGTCGCCTGATAGTCGAGGCCGCCGCCGTAGACGTTGCTGCTGAACGATCCGCCGACCTTGTAGCTCGCGAACGACGCCTTCGCGGTGACCGGGCCGAACCGGTACGCGGCGCCGATCGTGCGCCCGACGAACGCGACGGTGCTCGGCGTCGGCGTCGGGTTGGTGCCGTCGTTGCCGTCGTAGAACGCGGCGTCGAGCATGAAGCCGCCATGCTCGTACTTGAGGCTCGCCGAGTACTGGCGGCCGGCCTGGAAGTCGCCGGCCTTGCCGCCGAGCGCGATCATCGCGCTGCCGGTGAGGCCGGCGATCGTCGGGCTCGTGTACGACACGGCGTTCGGGTTGAACAGGCCCGTCACGAGCACGTTGTCGACATAGTTGATCAGTCCGCTGCCGAAGTGCGAGAAGCTGCGCGGGTCCGAATCGAAGATCGCGAGCAGGAACGGCGAGTACTGCACGCCGGCCTTGACGGTGCCGAAGCCGCCGTCGAGCCCGACCCACGCCTGGCGGCCGAAGAAGTTGCCGTTCGAATGGGCGAACGCGCCGTTGGTGACGGCAAAGCCGCTTTCGAGCTGGAATCGGGCCTTGAGGCCGCCGCCAAGATCCTCGGTGCCGGTCATCCCGAACGTCGTCGGCGTCATGCCGGTGTCGGTCATCGCGAACTGATGGCCCGCGTTCCCGCCGGTGCTGGCGTCGAGCGTCTTGCTCGTGTACAGCAAGGCGGCGTCGAGGTTGCCGTACAGCGTCACGCTGCTCTGCGCGAACGCGCCGGTGCAGGCCATCGTGCCGGCCAGTGCGGCGCAGCCGATCCAGATCTTGCTTGTCATGGTGTGTCTCCAGTGTTGTTGTACGTCCGGGTGCATCGAACAGGGGAATGCGACGCCAGCTGCGCGAAGCGCGGGCGGTCGCACGGGCCGCGCACACAGGGTGGGGCGCGGCGGGACGCACGCGCGCGGACGGGTAGCGGCCGCGCGCGACGCGTTCATGGCGGGGATGGCGGCCGGAACGCGCGTGCGTCGAAGAGGTCGGGTAGAACAGGCGGATGCGGACCTTGCCGGTCAGAGCGAGCAGCCAAGCTGGTCGAGGATCGCCGGGTTCTCGAGCGTGGACGTGTCCTGCGTGATCGCCTCGCCCTTCGCGAGCGAGCGCAGCAGACGCCGCATGATCTTGCCCGAGCGCGTCTTCGGCAGGTTGTCGCCGAAACGGATGTCCTTCGGCTTCGCGATCGGCCCGATCTGCTTGCCGACCCAGTCGCGCAACGACTTCGCGAGCGCCGCGGCCTCTTCGCCTTCCGGGCGCGAACGCTTCAGCACCACGAACGCGACCACCGCCTCGCCCGTCGTGTCGTCCGGACGGCCGACCACCGCCGCTTCGGCAACCAGCTCATGCGAGACCAGCGCCGACTCGATCTCCATCGTGCCGAGCCGGTGGCCCGACACGTTCAGCACGTCGTCGATCCGGCCCATGATCGTGAAGTAGCCGGTGTCCTTGTCGCGCACGGTGCCGTCGCCGGCCAGGTACAGCCGCCCGCCGAGTTCCTCGGGGTAATAGCTCTTCTTGAAGCGCTCCGGGTCGCCCCAGATCGTGCGGATCATTGCCGGCCACGGACGCTTGACGACGAGAATGCCGCCTTGCCCGTTCGGTACGTCCTGGCCCGTCTCGTCGACCACCGCCGCCATGATGCCCGGCAGCGGCAGCGTGCACGAACCCGGCACGGTCGGCGTCGCGCCCGGCAGCGGCGTGATCATGTGGCCGCCGGTTTCGGTCTGCCACCACGTGTCGACGATCGGGCAACGCTCCTGGCCGACGTGCTTGTGGTACCACATCCACGCTTCAGGATTGATCGGCTCGCCGACCGTGCCGATGATGCGCAGGCTCGACAGGTCATAACTCTTCGGGTGGACCTTGTCGTCGGCCTCGGCGGCCTTGATCAGCGAACGGATCGCGGTCGGCGCGGTGTAGAACACCGTGACCTTGTGGTCGCCGATCATCTTCCAGAAGCGGCCCGCGTCCGGATAGGTCGGCACGCCCTCGAACACCACCTGCGTGCCGCCGCATGCGAGCGGGCCGTACGTGATGTACGTGTGGCCCGTGACCCAGCCGATGTCGGCCGTGCACCAGAACACGTCGTCGGGTTTCCAGTCGAAGGTCCACTTCATCGTCTGCGCGGCCCACAGCAGGTAGCCGCCCGTGCTGTGCTGCACGCCCTTCGGCTTGCCGGTCGAGCCCGACGTATACAGGATGAACAGCGGATGCTCGGCGCCGACCCATTCCGGGGCGCACGTGTCGGACTCGGCGTCGGACAGTTCGTGCATCCACAGGTCGCGCTCGCCGTGCCAGTCGATCTTGCCGCCGGTGCGGCGATAGACGATCACGCTCTTGACGGCGTCGCAGCCGCCCATCGCGATGGCCTCGTCGGCGATGCTCTTGAGCGGCAGCGTCTTGCCGCCGCGCGCCTGTTCGTCGGCGGTGATGAGCGCGACGGCGCCCACGTCGACGAGCCGCTCGTTCAGCGATTTCGCGGAGAAGCCGCCGAACACGACCGAGTGGGTCGCGCCGATGCGCGCGCAGGCCTGCATCGCGACGATGCCCTCGACCGACATCGGCATGTAGATGACGACGCGATCGCCCTTGGCGATCCCGCGTTTCTTCAGCGCATTCGCGAAGCGCGACACGCGTGCGAGGAGGTCCGCATAGGTGACACGCGTGACGGTGCCGTCGTCGGCCTCGAAGATCACCGCGACGCGCTGGCCGTTGCCGGCTTCGACGTGGCGGTCGAGGCAGTTGTACGACGCGTTGAGCTCGCCGTCGTCGAACCACTTGTAGAACGGCGCGTCGCTCTCGTCGAGCACCTGGGTGAACGGCTTGTGCCAGCTGAGGCCCTCGCGTGCGAGACGCGCCCAGAAGCCTTCGTAATCGCGTTCGGCTTCGGCGGCAAGCGCGCGGTAGGCCGGCATGCCGGAAATGGTTGCGCGCGCGCGCGTGTTGGCCGTCGGTTCGAAGATTCTGCTTTCCTGAAGGATCGATGCGATGGCGGTCAAGGTGTGCTCCATGAAAATCGCGGGTGGTGGCTTGCATGTCGAAACGCAACTTGCATGCCAATCGCGTGTCGGTATCCGGTCGGAACGGCGTCAACGTCGTTCTCGCGCGGTTTGCATCGTTCGATCCGGACTGCAAAGCATTGGGGAATCGAATGCAGGGCATCGTCGCTGCCGCACGCGTTGCGTCGAAATGCAGCAGCGGTGTTGCAGGCGTCAACACGGCGAGCAACGAGCAACGCACGTCGCCCGCGCCGCCGGCCGCACGCGTGCTACGCGATGAGCGACCGGAGCACGCCGAGCGTGTCCGACGCGCGAAGACGGTCGAGTGCCGACGCTTCGATCTGGCGCACGCGTTCGGCGGACAGGTTCAGGTGGCGGCCGATGTCGCGCAGCGAACATCCTTCGCCCGCATGCAGCCCGTAGCGCAGCCGCAGGACCATCGCTTCGCGCGGCGGCAGCCGGTCGATCGCGCACGCGACGGCATCGCGCAACTGCGCGGCGCCCGCCGCGTCTTCGGGCGAGGGCATCGCCAGGTCCGGCACGACGTCGACGAAGGTCATCTCGCCCTCCGGCGACACCGGCACGTCGGCCGACATCGGCTCCTTCACGATCGCCATCAGGTCGCGCACCTTGTCGACCGGCTCGCCCATGTGCGCGGCCAGTTCCGCCGGCGTCGCGGCCGCGCCCGAGCGCTGCCGATGGTCGCGCGCGAGCCGCTTCAGCTTGTTGAGCGCGTCGACCGTGTGGGTCGGCACGCGGATCGTGCGTCCGAGATCGGCGAGCGCGTGCGTGATCGCCTGCCGGATCCACCACGTCGCGTAGGTCGAGAAGCGGAAGCCGCGCCGGTAGTCGTAGCGCTCGATGGCCTTCAGCAGCCCGATGTTGCCTTCCTGGATCAGGTCGGCGAACGGCAGGCCGCGATCGGGATAGCGCTTCGCGATCGACACGACCAGCCGCAGATTCGCATCGAACAGGCCCGTGCGCGCCGGCTGCATCGCGCGTTCGATGGCCGCGAGACGCGCATCGAGCGATGCGGTCGCGCGCGGCGGCAGTGCCGATGCGGCGGCCCCGCGCACGATCGCGTTGCGCGCATGGACGAAGTCGGCCGAACGTCGCGTCAGCGCCGGCCCGCAGGCGGGATGCGCGGCAATGCACGACGCGAGCCAGCCGCCGTGGTCATCGTCGGCCGGCTCCGCGAACGACGGCGGGACGCCCACGTCGGCCAGCATGCGTTCCAGCCGGCCGCGCAACGCACGGTGGCGGCGTGCGCGGGCGCGCAACGGCTCGCTCATCCGTTCGAGCGCGCGCGCGGACAGGTGCAATGTGCCGAGCAGCGCCGCGGCGTCGCGGACGTGCGAGCGATATGCGGCAGAAGCGGCGTCGCCGGACCTCAGCGCCGCGCGCATGCCGTCCGCGAGCGCGTCGATGCGGGCGAGTCGCGCGACGACCGCGGTGCGCCACGCGGAATCGTCCTGCCGCATCCGCGCGCCGTCATCGTCATCGTCGTCGTCGTCGTTGCGGACGGGTTCGCCGGTACACGCGGACGACGCCTCCGCCGCGCGATTGGCGGACGGCGCATCGTCGCACGGACCGTCGGCGAGAAAGATCACATAGGTCGATGCGGCGCTCCGGCGTTCGGCGATCTCGTGGCGAATCGACACCAGCGCATCGAGCGCATCCGGATCGCCGCACAGCACCGCGACCGCCGCCGCCCGGCCGCGCTCGATCCGTCGCGCGTACGCGAATTCCTCGTCGCGCGTAAGGAGCGGCGTCGTGCCCATCTCGCGCAGGTATAGCCGGACCGGATCGGTCGTGCGCGGGGCGAGCAGGTCGGCCGCGGCAAATGAGCCGGCGCTGTCGGCCCACGCACGCACGGGCGGCGCGGGCCGGAAGTAGCGCTCGAGCGTCCAGCCGCTCGCGGACTCGCTGCTGTCGCACACCGCGATGCCGAGTTCGACGAGCACCGCGGCGGCCGCGTCGATGCCGCTTTCGTTCGCGTTTTCGTCGGGCAGCACGTCGATGATGTCGCCGCGCGTGACGAAGCCGCGCGCGAGGCCGGTCGCGATCAGCGTGTGCAGGTGCGCGACGGCGTGCGGCAGCGCGCCGTCGTCGGTCGCGGCGACGCGGGCCGGCGCGTGTTGCGCCGGCATCCCGTCGCGCGCCACGTCACGCGCGCTTGGCATACACGTTGCACCAGCCGTCGGCCGCCACCGACTTGCCGCCGAACATCGGGCACGTGCCGCTCGCATCCGCCGCTTCGCCCTTGTAGAAACGGCAATTCGCGCAGCGCTCGCCGGCCTGGTATTTCGGGAACTTCGCGGTGTCGACGCTCGATGCGCGGGCGCGATAGCCGAGCGTCTTCGCGGCGGCGTCGTTCTCGTCGACGAGCGGTGCCGCCGCGAGTGCCGTGCGCGACGCGGCGAGCGCCGCGCACAGGCCGAGGGTGTTGACGATGAAGGTTCTGCGGGAGGTGGGGGACGTCACGGTCGTTTCCTGGTGAAGATGAAATCGTGGGGAAGGGCGCGGCCCGCGTCGCGTGGCGAGGCCGCTTGCCCGGGGGTTACTGGCTCGCGTCCTTGTGCGCGGCGGGACCGGCGACGAGCGGCGCGTTCGAGGCGCGCGCGGTATCGGCCGTCAGCTTGCCGTTGCCGGCGACATAGCCGTTCGACGCGAGCAGGAAGGCCATCAGGTCCGCGTAGTCGTCGTCCTTCAGCTTGCCGGGCTGGTCGGCGGGCATGTTGGTTGCCATGTAGCCGAACACGCCGCCGATCGTCAGGTGCGAATGCGACAGCGGCGCGAACGACGGGCCGCTCAACGCGGGCGCGGTATTGCCTTCGAGGTCGACGCCGTGGCATTTCGCGCACGCGCTGCCGTAGATCGCCTTGCCGTGCGCGGCCTGCGCGGCATCGAACGTCGGCGCCGGGTCGCCGGTGCTCGCGGCAACCCGGATGAAGCCGCCGCCGGCGGGCAGGTTGCGCGCGCGCAGCAGGCCGCCCGGCGCATGGCGGCCGGCCGCCAGCGCGCCGTCGGCGACGCGTGCCGGCGCGCGCGACTCGTGTGCTTCGAGCGCGCTGCCGGGCAGCGACCACTTGCGGGTCAGGGCGTCGAGCCGGCCGTCGTGCTTCATCTGCGTGAGCGTTGCGTCGACCCGCTGCTGCAACGCGGCCGAGCGCGACGCGAATGCAAACGTGAGCTGCCAGTCCGCATACGGAGACGACGTCGCGCCGATGCGGAACGTCTGCTTCGGATGCGCGGCCTGATACGCGACGACGGCCGGATACCAGACGATCGCGCGATGCGCGCGGCCGCGGGCGACCGCGTCGACCGTTTGCTCGGAGGTATTCTCGAGATCGAAGCGCGCGCCCTTCTGCTGGACCGCGATCAGTTGCGCGGGGCTCGCGTAGGTCGCCGCGACGATTTCGCGGCCGGCCGGCGGCGTGCCCGCGTCGCGGCGCGTGACGCTGACGTAGCCCGAGCGCAGGTAGCCCTGCGAGAACAGCAGCCTGGTATCCGATGCGTCGGCGATCGCCGAGCGCGGGAAGCCCGCGAGCACGTCGCAATCGTGGTCGAGGATGCCCGCGAGTTCGTGTGCGGATACGCCGTCGTCGTCGCTGCCGCCGACGTCGTGCGCAGAGAAGGTGGCGGCAACGCCGGCCGCGCGGAACACGTCGCGGGCGACGGCCTTGTCGAGTGCGGCCGTCGGCGTGCCGGGCAGCGAGCAGATGCGCACCGGCGTCGCAGCCGTGGACAGCGCCGGGGTCAGCGCCGTGCCTGCCGCGAGCGCGCAGGCCACGGCGAGGCGGGAAAGTCGAAGGTTCATGATCGTCGCTCGGTTGGAAACGGTGAGGCGCCCGCGCCGGCGGCGCGGGTGCGATGCGGTCGACCGGACGCCGATCAGCCGCGGTTCAGGGCGAACACGTACAGCGTGCCGCCGCGCGGCACGTCGTCCGCCGCCTTGGCCATCGGGCCGCCCCAGATCGGGTTCGCACCGCCGTAGCCCGCGAGTACCGCGACGTACTCCTTGCCGTCGACTTCGAACACCGACGGCTGCGCGATGATCCCGCTCGCGAGCTGCGGGCTCTCCCACAGCACCTTGCCGGTCGACACGTCGAACGCGTACAGGTGGCCGTCGAGCGAGCCGCTGAATGCGAGGCCGCCCGCGGTCGTCGCGACGCCGCCGTTCCACGGCAGCTTGCTCCAGTGGCTCCACACCTTCTTGCCGGTGTTGACGTCGATCGCCTGCAGTTCGCCGTAGCCTTCGCTGCCCGGCTCCGGCTTGATCTCGAAGCCTTCGCCGAGATACGGCAGCCCTTCCATGTAGTTGACCGACTTGCCGGACAGGCTCATGCACGCATGCAGCGCCGGCACGATCGCGAGATGGTGCTCGGGGTCGTACGACACGGACCACCAGTTCTTGCCGCCGAGGAAGCTCGGGCACGTATCGATCGTCGTGCCGACCTTCGGATACTTCGCGGGATCCTGGATCGGCGCGCCGTCTTCCGTGTAGCCGGTGACCGAGGTCGCCTTCACGAACGGCTCCGCGTAGATCAGCTTGCCGGTATCGCGATCGATCGCGTGGAAATAGCCGTTGCGGTCCGCGTGGAGGATCGCGTCGTGCTCCTTGCCCTTGTACGTGATCGTCGCGAGCACCGGCGTGTTCACGCCGTCATAGTCCCAGGTGTCGTGCTTCGTGTACTGGTAGTGCCACTTGAGGTCGCCGTTCTTCGGGTTCAGCGCGAGCAGCGAATCGGAGTACAGGTTGTCGCCCGGGCGCAGGTCCGCGAGCCACGGCCCCGGGTTGCCGACGCCCCAGTACAGCGTGCGGGTCGCCGCATCGTAGGTGCCGGTCAGCCAGGCCGGCGCGCCGCCGTGCGCCTGCATCCCGTCGGGCCACGTGTCGCCGTGCTTCTCGCCCTGGCCGGGGATCGTGAAGCGCTTCCACAGCAGCGCGCCGTCGCTCGGGCTGAGCGCGGCGATGAAGCCGCGTGCGCCGTATTCGCCGCCCGAGCTGCCGACGACGATCGCGCCGTCGAGTGCGAGCGGGGCGAGCGAGAACGCATAACCGAGGCCCGGTTCGAACATCTGCTTCTTCCACACGAGCGCGCCGGTCTGCGCGTCGAGCGCGGCGACTTCGCCGCTCAGCATCGCGACGTAGACGTTCTTGCCGTACAGCGCCACGCCGCGGTTCACGACGTCGCAGCAGGCGGTCTTGAACGACTCCGGCCCGAGCTTCGGCTCGAATTTCCACAGTTGCGCGCCGGTGGTGGCATCGAACGCGTAGACGTTGTCCTTCGGCGTCGTCACGAACAGATAGCGGCCGTTGACGATCGGCGTGGCTTCGAAGCCCTGCTTCAGTTCGGCGGGAAACTTGTAGCTCCATGCCTGCGTCAGCTGCTTCACGTTCGACGTGTCGATCTGCTTGAGCGGCGAATGCGCCTGGCCGTTGTACGTGCGGTAGTAGGTGAGCCAGCCCGGATCGCGCTGCGCATCCGTGAGCCGCTGGTACGTGACGGCCGGATAATCCGCGGCGGCGTCCACCAGGCCGGGATTCAAGGCGATGGCCGCCGCTACGGCGATGCCGATCGTTGCCAGTCGGCTCGTCAAAGCCGGGACTTTCTTCATGGTTGTCTCCTGAGTCATTGTGGTCGCACCGCGGCCAACACGCGGCCGGGCCGGCGGGGTGGTATTCCGGGTCCAGTGCGCAGCCAGTCACGCAAATCGCATGCCATTGCCGCGCGAGCCGCGCCGCGCAACGCGCAGCGGCCAATTGCGCGTGCCGCGACGGGATTGGCGCGGCGTCGCGGGTGATCCGTGCCTGTTGCGTTCGGGGACAGCCGCGGGCGCAGTGTTGCGAAACATGACAGTGCGCGCCCGGGTGCAGCGCTCAGGCATCGCAGGGCGCGCGACGCGCTGCGGCGTTCTTCGTCGTTGAACGCAGCGGCCTGCGATGGCGGGCACGCGAGCGTCGTCGATGGGCGCGATCCGGATCGCGTGGTGCGGTGCGACTCGCCCATGCCGTGGACGATGCGCGCCGCGAATGCGCGGTCGAGCGGCGCGCATCGCTTGCGCGGCGGTGGGGGCGCCGTGCCGCTGATCCAAATTGACACAGGTGCAACAGGGTTGGCACGAACTGCAACAGGTGCGAGGCGTCGCGCGGTTGGGCGGGTGCGTCGGCCTGTTGTACGCACGGGCGATGCGCGCATCGGCATGCTTCTTGCCCCTCGGAACGGGAAACGATTTCGCGCAGCGAGAGACCGTCATGAATGTTCCGATTTCGTCCGATGCCGTTCGCCGATCAGACCGTCGCCGTCTGGTCGCGCTGGCGTACGGCATCGCACCGGCCGGTCCGCATGCGGCGACGATCGCGATGCCGTCCGCGGCGCGTTCGCGCGAATCGTCGAAGGTCGTTGCGCTGACAGTGCTCGTCGTGCATTCGGCGCTCATCGTTGTGCTCTGGCATGCGGCCGCATCCGATACGCGATCGACGCTGCCGCGCGCGCTCGCGGTCGAAGTGGAGGCGAGCGAAGCGATGAAGACCGGGCCGGACGTGCAGCGCCGCGCGAACGTCGTGACTTCAGCGCCGCCCGCGCGTGCGCATGCGAGCCGTGATGCGGCCGTGCATCGGGACGTTCGGCCGAGCTTGCCGGCGCCGCGTCTCACCGGCCACGCGAGGCCCGCGCAATCGCCCGCCACCGCGGTCGAGCGGCCCGACGGCGACGTCGCCCGCACCACGCCCGCGCCGAAGGCCGCAGCAACGACTGCTGCGATCGCATCGGCCGATACCGTGCCGGCGGCACCCGCACCCGCCGTGCAGCCCGCACCGCCCGCGGCCGAACCCGTCACCGCGCCACGCTTCGCTGCGGCCTATCTGCACAATCCCGCACCTGATTACCCGGACGTCGCCCAGCGGCGCGGCTGGGAAGGCACCACCTTCCTGAACGTGCACGTGCTCGCGAACGGGCGGCCCGACCGGGTCGTGCTGGCGGCAAGCAGCGGACACGATGCATTCGACGACGCAGCGGTGGCGGCCGTGACCGACTGGCGCTTCGTGCCGGCGAAGCGCGGCGCGCAAGCGATCGACGGCTGGGTCCGGGTGCCGGTCGTGTTCAAGCTCGAAAACTGAGGAATCCGTCATGTCGAACTACATCCAGTACGCAGTGGTGGGCGCGTTCGCGTTGCTCGCGATGCTGTCGGTGCTCACGTGGACGCTGATCGTCGCCAAGGCGCTGCTGTACGCGCGCCTCGCAGTCGGCAACCGTCGCCATGCCGCGCGTCGAAGCGACCGCATGGCACTGACGATGCCAACGGACGACGACGCGGCCAGCAGCATGAACGCGCGGCTGCAGCGCGCGATGTGTCATGTGCTGCGCGACTTCGCAGCAGCTGAACCGGACGCTCCGGCCGCGCTCGTCGCATGGGATCGCCGCGACCTGCTCGAGCGCACGCTCGCGCGCGAGATCCGCCGCGAGCAGCGCCCGCTCGAGCGCGGGCTCACCCTGCTCGCGTCGACCGCGAACGTCGCGCCATTCGTCGGCCTGTTCGGCACGGTGTTCGGGATCGTCCACACGCTGCAAGCGATGACGGCGTCGGGCACCAACGGTATCGAGGCGATCGCGGGACCGATCGGCCAGGCGCTGGTCGCGACCGGCGTCGGCATCGGCGTCGCGATCCCGGCCGTCCTTGCGTACAACCTGTTCCTGCGGCGGCTCAAGACCGTGACGGCCGCGCTCGACGAGTTCGGGCAGGACCTGATCGCGCTGGCCGAGCAGCGGCAATTCCGGCTCGATGCGCCGGTGCATGCCGCGACGCCGGAAGCCCGCAACGCGGGTGCCGCGCGTCGGGCGGCCGTATGAAGACCGATTGCCGCGATGCCGATGCTGGCGAGCCGCTCGGCGAAATCAACGTGACGCCGCTCGTCGACGTCGTCCTCGTCTTGCTGGTGATTTTTCTGGTTGCCGCGCCGCTGATGACGCATGCGATTCGCGTCGACCTGCCGAAAACCGCCGCGACTACGCACGACACGCACGCGTCGACCGTCATCGTGGCCGTCGACGGTCACGGCGCCGTCTACGTCGACGGCCGGCCGACCGCACCGTCCGACGTCGAATCCGTGCTGGCCCGACACGTCGCGCGCGATCCGCGCACGAGCGTCAGCCTGCACGCCGATCGCACCGAGCCGTTCGGTACGGTCGCCGCCGTCATTGCGTCGATCGGACGTGCCCGCGTCGCGCACGTTGCGATCGCGACGGCCGACGGAGCAGGCGGTACGGCGCACTGAATGGATCGACCGTTGCGTCGATTGCCGTCCACGCGTCGCATAACTACAACGAAACAGGAGACATGGAAATGAATGAAACCGATGTGGCGAAGCGCCGCTTCGTCGCCCGGCGCGCCGGCGTCACGCTGTGCTTCGGCGGCATGCTCGGCGGCTGGCTCACGCCCGCGGCGGCGCAGGTTGAGCCCGCGGCCAACGTCGATGCGCCGACGCTCGCGCCGGTCGTCGTCGTCGGCACGACGCCGCTGCTGGGTATCGGCACGCCGCTGTCGCGCGTGCCGGCCAACGTGCAGACGTTTCGCGGCAGCGATGTCGCACACCAGCACGACAGCGTATTGACCGACTTCTTCGAGAAGAACGTATCGAGCGTCGCCATCAACGAAGCGCAGGGCAATCCGTACCAGACCGATGTGACCTATCGCGGCTTCACGGCGTCGCCGGTCCTTGGCACGCCGCAGGGTCTGTCGGTCTTCGTCGATGGCGTGCGCGTGAACGAGCCGTTCGGCGACGTCGTGAACTGGGATCTCATCCCGCAGGCGGCGATCGACACGATGCAGCTGATTCCCGGATCGAACCCGACCTACGGGCTCAACACGCTCGGCGGCGCGCTCGCGATCACGACGAAGAACGGCAAGACGAGCACGGGCGGCTCGGCGGAGGTGTCGGTCGGCTCGTGGGGACGCAAGATCGCGCAGATCGAGCAGGGCGGACGCATCGGCAGCAACCTCGACTACTACGTGACCGGCAACGTCACGAACGACAACGGCTGGGCCGATCACAACGGCAGCCGCGTGCGGCAGGGCTTCGGCAAGCTGCGTTACACGGATGCCGATACGACGCTGTCGATCTCGGCCGGCGGCGCGGACAACTCGCTGCAGGGCACGCAGACGATTCCGCGCTCGTTTCTCGACAATCGCGCGCAGGCCTATACCTACCCCGACCTGAACCAGAACAGCGCCGCGTACGTGACGGTGTCGGGCGACCATTCGTTCAACGATCATGTCCAGCTCAGCGGCAACCTCTACTACCGGCACTATCGCAACACCAACGTCAGCAGCAACGTGAACGACGATTTCGGCAGCGTCGACGACGGCGTCACCGACACCGTGCAGGCCAGCAACGACAAGTCGGTGGTCGCGACCGACAGCTTCGGCGCGAACCTGCAGCTGACCCTGCTCGGCAAGCTCGCCGGCATGGACAACCAGTTCGTCGTGGGTGCGTCGGCCGATCTCGCGAACTCGGATTTCCAGCAGTCATCGCAGGATGCCGCATTCACGGATACGCGCGCGCCGATCGGCATCGGCGATTTCACGCAGACGACGCACGCGAAAACGCGCAACGGCAACTACGGTTTCTACTTCGATGACACGCTGGCGCTGACGCGGCAGTGGTCGCTGACGCTGGCCGGGCGCTACAACTGGGCGCGCGCGGCCATCGAGGACGTGAGCGGCCTGCAGCCGCTGCTGACGGCGCGTCACTCCTTCTCGCGGTTCAATCCGGCCGTCGGCGTCACGTGGAATCCGGTGCCGGGCTTCACCGCCTATGCGACGTACAACGAAGGCATGCGCTCGCCGACCGCGATCGAGCTCGCATGCGCCGACCCCGCCGCGCCGTGCTCGCTGCCGAACGACTTCCTCGCGGACCCGGCGCTGAAGCCGGTGATCGCGAAGACGATCGAGCTGGGTGCGCGCGGCCGCGTTGGCCAGGCGACAACGTGGAGTGCGGCGGTGTACAACACGACGCTCGACGACGACATCCAGTTCATCAGCAGCGACGGCGGCGCGAGCACGCTCGGCTATTTCCAGAACGTCGGCAAGACCCGCCGGCAAGGCTTCGAGCTCGCCGGGCACACGCGGCTCGGGCCGGTCGGCATCGGGATGAGCTACAGCTACGTCGACGCGAGCTACCGCTCGACGTGGACCGAAAGCAGTGCGAGCAATTCGAGCGCCAATGCGCAAGGCAACATCGTCGTCCACTCGGGCGACCGCATTCCCGGCATTCCGTCGAGCACCGTGAAGCTGCGGCTCGACTATGCGGCGACGCCGAAGTGGACCGTCGGCACCAACCTCACGTATCGCAGCGGCGTGTTCGCGCGCGGCGACGAGAACAACCAGGATGTGAACGGCAAGGTGCCCGGCTATTTCCTGATCGATCTCGATACGACGTGGCAGGTGTCGAAGCATCTGCAGCTGTTCGCATCGGTCACCAACCTGCTCGACAAGCGTTACGCGAGCTTCGGGGTGCTCGGCCAGAACTTCTTCAACGGGCCCGGTCATTCGTTCGACGGACTCGACCCGGTCAACGAGCAGTTCGTCGGGCCGGGCGCGCCGCGCGGTGCATGGATCGGTGCGCGCTATGCGTGGGATTGAGCGTGCCTGCCGGCATGCGGCGGCGGGCACGCCGTGATGGCCAGCATCGCGCGCAAGGCGCGAGCGACGCCCCGCGCCAGCGCGTCGTCGCTCGCGAGATGGCCGGCCGGCACGCATTCGACGACGGCGTCCGGCACGACGCGCGCGAGACGCTCGACGTT
Source organism: Burkholderia sp. JKS000303 (assembly GCF_002563755.1). Classification (NCBI taxonomy): domain Bacteria; kingdom Pseudomonadati; phylum Pseudomonadota; class Betaproteobacteria; order Burkholderiales; family Burkholderiaceae; genus Burkholderia; species Burkholderia sp. JKS000303. The sequence goes on from NZ_PDBZ01000002.1 coordinate 257,859, forward strand.
CCCGACCGGGCAGACGCGGTCGCGCGTGCCGTGCACGGCATGCAGCGGCACGCCGGCTTGCGCGGCCTGTCGCGCGCGCGCGAGCAGCGGCCGCTCGCCGAGCCAGCACGCACGTTGCAGGTAGTGCGCCTGGATCCGGTATTTGTCGATCAGCCGCTCGACGGTTCGGTGCGTCGGGCGCGCACCGCGCGCCGGCCGCCCGGTCAGGATCGAGTCTTCGTACGCGTTCCATGCGAGCGCGATCGCACGCTGCCGGGCCGGGCCGGCACCCGGTTGCAGACGCCGCGCGCAGCAGGCGATCAGCCGGTCGGCACGCGTGGTGCCGGCGGCGCCCGTCAGGCGCAGCCATTCGCGTGGCGCCCGCGCGCGTGCGCCGACGAACAGCCCGCGCACTTCGCGCGACGACGTGAGGAACAGGCCGCGCAGCACGACGCCGGTGACGCGCGACGGATGCTGTCCCGCATAGGCGAGCGCGAGGGCCGCGCCCCACGATCCGCCGACGACACCCCAGCGGTCGATGCCCAGTTGCGCGCGCAACGCATCGAGGTCGCCGATCAACTGCATCGTATTGTTGTGACGCAGGCCGCCGCGCGGCGTCGATGCGCCCGCGCCGCGCTGGTCGACCAGCACGACGCGCATCCGCGTCAGGTCGAACAGGCGCAGCACCGCGGGACGGCAGCCGCTGCCGGGGCCGCCGTGCAGCACGACGACCGGCGCGCCGTGCGGGTTGCCGGCTTCGGTCCAGGCAATGGTGTGCGCATCGCGGGACAGGCGATGCAGTGGCCGGGTACGGGAGACGGAGCGGGGTTCGGAGGGTCGGGTCATGTCGGCCGGCAGTGAAGGGGAAACACGAAGGCCCGGCGCAAAGCCGCCGCAGCCGATTTGGATGAAGCGAGAATCGCGCCCGTGACGCGGATAGGGATTCGTCCGATCGTCTTTCATTAGCCTTTCGATTTGTTTCGGCAGCGCCGCGACGACACGGATTCGCGTGCGAATCGCATCGTGGCCCGATGTTTGCTTGTATCGACGGCAAAGAGTCCGGCAACTGACCGGAGGGATCCCAGGAGGAGACAATGCGCGATGACGTTCATCCGACGGCCAACGCACCGGCCGCGCATGCGCCCGGCTGGCCGGCGCCGACGATCCAGAAGTCGCATGAGCGGTCCGAGACGTTCGGGTTGCAGGCATCGGCCCGCCCCGACTACGACTTGCTGTCCGGCACCGCGCTCGCGCTCAAGCGCGAGCAGAACCGCGTGCTGTGCGTGCATGCGATGCCCGTGATGGAGACGCTGCACGAGCAGATCGTCAATACGCAGAGCATGATCGTGCTCACCGATGCGGAAGGGCTGATCCTGCATTCGATCGGCGACGACGATTTTCTGCGGCGCGCGGAACGGGTCGCGCTGCGCCCCGGTGCGAACTGGGCGGAGAGCCGGCAAGGCACCAATGCGATCGGCACCGCGCTGGCGGAGCTGTGTCCGATGGTCGTGCACGGCGACCAGCACTTCCTGGCCGCGAATCATTTCCTGACCTGCTCGAGCGTGCCGATTCTCGATCCGTACGGCGACGCGATCGGCGTGCTCGACGTGACCGGCGACCATCGCAGCTATCACCAGCACACGATGGCACTCGCGAAGATGTCGGTGCAGATGATCGAGAATCACCTGTTCACGACGACCTTTCAGGAGACGCTGCAGGTGTCGTTTCACGGCCGCCCGGAATTCCTCGGGACATTGATGGAGGGGATCGTCGCGTTCACCGCCGACGGCCGCTTCCTGTCGGCCAACCGCAGCGCGCAGTTCCAGCTCGGGATGCCGCTCGCCGCGCTGCGCGCGCATACGCTGGCGTCGCTGTTCGACGTGACGAGCGCGCAGCTGATCGACCGGATGCGCGCGAGCACCGAGCCGCACGTGGCCCTGAACCTCGGCAATGGCGCGGTGGTGTGCGCACGCGTCCAGTTCCGGCGCGCGCTGCGCGCCGAGGGCAGCCGCCCCGCGGAGGTGCACGACGGCGCGGCGCCGGCCGCGCGGCCGCACGCCGCGCAGCATGCGGCAAGCCTGTCGCGTCTCAGCTATCTCGACACCGGCGATCCGCAGGTGGCGGCCGTGATCGCGAAGGTCCGCAAGGTGATCGGCAAGGACATCCCGGTGCTGATCACCGGCGAGACCGGGACCGGCAAGGAGCTGCTCGCGCAGGCGATCCACAACGACTCGCCGCGCCGCGACGGGCCGTTCGTCGCCGTCAACTGTGCGTCGATTCCCGAGACGCTGATCGAGTCCGAACTGTTCGGCTACGAGGAGGGCGCATTCACCGGCGCCCGCCGCAAGGGGGCGACCGGCAAGCTGCTGCAGGCCAACGGCGGCACGCTGTTTCTCGACGAAATCGGCGACATGCCGTATCCGCTGCAGGTGCGGCTGCTGCGGGTGCTGCAGGAGCGCATCGTCAACCCGCTGGGCTCGACGAAGGCGATCGGCGTCGACATTGCGATCATCTGCGCGACGCACCGCGACCTGCGCGACATGATTGCGCAGAACCGCTTTCGCGAGGATCTGTACTACCGGCTCAACGGTCTCGTCGTGCGCCTGCCGCCGCTGCGCGACCGCACGGATCTCGCGGTCGTCGTCCAGAAGATGCTGCAACGGGAGACGCTGTCGGGGCCCGGCCGCCGGCCGTTGAGCGTCGCGCCCGACGTGATGGCGCTGTTCGAGCGCTGCGCGTGGCCGGGCAATTTCCGGCAGCTCGCGAACCTGCTGCGCACCGCGTCCGCGATGGTGGACGACGACTGCGAGATTCGTTGCGAGCATTTGCCGGACGATTTCTTCGACGACGTGCGGCGCGGCGGCGAGCCGGCGGCCCAGGGTGGCTGCGTGTCGACGCTCGCCATGGAAGCGCCCGCGTGCGCGGCTGCAACCGGCGATGCGCGCCTGCAGGACGTGGCCGCGTCGGCGATCGCGGCCGCGCTTGCGCGCCATGGCGGCAATGTGTCGGCCGCCGCACGCGCGCTCGGCGTGTCGCGCAACACGATCTATCGCAAGATGCCGGCGGTCGGGCCCGATTCGCTGCAACCGGACGACGCGTGACGCGCCGCGACTGTCACACCGGTGTGTCAGGTTGCAACACAGGGTGTTCAAGGATTCAACACCTGTCACGCCCGCGACGCCCGCCCGCGGCCGTCACCTGACGGTTTCTGAAAGTTTTTCGTCTGGAATTCGTAATATTTCCCGCATCACGACGAGGCGGTGGCCGTCGCACGCCATCACGCGCCTTTGCACGCGCCGGCACGTCGCCAACCCAGCCCCGGCACGCTCCTTGCTGAACGGATATCGGCCGCTCGATCGATGCGGTTGTTCGACTCACCCACTCAACAAGGAGACACATCATGCAATGGACCACCCCCGCGTATACCGACCTGCGCTTCGGTTTCGAAATCACGATGTACATCGCCAACCGCTGATCGACCCGCGTGGTGCCGCCCGCATCGACGGACACGATGCGGGCGGCATCGGGAGCATACGCAGATGAAGATCAAGATACTCGGCTCGGGCGCCGGCGGCGGGTTGCCGCAATGGAACTGCAACTGCGGCAACTGCCGCCGCGCGCGCGCCCGCCACGACGGCATCCTGCCGCGCACGCAATCGTCGATCGCGGTCAGCGGCGACGGCGTGGGCTGGGTGCTGGTGAACGCGTCCCCGGACATCCTCGCGCAGGTGCGCGCCGATCCCGACCTGCAGCCGGCCCGCGCGATTCGCGACAGCGCGATCGTGGCCGTCGTGCTGTGCGATGCCCAGATCGATCACGTGACAGGGCTGCTGATGCTGCGCGAGCGCACGTCGGCGCTGCCGCTCTACGCGAGCGCGCCGGTGCTCGACGATCTGTCGACGGGGCTGCCGCTCGTGCCGTTGCTCGGCCACTACTGCGGGGTGGACGTTCACACGATCGCGCCGGGCGAACCGTTCGCGATACCGGGCGCCGGCGGCATCCGTTTCACCGCGGTGCCGGTCGACAGCAAGCCGCCGCCGTATTCGCCGCGCCGTGCGGCGGGCGTGCCCGGCGACAACATCGCATTACTCATCGAGGACACGACGAGCGGCCGGCAGGCGTTCTATGCACCCGGGCTCGCCGATGTGGATGACGGCGTGCGTGCCGCGATGCGCGATGCCGATCTCGTGCTGGTCGACGGCACGTTCTGGACCGGCACCGAGATGATCGACCTCGGCCTGTCGTCGAAGCACGCGGCCGACATGGGGCATCTCGCGCAATGCGGCGACGCGGCGCGGCCCGGGATGATCGAGCGGCTTCGGCTGTTGCCGGCCGGCACGCGCAAGGTCCTCACGCATATCAACAACACGAATCCGATTCTCGACCCCGGTTCCGCGGAGCATGCGCAGTTGCGCGAGCACGGCATCGAGGTCGCCCACGATGGCATGCAATTCGAGGTTTGACCACATGAACGCACCGATTTCCGCCGCCGCGTTGCACGCGACGCCCTGGAGCGCGCAGGAGTTCGAGGCGCAGCTGCGCGCGCTCGACGCGCGCTATCACATTCATCATCCGTTCAACCGGCGCCTGAATGCCGGCGCGTGCTCGCCGGCGCAGATCCGCGGCTGGGTCGCGAACCGCTTCTACTACCAGGTCAGCATTCCGTTGAAGGACGCGGCGATCCTGTCCAATTGCCCGGACCGCGACACGCGGCGGCTGTGGGTCGAGCGCATTCTCGATCACGACGGGCATGGCGACAGCGCAGGCGGGATCGAGGCGTGGGCGCGACTCGGCGAGGCGGTCGGCATCGATCGCGCGGAACTGTGGTCGCTCGCGCACGTGCTGCCCGGCGTGCGGTTCGCCGTCGACGCGTACGTCAATTTCGCGCGGCGCGCGCCGTGGCAGGAAGCCGTGTGCTCGTCGCTGACCGAGATGTTCGCGCCGCAGATTCACCTCGACCGGCTCGCGGGCTGGCCGTCCCACTATCCGTGGATCGAAGCGGACGGGCTGCAGTATTTCCGCAGCCGCGTGCCGCTCGCGCAGCGCGACGTCGAGCACGGGCTCGCGGTGACGTTGAGCCACTTCACGACACCGGACGCGCAACGGCGCGCGCTCGACATCCTGTCGTTCAAGCTGGATGTGCTGTGGTCGATGCTCGATGCGATAGAAAAGGCGTATCCCGTATGAACTCCAACGACGCCGTCAGCGGCGTGCCGCTGCGCCCCTCGCTGAGGGGCATGTACCGCCTGCAATGGGAGTCCGCACAGGATGCGTACGTCCTGCTGTATCCGGAAGGCATGGTCAAACTCAACCCGAGCGCGGGCGAGATACTCGCGCGATGCGACGGCACGCGCGAGCTCGACGACATCATCGACGAACTCGAGCGACTGTTCAGCACGTCGGACCTCGCGTCGGACGTCTATCGTTTCCTCGATCATGCGCGACTGCGCGGCTGGCTCGACTGACATGAACCCGACATCCGATCCGAACCGTCCGTCCGCGCCGCTGTGGCTGCTCGCGGAGCTCACTTACCGCTGCCCGCTGCATTGCGCGTTCTGCTATAACCCGGTCGATTTCGCGACGCACGGCGCCGAGCTCGATACCGATGCATGGCGCACGGTGATCAGCGACGCGCGGGCGCTCGGCGCCGCGCAGATCGGGTTTTCCGGCGGCGAGCCGCTGCAGCGCGGCGACCTGGAGGTGCTGGTCGAACATGCGCGGTCGCTTGGCTTCTATACCAACCTGATCACATCGGGCGTGGGCCTGAATGCCGCGCGCATCGACCGGCTCAAGGCGGCCGGGCTCGATCATATCCAGTTGTCGTTGCAGGATTCGACGCGCGAGCTGAACGATTTCCTGACGAGCACGCGCACGTTCGACCTCAAGCGCGGCGTCGGGCGGCTGATCAAGTCGCACGGCTATCCGATGGTGCTGAACTGCGTGCTGCATCGCTACAACCTGCCGCACGTCGGCCAGATCATCGAGATGGCGCTCGACCTGGGCGCTGATTTTCTCGAACTCGCCAATACGCAGTACTACGGATGGGCGATGCTCAATCGCGACCAGTTGATGCCGACCATCGAGCAACTGCGTGAAGCGGAGGAAACGGTCAACCGCTACCGGAAACTCGTCGGCGAACGCTGCAAGATCCTGTTCGTCGTGCCGGACTATTTCGAGCAGCGTCCGAAGGCATGCATGAACGGCTGGGGTTCGGTCTTCCTCGGTGTCGCGCCGGACGGCACCGCGCTGCCGTGTCATGCCGCGCATGCGCTGCCCGGCCTTACGCTGCCGAACGTGCGCGACCGGTCGCTGAAAGACATCTGGTACGAGAGTGACGCGTTCAACGCGTTTCGCGGCGACGGCTGGATGCGCGAGCCGTGCCGCACGTGCGACGAGCGACATGCGGATCACGGTGGGTGCCGGTGCCAGGCGTACATGCTGGCGGGCGACCCGGCGGAGGCCGATCCCGTGTGCGCGAAGTCTGCGCATCACGGTCGCGTCGAACAGGCGGTGCAATTCGCGCGACGGCCAGCGCGGCAGGACGAGCATCCGCTGGTTTTCCGGAGTGTCGCCAATTCGATGATGCGTTGAGATCCGCCGGTGCCGGCGCTGCGTCGCGCTTACGGATAATCGGTGAACCGCGACGCCGGCGCCGGCAGCGTCGGTGTCGAATAACCTGGCACATTCGCGCGGAATTGCTGCAGCAGCCCGTTGTCGATGCGGCTCAGTCCGTTGAGCTGCAACTGCACCAGCACCCGCGTACCGGTGGTCGGCGACGTCGTCCCGTTGTAGTTGGTGTACTTCTGCAGCGCGACGCTGACGGCCCAGCAGTCGGCCGCATACTGAAACCCGAGCAGCCCGCCGACGAGCCGGTGCGCGGCCAGATCGTAGTCGATCGACCCGACGCCCGACAACGCATGCGTCAGCGGCCACTGCGCGGACAGCAGCACCTGGTTCTCCGGCTCGTCGTCGAGCGTCGCGTTCGCGCGTGCATACAGGTAGGCGAGATTGATCACCCTGCCGTTGGCCGGCTTCCAGTCGACGCCGGCTGTCGCCTGCGTGAGTTCGTTGCTCGACTGGTTGTATTCGACCGCCTGCTGCAGCTCGAGGGTCGGGCCGAGATGGAGTGCGGCGCCTGCGACCACATCGGACGGGCCGACGGTCGGCGGCGTGTCGTCCGGCATCGTGACCTGCGACGCGCGGAAGTAGTATTCCTGCGCGAGGACGAACCGTGCGAGCTCGGTGCCGCTGCCCGCGTCGATGAAGCGGGTGGTGACGCCGGCCGTCAGCCGGTTCATGTCGCTCACGCGGTCGCCGCCGACGAAGCGGTTGCTCGTGAAGATCTCCGCGAGGCCGAAGTCGATCGGCGCGGTGTCGAACGCGGGCGCGAACGTCTGGTTGCGGTACGGCGTATCGACGTAGTACAGCCGCGGTTCGAGCGTCTGGATCATGTCGATGCCGAACAGCCGGACCGCGCGCTCGAACGTGGCGCCCATGTCGAGGCTCGCGGTCGGCACGTTGACCGTGAAGTTCTTCGGTTGCCCGGCGGGCGCGTCGCTGCCGATCGACGTCAGGTCGTACGACGCCGCGTGCCACTGCAGCATCGGCGTGATGTACCAGCCGGGCGCGACGATCGGGTAGGCGACGTGCGCGTCGAACGTCATCCGGTTGCCTTCGGTCGAATCGGCGGACGGGATCGTGAAGCGCGTGGCGTTCGCATCGACGCCGAAATCGAATCCGCCGACGTTGTAGCGCGTGTATTTCGCGTCGAGCTCCGGCGCGCGGTTGTACGGCGGCGCGGTCGTGAACGACTGCCAGTTCTGCACGCGCGCGAGCACCGACCACGGACCGTGGTTCCACGTGACGCCCGCTTCCTGCTGGAACAGCGTCTGCGAGCCGACTACCAGCGAATTCGCGCTCGAGAAGTCCGACGGCACCGACGCGTCGGACACGCGGTTGTAGTTCGCATACGCGGCGAAGCCGTTGCCGAGGTTCTCGCGATGCTGGAACGCGATCGAATACCGGTTGGTGTGCGTCGTCGCATCGTCCGGCAGCACGCTCGCGGAGAACGAACCGGAATAGGTCGGGCTCAGATAGCGGAAGTCGGTCGTCAGCATCGCGCCGCGCTTGGTCATCAGACGCGGCGTGACCGTGAGGTCGTAGTTCGGCGCGAGATTGAAGTAGACCGGGACGGCGATGTCGTAGCCGCTCGTCGAGCTGACCGCGAACGTGGGCGGCAGGATCCCGGTGTGCCGCTCGCCGTTCAGCGGAAACGACATCCACGGCGACGCGAACAGCGGCAGGCCGGCGAATACCAGCACGCCGTCGTGCGCGACGCCTTCGCCGGCGTCGTTGTCGAGGTCGAGTCGCGCCGCATGCAGATACCACGCGGGCGAGGTCGTGCAGTGGCAGGTCGTATACGTGCCGTCGTAGACCACTTCGCGCGCGTCGTCGACCAGGTCGATGCGCGAACCCGAGCCCGTGCCGCCGGTCAGGTTGAAGCGGTAGTGCGGCGACGCCATCGTGCCTTCGACGCTGTCGATCCGCAGGTGCGCATCGGGGCCGGAGAAGGCGTTGCCGTCGTGCACGATCCGCACGTGGCCGTACGCATCGGCCGTGTCGGTATCCTCGTCATAGTGGATCGCATCGGCTTTCACGACCGACGGGCCGCGGCGCAGTTCGGCGTTGCCGTGCAGCGACAAATCCTCGTCGACGGTGCCGGTGGCCGTCGCGCCGATGCCGAACGTCGTCGCGGCCTGCCCGGGCGCGAGCGGATGCTCGACGAGCTGCGACGCGATGCGCAGGCCCCACGCGTCGCCGATCCGGTAAGGATCGGCGGCCGCGTTCAGCAACTGCGCAGCGGCGTTGCGCGGCGCGCCGAGCGCGACCGACAGCGCGACGTCGATGAGCGCCGCGACCGCCCACGCACGCAGCCGCGCGATGCCCGGTATCGCGATGCTGTCGACTGGCGCAGCCGGGCGTGCGGGCGTGCGCCGCGACGTCACCCCGCGCGCGGCGTCGAGCGGGTCGGAAGGGGGATCAGAACGACGTGCCAATCTGGAACTGGAATTTCTGGTATTGATCGCCGGCGTGGCGCACGATCGGGAGGGCGTAGTCGATCTTCAGCGGGCCGATCGGCGAGATCCATTCGAGCCCGAGCCCGTAGCTGTAGCGCAGGCCGTTCGCGCCGACGCTGTTGCCTTCGGTGCCCCACACGTTGCCGCCGTCGACGAACGTGAACACGCGCAGCGTGCGGTCGTAGCCGGTGCCGGGCAGCGGGACGGTCATCTCGACGTTGCCGACCACCATCTTCGAGCCGCCGATCGGGTCGCCCGTCGTTGCGTCGCGCGGGCCGAGCGAGCTCGGCTCGTAGCCGCGCACCGAGCCGATGCCGCCCGCGAAGTAGTTCTTGAAGATCGGGTACGGCTGGCCGCCGAGACCGTTGCCGTAGCCGGCCTGGAAGTTCATGCCGAGCACGAGGCCGCGCGTGAACGAGTGGTAGTACTGCGCCTGCACGTCGGTCTTGTAATAGGACACGGTGCCGATCGGCGTGCCGTATTCCGCATTCGCCTGCATGTAATAGCCGCGCGACGGAATCAGCGCGCTGTCGCGCATGTCGCGCGACCAGCCGATCGTGAACGGCGCGACGTTCGACACGCGGCCGAACGTGTTCACGTAGTCGAGGTAGCTTTGCGGCGTCGTCGAATCGACGTCGAGGCGATCCTGTTCGAGCCCGAGCCCGAAATACACCATGTCGCTCTCGGAGAACGGGATGCCGAACTTCGTGTCCACGCCGTACGACACGATCCGGAAGCTGGTGTCGTTCGTGCTCGAGTAGTAGAGCGGCTGCGTCGTTCGGTAGTACACGTCGGTGATGCGCTTGACGCCGTCGATCGTGAAGTACGGATCGGTTTGCGACACGCTCAGCGTGCGCATCGTCGTGGCCGTGTTCGCGTTGACGGCGATCGACTGGCCGCTGCCGAACACGTTGTCCTGCGACACGCCGGCGGAGATGATCGGGCCTTCGCCGGACCCGTAGCCGACGCCGAGCGAGATCGTGCCGGTCGGCTTCTCCGTGACCTTCACGTCCACGTCGACCTGATCCTGGGTGCCTTCGACCGGCACGGTCGTCACGTCGACGTCGGTGAAATAGCCGAGGCGGTTGATGCGATCCTTCGACAGCTTGAGCCGCGACGAGTCGAACCACGCATCCTCCATCTGCCGCATCTCGCGCCGGATCACCTCGTCGCGCGTGCGCGTATTGCCGGAGATGGTGATATGCCGCACGTACACGCGGCGCCCCGGCGTGACCTGCAGCGTCAGGTCGACCGTGTGATGCTTCGCGTCGATCTGCGGGACGGCGTTGACGGTCGCGAACGCGTAGCCGTATTCGCCGAGCTTGTCGATCAGCGCCTGCGTCGTGTCCTTGAGTTTCGCCGCGGAAAACCGCTCGCCGGCGTGGATCGCGACGATGCGGTTCAGTTCGGCGTCGCGCCCGAGCAGGTCGCCGGCGAGCCGGACGCCCGAGATCGTGTACGGCGCGCCCTCGTGCAGCACGATCGTCAGATCCATATCCTTGCGGTCCGGCGACAGCGACACCTGCGTCGAATCGATATTGAATTCCAGATAGCCGCGATCGAGGTAGTACGCGCGCACGGCATCGAGATCGGTCGCGAGCTTGTCCTTCGAATACAGGTCGTCCTTCGTGTACCACGAGAACCAGTTCGGCGTGGAAAGCTGCATCTCGTCGCGCAGCGTGCTGTCGCTGAACACGTGGTTGCCGATGAACGCGACCTGCCGGATCTTCGCGCTCGGCCCTTCGATGACGGAGAACAATAGCGCGACGCGGTTGCGGTCGATCGGGCTCACGGTGGTCGTCACTTCGGCCGCGTAGTAACCGCGCGTCAGGTACTGGCGCTTCAGTTCCTGCTCGGCCTTGCTGACCAGCGACGGATCGTAAGCGCGCCCGGATACCAGGCCGACCGACTTCATCGCTTTCTCGATCGCATCCTTGTCGAACTCGTGCAGGCCCGAGAAGTCGATCGTGCCGATCACCGAACGCTCGGCGACGTTGACGATCACGACGTCGCCTTCGGTGCCGATCCGCACGTCGTTGAAGAACCCGGTCGCATAGAGAGCGCGGATCGCGGCGGATGCCTTGTCGTCGGTGAAGGTGTCGCCGATCTTGAACGGCAGATACGAGAACACGGTGCCCGGCTCGATGCGCGTCAAGCCTTCGACGCGGATGTCGCGGATCGCGAAACCGGTCGACGCCGGCGCGCCGGGCGCCGCTTGCGCGGCCGGCGCCGGCTGCGCGTGGACGGGGAATGCGACCGGCGTGAGCCAGCAGAGCCGGGCAAGCCAGCGGAACTTCATCAAGCGCGTCTTCACTGCGGGCGGACCCCGTCGTCGTATTGCGCATGGCGTACGCGCAGTCGCGATATCGTGTCGACATGCGATTCGGCGATCAGGCGCACCGTCGTGTACGCGTTGTTGCAGGCCGCGTTCAGCGACAGCCCGGTGGCATAGCGGCCGGCCAGCCGGCAACGGAAGATCGGGTTCGCGTCGAACGCATGCATGCCGGCCGCCTCGGCTTCGGCTTGCCGCGTATCGACCGGCAGCAGGCGCCACGCGCATGCGCCGAAATCCGACGGGGCATAGGCAGCGGTGCGCCGGGCGAGCGCGGCGGTCGAGGGAGTGGTTCGCATGATGGGCGTGTCCTGGAAGAAAGAAATGGCAGGCCGCGATCCGGCGCGGCATCGCGGGATTCGTCACAATATTTCGTATGACGAAATAAAGGAATTGCGGCCGATCATCGTCACGATGACGATCGGTCCGGTCAGCGCATCAGTTCAGCATCGCGCGATTCAGGGGAGCGCTCGTTTCCGGCTCGCAGGCGAGTGCTTCGACGAGGGTCGTCAGATTGCCGGACGGCAGCGCGAAGGCGATCCAGCCCATCCCGATGTGACGCATCGACAGCACCGCGCCGTTGTAGTCGGCAAGCCGGTCCACGCGCCAGCATGGGTCGACCTGCAACGGATAACGTCCGTCCGGTGGCTCGGGCGGATGCGTCGGCTGCATCGCGGCGCGTGCGGCCGCGAGCTGCATGATCATCTCGTCGATATCGCGCACGCCGAGCGCACATGTGTGGCCGTCGATGGTGAACCTGATCACTGGAAACCCGGATTCGCTGGAGACTTCCATATGCATCGTGTGATCCATGATCGGGCCTTTCACTTTCGCTTTCACTATCGGAGAACTGCCGCGTCCGGTAGGGCCGGGGTGCGCGGTGACGGAAGAATAGGTCACACAATCGTCAAATAAATTTCAGGATTGTTTCGTCATATTCAGCGCATGCGTGTCGCTCGCGTCGTAAGCGGAATGAACGGGAGCGCGTGCAAGAGTGGCCGTTCATTATTGAGATATTTGGCGACCGTGACAGCGGGCGATGTGCGCGATCGGTAATCGATTCCGCTTCGTCATGCGAAAGGTGTCTTCGTTTACGGGGTTTTCGTGTCGAAAGGCGGATTGGGCCAGTCAAATTAACGAAATATTTCGAACCGTTGCATTGAAATATGTGGCGCGGGTGGTATTGAAGCGGCGGCGCGTCGCCAGCCGGAAGCGCTCCATCTGCCATATGGTTGCATGCACAACCAATTCGGAGGATGGAAGAAGAACGTAAGTTTCTCCGCGTCGGGGATCGAACGCGTACCGAAGCAGCGCATGTTCCATCTGCGTCGGCATCGACGGTAAATCCCCGTAACGAAACCCGTAACGCGGGTAACCGCGGCGGCACCTACACTGAATCGACGTGATGGAAACCCCCACGCAACGATCTGACGACGGTATTCATGAACTCGACGCAAGCGGTGTTTCTGCATTCCGGATATGGCGCGACCGATGGCTGGCTGTGGTCATGCCTGCGCGACCTCGACGGCGTGATCGCCTACGACGAGCCGCTGCGCGCGATGGTCGCGTCGGTCGACTACGAGCAATACGCGAGCACCGGATCGGACGGCGCGCCGGCGGCGATGCCGGCCTTCGGCGCAAGACCGGCCGTGAGCGTGTCCGATTCGCTGAGGCGCGATGCGCTCGGCATGTCGCGTATCGAAACGACCTTTTCGGCCAACCAGTTCGAAGAGGCGACGCCCGAATACGCGGGCGACATCGAGTATTTTCTGCGTGCGCTGATGACACAGGCGTTCGAGCGGGATTGCATTCCCGTGTTCCGCTTCGGCGAATCGCCCGGCCGTCTCGCGTGGATGCGTCGCACCTTTCCCGATGTGCTGCATATCGTCGTCGCGCGCAATCCGCTCGCGCAATGGCAGTCGTATTGCGACCGGCTCGTCGCCCACCATGACGCGCACTGGATCGCGCTGCCGTTTCTTGCGCTCGCGTGCGGCCGCAACGTGCCGGCCGTCGAGCGCGTGATCGTCGGGCTGCGCATCGAGCTGCCCGACGAGATTCCGGGCATCGGCGATCGCACGGCCGATCGCTGCGTCGAATTCTTCAAGGCGCATGCGGCCTACGTCGGGCCGGCCGCCGCGTATCGCGCCTTCCTAGGTTACTGGCTGCTCGCGATGCGACATGCGCCGACCCACGCGGACGCCGTGTTCGATTGCGATCTGGCGGCGCGCTCGCATGCGTATCTGGGGGCCGCGGAGGCGTGGATCGCGAACCTGACCGGCTTGACGCCGCCGATGCGCGCCGCGCACCGCAACCACGCGATACGCAGCCAGACGCTGTCGTTCGCGGATAACGAGGATGCACACCTTGCCGCGATGGAAGTCGGCAAGACGCTCGTACGCGATGGCAGCGCACCGGTCGACGCGCTTGCGCTGTGGGCCAGCAAGCTGGCCGATGCGACGCTGAGCGCGCGCGCCGATGCGGATGCCACTGCGGCCTATGCGCAAATGTGCGTGGACCAGGCGATCCGCATCGTCGATCTCGCGGCGGCGGGCAGCTTCGGGTGCGATACGGCGCTTGCGAGCGAACTGGCGATGATGAAGGCGGCGCTCGGCGGGTTTGCAGAGCAGGGCGCTGGCCGACGGGCGGGGCCGTGGTCGCGCCTGACGCGTACCGCGCGGAATTTTCTCGCGACGCGGCGGTAGGCGGGGGCGGTCGGGGCCAGTGTGCATGTGACATCGCCAGGGCTGATGCGTCATTGGCGTGACGTAAGCCAGGGTGTCGCAGGAATGTGTGCACATTTGATCGGGAAAGGTGCCCTTGGCAGCCCTGGGTTCTCCAGCGGCTCGAACATGCGGGAGCGAAGTGAGCCGGTTGGCTGATTGCCGGTGGGGACGGCGGTGGCCGACCATCAATTGGCGCTCGACGTGTGGAGCCGAACGTCCGCAGGCTTGTGTGGAAGCGTCGTTCGCAACGCATGAGCGCCGACAGGCACCAGAACGAAATGCGGTGCTCGAAACCCGCCCGGGCGCGTGGAAAGGGGTAGTATGAGAAAGTCATCGAACGCTAGGCTCATCCGTGCATGAGCGTGTAACGTCTTCCTAGCTAGGGGTCCTGCCATGATCCTGTATCACACCGCCCCCGATTCATCGGTCATCGAAATATCCGTCGAAGGCAAAATCACCGACAGCGAACTGCGCGAAGCCATCGAGCGCATGCGTGGTGATCTTGAACTGAACGGCAAGACTCGTGTGCTCGAACGCATTGAGCATTTCACCGGCATCGAGCCGAAGGTGTTGTGGACCGACCTGACGCTCGGCGTCTCCGTCGCCCGCAAGGTCACGCGCGCCGCGGTGGTGGCCGACGCGCGCTGGATTCACGCCTCGATGCACTTGGCGCGGTTTTTTACAAAGGCCGATATCAAGGCGTTCCACGTCAACGAGCTGGAACAGGCGCGGGCCTGGATCAATGCCTGAACGTCGTCTCCAGCCGACCGCATCGGGCGCAGACCTGCCTGCAACGGACGGCCGACTTCACTTCCTGTTCAATCTTTTCAAGAAGCCGAGGGTGGTAGTGGCTCCGGGCTTCTCACCCGGGTTGAACCTGGTGGCACTCCGTTTCGAACCAATAGTCGACCAAGCGCTGCGCCGCCTGTAGATCGTCCGGGTAGTAGGGGTCGTCGTACCATGGCGAGGGGTCGTAGCCCGCTTTCCTCAGCGCCGCAAGCTCGCTTTGGTGTTGCGCCATCGTCGGAGGCGCGTTGCTTCTAAGCGCGGCCAGATCACGGCACTCCGTCGGGGTCAGATGTGGCCCGTTTTGCGGCACGCCGCCGGCGACACATCCAGTCAGCAGGAGCGCCAAGACAACAAGCGTCGAGCGGTTTTTGGGGAAGTTTTCCATAGCGCATCTCCTCCACGCGTCTGATTGGCGCAACGCAAACGGTGCGATGCCGCTGGGCGCGTGTGACTTCCGCGTTTATTTTGCCTTAGGCCGGTCATCGGCACCGGAACTGTACAAAAAGAAGAAAATCAGGCGCCAGTGGCACTCATGGCTGTCACACTTCGACAAGAGAAAGGGATCAACAAGGGGAGGCTGTGGCCTTCCCGGGGACGGCAGCGGGACCGACCGCTTTTGCGAATCCGACGGGCTGCCAGACCACTCAATCCCGCTCCAGGGAGCGTCTTGAGCGGGTGATACAGCGAGGCACGCCTACGTCTCTTGTCGGCCACCATCGGACCTTCGTCGACCGCTGCAAATGGACGGTCGGATGCCCGCAAATCGGTCGGCAACGGACATTCACCGGGCGACGTGACGCCAATAGCGCGTCCACAACCGGGGTTCCGGTCGGATAATAATTTGGCAGTTCTGAATGCGGTCTTTCCCTCGGCCTCCAAAGTCTGCCAACAGCACATTCAGATTTCACGACGGTCTTTTCTGATTGGAAAGCTGGTTTTCCTTCCGCGGAGACGACGAGCACGAAACGCGTGATACGTCCTTCCGAGCCATCTGCAAAACGGGATATAAGCGGGGCGCTTCAGGCTTTCGCCATCACCCTCACATCGGGCTGCGCGTCTAGCGCGGGACGTCACCGGATGCGCCGTCAAAGCGGGCGCGTGCGGCATGGATCTCGGGATAGCGACGATCGGCCCAATCGATGAGGGCCGCCATCGGCTCCAGTAGCGATTGGCCTAGTGGGGCCAGACGATATTCGACGCTTGGCGGGCTGGTGGGAAAAACATGGCGCGTGATGAGCCCGTCGCGCTCCAGATCGCGGAGTGTCTGGGTAAGCATGCGCTTGGAAATGTCCGAGATGGCCCGGTGAAGCTCACTGAAGCGCTGCGATCGCGTCGCGAGCGCCATGATCATAAGCATGCTCCATTTGTCGCCGATGCGGTCGAGCACGTCACGAATCGCGCAGTGTGCGGGTTGGGCGTCGCCCAGTTCGCGTTGATATCGGCTGAATCTCTCGATCGCATTCTGGGCGGTGCTCATTCGGGTTCCCCTTAACTCTTCTGGTAACAAAAAACTGCCTCCTTCCGGTGCGAGGCATCGGTCTCTATGATAGACCTGCCCTCGAACAAAGACTTCTTCTCAGGTAGCCCGGATATCGAACCCTGTTACCGCCCGTTTGTGTACCAGACTCCGGCGGGCATCCAGGCAGGCGTGTGGCGGAGCCGCGGATGGAAGCCACAGATTCCAAAAACATCGCATTCAGCCGCAGAAGTGTCGGCGTGTAAGGGCAATACAAATTTCAGGAGAACTACATGTTTTTAGTCATGGGAATTACAGGACGCGTAGGCGGCGCCACGGCCCAACATCTGTTGGCACAAGGTAGAAGAGTACGGGCGTTGGTCCGCAATCGCGAGAAGGCGACAGTCTGGGCGGATCAAGGCGTGGAACTCGTCGACGGCGACTGGAATGATGCGGCCACCATAGAGAGGTCGCTCGAAGGGGTCGACGGCGCATTTGTCATGTTGCCGGCTGTCTGGGCACCCTCGCCAGATTTCAGGGAAGCAACGAGCGTGATCGCGAACTATGTCGAGGCGCTAACCGGGGCAGCACCGCCGCGGGTGGTTGCGCTGTCGTCGATGGGTGCGAACAGAACCAGCGGCCTGGGAATGATCACGGCCCTGTCGCTTCTGGAGCAAGGACTGCGCCACCTGACGTCGCCGGTCGCCTATGTGCGAGCCGGCGGATTCTTCGAAAACTTCCTCTACGGTCTGCACGTCGCCCAGGGCGGCACGCTACCCGTCTACTACAACCCGACGAGCCGGAAGTCGACCATGGTCGCGACCGACGATGTCGGCGCCGAGGTGGCGACGCTGCTGACCGGGCCGGCGTGGTCCGGGCATCGCGTCGTCGAGCTTGGCTCGATGGTCAGCGCGGATGAAGTCGCGGCCCAACTGGGCGAAGTCATGCAGCGCGACGTCAAGGCCTTTCCCATCCCGCGGGCCGGGTGGGCAGCAGCGTTCGAACAGTTCGGCATCCAGAAGGGACAGACTGGACCCGCCGAAGCGATGTTCGATGCCGTCAACGCGGGCTGGATGGATCTCGGCGTCGCGGGTACAGAGCACATCGCGGGCACGAAGTCTCCTCGCGACGTCTTCGCGGCGGCCCACAAGGCCATTACGGCATAAACAACAGAGATCGGCCGGCTCGTCGAAGAGGCGGCCACACTAGTCCTCCGCTGCGCACTCAACAGAGAAGGTAGAACGAATGTCCAAGATCACCTGGCGCCAGGTATTCCCTTTGGTTCTTGCCGCATTTTTCGTCGTCGGATCGCTCAGCAACATCGTCGCCCCGCGATCCATCTTTGAGGAATACCTGAAGTGGGGATATCCGCACTGGTTCCATTTCGTGACTGGTTCGCTGGAACTCATGACGGCCCTTCTGCTCGCGCGAGCACGGACGCGGCTGTGGGGCTCGGCGCTCGGCTGCACCGTGATGTTGGCAGCGCTGGCGACTGTCGCAGTGCACGGCGAATATGGACACGGGGTAGCGCCACTCGTCGTGGCGATACTATCGATTGCTGTTGGCCGGCTTGCCTGGCGCGAGCGGTTCGCTGCCGGCTCTATGGCTCGGGCCTAAATCTTACGCGGCGTTCAAGAGGTTAAAGGCGTGCCGGAAGTGCCAATACCAACCCGTTGTCGGTTTCAAATCCCGGTTGGAACGGGGTTCACTTATTGAATTGAGCTTGGCGATTGGTGGTCCAATCGGGCGTCCGAAGCACGTCGGAAGCGGTCGTCGACGTCTTGTGCTCGCGATCGGCCGCTCAGGGTCGGCAGCGGCCACTCATTCCGGCCGCTGTCTGCCGCGCGCTGCCATCCGGAAAATGGGGTTGAAATCATGGAAAATTCAGCTTTACTAACGTCCGGCGTATCAGGCTGATGTCAGGCCGACGCGACGACACGGCAACGTCCCGCGAAGCGGGCAGGGGGCCACATCGCCTCGCCTTCAAACCGGACTGCCTGACGACACAGTTACAAGATAGCCATTGACTTCGTCGTTTCCGGCAGTTAGTGTAGGCGCCGAAGTCCAAGAAGTCCGATTGCTGTTCATCAATTGCTCGCTCCCCCAAGCGGTATTCGTTGTCCTCTCCCTCCTTGACGCTTCAAGCGCTCTTCAACAGAGCAAATCTTCATATTTTTTTCTCAAGGATTCATCATGGATACCGGTATCGTTAAGTGGTTCAACGACAGCAAAGGCTTTGGCTTCATCACTCCGGACAACGGCGGTGACGATCTTTTCGCGCATTTCTCCGAAATCCGGACGGAAGGCTTCAAGACGCTCGCTGAAAACCAGAAAGTGAGCTTCGAAACGAAGCAAGGCCCGAAGGGTCTGCAAGCGGCCAACATCCAGCCGCTGTAAGTTTGAAGGGCCCGGCTTTCCGCGACGGACGCCGGGTCGCAGCGACATCCTCACGGAGCGTTGTCTCCTAAAGTTGGCGCGATCGTTCCTGGCTGCATCGGTTGATTCAGCGGCCTTCTACGCGCCACATGCCTCGTTGCACTTCAATCTCCCCCTCCGGCAGCAACGCCTTTTTCGCGCTTTCCGACTGCTTTAGATTCAGCTCGCAATGGCTTTGAATCGGTGCATATTTCGCACGGCACAGGCGCGTCCGAACATCATTATTAAAATTAAAAATGCAAAACAAACGAATTCAACAGTACAACGGCTATGCCGTCCAACCCTCGGCGCATCGCTTGCCCGACGGGTGTTTTTCATCCAACCTGCTGCTCGAACGCAGCGGTAGCTCGTGCGCCGAAGGCCGCTACCAGTTCTATTCGCTCGATTACTTCCCGAGTGAGCGACAAGCGCTGCAGCACTCGGCCCGTTGGGCACGCAACTGGATCGACACGCGCGGCTAACGCCATCGTCTCGGGTCGGCGGCAACTGCCGACCCTGATCGCACACGGGTACCTGCGCCCTCATGAGCCGGCTCCTTTACCATGGAGCCTTCAGAATCATGCAGACCATCGGTCTGCTGAAGAAGCCATGAAAAAGACGATCTGCGTTGCATTGCTGCTGCTCCCCCTGAGCGCACTGGCCGACCCATGCGTCGGCAACGGAAACGTCCATGACGATTTGTCGTGTGTCGACCGTTCCCTGGCTGAATCGAAGCAGGCACTCAACGCGATCTATCGAAAAATTTACGCGTCCACGCAATACAAGAACGCGTTCGAACAATCCGAGAAGGCCTGGCTCACCTACCGCGACACGCAGTGCAACGGCTACATCGCAGCCGAGGCGTCGCAATCGCAAGGCGAGGGCCCGGGCTTGATCACGCGAGACTGTCTCCTCACGATCACCCGGCAGCGCGTCGACTATTTGAAGACGCTGCTCGCGAAGTAATGGATCACGGGCACGAACCGAATGCGTGCCCGCGACGACACTGCCGAGCCGCCCGTCACCCCGGCGCGTTTTCCCGATGCGGTTTCGGCTGCGTCACATCGAGCGCCGAATCCGACCACCCACCTCCCAGATCACCGAACAGCGTCGCAGTCGCGACGAGGCGTTCCTGCTGCACGTTCAACGCATTCTCCTGTAGCGCGAGCAGCGTCGTCTGCGCTGTCGCGACCGTCGTATAGTCGACGGTGCCGGCCTGATATTCGTTGAACGCGATGTCCGCGCCGCGCTTCGCGTCGGTCACCGCGCGTTCGAGCACGGCGGCCTGATCGGCGAGCACGCGCACGCTCGCCAGATCGTCCTCGACGTTTTGCAGCGCACCGAGCACGGTGCCGCGATAGTTCGCGACCGCTGCATCGTAAGCGGCCTTCGCGGCCGCGACTTCGCCGCTGCGCTCACCCCCATCGAACAGCGTTTCCGACGCGCTGGCGCCGAGCGACCACACATAGTTCGCAACATGCAGCAGCCCCGCGAGCGGCGAGGCGGAGAAACCGGCCACCGCGGACAGCGAGATCGTCGGATAGTACGCGGCGATCGCGACGCCGATCGCCGCATTCTCCGCCGCCATCTGCCGCTCCGCGACGGCGATATCCGGCCGCCGTTGCAGCAGCGTCGACGGCACGCCCACCGGCACGTCGGGCAGCGCGGGCAGGGTCGCGTCGTGCGCGATGTCGAGATCCTCCGGATTGCGGCCGACCAGCACCGCGATCGCATGCACGTACTTCTCGCGCGACACGTCGAGCGCGATCAGGCTCGATTGAGCGCTCTCGAGCTGCGTTTGCGCGGTGACGAGATCGGACGGCGGAATCGTGCCGGCCTTGTCCTGGTCGGCGATCACGCGCAGGTACGCCTGGTCGGCCTTGACGGTCGCGTCGAGCAGGTCGCGGTTCGCATCGGTGACGCGCAGGTCGATCACGGTCGTCGCGAGCGTCACCTGCTCGGACAGCGCGGCGTTCGCATAGGTCGCGGCACTGGCCTGCGCGCTGGCCTTGCGTTCCTCGACGGTGCGCCGCACTTCGCCCCACAGGTCGGGCGACCAGCTCACGTCGCCTTCGAGCGCACCGGCATTCGCGACCGACGGCGTGAGCGCGCCGGTCGTGCGCTGCCGCGTGGCGGAACTCGTGACGGACACGGTCGGAAAGAGCCCGGCGCGCGCTTCGCGCACGAGTGCGAGCGCCTGCTGGTAGTTGTAGTAGTCCTGCCGAACTGTCTGGTTCGACACGGTGACCAGCGGCTCCAGCTGGTCGAGCAGCGGGTCGTGGAAGGCGGTCCACCAGTCGCCTTTCGGGCCGTCGGCGTCGGGCCGCGCGAGCGTCCAGCCCGGCAGCTCGCGATACGTCGCGGGTGTCGCGACAGCCGGGCGATGATAGTCGGGGCCGACTGCACAGCCGGCGACGGCGAGCGCGGCCGTGACGCAGAGCACGCGGGCGCGCAGCCGCGACGCGTGCTGCACGGGTGCCGGAACGGAGCGGGGGAGTTTCATCGGTCAGGGCCTCGATTCGGGCCGCTGCTGGCGCGGCCACCGCGACGCGCCGCGCGTGAGTCGTGCGCGCAGCCGGTCGAGATACAGATAGATCACGGGCGTCGTATAGAGCGTGAACACCTGGCTGATCACGAGTCCGCCCATCACCGTCACGCCGAGCGGCTGGCGCAGCGACGCGCCCTGGCCGATCGCGAGCGCGAGCGGCAGCGCGCCGAGCACGGCCGCGGCGGTCGTCATCATGATCGGCCGCAGGCGCCGCACGGCGGCCTCGTGAATCGCGCGCCGCGCGTCGACGCCTTCGTCGCGCTGCAGCGCGATCGCGACATCGACCATCATGATCCCGTTCTTCTTCACGATGCCGATCAGCAGGATGAAGCCGATCATCGAGATCACCGAGAACGGCACGCCGAACACGAGCAGCGCGAGCGTCGCGCCGATGCCGGCCGACGGCAGCGTCGACAGGATCGTCAGCGGATGGATGGTGTTCTCGTACAGCACGCCGAGCACGATGTAGACGACCGTGAGCGCCGCGACGATCAGGAGCGGCACCGCATTCATCGAGTTGGTGAACGCCTGCGCCGCGCCGGCGAACGCGCCGTGCACCGATGCGGGCATGCCGATCGACTGCTCGGCGTCGGCGATCGCGGTGGCGGCATCGCTCAGCGAGCCGTGCACGGGCAGGTTGAACGAGATGGTCGCGGCGACGAGGCCGCCCTGATGGTTCACCTGCGTCGCGGTATGGCTGTTCGAGAACAGCGCGAGCGCGGTGAGCGGCACCATCGTTTCGGCCGACGTGCTGTCGGCGCTGCCGGTCGAGCTGCCGCCCTTGCTGTTCGAGATGCTGTTGGTCGACGCATTCGCTTCCGCGTTCGCGTTCAGCGCGTTGGTCGTGCCGTTCGCGGCCGACGTCGCGACGCCGACCGTCGCGCCGGCCGCGAGGGTCGCGGTGGCGGCTGGCACGGTGCCCGACGAATACTGCGTCTGCGCGGTGCCGCTCGCGTTGCCGGCGGCCGTGCTCGCGAAGATCCGGCCGAGCGACGACGGGAACTGCCAGTACTGCGGTGCGACTTCCATCACGACGAAGTACTGGTTCAACTGGTTGTAGATCGTCGACACGGTGCGCTGCCCGAACGCGTCGTACAGCACGTTGTCGATCTGGTTCGGATCGAACCCGTAGCGCTTCGCGGTCGCGCGGTCGATCGTCACGGTCGTCTGCAGCCCGTGCTGCTGCAGATCCGAATTCACGTCGACGAGCTGGCCGCGGTAGCGGTTCAGCGCGTCGACGAGGCGCGGCGTCCACGTGGTGAGCGCAGCCGGATCGTCGCTCGTCAGCGTGTACTGGTATTCGGCGGCCGACTGCCGTCCGCCGATCCGCAAGTCCTGTTGCGCCTGCAGGAACAGCCGCGCGCCGGATACGGCCGCCAGCTTCGGCCGCAGCCGGTTGACGACGTCGGTGGCCGACGCATGGCGCTGCGCGAGCGGCTTCAGCGCGACGAACACGTTCGCGGTGTTCAGCGCGCGGCCGCCGGTGAAACCGGCCACCGCCGCGACGGCCGGATCCTGCTGGACGATGGCCTGAAGCTGCGCGAGCTTCTGCCGCATCGCGCCGAACGAAATGCTCTGGTCCGCGATGATCTGCCCCATCAGCGTGCCGTTGTCCTGCTCGGGGAAGAAGGTCGCGGGCAGCAGGCGGAACAGCAGCAGGTTGCCGATGACGAGCGCGATCAGCATGACGCCGACGAGCGGCGCACGGTCGAGCACGGCGTCGAGCGAGCGCGAATACGCGTCGCGCAGCCGGTCGAGCGTCGCCGCGATGCGGCGGCCGGGGCGGGACGGCTTCGCGTCGAGGCGCTGGCGGCTCAGCACGTATGCGCACATCGTCGGCGTGACGGTCAGCGAGATCACCATCGACAGCAGGATCGCGATCGACAGCGTGACCGCGAACTCGTGGAACAGCAGGCCGACGATGCCGGGCATCAGCAGGATCGGCAGGAACACCGCGATCAGCGACACGCTCATCGACACGACCGTGAACGCGACTTCCGCGCTGCCGCGCAACGCGGCCTCCTTCGGCGCATAGCCGGCTTCGAGAAAGCGCGTGACGTTCTCGAGCACGACCACCGCATCGTCGACGACGAAGCCGGTGCCGATCGTGAGCGCCATCAGCGACAGGTTGTCGATGCTGTAGCCGAGCAGGAGCATCGGCCCGAACGTGCCGATGATCGACAGCGGCAGTGCGACGGCCGGAATCAGCGTCGCGCGCGGCGACAGCAGGAACACGAACACCACGCCGACGACGAGCAGCACCGCGATGCCGAGCGTGCGCTCGGTGTCGGACACCGACGCGTTGATCGACTGCGAATGATCGACCGCGATGCCGACGTGCACCGAGCCTGGCAGCGCGGCCTCGATCACCGGCAGCCGGGCGCGGATCTGCCTGACCGTGTTGACGACGTTGCCGCCCGGCTGCGGAAACACGATCACGAGCACGGCCTGCTTGCCGTTGTAGAGGCCCGCGTTGCGCACGTTCTCGTTCGAGTCGAGCACCTGCGCGACGTCGTGCAGGTGCACGGCCGCGCCGTTGCGGTATGCGACGACGAGATCGCGATACGGCGCGGCCGTGCCGATCTGGTCGTTCGACAGGATCTCGTAGCGGTGGCCGCCCTGGTCGAGATGGCCCTTCGGGCTGTCCGCGTTCGCCGAGCCGAGCGACGCGCGCACGTCCTCGAGCCCGATCCCGTAGCTGTTCAGCTTGCCGGGCTGCAACTCGACCCGCACCGACGGCAACGCGCCGCCGCCGAGCGTGATCTGGCCGACGCCCTTGATCTGCGACAACTGCTGCTGGATGACCGAGTCCGCCGAATCATAGAGCTGCGCGGACGTCAGCGTGTCGGAGGTCAGCGCGAGCACCATCACGGGCGCGTCGGCCGGGTTGTATTGCCGGTAGGTCGGGTTCGAGCGCAGCGTGGTCGGCAGGTCCGCGCGCGCGGCCTGGATCGCGGCCTGCACGTCGCGGGCGGCGCCGTTGATGTCGCGGTCGAGGCCGAACTCGATCACGATCAGCGACGAGCCCACGTAGCTCATCGACGTGAGTTCCTGCACGTCGGCGATCGTTTCGAGCCGCCGTTCGAGCGGCTCGGCCACGGTCGACGCCATGATCTCGGGGCTCGCGCCCGCCATGTTCGCCTGCACGACGATCACCGGATACGCGACGTTCGGCAGCGGCCCGACCGGCATCCGGAAGTACGCAAGCGCGCCGGACAGCAGGATCGCGATCGCGAGCAGCGTGGTCGCGACCGGCCGCTGGATGAACAGCGCGGCCGGGTTCACGACGCGCTCCCGCCGTCCGGCGCGGCATCGCCGGACGCGGCCGCTTCACGCCGGCGCCGCACGCGTGCGGCCAGCCGGTCGAACAGCAGGTAGACCACCGGCGTCGTGAACAGCGTGAGGATCTGGCTCAACGCAAGCCCGCCGATGATCGCGAGGCCGAGCGGGCGGCGCAGCTCCGAGCCGGTGCCGGTGCCGACCAGCATCGGCAGCGCGCCGAGCATCGCCGCGAAGGTCGTCATCAGGATCGGGCGGAAGCGCAGCAGCGACGCCTCGAAGATCGCGTCGGCCGGCGCCTTGCCGTGGACGCGTTCCGCTTCGAGCGCGAAGTCGACGATCATGATCGCGTTCTTCTTCACGATGCCGATCAGCAGCACGATGCCGATGATCCCGATCACGTCGAGATCGGTGCCGGCGATCATCAGCGCGAGCAGCGCGCCGATCCCGGCGGACGGCAGCGTCGACAGGATCGTGACGGGGTGGATGAAGCTCTCGTACAGCACGCCGAGCACGATGTAGACGGCGACCAGCGCGGCCACCAGCAGATAGACCTCGCTCGACAGCGAATCCTCGAACGCGGCCGCCGCGCCCTGGAACGACGACTGGATCGACGGCGGCAGCGCGGCCGCGCGCTCGACGCGGCGCACGTCGTCGACCGCCGTGCTCAGCGATGCGCCGTTCGCGAGGTTGAACGACACCGTGACGGCCGGGAACTGCGCGAGATGGCGGATCGCGAGCGGCGTCTTCACGAGCCGGATCGTCGCGATCTGGCTCAGCGGCACCTGGCCGCCGCTGCTCGTCTGGCTCGGCAGGTACAGGTTGCCGAGCGACGCGACGTTCGGCATCGCCTCGGGCTTCGCGACCAGGATCACGCGGTACTGGTTCGACTGCTCGAAGATCGTCGACACGATGCGCTGGCCGAGCGAATCGTACAGCGCGTTGTCGATCGTCGCCGGCGTGATCCCGTAGCGCGCGGCCGCCTGGCGGTCGACGTCGACCTGCACGCCGAGCCCGTCGACGTCGAGATCGCTCTGCACGTCGGTGATCGAGCGCACCTGCTTCAGCTTCGCGACGAGCGTGGGCACCACCTGCTGCAGCGTCTGCCGGCTCGGGCCGCGCAGCACGAAGCGGTACTGGTTCGGCGACAGCGTCGTGTCGAGCGTCAGGTCCTGCACCGGCTGCAGATAGAGCCGCACGCCCGGCACGCCGGCCGTTTCCTGCTGGAGCCGCCGCGCGATGGTTTCCGCGCTGGCCGAGCGGTCGCCGTGCGCGCGCAGGTTGATCAGGAAGCGGCCGTTGTTGAGCGTCGCGTTCACGCCGTCGATGCCGACGTACGACGTGAGCGACGCGACGTCCGGATCCTTGAGCAATGCGTCCGCCAGTTGCGACTGGCGCTCGACCATCGCCGCGTACGACACCGACGTGTCGGCCACGCTGATCCCCTGGATCGTGCCGACGTCCTGCACCGGGAACAGCCCTTTCGGAATCGCGATGTAGAGGATCAGCGTCAGCGCGAGCGTCACGAGCGCGACGACGAGCGTCAGCGTCTGGTGCCGCAGCACCCAGGTCAGCGCGCGTTCGTACGCGCCGAGCGTGCGGTCGAACAGCCGTTCGCTGACGCGCTCGAAGCGGCTGGCATGCGACTGCGCTTCCGCATGCGGCCGCAGGATGCGCGCGCACAGCATCGGCACGACCGTCAGCGACACCACCGCCGAAATCAGGATCGTCACCGCGAGCGTGACCGCGAATTCGCTGAACAGGCGGCCGATCACGCCGCCCATGAAGAGCAGCGGAATCAGCACCGCGATCAGCGACACCGTCAGCGACAGGATCGTGAAGCCGATCTGGCCGGCGCCCTTCAACGCGGCGTCGAGCGGCGGCATGCCTTGCTCGATGTAGCGCACGATGTTCTCGATCATCACGATCGAATCGTCGACGACGAAGCCGGTCGCGATGATCAGCGCCATCAGCGACAGGTTGTCGATCGAGTAGTGCAGCTCGACCATCGCGGCGACCGTGCCGATCAGCGATACCGGCACCGCGATGCTCGGGATCAGCGTCGCGGGCAGGTTGCGCAGGAAGACGAAGATCACCAGCACGACGAGCGCGACGGCGAGCACCAGCTCGGTCGCGGCATCGAACACCGACGCGCGGATCACGCCGGTGCCGTCGCCGACGATCTGCACGTGCATGCCGGCCGGCAGCGTCGCTTCGAGCGCCGGAAGCTGCTGCTTGATCTGGTCGACGGTCGCGATCACGTTCGCGCCCGGCTGGCGCTGCACGTTCAGCACGATCGCGGGCGTGCGGTTCAGCCACGCGCCGCGCTCGACGTCCTGCGGCGCCTGCGACACGCGGGCCACGTCGCGCAGGAACACCGGCGCGCCGTTCTGGTACGCGATCACCGTGCCGAGATACGCGCTCGGGTCGGTGATCTGGTCGTTCGAGTTGATCGTGTAGTCGAGGTCGGGGCCGTCGAAGTTGCCCTTCGGCTGGCTGACGTTCACGTTCGCGAGCAGCGTGCGCAGGTCGTCCATGCTCAGCCCGTACGCGGCGAGCTTGTGCGGGTCGGCTTCGACGCGCACGGCCGGCACGTGGCCGCCCGCCGTCGTGACGAGGCCGACGCCCGGCACTTCGGAGATCTTGGTGGCGAGCCGGTTGTTCGCGGTGTCCTGCAACTGCGTGAGCGACATCGAGTTCGACGTGACCGCGAGCGTGAGCACGGGCTGGTCGGCCGGGTTCACCTTCGCATACGTCGGCGGCGCGGGCAGGCCGCTCGGCAGGTAGCTGTTCGCCGCGTTGATCGCTTGCTGCACGTTCTGCTCGGCGACGTCGAGGCTGACCGACAGGTCGAACTGCAGCGTGATGACCGACGCGCCTTCCGAGCTGTACGAGATCATCTGCTGCAGCCCGGGAATCTCGCCGAGCTGGACCTCGAGCGGCGCGGTGACGGTCGTCGCCATCACGTCGGGGCTCGCGCCGGGGTAGAAGGTCTGCACCTGGATCGTCGGATAGTCGACGTCGGGCAGCGACGACACCGGCAGGAACCGGACCGCGACCGCGCCGGTCAGCACGAGCGCGATCGTCAGCAGCAGCGTCGCGACGGGCCGCAGGATGAAGAGGCGGGAGATATTCATCGGATCGGTTGCCGCGTCGCGTCACGCTGCGCCGGATGCCGCGCCGGCCGCGGCCGGCCGGTGGGCATGGGATGCCGCCGGCGCTGCCGCCGCGCCGGACGCCGGTTGGGTGCCACTCGCGCCGCCCGCGCTGCCCGCGCGGGGCGCCGCGATGCGGATCGCCGCGCCGTCGCTGAGCCGGTCGACGCCGTCGGTCACGACCTGCTGGCCTGCCGCCAGCCCCGCGACGATCGCCGTGGTGCGGCCGTCGCTGGGGCCGAGCGTGACCTTGTGCACCGACACCGTCCGGTTCGCATTGACCAGGTACACG
Source organism: Burkholderia sp. JKS000303 (assembly GCF_002563755.1). Classification (NCBI taxonomy): domain Bacteria; kingdom Pseudomonadati; phylum Pseudomonadota; class Betaproteobacteria; order Burkholderiales; family Burkholderiaceae; genus Burkholderia; species Burkholderia sp. JKS000303. The sequence continues at coordinate 285,904 of NZ_PDBZ01000002.1, forward strand.
TAGTCGCCCGGCGCGCCGCTCTGCACCGCGGCGGTCGGCACGAGCACCGCGCCGTGCAGCGTGTCGACGCCGAGCCGCACGTTGACGAATTCGTTCGGGAACAGCGCTTCGTCGTCGTTCGCGAAGGTCGCGCGCAGCGTGACGGTGCCGGTCGCGGTCGCCATCTGGTTGCCGATCGCGTACAGCGTGCCGGTGGCGACCTGCTTGTCGTCGTCGCTCGAATAGACGGTGACCGGCAGCTTCGCGCCCGCGCCGACGCGCCGGATCACGGACGACAGCGCGTTCTGCGGCACCGTGAACTGCACGGTCATCGGTTTCATCTGCGTGATCACGACGATGCCGGTCGTGCTCGACGACGTCACGTAGTTGCCCGGATCGACGAGCCGCAGGCCGACACGGCCGGCCACCGGTGCGGTGATGTGGCAATACGCGAGGTCGAGATCGTATTGCGCGATGTTCGCGCGGTCCGCCTGGGTCGCCGCTTCGTCCTGCTGTACGGTGAACTGCGCGTCCTGGTAGGTCTGCGCGGCGATCGACTTGTTCTGCGCAAGCTGTGCGTAGCGGGCGAGATCGGCGCGCGCTTGCGCGAGACTCGCCTGGTCCTTTGCGAGCTGCGCCTGCGCCTGCTGCTTGCTGATCTGGTACTGGCGCGGGTCGATCTGCGCGAGGAACTGGCCTTTGGCGACTTCCTCGCCTTCGTGATAGCCGACTTCGGTCAGATAGCCGCTCAGTTGCGGCAGGACCGTCACGGTCGCGACCGGCGTGACCGTGCCGAGCTCGTTCAGCACGACCGGCATGTCGCCCGTCGACGCGGTCGCGACGCCGACGACCTGCGCCGGGTTCGCGCGCACCGGCTTCGTGCGGTGCAGCAGATGAAAGACGATCAACGCGATCGGCACGGCGAGCACGCCGATGACGATCCAGCGGCGCGCGCGATGCTGCGTCGGCGGGGCCGGGTTCGGTTCGCTCATGTCGGCCTCCTGGACGGGCATCGCATCGCGCTACGGGCTGGCATGAAAGGACTCCTGATAGAGGGATGGGCGGATGCGATGAAGGACGGTGTCGCTCCGCTCACGCGTGTGCCGGCCGCGCTACCTACGGGCGGCCGGTTACGCGGATTGACAGTCGTTGCGCGATCGCTGCGAGCGCGATGGCGTCGTCGGCGGTGACGGGCCGACGCCGCGTGCGAGCGCATGCGGCGTAACGGCCGTCATCGACGCCGGACCCGCACCGACGGCACGGGAGACGCAACCGGCGCGCCGAAGCGACTGCCGCGTCGGCGCGGACCGGCTTACCAGCGGCGGCGCGCGCCCCACTCGCGCCGTCCCCACCAGCGACGGCCGTCCCAGTAGCGGTCGCCGTGCCAGCCGAGCGCGATGCCGATGGTCGGCACCATCACGGGCGCGGCCACGACGGGCGGCGCATACATGACCGGAGGCGGCGGCGCGACGTACACGGGCGCCGGCGCGACATAGACGGGGGCGGGCGCCGCGATGCCGAAGCCGATCGACACGCCGGCCATGGCCGGTTGCACCGAAAGGCCTGCGAGCAGCACGCCCGAGCCGATGACGGCCCATGATTTCGCATTCATGTTTTCACCTCGTTGCGCTGGGGACGCCTTCAATTTAGTGGAAGGTCCGGGCAATGAGAATTACAAGGGGGTAACCCTCGATTTCGAAAAATAGCGGGATCGGACAGGGCGGTGCGGGGGACGCTGCGGCGCAGCGTTTGCCGTCTTGCGGGCGCGGCGCGGGCGATGTCGCCGCGGTCGGCCCGGTGCGTGCAAATACTTGATGGAAAAGGGTTTCGTGGCGACGGGGCCGAGTGCCGCGTCGAGGCAGGAACGATGCCGGGCGCGCACGCCATCCGGCTGTCAGCCTGCTGTCGGTAATATCCCGAGATCATTTTGTGCGGGTCTGATGCCCGAGACCGTGCTTCCGACCGGGTTGCGGGTGCCGATGGCGTGGGTCCATCGGCGCCCGCGGTCGGCCGGAAGCCGCCATGCCGCGTCAGTGTCTGATCATGCAGACGGCGACGATTTCGTATCCGGGGTCGGCATGCGTGTGCGCCGCTTCTTCTGCTTCCTCATACGACCGGAAGGACGTGGCATCTTCCACCGCCGGTGCCATGCCGATGTCGCCGTCCTCGGCGGTGCAGAGGAATTGCTCGCCGGTCTTCACGACGTAGATGGACATCATGATTCCCTCCATGGAGAGCTTGGGGGAAATTTCAGTCTAGCAGGCCGGAAGACGGCCGGGAAATCCGCTGTGCCCGTTCGATGAGATGCCCGCCGGAGGCAGAAAGCCGTGCACAATAGCCGCATGCGATCCCCAGACCTCGAGTGCCTCGTCACTGTCACCATGCCCTTCGGAAAATACAAGGGCCGACTCATTGCCGACCTGCCCGGAAACTACCTCAACTGGCTGGCCCGCGAAGGGTTCCCGCACGGTGAAATCGGCCGGCAACTCGCCCTGATGCACGAAATCGACCACAACGGCTTGCGCGACTTGCTGGCGCCGCTTCGCAAGCGCGGATAGCGGCTGCCGCGGATGCAACGCATCGGGTATGCGACGCGTGCGATAACCGCATCGCCGATGCTGGCATAGAATGAAAAGCAGTCCCCGCTCGGGGACGCGTTTCTGGCAAAAGAAGGGGTGCCGACATGAGACGCCTTTATTTCCTCGTACCTGATACGCAGATGGCGAAGGCGATCGTCGATGATTTGCTGCGCATGCGCATCACCTGGCGCCATATCCACGTTCTCGCCGATCACAGCGTCACACTCGATCAGTTGCCCGAAGCGTCGTTGCTGCAAAGCAGCGATGTCGTGCACGCGCTCGAGCGCGGCGCCGCACTCGGCGGTGCGACGGGCGCACTGGTCGGCCTCGTCGCGCTCGTGTTCCCGCCCGCGGAGCTCGTGATCGCGGGCGGCGCCGTCGTCGCGTTGACGTTGGCGGGAGCGGGCTTCGGGGCGTGGACGGCCGCGATGATCGGCATCGCCGAGCCGAACGCGCGACTCCAGCGCTTTCGCGACGCGATACGGGATGGCCAGATCCTGATCATGGCCGACGTGCCGGCATTGCGCGAACAGGAAATCGAGCAGATGGTCGCCCAGCATTTTCCGATGGCGGATATGGAAGGCGGCGAGCCGACGACGCCGATCTTCCCCTGACACCCGAACGCCGGCACGCACGACGCCCGGGCCCGGCGACGCGTCTCGCCGAGTTCGCCGTGGCCAGCGCCGGTGTTTGCGGTCGCCGCGGGGCAGCCATGCGCCCGGCACGTTCCGGTACTGCAAGCACCGGGATTTCAATATGGTCAGCGCGATCGACGCGCGCGGCACCGGCATGCGCTTAGGTGTTTATACGTATGCCGATACCGATATCGCTTCAATCCAATATTTCATTGGAAGGTTATCGGGCTTGTACCTAGACTGATCCGGGGCGCATCGACCGGCCGGCCGCACGCGCCGGCCGCTGCCCCGACCCGCATCCGCGCCACGCAGAAACAGAACAGCGCAGCACAGCACACCGCGCAACGCCGGCGCCGCGGCATACAACGACATCATCGGAGACGGACCATGACATTCATCAGGAAGCTGGCGGCCGGCGCGCTCGTCGCCGCGGCGACGCTGCTGGCAAGCGGCGCGTACGCGCAGCAAAAGCCGATCACGCTCGGGTTCTCGCAGGTCGGCGCGGAAAGCGCGTGGCGCACCGCGAACACCGTGTCGGTGAAGAGCGCCGCGAAGGACGCCGGCATCAACCTGAAATTCTCGGATGCGCAGCAAAAGCAGGAGAACCAGATTCGCGCGATCCGCTCGTTCATCGCGCAGAAGGTCGACGTGATCGCGTTCTCGCCGGTCGTCGAATCGGGCTGGGAGCCGGTGCTGACCGAAGCGAAGGCCGCGCACATTCCGGTGATCCTGACCGATCGCGGCGTCGACGTGAAGGATCCGTCACTGTACGTGACGATGATCGGCTCCGACTTCCTCGAAGAGGGGCGGCGCGCGGGCCACTGGATGGAAGAGCGCTACAAGAACGACCCGGGCCCGATCAACATCGTCGAGCTGCAGGGCACGGTCGGCTCGGCGCCGGCCAACGATCGCCGCGCGGGCCTGCTCGAGGTGATCAAGAGCAATCCGAAGTTCAAGGTGATCGCATCGCAAAGCGGCGACTTCACGCTCGCGGGCGGCAAGCAGGTGATGGAAGCGTTCGCGAAGACCTACGGCAAGCAGATCAACGTCGTCTACGCGCACAACGACGACATGGCGCTCGGCGCGATCCAGGCGATGGAAGAGGCCGGCATCAAGCCCGGCAAGGACGTGAGCGTCGTGTCGTTCGACGCGACCAAGGGCGGCTTCCAGGCGATGGTCGCGGGCAAGATCAACGTCGACGTCGAATGCAGCCCGCTGCTCGGCCCGCAACTGATGACGGCCGTGAAGGACGTGGTCGCCGGCAAGTCGTTGCCGAAACGCATCGTGACGAACGAGACCGTGTTCCCGATGAACGTCGCGGCGCAGGTGCTGCCGACCCGCAAGTACTGAGCGGGCGGATAGCGATGTCCGCGCGGGCGTCGGCATGGCTGCCGCCGCCCGGCCACCTCTTCGAATCGAGGGCGCATCCATGACGAATCCGCCGGTGGTCGAGATGATCGACATCGACAAGGCGTTTCCGGGTGTCAGCGCGCTGCAGCGCGTGAGCTTCCGGCTGTTTCCGGGCGAGATCCACGCGCTGATGGGCCAGAACGGCGCGGGCAAATCGACGTTGATCAACGTGCTCACCGGCGTGCATGCGCACGATGCGGGCGAGATTCGCGTCGGCGGCACGCCGGTGCGCTTCGCCGCGCCGCGCGAGGCCGAGGCGGCCGGGATCCAGACGCTGTACCAGGAAGTGAACCTGTGCGCGAACCTGTCGGTCGCCGAGAACATCTTCGCGGGCCGCCAGCCGATGCGGCGCGGCGCGATCGACTGGAAGACGATCCACGCGCGTGCGCGCGACGCGCTCGCCGAACTGGACCTGTCGCTCGACGTCACGCGCTCGCTCGATGCGTATCCGATCGCGGTGCAGCAGATGGTCGCGATCGCGCGGGCCGTGTCGGTCGACGCGCGCGTGCTGATTCTCGACGAACCGACGTCGAGCCTCGACGACGGCGAGGTCGCGCGGCTCTTCGACGTGCTGCGCCGGCTGAAGGCGTCGGGCATCGCGATCCTGTTCGTCACGCACTTTCTCGAACAGACCTATGCGGTGTCCGACCGGATCACGGTGATGCGCAACGGCGAGCGCGAAGGCGAGTATCTCGCGCGCGACCTGCCGGTCGACGTGCTGGTCGCGAAGATGACCGGCCGCGAACCGATGTCCGGCACGCTGCAGGCCGGTGCGGCGGCGGTGTCGACTGACGCGGGCGCGGCCGCGCCGTTCCTGTCGATGCAGCAGGTCGGCCGGCGCGGGATGATGAGCCCGCTCGATCTCGACGTGCGGCCCGGCGAAATCGTCGGGCTGGCCGGGCTGCTCGGCTCGGGCCGCACCGAAACCGCGCGGCTCGCGTTTGCCGCCGAGCGCACGGATACCGGCGCGATCGAGATCGACGGCGCGCGCAAGCGGCTCGCGTCGCCGCACGACGCGGTGCGCAACGGCATCGCGTATTGCCCGGAGGATCGCAAGAAGGAGGGCATCGTCGCCGCGCTGTCGATCCGCGAGAACATCATCCTCGCGCTGCAGGCGCGGCGCGGCTGGTGGCGCTTGATCGGCCGCGCGCGGCAGCGCGAGCTGGCCGACACGTACATCGCGCGGCTCGGCATCAAGGCGCGCGACGCGGAGCAGCCGATCGGGCTGCTGTCGGGCGGCAACCAGCAGAAGGTGCTGCTCGCGCGCTGGCTCGCGACGGAACCGAAGCTGCTGATCCTCGACGAGCCGACGCGCGGGATCGACGTCGCCGCGAAATTCGACATCATGGAGCGCGTGCTCGCGCTGTGCGCACAGGGCCTCGCGATCCTGTTCATCTCGTCGGAAATCAGCGAAGTCGTGCGCGTGAGCCACCGGATCGCGGTGTTGCGCGACCGCCGCAAGGTGGCCGAACTGAGCGGCGGCGACGCGTCCGAGGAACAGGTCTATCAACTGATTGCGGGAGGCCGGTCATGATGCGGCTTCGTACGTTGCTTCGTCATCCGCTCGTGTGGCCGGTGCTGACGCTGGTGCTGCTGTTCGCGCTCGACGTCGCGCACCGGCCGGGCTTCCTGTCGATCACGCTGCTCGACGGCCACCTGTTCGGCGCGCCGATCGACATCCTGAACCGCGCGGCGCCGCTGGTGATCGTGTCGCTCGGGATGACGCTCGTGATCGCGACGCGCGGAATCGACATCTCGGTCGGCGCCATCGTCGCGATCGCCGGCGCGGCCGCGGCGATCGTGCTCGACGGCGATCCGACGCGGCTCGGCGCGGCGCTGGCCGCCGCACTCGGCGTCGGGTTGCTCGCGGGTGCGTGGAACGGCGTGCTCGTCGCGTTCGTCGGGATGCAGCCGATCATCGCGACGCTGATCCTGATGGTCGCCGGGCGCGGCGTCGCGCAGTTGCTCACGGGCGGGCAAATCATTCCGATCGGCGCGCCCGGCTACCTCGAGCTCGGCGGCGGCTATCTCGCGGCCGTGCCGTGCTCGGTGTGGATCGCGATCGCGACGATCGCGGCGACCGCGCTGCTGGTGAACCGCACGGCGCTCGGCCTCTTCATCCGCGCGATCGGCGTGAACCCGGTCGCGACGCGGCTCGTGGGGCTGCGCGCGGGCGCCATCGTGTTCGGCGTGTATCTGTGCTCGGGCGTGATGTCGGCGCTCGCGGGGATCATCGCCAGCTCGAACGTGCGCAGCGCCGACGGCAATAACGCGGGGCTGCTGCTCGAACTCGACGCGATCCTCGCGGTGACGCTCGGCGGCACGTCGCTGCTCGGCGGCCGCTTCAGCCTGGCGGGTTCCGTGCTCGGCGCGCTGATCATCCAGACGCTCACCTACACGACCTATTCGATCGGCGTGCCGCCCGAGGCGACGCTCGTCGTGAAGGCCATCGTCGTGATCGTCGTGACGCTGATCCAGTCGGACGCGGCGCGCGCACTCGTGGTCCGCCACGCGACGCGGCTGCTGCCTTCCGCGCGGGCACGCGCCACTACCGGAGCCACGCCGCGATGAACCGATTCCTCGCACGGCTGGCCGACCCGCGCACGCTGCCGATCGTCGTCACGATCGTGCTGTTCATCGCGCTGTTCGGCTTCGGATCCGTGATGTACACGGGCTTCTTCTCGATGCAGGTGCTCACCGGGCTGCTGGTCGACAACGCGTTTCTGCTGATCGTCGCGATCGGGATGACGTTCGTGATCGTGTCGGGCGGCATCGACCTGTCGGTCGGCGCCGTCGTTGCGCTGACAACGATCCTCTGCGCGGTCGGCGCCGAGCGGCTGCACTGGCCGGTGTGGGTGATCGTGCCGCTCGTGCTCGCGTTCGGTGCGCTGTACGGCGCCGCGATGGGCGCACTGATTCACATCTTCCGGCTGCAGCCGTTCATCGTCACGCTGGCCGGGATGTTTCTCGCGCGCGGCGCGTGCTTCCTGATCACGACGCAGTCGATCACGATCAACGAGCCGACGTTTCATGCGCTCGCGGCCGTCAGCGTGCCGGTCGGCGGCGGGATGCTGAGCGCCGGCGCGCTGATCGCGCTCGCGACGCTCGCCGCGGCGCTCTACGTCGCGCATTTCACGCGCTTCGGCCGCAACGTGTATGCAATCGGCGGCAACGAGCGCTCGGCACTGCTGATGGGGTTGCCGGTCGCGCGCACGAAGATCGGCGTCTATGCGCTGAGCGGCTTCTGTTCGGCGCTCGGCGGCGTGGTGTTCACGCTGTACGTGCTGTCCGGCTACGGGTTGCAGGCGCAGGGGATGGAACTCGACGCGATCGCCGCGACCGTGATCGGCGGTACGCTGCTCACGGGCGGCGTGGGGTACGTGATCGGATCGGTGTTCGGTGTCGGCATCCTCGGCACGATCCAGGTGCTGATCACGTTCGACGGCACACTGAGTTCGTGGTGGACGCGGATCGTGATCGGTGCGCTGCTGTGCGTGTTCTGCCTGCTGCAGCGGGTCATCGAGCGGCATGCGACGCGGCGGAGCTCGGGCGGGAACGGGCTCGGGCCGCAACGCCGGAAGCGCGAGGCCGCGCAGGTCGGGCCGGCGGCGGCCGGGGATGACGCGGCGCTGGTGTCGACGATGCAGCGGTTGTAGGGCTTCGTGCGTTCGGGCGGCTCGCGTCGCCTGCTTCGCCGGATCATACAATGGAGGCGTCCGTCGGCACGTGCATCGCCATGACTCGGGTGATGCGCGGGCCGGTCCACCCGCGCACCTCCAAGGCCAACATGGAAATCAAATGGATCGAGGATTTCCTCGCCCTCGCCCAATATCAAAGTTTTTCCCGGGCGGCTGAATTTCGCAATGTCACGCAATCGGGCTTCAGCCGTCGCATTCAGTCGCTCGAACAGTGGATCGGCGCGGAACTGATCGATCGCAGCAGCTTTCCGCCGGTGCTGACGCCGGCGGGCCGGCTGTTTCGCGAAACCGCGGAAGACGTGCTCAGCCGCTTGTTCGACACCCGCGCGATCATCCGCACCGAGCAGCGGATCGCGGGTAAGAGCCTACAGATTGCCGCCGGCCATACGATTGCGCTGAGCTTCCTGCCGACCTGGCTCAAGGCGCTGGCGCCGCATGTCGGCGAGGTGCGCGCGCGCGTCATTCCGACGAACGTCCATGACTCGATCCTGATGCTCGTCAACGGCAACTGCGAGCTCATGTTCGCCTATCACCATCCGGAGCTTCCGCTTCATCTCGACCCGGTCAGGTACGAGCACCTGACGGTCGGCATCGACACGCTGATGCCGGCGTGCCGCCCGAACCGCCGCTCGGCGCCCGCGTTCCGCCTTCCCGGAACGAAACAGAACCCGCTGCCGCTCATTTCGTACACGGAAACCAGCTACTTCGGCCGGTGTCTGGCGCTCCTACTCGACCGTGCATCGGATGCGCCGGCCTTGCGGTTGCACTACGAGTCGGATATGGCCGAAGTGCTGAAAAAGCTCGTGATGGAGGGCGAGGGCGTGGCGTGGCTGCCCCGCAGCGCGATCGCGGCCGAACTGGCGGCCGGCGAACTCGTCCCGGCCGGGCCGGCGGCGTGGAATCTCGACGTCGAGTTGCGCGTCTATCGGGACGCGTCCAATCGCAGCGAATTCCTGGAGAAGCTCTGGCAGCATCTGCGCGCGGCGCCTGCGCGGCTATAGGGTTTTCCCGCCTTATGCGAGACTCGCATACCGCCATGTAGTACCGGCATCACGGATTGATCGCCCCTCCCTACCATTCGTTCCAACGGCAAAAGTGACGCGCGACCGGCGTCGCGCGGCCCTCTTCGCAGCGCGTGCGCCGCTTTGGCGGCCGGGCGCCACCCAAGGACGAATGGACATGAAAAATCGCCTTACCTTAAACATCGCCATCGGCATGATCGTCGGCGTCATCGCCGGTTATGCCTGTCACGCGAACATCTCGGACCCCGGCACGCTCAAGGCGGTCGCCGGCTATTTCTCGATCGTCACCGATATCTTCCTGCGCCTGATCAAGATGATCATCGCGCCGCTGGTCTTCGTCACGCTCGTTTCCGGCCTGGCCGGGATGGACAGCGGCGAGGACGTCGGCCGCATCGGCCTTCGCTCGGTCGGCTGGTTCGTCTGTGCGTCGCTGATTTCGCTGAGCCTCGGCCTTCTCATGGCGAACGCGCTGCAGCCGGGCGCCGGGCTGAACCTCACGGAAACTGCCGGCGAGGTCAACACCGGGTTGAATACGGCCGCCCTGAACGCCAGGGACGTGATCACGCACGCGTTCCCGACCAGCCTGCTCGATGCGATGGCGCGCAACGACATCCTGCAGATCCTGGTGTTCTCGGTCTTTCTCGGCATCGCACTCAGCGCGCTGAAGCGCGACAAGCGGGTCGGCGTGGTCATCCAGTCGATCGACGGGATGGTGCCGGTGATGCTGCGTCTGACGAACTACGTGATGCGCGCGGCGCCGGTCGGCGTGTTCGGTGCGATCGCGTCGTCGGTCACGCTGCGCGGGCTCGACGTGATCTACACGTACGGCAAGCTGATCGGCTCGTTCTACCTCGGGCTGTTGGTCCTGTGGACGATCCTCGTCGGCGCGGGCTACGTGTTTCTGGGGCGACGCGTCGGCAGCCTGCTGAAAGCGGTGCGTGAACCCGCGCTGATCGCGTTCTCGACCGCGAGCAGCGAGGCGGCCTATCCGCGCCTGACCGAGCAGCTCGAGAAGTTCGGCGTCGACAAGAAGGTGGTGGGCTTCACGCTGCCGCTGGGCTACGCGTTCAACCTCGACGGTTCGATGATGTATCAGGCATTCGCGGCCATCTTCATCGCGCAGGCGTTCGGCGTGCACATGCCGCTGTCGGAGCAGATCTTCATGCTGCTGGTGCTGATGTTGAGCAGCAAGGGCATGGCAAGCGTGCCGCGCGGCTCGGTGGTCGTGGTGGCGGCCGTCGCGCCGATGTTCCATCTGCCGGTTGCGGGCGTCGCGATGGTGCTCGCGATCGACCAGATTCTCGACATGGGTCGCACGATGACGAACGTCATCGGCAACAGCGTCGCGACGGCCGTGATCGCGAAATGGGAAAGTGCGCGAGCCGCGAAGACGAAAGGCGCGGTGTTCGACCAGCCGGAGCTGAATGCATGATGCGCGCGGATCTCGTGAACGCTCGGCAAAAATTCGGCGTGGTCGGCGGGCTCGGGCCGCTCGGCAGCGCCGACGTGTTCTTCAAGATGGTGAAGGCGACGCCTGCATCGTCCGACGAGGAGCATGTCGATCTGATCTTCGAGCAGTATCCGTTCAAGGGTTCCGGCGCGGGCAGCGCCGCGACCACCGAACGCAAGCTGTACGTGTTCGACATGATCCGCGCGTTCGAGAAGCGCGGCGTGACGACCGTCGTGCTGCCGTGCTTCCTGAGTCACACGTTCGTCGACGAACTGAAGGCGAATACGCGCCTGCAGATCGTGGATATCGTCGAGGCCGTGCGCTGCCACGTGCAGCGCAAGTATCCTCGCGCGACGCGCATCGGCGTGCTGGCTTCCGACTACGTGCGCAACAGCGGGCTCTTCGACGCGTATTTCCCGGCGCCGCAATTCGAGATCGTGCATCCGCGCTTGCACGACGGGCTCGACCTCGTGACCGAAGCCATCTATGGCGCCGATGGCATCAAGCGCGGCAATCTGCGGGGCCGGCCGGTCGAGCTGTTGCGTCGCGCGTGCGAGGATCTGGCCGATCAGGGCGTACAGGTGATCGTTCCCGGGCTGACCGAGATCGCGCTCGTCGCCGACGAAATCGGCGCGCAGCGCGTGCCGCTCGTGGATTCGAATCTCGCGTATGCGCAATACGCGGTGACGGGGCCGTCCGGTTCGCGCGCCGCGACGTTCAAGATCGGTGTGGTCGGCGGTGTCGGGCCGGCCGCGACGGTCGACTTTCTGAACAAGATCGTTCGCAATACCCCGGCGTCGCGTGATCAGGAACACGTCAAGCTGCTGGTCGAACAGAATCCGCAGATTCCGGATCGCACCGAGAACCTGGTGGGCACCGGCGCGGACCCGACGATCTCGCTGTACGCGACATGCAAGAAGCTCGAAGACGGCGACGCCGACGTCATCGCGATTCCGTGCAACACCGCGCATGCGTTCGTCGAGCGGATCCAGCCGTACCTCGGGATCCCGATCGTGAACATGCTGACCGTCACGGTCGCGTATTTGCGCGACACCTGTCCGTCGCTGCGACGGGTCGGCGTGCTGGCGACGTCCGGCACGATCGCCAGCGGCGTCTACCAGAAGGCGCTGGCGTCGCAAGGGCTCGAGCAGGTGGCGCCGGTGCCGGCGCTGCAGGCGCGCGTGATGGAAGCGATCTATGGGCAGTACGGTGTGAAGGCCGGTTTTACGACCGGACAGTGCGAGGAAGATATCGGTGCTGCTATCGACGCCCTGATTGCCGATGGCGTGAGCGTGATCGTGCTCGGATGTACGGAGCTGCCGCTTCTGCTTCCTGGCGGCGAATACGTGACGCCGAACGGCAGTCGGGCGACGTTGATCGATCCGACCGACGTGCTCGCGCGGACCTGCATTGCTCATGCGACGGCGGCTGGCGGTTGAGCCGGTTTCCGGATGGGCCGGCGTCGATGGCGCGGCTCATCCCTCGTGCCTGCCGATGCGCTATTCACGCGCCTCGCTATGCGATCAGGTTCCCCCCGTATCACCAGTGCGCGGCCCGGATGCGCGCGTGACGTAATGGTGTCCGGACGCGGGTGTCGCAGGGTAATCCTTGTACGACGAAAACGCGTCGTTCAGCAGCCGGGCGGCGCCCGCGATTCTTGCCGCCGCGGTAGGCGCGCCCAGGACCACCGCGAACACGCGGCGCTTCATCACGGGGGCTTGCTGCGGCCGGCTCGCGGTCGCGACGATGCAATAGCCGGCGGCCGCGGTATGCCCCGTCTTCAGGCCGTCCACGGACGGATCCATGCCCAGCAGCCAGTTCTTGTTGCGCTTCGCGAAGCGTCCGTACGAGAAGTGTTGCTCGGACGAGTATCCGTAGTATTCCGGGAAGTCCCGCGTGAGACGCAGCGCCAGCGTCGACAGATCGCGGGCGGTCGAGTGATTGCCCCGCGTGGTGATGCCCGACGGGGTCGTGAAACGCGTGTGCTGCATGCCGATCTGCCGAGCGGTGTCGTTCATCATTTGCTCGAAGCCGGGCAGCGAACCGCCGACCCGTTCGGCCAGCACAAGCGCCGCATCGTTCGCCGACGCGACGATCAGGCCCTGGATCAGGTCCTTCACCGCGACGTGCTGCCCGGGGACCAGATACATCCGCGCTTCGTCGCTGCCGACTTCCGCCACGTCGGGAGCGCCAACTGTCACCTTCTCGTCGCGGCTCAGCGTTCCGTCGCGCAACGCGCGGAGCACGATGTACGCGGTCATGAGCTTGGTGAGCGACGCGGGCTGACGTTGCGCGTCCGCGTTGTGCTCGGCGAGTATTTGCTCCGATTCGCCGTCGACGACCAGCCATGACACGGCTTGAATGGTTGGCGGTTCGGGAATGGGGGTGGGTGCGGCCACGGCCGTCAAACAGGCGGTCATGGCAGCCAGCAAGAGGGGCACGCGGAGGCGTGAGTGGAATCGTCGTGTCGTATGCGGAGTAACCTGCATGGGAATATGAATCGTGACGGGTAGGGCTGATTGGGTGTCGAGCAGATGCGTCGACGGGGAGCGTCTGGTGTGACGTAGCGCGACAGGATTCGCGGACGCCGATCATAAGCGACGACGCGGTTCGTGCGATGCCGTATCGGCATCGCGTGATGCGTGTGCGGCATACGGCTTCGAATGCAGGGTCGCGCGCCGTAGCGACGCGCGACTGCTGTCGAGCGTCGTTCAGCGTGCGCTGTCGATGATCGAGCCGCCATCCGGCGTGAGGCTGTAGCCGGTCAAGAACTGTGCGTCCTTGCTGGCGAGGAACAGGACGACTGGCGCGATGTCTTCGTCGGGCGTGCCGAAGCGGCCCAGCGGGTTGGTCGGCGGTGGCACATTGGCGCTCTCGCCCCACGTCTGCGCCAACGGCAACACGTTATTGACCGTGATCTTGTCGGCGGCCCATTCTCGCGCGGCGGTTCTCGTCAATGCGCGTATCGCTTCTTTCGCCATGTTGTATGGACCGTACCCCGCGAGACCCATGACGCCGGCCATCGAGCCGAAGTTGATCACGCGGCCTTCGCCGCTTGCTTTCAAGTGCGGATAGGCTGCCTGCATCATCCTCAGGTACGCGATGGGTCCGAGGTCGAAGTTTCTTTGCAGTTTCTCCACCGATAGCTCGGCGATCGACGAGAACGGCGCGGACGGATCGAACGCGTTGTTGACGAGTATGTCGATACCGCCGCAGGTTGCGGCGATCTTGTCGACGGCAGCGTCGATCTGGTCGGCGCTGCCGAGATCGCAAGGGACGCCGAGCGCATTGCCGCCGGCGGCTTCGATGTCGGCGACGACCGCCTCGACGTTGGCCGGTGTGAGCGACACGACCGCTACCGTTGCGCCTTCGGCTGCGAACCGTTTTGCGGTGGCGCGTCCGATGCCGCGGCCGGCGCCCGTGACGATGGCAATTTTCCCGCTGAGTCGGGCCATGAGGTTCTCCTTCAACTAACGATTGCGTGACGCAGCGTCGCGACGACACCATAAGGCGACGGGATCTCGCGCGCTGCGTTTTGCGTGGTGAATGAAACGACGAGACAGACGAGGCCGATTGCGGCCGGCAACGCGCCGCGCGGCTTGCGAACGCCGATGTGGGCGAGTGCCGAGAGCAGCAGGTGATAGAAGATGCCCGCGTAGGCGAGATCGCTGAGCGGCACGCCGACGCGCGTGAGGATGGCCGCTACCGCGAGAATCTTCGCGACGGTCAGCAGCGGCACGAGATACGCGGGATAACCGAATCCGGCGAGGGTGTCGCGGACCTGGCTGCGCTTGACGACGTACAGCGCCGCGGACGCCAGATAGAGCAGCGACAGCAGGGCAGTGCTGAGCCAGTATGCGTAGTTTTCGAACATTTGGTGCGGGATCTTGAAGTTCGTCGACATCGACGTGGTGCAAGAATGTCGTCTAAGATGAACTCCCGCAAGTAGGATGATTTTCTGTCTGTTGGTATGGAAAAGATGACTAATGACGCCGACGAAGTGAACATGCATGAAGAGATGCGGCGAGCGTTCGCCCTGCTTTCAGGCAAGTGGAAGCTGGAGATCATGTGGCTGCTCAACCAGCGCGTCTATCGGTTTGGAGAACTACGAAAAGCGATTCCGGGGATCACGCAGCACATGCTGACGGCCCAGTTGCGCGAGCTGGAAGCGGACGGCCTGGTGACACGCACGGTGTTCGCGGAAGTGCCGCCACGCGTCGAATACGCGATCACCGAGAAGGCGCGCGGCCTCGGGCCGACCATGAAGGCGTTGACCGCATGGTGGAACGAGTACGGGCGAACCGTTCCGGCCAGGCCGGCGGGGCGAGGGCGCAAGGCCAATCCGACGACGTGAGGCCGGCCTGATCCGACCCGCTTTTCGGACTTTGCCCCGTTCATGGAAAACTGTATGAATATACAGTATAGTATCCGTCGAACTCCGAGCCGCACAGGCATGACCCGTGCGGCACGTGCGCCGCGCCTGCGGGCATCCACCGCAGCATTCCGGCACCGTGAACTCTGGCTAACTCATTCAGACGGGCAGGCAAATTGTCATCCAGCAATCTGATCCGCATTCGCGGAGCACGTCAGCACAACCTCAAGAATCTCGATCTCGACCTGCGCACCGGCGAAATGACGGTCGTCACCGGCCCGTCGGGCTCCGGCAAGTCGAGCCTCGTGTTCGACACGCTGTACGCGGAAGGGCAGCGGCGCTACGTCGAGACGTTCAGCGCGTATGCGCGGCAGTTCCTCGACCGGATGGACCGACCGCAGGTCGAGCGCGTCGACGGCGTGCCGCCGGCGATCGCGATCGACCAGACCAACCCGGTCCGCAGTTCGCGTTCGACCGTCGGCACGATGACCGAGCTGAACGACCACCTGAAGCTGCTGTACGCGCGTGCGGCCGAGCTGTTCGACCGCCAGACCGCGCGGCAGGTGCGGCATGACACGCCCGAGACGATCTACGCGGAACTCGTCGAGCGCACGCGCGCCGACGATCCGCGCGTCGTCGTCACGTTCCCGGTCGAGCTGCCGGACAGCGCGTCCGAGGACGAAGTCGCGCAGTGGCTGTCCGCGAGCGGCTACACGCGCGTGCAGGCGCAGCGCGAAGTGGCGTCGCCCACGGGGCCGCGCAAGGTGCTCGACGTGGTGGCCGACCGCTTCCGCGTGCAGCCGACCGACAAGGTGCGCGTGGTCGAGGCGATCGAGGCGTCGCTGAAGCGCGGCGGCGGCCGCGTGAACGTCTACGTGCTCGCGCCGGAAGCGGAAAACGCGCTCGCCGAGCCGCAGATCTGGCGTTTCTCCACCGGGCTGCACGACCCCGACAGCGACCTGCGCTACGCGGAGCCGCAGGCGGCGCTGTTCTCGTTCAACTCGGCCTATGGCGCGTGCGAAACCTGCCGCGGCTTCGGCCGCGTGATCGGCGTCGATCTCGGCCTCGTGATTCCGGACGCGCGCAAGACGCTGCGCGGCGGCGCGATCAAGCCGATGCAGACGCCCGCGTGGAAGGAATGCCAGGACGACCTGATGCGCTACGCGGCGAAGGCCGACATCCGGCGCGACACGCCGTGGTCCGACCTGACGGACGCCGAGCGCGACTGGGTGGTCAACGGTTCGCCGGACTGGAACGGCAAGTGGCAGAGCCAGTGGTATGGCGTGAAGCGCTTCTTCGGCTATCTCGAATCGAAAGCGTACAAGATGCATATCCGCGTGCTGCTGTCGAAGTACCGCAGCTACACGCCGTGCGACGTCTGCGGCGGCGCGCGCCTGAAGACCGAATCGCTGCAGTGGCGGCTCGGCTCGAAGGCGAACGCCGACGCGGTGCTCGCGCCGGCCAATCGCTTCATGCCGCGCGGCGTCGACTGGACGCGCGCGCAGCTCGAAGCGCTGCCGGGCCTGACGGTGCACGATCTGATGTTGCTGCCGATCGAGCGCATTCGCCGCTTCTTCGACGCAGTGAGCCTGCCGAGCGCGCTGCTCGACGATGCGCTGAAGCTGCTGCTGGCCGAAGTGCGCACACGCCTGAAGTATCTATGCGACGTGGGGCTCGGCTATCTGACGCTTGACCGTCAGAGCCGTACGCTGTCGGGCGGCGAGGTGCAGCGGATCAACCTGACCACGGCGCTCGGCACGTCGCTGACCAAAACGCTGTTCGTGCTCGACGAGCCGAGCATCGGGCTGCATCCGCGCGACCTCACGCGGATCGTCGAGGCGATGCAGCGGCTGCGCGACGCGGGCAATACGCTGGTCGTCGTCGAACACGATCCGTCGGTGATGCTCGCGGCCGACAGGCTGATCGACATGGGCCCCGGCCCCGGCGAGCGCGGCGGCACGATCGTCTACGACGGCACGCCGGGCGACATCCGTTCCGCGCACACGCTGACGGGCGAGTATCTCGGCGGCCGCAAGCACGTCGCGCATGCGTCGAACTGGGCACGTCGCCTAGTCGATGCGAGCACGCCGCGCATCGTGCTGGAAGGTGCGACCGAACATAACCTGCGAGACGTGACGGTCGAGATTCCGTTGCAGCGGCTCGTCTGCGTGACGGGCGTGTCCGGGTCCGGCAAGTCGACCTTGCTGCAGGACGTGCTGTATCCGGCGATGGCGCGCCATCACGGCAAGGCGACGGAGTCGCCGGGCGCGTTCCGCAACCTCACCGGTGCCGATCAGGTCGGCGACGTCGTGTTCGTCGATCAATCGCCGATCGGCAAGACCACGCGCTCGAACCCGGCCAGCTACGTCGGCGCGTTCGACGAGATCCGCAAGCTGTTCGCGAAGGCGCCGCTTGCGCTGCAGCGCGGCTACGGCGCCGGCACGTTCAGCTTCAACTCGGGCGACGGCCGTTGCCCGACCTGCGGCGGCTCGGGCTTCGAGCACATCGAGATGCAGTTCCTGAGCGACGTCTATCTGCGTTGCCCCGATTGCGACGGCAGCCGTTACCGTGCCGAGGTTCTGGAAGTCCGCATCGAGCGCGACGGCCGCGCACTGAGCATCGCCGACGTGCTCGACCTGACCGTCAGCGAAGCGACCGCATTCTTCGCGGCCGACGCGGAGGTGCTGCGCGTGCTGCAGCCGATCGTCGACGTCGGCCTCGAATACGTGAAACTCGGCCAGCCGGTGCCGACGCTGTCGGGCGGCGAGGCGCAGCGGCTGAAGCTGGCCGGCTTCCTCGCCGAATCGGCGGCGGCCGCCGGCGGGCGCCGGGTCGCCAGCGAAGAAGCGCGCATTGCGCGCGCGAAGCTGTTCATGTTCGACGAGCCGACCACCGGCTTGCACTTCGACGACATCGCGAAGCTGATGCAGGCGTTCGGCAAGCTGCTCGCGGCCGGCCATTCGCTGATCGTGATCGAGCACAACCTCGACGTGATCCGCGCGGCCGACTGGCTGATCGATCTCGGCCCGGAAGGCGGCGACGGCGGCGGCCTCGTGCTGTGCGCCGGCACGCCCGACGACGTGAAGGCGTGCGCCGAATCGCATACCGGCGCGGCGCTGCTGCAGTACGACCGTGCGATGGACGCCGAAACGGCGCTCGCCGACGAAGGCGTGCCGTTGCAGACCGTGCTGAACGCCGCCCGCGAGCGGCGCGCGATCGAAGGCGAGGACGTCGTGCGGATCGTCAATGCGCGCGAGCACAACCTGAAGGCGCTCGACGTCGACATCCCGCACGGCAAGTTCAACGTGATCACCGGCGTGTCGGGTTCCGGCAAGTCGACGCTCGCGTTCGACATCCTGTTCCACGAAGGCCAGCGCCGCTATCTCGAATCGCTGAACGCGTATGCGCGTTCGATCGTGCAGCCGGCCGGGCGGCCGGAAGTCGACGCGGTGTACGGCATTCCGCCGACGGTCGCGATCGAGCAGCGGCTGTCGCGCGGTGGCCGCAAGAGCACGGTCGCGACCACGTCCGAGGTCTGGCACTTCCTGCGGCTGCTGTATGTGAAGCTCGGCCTGCAGCATTGCATCCACGACGGCACGCCGGTCACGTCGCAAACCGTCGAATCGATCGCCGCGCAACTGCTGCGTGACCATCGCGACGAACACGTCGGCTTTCTCGCGCCGCTCGTCGTCAACCGCAAGGGCGTGTACACCGACCTCGCGAAGTGGGCGAAGGCGCGCGGCAGCACGCATCTGCGCGTCGACGGCGAGTTCGTGCCGGTCGATCCGTGGCCGAAGCTCGACCGCTTCCGCGAGCACACGATCGAGTTGCCGGTGGCCGACATCGTCGTGTCGCCGGACAACGAAGCCGAATTGCGGCGTCTGCTCGACGAGACGCTCGAACTCGGCAAGGGCGTGATGCACCTGCTCGCGCCGCTCGACGGGCTGCATCACGCGATGCAGAACGATCGGTCGACCGCGCGCGTCGGCGAGGTCAAGGTGCTGTCGGTCAAGCGTGCGTGCCCGGTATGCGGCACGAGCTACCCGGAACTCGACCCGCGGATGTTCTCGTACAACAGCAAGCACGGCTGGTGCACGACCTGCGTCGGCACCGGGGTCACGCTCACGCGCGAACAGCGCGCCGCCTACGACGACACGGTGCTCGCCGGGGACGACCGCGGCCGCGAGCAAACTTTGCCGTCGGACGAGCAGGAACCGGAAGGCGTCGGCAACGAGCCGTGCCCGGATTGCCACGGCACGCGGCTGAATCCGTCCGCGCGCGCGGTCACGTTCGACGCGCATCCGATCGTCGAGGTCGCGCAGTGGACGGTGTCCGACACGCGCCGCTGGATCGACACGCTGGAACTGACCGGGCGCGACGCGCAGATCGCGCGCGACATCGTCAGCGAGATCGGCAGCCGCCTCGCGTTTCTCGAGGAAGTCGGCCTGGGCTACCTGAGCCTCGACCGCGCGGCGCCGAGCCTGTCGGGCGGCGAAGCGCAGCGCATCCGGCTCGCCGCGCAGCTCGGCAGCAACCTGCAGGGCGTCTGCTACGTGCTCGACGAGCCGACCATCGGCCTGCACCCGCGCGACAACCAGATCCTGCTCGACGCGCTGCGCAAGCTGGGCGACAAGGGCAACACGCTCGTCGTCGTCGAACACGACGAAGACACGATTCGCCGCGCCGATCACATCATCGA
The DNA here is from genome assembly GCF_002563755.1 of Burkholderia sp. JKS000303. Taxonomy (NCBI): domain Bacteria; kingdom Pseudomonadati; phylum Pseudomonadota; class Betaproteobacteria; order Burkholderiales; family Burkholderiaceae; genus Burkholderia; species Burkholderia sp. JKS000303. The sequence continues at coordinate 305,748 of NZ_PDBZ01000002.1, forward strand.
CGTCGGCCCGGGCGCCGGCAAGCGCGGCGGCACGCTGGTTGCCGAGGGCGCGGTCGCCGATCTGGCCGCGCAGCCGGATTCGGTGACGGGGCGTCTGCTCGCGCATCCGATGACGCATCCGTTGCAACCGCGCCGCGCGGTGAGCGTGGCAGGCAAGAAGGGCGCGCCGGCGGTGCCGGAGGCGTGGCTGACCGTTCATGGCGCGACGCTGCACAACCTGCGCGACGTCACCGTCGGCATTCCGCTCGCGCGGCTCGTCGCGGTGACGGGCGTCAGCGGCTCGGGCAAGTCGACGCTCGCGCGCGACGTGCTGATGACGAACCTGCTCGACGCAGTCGGCCGCTCGGTGCTGTCGTCGCCGGCCACGCGGCGCGCGCGCAAGGCCGCGCAGCAGGATGCGCCAGCCACCAACCGCCGTTCGAGCGTGCTCGCGCGCACGGCGCCGCGGCCGTCGCTGAACGTCACGCATGCGTGGCAGGGCTGCGCGTCGCTCAGCGGCTGGGAGCAGATCGACCGCGTGCTCGAAGTCGACCAGACGCCGATCGGCAAGACGCCGCGTTCGTGCCCGGCGACCTACATCGGCGTGTGGGACACGATCCGCAAGCTGTTCGCCGATACGCTGGAGGCGCGTGCGCGCGGCTACACGGCGTCGCGTTTCTCGTTCAACACCGGCGACGGGCGTTGCCCGGCCTGCGAAGGGCAGGGCGTGCGCACGATCGGGATGAGCTTCCTGCCCGACGTGAAGGTGCCGTGCGACGTGTGCCACGGGCAGCGCTTCAACCCGGAGACGCTGGCGGTCACGTGGCGCGGCCGGAACATCGGCGACGTGCTGACGATGGAGATCGACGAAGCGGTGGAATTTTTCGCGCCGATTTCGAACATCGCGCATCCGCTGCAGTTGATGAAGGACGTCGGCCTCGGCTACCTGACGCTCGGCCAGCCGTCGCCGACGCTGTCGGGCGGCGAGGCGCAGCGGATCAAGCTCGTCACCGAGCTCACGAAGGTGCGCGACGACATCACGCGGCGCGGCCAGAAGGCGCCGCACACGCTGTATGTGCTCGACGAGCCGACGGTTGGCCTGCACATGGCGGACGTCGCGAAGCTGATTCGCGTGCTGCACCGGCTCGTCGACGGCGGGCATAGCGTCGTTGTGATCGAGCACGACCTCGACGTGATCGCGGAAGCCGACTGGATCATCGACCTCGGCCCGGAAGGCGGCGTGGGCGGCGGCACGATCGTCGCAGCGGCGCCGCCCGAAGGGCTCGTGCAGGTGAGCGCGAGTCATACCGGCCAAGCGCTCAAGCCCGTGCTGGCGCGAACGGCGACGGAAGATGGTGAAGCCGAGCGGCAGGGAGAAGCGCGGGTCGGCTGAATGCTGCGCTTCTCCGGTGAAGCGGCTCCGGTGTCGAACGAGACACCGGGGCCGTTTTTACATCCACTCGTGCCGTTCACGCATGCGCGCCGGGATCCAGCAGGTTCGTGCTGAAATCGCACACCTGAGCGGCGAGTCGAACGATCTCGGCAGTCAGCGACTGGGCACGCTCGGCGCGGTGTAGCGCGACGTAGCGAACCGGCGGCAGCGCCGGCCGCGTGCGCACGATATCCAGCGCCTCGCACGCGACGAGGTGCGCGACGCATGCCTTCGGCAGATAGCTGACGCCCAGCCCCGACAGCGTCAGGCCGATCTGCGCGATCAGGCTGTTGCTCGACAGCACGCGCTGCATCGCGACGCCGTGTTCCTGCAGGAAACGCGTGTACAGATGCCCCGTGCCCGACAGACTGCCCTGCAGGATCAGCGGAAACCGGGCGATGTCCGTCAGTGACATGGCGGCCCTCGATTTCGGCATGAACCCGGCCGCGCACATCCACGCGTTGTCGACCTCGCCGACCACCGTCGCCATGAACGATTCCGTCGCATGAATCTGCGGGACGACGATCAGGTCGATCGTATCGGCCGCGAGCCGGTCGCGTAGCGTCGCGGTCAGGTCGACCTCGGCTTCCACGTGCACCCGTGGATACGCGGCCTGGATCGCCGCGATCAGGCGCGGCAGCCACGTCAGCGCGGTCAGCTCGGTCACGCCGATCCGCACGTGCCGCACCAGCGCTTCCTTCGAACTCATCCGCTCGACGACGCGATCGCGCTCCTCGAGCAATGCCTTCGCGTGGTCGAACAGTTCGGCGCCCTTGTCGGTGAGCCGGGCACTGCGGTGCGCGCGATCGAACACGGTCAGATCAAACGCGCGTTCGAGTTCCTGGATCCGTTTCGACACGGCCGACTGCGTCGTATTGAGGCGCGTCGCCGCCGCGTCGAACGAGCCGAGCTGGACGATCCAGTACAGCGCTTCCATCTGCTTGAACGTGAGCATCGCGTGTCACTCGATAGATGAAGAAAAACGATATGTTCTCATGTCAAAAAATCGCTTTTTTTACAGATTTCGGCTGTTTAAGGTTCTTCCGTTGCGCCGTTCGGCGAGCGCGTTCATCAGAAAACGTGCCGCATCGAAGCCGGCGCCGGATCGAATCCCTTATCTGGAGACAGCATGGACACCGTCATCGAATCCCCGCCCGTCCCCGACGCGGTGCGCAAGCCACGCGTTGGCCTCGCGTGGCAGATCGTCATCGGGCTCGTCATCGGCATCGCGATCGGGCTCGTGTTGAACCGGTTTCCGCAATGGCGCGACACGGCCGTGTCCGGATTGCTCCAGCCGGCCGGCGACATCTTCATCAAGCTGGTGCGGATGATCGTCGTGCCGATCGTGTTCACCAGCATGGTGATCGGCATCGCGGGCGTCGGCGACGGCAAGTCGCTCGGCCGAATCGGCATCAAGACGCTGTTCTATTTCGAGGTGGTCACGACGATCGCGATCGTCCTCGGGCTCGTGATCGGCAACGTGCTGCAGCCCGGCGTCGGCACCGACATGTCGCAGCTCGGGCACACCGACATTTCGCGCTTCCAGCAAGCCACGCAACAGGTGCAGCAGGCGCATCACGGGCTGATGGCGCTGGTGCTCGGCATCATTCCGGACAACATCGTCGCGTCGATGGCCAAGGGCGACCTGCTGCCGGTGATCTTCTTCTCGCTGCTGTTCGGGCTCGGTCTGCAGACCGTGCCGGAAGAACACCGCAAGCCCGTGCTCGCGATGCTCAAGGGCGTCGCCGATGCGATGTTCAAGGTGACGAACATGGTGATGCGCTATGCGCCCGTCGGCGTGTGCGCACTCATCGCGGTGACCGTCGCGAGCTTCGGTTTCGGATCGCTGCTGCCGCTGCTGAAACTCGTCGCCGTGACTTACTTCGCAATCCTGCTGTTCGCGATCGCGGTGCTCGGCCTGACCGCGCGACTGTTCGGCTTTCGCATCGTCACGCTGCTGCGCGTGATCAAGGACGAGCTGATCATCGCGTTCTCGACCTGCAGCTCGGCGACCGTGTTGCCGCAGCTGATGAAGAAGATGGAGGACTACGGCGTGCCGAAGAGCATCACGACGTTCGTCGTGCCGACCGGCTACACGTTCAACCTCGACGGCGCGTCGATCTATCTCGGCATCGGCACGCTGTTCGTCGCGCAGCTCTACGGCGTGCATCTCGACTGGCAGCAGCAGCTCCTGCTGACGCTCACCATGGTCGTCACGTCGAAGGGCGCCGCCGGCGTGCCGGGCTTCATGTTCGTGATCATGCTCGCCACGCTCGCGAGCGCCGGGCTGCCGCTCGAAGGGCTGGCCTTCATCGCTGGCGTCGACCGGATCATGGACATGGGCCGCACCGCGCTGAACGTCGTCGGCAACGCGCTCGCGCCGCTCGTCATCGCGAAATGGGAAGGCTGCTACGACGCGGAGAAAGGTCGCGCGTACCTCGAATCGCTGCGCGGATGAACGCCGCCATGCATGCCTCGCACAACATTCCGAAGCAAACAGGAGCATCGAAGATGAGCAGTACCCGTGGAGCACTTTTTCCCGACGCGTTGATGCAGCAGATCAAGTCGCGCTTTCATCATGTCGATCACGATCTCGACGGACGCGCGCGCCTGTTCTTCGACAATGCCGGCGGGTCGTTCCGGCTGAAGGAGGCGGTCGATGCGTACGCACGGATCGATGCGCTGCCCGATTGTCCGGAGCGCATTCACGAACGTGCGCTCGACCTGCAGGCGATCCAGGCGCGCGGCGAGGCCGACGTCCGGACCCTCCTGAACGCCGACGGCGGCACCGTGTTCGCGTCGCTGACGGCCTCGGGCGCGATGTTCGACATGGTGCGCGCGATCATGGAGAACGTGCCGGGCACCAATGCGGTGACGACCGTGCTCGAGCATCCGTCTTCCTACGACGCGATGACGGTCTACGCGGAACGTACCGGCAAGACGCTGCGCATCGCGCCGAGCGATCCGGCGACCGGCGGCGTGGATGTCGATGCGATCGTGTCGCTGGTCGACGCCGATACCGCGCTGCTCAGCGTGATGTATGCGTCGAACATCTCGGGCGCGAAGTTCGATATCGAGACGATCGTCGCGCGTGCGCGGCAGAAGAAGCCGGATCTCTTCATCGTCGTCGACGCGGTCCAGCATGCGCCGCACGGCATCATCGACCTGCAGCGCACGCCGGTCGACGGGATCAATTTCGCGCCGTACAAGTTCTTCGGGTGCCGCGGCTCGGGCATCTCGTGGCTGTCGCCGCGCGCGGCGGCGTTGCCGCATCACCGGCTCGCGGCGAAGGAGAGCGGCGTATGGGAACTCGGCAGCCCGGCGCCCGCGCAGTTCGCGGTCGTGACGTCGATCGTCGATTACGTCACGTGGATCGGCCGGTATTTCCGTGATTCGGACGATCGCCGCGCGCTGTTCGTCGAGGGCATGGCGCGGATCGAGCTGCATGAGCGTGCGCTGCTGGCCGCGTTGCTGGACGGTTGTGAGGGGCGTCGCGGGCTGCGGGCGATCGACGGCGTCGAGGTCTACTGGGATCACGACGACCTGACGAAGCGCGACCTGATCGTCGGGATCGGCTTCGCGCACCTCGAGCCGACGCAGGCCGTGCGCGAATACGAGAAGCACGGCGTGATCGTCTACGAGCGTGTTGCGTCGAGCCTGTATTCGGGGCGGATGCTGAAATCGTTCGGACTCGGCGGCGCGGTTCGCATCTCGCCGCTGCATTGTCATTCGCCGGACGATATCGCGCGATTCCTCGCGATGACAGAAATACTGGCAGCGCAGCGCTGATTGACGACACGGCCCGGATCATCCGGGCCGTGTCGCATCTGGCGCCCGAAAACGGGGCGCCCAATAGGTTTGGGCTATGACCGGCAGAGTCAAACGATAGTTGTCGCCACGTCGGATTGCGCGTGTAATGGCTCGCGATATTGGAAGATGCCAACGACCCTATGGAGGAGCAGCGCGTGAAGATCGTGGTCGCAGTGAAGAGAGTGGTCGATTACAACGTGAAGGTCCGCGTGAAGTCGGACAACACGGGCGTCGACATCGCGAACGTGAAGATGTCGATGAACCCGTTCGACGAAATCGCGGTGGAAGAAGCCGTGCGCCTGAAGGAAGCGGGCGTGGCGACTGAAGTGATCGCCGTGTCGGTGGGCGTTGCGCAAGCGCAGGAAACGCTGCGTACGGCGCTCGCGATCGGTGCGGATCGCGCGATCCTCGTCGAATCGAACGACAGCGTCGAGCCGCTGGCCGTCGCGAAGATCCTGAAGGCGCTGGTTGACAAGGAACAGCCGCAACTGGTGATCCTCGGCAAGCAGGCGATCGACGACGATTCGAACCAGACGGGGCAGATGCTGGCTGCGCTGGCTGGCCTGCCGCAAGCGACGTTTGCGTCGAAGGTGACGATCGCCGACGGTAAGGCAACCGTTGCGCGGGAAGTCGACGGGGGTGCGGAAACGCTGTCGCTTCAACTGCCCGCGGTCGTGACGACCGACCTGCGCCTGAACGAGCCGCGCTATGTGACGCTGCCGAACATCATGAAGGCGAAGAAGAAGCCGCTGGAAAACGTGAAGCCGGAAGACCTCGGTGTGGATGTGACGCCGCGTCTGAAGACGCTGAAGGTGGTCGAGCCGCCGAAGCGGGCGGCCGGCGTGAAGGTGCCGGACGTGAAGACGCTGGTCGAGAAGCTGAAGACCGAAGCCAAGGTGCTGTAAGAGGGAGCGGAAAGAAATGACGATTCTGGTGATTGCAGAACACGACAACGCGTCGATCAAGGCCGCGACGCTGAACACGGTGGCAGCGGCGGCGAAGATCGGCGGTGACATTCACGTGCTGGTGGCCGCCCACAACGCGCAAGCGGCTGCGGACGCAGCGGCAAAAATCGCAGGCGTGTCGAAGGTGCTGCTGGCCGACGCACCGCAACTGGCCGCAGGCCTGGCGGAAAACGTTGAAGCGACGGCGCTGAACATCGCGAAGGACTACTCGCACATCCTCGCGCCGGCGACGGCCTACGGCAAGAACATCGCGCCGCGTATTGCCGCGAAGCTGGACGTCGCGCAGATCTCGGACATCACGGCAGTGGACTCGGCCGACACGTTCGAGCGTCCGATCTACGCGGGTAACGCGATCGCGACGGTGCAGTCGAGCGACCCGATCAAGGTCATCACGGTGCGTGCAACGGGTTTCGATCCGGTTGCAGCAGAAGGCGGCAGCGCATCGGTCGAGAAGATCGAAGCGGCAGCGGACGCAGGCAAGTCGCAATTCGTGAGCCGTGAAGTGACGAAGCTGGACCGTCCGGAACTCACCAGCGCGAAGATCATCGTGTCGGGCGGCCGTGGTCTGGGCAGCGGCGAGAACTACACGAAGGTGCTGGAGCCGTTGGCGGACAAGCTTCAAGCCGCACTCGGTGCGTCACGCGCGGCAGTCGACGCGGGTTACGTGCCGAACGACTATCAGGTCGGCCAGACCGGCAAGATCGTCGCACCGCAGCTGTACATCGCGGTGGGCATCTCGGGTGCGATCCAGCACCTGGCCGGCATGAAGGATTCGAAGGTGATCGTCGCGATCAACAAGGATCCGGAAGCACCGATTTTCAGCGTGGCCGACTACGGCCTCGTCGGCGATCTGTTCGAGCTGGTTCCGGAGGTGGTCAATGCCGTCTGACGCCACGACGCAGGCTGGCGGCATCGGAGGCTCGACGCCGGCTCAGTCATACCTGTTCGTGCCGGGGAACAAGCCTGAGCGCTTCGACAAGGCGCTCGCGAGCGGCGCCGACGCGGTCATCCTCGATCTCGAGGACGCTGTCGAGCCCGACGCGAAAACGGCCGCGCGCGACGCGATCGTCCGGTGGGTTTCGCCCGAGCACCCCGTGCTCGTGCGGATCAACGCGCGACACACGCCGTGGTTCGAGGCCGATGCCGCGCTCGGCGCATTGAAGGGCGTGGCCGGTATCGTGCTGCCGAAGGCCGAGAGCGCCGAAGACGTATGCGCCGCCATCGCGCTCGCGCGCCGGCGCGTGCCGGTCTATCCGCTGATCGAAAGCGCGAACGGCGTGTGGAACGCGCTCGATATCGCGAAAGCGCCGTACGTCGAGCGGCTGATGTTCGGCACGCTCGATTTCATCGCGGACATGGGGATGCCGGACGATGGCGTGTCGCTCAATCACTTCCGGTCGCAACTCGCGTTGATTTCACGGGTGGCCGGCATCGAATCGCCGGTCGATGGCGTGACGCCGGACATTCACGACGGGGAGCGGATCGGGCGCGATGCGTTCAACGGCAAGCAACTCGGATTCGGCGCGAAGCTGTGCATTCATCCGAAACAGATCGCGTTCGTGCACACGTGTTTTCGACCGGGCGAGGACGAGGTCCGATGGGCGCAGCGGATTCTCGACGCGATGCGCGATTCCGGCGGCGGGGTGGTGAGCGTCGACGGGAAGATGGTCGATCGGCCGGTGCTGTTGCGTGCCACGCGGATCGCGGCGCTGGCTGCGTCCGTCCGTGTGGGGGCGAGCGGGGCGGCTGGCGCGTGATTCGGCGCGGACAGCGTTGTCCGCGCCCGGTCAATTTCGACGATTCGGTTCCCATACCGGAAAGTGGCGCACAATCACGGCTCCGTTGGCGGACTGTCGGAAACACGCGATGAATTTCGTGCCGGACGCTCTTTCCGGCGTGACTCGGTGCGGGACATCCGCCCGATACACGGGTTCTGCTTGAGGGCGAGAGCGATTCCGTTGCCCTTTCTCAAGGATTCGCGGAATGTGCCGTTATCTCAGTTCGTCCTGAACCTTTTCCTCGTCGTGGCGAGGACGCGCTTTGATACCGGCGATGAGAGTCGATTTAGCAACCCTTTACTTTCTAGCAATCGGAACGCTGCTGTCCAGTTCCGCCATGATGTACTGGGAACACACGTCTCATCCCAAGCGCGGCAAGGAACTGCGCATGCTTGCGGCCGGGTATGCGACGCTTGGAATCGGCTGCGCGACGGCGGCATTCCGGAATCAACTGCTGGGCGCCGCTGGCGCCGCCGTCAGCAATCTCGTGATTCTGAGCGGTTATCTGCTCGTTCTGCATGCCGTGGCAATGTTCAACGGCCGGCGGTATGTCGCGGCTTCCATCGGGTTGCTGCTCTTGATGGGGATCACGTGGGGGGTGGCCGGTTCGCGCTGGCAGGCTGCCGTATGGCTTTATGCCAGCGCGTTCCCGATCGCGCTCGTTTCGGCGATGACGGCCTTCGAGCTGATGCGAAGCGATGGCATGCCGGCGGTTCAATCTCGACGGGTCGCGGTGGTGGTGACGGGCATCCACGCGATGTTCTACGCCGCCAGGGCTTTCGTCCTGCCGTGGCTGCCCCCGGTCTTCGGCGGGCACGTGCTGTCGGTTGCCAGCGAAATCACCATGTACGAAGGGGTGCTCTATTCGGTGGTGTTGCCGATGACGTTGCTTCGGCTCACCCGGGAAGAAGTGCATGGCGAGCTGCTGCAGGAGTCTCGTACGGATTACTTGACGCGCCTGGGTAATCGGAAGCTGTTTTTTGAAGAGGGTGAGCGGGCGATCAACGACTGTGCGCTGCATCGGCGCCCGGTTACGCTCCTTGCGTTTGATCTTGACCACTTCAAGAGAATCAACGATCGCTATGGGCACAAGACCGGCGACGAGGTGTTGAAGTCATTCGCGGAAACGGTTCGAGCCGCTACGGACGCGGATGCGATTCTCGCGCGCATCGGCGGGGAAGAATTTGCGGCGCTGCTGCCGGGGCATGATAGCCAGAGCGCGAAACGGGTCGGCGATAGTGTGGCAGAACGGTTTGCAACGCGATCGCATCACGCCAACGGTGATCGGATTTGTGCGACCGTCAGCATTGGTCTGGCTGAATGCGGGGGCGAGACGGCTTCGCTGACCGAGTTGCTTTCGGCGGCTGATCTGGCGCTATATCGAGCCAAGTCGCTGGGCGGTAATCGGCTCGTTCATTACGCTGACGGGCGAGCCTGGACACAAGAAGAACCTCCTCTTCGGGAGAGGTGCTGACGTAGTCGATCCAGACGGCCGGCGATAGCAGGATATTTCCTGCAGCGATAGTTGAAGATTCGGTTTCTCGTCGGCGCGTCGCAGGCCATCGCGTCACTCGGACTGGACCCGCATTGCGGGACCTTGTCTCGCTATTGGGGCGGCCTTACTGCCATTCGCCGGGATGACAGATCACCCAACCCGGAATGTAGCTGTCCATGTCCGTATGACCCCAGCACCAGCCGTGCTGGTGAATGGTCTTCATCAGCTGTTCGTGTTGTGCGCAGGCGCTTCCCGGAGCATATTGCCCGTTCGGCAATTGTTTCGGTGCCGGGCCGTTCCGGCATTGGTCGTTAGCCACTTCGTCCTGATGCATCAGTGCCTCGACGGCAGGAGGAATGGTGCGGGCCAACGTGGCCTTGTATTCGATGCAGGCTGGCGCCTTGGGATCGTTGGATTGTCGGGAGCATTGGGACTGGAGTTTGTCGATGCTTCTCGATACTTCCGGCGGGTACGTCTCGGCGTGTGCTGTAGCAATACATCCAGCCAGCAACAGGTAGGCGGCAAGTGATCTGATCAAAATCATTTCGCGTCGGACACGATGCGTTCGGTAGCTCAGGAACGGGCGAATTATGGCATGTGCGCGTTTTTGACGACCTGACCGGCAATGGCGTTGATTTGAACTTCGCATCATGTGACGCATTCCCGACGAGGCAACAAGTTGCCGCGCCGCTGCTCGATTGACCGCTTGGGAGAGGTCTGAGTGTCCGTTCCGGGTTGCGGATTCAACCCGTCGATGCACACCCTTGAGGCTGCGCAGGTTCCAACGGCGGTCGTGGATCGATTGATCGCCCGGTCCTCCACGAAACAATCGACAACTTGGAACTATACTGGGCAACCTGGAGGCTTCCATGACCGATCACGACAGACTGCATCCACTCCGTCCGCTCCTGAAAAATTGGGTTTGGGAGCATGGTCGAATCGGGACTCGCTATCTGGACTGCGTCGATGGCGAAATCAGGTTTGACGAGGGCAAGAAGTCGCATTTCGCGGCCGAGAAATATATCTATGTGCCCCTTGGCAAGGGCGCTGAAGACGATGCATCCGCGGAGGGGCCTGCGATCCAGGAGGCTGGACTTGCCCGGTTTTTGCGGGCTGCGCAGTTGGGTACGCCGGAGGAAGCCGGTTCTGTAGCGGATGTCCAGCGCGCCGTGCAGGACTGCGTGGAGATTGGCCTGTTCAGCGCCTATCAATGGGAAGCTCGAAAGGCGTTTGCCCGATATGCGCAGGAGCCCATGTTCGATGACGAGATCCGCGCGGCGGTTGTCGACGACATCCGGCGTATTTACGCCGGCATGCGAGAGCAACTGGCGCTGTACGATTTCAGTGTGCTCCACGGCTTGCCCACGCCGCTGCTTATCGGCGACACGCCCTTCATTGACTGGCGTGTGCGTGCCAGTCCGGCACTTCCGTTTGTATCGCTCCCGCTGGGACCTTACTGCCTGCTGGTAGGCGCGCCGTCAGGCAGGAAAAGCCGAATCGCCCCGGTGGTGTGGAAGGCCGCAGCCGCGATGGGCCCGCTGAAGGATCACAACCGCCAAATCGAGGCGCAGGCGCGTCTGTGGCTGGTAGCAACCACGGATGACCAACTCGTCGCCGTGCAAAGCCGCATTGCTGCGGCCGTCGGCTCCAGGCAAGGGGATGTGAAACCCTGACCATGCGGCCAGTTGCGGTCATTCGACACCATCGCGAAGATCGTCGCCACTCTTTCGGATGTGCACGACGTGCTTTGGCGTGCACCACGACCCGACGGACCGTGTTCAAGTAGCAGCGCCTGAGTCAGGTCCGGGCAAGCCCGGTGAACAGAAGACCAGGAAGACGACTTGGGTCGATGACACGACGCCGGCCCGGGGCCAGCGTCGTGGAATGGTCACGCATCGAGATGCCTCAACGCGCCGGAACGCCACCCGTCGCCGCCACTGCCGCCCGCAGCGCCAGGAGATAGCTGTCGACGCCCAATCCGCAGATCTGCCCTTTCACGACTTCAGCAAACACGGAGTGATGCCGGAATGTCTCGCGAGCGTGAATGTTGGACATGTGGACCTCGATCACCGGGACGGTCAGAATCGCCAGCGCGTCGCGAATGCCATAGCTGTAGTGCGTCCACGCTCCGGCGTTGATCAGCACCGCATCCACGCCATCGACGAACGCCTGATGAATGCGCTTGCACATCGCCCCCTCGTGGTTGGTCTGGTAGCTGTCGACGGACACGCCCAGCTCGCTGCCGAGCGTCTGCAACCGGCCGTCGATTTCGGCCAGCGTGATCGTGCCGTACTGCGCAGGATCGCGCTTGCCGAACATGTTGTGATTGATTCCGTGCAGCATCAGGATCTTTCTCATGCGTCTTCCTCTTTCGGTCGGCGTGTTAGACATGGGCCTTCTTGCCGACGGGAGAATCTTCCTTTCGGCCAAGGTCATCCATCTCGATGTCGTAGGTTTCTCGCGCCGTCAGCGTGGAAAGCGCGGCCAACGCACATGCGCCGGCAACGAACCAGGCAACGGGTACCCATGCGCCCGGGCCCGTCTTCATCAGGGCCGCGGCAATGGTGGGAGCGAAGCCCGCGAGCGCGAAGCCGATCTGCGTGCCGATCGCCATCCCCGACAGGCGGACACGCGTATCGAACATTTCCGCGAAAAACGCAGGCCAGATGCCGTTGGACGCGCTGTATGCGACGCCCGACATGAGTACGCCGAACAGGAAGATCAACGGCACGTTCTGCTGCTCGATGGACCACAGGTACGGGAACATCAGAATCGCTGGCCCGAGGATGCCGAACAGGTAGACGGGCTTGCGTCCGATCCTGTCGGCCAGCATCGCGAACAGCGGGATGGCGACCAGCGCGACGATGTTGGTCAGGATGGCCACCCACAACATCGTTCCGCGATCAATTTTGATGACGTTGACGGCATACGACAGTGCGAACACGCCGAAGATCGTACTGACGGTCGAGACGAGCGCGCAGAGCACGACGCGCAGCACGTCGCCGGAGTAGTGCTTGAACAGCACCGCGAGCGGCATCCGCGCGACGTGCCGGGTTCGCTGCTCTTCCTCGAATACGGGCGTCTCGTTCAGGTTGCGGCGAATCAAATAGCCGACGAGCACGACGACTGCGCTCAGCCAGAACGGGACGCGCCAGCCCCACGACAGCAACTGGTCTTCCGGCAGGCGAGAGATCGGCAAGAAGACAGCCGTCGCGAGGATCAGGCCAGCCTGGGTGCCGCTGAGCGTAAAGCTCGTGAAGAATGCGCGCCGGTTTGACGGCGCGTGCTCGAGCGACATCGAGTTCGCACCCGCCTGTTCACCTGATGCCGAGAAACCTTGACAGAGCCGCAGCAGGACAAGCAGCGCCGGTGCGAGCATTCCCACGTGGCCGTAGGTCGGCAGACATCCCACCAGGAAGGTGGACGCCCCCATCAGTACCAGCGTGAGGACAAGCACGCGCTTCCGGCCAAACTTGTCGCCGATGTGACCGAGAAAGAACGCGCCCACCGGACGCGCGACATAGCCGACGCCGAATGTCGCCAGCGCCAGCAACAGCCCCATCGACGGACTCGATCCCGGAAAGAAGACCTTCCCGAAAACCAGCGCGGCCGCCGTGCCGTAAATGAAGAAGTCGTAGTACTCCATCGCACTGCCGATCCAGGCCGCGAGGGCCGCCATGGCCGGCGTTTTCTTTCCGGCGGACGTATTGGTGTTGCTCGTTGACATGTTGTCTCCTGTTCGCTTGCGCGAAGCTGTTTATCCGTCTCTCCGTGAGGGAGACATCCTGCGCGATTCGGATTCGCGTCTTCCTTCTGCTGATCAAGATGAAACAACCTGCGGCACCCGGAGGACACCGTTGCCGTGGGCGGTTTCAGACCGTCGTGCTTGCGCGATTCGTATCGACGATCGCGCCGCTGCGCGCGGCTTCTGCAATCGCTTCGGTAATTCGCAGGTTTTGCACGCCATCGAATACCGTCACGAGCGGCTGCGCGTTGCCTTCGATCACATCGCAGAAGTGCGCGAGCTGGCGTTCAAGCGGGTCTGCGCGATCGATTTCCTCGACTCCGGTCTCGAACGGCTTCCACCAGGAGCGGTCCTCCTTGCGGGCGTATGACTTGACGCGCATCGTCGGCACGGACAAAGAACCCTGATCGCCCGCAATCACGTAGCAGTCTTCGTCACCGTAGGTCGGGTAGCTCTTGTTTTCCTGCGACGTTTGTTCCCAACTGCGCGCGGACGCCGCGGTATCGGACAGCAGAAACGTGCCGAGTGCCCCGTTCTCGAAACGCAGATTGATCGCAACCGTATCCTCGACCGGAAAGCCACGCGTGGCATTGGACGACAACGCCTGAACCGCGACAATCTCGCCGCACAGCGAGCGCAGGTTTCCGATTTCATGAATCATGTTGATCAGAATCGGGCCACCGCCCGCCTGACGACGCCAGGGTGCAACGTCGAAGTAATCGTCGGGCTTGTAGAACACCGCACTTCCCACCACGCTGACGATCTTGCCGAGCCGGCCTTGGCGGATCACCTCACGCGCTTTCGCGAGAATCGGGCTGTGCGCCCGGTGATGACCGACGAGCAACGGCACGCTGCCACGGTCGGCCGCGTCAAGCAGCCGCTCGCCTTCTTCGAGGGTATGGGCAACCGGCTTTTCGACCAGCGCGGGAACGCCGGCCACGATGCATTCGAGCGCCTGCTCGACATGCAGATGGTTAGGCGTCGCGAGGACCACGCCGTCGGGACGGCACGCGCTGAAAAGCGCATCGAGGGTGCGATATAGCGGGACGCCGGCAGCCTCCGCAATTTCCTGTGCAGCGGGGCCGGGATCAACGATGGCCGATAAATGGCAGCGTTCGCCGGCCTGGATCAGTTCGATGTGGCGGCGGCCGATGAGTCCTGCGCCGGCGACGGCTAGCTTGATTTGTCTCATGATCTGGAAGCGTTTCGGCCGCACCGGAAATGGACGGCGTTGTGATTTGAGGCTAGATTACTCGTGACTATCACGATCACAATGCGTCCAAATGGAAACTCATAATGCGCTATTAGCCAACAATGACGGCTTCCTCCGCGACCTCCACCTGTTCTGCACGGTCGCGCGCCGGTCGAGCTTCGTCACGGCATCGACGGAGATGGGGATCTCGCCATCGCACGTCAGCAAGCGCATCGCGCTGCTGGAGCGCGCACTCGGCGTGAAGCTGTTCGTGCGAACGACACGACGCGTAACCATCACCAGCGACGGGGAAGCCGCGTTCCAATGGGCGCAAAAGATCCTCGATGACGTTCAGGGCATGGCCGATACGTTCTCAGGACTGGCAGGCGAGCCGCGAGGCCTGATCCGGATCAGCACGAGCCTGCGCCTGGGGCGCGAACACGTATCGCCGATCCTCTCGTTACTGAGGCAACGGTACGGCGGACTGGAGATATGGCTGGAACTGCTCGACCGGCGTGCGGACCTGGTCGGCGAAAATTTCGATATCGACGTTCGTGTCGGCGAGATTCAGGAGCCGCACCTGATTGCACACAAGATCGCCGACAGTGCGCGCGTTCTCTGCGCGGCACCGTCCTATCTCGCGCGCGCGGGGACGCCGCGATGTCTTGTCGACCTTGCCCAGCATGATTGCCTGCTGTTTCGCGGGCGCGACCAGCGGTTCGGCGTCTGGCGCCTGACAGGCCCGAGCGGCGAAGAAACCGTGAAGGTCACCGGGCCGGTCGCATCGAATCACAGCGACATCGTTCGCCAGTGGGCGCTCGATGGTTATGGCGTGATCATGGCGTCGGTATGGGACGTGGCGTCGAGCCTCAAGTCGGGCGCACTCGTGCGCATATTGCCTGGCTACTCGCAACGCGCCGACGTGTGGGCCGTCACATCAGCCCGTTCGTCATCATCGGCCAAGATCAGGGTGTGTGTGGAATTCCTCAAGGAAAATCTGGCGAGCGGGCCTCACGCGTTGATCACGCGTGGCTTCGACGACGATCGCGGCTGAACGATGGATGCGCCCGAGAACACACTTCGTGGAGGTACTGTTTCGGCGCAACGCACGCACTTCAGCCGACGGCGTAGGCGATACCCCTTTCCGCCACCGCCACCTTTTTCATCGACGATCTCCGCCGACCCTTCCGCCCCCCACGGCCCAACCCCTCCGCTACCCGCTAGAATTGCGGTTTTAGCCCGGAACACGTCCATGTCTTTTGCCTCGCTTGGCCTGATCGAGCCGTTGCTGCGTAACCTGCAGAACCTCAATTACCAGACACCTACGCCGGTGCAGGCCAAGGCGATCCCTGCTGTCCTGAGCGGCAACGACGTCATGGCCGCCGCCCAGACCGGCACCGGCAAAACCGCCGGCTTTGCACTGCCGCTGCTGCAACGGCTGGTGCAACACGGCCCGGCCGTCTCCAGCAACCGCGCGCGCGTGCTCGTGCTGGTGCCCACGCGTGAGCTGGCCGAACAAGTGCTGCAGAGCTTCGTCGAATACGGCCAGGGCCTCGACCTGCGCTTTCTGGCCGCCTACGGCGGCGTGAGCATCAACCCGCAGATGATGAAGCTGCGCAAAGGCGTGGACGTGCTCGTTGCCACGCCGGGCCGCTTGCTCGACCTCAATCGCCAGAACGCCGTGCAGTTCGATCAAGTCGAGACGCTGGTGCTGGACGAAGCCGACCGCATGCTCGATCTGGGCTTCGCGCGCGAACTCAACGCGGTCTTTGCCGCGTTGCCCGCTCAGCGCCAGACGCTGCTGTTCTCCGCGACGTTCACCGACGATATCCGCGCGATGGCGGCGAGCATTCTGCGCAGCCCGGTCAATATCAGCGTCAGCCCGCCCAATGCCACGGCCAGCAAGATCAAGCAGTGGGTGGTGCCGGTGGACAAAAGGAACAAGCCCGAGCTGTTCATGCACCTGGTGGCGGAGAACAACTGGGAGCACGCGCTGGTGTTCGTCAAAACCCGCAACGGCGTCGATTACCTGGCGGCCATGCTGGATGAAGCGGGCTACGCGGTCGACACCATCCACGGCGACAAACCGCAACCGGCGCGTTTGCGTGCGCTCGAGCGCTTCAAGGCGCGCGAAGTACAGATGCTGGTCGCGACCGACGTGGCGGCGCGCGGGCTGGATATCGACGATCTGCCGCTGGTGATCAACGTCGATCTGCCGATCGTCGCGCAAGACTATGTGCACCGCATCGGCCGTACCGGCCGCGCGGGCGCGAGCGGTGTGGCGGTGTCCCTCGTGTGTGCCGATGAAGCCCCGCAACTGGCGGCGATCGAAGCGCTGATCCGGCAGACGCTGCGCCGGGAAGAAGAGCCGGGTTTCGAAGCGGAGCACCGCGTGCCGGAAACCAGCGCGACGGGCCAGATCATCAAGAAACCCAAAAAGCCGAAGAAGCCCAAAGTGCCGCAAGCCGCGCCGAGCGCCGTGCCGGCGTCCGGCAAAAAGCCGCGGCCGCAAGGTGGTGAAGGCAAACGCAAGCCTGCGACCACCGCAGGAAAAGGCAAGAGCGTGATCAGTGGTAGCCCGTTCAGTGTGCAGAAGCCGCGCGCCAAACCCGCCGGCAAGCCGGCTGCGGGTGGGCGCAAGCCGGCCGCCAAACCTGCCGGCGGCGCCGGCAAACGCCGACCGTGATCCCCGGAGACGCATCCCCCTTCATTCAGGGGGCCCGTTGCAAATGCTGCACGCAGAGATCGACGCACCGGGGCCGGCTGGCCCGTTGAGAGGCACGCTGTTGTCTCCGGCCGGGAGCGATGCCCCGGTCGTGCTGATCGTGCCGGGATCGGGCCCGACCGACAGGAATGGCAACGGACCCATCGGCCTTCAGGCATCGACCTACAGGATGCTTGCCGAAGGACTGCTGAGCAAAGGCATCGCGTCGGTTCGAATCGACAAGCGCGGCATGTACGGCAGCGCGTCGGCGATACCGGATGCGAATGACGTCACGCTCGGCGACTACGCGGCCGACGTCCGCGCGTGGGTGACGGCGATCCGGACGCAGACCGGCGCTTCCTGCGTCTGGGTGTTGGGACATAGCGAAGGCGGGCTGGTGGCGTTGTCGGCTGCACGGCAAGCCGACGGCATGTGCGGTTTGATCCTGGTATCCACGGCAGGGCGGCCGCTCGGGCAGGTATTGCGGCAACAACTGCGCTCGAACCCGGCGAATGCGCCCATCCTGGCCAATGCCATGGCGATACTCGAATCCCTCGAGGCCGGAAAGACGGTGGACGCGAGCGGGATCGACCCGGCACTGATGCCGTTGTTCCGGCCGCACGTTCAGCGTTTTCTGATAAGCGAATTGACCGTTGATCCGGCGACGCTCCTGGCGGGTTGCAGGAAGCCGGTGCTGATCGTGCAGGGCACACGGGATATCCAGGTTGCGGTCGAGGACGCGCAACTTTTGCAGCGGGCGAACCCACGCGCCGAACTTGCGCTTGTTGCCGATGCCAATCACGTCCTCAAAACGGTCCGCACGCAGGCGCTGGAGGACAATCTGGCAGCGTATTCCGATCCGGAACGCCCACTGGCGGATGGCGTGGTGGAGGCGATTGCGGCATTCGTACGGAAGTCGACGATCGGTTAACGCTAACCTTGGCGGCGCTGAATCGCTGAATCGCTGGCTCGTAACGCAGCGTTGAGCGTCTGCGCCTGAGGACGAAGCGTGACTGTTCCGGGGCGGACGTCGTCGCTCCAGTACGATGAAACGGACAAGCAGCGGTCGATCGCACTGGCGAGCGCGAATTGCCAGCGGTCTCGCCGCCCGCATACGCAAGCGACGGGGGAATCATCGTGATCGAACTGCTCGAGCCTGTCTCACGCCAGATGGCGGAAGACCTTCTCTCGGTCTTTCCGCACTGGGACAGCCATTTTTCTGTTGTCCCCTACGCTGGAAAGAACTACTTCAATGTCCGGGTGCCGTCGCTTGCGACATCGAAGGGTGGCCCGCTGGAGGTTTCCTCGTTGTACAACGACGAGGTGACGGTTTACTACGCGACAGCCCATCGGCATTTTTTCTCCGTGCTGGGCAATACTATCGAGCCCGGTGGGGCAATCGAGTTCATCCAGAAGATTCTCGACGAACGACTCGTGGTGGTCTCTTACATTTGCACCGGCGACTCGATCATACGAGACGGTGTCTTTTCAAGCGCCGCCGTTCCGGCAGACAAAATCCCGCGTGCGAATTATGAGTATTACTATGCAACGTCGATGCGCGTGTGCTCGTGGCGAGGCACTTTCGATGCCGAGTTTGCCGCCCCTTACGTCAAAGACAAGCCGCAGGCAGACAACGATCGAAAGTAACCGAGGCTCGCATAGGAGTGGGCCGATATAACGGCTCTTTTACTCGATGATTCCCGTGCCGACATCTCCACCGAAGACGACGGAGCCGGCACGTGTGCAGTCGCGTCATTTCCTTTGAAAGCCAGGCCGTACCGGCCACGGCCCATGCAGTATAAAACGGCGAACGGATTCGGCTGTCCGTCCGCTGGAAACTGATACCGCATCGTCAGCCGGCGATGAGAACCGACGGTCGCCGTGAACCGGCCCTTTCTCTTCCGATACAAGTCAGCCTGCATCGTCCCATCCCTGTCGTACCGCCACACGGCGCGCATCCGCATGTGTCCGGCTGTTCGGACTGAACGCCCGACGAGCGTCGTGCCGAGCCGAGTTGAGGGCGAGCGAATGCCCGCTGCGGGGTATACCCGCGATTTACTCGAATCCGCCTTTTCATGGCAAAAAATGTCCGAAACATACAACCGGGTTCGTTTTTGACGCCATTAATCTAATTTCAACCTTGTGCCGCAATGGGCAAGCGTGGCGGAGCGAGTGATTCAACTTGTTCGATCGCGTGATCGATCCCGGAGACACCTATACATGAATAGCCCCAACTCGTCGGTTGCTGAAGTCAGCGCGGACCGCGCCACGACGGCAGCGCGGCAAGGAGAACCGATTCTGTGCGTCGAGCACGTCGGCAAGAACTTCGGACCGCACCGGGTTCTGACCGATGTCAGCTTCAAGATGTATGCGGGCGAGGTGATTGCGATCATCGGGCCCAGCGGCTCGGGAAAGAGCACGCTGCTTCGCTGTATCAATCAACTCGAGCCGCCGACCGAAGGGCGCGTCACCATCGGCGACGTGACGATCGAAGCGGGCAGGCCGCCGGCCCGGCGCGCGCTCGTCGCGTTGCGGCGCCGGATCGGGATGGTCTTCCAGTCGTTCAATTTGTTCCCGCACATGACCGTCCTCGACAACGTCAGTCTCGCTCAGGTTCGCACGATGGGTCGGAGCCGGGCGGACGCGGACAGGCGCTCCATCGAACTGCTCGGCCGGGTGGGGCTTGCCGACAAGGCATCGCAGTTTCCGGTGCGTTGTTCGGGCGGCCAGCAGCAGCGCATCGCCATTGCGCGAGCGCTCGCACTGGAGCCGGAGATCATGCTGTTCGACGAGCCGACATCGGCGCTGGATCCGGAACTGGGGCTCGAAGTCCTCGCGGTGATGAAAGAGCTGGCCTCGTCCGGCATGACGATGGTGGTCGTGACGCACGAGATGCACTTCGCCGAGGAAGTATCGGACCGCGTACTGCTGATGACGGACGGCAAAGTCGTCGAAGAAGGGCCAAGCGCGCAGGTCATGCGCGCCCCGCGGCATGAGCGCGCGATCCGCTTTCTTTCCGCGGCGCGGGGGCGGTCATGACAATCACGCCCCTTCTGCTGGTTCAGGGTATTCCGTGGACGCTGGCGATTACGGCGTCCTCCTTCCTGCTAGGCGCGCTGATTGGCTTGCCGCTGTGCGCGATGAAGCGATCCCGCATATCGGCGGTCAGATTCCTGGCGACCGCGATTGTGCTGACCTGTCGATCCGTGCCGCCGATCGTCTGGTTGTTCTTCGTCTTCTTCGGCATCGGGAGCGGCTTCATTACGATGAGCCCGTTTACTGCCGCGACGATCGGACTCGGCGTGGTCACCGGCGCGAATATGGCGGAGATCTACCGCGGCGCACTGACCGCGATTCATCCCGGTCAATTCGAGGCGTGTCGCGTATTGAACCTGAACCGGATGCAGCAATTCGTCGACGTGATATTTCCGCAACTCACGCGCATTGCGCTTCCGTCCCTGGCGACGTATCTCATTGGTCTGCTCAAGGATTCGGCTATCGCGTCAACTATCGGCGTGAAAGACCTCACTTACAGTGCGTACCATATTTCGCAGCAGACATTCCAGGGCTTGAGCGTCTATGCATCGGCGGCGCTCCTCTACATCCTGATAAGCATACCCATTGCATGGGCATCGCGATGGATTGATTTGAACATGCGATCGAAGGTGTCGAGATGAACGAATTGCTCGAACTATGGAAAAGCTGGCTTCCTGATCTGCTCGGCGGTTACGGCATTTCATTGCAAGTGACCGGGCTGAGCCTGCTTATCGGCATCCCGCTCGGCGCGGTACTGGCGGTCACGGTTCCGTCGCCGAACAGGATCGTCAGGGCGGTCGCGATTGGCTTCGTCGAGATCGGTCGAGGTGCCCCCGCATTGATACTGCTTCAATTCATGTACTTCGGCTTGCCGAAAACAGGGATGGCATTGACCTCGTTTTTCGCTTCCGTCGTAGCGCTTGCGTGGTGCACCGGGGCATACACGAGCGAAATCATCCGGGCGGGTTTCGAAGCCGTTCCGTACGGACAGAAAGAAGCCGCAGCGGTGATCGGCCTGAGCAGCTTCGACGCGTTGCGTTTCGTCGTCGCGCCACAGGGGCTTCGCGTGGCATTGCCGGCGTTACTTGGGTTTTCGGTGATGATGCTTCAGGCGACTTCGTTGTGCTACACCATCGCTCTCCCGGAATTATTTGGCAGAGCATCGAATATCGGCTCGGATACGTTTCAGTACATGCCGGTACTTGTCCTGGCTGCCTTGTTGTTTGCGGCGATTTGCATACCCGCCACCCTTTGCGTTTCCATCCTGGAACGTCGTCTGGGGCGTCATGCTTCGAATTGATCCTGTCGTTTTTCAACGTCTGCTTTTTCTCGCGGTAAATACACATCGGAGGCAATATGGCTTTTATGAAACGCTGTGTCAGCGTGCTGTCGACGGGTATCGCGCTGTCGGCAATGTCGAGTGTGGCGTTCGCGCAGCAGTGCACGCCCGCGCACAAGTTCTCAACGATCGTGCCGGGGGTCCTTTCCGTCGCAACCTTCCCGTATCCGCCGTTCTCGGTGCCGGCCGGAGAGGACGTCGGCGGGATTGACGCCGAGATCCTGAAGAAGATCGCCGCCAAGGAATGTCTCAAGCTGTCCTTTAGCGTGGTCGATCCTTCTGCGGTCATTCAGTCCGTCGTCTCAGGCAAGGCGGACGTTGCAATGGGTGACTGGCAACGAACCGCAGCCCGGGCGAAAGTGCTGGGTCTGAGCGCCCCGATCTATGTGGAACAGGTGGGCTTCATCTCCAAGGACGGGATCGATAGCGTGGCCGGACTTCAGGGCAAGCGAGTCGGATCGGTTCAGGGTTACTTCTGGACCGGCGATTTGCAGAAGCTGCTCGGCGGTTCGCTGACCGTCTATCCGAATCCGGTTGCGATGGCGCAGGACCTCGAAGCGGGGCGCCTGGACGTCGGCACCGACGCCTATTCCGTCGTCGAATACGACAAGAAGAAAGGCGGCTACAAGGGGCTTCAGGTCAAGGTGGTCAAGCCCGATCCGAAGCTCTCGGCTTCGCGCATGCCGAGTCAGGCCGGCTTTCCCTATACCAAGGGAAATGACGCGTTAGGGAAAGCGCTGTCGGCGGACATCGACGAGCTGCACAAGTCGGGCGAAATGGTGAAGATCCTGAAAACGAACGGCGTGCCGCCTTCCGCGGGCGACGTCGGCGAACCGCGACTGATGGAATAAACCCTTCGCCGGGTGCGGCTCTTCCGTTGATTCATGTCGTCTAATTTATTCGGATGTCTAATTGATAAGGTGCGTATATGCGTTGGAAAAAAACCCTTCAGTTGCTCGACGTGCACTGCGAAGGCGAGGTCGGGAAGGTCATCACGTCGGGTGTGTACGATATCCCGGGCGATACGATGATGGCCAAGATGGACTACATCAACAAGGAGAACGACAGTCTGCGGCGCTTCGTCTGTCTCGAGCCGCGAGGGGCAGTCAATCAAACCGTCAACCTCATGGTGCCGCCGTGCGATCCCACGGCCGACGCCGGGTTCATCGTCCTGCAAGCCGACGAAGCGCATCCGATGTCGGGCGCGAACACCATGTGTGTCGCAACGGCGCTTCTCGAAACCGGCATGATCGAAATGCAGGAGCCTGTCACGACGTTGCGGCTCGAAGCGCCGGCCGGCATCGTGACGGCGACGGCCGAATGCAGGGACGGAAAGTGCGAACGTGTGTCGCTCGACATGATCCCGGCATTCGTCGAGGCGCTGGACCAGGTCGTTCACACCGAGGAATACGGCGAGGTAAAGCTCGACATCGCGTTCGGCGGTGTCTTCTACGCGGTCGTCTTCGTCGAGCAGCTCGGCATCGAGATCACGCCGCAATATACCGAGCAACTGGTCAAGGCGGGCATGGTGATCAAGCGCGCCGCGAACGCGCGTTTCAAGGTTCGGCATCCGTTGGTGCCGTCGATCGACCACATCGCCTACGCGATCTTCGCTGAACGACAGCGCGACGGGTCGGTTCGCACGTGTTGCACGCTTTGGCCGGGGCGCGTCGATCGTTCGCCGTGCGGCACCGGAAGCTCTGCCATCACGTCGGTGCTGCATGCGCGCGGCGAGTTGGCCGTAGGCGAAAAATTCATCACGCGGTCGATCATCGGTTCGGAATTTTCCGTCGAACTGAAAGGAGAGACGGTCGTGTCGGGCAAGCCTGCCGTCCTGCCGAACGTCAGTGGACGATGCTGGACCTACGGCATCAGCCAGTTGGCGCTGGACCCGGACGATCCTTTCGCTCGCGGTTTCGCGTTGCAGGATGCGTGGGGCGCGGAAGCCATTCACATCAAGTGAGCGCGGCGGGGAAGGCGCCGACTACAGGGAGGTGCTTTCCCCACATTCACGGATGTCCGTGCGATGTCGTATGCAAGGTTCATAAGCCGCCGCATTTGGAAGCCGGATTTTTCCACATCGAGAGGGGCAGCATGACGGTGAAACTGGGTGTGCTGGGTGTCGGAGACCTGACCGAAAAAATGGTCCGCGGGTTACGTCGCGGGGCGAGCGATATCGACATTCTCCTGTCGCCAAGGAGTCGAGCCCGGGCAGAGCGCCTTGCACGCGACCTCGGTTGCCGGCTGATGGCCGACAATCAGGCGGTAGCGGACGCTGCCGACGTCGTTCTCGTCGGGGTGCGTCCGGCACAATTGAGCGATCTCGCGACAAGCGTCAGATTGAAGGACGATCAGCCTTTGATCTCGGTGGCCGGCGGCGTCCCGGTCGAGACGCTCGCGGATCTGTTTGGTCCAAGAGCGTATTGCAGAGCGATGTTGTCGGCTGCGTCCGAGATCAATCGTTCGACCGTCGCGATATACCCTGCCGATTCAGCGGCCGGAGAACTGCTGGGCGCGTTAGGCAACATGGTGCGCCTCCCGACCGAGCGAGACTTCGAACTCGCCATGGTCTCGGCCTGCATGAACGGCTGGTTCTACTTTTTGATCGGCGAGCTGCAGGGCTGGTTCGAAAAAAAAGGGCTGCCGCCGGAGAGCGCAAGACAGCTCGTGTTCAGCAGCATCGAGGACTGTGTTGCATACTCGCAGCATCAAGCGACGCTTACCGCTACCCGGATCGGCGAGTCGATCGCGGTGCCCGGTACCTACACGGAACTGGGGTTGAAAGTGCTGGAAGGCCTGGGCGCCAATACCGGATGGAGCATCGCTGCCGACAAGGTTTTTGAGCAACTGATGGGGCGGATCCAGCCACCGTGCGACCCGTAGCCGACCGATCGGGTGAATGCCGGTGTACTTTCTGTCGTGGAGTACCCGGTAGCCCCTACCTTCAATGGACATATCGATGCGCGGCGACTACTCGCAATTGCGACCCAGCAAGCCTGCTCCCGAAATTGCCGTACCCCTGAGGGTCGGAATCGTGGCGACGCCCGATTTCACGCTCATGCCGTTCTCGTGCTTCGTTGAATTCTTGCGATTGTCCGCCGACGAATCAGACTTCAGCAGACCGCTTTATTGCACGTGGGAGTTCCTCTCTCACGACGATTCCCCGATCAAGGCGAGCTGCGGCTTCACGATAACGCCAACGAAGCTGTTTGCCGACCCGCGAGAATTTGACTACATCGTTGTGCACGGCGGTACGTTGCACGGTGAAACGCCCATACCGGACGCGCTTTACAAATATGTTGCGACTGCCGTCGAAATGGGGGTGCCCGTGGTCGGGCTGTGTACCGGGGTGTTTGTTCTGGCCGAGCTGGGACTGTTGTCCGGAAGACGGTGCGCCGTCCATTTCTCGCTCGCTCAAACGATGGAGAGCAATTTTCCGAGCGTGACGCCGGTGACGGACGCGCCTGTCGTCGTGGACGGCGGCTTCATCACCTGTCCGGGCGGTTTGGCCGGAATCAACCTGGCGATGCTCTTGGTCGACCAGCATTGCGGAAAGACCCGATCGCATAAGGCGCTTCACTATCTGATGGCCGACTGCGGCTTCGAAGAAGCCCGTGCGGTGACGCAAGAGTCGGAGATCGGTCTGCATTGCGCCGATCGGCGCGTCGCGAATGCGGTTGGACTGATGTATCAGAGGCTGCTGGAACCCGGCCGCATCAGCGATGTGGCGGAGGCAGTGGGCACGACGGAGCGCGAACTGACGCGCCTGTTCAGGAAGCACCTGCGTACCTCGCCGGGCGACTACTGGCGCAAGATCCGGCTGAAATCCGCCCGCTGGATGGTGCTGAACAGCAACCGGTCCGTCAGCCAGATCGCCTATGAGTGCGGCTTCACCGACAGCTCGCATCTCATTCAATGGTTCAAGCGGGTCTATGGTGCGACGCCAACCAAGCTCAGACAGCTACGGAATGACCTCGGGGTTCATTGAGGTTCCGCATGGTTTCGTGTCAGTAAGGCCATTCACGGCAGGCGATCGCCAGGCGCCGTGACGACCGACCGGATTACCCAGACTTCGGTTCGAAATCCACGCAGCCCTGCCACCTTCAGAAAATCTCCAACGCAGTATCAGAATCGGTAATCGTCGCGTCCGGTTTATTTGTCGCGCTCCGCGGGTCAATAAACTGCCCGCTATCGGACGTGAGCCATCCTCGTAGCGCTACTGTCTCGCACCTCCGCGTGCCGGCAGGATAAAACACGTCCGATCAGCGCGACTGATCTCCATCTCCCAACGGAGCATCGATCATGGAACTTCAAATTCGGAGTGCAAAGTGAAAGACGGACATGCCAAAACGAGCCCATGCAGAAGCCTTGTCTGCGGCTTGCTGATTTTCGGTTCTATCCTTGGCGGCTCGGCCATCGCCCAGACGCAAACCCAGGCTTCAACACCGGTATCTCTTCCGCATGTCGTTGTGCTGGCGACAGGCGGCACGATTGCCGGGACCGCTGCCAATGAGACGCAGAGCACCGGCTACAAACCCGGTGTGCTCACGGCGGATGCGCTGTTGAAGTCGGTGCCGTCGCTGGGGAAAGTCGCACAGGTATCGAGCGAACAGGTGGCGAACGTCGGTAGCGAGAACGTCACCAACGCGATTCTTCTCAAGCTCGCGAAGCGCGTGAACCAGCTGCTCGCGCAACCCGACATCGCCGGCGTCGTCATTACGCACGGCACCGATACGCTCGAGGAAACCGCCTATTTCCTGAACCTCGTGGTGAAGAGCGACAAGCCGGTGGTATTGACCGGCTCGATGCGTCCGTCGACCGCCATCAGCGCGGATGGCCCGAGCAATCTTTTGCAGGCGGTCACCGTTGCCGCATCTCCGACTGCGCGCGGACGCGGCGTCATGATCGTCCTGAACGACCGCATCGGCTCTGCCCGCTATACCACCAAGACCAACGCGAACACGCTCGACACATTCCAGAGTCCGGACGACGGATATCTCGGCACCTTGATCGACAACGTGCCGCATTTCGAAACCGCCGTCACGAAACTGCAGACCACCCAAACGCCTTTCGACGTTTCGAGGCTCGATTCGCTTCCCGAGGTCGACATCGTGTACGGCCATCAAAACGACGGCGGATACATGTATGACGCCGCGGTGGCGCACGGCGCACGCGGGATCGTTGTGGCCGGGGTAGGGGCCGGCAGCGAATCATTGCTCACGCTGCCGTCGATCAAAAAGGCCATCGACAAGGGTGTCATCGTTGTGCGGTCATCGAGAGCCGCGAGCGGCTATATCCCGGAGGATCCCGCGTATCTCGGACTGCTCGGCGATAACCTCGATCCGCAGAAGGCCCGCATCCTTTTGATGCTCGCACTGACGGTGACGAATGAACCGAACCGTGTGCAGGAGATGTTTCATCAGTTTTAATCGACGCCGCAGCATGTGGCGAAAGCGGTCGTGAACGGATCGTTGCCGCTCAGGATCCGTGCACGCCGAGCGAAAGGCCAGACAGTTTCCGGTCGGGTCTTTCGCCGTTTTCGCGCTCATGGACTCCCGGGAAATTGGCGTATCTTCAGCAGGGCTGAGCAACAGTATTAGAAAAAATGATACTGTCGCCCTACCTGCTGTTTTAATGAAATTGCAGCCCTACACTTGAATCCAAGGTGCATCGACACGAGCACCACCTTGGAGACAGGAGATGATTGTGGGCAAACAGGTACTACTCGAAGACTTGCCGCTTCGACCGTTCCACGTAGGTGTCGCGTTCAGCGGCACGGGTGGTCAATTCAGCGACGGCTTCGTTCTCGGCATCATCGGCATCGCGGTCAGCATGGCCGCGGGGCCGTTGCATCTCGACGCACTGTGGATGGGCCTGCTCGGCGCGGCGTCGCTTGCCGGCCTGTTCTTCGGCAGCATGCTCGCCGGGCCGATCGCGGATAAATACGGCCGCCGGACGATCTTCGCGTACGACATGCTGCTCTTCGCGATCGTTTCGGCAGCGCAGTATTTTGTGACGACACCCTCGCAATTGCTGGTGTTGCGTCTGGTTCTCGGGCTGATTCTGGGCGCCGACTACGTCGTGAGCAAATCGCTCGTCACCGAATATTCGCCGCGCCGCTACCGTGGCCGTCTGCTGAGTCTTCTCGCCGCGGCATGGGCGGCCGGTTACGTCGGTGCGTACCTGGTCGGCTTCGGCATGCGCGACATCGGACCGGACGCGTGGCGGCTGATGCTCGTCGCGAGCGGTGTGCCGGCATTGCTGATCCTCCCGTTCCGGATGATCGTCCCCGAGTCGCCGATGTGGCTGATGAAGCGCGGCCGCGGCGACGACGCACTCGCCATCGTTCGCCGCAAATTCGGACCCGAAGTGACGCTTGCCACGTCCGCCTACGCGCCGCAGCAGCAAAAGGGTGCGTGGTCGCAGCTGTTCTCGCCGCGCTGGCGCAAGAACACGCTGGTCGGCTGTATCTTTTACACGTGTCAGGTGATTCCTTATTTCGCGCTCGGCACGTTTGCACCGAAAGTGCTTGAAGCGCTGCACGTCAAGGACAAGTTCACGGGCGGCCTCGTCTACAACGTGCTGCTGCTCGCCGGCGCGGTGATCGGTCTGCTGCTGATCGACCGGATCTCTCGTCGCACGTTCCTCCTCGCGACGTTCTATCTCGCGGCGCTCGGCCTGGCCGTGCTGACCTACGGCAACTTCGGGCCGCTCGGCACGATCGTCATCTTCGGGGTGTTTGCGTGCATTCTCTCGGCCGCGGCGAACCTCGAGTTCGTCTATCCGCCCGAACTGTTCCCGACGCATCTTCGCGCGTCCGGCGTAGGGTTGGCCGTTGCATCGAGCCGTTTCGGTTCGGCCATCAGCACGTTCCTGCTGCCGATCACGGTGCAGCAGGTCGGCATTCACGCTGCGCTGGGCACCTGCGTCGCGATCCTGTTGTTCGGTGGGGTCTTTTGCCACTTGATGGCGCCCGAAACGGGCAACGAGAATCTTTCCGACGTGAAGTCCGATGGTGTCGCAGAAGACGAGCCGGGCGTCGCGGGCCACCACGATTCGACGTTTGCGACCTCGGCATCCGGCGGCACGAACACGCAGTCCAGAAGAATCTGAAGGACAGCGACGCGCCGGATACGGGAACACTGGCAAGAACGCTTACATCAGGACACGACATGCCATCGAACAAACCCATCGACATGCACGCCGTACAGGTTTTCGTTGCTGTCGCGGAAGAGGGCAGCATGTCCGCCGCGGCCGCGCGAATGGGCATCTCCCAGTCGGGCGTATCGCAAATCATCCGGCAGCTCGAAGACGAGCTGGGCGTCGTGCTCGTGAACCGCACGACGCGTCCGATGGCATTGACACCGTTCGGCATCGCGCTGAAAAACCGCGGCGCGGTGCTGAGCGAAGAGATCGCCAACCTCAAGGCGCAAGTCATCGACGCCGGTCGCGGCATCAAGCCGGACTTGCGCATCGGGCTGGTCGACTCGTTCGCTTCGACGTGCGGTTCGGTTTTCACGAAAAAGCTGCTGGGCAAGGTATCGCAACTGTCGATCCGGACCGGGTTGAGCCCGCAACAGGGTGAAGCGTTGCTCCGGCGCGATCTCGACCTGATCGTCACGAGCGATCCGCTGATGGATGCCAATGATGTCGTCCGGTATCGGCTGTTCTCCGAGCGCTACTGCGTGATCACGCCGAAGGGCCTTGGATTGCCGGTGAAAAGCATCGACGACCTGCGCGCGTTGATCAACAGCTTGCCGATCGTGCGCTTTAACCGCACATCGCAGGTCGGCATGCAGATCGAACGCTATCTGCGTCGCATCGAGATTCGCGCACCTGCCAGGCTCGAACTGGACAACGCGGATGCATTGACGTCGATGGTCGCCGAAGGGATCGGCTGGGCCATTACGTCACCGATGTGCTTGCTGCAGGGTGTCACGCATGCCGGCAACGTCACGGCGCACGTGGTCGAGGCATTGGGCCTCGAGCGTTCGCTGTATCTCGTCGCCCGCCGCGACGAATACAACGTGTTCTTCGAAGACGCGTGCGATACCGCGCGCGACGTGATCGAAACCTCGTTCCTGCCGAGATTGATGGCACTCGGCGGGGGCATTGAAAAACTCATTACCGTTGGTGGAAGGAATTCCTATGAATAAGCTGGCTCACGACGCGATGCGCGTCGAACGCGACTACGTTGGCGAAGTCGCCATTCCCGGTGACGAGCTGTATGGCGTGAATACGGTGCGCGGCGTCGAAAATCTCACGGTTTCTCCGTTGAACGTCGCGTATTACGCGGCGTTTCGCAACGCCTTCGCGCAGGTCAAATGGGCCGCGGCATTGGCGAATCGCGACAACGAAGTCATCTCGCACGAGCAGTGCGACGCCATCGTTGCGGCTTGCCAGGACGTCATCGAAGGACGGTGCGACGACTCGCTGGTGGTCGACCTGATGGAAGGTTCCGGCGGCACGTCGACCAACATGAATTTCAACGAGGTCATCGCGAATCGCGCGCAGCAGATTCTCGGACATGTGGCAGGCAGTTATGAGGTCGTTCATCCGAACGATCACGTCAACCGGTCGCAATCGACGAACGATGCGTATCCCGCCGCGCTGAAAATCGCCACGCACACGATGCTCGGCCAGCTCGTCGACGAAGTCTCGCAGCTTGCGGTCCTGTTCAATGCCAAAGCCTTGGAATTCGCGGATATCCTGCATCTGGGCAGGACCTGTCTTCAGGATGCCCAACCGATGCGTCTCGGTCAGCTCTTTGGCGGCTACGCGTCGCTGACCGAACGTCTGGCAGCGGAACTGGCCGCGGTGCGCGGCAAGTTGCTCACGCTGCCGCTGGGCGGCACCGCGATCGGCACCGGCTTCGGTGCGCCGGCGGGCTACCGGGCGGCCGTGTACGCGCATCTCCAGCGCGTCACAGGTGTTGCCTATCAGGCGCCGTCGAACCCGTTCGACGCGATGCAGAACATGGACGTGTTCTCGCGCGTGTCCGCCGAACTGCGTACCTGCGCGGTGTCGCTGGCAAAGATCGCTTCCGATCTGACCGTGCTGTCGTCGGGGCCGGTCGGCGGGCTCGGCGAGCTGAAGCTGCCGGAGGCACAGGCGGGCTCGTCCATCATGCCGGGCAAGATCAACCCGGTCCTGCCGATGGCGATGATCCAGTTGAGCTTCGCCGTGGTCGGCAATGACGTTGCCGTTGCTCAGGCGGTGCAGTACGGCGAACTGGAAATCAATCATTTCGAACCGGTCGTCGCGTCGCGCGTGTTCGACAGCATCGCGCTGCTCACCAACGGAATCCAGCGCTTCGGCGAAAAATGCGTGAAGGGCATCGAGGCCGACGCAGCGCGCAACGAAAAGCATCTGCTGGAGTCGATGGCCGTCGCCACGGCGCTCGTTCCCAGAATTGGCTATGCTCGCGTGAGCAAGCTCGCGCGGCAATCCGTGGCCGAAGGGCGGTCGCTCGTCGCCATTCTGGACGAGTCAGGATTGCTGTCTTCTGACGACACGCTCGAGGCGATCCGCCAGGCGTCGTATCCCGTGTTCGACGCCTGATCCGTTTTACGGCCGTCACGCGCGGGCCGGCCCCGGATGGCTTCCGGGGCCATTCTGTTTTCGGATCAAGAGGGAGGTGGACGCATCCATGTCAGGAAAGAATCGCGTACTGAGTTTCCTTGAAGCACGAAAGATACCGTTCGAGTGCGAAGAACACGACGCGGTGCTCAACATGGCGGAGTCCGGGCTGTTGAGCCTTTCCGTGGTGGGTGCGCGCTGCAAAAACCTGCTTCTGCAGGACAAGAAGGGGCACGACTTCCTCGTCGTGACGACCGCGGCCAAGCCGCTCGATCTGGTTGCGCTCGCGGAAACGCTCGGTAGCAAACGGTTGTCGTTCGCGTCCGCGGACCGGCTCTTCGCGTTGCTGGGTATCCGGACGGGCTCGTTGAGTCCGCTCGCGCTGATCAATGACGAAGCCCGACACGTGCGACTCGTCATCGACGATGAGCTGGCCAGCGAAGACGCGTTCCTGTTTCATCCGCTCGAGAATAGCGCGAGCGTGTCGCTGTCCCGAAGCGCGCTGGATACCTTTCTCGCGAGTATCGACCACCCGGCAGACTGGTTGCCGCTCACGGCAAGAGCGTCGGATTGAGGGCGCGCGAATTCGCGTGGGCAAGCACCGAATCGTTCCGTGTTTTGCCCGGACTCGGGAATACACGGATGGTGCAGCTGCGTCGGGGTGTGCGGTGCATCGCTGAAGTCGGTCGGGCGTGGGCGCCGGCAAGTGTCGTGCGTAATTTAGAGGAACGAATCGGTAGCGATTACGCGACGGTTGCTTTTTCTGTCCGGTACGCTCGGACGGTGCTCTGATCGGCACCGGGCGGGTTTCCGGGCGGATCCGGACCGGTGTCTCCGCGTGCCTCGCCCTGTATAGGATAAAAAATAGCATATTGAACATGCGCTTCTCATGCACTAATTTCTCCAAAGCCGATACCAAAGCGGCCAGCGGATCGACCTGACGCGCGATTGAATATGATTGAACGTTGCATATAAGGCGGTGCTCCCGCCAGACAAGCGACGACAGCGTCCGGATCGACACGCCGACATAGAAAACGGATCGCCCACGATCCCCAACGGAGACAGCACTGATGAGCAGCGTTATCGATCCAGGCGCCCGCGCTGGCGCCGCGCCGTTTTTCTCGAAGGAAGCCACCATCGCGCCACCCGGCTTTTCGCGATGGATGGTGCCGCCCGCCGCGCTGGCCGTGCATCTGTGTATCGGCCAGGCCTATGCATTCTCGGTATTCAACGCGCCGCTCACGAAGGTGATCGGCATCACCGCGTCCGCGCCTGACGACTGGTCGCTGACGACGCTCGGCTGGATCTTCTCGCTCGCAATCTTCTTCCTCGGCCTGTCCGCCGCGTTCGCCGGCAAGTGGCTCGAACGCGTCGGCCCGCGCCGCACGATGTTTACCGCTGCGTGCTGTTTCGGCGGCGGCTTCCTGATTTCCGCGCTCGGCGTGAAGACCCACCAGATCATGCTGCTGTACATCGGCTATGGCGTGGTCGGCGGCATCGGGCTCGGGCTCGGCTATGTGTCGCCGGTGTCGACGCTGATCCGGTGGTTCCCCGATCGCCGCGGGATGGCGACCGGGATGGCGATCATGGGCTTCGGCGGCGGCGCGATGATCGCCGCGCCGCTGTCGGTCGCGCTGATGAATCACTTCAAGAGCGCGACGAGTGTCGGCGTCGCGGAGACGTTCATCGTGCTCGGCATCGCGTACTTCATCTCGATGTCGATCGGCGCGCTCGCGATTCGCGTGCCGCCCGCCGACTGGAAACCGGCGGGCTGGACGCCGCCCGCGGTGACGAAGCACAAGATGATCACGTCGAATCACGTGCACATCGACGAAGCGCTGAAGACGCCGCAGTTCTATCTGATCTGGCTCGTGCTGTTCCTCAACGTGACCGCCGGGATCGGCATCATCGGGCAGGCGTCGGTGATGATCCAGGAGAGCTTCAAGGGCGCCGTGAGCGCCGCGGCCGCGGCCGGGTTCGTCGGGCTGCTGTCGCTGTTCAACATGGGCGGGCGCTTCGTGTGGGCTTCGGCGTCGGACTGGGTCGGGCGCAAGAACACGTACTTCATCTTCTTCGTGCTCGGTGCGGTGCTGTATTTCTGTGCGCCGATTTTTGCGTCGTCCGGGCAGATCGCGTTGTTTGTGCTGACGTTCTGTCTGATTCTGTCGATGTATGGCGGCGGCTTTTCGACGGTGCCGGCGTATCTTGCGGACATGTTCGGGACTGCTTATGTCGGCGGTATTCACGGGCGGTTGCTGACGGCGTGGGCTGCGGCCGGGATCGCGGGGCCGGTGCTCGTGAACTACATCCGTGCGTATGAAGTCGCGCATGGTGTCGTGAAGGCCGATGCCTATACGATGACGGTGCACATCATGGCATCGCTGCTCGTGGTTGGTTTCATCTGCAACCTGTTCGTCACTCGCGTGAGCGAGCGCCATCACATGACCGACGCGCAGCTCGGCGCCGGCAAGTAATCAAGGAGACGCGAAACATGAACGAGATGGTTGCTTCCGGTCGGCAGACCAACAAGGCGGTGCTTGCGGTGTTCTGGCTCTATGTGCTGATTCCGCTTGCGTGGGGTGTCGTGAATACGCTGACGACGGCGATGAAGTTGTTTGGGTGATGGGAGGGGCGCGCGCCTGAGTGAGGTGCGCGCATGACGAGGTTGCTGCGGGCGTGCGCCAGAGGTGCGACCGGATACGGACCACGCAAGTACCGTCTCGTGACCGCATCGCGATCCATGGCGATCACCGTTCGAGGATCATGGCGATGACGGCCTGCGACAGCGCACCATCCACCGCCCCGAGGCGATCAACGGCATCGAAGTGATGCCCGTCACGTTGGCGCACGATGTGTACGTCGAGACCATGGTTGTTGAGGAGCGTCTGGTACTCGGCCTGCAACCGATGAAACTCATCGGATTCGTCTCCGCCGACGGTGAGGATGAACGGCAGAGTGGGCGAGGGCAGATGGAACTTCGGGCTGAAATCGACCACCTCTTGCTCATCGAGCCTTACCGCCTCGTTGAGATAGCACAGTCGAATGGGCTCCAGATCGTAAAGGCCGCTGAGTGCACAGGCACCCTTCACGACGCCCTCGGGAAGATCATGGCTCGCCCAGTCGGTACCAGCCAGGATCGCGGTCAAATGGCCGCCCGCCGAGCTACCCGAAACATAAATGGAATCCCGGTCGAACCCGAGATCATGCGCGTTCCGGTAAAGATATGCGAGCGCCTGGATGTTGTCCTGCACGATATCGCCCATGCGCACTGACGGCGCGAGTCGATAATTCACGATGGCCACGTTGATGTTCGCAAGCAGGTACGGCAACGCCACCGTGCTGAAGTCGGACTTGTCGAGGGATTGCCAGTAGCCGCCGTGGATGAAGATGAGGACCGGGCGTCCTTTGTCTTTCGCGGGAAAAAAATCCAGCGTTTGCTTTTCGTCGGAACCATAGCGAACATTTTCGTTGACCGCATACTGACTGCGGAACGCTGCGCTCGTTCTCGACCAGCGATCGAAAATGTCCAGATGGTCCGGAATTCCCGCACGAACGTTGTACTGCAGATCCAATTCCTGTTGATCAAACGAACGGTAAACCGGCATTCTGTACCTCATCGAAGTGCGTTGAAGGAGTGAGCGAACATTCGGGCGTCCGCGTCACTCCGTAAATTACAGGCGCAGGTTTTGGCATGCCCGCGCGCAAGTGACAACACCGATCGAGGACCCGCCATGTTCGGCAAGAGCGAAGACCGGGACGACTATCAACTCATCGCGCGGGCGGTAGGCGGGATGGCCCGGGATCTACCAGACAGATTCTTCATCGACTATCACGAACACCGTCGCGGCCAGTTGATCTATGCGTATGCGGGGTCCATCCTCGTCACCGCAGAGGGGGGATCGTGGATCGTCCCGCCGCAGCGCGCGGTTTGGGTGCCGCCTCAGGTGCGCCATTGCATGCAGGCAGTCGGACGCATCGAAATGCGCACGCTTTACTTCGCTCCGGAGCGCACACCGCTCGCCTCGAACGCATGCTGCGTCGTCTCGGTCTCGCCGTTGCTGCGCGAGTTGATTGCGGCCGTCGTCAAGATGCCGGTCGACTACGACGAAAACGGGCGTGATGGGCGCGTGGTCGAATTGCTGTTTGATGAAATCAAGCCGCTGCAAATCGAATCGCTTCATCTCCCGATGCCAACCGACCCTCGTATCGCACGCATCTGTCGCTGGATCGTCGCAAATCCGGCTGAGGAGACGTCGGTCGCGTCGTGGAGCAAGGTAGCCGGCGCGAGCGAACGGACGATCATCAGGCTGTTCCCCGAGGAAACCGGCATGACTTTCACGCGCTGGAGGCAGCAGGCCCGCTTGCTTGCTGCCGTGCAAATGCTCGCCAACGGCCGCCCCGTTACCGAGATCGCCGCGGAGCTCGGCTACGACAGCCCAAGCGCATTCAGCGCAATGTTCCGCAAGGCGCTGGGCAGCAGCCCTACGGAATACTTCCGCGCTACGGACGGCGACCAATAGGGACGCGATGACCTGCCGTCCGTCGCCGGATTGGCGTGAACGCGACGAATCTCGGCACCGGCGCGAGCGCCAGCCATACACGAGTTGTTCATAGTGACCGTGAATGCCGCATGCGCGGCCAACACAGGAGCTGTGATGTCTATCTACGATCGTGTTCGCGAGGCCGGAATAACCCTTCCGGCACTCGCCATTCCCGCCGCCGCCTTTCGTCCTTATGTCCTCCACGGCAATCAACTGATCGTCTCGGGACAGTTGCCCGTACGTGACGGAAAGGCCGCGTTCGTCGGCAGCGTACCCGACTCGGTGTCGGTTTCGGATGCTCAAGATGCGGCGCGGCTTTGCGTGATCAACATCCTGGCCTGGGCGCATCACGCGACGGGCGGGGATTTGAACCGGATAAGGAAGGTATTGCGACTCGGCGGGTTTGTCT
This sequence comes from Burkholderia sp. JKS000303, assembly GCF_002563755.1. NCBI lineage: Bacteria > Pseudomonadati > Pseudomonadota > Betaproteobacteria > Burkholderiales > Burkholderiaceae > Burkholderia > Burkholderia sp. JKS000303. The sequence continues at coordinate 341,752 of NZ_PDBZ01000002.1, forward strand.
CGACATCCAGCGGTTTCGCCGACGCTCCGGCCGTGATCAATGCCGCATCCGAGCTGGTTACGCAGATCTTCGGCGAGCGTGGTTCGCACGCGAGAATTGCAATTGGCGTGGCGAGTCTTCCCTTGAATGCACCGGTCGAAGTCGAGGCGGCGTTCGCGCTGGAGGAATGAACATGGAGGCGCCAAGGCCGGACATGCGATCGATATGCACCGCGGATTCACTCGGCTTATCCGGGTGCCTTCGGACGCATTTCATTCACTTTTTCGCTCATACACCGACATGATTCCCACCTACTTGCGTGCAGAAATGCGACGCACCGATCTCGCCTGGACCGACTGGCCCGCCATCGAAAATTTTCTGAAGGACGAACTGATCTGCCGCGTCGCCGTACACGACGAGCCCTATCCGTATATCACGGCGCAGAGCTTTACCTTCGTCGGCGACGCGCTGCTGATTCATTGTTCGCGGTTCGGGAAATTTGCCAGGGCGATTGAAGCCAATCCGCACCTGACGATCGAAATCGATCGCCCGGTGGCGCTCCTTAAAGCACCCAAAGGGCAAAACACCAGCCTGGAGTATTACAGCGTCATCGCACGCTGCCGTGCGCATACCACCTATCTGACGGAGGGCGTGATCAAGCACCAGAACCAGGCACTCGACAAATTTCGGCCGGAGAAGGACTACACCCAGATCGAGGACGGTGCGGCCAACCAGATCGTCGCGATCCGATGCGTGATCGACGAGATGACAGCCAAGAAGCGCATTCTTGCCGATGGCCAATATTCTCCGCCTGGCCAACCCCGGGCACCCTATCTCCGTTATCCGTTTGCAGCGGGCGCGGCTGTTTCCGGTTTGCCATCCGAAGCATTCGACAAGGACCGCTTCAAGTAGCCGGACAACCGGTTTCAAGTTGGCGTCGACGCGATACTCGGCGACATCTTCACGTGAGTCGTGGGTCTTTTGGAGTTCGATAGTGAGTGCGTCGACACCGTCGATGCGGTGTCGGCACTTTCTAATCGAACCAAGGAAACTGGAGACACGTATGAAGATGACCGGATTGGAAGTGGGCGTCGCAAATGCGGCAGGCCGGCTGGAGCGGCTGCCCATTTGTGGCTACCACCGCATGCTGTTCTTAGTCATCGCGCTGGCGTTCTTCTTCGACAACGTCGACCTTGCCACCATGACGTTTGTGCTCGGTTCCATCAAGAACGAGTTCGGTCTGAGCAGCGCGGAGGCCGGCATGCTGGGCAGCGCGAGCTTTGCGGGGATGGCGGTAGGCGCATTGTGCTCGGGAGCGGCCGCAGACAGGTTCGGACGCAAACCGGTGTTTCAAGTCAGCATGATCGTGTGGGGCATCGGCAGCATGCTCTGCGCCAGCGCCACGAATGCGACGTCCTTGGGCATCTTCCGGCTGGTACTCGGCATCGGAATGGGGATGGAGCTTCCGCTCGCCCAGACGCTGCTGTCCGAGTTCATTCCGGCCAGATCGCGAGGCCGCTACCTCGCGATGATGGACGGAAACTGGCCGCTTGCGTTCATCTCCGCCGGCTTGCTGTCGTACTTCGTATTGGATGCATACGGCTGGAGAACCCTGTTTCTGATCGAAGCGATCCCGGCGGTATTTCTGTTTGTGGTCCGGCGGTACGTTCCCGAATCGCCCCGCTGGCTTGAATCGCGGGGGCGCTATCTGGAAGCAGGGGAAATCGTCGCCCGGATCGAGCGGTCGGTGATGTCGCGTCTGGGTTTGCATACCCTGCCCGAGGCATTGCCGATAGCGGCTGAAGCGCGTAACGAACAGGGGATCCGGGTACTGTGGTCGCAGGGATATCGTCAAAGGACCCTGACGATCGGCTCGCTCTGGTTCTTCGCACTCCTCGGTTTCTATGGATTGAACACATGGCTTGGCGCACTGCTGCAGCAATCCGGGCTCGCGGTGACAAGGTCCGTTCTTTTCACGATTTACATCTCGCTTGGCGGGGTACCGGGATTTCTCTGGGCGGCCTGGGCGGTTGAACGATGGGGTCGCAAGACAACCTGCGTCATCACGCTGGTGGGGGCCGCTGTCATGATCTTCGCATTCGGTCGTATTTCGCACGTCGGTCTCCAACAGTCCGTCCTGGTTGCGGTTGGCGCACTGATGCAGTTCTTCGCCTTCGGCATGTGGGCCGTCCTGTATACCTATACGCCCGAGTTGTATCCTTCGAGAGCAAGGGCTTCCGGCTGCGGCTTCGCCTCGTTCGCTGGACGAATCGGCGCGCTGGCCGGACCGACGACAGTCGGTCTGATTCTTCCCGCCTGGAAGTACGATGGCGTGTTCGTCTTCGGTGCGACCTGCTTTGTCGTGGCAGCGCTGGTCGTGATGCTCTTCGGGATCGAAACCCGCGGCAGCACGCTGGAAGAAGTGTCCAGTTAGCGGCGGCGTTCATTCAAACCGATGAACCGAATGCAGGCGGGCAGTCGCAGCAAAGTGATGGCCGAGAGATGAGAAGGGTGATCAAGTCGGCATCGGTTCACGACGGGAGACACGCGCAGGGCTCGACCTGCCAGCCCGGGCAACGGGACGGATACTGTCCCCCCCGCGCCGGCGCATAAGTGCTTCCATCTAGGGTCGTAAGTAGCCGAGCGAATTTACCGACCCTGTTCAGCCTCCTACGCTACGCATAACCCAAACAAACAGGAGGCGTGAAACGTGAGAAAGATCGGAATCGTAGGAGGCGGGCAGGCCGGGTTTCATCTGGCATTCGGTTTGCTCGACCGGGGGCATGAGGTCACCGTGTATACGGACCGCACGCCGGATCAGCTGCTGGCGGGCAAGATCCCGAGCACCGCGTTTCTGTTCAATGAAACGCTGGACTGGGAACGCCGGCTTGGCCTGAATTTCTGGGAGGACGTCGCACCCGCCGGCGAGGGGATGCTCGTCGATTTCCGGGAACCGTCCGGCGCAAGCGTGATGACGGTCAAGGGGCGGTTGCACGACAGATCGGGGCAGGCGATCGACCAGCGCACGAAATTCGCGCGCTGGACCCAGGAATTCGAACGGCGCGGCGGCACCCTCGTGTTTCGGGCAGTCGATATCGACGAACTGGACGATATCGCCGGCGCCAACGACCTGACATTGATCGCGTCCGGAAAGGGCGCGATCAATGCATTGTTCGCGCGCGACGCCGCGCGCAGCGTGCACGACAAGCCGCCGCGCAATCTTGCGGCAATGCTGCTCAAGGGACCGCAGATCGTCGGCGATCGTCCGTGGCCGAAGGCCGACTTCCGGCCGCTGCGGTTCAATTTCATCTTCGGTGTCGGCGAATTCTTCTCGCTGCCGTTCTATTCGCATGCTGTCGGTGAATGCCGGAGCTTTCTGTTCGAAGCGCGTCCGGATGGCGAGATGGATCGTTTCCAGGCCGCGACGGACGGCAACGAACTGCTAGAGATCGCACGCGGCGTGCTGCGCGACTTCGCGCCGGAGGATGCCAGCCTGCTCGACGATGCGCAGTTGACCGATCCGAACGCGTGGCTCAAGGGTGCGTTCACGCCGACCGTGCGCCATCCGGTCGGCCGCCTGGCATCCGGGCGCATCGTGATGGGCGTCGGCGACACGGTGTGCCTGAACGATCCGATTGCCGGTCAGGGGGCGAACAATGCGTCGCGGATGGCGGATCATCTGATGAAAGCGATCGACGTGCACGGTCGCGAACCGTTCGATGCCGACTGGATGCAGCAGACCTTCGACACGTTCTGGGACGAGTCGGCCCGCTATACGACGGCATTCACGAATGCGTTGCTCGAACCGCCGGGCGACGCGGTGATGCACGTGTTGCGCGCGGCGTCGAGTCAGCGGGCGGTGGCGGACGATTTCGTGCGCTGTTTTCAGCGTCCGCGCGAGTTCTGGCCGTGGATCGCCGATTTGCCGGAGGCACAGCGCTTCGTCGCGGAGCGGGTGGCATGCGATGCGGCATGACCACGACATCGTCGAGCACGCATGGCACCATCATCACGAGATTCCGCAGGCGCCAGGCGACTTCCGGCGCGCACTCGGCTGCTTCGCGACCGGCGTGACCGTCGTCACGACGGTGGACGGCGACGGCCGCCGGATCGGCCTGACCGCGAACTCGTTTTCGTCGGTCTCGATCGATCCGCCGCTGATCCTGTGGAGTCTGGCGCGCCGTTCGCCGAACCTGCGCGCGTTCGAGCATTGCCGCTTCTTTGCGGTCAACGTGCTGGCCGCCTCGCAGCAGGCGATCTGCACACGCTTTGCAACGCCGATCGACGACCGCTTTTCCGGCGTCGATACGGTCGACGGGCAGGGCGGCGTGCCGCTGATCTCGGGCGCGCTCGCGCAGTTCGAATGCGAGAACGAGATCGTGCACGCGGGCGGCGACCACGCGATCTTCATCGGGCGCGTCAATCGCTTCCGCTGGCGCGAACAGGTGCCGCTGGTGTTCTGCATGGGCGCGTTGCGCGAGCTGGACACGAACCGACAGGAAAGCTGACATGAATCCATCGACAGTCTGGGGCATCGAAGGAAAAACCGCGATCGTCACGGGCGGCGCGACATTGATCGGCGCGGCGGTCGCGCGCGCACTCGGCGACGCCGGCGCGAACGTCGCGGTGGCCGACATCGACGTCGCGCGCGGTCGCGCGCTGGCCGATTCGCTCGGCGCGCGCGCGGCGTTCATCGAGACCGATCTCGCCGACGATGCGGCCGTTCGCGGATGCGTGCACGCGACGCATGCGCGGTTCGGACGGATCGACATGCTGGTCAACGTCGCGTGCGCGTATGTCGACGATGCGCTGTCGTCGACGCGCGCACAGTGGCATGCGGCGTTCGACGTCAACGTGATCGGCGCATGCCTGCTGTTGCAGGCCGCGCATCCGTTCATGTGCGAGGCGGGCGGCGGCGCGGTCGTGAACTTCGGGTCGACGAGCGCGTCCGCCGCACAGGCGGGCCGCTGGCTGTATCCGGCCAGCAAGGCGGCGATCCTGCAACTGACGCGCAGCCAGGCGCTGGATCTGGCGCGCGACAATATCCGTGTGAATGCGGTGTCGCCGGGATGGACGTGGTCCGGTGTGCTCGACTCGATATCGGGTGGTGACAAGCACCGGACCAACGCGGTCGCGCGGAAATTTCACATGCTTGGCCGTATTGGAGAACCGGAGGAGGTGGCCAACGCGGTGTTGTTCCTCGTCTCCGACAAGGCGTCGTTCATCACCGGCGCGAATCTGGCCGTCGACGGCGGCTATTCGGCGATGGGCCCCGAGCAGGGCCTGTCGCCGATCGGCGAATTGATGACGCCGGCCATCTGAACGGCACGGGCGTCGGTCGGCAGTATCGCGACCGACGCCTGTTCTTCCTTTCCTGACATCAATTTCCCGACTTGCGGGCTGCGGACCGCGCTTCGGCGCGGTATTTCAGCACGATGATCGTGACGGCGAGCAGCAGCACGACGGCATTGTTCAGTGCGACCGGCAATGCGCCGATCGCGATGCCGTAGTACAGCCACAGGCTGACGCCGGCGATGAAGCACGCGTACATCGTGTAGGAGATGTCGCGTGCGGAGCCCGAACGCCGGATCTTGACGACTTGAGGTACGAACGAAACGGTCGTCAGTATTCCGGCGACCAGGCCGACGGCATCGGTGAGGGTCATGGTGCGCCACCTGTAACGTGAAGGGAGCGGGTCAAAAGAACCGGTCGAAGTGCACTTGCGACACGGGTACGCCGTGCCGCGCGTGCAGCACGGCCTGCATCGCCTGGATCATCGGCGGCGGGCCGGCCATGTAGTACTCGTGGTCGGCAAGACGCGCACCGAGAACGTCCTCGACGTATTCGTGCACGAAGCCGGTACGTCCCGACCAGCCATCGGCGCCGTCGGGCGACGAGACTGCCGGATGGAACACGAGATGCTCGCCGTAGCCGGGCAGCGCGCGCAGTTGCGCGTCGCCGCATACGTCGCGCGGCGTGCGTGCGCCATAGAAGAAATGCAGACGGCGCGGGCCGAGCATGCCGGCGTGGGCCATGCCGCGTGCGATCGACAGCATCGGCGCGAGCCCCGATCCGCCTGCGACGCACACGACGTCGCGCGCCGGTTCCGGACGCAGGAAGGCCATCCCGTACGGGCCGTCGAGCATCACGCGCTCGCCCGGCTTCACGCGGTCGAACAGCATCGCGGACCCGGCGCCACGTTCGACACGGCGCACCTGGAAATGCCAGTCGCCGTCGTCGTTCGGCAGGTTCGCCATCGAGTAGGCGCGCGTGCCGGCGATGCCGGGCAACTGCAGCACCGCGAATTGTCCGGGACGAAAGACGGCGGGCGCATCGGTGCGGAAGCGGAGCTCGCGGATGTCGTGCGTGACGTCGTCAGTCGCCATCAAGGTCGCGATCTGCCTGCGCGGCGGCTGGGCGGCGCGACAGGCGTCGTCGAGCCGGACCTTGATGCGGCAGTCGTTCGTCGGGCGGCACTGGCATGCAAGCTGGCGGCCTTTCGCACGATCGCGTGCCGACAGCCCGGGCGCAGCGTCCCACAGCACGTCGACGCTGCCTTCGAGCAATTCGAACTTGCAGGTCCCGCAGGCGCCCGCGGTGCATTCGTACGGCATGCCCAGGCCGGCCCGCAGGCCGGCGCCAAGCACAGTATCGTTAGGATCGCACATAAAGCTGTGTGCCGATCCGTCGAGAAGGATCTCCGGCATGGGGCGTCCTCCGTCAATCGGCGATGCGAATGCCGACCGCGTCGTCTTCGACGACGACTGCATACGTCTTCAGGTCGACGATGCAGGGCGCACCGACGGCCTTGCCGGTGCGAATGTCGAAGGCGCCCTGATGGAACGGGCACTCGACGACTTCGCCATCGATTTCGCCGTCGCACAGCGACGCTTCGCCGTGCGTGCAGGTGTCGTCGGTGACATGAAACCGGCCGTCGAGATTGAAGACCGCGACAGGCGCGCGGCCGGCGAGTTCGACGCGCTTCGCGCATCCGTGCGGCACGTCGGACGTGCGGCAAAGAAAATGGATCGTATGTTCGGCTACCGTCATGATCGTGTTCCCTGGTTGTCGACGTTCATGAACCGGCGCGCGATGTCGCGCCGGCTCCGCTGCCTGCGGAACGTCATGGCTTCAGGGTACTGACGGCGGCGGGACGGATAAATTGGATCGACTGCTTAGCGAATACAGGTTTTCGCTTATTGCCGCCGCGTGCCGGGCGCGCCTTCCGCACTCGTGACCCACAGATGTCCGCCATGCGTATCGACGATCGAGTGGCAAAGCGACAGCCCGAGCCCGAGGCCCGCGTGCTTGGTCGAGAAGAACGACGCGAAGATGCGGTCCGGACTCACGCGCGGCAGGCCGGGGCCGGTATCGGATACGGTGATCTGCACATTGCCGTTGGTGCGCCTCGCGACCGAGATGCGCAGTTCGCGGCGTTCGAGCGGGATGCCCGACATCGCCTCGATCCCGTTGACCGCCAGGTTGATCACGACCTGCTGGATCAGCACGTCGTCGCATTCGATTTCGCATGGCGCGTCGTCGAGTTCGTACGCGACCGTCACGTCGCTTTGCCGCGCGCGCAGCGCGATCAGGTCGGCGATATCCTGCACCAGCGTGCGTATGTCGATCACCTGGCGTTGATAGGTCCGGTTGCACGTGAATTCGCGCACCTTGTTGATGATGCGGCCGGCTCGCTCTGCTTCGTGCTGCGCGAGCTCCAGTGCGTGCAGCAGATCGTCGGCCGAAAAATTGCCGGACTGGATGCGCCGGCGGCACCCCGCAACGAAGTTGACGATGGCGAAGAACGGCTGGTTCAGCTCGTGCGCGAGCGCGGTGGCCATCTCGCCGGTCGTCGAGATGCGCGAGATCCGGCTGAGTTCGAGCGCGCGGGCGCGGGCGGTTTCCTCGGCCCGGACGCGTTCGGTGACGTCGCGGAAATTGACCAGGATTCCGTTGACGGCCGGATCGTCGAGCAGGTTCCGGCAGCGCGCCTCGTGGATCCGCCACGTGCCGTTGCGGTGCTGGATCCGGTAGCCGAGGTTGGCGCTCGCGCCCGGTGCCAGCGCGCGCAACGTGTCGCGCACCGGTTCGACGTTTTCCGGTGCGATGAAGGCATAGACGGACCGACCGATCAGCACCCGCGCGGAGACACCGAGCAGCGAATGGATCGACGGCCCGAGGAAGCGGACGATGCCGTCGGCGGACAGGATCGCGATGCCGTCCGACGAACGCTCGATCAGCTTGCGATAGTACCGTTCGCGTTCCTTGAGCGCGGCGTGGGCTTCCTTGCGCTCGGTGATGTCGCGCGCCATCGCGATCACGCGGTCGATCCCGTTCAGCGTGATGCGCTTCAGACTCACCTCGACCGGCGTTTCGCGGCCCTGCGCATTGCGGATCACCCATTCGAAGATCACGGTATCGCCGGAATCGCGCGCCTCCCACACGCGCCTCAGCCCGCCTTCGGTGTCGTAGGGAGAGTGGTTCCGGGTCAGCTCGCCGATCGACATCCCGCGCAATTCGTCGATCGAGTGCCCGTACATCTCGCATGCCTTGCGATTGGCGTCGAGGATTTCCCCGCTGTCCATGTCGTGGATCACCATGATGTCGTTCGCGTGGACGAAGACTTCCTGGTAGTTGGTCCGGCTCAATTGACTGACGGAATGCATGACGGGGCGCCCCGGGGTAATCCGGCTGTCAGCATAGCACCGCGACAGCGCGCGGCTCGCGTGCCGACCGGCCGTTAAGTGTTATCACTTAATACGCTAATTGACCGACCGGATAACGGCCGGCAGGCGATTTCCTTACGCTTGAGTGCACTGATCAACAAGAAGCGGAAGACGTGACGCGCAGTCCCGTTCCGCATTCGAGCGAGGAGACATTCATGAGCCATCCCCCTTCGGCCGAACCGCAGGACGTCGTCGAGGTCGGCACGTATACGCGCGGCGTCATCGGGCCGCGTCTGACCATGCTCGGCCCGGTCAGCGACGGCGGGCGCATCGTGACGGGTACGCCGCCCGGCTGCTGGGGGCCGATGATCACGCCGATCTTCCAGGGCGGGCACGAGGTCACGCAACCGGTGGCCGTCGACGGCGCTGAAATCGGCGACGCCGTGGCATTGAAGATCCTGCGTTGCGACGTGACGTCGCTCGCGACGTCGTCGGGCGTGATGGCGTTCGTCGAAGGCCGCTATGTCGGCGACCCGTTCGTCGCGAAGCGATGCACGACCTGCGGCACCGACAGTCCGCCGAGTCACGTCGAGGGTACCGGCGACGACGCGATCCACTGCAGCGTCTGCGGCGCCGAGGTCAATGCGTTCCGCTTCAGCCACGGCTACGTGATCGCGCTCGACCGCGAGCACCGCGTGTCGCTGACCGTCGACAAAGCGGCCGCGCAGCGTATCGCCGGGATGCCGGGCAAGATGGCGCGCCTGCCGGCGTCGTCCGAACAGCATTCGATCCTGTCGCTTGCACGCGCCGACATGAGCGGGCTGGCGGCGCACATGCAGCCGTTTCTCGGCAACATCGGCACGATCCCGTCGGTCGACATGCCGGACTCGCACAACGCGGGCGATTTCGGCGCGTTCCTGATCGATGCGCCGCATGCGTTCGGCATGTCGCGCGAAACGCTCGATGCGAACAAGACCGACGGTCACATGGATACCAACAGCGTGCGCGAGGGCGCGATCTTGATCTGCCCCGTCAAGGTGCCGGGCGCCGGCGTGTACATGGGCGACATGCATGCCCAGCAGGGCAATGGCGAGATTGCCGGCCACGCGACCGACGTCGCGGGCGAGGTCGAGCTGCAGGTCGAGGTGATCAAGGGCCTGACGCTCGACGGGCCGATCCTGCTGCAGCGACCGGACGACCTGCCGCCGATGGCGCGGCCGATGACTGCGGCACAGCGCGCGCATGTCGTGGCGCTCGCGGAACGCTACGGGCAGCGCGAGATCGAGGAGAACGCGCCGATCACCTTCATCGGCTCGGGCACCACGCTCAACGACGCGACGAAGAACGGTCTGCAGCGCGCGGCGAATGTCACGGGGCTGCCGTACGACGAGATCCTCAACCGCGCGACGATCGCGGGCTCGATCGAGATCAGCCGCCTGCCGGGCGTCGTGCGGGTCACGTTCCTGTGCCCGATGCCGATTCTCGAGCGGATCGGCATCGCGCACCTGGCGCGGGCGCAATACGGACTCGACGATGGCGCGCATCACCGGATCTGAACCGCGTGCCGGTCGACACGATAGAGGAAGGCGAATCAATTCATTGAGAGGAGCAACGATGGACACCACCAATACCCTGAGATGGGCGGCCAAGTATCCGGAACTCGGCACGGAGCCGATTCCTGTCGAACCTTGCGTATCGCCGGAATTCTACGAACGCGAAAAAGAGCGCGTGTTTTCGAAGACCTGGCTGAAGGTCGGGCGCATCGAGGACATTCCGAAGGTCGGCGACTACAAGGTCAAGAAGATCCATTTCGCGAAGACGTCGGTGATCCTGATGCACGGCAAGGACGGCAGGATCCGCGGCTTTCACAACACCTGCTCGCACCGCGGCAACAAGGTCGTCGTCGAGCATGGCGAGGAGACCTTCGGCCGCAACAAGGCGGCGGTCGTCACGTGCCGGTTCCATGGCTGGGTCTACGACGGCCAGGGCAAGCTCGTGCAGGTGCCCGAGGAAGAGCGCTTTCCGTCGTGCTTCGACAAGGCGTCGAGCGGGCTGACGCCGATCCATACGGAGGTGTGGGAGGGCTTCATCTTCATCAACCTGGCCGCGCAACCGGAGCGCTCGCTGCCCGACTATCTCGGCGGCCTCGGGCATCATCTCGCGGGCTATCCGTTTCACGAGATGAGCCAGTGCTTCAGCTACAACACGGTGCTCGACTGCAACTGGAAGATCGCGCTCGACGCGTTCTCCGAGGCCTATCACGTGTCGACCATCCATGCCGGCTCGTTCCCGAACGTGTTTTCGAGCGGGCTGACCGACGTCGCGCTGTTCGACGAGCATCGCACGACCGGCATTTGCCTGACGCTCAATGCCACGCCGACGCCGGTCGCCGGCATCGCGAACGACCTGACGGGCGCGTCGCTGGTCGCGCAACGCGGCTCGTCGATGCTGCCGCCGGGCGTGAACCCCGACCGCCGTGGCGACTTCTCGTTCGAACTGAGCGTCGTGTTCCCGAACATCCTGATCCACATCTCGGAAGGCATCTGGTTCACGCATCAGTTCTGGCCGCTGTCGCATGACAAGACGCTGTGGGAGGGCAAGTACTACGTGAAGCCGCCGAAGACCAACAGCGAACGCTGGGCCGTCGAATTCGCGCAGGTGCTGCAACGCAACGCGTGGCTCGAGGATACGGCGACGATGGAGGACACGCATGCGGCGCTCGCATCCGGCGCGAAGCAGCACATGTTCCTTCAGGACGAGGAAATCCTGCTGCGACATGGGTACAAGGTCCTCGAGCACTACATGGAACAATGACGGAGACGCACGCAATGGACAATCTGCTTCCGAAGGAATTCGACATGCTCGAGCCGCTCGTCGCGGCGTGGGCCCTCCCGACCCAGAACGAACGGCAGCGGCGCCGCATCGGATCGTCGCGCGGCGAGCTGCGCTACTTCTACGACAACATGCTGCCCCGGTTGCCGTCGATCCTGACGTACCTCGACCGCTATCCGATCGGCGAATTGCCCGCGGACGCCGCACGATTGCTGGCGCTGGCACTGTCGCTCGCCGAGGTCGCCCCGCACATCGAACTGTATGGCGGCGATCCGAAGGTGCCGTACAGCTTCGATGAAGCGCGCTTCGTCGCCGAGCACGGCGACGCGCGGCACTGAACCGCCGAAGCATGCCCGGCGCATGCCCGGTGTCCGGCCGGACATCGGGCGCATTCCTGCAAGGAGACCGGCCGATGACCGCATCGACACTCGCTCGACGCATTGCACGGCTCGAGGCAATCGCCGAGATCGGCCAGCTCGTCGGCCGCTACGCCTATGGGGCCGACCGCCGCAACGATGCGGCGTTGATGGCCCCGCTCTTCAGTCGTGACGCGGTGTGGGAGGCCAATGGCTTCGGGCGTCATGAGGGGCGCGACGTCATTACCGAGCAACTCGCGCGGATCGGCAGCGAGCAGATCGTCTGGAGCCTGCATTACATGAGCGCGCCGGTGATCGAGATCGACGAGACGCTGCTGAGCGGGCGATGCCGATGGCATCTGTGGGAGCTGGCGCAGATCCGCCAGGGCCGTGACGATGCCGAGCCGCCGGCCGCCCACTGGATCGGCGGCGAGTATGACAGCCGTGTCGCGATCGACGAAGGGCAGTGGCGCTTCCAGCGTGTGTTTCTCGATCTTCGCCTCATTCATCGACACGACGCTGCGTGGTTGCCTCGCTCGTCTTCCTGACCCGTTCGGCTGTGCCGCGACGACAGGGCGCTTCATCCGGCCGCGTGCAGACGCGGCCTTTTTTTCGTGCAGTGCGGCACGGTTCGAGCGTCACATCGAATCAGAAGACAAATAAGTATTCCCATCTAGTTTCTTACGTGCGCGACCGAATGTCGGCAGCAATTTCGGCTTCTTAACTTGGAGTCGATGCGAATCCGCCGAATTCGTGATCGGGATGGCCCGTGCGTCGATGCATCGGGCCGGCCGTTTCCGGCAAGCGTCTGCAGGCATGACTCGAACTACCGAAACCACGGGAGACACACAGTGAAGAAAACCGGATGGATGGCGATGGCCGTCATGGGCGTACCGCTGGCGGCCGCCGCACAAAGCAGCGTCACGTTGTACGGCGTGCTGGATGCCGGCGTGACCTTCATCAGCAATCAGGGCGGGAGCCGCAACACGGTGATGTCGACCGGGATGCAGGTTCCCAATTTGTTCGGCCTGCAAGGCAGCGAGGATCTGGGCGGCGGGCTCAAGGCGATCTTCAAGCTGGAAGGGCAATTCGGCCTCGAGAACGGCCAGTCGATCGGCGGCGGCGCGTTCGGTCGGCAGACGTATGTCGGACTGGCAAGCCCGTGGGGCACGCTGACGTTCGGCAACCAGTACGAGTTCATGTTCGAGTCGCTGTCCGCGAAGCGTCTCGGTCAGTCGCTCGGCTACGTCAGCCTGTATAACCTGCAGCAGGGGCCGTTCCAGGGGCTCGGCACGCCGTACGGCGGCCTCGATTTCAACCGCGTCGCCGGTGCGTTCCGGGTCGCCAACGCGGTGAAGTACGAGACGCCGGACTACCGCGGGCTCGATGCGGGCGTGATGTACGGCTTCGGCGGCGTCGCGGGCTCGTTCGGGACCGACAGTACGATCAGCGCGGGCATCAACTATGCGAACGGCCCGCTCGGGCTGAATGCGGCCTACACCTATGCGAAGGATCCGTCGATCAACAACGGGCGCGACGGCATCCGCAACTGGGGGCTCGGCGGCCGATACACGATCGGCAAGCTGCAGCTCGACGCGATGTATACCAACACGCGCAACACGTTCAGCAACGCGCACGTCGACGTGTATCAGGCCGGCATCGACTACATGTTTTCACCGTTCACGATCGTGCATGGCGACTACCAGTACATGAAGGGCAACGCGACACTCGGCAACAACAAGGCGCATCAGTTCGGCGTGACGCTCGACTACTGGCTGTCCAAGCGCACCGATATCTATACGAATCTGGTCTATCAGCGCGCGAGCGGAAATGCCGACGCGAACGCGTGGATATCCGGGTTGTCGGCGCCTGCCGCCGGCGGCAACCAGACGGCCGTGCGCATCGGCATGCGCCACCTTTTCTGAGCCTCGAGGACGTCATCATGCATAGCGAATCCAATCTCACTTCGCGTACCGACGATCATGCGCTGGAGGCCGTGCCCGACAACGAGCGCCAGAACTGGCTGCAGTTGTCGTGGAGTACCGCGGGCATCGTCACGACGCTGATCCAGTTGTTCGTCGGCGCGCTCGTCACGTTCGTCGCAGGCATCCGGATCGGGCTGCTCGCCGGCGTATTCGTGGCCGTCGCCGGCGCGCTGCTCGGCTGGGGCGCGGGCCATATCGCGTACCGCACCGGGCTGTCGAGCACAGTGCTGTCGCGCCGGCACGGTCTCGGGCCGCGCGGCTCGGCGCTGCTCGCGCTCGTGTTCGGCTTCATGATTACCGGATTCATCGCCCTCGAAAACGCACTGCTCTACAAGGGCTTCCTGTTCTACCTCGACCGGCCCGACACACTCGACATGCGCATCGTCGTGTATGGTGCGTTGTCGGTCGCGTGGATCCTGCTGACGGCCTTCGGCTTCAGGCTGGTCGCGCGCGTGTCGTCACTGGCGCTGCTCGCGTTCGTCGCCGTGCTCGTCTTCATGATGGTGGAGGTCATCACCGCGTCCGGACAATCGTGGGCGTCGGTCACGCAGTTCGGCGCGCAGATGCCGATGGACGCGCTGCGCGCGCTCGGCGCGGACACCGACGCCGGCAAGTTCAGTTTCTGCGTGAACGTGATGATCGGATCGGCCGGCGCGCTGGCGCTGATCGATGCCGATCTCGGACGTTATGCGAAATCGTCGCGCGACATCGCGATTGCCGCGGTGATCGGCAATCTGTTCATGGATGTCGTGATGGTCGCCGTCGGCGGGATCGTGATGTACGCGGGCATGGACCAGATCGTCGCCCATCACATGAAGGCCGGCGGCATGACAGAGGCGGCCGCGCGGACGCTCGCGCTGCAGAGCCCCGACAGCGTCGCCGTCGCGTTCATCGTGTTCGGCGGCTTGCTCGGCACGTTGCTGATGGTGTTTGCCCAGTCGAAGGCGCAGGTGCTCAATACGTACAGCGCGTCGCTTTCGCTGACCAATCTCGCGGACGTGCTGTTCGACTGGCGGCCGGGCCGGCTGACGTTCGTCGTGCTGGCCAACGTGCTGGCCTGCCTGATGCTCGTCGGTTCGATCCTCGCGTGGTTCAACTCGTTCATCACGGTGCTGGGCGTGCTGACCACCGGCTTCGCCGGGATCATCATCGCCGACTATCTGCTCGTCGGCCGCCTGTCGGGTTTCTCGGCGCCGCCGGCCGAGGAGATCAACTGGGCCGGCGTCGTGACGGTCGGGGCGGGTTTCGTGCTGGCGCACTACGTGCTGGAACGGGTCGTGCCGATCGAGTTCTTTACGTCGCTGATCACGTCGTTCGTGCTGTATCCGGTGCTGCGCGTCGGCATGCTCAAGCGCATGAAGCCGGTGCGCGGGCAGATCGAGGGCTGACCGGCACGGCATCCGGCGTGCGCCCGTGCCGATGCACGGGCGCACGCCGGTTCGGCCGCAGGTCACTCTTCGTGCTGCGTCGTGCCGCGCATGCCGAGCCGCACGAGTTCGGCAAGCGACGTTGCGCCGAGTTTCTCGCGGATGTGCGCGCGATGCACTTCGACCGTCTTGTAGCTGATGTTCAGTTCGGCGGCGATCACCTTGGATGCCTTGCCCTCGATCAGCAAGTCGAACACTTCGCGTTCGCGCGCCGACAACTGCTTGAGCAGGTCCTGCGTCTGGCTGTCTGCCCGGGCCTGCCGGTATTCGCGCAGGCCGACCTTCAGCGCATCGGCGACCTTGTCGATCAGATCCTGGTCGTTATAAGGCTTCTCAAGAAAATCGTAGGCGCCGCCCTTCATCGCGCGAACGGTCATCGGGATGTCGCCATGCGCGCTCAGGAAGATGATCGGAAGCCGGAATCCGGCGGCGCGCATGCTTTCCTGCAATTCGAATCCACCCATGTACGGCATGCGAATGTCGAGCAGCAAGCAGCCGGGGATCTCCGGATCGGCGCCGGACAGAAACTCGCGCCCGTTCGAGAATACATCCACCCGGTGTCCGACCGATTCGAGCAACCAGCGCAGCGACACGCGTACCGCTTCGTCGTCGTCCACGACGTAGATTCTGGGTTCGGGGTCGCGGGAGGGCGAACTCGATCGACGGCTGTCCATATGCGTTTCCTGTTTCGTTGCTGCTTTTTCGGTAAGGTGGGGCGGGTAGTTGGATATCCTGATTCAGGATCGAAATCGCGTCCGAACCTGTCGCGGTCCGCTGGAGGCAGTGGGATTTCGGTGTAGGCACCGTGGAAATTCTATCGTCTCAATATTGACCGGGACAGCCGGGAAAGTCCTCACCGGTCGTGTGTATGCGGCAGGGGAGTCGGGGCGCGGGCCATGATTCGAAGCAACCCTGTTTTCCGACCCGTTCCTGACCACAAGGCTCAACGCCCTCCCCGGTAGTATTTCGGCCAGATCCCTACCAGTATTGCAGTACGCAATGGCGCCATTAAAGCCATTGCATTGCCAGCATGCAGGCGGGAACCGTATCTTCGTCTCCATTCAAGGAGACAGATATGAAGATCGCATTTCTGGGCGCCGGCGCGCTGGGTTGCGCCATCGGTTCCGCGCTGACGGAAGGCGGCCACGAGACATGGCTCGTGGACCGGTTTGCCGCTCACGTCGATGCCATGTCCCGCGACGGCCTCCAGGTCGACGACGAGCGCGGCACGCGCCGCGTCGCGGTGCGCGCGACGACGCATCCGGCCGAAGTCGGTCCGGTCGATCTCGTCGTCGTGCTGGTCAAGTCGTTCCACACGGATTCGGCGATGCGCGGTGCGCGCGATCTCGTTGGTCCTGAAACGGTCGTGCTGTCGCTGCAGAACGGGCTCGGCCACGAAGACGTGCTGAGCGAGATCGTCGGACGCGAGCGCGTGCTCGCCGGCAAGACCTACGTTGGCGGCGTCCTGCGTGCGCCAGGCCATATTCAATCCGGCATGACGGGCAAGCTCACGATCATCGGCGAACTCGACGGCCGCATCACGCGCCGCGCGCAAGCGATTGCGGATGCGTTCAACAGCGCCGGCCTGACGACCACGGTCAGCGACAACATCGTCGGCACGATGTGGGACAAGTTGCTCATCAACGTCGCGACGGGCGCGATCACGGGCATTACACGCCTTACCTACGGCCAGCTCTACGACGAGCCCGTTCTGAAAGCCGCGTCGCTTGCGGCCATCGACGAAGCGATGACGGTCGCGCAAGCCGCCGGTATCGCGCTTTCGATCAGGAACGCCGAAGAAGCCTGGAATATGGCGGCCGAGGGCCTTTCACCCGCGTTCAAAACCTCGATGCTGCAAAGCCTCGAGAAGTCGTCGGTCACCGAAATCGACTTCATCAACGGCGCGGTGGTGCGCTGGGGCGAACGGGTGGGCGTGCCGACACCGGTGAACGCGACGCTCGTCGCATGCATCAAGGGCATCGAACGCGCGATGACGGACCGCCTGCGAGACGGAGTCCCGGCATGAGCGCACCGAAAGCCTATCTCGAACACGTCGCCATCTGGGTGAAGGACATCCACTGGCATATCCGCTTCTTCGAACAGGTGCTCGGCATGACGATGCGGGAAGTCGACGGCACGCGCGAGGCGCCGCGTCAGTACTGGACGCTGGGCGGCCTGCAGTTCATCAGCGCGCCGCAGCACGAGGGAGCCGAAGGCCGGCTCGCGCATCTCGGCGTGATGTGCGAAGACCTCGAAGCGGCGATCGCCGCCGCGCAAGCGTTCGGTGTCACCGAGCTGCCGCAGGGACGCAACTGGCTGCGTCTGCCCGACGGGCTCGTCGTCGAACTCATTCAGGCCCGGCCTGCCACCTGCGTCGCGCAGGCGCTGGCGATCAACCCACGCGCGGAGGCGTGAGCATGAGCACCATCACCATCACCGAAAAATACTGGGACGATGCGCGGGAAGGCGACGCATGCGTCAGCCCGACCTACACCGTCACGAAAGAACGCATCCTCGCGTATGCCGATCTCACCGGCGATCACACGCCTGTTCATGTCGACGAGGCATACGCGAACGCGAGCCACTTCGGCTGCATCGTCGCGCACGGCCTGTTCGGCTTGTCCATCGCGGACGGCCTCAAGACGCGAAGCGACTATCGCTTCCTGCCGGGCATGTCGCTCGGATGGACATGGGACTTCCTGTTGCCGATCAAGGTCAACGACGTGCTGCATGTGACGTTCCGGGTGGGTGCCCTGCGTGCGAGCAAGAGCCGTCCGGGTTGGGGCATCGTCGTGTTGCCGTCGGAGCTGATCAATCAGAACGGCGAAGTCGTTCAACGTGGCGAGCATCGTCTGATGATCCCGCGCCGCCCGGGAGCGAACTGATGCAGCCCCGTCCCCTCGAAGGCATCCGCGTCGTCGATTACAGCCACTTTCTCGCCGGCCCGTATGTCGGACGATGCCTGGCGGCACTCGGCGCGGAAGTGATCAAGGTCGAGCGTCCCGGCAGCGGCGATGCGGGTCGCCAGCATGCGACGATTCTCGACGACCAGCAAAGCGCGTATTTCCTGCAACTCAACATGGGCAAGCGCGGCGTCAGCGTCAACATGAAGGATCCGCGCGGCAAGGCGTTCATGCAGCGCCTGTGCGATTCGGCGGATGTGTTCATCGAGAACTACCGGCCCGGCGCGCTCGACAAGCTCGGCCTCGGTTATGCCGCGTTGTCGGAACGCAATCCGGGCCTCGTCTACTGCTCGATTTCGGCGTATGGGCACACCGGTCCCGACGCGCACCGCGCGGGCTTCGGGCTCATCGCGGAAGCCAGGAGCGGCATCATGCAAATGATCGGCAACGCGGGCGAGCCGCCGCCGCTCATGCGCATTTCGCTCGGCGACATGTACACCGGCATTCACGCGGTCGCGGCCATCAACGCCGCACTGTTCGGCCGCGTGAAGAGCGGACGCGGTCAGCATATCGACATGGCGCTGTACGACACGCTCTTCTCGATGCATGAATACGCGGTCCAGTGCTACACGATGCAGGGCGTGGTGCCCGAGCAAACGGGGCACGACATGCCGACATCGACGTTGTACGGCGTGTTTCGCGCGGCGGACGGCGATCTCGTCATCGCCGCGCAGGTCGATGATTCCTGGAAGCGATTCGCGACGGTCGTCGAACAGCACGGCGGTCCGGCCGGGTTCAGCGCCGACGCGCGGTTTCACGACCTGAACGGGCGCAATGCACATCGCGAGGAGATTCTCGCGGTCGTGAAGCCGTGGGTGGCCGCGCGCGCCGTCGCGGACGTGCTGGCGCTGCTCGATGGCGTCGATGTGCCGAGCGCGAAGGTTCAGCGCATCGACGAGGTTGTCGCCGATCCGCAGATCGTCGCGCGCGGCATGGTGATCGAGCAGACGCACCCGCGCTTCGGAACATTGCGGCTGCCGAACCTGCCGTTCCGCTTCTCCGACTGCGACACGTCCATCCGCGACGTCGGCCCCGATCTCGGTCAGCACAACGAGGAAGTCGCGCGATCGCTGGGTTTCAGCGCAGCCGAGATCGACGCGATGCAGACCGATGGCGTGCTCTTTTCGAAGCCGGGGGCGCGATGAGCGATCGCTACGCGGTCATCGGCAATCCGATCGGCCATACGAAATCGCCGCTGATTCACGGTCTTTTCGCACAGGAGACCGGGCAGGACATCGCGTATGCCGCCATCGAAGGTCCGCTGGCGCCGACCAGCGCCTTCAGCGATACGGTGCGGGCCTTCGTCGCGGCGGGCGGCAAGGGCATGAACGTCACCGCGCCCTTCAAGCTGCAGGCGTTCGCCATGGCTGACGAACGTAGCGAAAGGGCCGTGCTCGCGGGCGCCGTCAACGCGATGAAGTTCGAGAACGGGCGCATCGTGGCGGAGAACTTCGACGGCGTCGGCCTCGTGCGCGACATCGAGATCAACCTGCATCGGCCGATGGCGGGCAAGCGCGTGCTGGTGCTCGGCGCGGGCGGCGCGGTGCGCGGCGCGTTGCTGCCGTTCATCGCGGCGGGGCCTGCGCAACTCGTGATAGCCAACCGTTGCGTGGACAAGGCGGAGGCGCTCGTCGGACAGGTCGCGGCAGGCGCAATGCTCGCCGCGTGCGGTTATGCCGCGCTTGAATCGATGGGGCAGTTCGATCTCGTCGTCAACGCAACCTCCGCGAGCCTGACCGGGCAATTGCCCCCCGTTCCGCCGGGCGTCTTCAGCGCGGCCGGCACCGCCTATGAGCTGGCGTACGGAAAGGGCCTCACGCCGTTCCTGCAGCTCGCGCGCCGGGCGGGCGTGCAGCACATCGCCGATGGCGTCGGCATGCTGGTCGAGCAGGCTGCGGAAGCGTTCGCATGGTGGCGCGGGGTTCGTCCGCGCACGCAGGCCGTTATCGACCAGCTGACCGTCCCGCTCGATTGACGAAGGGCGCATCGGCGGTGCGTTGTGCGACCGGATCGGACACCGCCGCGCGATGCTGCTGTGCTCGGTGCAGTTTCATGCAGGCGTTCGGCCGGCCTGTTTCGCCGAGGCATTTCCGACGGAATTCCGTTATCGCGGCTCGGCCGTCGCCTATAACCTCGCGGTCGTCATCGGCAGCAGTGCACCGTTCACCGCGACACTGATTCAGACACATTCCGGCGGCGCGATCTGGCCGATCGTCGCGTTCGGCATCGTGTTCAACCTTGTTTCGATGTGGGCGATTCACGTCGGCCACGAAAGCCACGGAGAGTGACATGGAAAAAACGCGTATCGCGGTAGCCGGTGCCGGTTACATCGGGCTCGAACATATACGTGTGGTTCGCGAAAGCGCGACATGCGTGCTCTCGGCGGTGATCGATCCGTCCGATGAGGCGGCGGACGTCGCCGCCAAAGCGGGCGTGCCGCACTACCGCTGCCTCGACGAACTCTTCGAGAAGGATCGCCCCGACGGCGTGGTGCTCGCGACACCCAACACGCTTCACGCGGAACACGCACGCTTGAGCATGCAGGCCGGCGTGCCGATGCTGCTCGAGAAGCCCGTCGCCGCCACGGTGGAGCAGGCGGAAGCGCTCGTCGCCGAGGTCGAGCGCTACGGCGCGTGCGTCCTGATCGGTCATCATCGCGCGCATAGTCCGATCATGGCGCGGGCGAAGGAGATCGTCGACGAGGGAAGGCTTGGCCCGCTGGTCGCGGTGATGGGCAGCGCGTTGTTTTTCAAGCCCGATCACTATTTCGCGGATGCGCCGTGGCGCAAGGAACCGGGTGCGGGCCCGATCCTGCTCAACATGATTCACGAGATTCACAATCTGCGGATGCTGTGCGGCGACATCGTGGCGGTGCAGGCGTTTTCGTCGCATGCGACACGCGGCTTCGCCGTCGAGGATACCGTCGCCATCAATCTGCGTTTCGCGCGCGGCGCGCTCGGCACGTTCCTGCTGTCGGATACGGCCGCCAGCGCGCGTAGCTGGGAACAGACGTCGCAAGAGAACAAGGCCTACGCGTCCTATTCCGACGAGGATTGCTATGTGATCGCCGGCGCCTCCGGATCCTTGTCGATCCCGACGATGCGTCTCAAGACCTACGGAAAGGATGAAGACCGGTCCTGGTGGAAGCCGTTCGATGTCAGCGTGGCCGACACGACGCGCGACGATCCGCTCAAGTATCAGATGGAACACTTCGGGCAAGTCGTGCGTGGCGAAGCCAAACCGATCGTCACCGCGCGCGACGGCCTGCAAAATCTGCGCATCACCGAGGCGATCGTGAAAGCCGCGGAAACCGGCGCAGTCGTCGAAACGACGTCACTCTGAAACTCGATACAGGTCAATGATGAAAACTTTCCTCATGCTGCACGGCATCAACCACAACATGTTCGGCAAGCGCGATCCGGTTCAATACGGAACGGCCACGCTCGCCGATATCGACGCTCAACTTCAGGCGCTCGCCACGGAGCTTGGCGTCGCGGTCGAGAGCTATCAGACGAACAGCGAAGGCGACATGTGCCTGCGAATCCATCAGGCGTTCGTCGACAAGGTCGATGGCGTACTCATCAATGCCGGCGCATGGACGCATTACAGCTACGGGATCCGGGACGCGCTCGCCATCCTGACGGTGCCCGTCGTCGAGATTCACATGTCCAACATCCACGCGCGCGAGACCTTCCGCCATCATTCCGTGTTCGCCGAGATCGTGAAGGGGCAGATTTGCGGCTTTGGTCTCGACAGCTATTCGCTCGGGCTACGGGCGGCGGTATCGGCCGCCGCCTGACGTTTCAAGCATCGGCCCACGCGCGGCGCAGGAGCGCCGCGCTTCGGCGCATCCGTCGAGCGTGGATGCGAAGTTTTCTTCCGCATCGCACGGCGACCAATCTTCGGGAATGTTGCGGGTTCAGCCGCTGGCCGGCACGACTTGTGGCTCGTTGCGGGACAGGGTGAATCAGTATTCGAGCGTGGCGACGGAGCGCAGAACGTCGGCCGTCGTGCTCGGAAATCCGAAGAATTCGAGGTAGGCGGGAATCTGTTCGAATAGCATGTCCGCGCCGACCTGAAAGCGGCAACCGCGCGCCTGCGCGGCCTTCAGGAATGCCGTCATTTCCGCCTTCATCACGACTTCGCCGATGAACGTGTCGGGCGAAATCCGCGTGACGTCGACGGGAAGCGGGTCGTCATCGTTCATGCCCATCGGCGTGGCGTTGACGACGAGGTCGTAGCCGGCCGGATCGTTGCTGCCGGTGAGCAATTCGAGCTGCGGATAATGAGCCGCCAACCGGTCTCGAAGACCCTGCGCGGATTCGTGCCGCACATCGTAAAGCGACAGCGACGCAATGCCTGCCGCCGCGAGCGATGCCGCGATGGCTGAACCGACACCACCTGCACCGACCACGAGCACGCGCGCGCCTTCGAGTTTGCAGCCCTTGCGCCGCACGCCGCGCACGAAGCCTTCGCCGTCGAACATGTCGCCGATGAGACGGCCGTCTTCCGCACGGCGCACCGCGTTGCACGAGCCGGCAATTTTCACGGCGGGCGTGACTTCGTCCAGCAGCCCGACGGTCGTGACCTTGTGGGGCATCGTGATCAGCGCGCCACGGATATTTTCGAGCGTGAAAACCGACCGCAGAAACGCGGGGAACGCCTCCGCCTTGCATCCCGCCGGGACGACGATCGCATCGATCCCGGCATGATCGAAGTAAGGGTTGTAGATCATCGGCGACTTGAACGAATGTGTCGGGAAACCGATGTGCGCGATGATGGCAGTGTTGCCCGAGATCATGCATACCTCCAGGTATTGCTATTACAGAATAGACAGGACGGGCACATCGACGGATGTGCCCGTTCACGGGAATCAATGCGTTTGCATGGACGTTTTCGCGAGTCTCGTTTCGCTCAATGATTCTTCGCGGAGTCGGTCGTACTGCTCTTTCGGGATCGGCACGGCATCCTGCTTGCCGAGGTCGTCGAGACGCACGCGATACGTCTCCCGCGCACTCCATGCGGCCAGCGCCGAGACAATCGTGGCGGCCAGCGTGATCGAGCCGATCATCAAAGGCACGTTGTGCGATCCGGGGGGCGCGACAGCGGCGAAGAGCGCGGGAAGCAGCGCGGTGATGGTCGTGCCGATGTTCTGCGCGATCGCCATCGCGGAGACGCGAAAGCGCGTCGGGAACAGTTCCGGATAGTAGCCGGGGAAGACCGCGTTATAGCCCTGGTACACCACGCCCCACATCAGTATCGACATCGCGAAGGCGACGGGCAGGTTATGCACGCTGATCGCGTACAGATACGCATACGAAAGGAGGCCCGACGAGAGCGCGCCGAAGATCATCAGCGGCCGCCGCCCGATGCGGTCGGAGAGATTGCCGACATACGGAATGACGAGCACCGCCACGATGTTGCCGACCACCGGAATCCACAAATACACGCTCGGATGGAAGTTGATGCCGTACGAGGGCTGCACCGCATACGCAGCGCCGAAGATGGTGGTGACGACCGGGATCACGTTCATGAACGCCATGAACAGGACGCGCAGCATGTCGGGCCAACTGAACTTGAACGCTTCGAGGATCGGCGCGCGTGCGACCTGACCGCTCGCGTCTTCCCTGGCGAATGCGGCGGTTTCGTCGACTTCGCGGCGAATGATGAAGCCCGCGATCAGGACGACCGCGCTCAACAGGAACGGAATGCGCCAGCCCCATGCAGCGAACGCGTCTTCCGGCATGTAGTACGCCAGCGGCAGGAAGACGGCGGCAGCCAGAATCTGACCGGCCTGCACGCCTTGCAACGTGAAACTCGCGAAGTAGCCGCGTCGGCCGAATGGCGCCTGTTCCAGGATCATCGAACTGGCGCCCGAGATTTCGCCCGCGACGGCAAAACCCTGAACCAGGCGCAGGATGACGAGCAGCGCGGGCGCGAGCATGCCGACCGAGTGATACGTGGGCAACACGCCGACGGCCATCGTGGAGAAGCCCATCAGGAACATGCAGATCAGGAGTACGGTCTTGCGGCCGTGCGTGTCGCCCCAGTGTCCGAGCACGAACGCGCCGATGGGCCGCGCGACGTAACCCACGCCGTACGTCGCCAGCGACGCCACGATCGCGATCTTCGGATCGCCTTTGGGAAAAAAGATCTGCGGAAAGACCAGCGCCGCGGCTTGCGCGTAGATGAAGAAGTCGTAGTACTCGAGCGCGGAACCGATCCAGCCGCTCGCTCTCGCTTTCCGTGCCTGTTTGCGGGCTCTTTCATCCATGAGTCCGTCGTTCCCGCCGCCTTGCCGCGGCATTCCTTTGTCCATGAACGTCTCCTGATTTTGAATTGACCGGAGCAGCATCGTCGGCTGCATCTCTGGCGACTCGAACGTGGCCGTTTTCACGCGACGGCGGGCCGTCGAGCCCAAAATGAAGATACGAGGATGCTCCCCTGCAGGCAATGCAATGAATACAATGAGGGCATTGCGTTGGACAATACCGCCATGAACACGTCCGAGTTACCCGATCTCAAGCTGCTGCAGCTCTTCGACCTGCTGTATGACGTGCGCAGCGTCACGCGCGCTGCCGAGCAGCTCGGACAGAGCCAGCCCACGGTCAGCATCTGGCTGGGGCGGTTGCGCGAACATCTGCAGGATCCGCTGTTCGTCCGCACGCCGGCCGGGATGACGCCGACGCCTCAGGCGGACGCGCTGATCGGGCCGTGCAGGGAGATCCTGGAGTCGCTTCGCCGGTTTTCGGCATGGGAGATTTCGTTCGATCCGACCACGGCGAAGCGCCGCTTTCGCATCTGCATGACCGACGCGAGTCACATCACGCTGCTGCCTAGCATGCTGGCCCACGTGCGTGCGCATGCGCCGGGTATCCGGCTGGAGGCCGCGAGAATCGACGGAAATACGGAGCGCGCGCTCGAATCCGGCGAGGCCGATCTGGCGATCGGGCATGTGCCGTGGCTCGGCAGCGGGATGTATCAGCAACAGCTTTATATGCAGGACTGGGTGTGTCTCGCCAATCCGGACCACCCGCGCGTGCGCACGAGACTGAGCATGAAGCAGTACTGCAACGAGGGGCACGTGATCATCGCCGCCGGCACGGGCGCGCAATTGCTGGAGCAGGCGCTGTTGCGCGAGAACATCGAGCGCAATGTCGTCCTCGAGCTTCCGGGCATGCTCGGGCTCGGGTCGATCATCAAGTCGACCGATCTTATCGCCACGTTGCCGCGAAACATCGGGGAGACCCTGGCGAAGGTCAACGACATCGCGGTCCATTCCTGCCCGTTCCCGGTCGATCAATTCGCGGTGCGGCAGCATTGGCACGCGAAGTATCATCACGAAGCAGGCAATCGGTGGTTGCGATCCGTCGTGGCCGATTTGTTCTCGGGTAGGGGTTAGATCGCGCGGCCTCCTGGAGGCTTGATCGGGCGAGCGGCGGCCTCGAGGTGACAGCGGCTAATGGATTGGGGCTCCCGGTCGAGGCTGTGTATGCGGCCGGTCGAAAAAAGAATCTAACTCGCGAGGCCCGAGGGGCTGTCATGAGGGAGAGAGTGGCGGCCCTCGCTTCATCACATCGCCAATCTTCATGGGCTTGCGCATTTCGAGCGCAATGATTGATCTGCGCCTGCCTCGACGAATTCGGGATAAGGGGGGGCCTGACGTACGGTTAAAATCGCGGCGTTTACCCATGAGCACGGTACCGATAACCCGATCGGCGTGACCGTCTGAAAAGTGTATGGCCATCGAACCCGAGGATCTTCTACCGCATTTTGAGCGTGAGTTAGGTTTGCTGCGCCGCTCAACGCGCGCATTCGCCGACCTTTACCCAAAAATCGCAGCTCGCCTTGCGATGTCCGGCGAGCACTCGGATGACCCGCACGTTGAACGGCTGCTGCAATCGTTCGCGTTGATGTCCGCCCGGCACGACATCCGACTCGAGGATGAGGTGCCGGAGTTTACGTACGCATTGATTGACACGATCCACGGAGCTTTCCTGCGGTCGTTTCCGTCGTGTGCGATAGCCCAGTTTCGCGGGAACCGCGACGGCAAGCTGACTGAGCCGCGGCTGGTTCCACGCGGTACGCAATTGGTCGCGCCGAATTCCCGACTGGTGTTCTGCACCGCCGCCGACGTTACGTTGGTGCCATTGACCGTCTCCGCTGTACGTTACGCGACGTCGACCATCGCGCCGATGCAAGCGCCACTGCCGCCTGACACCACTGGCATTTTGTCTTTCACCCTCGAACTCACTTCACCGTCAGTCCAGTTCGCCATCGCGCCGGACATGCTGCGGCTGCATTTGGCGGGGGAGAGGGAGGTCGCGGCCGCGCTCGCCGACGGCGTGCTGATGCACTCGGCGCGCGCCTTCATTGAGCTGGACGACAACGGGCGATGGAACCGAGTGGACATGCCTCTGGCGGCCGCAGGATTCGATGATGCGGATACGCTGCTCCCGCCGCCTCGCGACAACACGATTGCGCCGTTTCACCTGCTGATGGAGTATGGCGCCTTTCCTGCCCGATTCGACGGCCTCGATCTGAACCTGGCGCGGTTGAAACGGTTGGCGGCTGGCGCGCGTCGGATCACGGTGCATTTGGCGCTCGCCGGCATCCATCCCGATTCACGTCGTGTTCAACGATTGGCCGTAGCGTCGGCCGACAATCTCAGGTTGTTTTGCACGCCCGTCGTCAACCTGTTCTCGAGCAACGCCGAACCGATCGAAACGAAGGCTGGGTTGGCGTACTACGGTTTGAAACCGTTTTCGCTCAAGTCTGCCGGTACAACCGAGGTCTGGTCGGTCGATCAGGTTCGCGTAACGACCGCTGAGGGTGGCGCAATTCTGCCGCCCCTCGAATCTATGCAGCACGCGCTTGGCGCAGTGCCAGGCCTGTATTGGGTCGTCTTGCGAGACGAAGCCCGGCGCGCGCCGAAACCGCCCGCCGAACCACCCAAACCCGGGCAGGAAGCAACGCACGAACGGGCAACTGGAGTCAACCGCAGCGCGTTTCGTGGCTTGGAACTCGCGCTTGTGAACGCTCGCGGCGAGCCTGTCGATCCTGCCCCTCAGCGCCGGCTCGACATCGTGCTGTCTTGCACGAATGGCAATTTGGCCGCCATGCACGAGCGGCAACTGGCCGTGCGCGATGGGGACACCGTTGACGAGATCGAGTTGTTGGATCAACCAAGCGCTAGTCCCGCGCCGGTTTTTCGTCGCGGTGAACTGTGGGAATTGCTGTCATGGCTGGTTCCGCAGGCAGTTCGGTTGAACGCCGATGGCCTCACGAAGCTCAAGCAGCTGTGCACCCGTTTCGGAATGTTTGCCCCTGACGGCGGGCGCCGATTCGATGCGCTGCTATCTCTCTCAGCGGAGCGGGTTCGGCGCTGGATGCCGGGAAAACCTGCTTCAGCGTTCGTGCAGGGACTGGAGATCCGGCTCGTGATTGACGAGCAGCGTTTCGTCCAATTTAGTCTCGACGGTTTGGGACGCGTGATGGATCGACTTTTTTCTCCGTACGTGCCAGTTACCAGTTTCGTACAGATCGTGTTGGTCTCCGGCGAGACGGGGGCGGTATTGCGACGCGGCGAACCTTGCACGGGTAGCCAGCCACTTACGTGACAGTTGATTGGCGGACAGGTCAGACGACGGAAAGTAAATTGTAAAGAAATTGCAGGTATCTTTCGCTCGCAAACGTTTTGTCCTACAGTAGCGGGGCCTCGCGCTGGTGTGCCAGTTGGGGACTGAACCTGAGACGAGAATAAAGGGAATTCAAATGAGTTTCGCCCCGAATGGCGGTATTCCGGCCGGTTCCGGCGGGAATCTGTTGGGCTCGCTGAGCGCGCTCGGTGGCCTTGCCGGGCCGGTTGCGTCCACGGTTGCAGGCCAGATCGGCCCGCTCGCCGGCATCGCCAGTCATATCGACACCGTGCAACGCGCCGTCCAACTTGCGCAGACCGGCTTCTCGCTGATGAACAAAACGCCGGCCGCGATTGCGGAGGCGCTTAACAATGCAGCCGGCGGCGTTGCTCGACTGACTCAGCTAAATCGCTACGTTACCATCGACACGCCACTCGGTTCGGACGTGCTGCTGGTCAGCACCGCGGTCATCGACGAGCACGTAAATCGGTTGCCGGAAATCCATCTCGATTTGCTGTCGCACCGGCATGATCTGGCGCCTGATGATCTGATCGGCCAACCGATCAAGATTCGCTTCGACCAGAGCGCACGGCAGTCGACGCTGGAACGCATCGTCTCGTCAGGCGGCGCCGACGGCATCCGCTACTTCGACGGCTACGTCACGTCGTTCGACCGGGCCGGCAACCCGGGCAAAGTGACTCAATATCAAATGACGGTGGCGCCGTGGTTCTGGTTTCTGACGCGCTCGACCGACTGCCGGATTTTCCAGAACAAGACTGCTCAGGACATTCTCACCGAGATTTTCCAGGATCACGGGTTCACCGATTTCGAGTTCGACATCCGGACCGCGCAGAAGCCGCTCGAATACATCGTGATGTACCAGGAGTCGTATTACAACTTCTGTGCGCGGCTGATGGAGCAGGAAGGCCTGATCTGGACGCACCGCTACGAGAAGGAAAAGCACTTCCTCGTCATCGGCGATACGAATTTCGTGTTCCGCCCGATCGCCGGGTTGGCCAATTTGCCGTATGCAGCCACCGCAGCGAGCGAAGACAACGGTATCGACCAGTTGCACGAAGGGCGACGCTTTGGCGTCGGCAAGATCGCCTTTCGCGACTTCAATCACCAGAACCCGTCGTCGCCGCTGATGCTGGCACAGGCCGAGCCGGAGAATCTCCGGCATGCGGGGCTCGAGACAACGGAGCGTTTCGAACACCAGTCGTTGTTCGACCACGGCGATGATGGCGATCGCTACGCACGCATTGCGATGCAGGCGGAAGAAGCGAGCGCGCATCGCTATACGGGAAGCGGCTATGCGTGGCGGATGACGTCTGCAGGCAGCGTGACGGTGACGAACCATCCTGTCATGGCCAACAATCAGGAATACGCAATTCTGCACGTTCGTCACGAGGCGGTGAACGACTACACGGAACACAGCGCAAAACTGCCGTACCGCAATACATTTGGGCTGCTCCCGAAGAAGTTTCCGTATCGTTCGCCCAGAAATACCCCGAAGCCCGTCATTCATGGCACGCAGTCAGCGATTGTAGTCGGGCCAAAGGGTGAAGAAATTCACACCAACGGGAGTGCCGTGAAGGTGCACTTCCTGTGGGATCGCCGCGGCAAGCTGGACGGCTCGGATTCGATGTGGATCCGGGTATCCCAACCGTGGGCGGGCGACGGGTGGGGCGCGGCCGCGATTCCACGGATCAACCAGGAGGTCTTGGTCGCGTTTAATCAGGGGGACCCTGACAATCCGGTCATTGTGGGCCGGGTCTACAACGGAGAGCAGGGCAATCCTTACCACGGCGCCGCCGGGCAGACGATGGGGATCAAGAGCCAGACGCACAAGGGCGCGGGCTCGAACGAACTGAGGTTCTCCGACGTGAACGGTGCCCAGGAAGTTTTTCTGCATGCGCAGAAAGACATGAACACGCTCATCAAGGATGCGGAAACGCACACGGTCGAAGCCGGCGCGCGCACGGTGTCGCTGCTCAAGGGCAGCGAGACGAAGCAGATCGCGCAGGGCGGGTTGAAGGAAACCATCGCGCTGACTCGCGACACCACGGCGAACGTGATCAACACAAAGGCCATCGCGAGCAAGGCCGGGCCCGGCATGCAAAGCCATCAGGCGAGCGACGGCATCGAGCATCGTGTGGGGGACGGCGTCGTGACGATGACGCCGGACAGCATCAAGCTGACATTCGGTCCGTCAACGATCGTCATCAACGCGAACGGCATCTACCTCGACGGACCGGTCATCCATCTGAATCGCGGCAGTGCGCAGTCCGCCGAACAGGCGCTCGCGCTCGAGTGGGCGGCCGAGCAGGCGACGATCGCGAAGGGGCTGGCGAGCCCCGATCCCGCGACGCGTGCAGCGGCGGCCAAGCTGGCGAGCTCGCTGAAGGCGCAGCAACTGGCGAAACTCGCGGATCACGTGTATCACCCGAACGATCCGCCGCCGACCGGGTGGAAGATGGCGTCCAACGATCCGGAAGCGTTGAAGGCGTTCGGCCTCAAGCCGAGCGATTTCGAGAAAAGCGGCAGCAACTTCGGGTCGCAGATGTACGTCCCGGATCCGAATGTCTTCGGCGACAGCATGAAGCCGACGGTTGCGTTCAAGGGGACGCAGCAGCTCTTCGGCGAAGACATGAGCAACAACATGGCACAAGGGCTTGGCGCGGACGCGCCGTATTATCGCAATGCGGTCACGATCGGGAAGAACATCGAGACCACCGGCGCGTCGTCCGGCGTCGACTTCACCGGGCATTCGCTCGGCGGCGGCCTGGCGTCCGCTGCCGCCGAGGCCAGCGGCGGTTCCGCCGTGACCTTCAATGCCGCCGGCCTCAATCCGGAGACCGTCGCGCAATATGGCGGGACCGCCCAGGCGGCCAGCATCACGGCCTATCGCGTCGACGGGGATATCCTGACCGGTCTGCAGGAAGGCCGGCTCGGGCCGATCAGCGACGGTACGGCGGCGCTGATGCCGAAGGC
This sequence comes from Burkholderia sp. JKS000303, assembly GCF_002563755.1. Taxonomy (NCBI): domain Bacteria; kingdom Pseudomonadati; phylum Pseudomonadota; class Betaproteobacteria; order Burkholderiales; family Burkholderiaceae; genus Burkholderia; species Burkholderia sp. JKS000303. The sequence goes on from NZ_PDBZ01000002.1 coordinate 372,592, forward strand.
GGTTGGCAGCCCCGTCACGCTCGATGGCGAGAGCGTGACCACGGTCGGCCGTCACCTGATGGGTGACGTGACGAACGGGATCAACCAGCAGGTCGCGAAGGATCAACTCGACCTCGTCTCCCAACTGAATTCATCTCACTGATGCGATACAAAAAAGCATTTGCCGCCGGCGCGCTTGCCGCACTCGTTGGAGTGACCTCGCCGCTTTGGTGGCCCACTCAAGCCCAAGGGACGAACATGACCGGCTTCAAACGTTACGCACCGGAAGATTTCTTTTCGGGGCAGCAACTCACGTTGGCTCAGGCCATTCATGACGGCGATCTTGCCCGTGTGCAACAACTCGCACCGAGGACGGACCTGAATGCGCCGGGCGCGAAGAATACGACGCTGCTGTCGTATGCCGTGCAGGAAATCGTTCCGGTCAAGAACGATGCGTCGAATCCGCGCTATCAGATCATTTCCGTACTCCTGAAGAATGGTGCTGATCCCAAGGCGCCGGTCGGCGCCAACGGCGGATCGGTCGCCGATGTCGCGCTGCGCGCCGACACGCCGAACCTGCTGCGCGTGCTGCTGAACAGCGGGCTCGATCCCAACTGGCTGTACAACGGCGACACGCCGATGATTTTCGCGGTGTCCGAGAACAGGCTGCTGCCGCAGTTGAGGTTGCTGATCGAGCACAAGGCGAACGTGAATGCCCGCGACTCGCTGGGCAAGACGGCGCTCTTCGAGGCGACGATGATCCAGCAATGGGACGTTGTCGACTATCTGCTCGCGCACGGCGCGGATCCGAAGATCGCCAGCCAGCTCGGCATATCGTACGGGTGGGTGTTGCAGAACGAGTTGAAGAACCACACCACCGCGGATTCCCCTGCACGCACGCGCATCGAGGAGATCCGCCGCAAGATCGTTTCGGCCGGCGCGCCGTGGCCGCCGCTGGACCCGAAGGCGCAACGCGCGGCGATGCGGGCGCGCGGCGAAAAGGTCGTGACGCCGGCCGGCCAGACCGATTGATCGCGCGGTCCGACAATGACGCGCGTCTTTGACTCGACGCCGCGTGTCAGGCGAGAGACGGTTCTCGGCGTGTCCGGAGTCCTGTACGTCCTTTCGCTGATGACGCCGGCGATGTATTTCGAAAAGGAAGCGCCGCTGAGCGGGATGTCGGTGCTCGTCCAGGGATGGTGGGGGCTGTTCATGTTGAATCCTGCATGGCTCGCCAATCCGCTCTATGTGGTCGCCGCCGTTCAGCTCGTGCGAAACCGATACGCCCGCGCAAGCATGTTCTCGGCTGCGGCGCTCGCATGCGCACTGTGTTCGCTGTTCACGACGAAGTGGTACTTCAACGAAGCGGACGCGACGCCGATTTCCAGCTTCGGGATTGCGTTTTACGCGTGGTTCATCGCGCAGCTCGTGTTGCTGTTGGGCAGTTTGCGTTTGCGCCGGGAAACCACTGCCGCGCTGCCGGGCAAATGATCATCGGCGAACGTGGCGCCGATTTCGACAATTTCCAATTTCAACGAACGACGAGAGAACCAGCATGACGGATTCCGAAAACCGTATCCGGATTCACGAAGGCAGCATCGTTCTGCCGGACGGTTTCGAGGATCGCACGACCAACCTCTTCGTGCCGGCTGATACAGCCGCGCAGCCCAACCTCAGTGTTGCACGCGATTGGCTCAAGGACGGAGAGACCCTGGCGGCGTATGTCGATTGCCAGATCGCATTGCTCAAATCGCGGTTGCAGGGCCATCGGGTGCTTTCCCGTCAGGCTGAGCGTCTTGGACCTGAAATCGATGGTATGCCGGGTGAGCGCATCGATGCCGCATATCGGAACGGCCCGAAGACGGTGTTTCAACGGCAAGGTGCGTTCATCGTCACCCCGGGGCGCGTGCTGATCTTTACCGCATCGAGCGCGAAAAGCTTCGGTGCAACGCTCGATGCACTGTGGCGCAACTGGCTCGACGGCTATCGCCCGGCCGAACAAGAGTCGGCATAACAACAGAAAAGGACAATCATCGTGTTCGAAGCCGCACGAGTCACTGATCCGATTGATCACACCAGCGCGCTTGCAGGTTTCCTGGTTGGCGCCGTGCTGGGCATCGCCCTGATTGCCGCGGTGGCGTTTGCCACGTTCACGTGCGGATTCGGCGTCGCGTTGCTGGCAGGCATGATGGCCGGTATCGGAGCGCAGGCTCTCCTATCAATAGGGGAGTCGATCGGCAAGATGTTCAGTTCGCAATCCGGCAACATCATGACCGGTTCACCGGACGTCTACGTCAATTCCATGTCGGCAGCCTACGCGACGCTGAGCGGCGTGGCATGCAGCAAGCACAATCCCGTCCCACTCGTTGCGCAAGGCTCGACGAACATCTTCATCAACGGTCGGCCTGCAGCGCGCAAGGATGACAAGGTTACCTGCGGCGCGACGATCGCCGACGGCTCGCACGATACGTTCTTTCATGGCGGCACGCAGACGTATCTACCCGTCGACGACGAAGTGCCACCGTGGCTGCGGACAGCGACGGAATGGGCGTTTGTGCTGGCGGGGCTGGTCGGCGGGTTGGGCGGCCTGTTGAAGCAGGCGGGCGGGCTGTCACGTGCGGTCCTGCCGTGCGCTGCGAAGTTCATCGGCGGGTACGTGCTCGGCGAGGCGTTCGGGCGCTACGTTGCCGGGCCCGCCATCAACAAGGCGATAGGCGGGATGTTCGGCAACCCGGTCGACATCACGACTGGAAGAAAGATCCTGTTGGCCGAATCGGAAACCGACTTCGTCATCCCGAGCCCGATGCCGGTCGCGATCAAGCGGTTTTATTCGAGCAGCATCGACTATGCAGGGACGCTCGGTCGCGGCTGGGTGGCGCCGTGGGAGCTTCGTTTGCATGCCCGCGACGGACGCCTCTGGTACACCGACGCGCAAGGGCGCGAGAGCGGATTTCCGCTGCTGCGTGCCGGGCAAGCCGCATTCAGCGAGGCCGATCAACGGTATCTGACCTGTACGCCCGACGGCCGCTACATCCTGCATGACATTGGCGAGACGTATTACGACTTCGGTCGGTACGATCCGGATTCAGGCCGCATCGCCTGGGTTCGCCGCATCGAGGATCAGGCAGGCCAGTGGTGTCAGTTCGAGCGCGATAGCCGCGGCCGCGTTACAGAGATTCTGACGTGCGGCGGGTTGAATGCCGTCCTCGATTACGAGCAGGAACACGGGCGCCTTGGCACGGTCATGCTCGTTCATGGCGATGAGCGTCGGCTGGCCGTCGCTTACGCATACGATGAGAACGGCCAGTTGGCGTCGGTGACGGATGCAAATGGGGCGGTCGTGCGCCAGTTCACATATACCAACGGCCTGATGGCGAGTCATGTGAACGCACTGGGTTTCACGTCGAGTTACGTGTGGTCGACGATCGAAGGGCAGCCGCGGGTTGTCGCGACGCGCACCAGCGAGGGCGAGCACGCGATGCTCGAATACGACATCGAGGGCCGTCAGACCCGCGTACGGCATGCCGATGGCCGCACCGCGCACTGGCGCTTCGACGCACAGTTTCAGATTGTCGAGTACACCGACTTCGACGGCGGACTCTACCGGATCAAGTACAACGACGTCGGCATGCCGGTGATGCTGATGCTGCCGGGGGAGCGCACGGCCGAATTCGAGTACGACGACGCAGGCAGGATCGTCGCCGAGACCGATCCGCTTGGCCGCACGACTCGCACTCGCTATGACGGCAACAGCATGCGGCCCGTGGAAGTTGTCGGGGCGGACGGTGGGGCTTGGCGCGCAGAATACGATCCGCAAGGCCGGTTGCTGTCGAGCCAGGATCCGCTTGGCCGCGAGAATCGCTACGAGTATCCGAAGGGGTTGACCGCATTGCCGACTGCGCATATCGACGCGCGTGGTGGACGCAAGACGCTTGAGTGGAATCGTCTCGGAGAATTGGTTGCCTATACGGACTGTTCCGGTAAAACCACGCGTAGCAGTTTCGATGCATTTGGACTGCCGCTTGCACGCGAGAACGCGCTGGGGCAGCGCGTGGTGTATGACGTACGTCCGACCGGCGAGCCACGTCGCATCACGTATCCCGACGGCAGCACGGAGACCTTCGATTACGACGCGGCCGGGCTCGTCGTGCGGCACGTCGGCCTCGGAGGACGGATACAGCAGTCGCTGCGCAATGCACGCGGTCAACTTGTCGAAGCGATCGATCCTGCCGGACGACGGACCCGCTATCACTATGACGCAGCGGGGCGCCTGCGCGAACTTCGGCAGGGCCACGCGGACTACACGTTCACGTATAGCGCGGGCGGGCGGCTGTTGACCGAGAAGCGTCCGGACGGTGTCCAGCGGCGATTCGAGTATGGCGAAGGCGGTGAATTGCTGGGTCTGGACATCGTGGGCTCGCCGGACCGCCATGCGACGGCGGATCGTCCGATCCGTACGATCCGATTCGAACGTGACCGGATGGGTAACCTGAAGGTCCAGCATACGCCGACCGATGTTACACGTTACGAGCGTAACAAGAATGACCAGTTGGTGAAGGTCGAGCGTACGCCGACGTCGGCGGGTATCGCACTCGGCATCACGCCGAACGTGGTGCGTTTCGACTACGACAAGGTTGGGCGTCTTGTTGCCGAGCACGGTGCGAATGGCGACGTCGAATACGAGCTTGATGAACTCGGTAACGTGATATCGCTCGCGCTGCCGAACGATCAGACGCTACAGATGCTGCGTTACGGCTCCGGTCACGTTCATCAGATCCGCTGCGGTGATCAGGTGGTGAGCGACTTCGAGCGTGACGATTTGCATCGCGAGATCGCACGAACACAGGGGCGGCTGACTCAGCGTTTTGCCTACGATCCGCTTGGCCGAAAAGTCTGGCAGTCCGCTGGCTTCCAACCGGACGCACTCGGTCGAGGACGAGGCGAGTTGTGGCGTAACTACGGTTACGACGCGGCGGGCGAACTGATCGAGACCAGCGACAGTCTGCGGGGCAACACGCAGTACAGCTACGATCCGGCGGGACAGTTGACACGTCGCGTGAACACCATGGATCGGCAGCTCGAGGAATTTGCGTGGGATGCAGCAGGCAACATGCTCGACGACGCACAGCGCAAGAGTCGCGGATACGTGGAAGGCAATCGCCTGCGGATGTGGCAGAACCTGCGCTTCGAGTACGATCCGTTCGGCAATCTGGCGACGAAGCTGCGCGGAGCCAACCAGCAGCAGCGCTTCACTTACGACGGGCAGGATCGGCTGATCGTGGTGCGTACGCAGGACGCGCGTGGTGTGGTCGAAACGCGCTTCGAGTACGATTCGCTGGGTCGGCGTATTGCGAAGACCGATACCACCTTCGATGTACGCGGCGTGAAACTGCGCAGCGAGACGAAACGGTTCGTATGGGAAGGGTTGCGCCTCGCGCAGGAAGTGCGCGAGACGGGGGTGAGCAGTTATGTGTACAGTCCGGATGATTCGTACTCGCCAGCGGCCCGCGTCGATGCGGTGATCGCGGAGGCGTTGGCAGCGGCCGCGATCGATACGGCGAAGCGAGCGTCGCGGATCTACCACTTTCATACGGATCTGGCGGGGGCGCCGCTAGAGGTCACCGACGAGGCAGGCGAACTGGCGTGGGCGGGGCAATACACTGCGTGGGGCAAGGTCGAGCCGAGCAGGCGGCAACTGACTGCGGCGCGTACGGATCAGCCACTGCGCTATGCAGGACAGTATGCCGATGACAGCACGGGCCTTCACTACAATACCTTCCGGTTCTATGATCCGGACGTGGGGCGGTTTATCAATCAGGATCCGATTGGGTTGTTGGGCGGCGACAATTTGTATCAGTATGCGCCAAGCTCAACTGGTTGGATTGATCCATTGGGATTGTCGTTTGGCTCAGGGAAAGGTACTCATACAGCAAATGCAAGTCTTTTTGATAGTGACGGAAATCTAAAGGCAACGGGGACTTGGCAAAGCGGAAATATGACGCCAAGTGAAGCGGAATTGGGTTTCCCAAAAAATACACTTGCAACTCATACTGAAGCAAGAATCACGAAGGATTTAAGTGACATAGCTTCTCCTGGGGATCATTTGGTCATTGATGGTGAGTATCCGCCCTGCAATTCATGTAAGGGAAAGATGAACGCTTTCTCAAAAAACACTGGAGCGAAGGTGACGTACAACTGGGAAGGGAATGGTGAGCCTAAAGCTTGGAAGGCTGGTTGCTAAGGAGGGCGTATGACGGAAAATGTTTTGAAATTTTCAGCATCTGTTGTCAGTTGTTATATGGAGGGGGAGGCTAGTGTAATAGGGATTGGTGATGATAAAAATTTTCCTGAAAATTATATAATAATAACTAGGTTTGATGATGGTGGGGTTGATGAGTCAATTGGGGTTTCGACAAATAGGTCTGACGGTGAGGTTTCGGGTTCTGTAATGGCGGTTAGTTTAAATAAATATTTTTTTGATGTTTTTATAAGGCCGGATAGGGAGGCTGATATTGGTGCCTCCCATATTTTGGTTGATTTGAGTTCTGCGGAGTTTGATTTTCATATTTTTTCAGATTACCTTTGTAATATTTTTTTGGGAAGTTCGGCTAAATTGGTGATTGCTGATTCGTAATTTTAATGAATTAAAATTTTGATTCCGTTTTTAATAATGGCTTGCTGAGCAAACGGTGATTCCGATTGGGTTGCTGGGCGGCGGCAATCTTTACGCCTACGCATCAAACCCATTGACCCGAATCGATCCGATGGGGTGGTGTTCGACGAAGCTCGGGGAAAATATGGGGGCTCGCCCGCATGACGGTATGGCGAACCACCACTTGATTCCTGAAGAGCTCATGAAGCATCCCGACTTCGCTGCTATGTTCAATCGGCTGCGCGGGATGGGATTCGACGGTGATGGTGCGTCTAATGGCATATTCCTGCCCGGTAGCTCCAAGCTTGCCCAAACGCTAGAGCTTCCTGGGCACTGGTCGAATCACGGGCAATACACTGCAGCAATTGAAACTGAGCTAACGAAACTTAACCAACAATTCCTGGCTGGCCGTCTTAGCGATACGTAACTTGCGCTCGGTATCGGGCGCATTCAAAATATGGCTAGAGAAGGTTTGGAATCCGGTAAATATGTGGTTGACGCAATAACGGGAAGACTACTCTGGTGGATGCACGTTTCTACGTTGTTAAATATCGTGCCGGCGATGCGGGCTGCCCTCCATATCTGTCGGGGGAATTGAACCGTGATGAATGGGAGTGGCCGATGTATGTGGCTGATCCGTTCGGTGTCGATGTGAAGCATGAATATGTTTTCGCGCTATCTGATCCATCTATTTCGATTGATTTTGATTTTTATGGGGCACAAACTAATTACGTGTCACGAGAGTTTTTGACTGTATGTGAAAAGACGGAAGTTCGATATCGAGCAATCCCCATAAATATCGTTGGAAACAAAAAGTCCGCTGGTAAAAAAATATATTCTATATTTTTGCCTGCCGATCATGAATCTCTGCTCGACCGCCAAAAATCAGAATATTCCGAGGACAGGGATCTGGAAACAAAAGAAGTTTCCGAGAATAAGTTGTTTTCAGGAATTCCGATGTATAGTTGGATCAAAAAATTCATCCCGCGCGACGATTGCTCTAGCAATCTTTTCATATGCGAAGAGACAATGGGGCTAGTCTGTAGCCAGACTTTTAAAGCTGAGGTTGAGCGATGCGCATTGAAAGGCATTGATTTTTTGCCGATCGATGAAAATTATTCCTATGACCCTTGGGGTGAGGCGCCTTAGGCCGCTGTTTATCGTAGCTCCATGATTTGGATGTGGGGCGGTGCGTGAGTAACGTTTACGGCTTGAGACAGGATGACGCGTATCAGGCGCTGGTTCAGGTCGACGATAACGGTGAAATCGCAGATGACGTGAGCATTGCGATCCGAGCAGCCGCGCAATGCGGACAGAGGCTTGGGGGTGAATATTCTCCTCCAAGCCTTTCGTGGGATACGCCGCGTAGGAAAAAAGATAGTGATATTCCAGCGATGCTGCCTCCATTTATCGTATTTAGCTCAAAGCGCTGGACGGTCAGAGTATGGTGATCCGTACTCGCCAGCGGCCCGCGTCGATGCGGTGACCTCGGATGCCCTGGCGGCGGCCGCGATTGATACGGCGAAGCGAGCGTCGTGGATCTACTACTTCCATACGGATCTGGCGGGGGCGCCGCTAGAAGGCCACCGACGAGGCAGATGAGCGGGCAATACGCGGCGTGAGGCAAGGTTGAACCGAGCGGGCGGCAACTGACTGTGGCGCGTACGGATCAGGCACTGCGACATGCAAGACAGTATGCTGATGAAGGCGCGGGCCTTCATACAATACCTTCCGGTTCTACGATCCTGATGTTGGTCAATCCATGGGGTTGGTGCTCGGTCAAGTTGAGCAATAATATAGAGAAATCGGGTATGAGCCGTTCCGCCAGTTCCTGCAAAAGGCTGATCTGGGTGGCGAGCAAGCTGTTCTTGACCAATTGCAAGCGATAAGAGAGGCACTGCAGAATGCATCCGGAGATACGCCTTTGAAGACTGTCATTTCTGGATTGCGAGGCGATATGGATAATATTTATGGCATGAGGCAGGATGAAGCTTTTCAGCCGCTCGTTCAAGTCGATGGTGATGGTGAAATAGAAATGGCATATGACAAGAGCGTAGCTATACGAGCAACCGCTCTGTGCGGACGAGAGTTTGGTCAAGACTATGACCCTGTTAAGCTTGTGTGGAGCGCTTCGCGCAGAAAAAAGACTAGCGACGTCCATACGATGCTATCTCCGTTTCTCGTGTTTAGTGGGAAGGCATTTGATGCATTGGCGCCGCTACTTCATGATAGTGGGGAGATATTACAGGTCGAGGCCCCGATAAAAAGCATGCTCGGATTTCATGTGACCCGAGTGGTAGAGGGTGCTGTCGATATGGAAGCATCGAAATTCAAAATCTATCCTCGGGCGACGGTTTTTAATAAGATATATCTTCTGGGAAGCCGTATCGAGGGGGTTGATATATTTCGCCTAAAAGAAAGTCCTGCGACTGTATTTGTTTCCGAGCGTTTTAGAGCGCTGGTGGAGCGAAACAAGTTAAAAGGGTTCGATTTTGGGGAGGTTATTTCTCAATCTCATAAGTAGTATTCCGATCACGCTCGGTGACTGGTCAGAATATGGCGATCCGTACTCGCCACCAGCCCGCGTCGATGCGGTGATCGCGGAGGCGCTGGCGGCGGCCGCGATTGATACGGCGAAGCGAGCGTCGCGGATATCCCACTTCCATACGGATCTGGCGGGCGCACCGCTGGAAGTGACTGACGAGGCTGGAGATCTAACGTGGGCAGGGCAATATACGGGGTGGGGCAGGTCGAGCCGAACAGGTGAGAACTGACTGCGGCACGCACGGATCAGCCGCTCCGCTATGCGGGACAATATGCCGACGAAAGTACGGGCCTTCACTATAGATGGGGTGTCTCTAAGTTGAAGAATCAACCGTCACGTTAAGGAGGCAAAGTGCCAGTTTTGTACGGAACAAAACCTGCGCAGCGGCTCCTCGCTAAATTTGAGGCGGAACTCGGATTCAACCTTTCGGCAGATTACGTGGATTTCTTGAGAAGGTGGGGCGGCATATTTATTGATGGCGCCGACTATCTTGATCTTGATTTTAATGGCGTTGATAATGGAGTGATTTCATTTGCATCGCTTTTTTGGGTCGGATCTAATAACGGGAATTTCGATTTGATCGAACAAAATGAATGTGTCAGAGATGAGATGGATTTCCTGAACGATTTTCTTGTGATTGGAGATGATCCGGGGGGCAATTACTACGCACTGGCGCGGTTCGATAACGTGCACAAAGTTCTGTATTGGGATAGAGCGCATCTGCATGTGGATGACACCGCGAAGCCTAGTATCGCAGAGGTAGCCGAATGTGGCAACCTCTACTATGTAGCCGATGGCTTCTCGGGATTTCTGGATATGATCGTCGCTGGAACAAAGCACATGCAGTTTATCGCGGTCGACGACTGGCCTGGCTAAAATCCGGATGTCACTGTTTCTTGGATCTGACGTTATGAGAGAGCCGTGGACCTCGGTTCCGCAGTTGTCATGCTCGACTATGTAGTTTTACTAAAGATTGATCTTGGCGTATCGTACCGCTGATTCGAACTTTCACGGATTGATTTGGCTGGGTCATGGTTTGAACAGGATGTATGAGAGCATCAAGCGGAGCAGCAACGTTGTCGGTCGATCAGCTGAAACGAATGCGCCAGGCGCTTCGCCCATATGGATTGAAGCTTCTGGAAACAGAATGGAAAGGTTGGCACGCGCAATATCGATTTCGATGTCATTTGTTCTCGAACAGAGGTTAGGATCGCGTAAGCCGGCCGGGCCGCTCGCCGCAGGCTGAAAGATATGTTGAACAGAAATACACCGGTTATGGCGATCAACAGGCACGAAAAGCGCGAAGCAGGCCCGTCGTCGGCGCGACGATACCCCCGTGACAGCAAAAGCGGGAGACGCCGCTGGTGCGTACAAACGGCGCTGGCGCTCACCCTGACGCTCGTTGCAAATCATACGTTTGCCGCGAGCGATACGAACGACCAGGACCAGCAAGCCGCATTACTTGCCCTGATGGGAAAAACCCCGGCTCCCGCTGACAGCATCAAAAGTTCCGCACTGGCGCAATGGACGCACGGGCCGTCGAATTCGGGCCCGTTATGGGTCGGCCGCATTGGTACAACGCCCGAATGAAGACGTCGAAGCGGCGCTATGGACCGGCATCCTGACCCGCGACGCTCACGGCTTTCACCTGCTTGCCAGCGACCGAAGCGAGCGCGTCGATACGTCACCGATGCTATGGAATGCCTCGCTGACTATGGATCTTGTCCCTTACCGGATCAGCGATCAGGAAACCGCGTTCGGCGTGCGCTTCGACAATAACTACACGTCAACCGCACATAGCGATACGACCGAGATGCTGAGCCTGTACCGCTATGCGGACGCTCGCGTGACGCCTGTCTTCACCGCGCTGACCGATTGGTCGACCTATGACAAGGACGGCGCCAGGGATTGCACCGAGAAGAAGGTGGGGAAGGGCAAGGACCCGAGCGATGCGCAGCAGGATGCGTGCGATGCAGACAACACGACGGCGGTTCACTACGCAGTGTCGTTCAGTCCGCGCAAGACGAACGGCCACTACGACCTCCTCGTGCGCCCCAAGGGCAACGCTGCGTTGGGCAAGTCCGCGCGCTTTACGTGGCGTGACGGAACTTATCAGCCGCGTCGATTCACGGGCGACTGGCACTGAAACCGGTGCAACGTCATGAACGCCCGCAGCACGTTCTCGGGCAACCGGCATCCGACCGCGAACATCGAACAGTGAAAGTTCATCGCGGCCGGTAAGCCGGCATACCGATACATCGTCGTCAATCAGCTTTGCGTAACCCCCGGGCTACCCACCGCCATCTCCGCGTCACTCGTCCCCGGCGCAACTTCCTCCAGCGCCTGCCGCCCCGTTTCAACCCGCAGCAACCCGATCGCGACACACAGCACGCCGAGCGTCGCGCTGACCATCGCGATCACGCCCGATACCCCGAACGCCTGATAAAGCGCCAAGGCCAGCGCAGGCGTTCCGATCGACGACATCCGCCCGGCCATCCCCGCCACGCCAGTGCCACGCAACCGCACCTCGGTCGGAAACAGCTCCGGAATGTAGCCGAACAACCCGAGCGTCGTGATCGTATAGATCGCGCTGACGAGGCAGAACCCGACCAGAATGATCGCCGTCGTATCGCGCAACGACACATACAGCCACCCGAGCGCGATACTGAGAATCGACGCAATCACAATTCCCCTCGCGCGCCCGACCCGGTCCGCGATCAGATACCCGATCAACCCGCCGACCGGCGACCCGATCGACATCAGGAACACGAACCCGAGCGACCTGACGACCGACAGCCCCTGCGTCACGAAAAACGTCGGCAGCCACGCGATAAAGCCGTAAAGCCCCACGTTGACGCCGATCGCGGTCAACGCGGCAACCGCCGTCCGTGCCCGCATCCCCTTCGAAAACAGTACCCCGAGCGGCACCTTCCCGACATGCAGATCGACGATGCGCCGCACCGGCGGCAGCGTCCCGACCTGCCGGCTGACTTCCTGCTCGATCGCGGCAAGCGTCGCTTCGGCTTCATCGAGCCGCCCGACCGATTCGAGCCAGCGCGGCGACTCCGGCATCCGCTTGCGCATGAACCAGACCACCAGCGCGCCGACACCCGCCAGCGCAAACATGTAGCGCCAGCCGAGGTAAGGAATGATCCAGTACCCGGCTGCCAGCGCGGCAAAGAGTCCGCTATTGGTGATGATCGCCAGCAACGACACCCACTTGCCGCGCGTCTCGGGCGGCACGAATTCGGCCAGCGTCCCGGCGGCGACCACGAGTTCCGCGCCGAGGCCAACGCCCATGACGAACCGCAACACGATCAACCACTCGATATCGGGCGCAAAGCACGCAGCGATCGACGCGAGCCCGAACACCGCGAGATTGAGCTGATACGAATACCGCCGCCCGAGCCGGTCGCCGACGTAACCGGCGACGAACGCCCCGATCATCATCCCGACGAACGTCGACGACACGAACATCGCGCCATGCCGCAGATCGGTGAACCCGTCCTTGACCATCGCGGCGACCGAGCCGTTGGCGAGATAGATGTCGAACGCATCGAGGAATGCGCCGCCGGCGATCAGTCCGAGTATCTTCCAGTGAAACCTTGAAATGGGCAGCCGGTCGAGCCGGCCGGCGGCATTGACGGTGTTCGCCATGTTGTCTCCAGTTGTGTGGCGCCCTCGCGTCCGTCAACCGGACGCGGAGCAGCTTCGATAGTGGGATGAGGGGAGCGCTGCGATCAGCGCGCAAAAGCCCGGTCAGACGGCGCCGGATGCGTGCAACGTGCGAATCTGTTCGTCGGCGTAGCCGAGCTCGTGCAGCACGGCATCGGTGTGCTGGCCGAGCGCCGGCACCGGATCCATGCGCGGTTCGTCGGCCGACGTGATGCCCGGCGGCAGCAGGGCAGGGATCTCGCCGGCAGGCGTGTCGACCTGCGTCCAGCGATGCCGCGCGGCGAGCTGCTCATGCGTCCAGACGCCATGCATGTCGTTCATCCGCGCATTGGCGATGCCGGCTTGCTCGAGCCGGTCGATCACGTCGGCAGCGGTCAGCGTCGAGAACGCGCGCAGGATGAGGGTCATGAGCGCGTCGCGATTCGCGACACGACGGCTGTTCGAGCCGAAACGCTCGTCCGCTGCCAGCTCCGGCATGCGGATCACGGTGTCGCAGAAATGCTTCCATTCGCGCTCGTTCTGCAGCCCGAGCATCACGGTGTTACCGTCGCCGGCCTTGAACGGGCCATACGGAAAGATCGTCGCGTGCGACGCGCCGGCCTGCCGCGGCGGCGTCTGGCCGTCGATCGCGTAGTAGAGCGGGTAGCTCATCCACTCGACCATGCTTTCGAGCATCGACACGTCGATATGCCGCCCGCGTCCGGTGCGTCCGCGCTCGATCAGCGCGGCGAGAATGTTGGTGTACCCGTACATGCCGGCCGCGATATCGGCGATCGAGCAGCCGGCCTTGGCGGGTTGTCCTTCCGAACCGGTAATGCTGAGGAATCCGGATTCACTCTGGATCAGCAGGTCGTATGCCTTCTTGTCGCGAAACGGCCCGTCGAGGCCATAGCCGGAGATGTCGCAGACGATCAGCCGCGGGTAGCGCTCGCGCAGCGTGTCGTAGTCGAGGCCGAGGCGCTGCGTCGCGCCGGGTGCGAGGTTCTGCACGAACACGTCGGCATCGGCGAGCAGCTTGTGCACGATCTCGAGCGCGGCGGCCTGCTTGACGTCGAGCGTGATGCTTTCCTTCGAGCGGTTGGTCCACACGAAGTGCGACGCGAGCCCCGACACGCGTTCGTCGTAGCCGCGCGCAAAATCGCCGACGCCCGGCCGCTCGACCTTGATCACGCGCGCGCCGAGATCCGCGAGCTGGCGCGTGCAGAACGGCGCGGCGATCGCATGCTCGAACGTGACGACCTTGATTCCTTCCAGTGGGCGCATGCTCGTCACTCCCGTCAGAACGAACGCGGCAGGCCGAGGATGTGCTCGGCGACATACGACAGGATCAGGTTCGTCGAGATCGGCGCGACCTGGTACAGGCGCGTTTCGCGGAACTTGCGCTCGACGTCGTATTCGCATGCGAAGCCGAAGCCGCCGTGGAACTGCAGGCACGCATTCGCGGCTTCCCACGACGCATCGGCGGCGAGCAGCTTCGCCATGTTCGCCTGCGCACCGCACGGCTCGTGCGCGTCGAACCGGCGCGCGGCCTCGAAGCGCATCAGGCTCGCGGCCTCGACGTTGATGAACGCGCGCGCGATCGGAAACTGCACGCCCTGGTTCTGGCCGATCGGGCGGCCGAACACGACGCGATCCTTCACGTACTGCGACACCTTGTCGACGAACCAGTAGCCGTCGCCGATGCATTCGGCGGCGATCAGCGTACGCTCGGCGTTCAGCCCGTCGAGGATGTACTTGAAGCCCTGGCCTTCTTCACCGATCAGGTTTTCCGCGGGAATTTCGAGGTTGTCGAAGAACAGCTCGTTGGTCTCGTGGTTGACCATGTTCGGGATCGGGCGAACGGTCATCCCGTGGCCGATCGCGTGATGCAGGTCGACGATGAAGATCGACATCCCTTCGGACTTCTTCTTCACGTCCGACAGCGGCGTCGTGCGCGCGAGCAGGATCATCAGGTCGGAGTGCTGCACGCGCGAGATCCACACCTTCTGGCCGTTGATCACGTAGCGGTCGCCCTTGCGGACGGCGGTGGTCTTGATCTTCGTCGTATCGGTGCCGGTGGTCGGCTCGGTCACGCCCATCGACTGCAGGCGCAGCTCGCCGCTCGCGATCTTCGGCAGATAGCGCTGCTTCTGTTCGGCCGAACCGTGACGCAGCAGCGTGCCCATGTTGTACATCTGGCCGTGACACGCGCCGGAGTTGCCGCCCGCGCGGTTGATTTCCTCCATGATCACCGACGCTTCGGTGAGGCCGAGGCCCGAGCCGCCGTATTCCTGCGGAATCAGCGCGGCGAGCCAGCCGGCTTGGGTCAGCGCGTCGACGAACGCTTCGGGATAGCCGCGCGCTTCGTCGATCTTGCGGAAATACTCCGCGGAAAACTGGCCGCACAGGTCGCGAACGGCTTCGCGAATGTCTTGATACGCGTCGGTAGGATTCATCTTTCGTGTCGGGGAAATCGTCGGAATGGGTCAGGCGAGGGTGGCGCGGGCGGTCATGGTCAGCCAGCCGTCGTGGTCCTTCGCCCAGAGATCGAGGGTCTTGCCGTCGTCGGCGAGGCGGCCGCACACGCTGAACGCGTTGCCGAGGAAGGTCGGCCGCACGGCGCGATACGCGTATTCGGCGACCGTCGCGCCAGGCAGCGAGCGCGTCACGAGATCGAGCAGCAGCGTCGAGATCAGCGGGCCGTGCACGACGAGATCCGGATAGCCTTCG
The DNA here is from genome assembly GCF_002563755.1 of Burkholderia sp. JKS000303. NCBI lineage: Bacteria > Pseudomonadati > Pseudomonadota > Betaproteobacteria > Burkholderiales > Burkholderiaceae > Burkholderia > Burkholderia sp. JKS000303. Next base: position 388,152 of record NZ_PDBZ01000002.1, read on the forward strand.
ACGTCGCGCACGTAGGTGCGGTCGTAGTGGATGCGATGGCCGTTGAAGGTCAGCGCGGAATAGCGGAACAGCAGCACTTCGTCCGGCGCGATGTCGCGCTGCCATTGCGCGTCGCCGGGCGCGGCCTTCGGCGCGGGTTCGGCGGCGCCGGGCGCGGGCGCGCCGCGATAGACGATGTCGTGTTCCTCGCGGATCGCGACTTCACCGGCGGATTCGATCACGTGCTCGACGGTGACGAAGCCGAGCGTACCTGTGCGTCCTTCCTTGCGTTCGATCGACAGCACGCTCGACGTGCGCGTCGCGTGCTCGCCGATGAGCAGCGGGCGCTCGAACGTGAGCCGTCCGCCGGCCCACATGCGCCGCGGCAGCCCGAGATCGGGCAGGAAACCGCCCTTGCGCGGATGGCCGTCGGGGCCGAGTTCGGACTGCTGCGCAATCGACCAGAAATACAGCCAGTGCCACGCGGGAAGCAGCGCGTCGCCGGCGGCGGGAACGATCGGATGATCGAGCGCGGCGGCGAATGCCACCGCACGTTCGGCACTGATCAGGTCGGTCTGGACCTGTTTGGCATCGTCGCTGGCATGCGACCCGGTTGCATTCATTGTCACCTCCATCGCCGGTCGGGACGGCTGATTCGATTTCGATTGAAGTGACTTTAGGTGATGCGCGAACGCAGCGGAAATACCGTTTGAATGTACCGGTCATAGGGGTATCCTATGACTTTCGCGTCGACCGACCCGCCATGGATATCCGCCAGCTCCGTTATTTCGTCAGCATCGTTGAATACGGGAGCCTCGGGAAAGCGGCCGAAAAACTGTTCGTCGCGCAGCCGTCGCTGAGCCAGCAGATCGCGAAGCTCGAAGACGACATCGGCGTCACGCTGCTGGTGCGCAGCCCGCAGGGCGTGAAGCCGACGGCCGCCGGGCAGGCGCTCTACCGGCATGCGCGGCTCGTGCTCCGGCAGATGGAGCAACTGCGCCAGGAAGTGCGCGAAGGCGCGGGCAGCGAGTCGGGCACGGTCGCGGTGGGCTTTCCGACGACGATGACGTCGATCCTCGCGGTGCCGCTGTTCGAACGCGTGCGGGCACGCTATCCGGGCATCCGCCTGCAGTACATCGAAAGCATGAGCGGTTTCATCAGCGAGCTGCTGGCGAACGGGCGGCTCGACCTCGCGATCCTGTTCCGCGAATCGAACACGACGGGCGTGACCGCGATGCCGCTGTTCGACGAAGTGCTGCATCTGCTCGGCGAGCCGGGCGGCACGGTGTCGTCGCGCGGCCGGACCTGCAGCCTCGCGTCGCTCGCCGGCGTACCGCTCGTCGCGCCGGGTGTGCAGAACGGGCTGCGCCTGCTGCTCGAGCGCACGTTCGCGCGCGAGGAGGTGCCGCTGAACATCATCGCGGATGTCGATTCGCTGCCGACGCTGATCTCGCTCGCGCAGTCGGGCCATGCCTGCACGATCCTGCCTGCGTCCGCGCTGGCGCTGCGCGAGCCGTCGAACCGGCCGAAAATGCGCCGGATCGTCGAACCCGAGATTCGCCGGCCCGCCAGCCTGTGCTGGTCGAATACGTCACCCGTCAATTCCGCGACGCTCGCCGTGCGGCAGACGATCGTCGAGCTGATCGGCGAACTGTCCGCGAACGGCACGTGGACCGGCATCACGCTGCGCGCGAACGATGCCGCGCCGTCGTGACGCCGCACGCTCGTGCGCTCAGTCCGCGAGCCAGTGCGCGGACGGCCAGTCGCCGCGTTCGACCGCGGCGCGCATCTCGTCGACGAGCAGCGCGGTGACCGCCCGCACGGCCGCCGCGATCCGGCGCGTATTCGGCAACGCGAGCACGATCGTGCGCTGAAGCTCCGGGTCGGACAGCGGCGCCGCGCGCAGTGCGTGGCGCGCGATGTCGTCGATCACCGCGATGCTCGGCAACACCGTGAAGCCATGCCCGCGCGCGACGAGACTTTTCTGCACGCTCATCGCATTCGTTTCGGCGACGACGTCGAGCGTCGTGCCGGCCCCGGGCCGCGCCTGCTCCAGCATGTTGCGGATGCCGTGCGGCGCGCTCGGCAGGATCATCGGCCACGCGGCGATGTCCGCGAGCGCGAGCGGCCGGTCGGGCGACAGGTCGGACGAACTCGGGCCGACCACGCACAGGCTCTCGCCGAGCAACGGCTGCACCTGGATGGCGGGCGTGGCTTTCGGGTTGTACAGCAGCGTCGCGTCGATCTCCGCGGATTCGAGCCAGTCGCGCAAATGGCCGGCATAGCCGACCGAGATCCGCAGGCTCACGCCCGGATGCCGAGCCTTCACGGCGCTCAGCAGCGGGCCGGCCAGCAGGTCCGCCGTGCTGGGCAGCAGGCCGATCGTCACGATCCCGGAAATGCGCGCGTCCGACGGCTGGATTTCGGCCCGCGCGCGGTCGAGCTCGAGCAGTGCGCGGCGCGCGTGCTCGGCGAGGATCTCGCCGGATTCCGTCAGTTCCATTCCGTACCGGCCGCGCTCGAACAGCGCCGTCCCGACGTCTTCCTCGAGCAGCTTCAGCTGGCGTGACACGGCCGGCTGAACGATGTGCAGCACGTCGGCCGCCCGTGTGACGCTACCCGTTTCCGCGACCGCCAGCAGCGCGCGCAATTGCTTGATGTCCATGCCGAATCGTGATCCACGTATCAGGAAACTCTATTTCTGAATGAGAGTAATCGCATTTTATGATTCCTGAAACCCTTTCATGAAGGAGCGCAAGCGATGAGTACAGCAACGGGACACGAGCCGGCGTGGCAGGCGTCCATCTTTTCCGTCCTGAAGGCCGGCGGCGTGACGCAAGTCGCGTACGTGCCGGACGCCGGACATACGCAGGTGATCCGCAGCGCGATCGCGGACGACACGATCGACGCGATCGCGCTGACCACCGAGGAGGAAGGCGTCGCGCTCACGAGCGGCGCGTGGCTCGGCGGCCAGCGCGCGGTGCTGCTGATGCAGAGCAGCGGCGTCGGCAACTGCGTGAACATGTTCTCGCTGCTGCGCAGCGGCAATTTCCCGTTCTTCACGCTGGTCACGATGCGCGGCGAATACGCGGAATTCAATCCGTGGCAGGGCCCGATGGGCAAGACGACGCAGGCCGCGCTCGAACTGATGGGCATCACGGTGATGCGCGCGGATCGCCCGGAAGACGTCGAGGAAATCGTCAGCGCGGGATTCGACGCCGCATTCGAAGCCGGCGAACAGGTCGCCGTGCTGTTGTCGCAGAGCCTGATCGGCCGCAAGAAGTGGGAGAGAAAGTAATGAGCGTGCAGAACGACAAGACCATCGAGCGCCGCGCGTTCGTCCGCAACCTGCTGGCCGGCACGCCGGACGCGCTCGTCGTCAGCGGCCTCGGCTCGGCATCGTACGACGTGTTCGCGGCCGGCGACCGCGCCGGCAATTTCTATCTGTGGGGCGCGATGGGCGGCGCGGCGGCGCTCGGTCTCGGCCTCGCGCTCGCGCAGCCGGACAAGCCGGTCGTCGTCGTGACGGGCGACGGCGAGCAGCTGATGGGCATCGGCGTGCTCGGGACGATCGGCGCGAAGCAGCCGAAGAACCTGACGATCGTCGTGCTCGACAATGGCCACTACGGCGAAACCGGCATGCAGCAGAGCCATTCGAGTCTCGGCACCGATCTCGTCGCGGTTGCGAAGGGGTTCGGTCTCGCCGATGCGTTCGCGGTGCGCGACGAGCGCGACTACGCGCAGATCGTCGAGCGCGCGAATGCGCGCAGCGGGCCGGTGTTCGCGCAGGTCCACATCCGCGCGGACGAGCCGCCGCGCGCGCTGCCGCCGCGCGACGGCGTGTACGTGAAGAACCGCTTCCGCGCGGCGCTCGGCTACGCGCCGTTCTGAGCGAGATCCACGCGCCGTCGTCCGACGCACGTGGGTCGGAGGGCGGCGAACTCCGCGCCGGGACCGCTGCCGGATGCCTGCATCCGGCGTCGGCCCCGGGCGACTCACCCCCGATTTCAGCGAGCCGGCATGCAACGCTACTTTCACTTTATCGACGGCGAACGGCGCGAGCCCGACGGCCGTCAATGGTTCAACACCGAGAATCCGTTTACCGGCCAGCCGTGGGCCGAACTCGCGCGCGGCAACGAAGCCGATGCCGATCTCGCGGTGCGCGCCGCGCATCGTGCGTTCACCGGCGGCGCATGGCGCGAGCTGTCCGCGACCGCGCGCGGGCAACTGCTGTGCCGGCTCGCGGACCGCATTGCCGAGCAGGCCGAACGCCTCGCCGCGATCGAGGTGCGCGACAACGGCAAGCTGTATGCGGAGATGCGCGGCCAGCTCGCGTATCTGCCGCAGTGGTATCGCTACTACGGCGGCCTCGCGGACAAGATCCAGGGCGACGTGATCCCGCTCGACAAGCCCGGCTACTTCAACTTCACGCGACGCGAGCCGCTCGGCGTGGTCGCGATCATCACGCCGTGGAATTCGCCGCTGATGCTGCTCGCGTGGAAGCTCGCGCCCGCACTTGCCGCCGGCTGCACGGCGGTGATCAAGCCGTCGGAGTTCACGTCGGCGTCGACGCTCGAATTCGTCGAGTTGCTGGAGGAGGTCGGCTTTCCGCGCGGTGTCGTAAACGTCGTGACCGGGTTCGGCAACGAAGTCGGCAGCGCGCTGGTCGCGCATCCGCTGGTGCGCAAGGTGACGTTCACCGGCGCGGATGCCACGGGGCGCCGCATCAACGAGCAGGCGGCGCGCGACTTCAAGCACGTGAGCCTCGAACTCGGCGGCAAGTCGCCGAACATCGTGTTCGCCGATGCGGACCTCGACGATGCGGTCAACGGCGCGGTGTCGGGCATCTTCGCGGCGACCGGCCAGACCTGCATCGCCGGCTCGCGGCTGCTCGTGCAGTCGAAGGTCCACGACGAGGTCGTCGAGCGCGTGGTGGCGCTGGCGCGTACCGCGCGCATGGGCGACCCGATGGACGCGGGCACGCAGGTCGGCCCGGTCACGACGCGCGCGCAGTACGACAAGGTGCTGCACTACATCGACGTCGCCCGCGACGAAGGCGCGCAGCTCGCACTCGGCGGCCGCGCGGCGACGCGCGCCGAATGCGGCGACGGCTGGTTCGTCGAGCCGACCATCTTCACCGGCGTGCGCAACGACATGCGCATCGCGCAGGAGGAGGTGTTCGGCCCGGTGCTGTCCGTGATCCGCTTCGATACGGAAGAAGAGGCCGTCGCGCTCGCCAACGACGTGCGCTTCGGGCTCGGCGCCGGCGTGTGGACGCGCGATATCGGCCGGGCGTTCCGGATGTCGGAGCGCATCGAGTCGGGCACCGTATGGGTCAACACGTATCGCGCGGTGAGCTTCATGTCGCCGTTCGGCGGCTACAAGGATTCGGGGCTCGGGCGCGAGAACGGCATCGCCGCGATCGACGAATACCTGCAGACGAAAAGCGTGTGGATCAACACGGGCGCGCCGACGGGCAATCCGTTCGTGATGCGTTGACCGAGCGGCGAGCGCGACCGCCAAGGGTCGCGTTCGCCCTGCCAGCAAAGGAGATCCCGGCGATACGGCGTCAGACCGGCAGCGGGACTTCATGGAAGGAGACAGCAATGAAAGCCAACACCGTGCCGTCCGATGTGACGGCCACGTCTGCCGACACGCGCCGCCGCATTCGTGCGATCGTCGGTGCATCGTCCGGCAACCTGGTCGAGTGGTTCGACTTCTTCGTATATTCGTTTTGCTCGCTGTATTTCGCGCATGCGTTCTTCCCGTCCGGTGACCGGACCACGCAGTTGCTCAACGCGGCCGGCGTGTTCGCGGCCGGCTTCCTGATGCGCCCGATCGGCGGCTGGCTGTTCGGCCGCATCGCGGACCGGCATGGCCGCAAGCAGTCGATGGTGCTGTCGGTGCTGATGATGTGCGGCGGATCGCTCGCGATCGCGGTGTTGCCGACCCATGCGCAGATCGGTGCCGCCGCGCCGGCGCTGCTGGTCGTTGCGCGCTGTCTTCAGGGGCTGTCGGTGGGGGGCGAATACGGCACGAGCGCGACCTACATGAGCGAGATCGCCCAACCGGGCCGACGCGGCTTCTTCTCGTCGTTCCAGTATGTGACGGTGATTGGCGGGCAGGTTGCCGCGCTTGCGGTGGTGGTCGTGCTGCAGCAATGGCTGACCCACGACCAGCTGATCGCATGGGGCTGGCGCATTCCGTTCGCGCTGGGCGCGGTGGGTGCCGTCGTGTCGGTGTTCCTGCGCCGCGCGCTCGACGAAACGACGACGGCCCGCACGCGCGGCCGCGACGATGCGGGTTCGTTGAAGGGGCTCGGCACGCATCGCCGTGCGCTGTGGACCGTGATCGGCTTTACGGCCGGCGGGTCGCTGATCTTCTATACGTTCACCGCGTACATGCAGAAGTACCTGGTGAATACGGTCGGCATGCACGCGAAGACCGCCAGTGCGCTGATGACGGGCGCGCTCGTCGTGTTCATGCTGATGCAGCCGACGTTCGGCGCGTTGTCCGACCGGATCGGCCGGCGCCGCTCGCTGATGCTGTTCGGCGTGTTCGCCACGTTCGGCACGGTGCCGTTCTTCACGCTGCTGAAAACGTCGCACGATCCGCTGGTGGCGTTCCTGCTGATCGTCGGCGCGCTGGCGGCCGTCAGTTTCTATACGTCGATCAGCGGCATCGCGAAGGCCGAACTGTTTCCGCCCGAAGTGCGCGCGCTCGGCGTCGGCCTGCCGTATGCGATCGCGAACGCGGTATTCGGCGGGTCGGCGGAATACGTGGCGCTGTCGCTGAAATCGGCCGGCATCGAGTCGACGTTCTTCTGGTATGTGGCCGCGCTCGGCGCGGTGGTGTTCGTGGTGTCGTTCGCGATGCCGGACCCGGGGAAGGGCGGTTACCTGCGCGATTGAGTGCGCGCCGGCGTGCCGGCGTGCTGTCGGGCAGGGTGATGCGTTGGTCAGCGCAGCGGCGCGACCGACGCACCCGTGATGCGATGCCGACGCAGCGCATCCGTGACGAAGCCCGACGCCTTCATCTCCTCGACGAACGCGCCGAGGAAAGCGGCGGCCGCTTCGCCGCGGCTCTTCGGTACGCCCATCGCCTGGCGGATCACCATGAAACGCTCGTCGAGCAGGCGCAGGCCCGGGGCTTTCGCCGCGTCGGCTTCGAGCTGCTGCTTCACGCCCGCCGCGACTTCGAGCTGCTGTTCGACGAAGGTCGGCACGACGGCCGGTGACGTCGGCGCGCGCACGATCTGCGCGGCCTTCAGTTCGCGCGTGAGGAACAGGTCGTACGCGCTGCCTTTGCCGACCGCCACGCGGTTGTGCGGCTGATCGACGTCGGCGTTGCCGCGGATCGGCGAATCGTCGCGCACGAGGTAGAAGCCTTCGATCAGCACGTACGGCTCGGTGAACGCCACCGTTTCGCCGCGCAACGGATCGACCGCGAAGAAGCCGAAGTCGGCGCGCTCCTCGGTCAGCGCCTGCACCGATTTGCCGGCGGCGTCGAACACCACGAGTTCCAGGTTGGCCGACAGGCGCTCGGCGAACGCACGCGCGAGGTCGATCGACACGCCGAACGGCTCGCCCGTCGCCGGGTCGCGGTTCGCGAGGATCGGGTTGCCGAGATTGATCGACGCGCGCAGTTTGCCGGTCGGGGTGAATGCGGCGAGGACGGAAGGGTCGACGGTCATGAGGATCCTGTGGCGATTGCCGGTTATTTCACCGCGACTTCCGTATGCACGACTTGCGGCGGGCTCTTGAAGAACGGCCCGGCCAGTTGCCGCCACGCCTGGAAGTCGTCCGACTCCCGGAAATGCACCATGTGATCGTCGACGGTGTCCCACTTGACGACGAGCAGATACCCGCCGCTGCGCTCGATCACGCGGTGCAGCTCGGCGCCGCCGCAGCCGCGCGCACGGGCGAACAACGGGAGTGCCTGGCGAACCGCGGCTTCGAACGGCTCGGCCTGCGACGGATCGATTTCGAGCGATGCCATTTCCAGAATCATGAATGCTCCTGCGAGTTGAGAGTTGAATGCTGCGAACGGATCGTGATGCGATGCGTGCCGGAACTGGCGCATCCGTCAACGATACCGGAAGTCGGCCTCGCGGTGGCCGGAGGCCGTTCGCGCGACGCCGGTCAGGAAGCGCGTCGGAATCGTCCGGAAGATCGCGCGTGCGGAGCTGAACGCGATCCTGCGACGGATGGTGCAGGAGGGCTGGATCGAAAGACGGCCCGGGCATGGCTGGATGCTCCAGTCCGTGCTGACGTCCGCGCAGACGTATCGGCAGGGCTACCGGTATCGGCTGCCGATCGAGGCGGCGGGGATACTCGAGCCGACCTTCCGCGTCGATCGCGACGCATTGATGCGCCGTCTCGACCGGTTGCGTCGGCTGATGGCGAACCGCAAGGCCGTCGATCGCGCTCAGGCGGCGCGCCGTTGTCGCGAACACCTGACGCTGATCAATCTGCTGGCGGCGGCTGACTTCATGAAGCTGCACTTGCACAATGCGGTGCGGGAGAAGACGAGCGATTGACGGGCGCGGTCAGGGCGCGGTACGGTTCGATCGCCAAGCGGCATTCATTTTCGGAGAAAGGGGTTCGACATGGCAGAACTGGACGACGTGCTTTACGAACGCATCGGCACGCTGAGCGAGGCGGGCGATGACTTGACGGAAGCCGGCGACTTCGCCGGCGCGCTGGCGAAATACCGGGAAGCATTCGACCTGCTGCCCGAGCCGAAGACCAACTGGGAAGCCGGAACCTGGTTGATGGCCGCCATCGGCGACACGCATTTCCTGCAGGCCGATTACGCGACCGGGCGTGACACGCTCAAGCACGCGATGCATTTCCCCGATGCGGTCGGCAATCCGTTTCTGCACCTGCGGCTCGGTCAGTGTCAGTTCGAACTCGATGAGCTCGACCGCGCCGCGGACGAATTGATGCGCGCGTACATGGGCGGCGGGCCGGAGCTGTTCGAGGACGAGGACGACAAGTACCTGCGATTCCTGGCGACGCGGGCGGAAGGGATCGAGGCGCCCTGACACGGCGCCGCCGGTCGTTGCCGGCGTTGCGGTCAGCGCGCCTCGTCGCGTATCGGGTCGCGTCCCGCCGCCGTCACTCGTGCCGGATCGCGATGGTTTTCAGCGCGGTAAACCCCAGCAACGCTTCAAACCCTTTCTCGCGTCCATACCCGCTGGCCTTCACGCCGCCGAACGGCAGTTCCACGCCGCCGCCGGCCCCATAGTTGTTGATGAACACCTGCCCGGCCTGCAGCTTGCGCGCGAGCCGCAGCCCGCGTGCGCCGTCCCGGGTCCAGACGCCCGCGACGAGGCCATACTGCGTGCCGTTCGCGAGCGCGACCGCGTCGGCCTCGTCGTCGAACGGCATGACGGCGAGCACCGGGCCGAACACTTCTTCCTGCGCGAGTTCGCTCTCGGGCGGAACGTCGCGGAACAGCACCGCTTCCTGGTAATAACCGGCGCGCGACGCGCCGGCCGCGATCGTGCCGCGGGCCGCCACGCGAATGCCGTCGGCTTCCGCGCGCGCGACGATGGCCCGCACCCGCGCCTGCTGCTTCGCGTTGACGAGCGGCCCCATCTCCAGATTCATCGACGGCGGCCCTGACCGCAGCAACGCAAATCGCTCACCCAGACGATCCAGCACGTGCTCGTAGATGCTGCGCTGAACGAGCAGGCGGCTACCCGCCGAACAGGTCTGGCCGGCGTTCTGCACGATCGCGTTGACGATCACGGGCAGCGCCTGTTCGAGGTCGGCGTCGTCGAACAGCAGTTGCGGCGACTTGCCGCCCAGTTCGAGCACCGCCGGGCAGTGCCGCTCGGCGGCCGCGCGCCCGACCATCGCCCCCGTTCCGGTCGACCCGGTAAACGAGATGTGACGAATGCCCGCATTGGCCGACAGTGCCGCACCGGCTTCGGCGCCCAGTCCCGTGACGACGTTGACGGTGCCGGCCGGAAACCCGATGTCGGCCGCGATCTCGGCCAGCCGCAGGATCGACAGGCTCGCGTCCTCCGCCGGTTTGACCACGCACGCGTTGCCGGCGGCGAGCGACGCGCCGACACTGCGCCCGTAGATCTGCATCGGGTAATTCCACGGAATGATGTGCCCCGTCACGCCGATCGGCTCGCGCACCGTCAGGACGGTGAACCCGGCGGTGTACGGCAGGGTGTCGCCATGCAGCTTGTCCACGCATCCCGCGTAGTACTGGAGGTAGCGGGCGAGCACGGCGGCATCGGTGCGCGCGGTATTCAACGCCTTGCCGGTGTCGCGCGCCTCGAGCTGCGCGAGTTCGTCGGCGTGCTTCAGGACGGCCGCGGCGTACGCGAACAGCAGATTGCTGCGATCGACCGGCGACAGCCTGGCCCACGGACCGTCGAGGGTCTCGCCCATCGCGCGCTGCGCGGCGGAAACGGCCCGCTGGATGTCCGTTGCGTCGCCGCGCGCAATCGTCGCGAACGGTTCGCCGGTGCTGGGATCGATGACTTCAAGATGCGCGCCCGAACCGGGCAGGACGCGGGCGTTGTCGATGTAGTGGCCGAATTGCATGTGTCATTCCTCGATCGATGCGGGATTGGCGATGGTGTCGGCTATCGCCGCGCCGAGTTCCACGGTGGTCGCCGTGCCGCCCATGTCGGGCGTACGCGGGCCGGCAACGAGGACGGACTCGATAGCGGTGACGATTTCGGCGGCCGCCGCTTCGTAGCGCGCGTCGCCCTGGCCGAGATGCTGCAGCAGCAACGCGGCCGACCAGATCTGGCCGATCGGATTGGCGATGCCGCGGCCGGCGATGTCCGGCGCCGAGCCGTGCACCGGTTCGAACAGCGACGGAAACCGGCGCTCCGGATTCAGGTTGGCCGACGGTGCGATGCCGATCGTGCCGGTGCAGGCGGGCCCGAGGTCGGAGAGGATGTCGCCGAACAGGTTCGACGCGACGACGACGTCGAAGCGATCCGGATTCTGGACGAAGTGCGCGCAGAGAATGTCGATGTGATATTTGCGCGCTTCGATGTCGGGGAAGCGCGCCGACATCTCGGCGAGGCGCTCGTCCCAGAACGGCATGGTGATCGAGATGCCGTTGGATTTCGTCGCGGCCGTCAGCTGTTTGCGCGGGCGCGAGCGCGCGAGTTCGAACGCGAACTTCAGCACCCGGTCGACGCCGACGCGCGAGAACACCGACTCCTGCACGGCGATCTCGCGCTCGGTGCCGGCGAACATCCGGCCGCCCACCGACGAATACTCGCCTTCGGTGTTCTCGCGCACGACGATGAAGTCGATGTCGCCGGGCTGGCGTCCGGCGAGCGGGGCGGGCACGCCCGGCATCAGGCGCACCGGGCGCAGGTTCACGTACTGATCGAACGCGCGGCGGATCTTGATCAGCGATTCCCACACGGCGACGTGGTCCTGCACGATGTCCGGCGCGCCGACCGCACCGAAGAAGATCGCATCGTGGCCGCCGATCTGGCGCGCCCAGTCAGCCGGCATCATCGTGCCGTGGCGAACGTAGTGCTCGGTGCACCAGTCGCCGAATTCGTCGAATGCCAGCGGAATGTCGAAGCGGCCGGCGGCGGCGCGCAATACGCGCATGCCTTCGGGCATCACCTCCTTGCCGATGCCGTCGCCGGCGATGACCGCGATGCGATGTGGGTTCTTCATGTTGCGGGAAACCTCCAGGATGAAGATGGCGTGCCGCAGGGAAGGGGCATGCAGGAGGCGGGCGCGAGTCGGGCAGCGCGCACGGCGCAAGGCGTCGTACGCGACGTCACCCCCGATCGCATCGAATGGCGCCGGCGTGTCTCCTGCGTCTCTTCCGCTGCGGTAACGGGCGGACGACTGAATCCGTCAGTCGAATCTACCGTGTCGCCGACGCGCGAAGGAAGTGCGGATTCGTAAACGGGACCTTCGAGAATCTGCAAGGCGCAGGCGAACCCGTGCGCGTGGCGGCGGTATCAGTCGTTCGACGGCCCGGCGTCGCCCGCGGCGAGCGACGCCGGCGCGAACGACGCCAGGAACTCGAACAGCTTGCGGGTGGGCTGCGGCACGGCCCCGGTGCGGATGCCGACCGACATGATCCGGTTGGCCCACGGCGCGTTGAGGCGGATGAAGCGCAGGTGCATGGGTTCGCGAAACAGCGCGACGGCGCGCTCCGGCAGGATGCCGATGCCCTGGCCCGCGGCGATCAGCCGGCACATCGCTTCGAAGCTCTGCACTTGCACGCGAAAGCGCACCGATTTCCCGAGCAGCGCGGCTTCGCTGACGATCGAACGCGTGAGCTCCGAGCGGTCGTCCAGTGCGACCAGATCGTGCTCGAGCAAGGCGTTGAAGTCGATCGAATCGCCGGCGAGGCCGTAGTCCTCGGGGACGACCACGCTCGCCCGGTCCATGCAGTACGGCGCGAGATGGATCCCTTCGGTCGCGGTCCGGGACGTGACGATCCCCACGTCGGCCCGGCCTTCGCGCAGCGCCTGCAGGATGTCGGAACTTCTCAGCTCGCTGATCTGCAGCTTGATGTCGCGGTAGCGCTGCGAGAACGCGCGCAACTGATCGGGCAGATCCTGGCTGATCGCCGAGATGTTCGCAAAGACGCGGACCCGGCCGATGGAGCCTTTCGTATAGTCGGACAGCTCGCTGTAGATCGCGTCCGTGCGCAGCAACAGGTCGGTCGCATGGCGCAGCAGCGCTTCGCCGGCGGGCGTGAGTTCGACGCCGGCCACCGTGCGGTTCAGGAGCACCACGCGAAAGTGATGCTCGAGCAGCGAGATACGGCGGCTGGCGGTGGACAGTGACATGTGGGACTGCTGCGCGGCGCGCGAAAGGCTGCCCAGCTCGGATGCACGAACGAACAGGGCGAGTGACGTGAGATCGAACAAGCGCGGATTCTCCATTGAAGCTTGCGGAAGTATGTCATTGCTCGACGCCCGCCATCGCGCCGGGCGCTTTGGGGCTAACCCTGAGCGGCAGCCGATGCTGCGCCGCACACCGCGACGCACCCGGCAGGTCGCGGCACAACGCAGAGGGCGGGATCGGCCGCTAGAATTCAGGGTCTCGCTTCTTGTGCATCGCACCGTGCCGCGACCGATGGCGCGTGCATTCGAGATATTCGAAGTGCCGCTTGAAGGATTTCGCATATCGGCCGGATTCGGCAGCCGGTAGATTCGAACGGTCCCCACTCGCACATACCTGTTCGACAGCGCGCGCTGCGATCCAGACGCGCGGCGCGGGTGAGCGGGGCCATCCATGAACCTTCGGAGACAAACGTGGAAATCGACGCGACCTGCAGCCCGGGCGGCATCGCAACACCGGCATCGACGCACAACCCGGCGCACGAGGACCGGCTGTTTCGTCGGCTTGCGCTGCATATCCTGCCGATCCTGATGTTCGCGTACGTCACTTCGTATATCGACCGCGTCAACGTCAGCTTCGCCAAGCTGCAGATGAGCCAGCACCTGGGCTTCTCCGACGCGGTGTTCGGCTTCGGCGCCGGGATCTTCTTTCTCGGCTACGTGATCTTCGAGGTGCCCAGCAACATGCTGCTGGTGCGGGTCGGGCCGCGGCGCTGGATCACGCGGATCGTCGTGTCGTGGGGCATCGTGTCGGGGCTGACGGCCTTCGTGTCCACGCCGATGCAGTTCTACGTGATGCGTTTCCTGCTCGGTGTCGCCGAGGCCGGTTTCATTCCGGCCATCGTGCTCTACATGACCCACGCGTTCCCGCGTCACCGGCGCGCGCGGATTCTCTCGCTGTTTTATGCCGCCCTTGCGCTCGCGGGGTTGATCGGCTCGCCGTTGACCGGCTTCATCCTCCAGTATTTCGACGGCGCAATGCAGATCCCGGGCTGGAAGTGGATCTTCATCGTCGAGTCGCTACCGGCCTTCGTGGCGGCCCTCTACGTGTGGAAAGGGCTCGACGACGACGTCACGCGCAGCGAGCGCTTTTCGCAGGCGGACCGCGCGATCCTGACGCGCGTGCTGGCGGAGGATCGCGAGATCACCGCGGCGGCGAGTCACCAGGGCCTCTTCTCGAGCTGGCTCGTCTGGGCGTTCTGCGTGATCTACTTTCTCGATGTGTTCGCCATTTACGGCTACACGTTCTGGGCGCCGACGATGATCAAGCAGATGGGCATCGGCAGCGACTTCGTGATCGGCCTGCTCGCGGCGCTGCCCAACGCGGTGGCCGTCGTCGTGATGGTGCTGTTCGGGCGCAGCGCGGACCGGCGCGGCGGCCGGCGCCTGCACGTCGCCGCACTCCTCCTGATGGGCGCGGCCGGGCTGGGGCTGTCGGTGATCTGGCGCGACCAGCTGTGGCTCGGCATGTTCGCACTCTGCATTGCGAACGCCGGCCTCATCTCGTTTCCGCCGCTGTTCTGGAGCATGCCGACCGCGGCGCTCGGCACCGCATCGGTGTCGATGGGCATCGCGGTGATCAGTTCGTTCGGCAACCTGGGCGGTTTCTTCGGGCCTTATGCTGTCGGTTATCTGAAGCAGGTGTCGGGCGGCCTGACCGCGCCGCTGTTCCTGATGGTCGGCTGCCTGTTGCTCGGCCTGGTTCTCACGATGCTCTTGCCGGCACGCCTGATCGATCGATAACGGCGACCCATTTCGCCGCGGCGTCGGTGCCGCGGCACCATCGTTTTTGACGGAAGGAAATCACATGAAACAACAGATTGGCCTGATCGGCGTCGGTTTGATGGGACACGGTATCGCGCGCAACATCCTGAAGCACGGCTATCCGCTCACGGTCGTCGAGCATCCCGGCAACCAGCCGCTCGACGAGCTGTTGCGCGGCGGCGTCCGGACCGTGAAGACGGCGCGCGAGCTGGCTCAGGAAGCGGACGTCGTCATCCTCTGCGTGACGGGTTCGCCGGAGGTCGAAGCGGTGCTCACCGGCGAGCAGGGCGTATTGGCGGGATTGAAGGACAACGCAATCGTCGTCGATTGTTCGACGGCCGTGCCGGAGTCGACGGTCAGGATGGCGCGGCTCGTCGAGGCCGCCGGCGGCCGTCTCGTCGACGCACCGATGACGCGCGGCGCCAGGGAAGCGCACGAAGGGCGGCTGAACCTGCTGGTCGGCGCGACGCCGTCGTTGTTCGACGAGGTGCGGCCAGTGCTCGCGTGCTTCGCGGAAAACATCACGCGGGTGGGTGAGCTCGGTGCGGGACACAGCATGAAGCTGCTGCACAACTTCGTGTCGCTCGGGACCATTGCACTGCTGTCGGAAGCCGTCGCCTGTGCGAAGCGCTCGGGCGTGGACACGGCGGTGCTCGCCGAGGTCCTCGCAAACGGCGGCGGCGGCGGGGTCGCGCTGAACCGGCTGCGTCCGTTCCTGGCGTCCGGCGACACGTCCAGCCTGCCGTTCCATATGGCGAACGCGTTCAAGGACCTGTCGTACTACTCGGCGATGGCGGAAGGGGCGGACGCGGCCCATGCCATTGCCAGTGCCGTCACCGATACCTACCGGGATGCGGTGACCAGCGCCGGTGCGCATTGCCCGGTGCTCAAGTTGTCCGATGTGCTTGGGGCGACGGTGGCAGCCGACGAGGGCGAAGCGCGGTAGCTGCGCATACAGCCCGGCTGGTGTGCGGGCTGGACGGACTGCGGGTGGCAATCAGGTCTGCTCCCGGTGTGCGCGTCGAAGCCGCACATCGGTGCGCCGGTCGCGCGGCAGGTTCGATTCGCGCCGTGTCGGGAAGGTGGCGGAGCCGGCGCGGATCCCCGCTACCGCTTGCGCTTCCGCCGCCGAAAGAAATGCCAGAACATCGCGGTCGCGTCCGGCCCGGTGGCCGAGTGGAACGCTTCGCGCGGATCGCCGCCGCTCCATGCGTGCGCCAGCCGGCGAACGATGCAGACCCGCACGATCACCCGGCCGCTGCGCAGATAGTCGGTGTATTCGGCGCCGTCGTCGGCGTACGTGTGCTGCTCGCCGACGCGCAACTCGCCGTGTTCGTCGACGAGCCGGTTGAGTCGCGCGAATGCCACGCCGAGCTGCATCGCGTTGGGTTCGGCCACCACCGTATCGAGTCCGCCGTGCATGACGAGCGCGGGCATGCCCGGATACGCACGAACGTCGACGCAGGTGTCGACCACCTGTACCGGATCGTCGCGCAGCCCGCGCCGCATCACGCTCATCGCGGCCATGGTCGACAGTGGCGGCGCGATGGCCGGGCCGGAGTGCAGGCCGACGGCCGCGAACAGGTCGGGAGACTCGATCGCCAGCCGCGCGGCCAGCCCCGCGCCGGCCGACATGCCGGCCAGATACACACGGTCGCGATCGAACCCGCGCTCCTGCACGATCGCCTCGATCAGCGACGCGATCGCCGGCGCTTCCGAATGCGATGCATCGCCATGCCAGTGCCAGCAGCGATGCGAATGGGCGGTCTTCGCCTGTTCGGGAAACAGCACGGCAAACCCGGCGCGCTCCGCGATGCGGCAAATGCGCGTGCCGGCGGCGAACGACTCGGCCGTCTGCTTGCAGCCGTGCAGCATCACGACGACGGGCATGCCGACGGTCGTCGCCGGCGCGACGGGAAGATACAGCCCGTACGCGAGATGGTTGACGAAGCGGCCGGCAGCCGGGCGGGCCGAATGGAACGAACGCAGCCACGTGCCGGGCGCCTGGTTCGGCGTTGTTCGTGCGGCGGGGGCCGGGCTCGCGGGGCGCGTCGCCTGTGTGCCCGCGGGGCGCTTGGTGGTTCGCTTGGCCGACGCGGCCGGTTTGGCAGGCTTCTTCCTGGGCCGCGTACTCGTCGCGGCGGAAAGCAGATCGAAAGGCCGTAGCCAGAGACTGGATTTTTTCCTGGGCATGGACGAATCTCGTGCCGTCGACACGCGCCACGGGATGCGGCGCAGCCGGCGGTCGGATGGAAGTCGAATGCGGGCCGCGCGCGATGCGTGCTGCGGGAAGCGTTGGTGTCGAAACCGCCGACCGTGGACGATCAGCCGGTCATCGGCCGGCCGACGACATGCCACGCGACATCTTCACGGAAGCGGTGCGATTCGGCGCCGCGACACGGCATGCTAACAGGCGTCGCTTGTGGCAAGTGCGATGGTTCCGTGACGTCTCGATGAACGGTTCGACCCTACCGCGGGCTGCGTCGAACCGGTATGCTCGACTTCTTCCATGCACATCCAGCGAGCGGCCTCGCGATGAACCTTGCTTTCTCCCCGACGACGCAAGCCGACGCGGACGCCCTCGTCGCGATGCGTATCGCCGCGATGCGCGACAGTCTCGAGCGCATCGGCCGCTTCGACCCGCAGCGTGCGCGTGAGCGGTTTCTCGCGTCGTTCGATCCTGCGTTGTGCCGGTTCATCGAATGCGACGGCGTGCGTGCGGGCTTCTTGCTGGTGCGGCCGAACGCCGATCACTGGCTGCTCGATCACCTGTACGTCGCGCCCGGGCAGCAGGGGAAGGGTATCGGCGCGGCCGTGCTGCGCGAGATTTTCGTGGAAGCCGATGCGCAGCGGATGCCGGTGCGTGTCGGCGCGTTGCGCGGCAGCGCATCGAACCGGTTTTATCAGCGGCACGGTTTCGTGCAGACCGATGAGGCGCAATGGGATATCTACTACGTGCGGGAACCGGGCGCGCCCGTGCGCGCGGGTTGAATTCCGTCATCGCGGCGTGCATGCCGCGAGAGCGGCATCGACCGGATTCTTCGGGCCGGAGGCCAACGGCTTGCGGATCGACGAAGCGCATCATCGGCCCGCCACTGGCGCGGAGGGGCGCGTCGCACCCGTGACCCACGTCGGTCGAGCAGCGTTTTGCCGCGCTTGTCGAGCGACTCGAGCGGCGGGGCGACGTTACGCGGCTTGACGTCGTGGCGCGAAATGCCGTCGCATGATCACGACCAGCAACGCAATCATCGCGACCGGCGCCACATGAAACGGCCACTGGAACAGGCCGTTGCAGAATGCCAGCACGGGCGTCATCCATGCCAGGCCGATACCCGCCCGGTCGATGGCGGTCAGGTCGTCGTGTTTCGAATCGTGCAGCAGCAACGCGATCGGGAGGCCGAGCCAGACCAGATCGTAGCTCATCATATACGGCTGCATGAGCAGGCTGGCGACCACGAGCGCGGCGGCCCGCAGTTCGAACCGTGCGTGACCGGCCCACAAACACGCCGCGGAGACCGCGGCCGGAATGGCAACGGCCAGGTGCAACGCGTGCGCGCCGAGCACGGGGAGACCGGCCATTCTCGCCATGGCGAACACGGTGGGCATGCCTGCCCAATGATCGTCACCATGGTGCAGCGCCGCCCGGCTGAATTCCGGCAGGTAGGAAGCGAACGCGCTCCAGGCATCGACGCCGAGCACCGCTGTGCTGCATGCGAGGAACGCGACGCCGAAGACGCCTGACGCGAACAGCATTCTCCAGTGACGTCCGCAAACAAGCGCGACTGGAAACAGGACGCCGAACTGCGGTTTGATCGCCAGAAAGGCGAGACATGCGCCGGCGCGGACCGGCGCTGATTCGATCAGCACGAGTGCGCCGCCGGCCGCGGCCGCCGTGAGCAGCGAATTCTGACCGGCGTAAATCGCGACGGCGACGCCGGGGAACGCCGCAGCCACCCAGCGCCTCGGCGTGCCGATATCGCGACACAGACGCGCGATGGTCGCGCCGTACACGCCCACGCCGAGCGCCGTGAACAAAGCGACGGCATGCGCGAATTTCAGTGTGCCGAACGGAAGAAGGGCCAGCAGGAAGGTCGGCGGGTACGGAAACGGCGCGTATCCGATCACCGGCCGGACCTGCGCCTCGACGGGCAGCATCCACGCGGCCGAGAATACCGCCGATGCGCCATGTTCAATGGCGACCCGGGCAGCAGCCCAGAAAATTCCGAAGTCGATTCCGACCATCGGAGCGGTTCGGTCGTCGAGTACGTAATATTTGACGCCCCAGATGGCGAGGGCGGCAATTTGCATGACAAGCGCGGCACACGCATAGAGCGACGTGCGACTGACACGCGTGAGTGCGTTATCCCACGTGCCCACGATCGTTCCCCCCGATCATCAGCGTGATATTGGATGGCTGACACGGCAAGCGCGCCCCTGCTCGCGTACCACGTCGACCGATCCTACGCCAACCCGGGATGAGCGCCTATCCGGTCGTGACCCGGCTACCGCCGGTCCAGCAACGTGTCGCTCAGCACGCTGAACGCCGCGCCCGGCAACGCGCTCAGTTGTTCGACGACGCTGCTGACCGGATAAAACGACACCACCGAATCGTCGAGAATCCCGACGCCGATCAGCTCGACGCGCTGTTCGCGCAGCGCCTCGACGCGTGCGCGCAGGTCGGTGCGCAGGATCGCCGGGTTGCCGTCGCCGGTGGCCGGATAGCCGTCCGACAGCACCATCAGGATGCGGCGGCGCGCGCGCTTCGACAGCAGCCGTTCGGCGGCCCAGCTCAGTGCTTCGCCGTCGGGGTTCTCGTGCCCGCATTCGATGCAGGCGAGCCCGCTCGGATTGTCCGAATCGAAGCGCTTGTACACGCGCAGGTCGAGCCGTTCGACGAAGCGGTTGTAGCCGAACGTGTCGTGGCCGCCGTCGAGCCAGCGCTGGTAATGCGCGCGCATCGCGGCGTCCTCGACGGAACTGTAGCCGAGCACTTCGCAGGCGAAACCGAGCTGCATCAGCGCATCGCACAGCGCGGCCGCGCAGAGCGTCGCGAGTTCGATCTTCCTGCCGGCCATCGAGCCGCTGCAGTCGAGCAGCAGGCTCACGGCCGCGTCGCGTCCGGGCGCCGCGCGCGTGACGCGAAACGGCGTGCGATAGCCGGGCGTGGTCGCCACGCGCACGAGCGATGCGCGATCGAGCTGCCCGCGTTCCTGTTCGCGCCGCCAGTGGGTCTGCTCGTCGACTTTCAACGCGCGTTCGAGCCGCATCCGCAGCGGCTCGGTCTGCGCGCGCGCCGTGCCGCGCAGACGATGCCAGCGCGCCGGTTCGCCCTTGCCGGTGAAGTCCGTCACCGTATCGAAGGCCGTGGTCAGCGGAATCGAGAGGAGCGGCCGGTTCTCTGCGGACAGACGGATCGTGCCGGGCGCCGCATCGCCTGGCGCCGGTGTCCCGGATGACGACGCCGTTTCGGCGATCGCGCCGGCGGCGGAGTCGGTGGCGGCGGGCGCGCGTGCGTCGTCCGACGCGCCGGGTTCGTCCGCGTCGAACTCGGCGGCGATCGCGTCGCTGTCGAGCGTGCTGCCCGGATCGGCGGCGAACATCATGGTGTTGGCGCCGGTCGACGCGAGCGCGCGAACGCGCGCCACGATCCGCCGCGCGGCCCCGATGCTGTCGGCAGTCGATGCCGCGGCACGTGCTTCGTCGACGAGATCGGCGGTGGCCGCGATGGTCGCGTCGAGCGACGGCACGTGCTCGATGGCGGTCGGCGGTTCGTCCCACAACGCGCGTTCGATGCGCCACAGCAGCTTGTCGCGCCACGCGAGCGTTGGCCATCCGCGCAGCGTGTCGGCGGCGGATGCCGCACGCATCCGGATCAGGAATCGCTGCGCACCGGGATACAGCGCAACGAGGCGTCCGGCCGCGCGCCGGTCGTCGATCGCCTGCGCGATGCGTTGCACGACGGGCGAGGTTAGCGCGGCCACGGACTCGATCGCGCTGAAGCGCGCGCGGGCCGCATGGAGATCGACGAAGCCGGTGATCGCGTCGTCGTCGATGGCGCCGTCGAGCAGCGTGTCGGGCAGCACGAGCCGGTCGCGCTGCAGCAGCGGCCCGTGGCTGGCAAAGCGCACGTCGATCCCGTGCCGTTGCGACAGCGTGCGTGCGAGCCGGGTCAGGTGAACCGCGCGCGCGTCGTCGTCCCGGTCCATCGCGTCAGGCCTCGAAGTCGATGTGGTGACGGATGATGCTGCGAATCAGCGCCGCGTCTCCCGGGCCGACCTTCGCATAGATCGTCGGGCCGGCGGCCGATTCGGGGTCGCCGGTGCGCAGCATCAGTTCGGCCCAGTCGAGCAGACGGCGGGTCGAGAACGCGCTGGCGAGATCCTCGCGGACGAACGCTGCACGGCAGTCGGCGGCGATCGCCGCCAGCGTCGCGGCCATCGCGGCGGACATGCGCGGGCCGAACGTCTGCTGCAGCACCTGCGCTTCGTCGTGCGGCGGCAGGTAGTCGAGGTGGTACACGCGCCAGCGGTCGAGGAACGCCTCGTTCATCACGTTCGCGCCCTGGTACAGGTGCCGGAACTGCCCCATCGCGCCGATCGCGTTCGCGGTCGCGAACAGCCGGAACGACGGATGCGGGACGACGATCTCGTTGCCTTTCTCCTTCAGCAGCAGGCGGCCGCCGGGTTCGAGCACGGCGGTCAGCACCGCGAGGATCGCCGGCTCCGCGAAGTCGATCTCGTCGACGATCAGCCACAGCCCTTCGCGCATCGCGGTCGGCAGCACGCCGTCGACCCAGATCGTTTCGCCACCCTTGACGGTCCAGAAGCCGACGAAGTCGCCGACCGTGGTCTGGCCGTTCATGTTCGAGCGCAACACGCCGTGACCGGTCCGCGCGGCGACCTGTTCGATCAGGCTCGTCTTGCCGGTGCCCGTATGACCGATCAGCAGGATGCGGCGGTTTTCGACGATGTCGTCGAGCACGCTGGCCGCGCGGGTGGTCAACAGGTAAGCAGGATTGAGCGGCGGAACGAGCGGGCCGCCAGGGCCGCGCGGCATCGGCACGCCGCCGACCGGCACGGCGTGCACCGCGTCCTGCGAGGCGGCCGGCCGGGCAGCCTGTGCGCGGCGCAGGTCGTGCATGAAGCCTTCGCGAAGGGCCGGGGAGGCGTGCTCGCCGTCGCCGTCGTCTTTGTCGCGGCGGGCGAAGCCTTCGTGGTGCCACTTGCGCAGCTTTGCGTCAAGGTTGTCCGCATCGACGACCGTATCGACCGACGTGCTGCCGTCGGGCCGGTGATGCTGGATGCGGAACATGTGCGCGCGCTCGGAGCGGCTGACGACCCATTGTCCGGCGGACGGATCCGCCAACTGCCGATAGACGCCGAGGAGCGACGGGGCGGAAGGTGCGTTGTCAGCGGTTGCGTTCATGGTCGAGAGCGGAAAGGAACGGCGGAATCGGCGGGCCGGGCAGGCGCTGGCTGCGCTCGATGCGAACCGCGTGGGCCGTGCCGGCCGGATGCCACGAAACGCATGAGCGGCGAACCGGAACGTCACGTCCCCGGTGCATGCTCCGTACTGTATCGCATTGGATCAATGCCGGGTCCGGCCGCGGGCGGCGCTCGGGAATGGCGGCTCAGGTGCTCTGGCGGGGTGCGAAGCCGACACTGGCGGCTGCGACGGCGGGCGGTGTGCGGTGCGACGGGGCGTCGACGGTCGGTGCGGCGTCGAGCGCCGGCACGCGCTCGCTCATTGCCCACTCCGTGCCGCGCAACCGGGCGGTGACACCACACATGCGCATGGGTGGCGCTTCACCGATACGTCCACAACCGATGCATCAGAAACGTCGTCGGCGGAATCAGCAGCGCGATCGCGACGATGCTCCAGCCGCGCGGCACGTCGAGCAGCTCGGCTGTGCGCGCGAGCACCATCGTTTCGGTGAAGCCGGCCAGCGCGACGACCAGAAAGCGTCGCAGGTTGCGCGAATGCACCGTCGACGAGAAGCTCCACAGCGTATTCGCGAGATACGAGAACACCGTCGCGCAGATGAACGCGACCGCGTTCGCGATGACCTGCGTGGCATCGAACAGCGCGTACATCGTGCAGGCGATCAGCGCGTGAAGGGCGGTCGAGCAGAGCCCGGACAGCCCGAAGCGCGCCAGCCGCACGCGTTCGGCATAGAGCAGCGCGAGCATCGTCGCCTCCGTGCGTCAGCGCGTGCCGACCCGCGCGCGGGCCGGCTGTACGCGGCGGCGTGCGATCGGGCGCCGCGCATCGCGCGCGACCGGCAGTTCGGTCACCTTGCTGTGCGCCTGGTACCGGCGGCGAATCAGGTAGACGGGCCGTTGCTTCGACTCGTCGTAGATGCGGCCGATGTACTCGCCGACCACGCCGATGCCGACGAGCTCGATGCCGCCGATGAACAGCGTGACCGACAGCAGCGATGCATAGCCGAGCACCGGATTGCCGAACAGCAGCGTGCGGCCGACGATGAACGAGCCGTACAGGAACGCGAGCGCGGCGATGCCGACGCCGATGTAGGTCCAGCTGCGCAGCGGCACGGTGCTGAAGCTCGTGATGCCTTCGAGTGCGAAATTCCACAGCTTCCAGCCGGAGAACTTCGACTGCCCGGCGCTGCGTGCGTCGCGCTGATACTCGACGATCACGGTGCGGTAGCCGACCCACGCAAACAGCCCTTTCATGAAGCGATGCCGCTCGGGCAGGTTGCGCAGTGCGTTGACGACCTTGCGGTCCATCAGCCGGAAGTCGCCGACGTTCTCGGGCAGCTTCACGTCCGACAGCAGGTTGTGCACGCGATAGTAGACGGCCGCGGCGGTGCGCTTCGCGAACGAATCGCATGCACGGTTGCTGCGCTTCGCGGCAACGACTTCCGCGCCGTCGCGCCAGTGCTCGAGCATCACCGGAATCAGGCTCGGCGGATCCTGCAGGTCCGCGTCGAGCGGAATCACCGCATCGCCGGCGGCTTCGTCGAGGCCGGCCGTGAGCGCCGCTTCCTTGCCGAAGTTGCGGGTGAGGTCGATCACGCGTACGCGGCGATCGGTCAGGCTCACCCGGATCAGGCGTTCGAGCGTGTCGTCGCGGCTGCCGTCGTTCACGCAGACGATCTCGAAGCGGATCGCGTCGAGGCCGGCCATCAGCGGAATCACGACGTCGAAGAAGTGCTCGACGGCTTCGCCTTCGTTGTAGAACGGCACGACCAGCGAGACGAGTGGCGTATAGAGCGGTTCGCGCATGATGGTTTCCCCCTGTGATGACGCGTCAGCGATCGGTGCCGAAGGTCGGGCGGCCGATGCGGCGCAGTCCGTGCGCCGGGCGGTGGTGCGGTCGGACCGAATGCGTGAAGCCGGTGTCGGTCGTGTTGTCGTGTGCGTCGGGCATCGACGGTACGTCGTGCCGTTCCTGTGCGATCCGGCTGACGAGCAGCGCGAGCGAGGCAAGCGTGACGAGCGGCATGAACTGGAACGCCAGATGCGGCACCAGCGCGAGGCCCGCGAGCGGCATCGCCCACATCAGCATCAGCCATTCGCGATCGAAGCGCCGCCAGCCGTGCGTCCAGGCATAGCGCGCGTACCACGCGATCACGAGCCCGTACCAGGTCAGGTCGTAGTCGTACAGGTAAGGGCTGACGAGCAGGCACGCGCACGCGACGGTCGCGGCGCGCAGCGCGTAGGAACATGCGCCGCGCCATGCGTAGACGACGGCGCCGGCGGCGAGCGCGGTGGAGAGCAGCTGCAGCGCGCGCGCGACGGTGGCGGGCCAGCCGGCCATCGTTGCGAGCGCGAACAAGGTCGGCATGCGTGCGAGCTTTGCCTGGCCGGTGCCGACGACGTGGTACGCGTCATGGATGCCGTGCGCGAACGCGACCCACGCGCCGATGCCGAACACGAGTGTCGACAGCGCGACGCTGCCGGCGATCGTCGCGGCCCATGCGACCAGTGCGCGCCACTGCCCGGCGCACAGCAGCGCGAGCGGCAGCAGGATCGCGAGCTGCGGCTTCATCGTCAGCATCCCGAAGCAGATGCCGGCGACGACCGGGCGGCGATTCAGCACGAGCAGCCCGACGCCGGCGAGCGTTGCCGTGAACAGGCTCGTCTGCCCGACGATCAGCGTGAGGAACGCGGCCGGGAAGGCGAGCGCGCAGAGCAGCGCCGCGTCGCGCTGAACGGTCGCGCGGATCGTCACCGCGAACAGCACATAGGTGGCGGCGAGCCACAGCACGAGCGCGACCAGATACGGCAGCCAGCCGAGCGGCAGCACGAACAACAGCATGGTGGGCGGGTAGAGCCACGGCAGCGTGCCGTGCGCGACGTTCATCGTCGGGACCGCGAGCTTCTCGATCGCGAACAGCGTGGGGAAATGCCAGGCGTCGATGGCGTGTCCGTGGGCCGCGAGGCGGGCCGCGCTCCAGATCGGCGAAAAATCCTGCGACAGCGGCTCCAGCACGCCCGTATGCGAACGAGACAGGCGGAACAGCGCGATGGCGATGGACAGCAGCTCGATCATCAGCGCCCCGCCGGCGTAAAGGAGCACGCGTTCGCGGGTGAGCCAGTGCGGAAAGCGGCGCGGGCCCGCGATCGGCAGCTCAGGGTGCGCGTCGATGGCGCTCGACGGATGTCGGAGCGAGAGCGGCGTTTTCATTGCGGCTTCCGCGGCGCGAGCGTCGCGCGACGCACGACGACGAACAGCATCGCGAGCAGCACGAGCGGGCCGATCTGCGGCAGCTTCATGACCGGGTTGAAGAACTCGAACCCGGGCAGCAGCCATGCGGCCACGATCACGATCTGGTCGCCGGGCAGCCACCCCTCGTCGAGCCCGTACGCGATCAGGCAGAAAACCGCGATGCCCAGCCACGTCAACTCGTAGTGCCACAGATACGGCGTGATCAGCAGCGTCGCGATCGCCAGCGCTGCGCTGCGCAGCCGCATGTCCTGCGTGCGACGCCACACGTTGATCGCGGCGGCGAGCGCGAGCAGCCCGATCGCCGCTTGGGCGGCGAGCGCTACCGGTTGCGACGTGCCGGCGAGACGAAGGGCCGCGAACGACGTCGGCGAAGCGAACCAGTAGGCGGGGAGCATGAAATGCAGTTCGCGCACGGTCGATAGCGTGTGACTCAGCCCCGTCAGCGACTGGGTGCCGGACAGGGCGACGCCGGCCGCCGTGATCAGGATGGCCGTGAATGCGGCGGACACGAAGGGACGCCACGCGCGCGTCGCGATCAGCACGAACGGAAACAGGATCGCCATCTGCGGTTTGATCGCGAGCAGCCCGATCAGCATGCCGGCGACGATCGGGCGGCGGCCGAGCTGATAAAGCGCGAGTGCGGCGATACCCGCGGTCAGCACGCTGTTCTGCCCCAACAGGATCGACGTAAACACGGCGGGGTACGCGAGTAACACGAGCGCCGCGGCACGCGGGACGGGAAGGTGCGTGCGCAACCCGGACAGCCGCGAGATCGCGTACGCATAGCATAAAAGACTGCCCGCGGAAAAGAGGAAGTAAGCGGGCAGGAAAGGCACAAGGGCAACCGGAACGACGAACAGCAGCATCGTCGGCGGATAGAGCCAGGGCAGCGATCGGTAATGTCCGAATGAACCGAACTGCGCGACCTCGGCATGAAAGAAGGACGTCGGATCGTAGACGGCGGCGGCGTGGCCATGCAACGCGAGGTGCGATGCTGTCCAGAAAACGGAAAAGTCGACGGCCGGCAGTGCGGTGCCGGGTGCCGTGAATCCCTTCGTCACGGCGGCCCAGGTGACGAGCACGGCGATGCAGAGCATCAGCATGATGCAGCTGTACGGAATGATCCGGTCTGCCGTCAGCCACTGAGCACAGCGTATTGCGCGATAACGCGTTCCACGATTGGCTGTGTACATGATGCCCCGTCTTGTGTGAACGCTGCGTGGTCGGTCGCAGCCGTTTTGTGTTGTCGTGTGTCTCCGGATCGATTCGCACTGCATGGCGTTGTCCGGTGAATGCATTGTTGAAGAAAAAATCGCATGAAGCAAACCGCGTATTGAAAGGCGCGATACCGATTTGTCAGCGATACCGCCGAAAACCGGGTTTTCATGTCTGAGAAAACGAGGCCGGCGCATTTGATGTTTCTCGCATGAAACATTCCTCGTTTTTCGCCGGTGCGGCATGGTGCGGAATACGCGTTTTGCGAGCGACCGCGCCGATTCGGGAAAGTCCCGAGAAAATTTTTTGAGGCCCTTGTGCAGCGCGGCGGCAGCGAAACCGGTGCGCCAGGCGGGATGGCGCGCGTATATCAGATTTGAAACATTTCCTGCAACGCGCCGCGGTCCGGCATCGGCAAGATTTCCCGAAACCCTTGCTGCACGTGGATTTCTTTCCGGCTGGCCTGCTCTTTGCGAGAAGGTCCGCACGACAGTCGACGATGTGACGAGCGACCGGTTGCCGGAACAGGCAGATAAAGCCGGAGCGAATCACCTGCGGAATGCCAAGGATCGAGCGGACGTCGGGGAACACGCCGTCCGATCCAGCAAACCGGCGATCGCGTCGAACGATCGAGCAGACGCCGGCATCGTCCGAGCAATAAGAATCGGCAAGACCGAATTTGGGGAATAAAAATGATAGACCAGAGCACACTGCGGCTTGCACGCCGCGACGACAATCAGCAGCATCGACGCGAACGCGTCACGCCATCAATCCGAAGCCATGCGTCGGACGGTCGCCATGCCGTTCCGCTCGATCGCGATATCGCGCCGATCGAACTGCGCATGCGTGCCGAACGTTTCATCTCACCGAAATTCGCTCGCCCTGACAGGTTGACGCACTGTCGTGCCTGTTGCTGAGCATCGCAACCGAATCCGTTTGTTGTGCCCGTAGTAACCGCTCCCCGAGTCGATCCTCGACAACGGGAATTCCATAGTAGTGCGAAAGGAGACTAGCCATGTCCAAGCTCATGCTCAAGATTCGTAGCTTCTTCCAAGACGAACAAGGCGTAACGGCCATCGAATACGGCCTGATCGCTGCCCTGATCGCAGTCGGCATCATTGCCACCGTATCCGCAATCGGTACGGATCTTCAGACCGTGTTCAGCACGATCGCCACCGATCTCAGCGCGGCAGTCTGAAAACGACGGGGCGGCGAACGGTTGTCCGACCGTTCGTCGTCACCGGTCGGTGGGCGCAGGTTCGGACGCGGCATCAACAGATGTTGGCTGGACGGAACGGCAGATGGCTCGGCCGGTGCAGTTGACGAGCCGTCTCCCGGTCTTTTTGATCAACCGTGAAACGGAGACGACCATGCAAGCCCGTATGCGTGACCTGTTGCGCTGGATTCGTGACAAGCGTGGCGTGACATCGATCGAGTATGCGCTGCTCGCAGCCATGTTCGCCGTCGCCGTCCTGGGCAGTGTCGTGACGCTGAGGGGCGCGCTCGTCGGCGTGTACAGCACGGTCGCGACTGCCGTGACAGCCGCGGTGAGTGCCGCGGTGTCACTTGCTTCCTGATTTTTTTGCCAGCCGGAGTCCGCCATGTTGCCTGTCGCGCTGCCTTATCCGGTTCCGTTGTGCGTGACGGTGCTTGCGGTCGTTGCGGCCAGCACCGACATCACGAGCCGGCGTATCCCGAACCGCATCGTCGTGCTCGGTCTCGCCGGGGCACTGATCGCACAGTGCGCGCTGCACGGCATCCAGGCAGGCGCACTCGCATGGATGGCAGGCGCGGCGACCGGCTTCGGCTTGCTGCTGCCGCTTTATCTGCTGCGCGGGATGGCGGCGGGCGATGTCAAGTTGATGCTGGCGATCGGCGCATGGGTCGGCGTGCAGATGACGCTCTACATCGTGCTTGCCACGTTTGTCGCCGGCGGTATCGGTGCGCTGGCCGTGGCGCTGATGCACGGCCGGATGCGGCGGATGTGGACGAATGTCCGGATGCTGGTCACGCGGCGCGGGGCCGGCGTGCGCACGACGGCGACCGGCGAACCTGTCGCGGTCGTGTCGGTGGGCTCGCTGCCGTACGGCGTCGCGATCGCGGCGGGCACGCTCGGCGTGGTGTTCGCCTCCTGCGCATGAACGACCAGGCTGCCAAGAGAAAGGAAAGGACCAACATGAACACGAACCGCACCGATCCGAGACGCGACGCGCAGGTTGCACACCTGCCCGATCCGTTGCCGTCGCGGGAAGTCCATACGAAGCTCGGCGAGCAGTTGCCGGCCGCGCCGCGCTCGCTCGACGAAACCGGGCTCGGCCTGAGCTTCGTCGCGGGGCTCGTGCTCAAGTCGACGCTGATCATCGGGCGGCCGTCGTACGGCGAGCTGATCGAACGGCATTGCCTGCCGCTCGCGGTGCTCGACGACGTCTTCGCGTTCCTGGTGCGTGAGCATCTGGTCGAGCTCGCGCATCGCGGGACGACCGATCTCGACGTGTCGTTTCGGCTGACCGACGCGGGCCGCGTGCTCGCACGGGCGGAACAGGTGCGCAGCAGCTACAGCGGCCCCGCGCCGGTGACGCTCGATGCGTATCTCGCCTGCATCGACGCGCATTCGGTGCGCCAGCTGCGCATCACGCGCGCCGACGTACTGGCTGCGTTCGACGGCATCGTCGTCGACGCGGCGATCCTCGACGCGGCGGCCGCCGCGCTGAATGCCGGCCGCCCGCTGCTGATCTACGGGCCGGCCGGCAGCGGCAAGACCTTCCTGGCCGAACGCCTCGGCACGCTGATGCACGGCCACGTGCCGGTGCCGCATGCGGTGGTCGTCGGCGGTGAAGTGATCCAGATCCACGATCCGCTCGTGCATGTCGATGTCGCGTCGCCGACGGACAGCCTGTCGTTCGATCGTCGCTGGCGCCTGTGCGAGCGGCCGGTCGTGATGTCCGGCGGCGAACTGACGCTCGGCGAACTCGACCTGCGCCGCGACGATGCCGCCGGCTTCTACCAGGCGCCGCCGCACATGAAGGCGAACATGGGCATGTATGTCGTCGACGACCTCGGCCGCCAGCGCGTCGAGCCGCGCGACCTGCTCAATCGCTGGCTGCGCCCGCTCGATCGCGGCGTCGATTTCCTGACGCTCGAATCGGGCCACCGCTTCGTGCTGCCGTTCGACGTCTGGCCGGTGTTCTCGAGCAACATCGCGCCCGAGCAGCTCGGCGACGACGCATTCCTGCGCCGGCTCGGCTCGAAGATCTACGTCGGTCCGCTGTCGATCGACGACTACCGCGCGGTGTTCGACGCGGCCTGCGTGTCGCACGGCCTGGTGCCGGCGCACGACGCGTTCGAGTATCTGCTGCACCACCTGCACTTGCCGACCGGCAAGGCGTTTCTCGCGTGCTTCCCGGATGACCTGCTGCGACTCGTCGCCGCCGGCGCGCGATATCGCGGCGATCCGCACGAAGTCACGCCCGACGGGCTGTACGACGCGTGGGCCAGCTATTTCGGCGCGGCGCCCGAACGGGACGGCAGTCACCCGCCGCCCGTCGAGCGGGTCGGCCGTACCTTCATATCGGGTTGAGCGGTTCCCTTCACCAGTCATCGAGGAGCATTGCCATGAAAAACAGTCGAGCGGTCATGATGCTGATCGTCGCGATGGTCGCGGGGCTTGCCGCGGTCGTATTCGCGTCTCGCTGGCTGATGAACACGTCCAATGGCGCGGTTACGCCGGTCGCGGTGGCAGCCACCGACCTGAACCTGGGCGAGCCGATCACGCCGAACGAGATCCATATGGTGAGCTGGCCGTCGGGCAGCGTGCCGCCGGGGGCCTTCACCGACACGAAGGCGCTCGACGGGCGCGTCGTGCGTGCGAGCCTGACGCGCGGCGAGCCGGTGATCGAAACGAAGCTCGCGCCGATCGGCACGAAGGGCGGGCTCTCCGCCGTGATCGCCGACGGCAGCCGCGCGATCACCGTGCGCGTGAACGACGTGGTGGGGGTCGCGGGCTTCGCGCTGCCCGGCAACTACGTCGACGTGATCGTCAATACGCAGGAGCAGCAGGGCAAGAGCGACGGGCAGAGCATCTCCAAGATCGTGCTGGAGCACATCCTCGTGCTCGCCGTCGCGCAGCAGGTCAGCCGCGACGACACCGCGCCGAAGGTCGTCAATGCGGTGACGCTCGAAGTCACGCCCGATCAGGCCGAGCGGCTCGACCTCGCCCGCAGCGTCGGCACGCTGTCGCTCGTGCTGCGCAACCAGATCGACCAGAAGACGCTCGCCACCGATGGCGCCACCAAGATGACGCTGCTCGGCAAGGCGCCCGAAACGCCGCCGGCACCCGCACCGGTACACACCGTGCGCGTGCGGGTCGCGTCGCACGTGGCGCCCGAAGTGCGCCGCGATTGCATCGGCGTGCTGTCCGGTGTGAAGGGCAGCGTCGAATGTTTCTGACGCCATAGAACACATCCAGATAACAGATCGGCCGCCGTCAGGGCACGGCGGCGTTGGAAGTCGAAAACCGGCGCATCGCCGGTCACTCGGGGGATCAGACGAAATGAAGATCAAACCGCAACGTTCAGGTACCGGCCTGGTGCGCACGCGCATCGCCCGGGGCACGATGATGGCCGCGATCCTCTGCACCGGATGGCTGACCGTGTACAGCGCACTCGCGCAGGAAGGCGCGGAGTCGGCCGCGCTGGCGAAGGGCGGCGCGAGTGCGCCGGCCGCGGTCGGCAAGGGGCCGATGCAGATGACGATCAGCATGGGACCGGTGCCGGCCGCCGCGCCCGCCGCCCAGGTCGGACCGCTGCGCGGGCCGAACTGCGTGGGCGCGGTGCGCGACTCGACCAGCGTCAGCGTACCGCTCGGCAAATCGCTGCTCGTGCCGATGCCGGAACCCGTGCGCAACCGCACCATCGGCAACCCGGCCGTTGCGCAGGCGACCATGGTGTCGCCGCAGACGCTGTACATCCTCGGGCTGTCGGTCGGCACGACCAACATGATCGTGCAGGGGCGCAGCGGCGCATGCCGCGTGATCGACGTGGCGGTCGGCGCGGATGCCGCCGGCCTGCAGGCGTCGCTGCAGCAGTTGATGCCGGCCGAGCACGACATTCATGTGTCGACCGCCGCTGGCACGATCGTGCTGGCGGGCAACGTGTCGAGCTCGCAGGCCGCGCAGCAGGCGATGCTGATCGCGCACGCCTACAGCGACAGCGCCGGTGAGGGCGGCGGCAAGGGCGGCGGCGGCGTGCTGAACATGCTGAGCGTCACGTCGCCGCAGCAGGTGATGCTCGAGGTGAAGGTCGCCGAAGTGTCGAAGACGCTGATCAACCAGCTCGGCAGCGCATTCAACATCCAGGGCGGCTTCGGCTCGTGGAGCGGCGCGCTCGTCAGCAACCTGCTTGCCGGTGTCGCGAGCGGCGCGGTCTTCAACAAGGCGAACAACAAGCCGTTCAGCATCGCGGCCGATGCGCAGAACACCGATAACCTCGTCAAGATCCTCGCGGAGCCGAACCTCGTGACGATCAGCGGCCAGGAGGCGACGTTCCTCGCCGGCGGCAAGGTCTTCATCCCGGTACCGCAGAGCAGCGGCACGGGCACCACGACGATCACGCTGCAGGAAGAGGAGTTCGGCGTCGCGCTGAAGTTCACGCCGACCGTGCTGGCCAACGGCCGCATCAACCTGAAGGTGGCGCCGGAAGTGTCGGACCTGTCGCAGACGGGCGTCACGCTGAGCGCGACCAACGTCAGCGGCACGTCGATCCTGCCGCTGATCACGACGCGGCGCGCCTCGACGACGGTGCAGATGAGCGACGGCGAATCGTTCGCGATCGGCGGGCTGATCAAGGACAACGCGACGGGCGCGCTGAAGGCGATCCCGGGTGTCGGTGAGGTGCCGGTGCTCGGTGCGCTGTTTCGCAGCACGTCGTTCCAGCAGGATCGCACCGAGCTGATCTTCCTGATCACGCCGCACCTGGTGAAGCCGCTGCAGACCGCCGACGTGCCGCTGCCGACCGACAGCTTCTCGAAGCCGAACGAAGCCGACGTCTATGCGACCGGCAACATGGAAGGCCGCGGTGGTGTCCGCAAGCCGGCCGCGCAACCCGCGAACGGCGCACCGGCACCGGATGCGCCGCAGACGCCGGCCCCGGCGCCCGCTCCGGCACCGCAATCGGATGCGCCCGCCGGGCCTGCGGCCGCATTGCCGGCCCCGCGCGCACCGCAGCAAGCGGATGTGCCGTCGCCGGTGCCCGTCGAGCCGCCGAAGGCCGCCGCCGCCGCGCCCGCCGCAGCGGGTGCGGTGAGTGCAGCGCCGGCGCCCGCCGCGCAGGCCCAGCCGCAAGCGCAGGCCGATCCGGCCAGCGCGGCCCGCGTCGCACGGATCGAGGCCGCCGCCGCCCGCCTGGCGGCAGCCGGCCCCGACACGCCGGCCAGTCCGGCGCCGCGCCCGAAGCACCGGCACCCGGACGCCGTTCGCACGCAGCTCGCGCGGGCGAACGCGGAATCCGAGTCCACCGATCGTTGATGCCATCCAAGGGGAAGCTCATGAACTCCGCCTGCCTCGTTTTCCTGCGCCGCGCGGCGCTGGCCATGCCGCTCGCCTTCGCGCTCGCCGGCTGCATGTCGTCGTCGCCCGTATGGGACAGCCGCTTCGGTGACTCGGTGCGCGCCGTCACCCAGGCCCAGATCATCGACCCGCATGCCGCCGACCACGCGGCATCCGATCCGGGGGTCGACGGTGCGGCCGCCGCGTCGGCGATGGACAACTACAACAAGTCGTTCACGCAGCCCGAGCCGAAGGGCAACACCTTCGTGATCGGGATCGGCAAGGCTGCCGACTAACGACCGCATGCTCAGGGAGAACGCCATGTCCAGCGCAACCCGTCGTCCGAACCCCACGCGTCGCGGTCTGCATCACCAGCGCGGTGCCGTCGCGATCATCGTCGGCCTTGCGCTCGCGGTGATGATCGGGTTCG
Organism: Burkholderia sp. JKS000303; assembly: GCF_002563755.1. Taxonomy (NCBI): domain Bacteria; kingdom Pseudomonadati; phylum Pseudomonadota; class Betaproteobacteria; order Burkholderiales; family Burkholderiaceae; genus Burkholderia; species Burkholderia sp. JKS000303. The sequence continues at coordinate 421,638 of NZ_PDBZ01000002.1, forward strand.
TCGGTCTTGCGCTGGACCTTGGCAAGCTGTACGTCACGCGCAGCGAACTGCAGAACAGTGCCGATGCGTGCGCGCTGTCGGCCGCGCGTGACCTGACGGGGGCCATCAGCCTGACCGTCGCCGAAGCGGACGGGATCGCCGCCGGTCACCTGAATTTCGCATTCTTTCAGAAGACCGCCGTGCAGATGCAGACGAATTCGAGCGTGACGTTCACCGATTCGCTGTCCAACCCGTTCCTGACGAAGTCGTCGGTCACGACCCCGGCGAACATCAAGTACGTCAAGTGCACGGCGTCGATGAACAACATCGCGCACTGGTTCGTCGAGGTGCTCAACGTGCTGCCGGGCGTGAAGATCGGCAAGACCGAGCAGGTCGCGGCGAGCGCGGTCGCGACGGTCGGCGGCGGGCAGACGGCCTGCGCGATTCCGGTGTTCGTGTGCAAGGCGTCGGCTGCGGCGCCGTACAAGGTCGGCGACTGGATCACGTCGCCGTCCGGCTCCACATACGGGCCCGGCAACTTCGGCTGGGCGGCGCTCGACGGGTCGACCAACGAACCGACCATCGCGACCGAGCTGTCCGGCAATACCTGCAACATCACGGTGCCGCCCACCCTCGGCTCGACGGGCCTGAAGACCGCGGCGTTTCGCGCCTGGAATACGCGGTTCGGCATCTATACGAACGGCGCCAACGGATCGAGCGGCCAGCCGGACTTTACCGGCTATGCGTACGTCGGTCCGAACTACGGGCCGCCGGGAACCGCCGGAATCCTCGGCGACGCCTACGCGCAATTCGTGATCGATCGCACGAAGTTCAAGTCCTACCAGGGCGACGGCGCGCCGCCGGGCGGCAGCGGCATCTCCACCGGCTGGACGGGTTCGGCGGGCAACTACCAGACCGCCGGCGGCGACCGGCGGATCGCCCTCGCGCCCGAAGGCGACTGCTCGGGGCTGAAGGGCAACAGCGTCAACGTGCCGGTCACGCAGTGGGATTGCGTGCTGATGCTCGATCCCTTGCCGTTCAGCCCGGGCAAGGGCGCGGTCATCGCGCACCTCGAATACCTCGGCTCGTCTCCGTTCAGCACTTCGTCGTCGGGTTCCGGCAACTCGACGGTCACCGGCAACAATCCGTGCGCGACCCAGGGCGTGCCCGGCGGCGGCAGCGCCAGCGGCACCCAGGTGCCGATGCTCGTTCAATAGCGGAGAGCGATCATGAAAAGAGTCCTGTTCCGTCGGTCGCGCATGCGTGGCGTGGCTGCCGTGGAGTTCGCGATCGTCCTGATCCCGATGATCCTGCTCGCGACCGGCGTGGCCGAGTTCGGGCGGGCGATCTATCAGTACGAGACGCTGACCAAGGGGACCCGCGATGCGGCGCGCTACCTGTCGCTCTATCTGCCGGCCACCGACAGTTCGTATCCGGTGGCGCAGGCGCAGTGCCTGGTCGTATACGGCAGCACGACTTGCGGGAAGGCTGGCACCGAACTGTTGCCGGGCCTCGAGACGTCGATGGTGATCGTCTGCGACGCGCTGCACACGACCGGCTGCAGCGACGCAACGGATCCGTCGGCGTTCTCCGGCCTGACCACCTACGACGCGAGCAACAACGCACCGACCGGCTCGGCGACCGGCAGCATCAGCATCGTCGAGGTGAAGGTGAAGGGCTACAAGTACCAGCCGATCCCGGCCTACCCGGGGCTGAAGGCGATCACGTTCGGCAACATCGTCACCGTGATGAGGCAAGCATCATGAGCGCGCATCGTTTTCCGCGGTTGCGTCGCCGCGCCGAACGCGGCTCGACGATCGTCGAGTTCGCGCTGATTGCGTCGATCCTGATCATGCTGCTGGTCGGTATCTTCGAATTCGGCCGCGTGCTGTTCTACTGGGGCACCGCGAGCGAGGCCGTGCGCCTTGGCGCGCGCACGGCGGTCGTCTGCGACGTGAATGCCGCCGGCGTCGCGAAGCGCGTGACGTCGATGCTGCCGCTGCTGGCAAACGCGAACGTGTCGGTGACCTACACGCCGTCGGGCTGCGACGTGACCTCCTGCACGTTCGTGACCGTGAGCGTCACGAACGTCACCGTGAAGACGATGATCCCGTTCATGAAAGTCGCGGTCACCATGCCGCCGTTCACCACGACGCTGCCGCGGGAAAGCCTGAATTCCTCGACGGGCGGCAGCGCCTGTCAATAACCGAACCGACGAGGCATACGTCATGATCAACATCCTCGTAGCGTCCGACGACACCGCGCGGCTCACGCAGATCGCGCGCCTCGTCGCCGACAGCGGCCGCTATCGCGTGACCCGCGCGGCAGGGCGGGCGTCGCAGATCGAGCATCGCACCGACGGGCTCGACGCATTCGACATCCTGCTGATCGACGGCGCGATGCTCGATGCGTCCGAGCTGTCCGCCATCGAGCGGATCTGCCGGCTGCACCCGGGGCTGACCGGCATTCTCGTGACCGCCGATGCGTCGCCGCACACGCTGCTGGACGCGATGCGCGCGGGCGCACGCGACGTGCTGCAGTGGCCGCTCGATCCGGCCGCGCTCGCCCATGCGCTGGAGCGCGCCGCCGCGCAAAGCACGCGGCGCGACACCGCGGATACGCGGATCGTGTCGTTCATGTCGTGCAAGGGCGGCGCGGGGACGAGCTTCACCGCGAGCAACGTGGCGTACGAGATCGCCGAAAGCTTCAAGCGCCGCGTGTTGCTGATCGACGTGAACCAGCAGTTCGCCGATGCCGCGTTCCTCGTCAGCGACGAGACGCCGCCGTCGACGCTGCCGCAGCTCTGCGCGCAGATCGAGCGGCTCGACGGCGCGTTTCTCGACGCGAGCGTCGCGCACGTGACACCGACCTTCCACGTGCTCGCGGGTGCGGGCGACCCGGTGAAGGCCGCCGAGATGCGCGAGGATGCGCTCGAATGGATTCTCGGCGTCGCCGCGCCGCGCTACGACTTCGTGATCTTCGACGTCGGCGTCAGCATCAATCCGCTGTCGATGGTCGCGCTCGACCGCAGCGACCAGATCCAGCTCGTGCTGCAGCCCGCGATGCCGCACGTGCGCGCGGGGCGCAGGCTGCTCGAGATCCTCGTATCGCTCGGCTATTCGACCGATCAGCTGCGGCTCATCGTGAACCGTGTGACGCGCGCAAGCGAGCGGACCCGCACCGCGCTGGAAGAAGTGCTCGGCCTGCAGGCGGTCTGCACGATTCCCGACGACGTCGACACCGTGCGCGAAGCGATCGACCAGGGCCATCCGGTGTCGCGCGTCGCGCGCAGCGCCGCGGTCGTGCGCGCCCTGCAGGGCTGCGCGAAGCAGATCGTCGAAGGCGACGTGCGCGCGGGGCACGGCGCGTCCAGCAGCGAACCGTTGATGTCCCGGCTGTTCGGCCGCAAGGCCGCGCCGAAGCTCAAGTCCATGTGAATCTCTCGGGGAAACCATCATGTCATTGCGCGAACAGATGTCCTTGTACCGGGCGCAGCCGCAGTCGGCAGCCGGCGAGCCGGCGTCGCCCCATTCGTCGGTACGCGACGCCTACCAGAAGCTGCGCCGCGAGATCCACCTGGCCGTGCTCGAGCGCGTCGAGCTGGAGCGCCTGTCGCGGCTGCCGCAGGATCAGGTCCGGCAGGAAATCACCGCGCTGATCTCGCGCATCCTCGACGAGGGGCGCATGCCCGCGAACGATATCGAGCGGCGCCAGCTCGCGATCGACGTGTACGACGAGATGTTCGGCTTCGGTCCGCTCGAAGCGCTGCTGCGCGACCCCGGCATCTCGGACATCCTCGTGAACACGTACCGGCAGGTCTATGTCGAGCGCTGCGGCCAGCTCGAGCTGACCGACGTGACGTTCTACGACGACGCCCACCTGATGAAGGTGATCGAGAAGATCGTGTCGCGCGTCGGGCGCCGCATCGACGAATCGAGCCCGATGGTCGATGCGCGGCTGCCCGACGGCTCGCGCGTGAACGCGATCATCCCGCCGTCGGCGATCGACGGGCCGCTGATGTCGATTCGCCGCTTCGCGGTCAGCCCGCTGAAGATGGACGATCTCGTGCGTTTCAAGAGCCTCACGCCGCCGATGGCGGAACTGCTCGATGCGCTGTCGCACGCGAAGGTGAACGTGCTCGTGTCGGGCGGCACGGGCAGCGGCAAGACGACGCTGCTCAACATCCTGTCCGGCTTCATCCCGCGCAACGAGCGGATCGTGACGATCGAGGACGCGGCCGAACTGCAGCTGCAGCAGCCGCACGTGCTGCGCCTCGAAACGCGCCCGCCGAACATCGAGGGCAAGGGCGAGATCACGCAGCGCACGCTGGTGCGCAACGCGCTGCGGATGCGTCCGGACCGGATCATCCTCGGCGAAGTGCGCGGCGCGGAAGCGCTCGACATGCTCAATGCGATGAACACCGGCCACGAAGGTTCGCTCGCGACGATTCACGCGAACACGCCGCGCGACGCGCTCACGCGGCTCGAGAACATGATCAGCGTCGGCGGGCTGTCGCTGCCGCCGAAGACGATGCGCCAGCAGATCGCCTCGGCGATCTCGGTCGTGGTGCAGGCCGCGCGGCTCACCGACGGCAAGCGCAAGATCGTCAGCATCCAGGAACTGACCGGGATGGAAGGCGACATCATCAACATGCAGGAAATCTTCACGTTCAAGCGCACCGGCGTGGACCGCGACGGCACGGTGCGCGGCCACTTCTGCGCGACCGGCGTGCGGCCGAAATTCGTCGAGCGGCTGCAGGCATTCGGCATCAACCTGCCGGACTCGCTGTACGACCCGTTGCAGCGCTACGAGACGAACTGACGCGCGGGCCGGCGTCTGATTCCGGGGAGGCTTCATGGACGCGATCTTTTACGGATTTGTGATTCTCACCTTCGTCGCGGTGGTGCTCGCGATCGAAGGCGTCTATCAATGGTGGAACGCGCGGCACGGGGCGGCCGCGCGCCGGATCGAGTCGCGCCTGCGCGCGATGTCGGCCGGCGGCAACGTGCAGCGGGAGCGGATGTCGATCCTCAAGAAGCGGATGCTCGACGAGTCGCGGCCGCTCGACCGGCTGCTGCTGCGCGCGCCGCGCGTGCGGCAGCTCGACCTGACGCTGCAGCAGTCGGGCCTCGACTGGACGGTCGCGAAGCTGGTCGTGCTCACCGCGGCGCTGCCGGTGGCGGCGCTGCTCGTGCTCAGCTTCACCGCGTTGCCGCTGATCCTCGTGCTGCCGATCGCGCTGCTGTGCGCGTGCCTGCCGATGGTGTACGTGACGCGGCATCGTAATCGCCGGATGCGCAAGCTCCAGCGGCAATTGCCCGATATCTGCGACATGATCGCGCGCGCGCTGCGCTCGGGCCATTCGTTCACGAGTGCGCTCGGCATGGTCGGCGAGGAGTTTCCCGATCCGATGGGCGGCGAGTTCAGGATCACGTTCGACGAGATCAACTACGGCGTGTCGCTGCACGACGCGCTGATGAACCTGGCGACGCGCGTGCCGGTGCAGGACCTGCGCTATTTCGTGATTGCCGTGCTGATCCAGCGCGAGACGGGCGGCAACCTGGCCGAGCTGCTCGACAACATTGCCGGGCTGATCCGCGAGCGCTTCAAGCTGTTCGACAAGGTTCGCGTGCTGTCGGCGGAAGGGCGGCTGTCCGCCTGGATTCTCGGCCTGCTGCCATTCGGGACCGCGGCCATGATGGCGCTGCTGAACCGGGAGTTTCTGTCCGTGCTCTGGGAGGATCCCGCCGGGATCAAGATGGTCAGCTCGATGCTGGTGTCGATGATCTTCGGCCTGTTCTGGATCCGCCGGATCGTCCGGATTCGCGTCTGACGCGCGTTACAGGCTTCACGAACCGTTTCGAGGGTGTCATGCAAAACCTGAGCGTAATACAGACCGTGATGCTGGGCGGCTTGTTCGTCTTCGTGACCGGCGGCGTGCTCGTCGCGATGCTGCTGTTCGCGCCGCGCAACTTGCAGCGCCGGATCGAGCAGGCCGGCGGCGCTAGTGCGGGCGTCGCCGTGGGCGGTGGCGGCGACGAGTCGTCGCGATGGGTCGCGAAGCTGGTCGAGCTGTCGCATCCGATCTCGCGGCTGTCGGTGCCGCAGGACGGCTGGGAGGATTCGCCGCTGCGGATCCGGCTGATGAATGCCGGATGGCGCGAATCGAGTGCCGCGGTGCTCTATTTCACCGCAAAGACGGCGCTCGCGCTGGCGCTGCCGTGCTGCGCGCTGCTGTCGCTGATCACGACGCGCCTCGCGGAACAGCGCATGCTGCTGTCGTTCATTCTCATCGCGTTCGCGGGCATCGGCTACTACGTGCCGAACACCCTCCTCGCGCGGCGGATCGCGGCGCGTCAGCAACAGATCTTCGAGGATTTCCCCGACGCGCTCGACTTGCTGACGGTGTGCGTCGAAGCAGGGCTCGGGCTCGATGCGGCGTTGATGAAAGTAACCGACGAGCTGCGTTTTCGCAGCGTGGTGGTCGCCGGCGAGTTCGACCTGCTGCTGCTCGAGATGCGTTCCGGGTTCACGAAGGAGACGGCGCTGCGCAATCTCGCGCTGCGAACCGGCGTCGAGGATGTCGAATCGTTCTGCGCGATGCTGATCCAGGCCGACCGCTTCGGGACGAGCATCAGCGAATCGCTGCGCGTGCTGTCGGACATGCTGCGCACGCGGCGGCGAATGCGTGCCGAGGAGCGCGCGGCCAAGATCGCGTTGAAGCTGCTGTTTCCGCTGATCTTCTGCATCTTCCCCGCGCTGATGGGCGTGTTGCTGGGGCCGGCGGTGATTCACGTGTATCGCGTGCTGCTGCCGACGTTCGTCGGTATTGCGCACTGACAGTGCGTGTGCGGGGTGCCGCACGAAACGAATTTCCGCGCCGGCCTTGATGCCACGACCGGTCGGCACGGTCAATGTCTTCATGGGAGATTCCTTCCCCCGGGCGACACCGCGAGACAGGTCGATCATAGCGGCGTCAACGCAACCCGGACCCATGGTCGACCCTGGATGCAGCCGTAGTCCACTGCCCGCGCGGGTGGCCCCCTACTGCTAACCATGAACGGCCGGTCGTGTACCTGGACACGACCCACGCATCCCCGCGCCAAAGGGCTGCGTCTCATTCGTCGGACGAACCCGGCCGGGGCGACCGGCCGGGTTCGCGCTTCACTGAAAGTGATGCACGTAGCGCAGCACCATCCGTGTGCCCTGCGGCCGGTTGCGCGCATAGACTTCGAAATACGCGTTGAACAACAGGTGATCCTGCGGCGAGAAGCTATACATCGCGCCCGGCCCGATCGCGAGCACGGCTTCGCGCGTGCCGGATACGTCCTGCCCGTTCGCCTTCATGTCGGTGGTCTGGCGCAGCCAGTAGCCGTTGAGCCCCAGCCGCAAGCCGGGCCGCACCTCGTACTCGGTCGCGAAGTTCGCATGCACGGCCTGGCCGGCCTGCGTCGAGCTCACGTCGGACCCGAGCGCGGTCGCCGGTTCATGGTTGGTCGCATTCCACAGGTAGTGCAGCCGCCATGACACGGTCCACTTCGGCGTGACCCAGAACGTCGCGGCCCAGTACGGATCGAACGACCAGAAATGACTGCCCGGATTGATCGCGCGGGCCGGATCGTAGGCGCCGGTCGGCGCGATGAACTGGAACTCGACGCGCTGCGCAAAGCGCGGCCCCTGCGCGCCCATGACCGGATCGAACTGGATGAACGGGCCGACCAGCAGGTCGCCCAGCCCGGCGCGCGAATTCAGCGCGACGTTGCCGATGCCGTCGTTGGTATGCACGGACGCCACCCACGGCAGGATCACGTCGAGCCCCGGATGCATGCCGCGGAACGTCAGCGGCGACTGGTAGACGAGCTGGCTCAGCCCCGCGAACAGGTCGATGTCCTGCTTCGGCAGCCCGACCTTGTTGCCCGCGTTGTCGTTGACGCGGCCGGCCGTGTAGTACTCGAAGTACTGCGTGCCGTACCAGCCGGAGCCGGCCGGCGGCATCCCGTCGAGAAAACTCGTCATCCCCAGGTTGACCGACGGCAGGTCGGTCGCACGGGCCGGCGCGTGGCCGGCGATGCCGGCGAATGCGAGGCCCGCGATCGCGAGCAGGCGAGAGCCGCGTTTCTTCATCACCACCTCCTGACTATTTATTTGTATAACTAATCAAAGTGCGCGTTAAAGATCGGGGTGATCCGAGATCGCGCGATACTGGCCCGCGTGGAAGACGAGCGGCGGCTTGCGGAACACGTCGAGCTGCTCGATCTGGCCGATGAACAGCAGGTGATCGCCGCCTTCGTAATGGCCGACGTGACGGCACACGAACCGCGCGCTGGCGCCGTCGAGGCACGGCACGCCGCCCGACTCGGCGTCCACGTGCGGCACGCCGTCGAACTTGTCGGTGCTCGGGGTCGCGAAACGGCGCGACAGCGCGATCTGGTCGTGCGCGAGAATGTTGATCGCGAAGTGCGTGGCCGCCACGAAATCCGGGCGGCTCGGCGCGACCTTGCGCAGGCTCCACAGCACGAGCGGCGGGTCGAGCGACAGCGACGAGAACGAGTTGGCGGTGAGGCCGACCTTGCGCCCGTCGGCGGCGCGCGTGGTGATCACGGTGACGCCGGTCGGAAACTGCCCGAAGGCGGCCCGCAATTGCGCCGGGTCGATGGCGCGATGGCCGGAAACGGTCGTCATCATCGCGCTTGCTCCGCACGTGCGGCGTGTTCGCGGATCAGCGCCGCGCAGGCCGACGGATCGAACCACCACGGCGAGAATTGGCGCGGATCGTCGAAGCCGTCGACGATCGTCCGGGCGAGCGACGGCAACTGGCCGGCCGCGCCGAGCAGTTCGAGCACGTGCGGCGGCGGCGGGGTCAGCAGCGAGTTGGTCCAGCGCACGACGTGCTGCGCATAGGCCCAGTAGCGCTCGAACGTCTCGTGCATCCAGGCTTCGTCGAACGGCGCCGCCTCGCGCGCGAGGATCGCGTCGCCATACACCTTCGCGCACTTGGCCGCATTGTTCGAACCCTGGCCGGTGATCGGGTCGTTGACGACGACCGCATCGGCCATGCCGAACACGGTGCGGCCCGACGGCAGGCGGAAGAACGGCTTGCGCACGGTCGGCGTGAAGCGCCCGGACAGCGTGCCGTTCGGATCGGTGAGCGCGACGTCGCGGCAGCGCTCGAACTCCCACGGCACGTACTGTTGCAGGAACGACAGGCTCCGGTCGAGATGCTGCTCGGGCGTCTTCACGTCGGCCCAGCAGTCGAGCGGGCCGCCGGGAATGCCTTCGAACACCATGATCTCGCACGGGTCGGTCGTGGTCAGCGCGGGGAACACGAAGTATTCGCCGATGCCCGGCAGCAGGTTGAAGCGCACGCGCGAATATGGCTGGCTCGGCGTCATGCCCTTCACGTAGGTGAGGGCCAGCGCGCGCTGCGGGCGCTCGAACGCGCTGCGCGCGTCGTCGCGGCCGAGCAGGTTGACGATTTCGCCCTTGCCGGCGGCGAGCAGCACGAGATCGTGGCTGCGCGCCAGTTCCTCGAGCTCCGGCACGCCGACGTCGCAGATGCGCACGTCCGCGCCGCGCCGCCCGATCGCGTCGAGCCAGTGCGCCATCTTCACGCGCTGGTCGACCGATTGCGCGTAGCGGGTCAGGCGCGACGACCAGTCGATCGCCTTGCGGCCGTTGCCGTCCGGATGCGGCACCGCGATGCCGATGCCGTCGACGGACGGGCATGCTTCTTCCCATTCGTTCAGGCCGAGGTCGCGCTCGATCTGCAACGCGGTATGGAACATGCACTGGCTCGACATGACCTTGCCGGTGCGGATCTGCTCCGCGTCGCGGTTGGTCGCGAGCGTGACGTGATAACCCTGGTCGAGCAGCGTGAAGGCGAGTTGCAGGCCGGACTGGCCTGCACCGACGATGGCGATGCGTTTCATGATGGAAATCCTTGGTAGAACGAATTACTTGGGTAGGAGCGTGAACCGGAAGAAGCGGCGTGCGGCTATTCCGCCAGGCGCGGAATCGCCGGCACGGCCTGCTCGGGGCCCATCGCGGAGTAACCGCCGTCCACCGCATAGTCGGCGCCGGTCACGAAGCTCGCCGCGTCGCTGCACAGGAACGTGACGACCTGCGCGACTTCCGACGGGTCGCCGACGCGTCCGAGCAGGTGAAACGGCGCGGCCACGCGATCGGTTTTCGCGCGGTCGCCATGCGTCATCTCGTCCATCACGCGCGACCACGTCCATCCCGGCGACACCGAGTTCACGCGGATCCGGTCGGCTGCCAGATCCATCGCCATGCTGCGCGTGAGCTGGCGCATCGCGGCCTTCGACGTCGGGTACAGCCAGCGGCCGGTTTGCGCGCATTGCGCGGAGATCGAGCTGAAATTCACGATCGCGCCGCCGCCGCGGCGCGTCAGGTATGGATGCACGGCCTTGGCCATCATCGCCGCCGAGACGACGTTGACGTCCATCGCGGCGAGCCAGTCGTTGCGCGTGGCCTGGATGCCGTTGTCGACGTAGCTGCACGCGAGGTTGATCAGCAGGTCGACCGCGCCGAAGCGCTCGGCGACGGCCGATACCGCGTGTTCGATCGCACGGTCGTCGGTGATGTCGGTCGCGACGAACATCCCGCGCTCGCCGAGGGAAGCGGCGACGCGCGCGCCGTTCTGCGCATCGAGATCGAGGATCGCGACGCACGCGCCGGCGCGGCTCAGGTCCTGCGCGACGGCGGCGCCGATCAGCGTGGCGCCGCCGGTGACGATGGCGACTTTGCCAGCAAGGGCTGTCATGGGGTGTCTCCTGGAAGGATTGAATGAAGGCGGCGCGCGCCCGGCGCGTCGCCTGTTTGTCCGGTGCTTACGCGCTGTCGCGCCAGCGGCCCATCAGCCCGTTCGACGGCACGGTTTCGTCGAGCAGCTTGCGCGCCGTTTCGACGCCGGCGACCGGCAGGCCGGCCGGGTCGAGCAGCCCGACCTGCACGAGCACGCTCGCCTGATCCCAGTAGATGTGTTCGTGATACAGCTTGTCGCCGCGGAACTTGACGATCGCGACGAGCGGGATCTCGACGCGCTTGCCGGTCGGCGCGACGCCGGGCAGCATCCAGTCGATCTCGGTCGTGTGCGTGAAGCAGAACAGCAGTTCGTCGACGATCTGGCTCGCGCCGACCGTGCGCGAGATCGGCGTGATCGTCGTGTCGGGCGGATTCGCATGCACGAAGTGATGCGTGTAGAAGCGCTTGAGCTCGTCGTAGCCGACGCCGCCCGTCAGCGTCGGGATATGGTTCACGTAAGGTTGGGCGACCATCGTGGCCATCGTCGCGTCGACGTTGCGCGTGTCGAATTCGTGCCGCAGGTGTTCTTCCCACAGTGTGGACAGATCGTAGTGCGGGCCGAGCGCCGCGCGGAATGCGGCAATCGCGCGCTGGTGCGCCATCACCGCGGCCGCCTTGTCGAAATGATCGCCGCCGATGCGCGCGAACGCATGGTCGACGCCCGGATAGACGTACACCTCGACGCCGTCGCGGCCGGACAGCGCGGCGCCGATGCGCTGCTGCGCGTCGGGCGGGCAGAAGCGGTCCTGCGCGGCGATCTGCAGCACCAGCCGCCCGCGCAGGCGCGACGCTTCGTCGAGCGCCTGCTCGATTCCGACGCCGTAATAGCTGACCGCCGCGGCCACGCCCGGCAGCCGGCACGCGGCCAGGTACGCGAGCTTGCCGCCGAGGCAGAAGCCGAGCACGCCGGCCTGGCCCGTGCATTCCGGGCGTTGCGTGAGCACGGCGAGCGCCGCGCCGATGTCCTCGACCCCCTTGTTTTCGTCGTACTCGCGGTACAGCGCCATCGCGCGCTCGACGTCGGCGGCGGAGTCGCCCAGTTCGATGCCGGGAGCCTGGCGCCAGAACAGGTCGGGCACGAGCACCGTGTAGCCTTCCTCCGCGTAATAGTCGGCCACGTCCCGCATCGTCGCGTTCGCGCCGAAAATCTCGTGGCACAGCACGATGCCGGGCCCCTTGCCGGCGGCCGGTGCGCTCAGGTAGGCGCGAAACGTGCCGCCGTCCGGCGACGGGATCTCGATGTGATGTCCTTTCATGCGTCTCTCCATTCTGTTCGTGGCTTGCATGGACCCAGTATTGGCGGACGAAACGCGCGCTTCTATCCGCTTTCTTCGGCCGGTATCCGCGAATTCCGGAAACCTGCGGTTCGGCCTGCCGCATCGGGGCCGGAACGCGGCGCACTGCGGGTATGTGCGGATGCGGAAGTCCCGCACAGTTTTCTACGATGCGCGAACGGTCCGCTTCTTGCGTCAGGTACGCAGGGCTTGCGTAGTGTAACGAGGCGGACTGTCCGGATACGCCGGACGCTATCCGGATCGTGCGACCGGATTCCCGGGAAGCGGGAATGCGTGCACAGCGCAAGTGCGATCGAGCACGACGGGAGAACATCGATGGGGCAATTTTCCGGAACGGGCTGGCTGGGCGAGGCCACCTGTTTCAATCACGACGCGCTGCTGCTGCAGTCGAACGATCTCGACGAGGTACGCGCGCGCGTGGCGGATGTGTTCAAGCCGCATCGACTCACGCTGACCGGCGATTCGCGCGCGCTGCACAGCTGCATGCACCATGCGCGCTGGGGCAATCTGTCGTTGAATCTGCTCGACTATGGCGGCGAGGTGTCGATCGAGCCCGGGCCGCTCGAGCATTTCTACCTGTTGCAGATGCCGCTGCGCGGCGATGCGGAGATCGAATGCGGCGCCACGCGCTTCGTGTCGTCGCCCGACACGGCGTCGCTGCTGTCGCCGACGCTGTCGCTGCGGATGCGGTGGGGCGAAGCGTGCCCGCAAGCGATCCTGCGCATCGAGCGCGAGGTGATGGAGCGGCATGCGCAGCGGCATTTCGGCGACGACCGGCGCGGGCCGGTCGAGTTCGAGCCGGAATTCGGTTTGTCGTCGCCGCAGGGCGCATGCCTCGCGCAAATGCTGCCGATGCTGGCCGATGCGATCGCAACCGACGGGCATCCGCTGCGTCATCCGCTCGCGTTCGAGCAGCTCGAATCGACGCTGCTGAACCTGTTGCTGTACGGCCACCCGAACACGGCGCGCAACGGCACGCGTCCCGCGCCGGCGCCGCTCGCGCCGTTCTATGTGCGGCGCGTCGAGGAGTACGTCCGCGCGCATCTCGACGAGCCGCTGACGATCGAACGGCTCGCCGAGCTCGCCGGCGTCAGCCCGAGCACGCTGTTCGCGGGCTTTCGCAACCGTCACGGCATTACGCCGATGGCGTTCGTGCGCCAGTTGCGCCTGCAACGTGTGCGCGACGAACTGCGCGACGACGCGACACCGGGGCTCGCGTCGGTGACGGACGTCGCACTGAAATGGGGGTTCGCGCACCTCGGGCGGTTCGCGATCGAGTACAAGCGCGCGTTCGGGGAATCGCCGTCGGCGACGCTGAGAATGCGGCGCGTGCGCAACTGACGGCAGCCACGTCGACGCAGGCTCATGCGTCGAAAGTGTGGCACACGCGTCAAGCGGGCGCTTGACGCAGATCATGAACGCGGACGATGCCACCTCGCCGCGTAGGGGCACGCCCCATCGCCCGTGTCACGGCGCTAGGATGAATGACGTCATCCCCAGTCGCCGGAGACGCACATGAAAATCAGCGAACCGATGCGGGCACCTTCGACGCCCGATACGTTGCCGTTGCTGCAGCTTGGCCTGCGGCCGTTCTATCTCACCGGAGCCGTGTTCGCGAGCGTCGCGATCGCCGCGTGGCTCGCGGCCTGGCACGGGCTGCCCGTCGCCGGCCGCACGGGCGCGATGACGGGCCTGATGTGGCACGTGCACGAGATGATCTTCGGCTTCGTCGCGGCGATCGTGGTCGGCTTCCTGCTGACCGCCACGCGTGCCTGGACGTCGCGCGAGACACTGCGCGGCCCCGCGCTCGCGGCGCTGTGGCTGGGTTGGCTGGCCGGCCGCGTGCTCGTCTGGTCGGGGCCGCCGATGCTCGCGGCCGTCGTCGATTCGCTGTTCCTGCCGGTGACGGCGCTCGTGCTGCTGCGCGTGCTGATTTCGGCGCAGAACCGGCACAACGTGTTCCTGCCGATCGCGCTGCTGGCGTTCGGCGCGCTCAACGCGCTGTTCCATGCGTGCGTGATGACGGGGCGGGCGGATCTCGCGCTGCGCGCGGCCTATGCGGCGACCGGGCTGGTCGTGTTCTTCGTCGCGGTGATCACCGGCCGCATCGTGCCGATGTTCACGATGAATGCGATCCCCGGATTCACGATGCGCCGCTTCAGGAGCGTCGATGCGCTCGCCGCGCCCGCGGTCGCGCTGACGCTGTTCGCGGACGCGCTCGGCGCGCCGGACACGCTGCTGATCGCCGCCGCGCTCGCCACCGCGCTGCTGCATGCATGGCGTCTTGCCGGATGGCATTCGTGGCGCGTCGGCAACCGGCCGATCGTGTGGATCCTGCACGTGTCCTGTCTGTGGATTCCGGTCGGGTTCGTGTTGCTCGCGCTGTCGTTCGCGGGCGTGGTCGCGCATTCGCTGGCCATGCATGCGCTGACCGTCGGCGCAATCGGCGGCGCGATCATCGCGATGATCACCCGCACGGCGCTCGGCCATACCGGACGCATGCTCGTCGCGGGCCCGTGGGAGCAGCTGTGCTACTGGCTGGTGATCGGCGCGGGCGTCATTCGCGTGTTCGGGCCGCTCGTTCCGGGCGTGCCGTATGGCGTCTGGCTCGATGCGTCGGGCGCGTGCTGGATCGTCGCGTTTCTCGCGTACACGGTGCGCTACGCGCCGTTCCTGCTGGCGCCGCGTGCGGATGGCCGCCGGGATTGATGGCCGGGCGTCGCGGGTCGGGCAGGGGCGGGGGGCGTGTGGCGTCGTGCGACGGACGGCGCGACGCCGACCGTGATCGGCCCGAGCGAGGACATGCATCGCCGCCGGCAAGCGCGATGGCTTGCCGGCGGCGTCACGCCAGGAGACCGGTTGCCGCGACCGGGCCGGCCTCGTTGCGCGTGTTTCAGAAATGCACGACGGTCCGGATGGACTTGCCTTCGTGCATCAGGTCGAACGCTTCGTTGATGCCGGTGAGCGGCTTCGTGTGCGTGACGAACGGTGCGAGCTGGATCGTGCCGGCCATTGCGTCCTCGACCATGCCCGGCAATTCGGAGCGGCCCTTGACGCCGCCGAACGCCGTACCGAGCCAGCGGCGGCCGGTGACGAGCTGGAACGGACGCGTCGAGATTTCCTGGCCGGCGCCCGCGACGCCGATGACGACCGATTGACCCCAGCCGCGGTGCGCGCATTCGAGCGCGGCGCGCATCACGTTCACGTTGCCGATGCACTCGAAGCTGTGGTCGACGCCCCAGCCGGTCATCCCGACGATGACTTGCTGGATCGGCTCCTGATGGTCCTTCGGGTTCACGCAGTCGGTGGCGCCGAACACGCGGGCGAGGTCGAACTTGCCCGGGTTGGTGTCGACCGCGATGATGCGGCCGGCCTTCGCGAGCTTCGCACCCTGGATCACGGCGAGGCCGATGCCGCCGAGGCCGAACACGGCCACCGTATCGCCCGGCTGCACCTTGGCGGTGTTCTTCACCGCGCCGAGGCCGGTCGTGACGCCGCAGCCCAGCAGGCAGACCTGCTCCGGGTTCGCGTCCGGGTTGATCTTCGCGAGCGAGACTTCGGCGACGACGGTGTATTCGCTGAACGTCGAGCAGCCCATGTAGTGATAGATCGGCTGGCCGTTGTAGCTGAAACGCGTGGTGCCGTCGGGCATCACGCCCTTGCCCTGGGTGGCGCGCACCGACACGCACAGGTTGGTCTTGCCGCTCTTGCAGAACAGGCATTCGCCGCATTCGGCGGTGTACAGCGGAATGACGTGGTCGCCGGGTTTCACGCTGGTCACGCCTTCACCGACTTCCACGACGATGCCGGCGCCTTCATGGCCCAGCACGGCGGGAAAGAGCCCTTCCGGATCGTCGCCCGACAGCGTGAAGGCGTCGGTGTGACAGACGCCCGTATGGGTGATCTTGATCAGCACTTCGCCCTTGCGGGGCGGCTCGACATCGATCTCGACGATCTGCAGCGGCTTACCCGCCTCAAACGCAACAGCAGCACGTGATTTCATGGCAATCCTGTTAGAAAAAACACCGAATGGAGCGCTACGTCGACGATTTCGCCTCAGTCAACGCAAGTAGGACCGAACGAGGGTGACGATTTCGTCGATCGATCCGGGAGAGGGTTGCGGGGCGTCCGCGAGCTGTGTGAATTCCTCGCGCAAGTGACTTTCCAGCACGTTGGCCATGACCCCGTTGATCGCACCGCGGATGGCCGCCAGTTGCTGCAGGACCGGGCCGCAGTCCGCGCCCTCCTCGAGCGCTTGCTCAAGCGCGTTCAACTGCCCGCGAACGCGGCGCACGCGGGTCAGGACGCGTTTCTTTTCTTCGGGGGAATGCGGCATGGTGTCGTGGCTTCCGGATACTGGGGGGCAGTATAAAACAATGCCGCGCGCAGGTATAGGGGATCGTTGCCGGCCGCGGCCCGGCCGGCGGCGGGCGAACGGGGCGCGGGAAGGCGGCTGCGGCGCCACGTTTGGCACTCTCGCTGGTGGCCGGTTTGGACCAACGATGACTTTTTGAAGTCGATATGCTGCGTTCTCGTTCGATCCGACGCGGCGCCGACCCATGCAGACGCGTCGTGGATAACCGGGCTTCATAAGGACTGGCGCCGTCCACCTGCCGATATCGAATCACATGATCGATGCAATCGGTTAGAAATCCTATTGAAATGTTTGCCGTCGAGAAGAGGCCAGAACGAATACGCGTGGTTGTCAAAAAATCCAGGAGCTTCCTGTCAGGAGACGATATGCAGATGCAGAACACTGAAGGCGTGATGCGGCGCGACACGACGGAATGGTTGCCGTTGATTGCCCTTTTCATGGTGGGTGTCTTTCCGAACGGCGTGTTGCTGTGCGCGCCGGCGCTCGGCAACCAGCTCGTCAACGAGTTTGCGTTCACCCCCGAGCAGCTCGGGAATTTCTTTTCGCTGGAATTTTGCGGGTTCGCGGTGGCCGGGATTCTCGGCACCTATGTGCTGCCGAGAGTGAACTGGGTGAAGCTCTTCAACTTCGCGCTGTTCGTGTTCGTCGCCGGCTATGTCGCGTCGATCTTCGTGCTGCCCGATGTCAGGGCGCTGATGATCGTGCAGGGCGTGACGACGATCTTCGGCGGCTGCTCGATCAGCCTGCTCGGCTTGTCGTTTTCCGGGCAGGTGTCGCGGCCGGCCCGCGGATACGCGATGTTCATCCTCGGCCAGCTGGCGTCGGGCACCGTCGGCCTGCTGGTGCTGCCTTGGCTGTTCCAGGCCTACGGGCTGAAGGCGTTCTTCGTCGCGGAAGTGTTGCTCGCGTTGTCGATGGTGCCGTTCATCAAATGGCTGCCGGCCACGCCACCGTCGGCGCGCGCGGGGAACCGGCCGCAGGCGAGCGTGCCGTTCCACCTGCTGCTGCTCGGGCTCGGCACGGTTACAGCCTTCTACTACGGTCTGGCCAGCGTGTGGACGTTCATCGGGCAGATCGGCACCGGCATCCATCTGACGGACGCCAGCATCGGGACCGCGCTGGCGATTTCCACCGTGGCCGGCATGATCGGCTCGGTCGTCGTCGGCGTGCTCAGCGGCCGCGTGCAGGCCGCGCTGCTGATCTCGGCCGGGATGGGCGCGATGCTCCTGTCGTGCGTCGGGCTGGTCGACGTGCGCTCGCTCGCGCTCTTCACGCTGTCCGCGATCCTGTTCAAGTTCGCCTGGACGTTTGCGCTTCCACCGATGCTGGAGGCCATTGCGCAGGCCGATGAAACCAGCCGTCTGCTCGCGTTCTCCAGTTCGGGCATCGGCGTCGGGTTGATGGTCGGTCCCGCGGTCGCCGGCTGGATCATCTCGATCAGCAAAGGCTACACGGCAATGCTGCTCGTGGCCGCCGCGATGTGCGTGTTCGCGTGGCTGGGCTGCCTGACGCTCGTGCGCGTCAATCGACGCGCGACGAAGACCGGCCACGCGGGCCGCGTCGCGGTGCGGTGACACGCCACGCGACGACCGGCAAACAAAACAATCACGATCGTTTGGAGCATCCATGAAATACAAGGCAGCCATGCTGTGCACGGTGTTGTGCGCGGTGACGAACGCGGCGTCCGCGCAGAGCAGCGTGACGCTTTACGGCCTGATCGACGAGGGCATCGGCTTCACGAACAATGCCGGCGGCAAGCAGGCGTGGCAGACGCAGAGCGGATGGACCGCGGGCGACCGCTGGGGGATCAAGGGCGTCGAAGCGCTCGGCGCGGGCACCGCGGCGATCTTTACGCTGGAGAACGGCTTTCTGCTCGATTCCGGTCGCGCGCTGCCGTCGGGCATGCTGTTCGGGCGTCAGGCGTTCGTCGGCTTGCAGAGCACGCGCTGGGGCAGCGTCACGCTCGGCCGGCAATACGATTCGATCCAGGATTACCTCGCGCCGTTGACCGCCAATGGCCGCGATGGCGGGTGGCCGTTCGCGCATCCGTACGACAACGACAATACGGTCGCGACGTTCCGGCTCAACAACGCCGTGAAGTTCAGTAGCACGAATTATGGTGGGCTGCAGTTCGGCGGGGTGTATGCATTCGGCAATGCAACCGGGTTCGCGAGCAACCGGAGTTTCAGCGTCGGCGCATCGTACAGCCGCTCGCCGCTGTCGCTTGCGGTCGCGTATCTGCAGGCCGATTCTCCGGGGGCGACGGCGTCTGGCGCCATTTCGTCGACCGATGCGAATTTCGTCGCACGGCGTCAGCGCGTGTGGGGTGCCGGTGCGAACTACGACTGGGGGCCGGCGACGCTCGGCCTGACCTACACGCACACGGTGTTGAACGACCCGGTTTCGTCCGCCTATTTCGGCACGCTGCCGGCCGGCGCGACGCTGCTGCGGTTCGACAACCTCGAGGCGAACGTCCGGTATCAGGCTACACCGACCGTGGTGCTCGCCGCGATGTATGCCTATACCCTCGGCCGGTTCGATGGTGCTTCGGGGGCGGCGACACCGCGCTGGCATCAGGGCGGCCTGATGGTCGATTACCTGCTGTCCAAGCGGACGTTCCTGTACGCGCAGGCGGTTTATCAGCATGTCGGCGGCGATGCGGCCGGAACTGTGTTCGGCAACGCCTATATCACCGGGTCGGCCGGCATCTCGTCGACCCGCTCGCAGGTCCTTGGTCGCGTGGGGATCCGGACCGTCTTCTGACGCTTCCCGGGTGATTCGCGGTTCGTTCGAACCGCTTCGTAAACCCTCGGTGAACGGTAGCGTTCCCGAGGGTTTCTTGCATTCGGGCGGTCCGTATCGGGCGGTTCGTGCGCACGCAAGCAATGGAGCGGGCGTGTAGAACCCGACGGGACCGCCGGTCGCATGCACTGTTTCGATGCGATACAGAAGCGGCTGCGCATGCCGGACGACGAACAAAAAAAGCCGACGACACCAGTCGTCGGCGGGTGCTGCACGATCAAGCGTGACGCGGGCCTTATCGCGCCACGTGCACCGGCGGCCGCCGGTTCGCCCACGGACGCGCCTGTTCGAGCTGCGCGGCCAGTTGCAGGAGCGTGGCTTCCTGCCCGTAGCGCCCGGCGAAGTGAACCCCGACCGGCAACCCGGTGTCCGTCACATGCAACGGCAGCGAGATCGCAGGCTGCCCCGTCACGTTGAAGACGGGCGTGAACGGAATATATGAGAACACCTGCCGGGTCCATTCGAACGCGGCGATGCCGGCACGATCCTGATTCAGTTCGCCCAGCGGGCGCGGCAGTCTCGCGAGCGTCGGCGTCAGGCACACATCGACCGTTTCGAAAAACGCGCCGACCTGCCGGCACACCGCGTTGTGCTGGCCGAGTGCGCCGATCAGGTCGGTGGCCTTGTAGTGCCTGCCTTCTTCGTAGGATGCGAGCGTCGCGGCCTCGAGGTTGTGCGGGCCCGGCGTGCGGCCGGTGGCCAGCGCGAGCTGCTGCGCGCTGGCCGCGATGAAGCTCATCCACACGACGTGCGTTGCCTCGAGGAACTGCTCCCAGTCGTAGACCGGCGCATCCTCGACGACGGTATGACCGAGTTCCTCGAGCAGGCGCACGGTCCGGTGCACGGCCTCCACGCACTCGGGGTCGGGCAGGTCGCCGGCGCCCGTCTTCGTCGACCACGCGATGCGCAGCGCGCGCGGTCGTTGCGCGATGACGGCACCGTACGGCTCCGGTTGCGGCAGCGGATGGCCGGGCGCGCCGACGTCGGCGCCCGACACCGCGTCGAGCAGGGCCGCCGCGTCGCGCACCGTGCGGGTCAGCGCGAACTCCGAGATCGCGCCGAACACGAGCTCCGACCCGTGGTACGGCCCCCACGGGGTCCGGTAGCGGCTCGGCTTGAGGCCGACGAGACCGTTGCACGACGCCGGAATCCGGATCGAGCCGCCGCCGTCGTTGCCGTGTGCGACGGGAACGATGCCCGCGGCGACGGCGGCGCCTGCGCCACCGCTCGAACCGCCGGCGCTGCGCGCGAGATCCCACGGGTTGCGCACCGCGCCGTGCAGCCGCGGTTCGGTCGACGGGCTGTACGCGAACTCCGACGTCTGGGTCGTGCCGGCCAGCACGAAGCCGGCCTGCCGGAAGCGCGTCATCAGCTCGGAATCGGCCGGTGCGACGAGCCCCCGCGCGAGACCGGAGCCCATCTCGCACTTGACGTCCTTCGCCTGCAACACCGCCTCCTTGATCAGGAACGGCACGCCCGAAAACGGTCCGGCCGGGATCGCGGACGCCACGGTGGTGGCTGCCTGCTCGCGAAGCACCTGCAGCACCGCGTTGACGGTCGGGTTGACCTTGTCGATGGCGGCGAACGCGGTGTCCAGCAGCTCGTGCGGCGTGACGTCCTTTTTGGCGACGAGCTCGGCCAGGCCCAGGCCGTCATGGCGTGCGTACTCTTCCAGGGAAATCATGTGGGTGTCCTGTCGTCAGATTGAATAGCCAGGGCGAACCGTGCGGCTGTCCGCCGTCCTCCTGATATGACCACGTCGTTGCGGGCCTTCGGTCGATCGTGCGCCGACGCCGGCCAGACGAGCGCCGCTCCGTACGCCACGAAGACGACGGCGACGCTTGATGCGAGACGGTCGATTGCTGTGTCCAGCCGCATGGCTTGCCTGCTTGCACGGGTGAAGGTTGGGGCGTCGTGACGTGCGTGACTGCCGGGGGCGATGCATCGGCGCGTCGGCGATCGCACACGCGTGCGCCGGCCGCGTCGTGGTCCGAGGTCAATATACGCACGCAAAAACGGCCGTTGTGGGGCCAAACCTGCGCGGATGAAGGGTGCCAAGTTGCTGCTCCGGCTGCGCGACGCGGCGGCCGTGACGCGCCATCGCGACATTGGGGCAACCGAGTGTTTGGCGCGTATTTCAGGCGAAGTAAGATCGGGCGGCCGGCATCGCGCGGCGCCCGACGGGCGCGGCACGCGGCGCCGTTTTCTTTGCGTTTGAAAGGATCACAGGCAGTGGAGAAGTCATCAAGCCGAAGCAGAAAAAGTCTGGGTGTCCTGTTCGCGCTGGACGGCAGGGGCGCGCTGGTCGACCAGCTGGTTCGGGCGCTGCGCACCGAGATCGCAAAGGCGCAACCCGGCACGCGGCTGCCGCCGACGCGCGATCTCGCGAAGGAGCTCGGCGTGTCGCGCAACACCGTCACGACGGCTTACAGCGAGCTTGTGAACGAAGGGCATATCGTCAGCCGCTTCGGCGCGGGATCGGTCGTCGCGGAACGCCTGATCGGCAAGCCGGCGGCTGAGTTGCCGCGGTCCCGGCCCGCGACGGTCGCGCCGGTGCTGTCCCATTTCGCGCGGCGGCTGCAGAGTCTCGAACCGTCGCCGATCCTGGAGCGGCCGGAGCTGAAGTACGACTTCCGGTACGGGCTGCCGGTGACGGACGAGTTTCCGTTCTCGAAGTGGTCGCGGATCGTCGCGCGGCGCGCCACGGTCAGCGCGACGTCCAATATCGGCTATGGCCATCCGGGCGGCTATCCGGCGCTGCGCGCGGAGATCGCCGAGTATCTGGCGCGGGCCCGCGGGATCCAGTGCCGACCGGATGACATCGTCGTCACGAACGGCTCGCAGCAGGCGCTCGACCTGATTGCGCGCCTGCTGATCGATCCCGAGGACGGCGTGGTGATCGAAGAGCCGCATTTCGAAGGCGCGCGGGAGGCGTTCGCCGCGGCCGGCGCGCGGATCATCGCGGTGCCGGTCGACAAGGACGGCCTGCAGACCACGAAATTGCCGGGGGCTTCCGCGCATTGCCGGGCCGTCTACGTGACGCCGTCGCACCAGTTTCCGACCGGCGCGATCCTGTCCGCGGCGCGACGCCGCGAGCTGCTCGACTGGGCCGGCGAACACAATGCGTTCGTCGTCGAGGACGACTACGACGCCGAACTGCGCTACGACGTGCGCCCGCAGGCGTCGATCAAGGCCGTGGACAGCGGCGATCGCGTCATCTACGTCGGCACGATGTCGAAGGTGCTGTTCCCGTCGCTGCGGATCGGCTACATCGTCAGCCCGCGGCATCTGCTGCCGAGCCTGCTGGCCGCGAAACACGTCTGCGACCGGCAGACGCCGCTGCTGCTTCAGTCGTCGCTGAGCGACTTCATCGCGCAGGGTCATTTCGACCGCTACCTCGTCGAGCAGAAGCGGCTTTGCGGCCGCAAGCGTGCCGCGTTCATGCGCGCGGTGGACGAGTGCATGGGCGAGCACGTCATGGTTCAGGGCATCAGCGCCGGCATCCATGCGCTCGTCTGGCTCAACAAGCGCACGTCGGGCGACGTGCCGAAGCTGATCGACGCCGCCGCGCAGGCCGGGGTCGGCATCTACCCGGTGACGCCGTACTTTCTGCACGCGCCCAGAAAGGCCGGGCTGCTGCTCGGCTACGCGTCGATGGAAGAGGCGCTCATCCGCGAGGGCATCGAACGCCTCGCGCGCGTGGTGCGTGGCTGACGAAAGGCCCGGTCGGGCATTCGCGCGCCGCACCGGGCGACGGCGCGTCGATCGCCGTCGTTCGACTTGGCTCCTTCGAATTCACCGCCGTTGGACCATCAGCCGGGTTTTTTGCCTGCCTATATTGGACCGTCAGTCGCCCGACAGCCGTACCTGCCGGGCGACTGCTCATGAACCCAATCGCCAGGAGCCCGTAATATGTCTGTCTATCTGAGTATGCAACGCGTGCGTTTCTCGAGCCCGGATGGCTACGAGAAGTTCAAGATGGTGTTCTCGGATGTGCGCAATCACCTGAAGGACGTGCCCGGATTCATGCACCTCACGTGGTGGGTGCATGCGGACGATCCCGCGTGGTTCAACGAAGTCAGCTTCTGGACCAGCTTCGACGCGCTGCGCGACTGGCATGCGAACGTGTATCACAAGCATGCGAAGGAATGGGCGGTTCGCACCGGCGCGATCATGGAAGACATCATCACCAATTTCGAGCTGAAGAGCACGCGCCTGATTCGCGTCTGCCCGTGCTGCGGGACCGCCGACGACAGCCCGTATCCGCTCGAACGCGAGCGGGACGTGCTCGCGCAGCCGTGCGGGCAATGCGGCTTCAACTTTCCCGTGACACCTGAAAACCGCGCGAGTACCGCGTTGTACAAGGATGTCGCCGTCTGACGCGCGTGCTCAGATCAACAGCTCGAGCGTGCGGAACAGCGCCAGGTCCTCGCCGCGCGCCGAGCGGGCATGCCGCCGGATCACCTGCAGCAGGCAGTCGATGAAGCAGCGCGCCGGGTCGCCGAGCGTGCTGCTGCGGCGCGTGACGATCCCGAGTTCGCTCGGCTCGAACGTCTCCTGCAGCGACAGCACGCGCATGCGCTCGCCGAACGGCCGCACCGCCGCGAGGATCGTCGGGCACCACGTGCACATGCCGGCCTGTTCGAGCATCGTCTGCAGGATCGCGACCGACTGCGCGCGCACGATGCGCCGTTCGTCGATCTGCGCGCCGTGCCGCGTGAACAGATAGTCGACGAGCGTGGCCTGGCCGTCGGCGGACGAATTCAGCACCCAGTCGCAATCGAGCAGTTCGTGCACCGACGTCGCATGCTCGTGCGGATGCCCGGCGCGCACCATCACCGACGTGTCGTAGCGCAGCAGCGGCTCGAACGCGAATTCCTGCGCGCTGCTGCCCGGCTGCACGTGGCCGAGCGCGAAATCCATGCTGCCGTCGCGCAGCAGCGGTTGCGCGACGGCCATCAGCGCCTCGTAGAGTTCGAGGCGCACGTCGGGCATCCGCTCGCGAAACCGCAGCACGGTTTCCGGGAGAAACGTCATCGTGAGCCACGGCGTGACGCCGACGCTCAGCCGCCCCTCGACGCGGCCGCGCATCCGTTCCAGGTCGCTCTGCGCATGCTCGAGCTGCTTGAGCACTAGCTTCGCGTGCGTGAGCAGCGTCTTGCCGTATTCGGTGAAACCGATGCCTTCCGGCGCGCGCACCAGCAGCGGCAGGCGCTCGCTGGCCTCCAGCTCGCGCAGCGCGCGCGTGACGGCCGCCTGTGACAACCCGAGCGTGCGCGCGGCCCCGCGGATGCTGCCGGCCTCCGCGCTTGCGACGAGTGCCTGCAACTGGTGCAGCTTGATCGTGCTCATGGTGCGAAACGGGACGAAACCCGACAACGAAAGGTTGTCATCATAACGAAACTGCGGCTGTTCGCCGGCATTTTCGCTGCATACGATCCCGTCACGATCCGCCATTCGGGCGATCGGAAAACCGGAACGCATCGAGGAGTATCGGGGTTGGATCGAGAACGCATTGCGCCAGAAATGGCGGCCATCGAGACGGAGATGATCGCGCTGCGCCGCCGGCTGCACGCGCATCCGGAGCTCGGTTTCGACGAACACGCGACCAGCGCGCTGGTCGCCGACTGCCTGACAACGTGGGGTTATCGGGTGACGCGCGGCCTCGGCGGCACCGGCGTGGTCGGCACGCTCACGCGCGGCGCCGGCAAACGGCTCGGGCTGCGCGCGGACATGGACGCGCTGCCGATCCGCGAGACGACCGGGCTGCCGCATGCGAGCCGGCACGACGGCGTGATGCACGCGTGCGGCCACGACGGCCATACCGCGATGCTGCTGGCCGCCGCCCGTTGCCTTGCCGAACGCGGGCGCTTCAGCGGCACGCTGAACCTGATTTTCCAGCCGGCGGAGGAAGGGCTCGGCGGCGCGAAGCGGATGATCGACGACGGGCTGTTCGCGCAGTTCCCGTGCGATGCCGTGTTCGCGATGCACAACGTGCCGGGGCTGCCGGCCGGCGTGCTCGGCTTCTGCGACGGTCCGGCGATGGCGTCGGCCGACGAGGTGCGGGTGCGCGTCACCGGGCGCGGCGGTCACGGCGCGGCGCCGCACACGACGATTGATCCGGTGGTCGTGTGCGCGTCGATCGTGATGGCGTTGCAGACGGTCGTGTCGCGCAACGTGAACCCGCAGGAACTCGCGATCGTCACGACCGGCTCGATCCACGCGGGCACGGCATCGAACGTGATTGCGCCGCATGCCGATCTCGAACTGAGCGTGCGGGCGCTGTCGCCGGACGTGCGCGCGTTGCTCGAACGACGCATCCGCGCGATCGTGCGCGGCCAGGCCGAAAGCTATGGCGCGACGGCCGAGATCGACTATCGCTACGGCTATCCGGTGCTCGTCAATCATGCGGCGGAAACCGCGTTCGCGCGGGACGTGGCGCGGGAATGGGGCGGCGACGACGCGCTGATTGCACACCTGCGGCCGATCGCGGCGAGCGAGGATTTCGCGTTCATGCTGAACGCGTGCCCGGGCAGCTACCTGTCGATCGGCAACGGCAACGGCAACGGCAACGGCAACGGCAACGGCAACGGCAACGGCAACGGCGACGGTGCTGCCGGCTGCGGGCTGCACAACCCCGGCTACGACTTCAACGATGCATGCCTCGCGACCGGCGCGAGCTACTGGATCGCGCTCGCGGAGCGTTACCTCGCGTGAGCGGGGCAAAGGCATTCAAATCACTTTCAACGATGGAAACAAGGAGACAGGCAATGAAACAGTGGATGGCGGCGCTCGCGGTGGCGCTTACGGCAACGACGCTGGCAGGGGCCGCGCACGCGGGCGACTGGACGGGCAAGGAGATCCGCCTCGCGGTCGACCCGACGTATCCGCCGCTCGAATACAAGCAGCCCGACGGCACGCTGACGGGCTTCGGGATCGACATCACGAACGCGTTGTGTGCGGAACTGCATGCGCGTTGCGTGTGGGTCGAGTCGAGCTTCGACGGGATGATTCCCGGGTTGCTCGCGCGCAAGTTCGACGTGATCGCGTCGTCGATGACGATCACGCCGAAGCGGATGCAGCAGATCGCGTTCACGAACCGGATCTCGAATGCGCCGGCCCGGCTGATCGCGCGCAAGGGTTCGCCGCTGCTGCCGACGGCCGCGTCGCTGAAGGGCAAGCGCGTCGGCGTCGAGCAGGGCTCCGCGCAGGCCGACTATGCGATCGCGAACTGGCAGCCGGCCGGCGTGCAGATCGAGTCGTACCAGAACCAGGACCAGGTCTATGCCGACCTCGTGACCGGGCGGCTCGACGCGGCGTTCCAGGCGTCGATCGCGGCCAGCGACGGCTTCCTGAAGAAGCCGCAGGGCAAGGACTTCACGTTCGTCGGCGCGGCGATCGACGACGCGAAGTACTTCGGGCAGGGCGACGGCCTAGGCTTGCGCAAGCAGGACACCGACCTGCGCGACGCGTTCAACCGCGCGCTGGCGGCGATCCTCGCGAACGGCACGTATCAGCGAATCAACCACAAGTACTTCGATTTCGACATCTACGGCGCGAAGTAAGCCGCGCCGCCTCATCGGGCGGTCGGGGTCATCATATCAATAAGGAAAACGAATGAACTGGAGATTGTTTGTCGTCGCGATCCCGGCGCTGTGTGCGGCGCCGGCCTTTGCGCAAAGCAGCGTCACGCTGTACGGATTGATCGATGCGGGCATCGACTATACGAACAACGTCGGCGGCCACGGCGCGTGGCAGATGGCGAGCGGCTTCGCGCAAGGCAGCCGCTGGGGGCTGAAGGGCACCGAGGATCTCGGCGGTGGCTACAGCGCGCTGTTCCAGATCGAGAACGGGTTCAACGTGAACAGCGGCACGCTCGCGCAAGGCGGCCGCATGTTCGGGCGGCAGGCGTACGTCGGGTTGGGCAGCACGCGCTTCGGCACGCTGACGCTCGGCCGCCAATACGATTCGGTGGTCGACTATCTCGCGCCGACCACCGCGAACGGCAGCTGGGGCGTCTATCCGTTCTCGCATCCGCTCGACAACGACAACACCGGCAACACGTTCCGCGTGAACAACACGGTCAAGTATGCGAGCCCGGATTTTGCCGGCTTCTCGTTCGGCGGCACGTACAGCTTCAGCAACGACACCGGCTTCGCGAACAACCGGCAGTGGAGCGTCGGCGCGCAGTACGAGCAGGGCGGCCTGCTCGTCGGCGCCGCGTTCCTGAACGCGGACAACCCGGGCGCGACGGCCGGCGGCGCGATCGCGGGTGCCGGGTCGGTCGGCACCGATGCGAACTTCGCGTCCGCGCGGCTGCGGATCTTCGGCGCGGGCATCAACTACACGGCCGGGCCGGCGACGGTCGGGTTCGCCTATACGAACAGCAACGTCACGCGGCCGACCGCGAACGTCGGCTATCTGTTCGGCGACGAGACGATCGAGCCCGTGACGGGGCCGCTCGCCGGCGGCACGGTCACGGCGATCAAGTATCAGAACTTCGAAGTGAACGGCAAGTATCAGTTCACGCCGGCGTTCTTCGTCGGTGCGCAGTATGTGTATACAACCGTGCGTTACGACGCGACCACGGGTAGCGCGAAGCCGAAGATCCATTCGCTCGGGCTGATGGCCGACTACAACCTGTCGAAGCGGACCGACGTCTATCTGATGGGCGCGTACCAGCGCATCGCCGGCGATGCGACCGGGTCGTCGCTCGACCAGGCGTATATCCCGGGGGCGGCCGATCTGTCGTCGACGTCGAAGCAGCTGATGGTGCACGCGGGGATTCGGCACCGGTTCTGATCGGCGTTCATGAAGGCGTACGACGTCGTGCGCTTTCGGCTGACGATCGAAGGACAGCATTCGGAGACCTGCGGGACACGGGTCGCCGAATGCATTTCGCCAGCAGGTCACCCGGGCCGGGCCGCGCTCTTCCGGCTTTTCAATGCCGCCTGCACCTGCTTGCAGTCGTGGTCGAGCTGGACCCGCAGCAGCTTCAACAGCAATTTCGCGTGCTCGGACAACGGCTTGCCGGCGCGGAAAATGACCTGGTCCTGGAACGGCACATCCACCGACAGACGCCGGATCACGAGCCCGCGGGCAATGAAGTCGACGGCCGCGACCGGATGGACGAACGCCAGCCCGACGCCGCAGCGCGCCAGCTCGCACGCCGTGATCGAGTAAGGCGTTTCGACGATGCTGCGCAGCGTGATCCCGTCGCGGGCGAGCATGGCTTCCAGCGCCTGCCGCGTGACGTCCTCCGCGTTCAGCGAAATGAAGTGATCCGACTGAAGGTCGGCCGGCGTGACGACCGTGCGGCGCGCCAGCGGGTGATCGGGCGTCATCGCGATCACGCCCGGCAGCGAACTGAAGATCGAGTGCTCGAGCCCGGACGGCGACATCTCGCTCGCCATCAGCCCGATATCGGCGCTGCCCGACTGCACCTTCTGCTGGACTTCGCGCGAGCTCATGACCTGCAACGACAGCTGGATGCCGAGCGAATCCAGCCGCGCGCCGGCGATCGCGCGCGGCAGAAAGCAGTTCCCCAGCGCCGGAAAGCACGCGACGGTCAGCCGCCCGTGCCGATACGAGCCGAGGCTGCGGATCACGTGCTCGACCGTTTCGAAGCCGACGAAGTAGCGTTCGATCGACGTCATCAGCACGTTCGCTTCGTGCGTCGGGACCATTCGGCCGCGCACGCGCTCGAACAACCGCAACGCGGCATAGGCCTCGACCCGCTGAATCGCCTGGCTGACCGCGGGCTGGCTGATCTCCAGCAACTGCGCCGCGCGCGCGGTGGTGCCGGAGGTCATCACGGCGCGAAAGATTTCGATGTCCCGCGGCGACATAACAGAATCCAATAGATTAATAAGTCAGGATTGTAGCGACGTCCGGCCAGGATCCCGATACTTCGGGGCACCCCGCGCACTATCGACCGACTACCGGTTTCGCTCATGGACAACCTCACCATTGCCGCAGCCCAGTTCACCGCCGACGCAGGCGACATCGAAACCAATCTCGCCCGGCATGCGGTGTTTCTTCAGGCGGCCGCGGAACACGGTGTCCGGTATCTGGTGTTCCCGGAGCTGTCGTTGACCGGGTACGAGCTGCAACTCGGCCGGCAACTGGCGATGGCGCCGCAGGATCCACGGCTGCTACCACTGCTGGCCGATGCGCAGCGACTGGGCGTCACGGCCGTCGTCGGTGCGCCGGTCAGGTTCGACGGCGAGGGCGACGTGTATATCGGTGCGTTTACGCTCGGTCCGGCGAGCCTTCGGGTGCATACGAAGCAGCACCTGCATCCGGGGGAGGACGCGGTGTTCACCGCGGGCGAAAGCGGGCCCGCGGAAATCGTCGACGGCATCCCGGTCGCGCTGGCGATTTGCGCCGATTTCTCGCAGGCGAGCCACGCGGCCAGCGCGGCGCAGGCAGGCGCCAGGCTCTACGCCGCGAGCGCACTGATCACGGACAACGGGTACGCGCACGATACCGCGCTGCTGGCCCGCTACGCCGCCGATCACGACATGGCCGTGCTGATGGCGAACCACGGCGGTGCGACCGGGGGCTGGACGCCGGCCGGCCGTAGTGCGGTCTGGGCGGAGGGCGGGGCGCGCGTGGTCGCCGCGCAAGGGCCTGGGGATGCGCTCGTGATGGCCACGAAAGGGGTGGATGGCTGGACCGGCGCGGTGGTGGTGGTCGGCGCCGCGCACTGAGCCGAACGTCACGGTGGGGGCATGACCGCCCCGTGGTTCCGCTCGCTGCGCTATGTGCGAACGCCGACCCGATACCGGGTCGTCTGCCGATAGGTCTCACCCGGGCGGAGGATGGTTTCGTCGCTCAACCCGCCCATGTTGACCTGGTTCGGAAAACCGCCGGCCTCCACGCACAGCGCCGCGTGCCGCACACACGGCACGCCGCCGCTCGCGCGCACGCCGTCGAGATAGTTGCCCGTATAGAGTTGCAGCCCGCGCTGGTCGGTCGACACGTCGAGCGCGCGGCCGCTCTCCGGATCGTGGATCGATGCGACGTGTCGCACGCCGCGCTCATGGTCGCGCAGCACATAGCAATGATCGAAACCGCGGCCGATCACGAGCTGCGCATGCGGCTGGGCGAGGCGGGCGCCGATTGCAGCGCTCTGCCGGAAATCGAACGGCGTGCCCGTCACGTCGGCCGTGCCGGTCGGGATCAGTGCGTCGTCCACTTCGACGAATGCGTCGGCGTCGATCTGCAGCAGGTGGCCGCGCACGTCGCTGCCCGCGCGCCCACTCAGGTTGAAGTAGCTGTGATTCGTCAGGTTCAGCGGCGTGGGCGCATCGGTCACGCCCGTATAGTCGATCGTCAGCGTGCCGTCGTCGTCGAGCGTGTAGCGAACCTGGACGCTGACGTTGCCGGGGAATCCCGCGTCGCCTTCGGGTGAATCGAGCCGCAGCGTCAACCCGCCACGGTCGTCGATCACGTCCCAGCGCGCGCGATGGAAGCCGCTTGCGCCGCCGTGCAGCAGATTGCCGTTCTCGTTGCGGTCGAGCGTGTAGTCGACGCCGTCGAGCGTGAAGCGCGCGCCGGCGATCCGGTTCGCCCAGCGGCCGACCGTCGCGCCGAAGTAGGTGCCCGATTCGACATAGTCGGCCGGCGTGTCGTGCGCGAGGACGATATCGGCGAAGCGCCCGGCGCGGTCAGGCGCGAGCCACGACACGACCGTCGCGCCGAGATCGCTGACGACGACACGCATCCCATGCGCGTTGCGCAGCGTGTAGCGCCGTACCGGGTCGCCGCCGGGCAGCGTGCTCCACGGCTCGGAAGAAATGCGGGCGACGTCGGATGCCGGGCGGGAGGAGTCGTCGGTAGCGATGGGCATGGGTTAGGGCGTGGGCAGTGCATCCAGTGGGCGGGCGCGGTGCGTTGCCGGCAGTCGCGCGGGGGGCAGCCGTGCTTGCGGCGCTAGACCGCACACCCGCGTTGCAACCACGTGAATCCGCGGCGGATCGAGGCATCAGCAGGATCACCCTCGCGACGGTGCTGCGGACCCGCGAGCGCTCGTAGTATCTCCGAGATCAGGCGGTCGGGTCCATCGGTCTCTGTATGGTTATCGGTCACCCTACGACCGGTCGCGATTCCGCACACGCGTGGCGCCCGTGATCACCGCGTTGCCGAACAGGATGACGGCGACGATTTCAACGTGGAATCGCGGTCGTCACACCGGCTCGACGAACGCTTCCGCGTCGGCGCGGCACACGCGGTTTCTGCCCTGGCGCTTGGCCGCGTAGAGCGCGAGGTCCGCCTGATGCGCCAGTGCGTTCGCGGACGTCGTGCTGGCGCGGTCGCCGGTCGCGCATCCGATGCTGACCGTGAACGCGGGAACGGTGCCGGCGAACCCGTCGAGACGGTTGCGTTCGACCGCACGGCGTATCGCTTCCGCGACTTTCGCGGCGCCGCGTGCGTCGGTGTCGGGCAACACCGCGACGAACTCCTCGCCGCCGTAGCGGGCGGCCAGGTCGCCGCGCCGGCGGGTATGCGCGCGGATGCATTCGCCGAGAAAGCGCAGCGCCGCGTCGCCTTGCGCATGTCCGTACCGGTCGTTGTATTGCTTGAAGTGATCGGCGTCGATGAACAGCACCGACAGGCTGCCGCCGCTGCCGCGCTGCAGGCGATCCCATTCGTCGGCCAGTGCGGCATCGAGCGCGCGGCGGTTGTGCAGGCCCGTCAGCGGATCGGTGCGCGTGAGGTCCGTGAGCAGCGTCTGTTTGCGCAGGTTGTCGCGCAGCGCGAACGCGAGCAGCCACACCACCGTGCAGAACAGCGCGCCGATGACCGACGCCGACACGCCGACCGTCCACGACAGCCGCGTGATGCCGGCCAGCACGTCGCGCTCGGCCGGCGCGACCACGGCGATCAGCGGCGTGCCGGGCACTTGCTGGTACGTATACAGCCGCAGGGTGCCGTCGATGCTCGAGCGGGCCGCATAGAAGCCGGATTCGCGGCTCACCATCCGCTCGAACGCCTTCGAGCGGCGCAGGCGAACCATCTGGTGATCGTTCAACGGCGGATTCCGGGCGAGGATCGTGCCGTCCGCGCGCAGGATCGCGCTGATGCCGTGCGGGCCGACGTTGAGCCGGGACAGCAGCCGGTCGAAGTAGGCGAGGTCGATGGCGACCACCGCGATCCCGTCGAACGTATGGTCCGGCCGCTCGAGGCGGCGCGACAGCGCAATCGACTCGGTGCCGCTGCGCGAACGCGCACGATACGCTGTCGACACGTACAGGCCGACCTTCGCGGAATCGCGATGGACTTTGAAATAGTCGCGATCGCTGAAATCCCAATGGTGCGACGGGCCGCAACATCCGTCGACCAGTTGGCCGGACGCGTCGGTCACGCCCATCCCGGTCACGTATTGGGCGGCCGTGCGCTCGAACAGCACGTCGTGACGCAGCCGGGCGTCCATGCGCGCGATCGCCGGGTTGCCGAGGTCGGCGGAGAGCGCGGCCAGCGCGGTGTTGGATGTCTCGACGGTGCGCGCGATCTCGCTGACCAGCACGGCGGCGACGTTGCGGGACGTCTCGTGCGCGTGCGCGACGACTTCGCTGCGCGCTGCCCACAGCGTCACCGCGCTGATGCCGAGCGCCGCGAGCGACATCAGCGTGCCCAGCGCGCCGATGACCAGATGGTGCCGCCCGGCCCAGTCGGCAATTTTCTCGATCGAAGTGGATGCGGACATGCTCGCGCTCGTGTGGCAAGCCGGCCGCGCGGGCGCGGACGGGCTCAAATCCGGGTTAACGGCAGATGTGAGCGGAAATCGAGGGCGGCATGTCGCGTGATGACCGCGGCCGTGCCGCGGACGTCACGGTAACGCAAGCGGACGGCGGCGCCGGTTCAGTCGAGCCCGCCCTGGCACAGGTACTTGATCGACAGGTAGTCGTCGAGACCGTAGCGCGAACCTTCGCGGCCGTAGCCCGATTCCTTCACGCCGCCGAACGGTGCGGCCTCGCTCGCGAGCGCGCCCTCGTTGATGCCGACGATGCCCGTTTCGAGCCGCGCGGACACACGCGCAATGCGCCGCACGTCCTGCGTGTAGAAATACGCGGCCAGTCCGAACGGCGTGTCGTTCGCGGCGTCGACGGCGTCGTCCTCGGTATCGAACCGGAACAGCGCGGCGACCGGGCCGAAGGTTTCCTCGCAGGTGAGCTGCATGTCGCCGGCGGCATCGGCGAGCACCGTCGGCGCGTAGTAGTTCGGCCCGAGTTCGGTCAGGCGCCGGCCGCCCGTCAGCACGCGCGCGCCGCGCTCGACCGCGTCGCCGACGTGCCGCGCGATCTTGTCGACCGCGCGCGCGTTGATCATCGGGCCGATCTGCGCGGCCGGGTCGGTCGCCGGGGCGACCTTCAGCGCGGCGACGCGCGCGGCAAGCTTCGCGGCGAAAGCATCGTAGACGCCGGCCTGCACGTACACGCGATTCGGCGACACGCAGGTCTGCCCGCCGTTGCGAAACTTCGCGGCCATCAGTCCGTCGACCGCCGCGTCGAGCTCGGCATCGTCGAACACGATGAACGGCGCATTGCCGCCGAGCTCCAGCGACAATTTCTTCAGCGTCGCCGCCGATTCGCGCGCGAGCAACTTGCCGACGGGCGTCGATCCGGTGAACGTGATCTTGCGCACGCGGCCGTCGGCGAGCCAGTCGCCCGCCGCATCGATGCCGCGCTCGCGCGACGCGGCGATCATGTTCAGCACGCCGGGCGGCACGCCGGCTTCCTGCGCGAGGAAGGCCAGCGCGAGCGCGGTCAGCGGTGTGTCCTCCGCCGGCTTCGCGACGACCGTGCAACCCGCCGCGAGCGCGGGCGCGATCTTGCGCGCGATCATCGCGAGCGGGAAATTCCACGGCGTGATCGCGGCGACGATGCCGATCGGCTCCTTCACCGCGCTGAGCCGCTTGCCGCGCTGCTGCTGCGGAATCAGGTCGCCATAGATGCGCGTCGCTTCCTCGGCGAACCACAGCACGTACGACGCGCCGTACGCGACTTCGCCGCGCGCTTCGGCGAGCGGTTTGCCCTGTTCGCGCGACATCAGTTTCGCGAGATCGTCGGTGTGCGCGACGATCGCCGCATGCCACGCACGCAGGATCGCGGCACGTTCGCGCGCGGGTGTCGCGCGCCATGCGGGCAGCGCGCGTGCGGCCGCGTCGGTGGCGGCGCGCGCGTCGGCGGCGGCGCTGTCGGGCACGTCGGCGACGGCGTCGAGCGTCGCCGGATCGGTGACGGCGAAGCGGCGGCCGTCGAGCGCATCGCGCCACTCGCCGTCGATCAGGTTGGCGGTACGAACGAGTTCGGTTCGGGACAGCGTATGCGGCATGACAGGTCCTTGGGGGAAGCGGTTCGGCGGCGGCGCGGGCGCGCGGCGTCCCGGTGCGGACAGGGGCGCTGCCGCGTCGCAGGGGGGCCGCACGCCGTGCGTCAGTGGCGTTCGCCGAACAGCGATTCGAGCGGGTAGTGCCGTTTGACGAACGGCGACTTGATGATCACGTAGCTGAAATACTTCTCGATGCCGATGTTCTGCTCGAGCAGCCCTTCGACGATCGTCTGGTAATGGCTCACGCTGCGCGTGATGAACTTGAGCAGGTAGTCGTAGCCGCCGCTCGCGAGGTGGCATTCGACGATCTCGTCGACGTTGCGAATCGCCGCGACGAAACGGTCGAAGTCCTCGCGCCGGTGGTCGGCCAGCGTGACCTCGGTGAACACGACCTGCACGTCGCCGAGCTTCTCGAGCTGGATGTGCGCGCCGTAACCACCGATGTAACCGGCCTTTTCCAGCCGCTTCACGCGGATCAGGCACGGACTGGGCGACAGTCCGACCGCATCGGCCAGTTCGACGTTGGTCATGCGGCCGCGTTTCTGCAACTGGGAAAGGATGCGCAGGTCGATGCGATCCAGCTTGCTGTCCGTCATGTTCTCGTGAGAGGGAAAAAAATGGAATGTCCGGTTACTTTAGAGTCGAATGATGGCTGCCACAAGCCCGGCTTTCCCTTGGCCTGCTCAGGCCGGCTGGGCGTGCGCGGCGTCGAGCGCACGCTGCACGCCCGTGTCGGCCAGCACGTCGTCGAGCGTCTGGCGCACGCGCTCGAAC
Source organism: Burkholderia sp. JKS000303 (assembly GCF_002563755.1). Taxonomy (NCBI): domain Bacteria; kingdom Pseudomonadati; phylum Pseudomonadota; class Betaproteobacteria; order Burkholderiales; family Burkholderiaceae; genus Burkholderia; species Burkholderia sp. JKS000303. The sequence goes on from NZ_PDBZ01000002.1 coordinate 457,023, forward strand.
AGCAGGTCGAACTCGCCCGCGGTGAAGCTCAATGCTGGCGCGAAACCGAGCGTGCCGTCGCCGAACGCGCGAAACACCACGCCGTTCGCGTAGGCCGCCGCGGCGATCTTGTCGGGCACGTTCAGCGCGGCGTCGAAGCGCGTCTTGTGCGCCTTGTCGGCCACCAGTTCGAGCGCGCCGAGCAGGCCGACCGAGCGCGCGTCGCCGACGAGCGGATGCGCGCGCAGCGCGTCGAGGCCCGCGGCAAAGCGCGGCGCCATCGCCTGGCCGTTCGCGAGCAGCCCGCCTTCGTGATACAGCTTCAGCACTTCGAGGCCGATCGCGGCGCTGACCGGGTGCGCGGAATACGTGTAGCCGTGGCCGACCGCGGCCGACTCCGTGCGGCTGCCCGCGATGCCTTCGTAGATTTCGTCGGACATCAGCACCGCGCCCATCGGCGCATAGCCGGCGGTCAGGCCCTTCGCGACGGTCATCAGGTCCGGGTCGACCTGTTCTGTCTCGCACGCGAACAGCGGGCCCGTGCGGCCGAAGCCGGTGATCACCTCGTCGGCGACGAACAGGATGCCGAGGCGCCGGCACGCGTCGCGCATCGCCTTCAGCCAGCCGGCCGGGGGCACGATCACGCCGCCCGAGCCTTGCACCGGTTCGCAGAAGAAGGCGGCGACGTTGTCCGCGCCGAGTTCGGCGACTTTCGCCTCCAGCGCGGCGACCGACGCGGCGATCAGCGCCTGCGGATCGTCGCCGAGCGGATTGCGGTACGGGTAGGGCGACGGGATGTGATGCTGGTCCGCGCGCGGCAGGTCGAAATGGCGGTGGAACGCGGGCAGCGCGGTGAGGCCGGCACCGATCGACGACGAGCCGTGATAGCCGCGTTCGAGCGCGATCATCTGCTTCTTCGACGGGCGGCCGGTCGCGTTGAAGTAATGGGTAATGAAGCGCACGGCGGAATCGACCGCGTCCGAGCCGCCGAGCGTGAAGTACACGCGATTCAGCGACGGCGGGGCAAGCGAAGCGAGCCGTTCGGCCAGCTCGATCGCCGGCTGCGAGCCGAAATGGAAATAGCCGGTCGCGTACGGCAGTTTCGCCATCTGCTCGGCGGCGGCCTTCACGATGCTGTCGCGGCCGTAGCCGACGTTGACGCACCACAGGCCCGAGAACGCGTCGAGCAGCGTGTTGCCGTCGCCGTCGCGCAGGAACACGCCGTCGGCGGATTCGAGCACGGTGACGCCGCGCGCTTCATGCACGCGATAGTTGACGACGGGATGGATCAGGTGTTGACGATCGGCTTCGATCAGTGCGGCTTGGTTCATGGCGGGCAGGACTCTCGTCGGGTGTCGGCAGTGAAGTCATGCTACCGGGCGAGCATTCCGCGCGCGTCTTCAATTTGCAGTCTGAAACGTATGAACGCGGTGTTTGTGCGGGGCGCTTCGGCATTTTCTGCTGCGCGCCCCGCGGGGCCGTGTGCGCGCGTCGGCGCATCAGTAACCGCGCACGCGATCGACGACGCCGAGCATCGGCTGGCCCGCGCGATGGCGCGCGAGATTCGCGAGGACGGCGTCGACGGCCGTGTCGGGCCGCGTCGCGCTGGCGATGTGCGGCGTGATCCGGATGCGCGGATGTGCCCAGAACGGGTGGCCCGCCGGCAAAGGTTCGGGGTCCGTCACGTCGAGGATCGCGCTGTCGAGCCGGCCGCTCGCGAGCGCCGCGAGCAGCGCGGCCTCGTCGAGCTGCGGGCCGCGCCCGACCTGCACGAGCGACGCGCCGGCCGGCAGCGCATCGAACACGCGCGCGCCGAGCAGCCCGCGCGTATCGGCCGTGAGCGGCAGCAGGCAGATCAGGATGTCGGTACGAGCGAGGAACGCGTCGAGTTCCGTGTCACCCGCGTAGCAGTCGATGCCGTCGAGCGTGCGCGGCGTGCGGCTCCAGCCGGCGCACGGGAAGCCGAAGCGGCGTAGCGTGTCGAGCACGGCCTGGCCGAGCGTGCCGAGCCCGAGCACGCCGACGCGCCGCGACGCGGCCGCGCGCACGGGCTTCTCGCGCCACACCTGTTCGCGCTGCTGCGCGGCGTAGTCGAACAGGTCGCGGTGGATCGTCAGCACGGCCTGCGTCACGTACTCGACCATCCCTTCGACGATGCCCGGCTCGATCATGCGCACGACCGGGATATGCGCGGGCACGCACGACAGGTCGAACTGATCGATGCCGGCGCCCACCGAGAACACGACTTCGAGATTCGGCAGCAGCGCGACCGGATCGTCGGGCGGCTGCCATGCGGCGAGATACCGGACGGCGGCGGCGTCGCCGATGTCCGGCCAGATCCGGAACGGCAGGTCAGGGGCAAGTTGTGCGAAACGCTGCGCCCATTGCGCGCCGCGCACCGGGTCGGCCTTGTAGAGAAAGCTCATCGTGCGTGCCGCTCAACCGAGCGCCTGGTTCACGATCGCGAACGTGCGCACCGCCGGGTCGTGCGCGGGCGCCGCGCCGCGCACCATCGCGACGACGGTATCGACGCGCGGCAGCCCGAGCCCCTGCAGCCAGTCCGACAGGCCGCTGTCGCCCGGCACGTCCATGCGCACGAACATCCCTTCGTGCAGCGCGAGCCAGTGGCTGATCAGCGCCTGTGCGCGCAGCGCGTCCGGCGCGATCACCGGGCCGATCACGTGGCCGCGGCCGAAGCGTCGGAACAGCGCGAAGCCGAGCAGTTCGCCGTCGCGGTCGAGCGCGATGCCGTTCGCGACGCCGAGCAGCGCCTCGATCACCGCGTCGCGCGGATAGCCCGCCGCGCGCGATGCGAGCGCCGCGAGGCGCGGGCCGTCGTTCGTGCCGAGCGGGCGCAGGCGCTCGCCCGGCGGCAGCGAGATCAGCGGCGGCCGGAACGCGGCGCCCTGGTGCTGGTCGATCGTGCCGATTGCCTCGAAGCCGAACTTCACGTAGAGCGGTTCGCCGGACGGCGTCGCGTGCAGAAAAATGGTGCGCGTCCCGAGACTGTCGACGACCCGGGTGAGCAGTTCGCGGCCGATGCCGCAGCCCTGGCGCTCGGGCGACACGATGACCATGCCGAGCGACGCGTGCGCGTCGCCGAAGCGCCAGCCGATCGCGGTGCCGACGATGCCGGCTTCGTCTTCGGCGACGAAGCCGTTGCCGAGCTGGAGCGCGAAGCGCCAGTCGTCGAGGCGGTGCGGCCACTTGACCGCTTCGGACAGGCGATGCGCCGCGGGCAGGTCGGCTTCGCCGAAGGGGCGATAAATAAGCGTGCGGGAAGAGTTGAGATCGGACACGCCGGACTCCGGAGGGGTAGGAATGACGCATTTACTCTGCCAGCGCCGCCGCGACCCGGATAGGACGATTCGCCTGTTTTGCGGCGGCGGGGGGGCGCGCCGAAGCGATCGACGCAAATCCGCTCGATTGGCACGCACGAACGCGCGCATCGTGCCGGCGCGCCCCGTCAATCCGACAGCGCCTGCTGTGGAACCCGCACTACGATGAACGTGCCGGTGCCGGTGCCGGTGCCGGTGCCGGTGCCGGTGCCGTTGGCGTTGCCGCCGGCCGGCGGGCCGCATCGCCCGCCGACGCCCGCCGGCCGGGCGGCCCGAGCGCAGCGCGCCGGATGGCACCGCAGATCGTGCCGTGCAGCGCGCCCAACACGCGGCGATTCTGCGTTTTGGGCGGCGCCGAACGACGCGCGCCGGGTTTTTTGCCTTGATTCAATTTCGTACAACCCAGCCCGTCCCCGGCCCTGCCGGGGCTTCACACCGACAGGACGCACCATGATTCAGTTTGAACCGAAGTTCATCACTTTCGACTGCTACGGCACGCTGACCCGCTTCCAGATGGCGGACCTGGCGCGCGAGATCTACGCGGAACGGCTGTCGCCGGTCGCGATGGAGGACTTCGTGCGCGCGTTCGCCGCCTATCGGCTCGACGAAGTGCTCGGCGCATGGAAGCCGTACCGCGACGTCGTCGTCAACGCGATCCGCCGCACCTGCGCGCGCGTCGGCGTGACGTTCGACGAAGCCGAGGCCGAGCGCTTCTATCACGCGGTGCCGACGTGGGGCCCGCATCCGGACGTGCCGGCCGGGCTGTCGCGACTCGCGAAGAAATACAAGCTGGTGATCCTGTCGAACGCCATGGACGAGCAGATCATGAGCAACGTCGACAAGCTCGGCGCGCCGTTCCATGCGGTGTTCACCGCGCAGCAGGCGCAGTCGTACAAGCCGCGCATGCAGGGCTTCGAATACATGTTCGGCAAGCTCGGCTGCAAGCCGGAGGACGTGCTGCACGTGTCGTCGAGCCTGCGCTACGACCTGATGACGGCCGAGGATCTCGGGATCAAGCACAAGGCGTTCGTGAACCGCGGCCACGAGCCGGGCACGCCGTTCTACAACTACTACGAAGTGTCCGACATCGGCCATCTCGCGACGCAGCTCGGGCTGTAAGCGCCCCGTCGGCCGCGCGGCGGCGCGTCGCGCGGTTTGCCGCCGGCCCGCCGCGCTGCCCGGGAAAACCCGTGCGCGCGGCCGGGCGCAGGCGCCGGAACGTCGCGCGAATCTTGCGCGTCGTGCCGCGCGGCGGTCGCGGTTCTTCGGCACTTGCGGCGCGCTTCCGTGGATCGATCGTGAATCGTCCCGGATCGCCCGCAGATCGCCCGCGCCGAATTCGATCGTCTCTCCGGCCTCCGGTGCGAACGCGCCGGCGTCACGCGCAAAGCGCATCACGTCCCGCTCCTTCATGTTGCGCCCGTCAGTGCGCGCCAGGAATTCGAACCTGCAGGTCGCGTACGCGCGCAGGTTCGGCGCCGGCCGAGCCGCGCGCCGTCGCACCGGCCGGCTTCGATGGAACAGGCAATCCTCCGACGAACGTTTCGAGCGCGCGCCCGCACCTCTTCGCCGGGCAAACGGCGGTGCGCCGGGACGCGCAGCAAATCATGCTGCGCAGGCGGTCCAAAACGGTCGAATCGTATCGTGCAGCCGCCCCGAATCGCGACAACCCGCATTTTGGCGATGCTTAAATGAACGTAATACGCATGACGTTGCATTCGCTACCAGCAGGCGAAAGCGGCGAATTTATCGAACCACGCTGGACCCCAGGACCCACTTTCCACAGTCAGGAGCAGTTCGGATGAGCGACGATATCGACAACGGCGGCAATGGCGGTTTTACGCGCCGCGACATGATGCGGGTCATGGCGGCGAGCGGCATGATGGCCGCCGGCGCCGGCGGACTGCTGATGAAGCCCGGCGCTGCATTCGCGGCGCCGGCTCCCAAGCGCGGCGGCAAGATCCGGGTCGCGAACGAATCGAGTTCGACGGCCGACACGCTCGACCCGGCCAAGGGCTCGACGGGCGCCGACTACATCCGCTTCTTCATGTTCTACAGCGGCCTCACGCAACTGGATCAAAGCCTCACGCCGCAGATGAACCTCGCCGAGTCGCTGCACACGACCGACGCGAAGACCTGGATCATCAAGCTGCGCAAGGGCGTCACGTTCCACGACGGGAAGTCGGTCGGCCCGGCCGACGTGGTGTATTCGCTGATGCGCCACAAGAACCCGGCCACCGCATCGAAGGTCAAGCCGCTCGCCGACCAGTTCGCCGACGTGAAGGCGAGCGGCCCCGACGAAGTCACGCTGACGCTCGTGAGCGCGAACGCGGACCTGCCGGTGATCCTCGCGACGCCGCAGCTCGTGATCACCAAGGACGGCACGACCGACTTCAGCAGCGGCATCGGCTGCGGCCCGTACAAGCTGAAATCGTTCAAGCCGGGCGTGTCGACCATCGGCGTGCGCAACGACAGCTACTTCAAGCCGGGCATGCCGTATCTCGACGAGATCGAGCTGATCGGCATCGGCGACAGCGCCGCGCGCCTGAACGCGCTGCTCTCGGGCGACGTGCACCTGATCAACGCGATCGATCCGCGCTCGACGCAGCGCGTCGCGTCGACGTCGGGCTACGCGCTGAAGGAAACCAAGTCGGGGCTCTATACCGACCTGATCATGCGCAGCGACAACCCGATCGTCGCGAACCCCGATTTCGTCGAAGGGATGAAGTACCTGTTCAATCGCGAGCAGATCCGCTCGGCGGTGTTCCGCGGCTACTCGGTGATCGGCAACGACCAGCCGATTCCGCCGGGGCATCGCTACTTCAACGCGTCGCTGCCGCAGCGGCCGCACGATCCGGACAAGGCGAAATTCCTGTTCCAGAAGGCCGGCGCGCTGGGCGTTTCGCTGCCGCCGATGTATGCGACGTCCGACGCGAACGGCTCGGTCGACATGGCCGTGCTGCTGCAGCAATCCGGCCAGAAGATCGGGCTGAACCTGCAGGTGAACCGCGTGCCGCCCGACGGCTACTGGTCGAACCACTGGATGAAGCACCCGCTCACCTTCGGCAACATCAACCCGCGCTCGAGCGCCGACGTGCTGTTCACGCAGTTCTTCAAGTCGGATGCGCCGTGGAACGAGTCGGGCTGGAAGAACGTGAAGTTCGACCAATTGCTGCTCGCCGCGCGCTCGGAAACCGACGACGCGAAGCGCAAGCAGATGTACGGCGAGATGCAGGTGATCGTGTCGCAGCAGGGCCGGGTCGGCATTCCGGCTTTCATCAGCTTCCTCGACGGCTACGACAAGCGGCTCGCCGGTCTCGGTTCGATCCCGACCGGCGGGATGATGGGCTTCATGTTCGCCGAGAACGTGTGGTGGAACGCATGACGTTGCGGCTGGCGGCCGCCATGCGGCCGGTGCGAACCACCGCGCCGGCCGCGCGCGGCCTTTCCGGGAGTGTCGCTTCATGAACCGAATTCTCATCGGCCTGATCGGCCGACGCATCGCGGTCACCGCGCTGACGTTGCTGATCGTGTCCGCGATCATCTTCACCATCACGAATCTGCTGCCGGGCGACGCCGCGCAGGCCGCCCTCGGCCAGTCGGCGACGCCGGAGACGGTCGCCGCGCTGCGCCAGCAGTTCGGTCTCGACATGCCGGCGCACGTGCGTTACGCGCACTGGCTCGTCGGGCTGCTGCACGGCGATTTCGGCCGGTCACTGTCCGGCGACATGCCGGTGTCCGAGATGATCGGCACACGCCTGCCGAAATCGCTCACGCTCGCGGCGATCACGACCGCCGTGTCGGTGCCGATCGCGCTGCTGCTCGGCATCCTCGCGGCCGTCAAGCGCGAGTCGGTGGTCGACCGCGTGATCAGCCTTGGCACGCTGTCGCTCGTCGCGACGCCGGAATTCCTGATCGCGACGGTCGCCGTGCTCGTGTTCGCGGTGAAGCTGCGCTGGCTGTCCGCGCTGTCGTACGGCGGCCCGATCGACAGCCTGCACGATTTCCTGCGCGCGTATGCGATGCCGGTGCTGACGCTGTGCGCGGTCGTGATCGCGCAGATGGCCCGCATGACACGCGCCGCGGTGATCGAGCAGTTGAGCGCATCGTATGTCGAGATGGCCGTGCTGAAGGGCGCGAGTCCCGCGCGCGTCGTGCTGCGCCATGCGTTGCCGAACGCGATCGGCCCGATCGCCAATGCGATCGCGCTGAGCCTGTCGTATCTGCTCGGCGGCGTGATCGTCGTCGAGACGATCTTCAACTATCCGGGCCTGGCGAGCCTGATGGTCGATGCCGTCAGCAACCGCGATTTCCCGCTGGTCCAGGCGTGCACGCTGATCTTCTGCGTCGCCTACCTGATGCTCGTGCTGCTAGCCGACCTGTGCTCGATCGTGTCGAACCCGAGACTGCGGACCTGAGCGCCCCGTCTTCCTTACGAGATGCCCCCCATGCACCCGTCCGAACCCGTACAACGCAGCAGTGCGCTGCCGCCGTCAGGCGATCAGCAACCCCCGTGGGGCGGCGCAACGCCGCCCGCCGCGCCGGCCCCCGAACAGCCGCGCAAGCGCCGCGCCGCGCGCGTGAAACTCACGGCCGGCGGCCGTGTCGGCCTGGCGATGGTCGGCCTGATGCTGTTCATCGCCGTGTTCGCGCCGCTGCTCGCGCCGCACGACGTCGGCGCGATCGTCACGCAGGACGTGTTCGCGCCGTTCGGCGGCAAGCTGCCGTTCGGCTCCGACTTCCTCGGCCGCGACATGCTGAGCCGCATCCTGTACGGCACGCGGCTGACCGTGCTGCTCGCGCTCGCGGCCGTGCTGCTCGCCGCGGTGACCGGCACGACGCTCGGGCTGCTCGCCACGGTGTCGGGCCGCGCGGTCGACGAGACGATGAGCCGGCTGCTCGATGCGCTCACATCGATTCCGTCGAAGATGTTCGCGCTGATGTTCGTCGCCGCGTTCGGCTCGTCGCTGCCGCTGCTGGTCCTGACGGCCGCGGTCAGCTACATGCCGGGCTCGTACCGGATCGCGCGCGCGCTGGCGGTCAACATCAGCACGCTCGAATTCGTGCAGGTGGCGAAGGCGCGCGGCGAAGGCGCGCTGTACATCGCCTGCGTCGAGATGCTGCCGAACATGATCCATCCGATGCTCGCGGATACCGGCCTGCGGTTCACGTTTGTCGTGCTGCTGCTGAGCGGCCTCAGCTTTCTCGGGCTGGGCGTGCAGCCGCCTTACGCGGATCTCGGCTCGCTCGTGCGCGAGAACATCGCGAGCCTCGGCGACGGCTCGGCCGTCGCGATCATGCCCGCGGTCGCGATCGCGATCCTGACGGTGGGCGTCAACCTGATGATCGACGGCCTGCCGCATCGCGGCCGCCGCAAGGGCGCGGCCGGCGCCGCCGGAGGACACTGATGCAACACGAATCGAACCCGCTCGTCGAGGTGCGCGGGCTGCGCGTGGTCGGCGGCCGGCCGGGCGGCGAGGAAACGACGATCGTCCACGGCGTCGACTTCGACATCCGGCGCGGCGAAGTGCTCGCGCTGATCGGCGAGTCCGGCTCCGGCAAGACGACGATCGCGCTGTCGCTGATGGGCCATGCGCGCGCCGGCTGCCGGATCGCCGGCGGCTCGGTGAAGCTCGGCGGCACGGACGTCTGCACGCTGCCCGCGTCCGCGTTGACCGCGCTGCGCGGCCGCAAGGTCGCATACATCGCGCAGAGCGCCGCGGCCTCGTTCAACCCGTCGCGCACGATTCTCGATCAGGTGATCGAGAGCGCGCTGATTCACAAGACGCTGACGAAGCGCGACGCGCAGGCCAAGGCCGTCGAGCTGTTTCGCGCGCTGGCGCTGCCCGAGCCGGAGACGATCGGCAAGCGCTATCCGCACCAGGTGTCGGGCGGGCAGTTGCAGCGCCTGATGGCCGCGATGGCGCTGATCACCGATCCGGAGCTCGTGATCCTCGACGAGCCGACCACCGCGCTCGATGTGACCACGCAGATCGACGTGCTGCAGGCGTTCAAGAGCGTGATCCGGCGTTACGGGATGAGCGCGGTGTACGTGTCGCACGATCTGGCGGTGGTCGCGCAGATGGCCGACCGGATCGTCGTGCTGAGCGACGGCGTGATCCGCGAGGCGGGCGATACCGAACAGATCCTGCATGCGCCGGCGCATCCGTACACGCAGAGCCTGATCGCGGCGGTCACGCCGAGCGAGGCCGAACGCGACGCGAAGCCGGCGCCTGCCGCACCGGCGCCGCTGCTCGACGTGCGCGGCGCGATCGCCGGGTACGGCGGCCGCACCGCGAAAGGCTGGCCCGCGAAAGTGATCCTGCACGAAGTGGACCTGCGCATCGGGCGCGGGCAGACGGTCGGCGTGATCGGCGAATCGGGCTCCGGCAAGACGACGCTCGCGAAGGTGATCGCGGGCCTCGTGCCGGCGACGGGCGGCGAGATCCTGCTCGACGGCGAGCCGCTCGCGCGCGACATCGTCAAGCGCACCAAGGAGCAGCACCGCCGCGTGCAGATCGTGTTCCAGAACGCCGATACCGCGCTCAATCCGGTGCATACCGTCGAGCGCACGCTGGCCCGGCCGCTGGCGTTCTATCACGGGATCAAGGGCGCGCGTGCGCGGCAGCGCGTCGCGGAGCTGCTCGAGCTCGTGCGGCTGCCGCAGGCGGTGGCCGGGCGGCGTACCGGCGAGCTGTCCGGCGGGCAGAAGCAGCGCGTGAACCTCGCGCGCGCGCTCGCGGCCGAACCCGACCTGATCCTGTGCGACGAAGTCACGTCGGCGCTCGATACGGTGGTTGGCGCCGCGATCATGGATCTGCTGCGCGACCTGCAGGCGAAGCTCGGCGTGTCGTACATATTCATCACGCACGACATCGCGAAGGTGCGCGCGATCAGCGACGACATCGTCGTGCTGTACGCGGGCCGCCGCGTCGAAACCGGCAGCCGCGACGCGCTGTGCGCGCCGCCGTACCACCCGTATTCGCACCTGCTCGTGTCGTCCGCGCCCGAGCTGCACGCGGGCTGGCTCGACGGCGCCGCCGAGCGCTGCCACCGGCCGCTGGTGCCGATCGGCGCGAGCGCGGACGACGCCGAGCTGTGCCCGTTCCTCTCGCGCTGCGCGATGCGGGTGGACGGCGTATGCAACCGGACGGCCCCCGCGTTGCGCACGCTCGAAAACGGCGCGCAGGTGCTGTGCCATCGCAGCGAGGAAGACCTCGTGCGCTTCCAGGCGGAGCCGGTGCAGGCCGGCGTCGTACCGGTTCATCCGGTGCGGCTGTAGCGCGCAATGCGCCGGCCGGCCTCGCGCGTGTCGCGGCGGCCGGCGCGCCGCAGAGTCTGCTGCGGCGCGCGTGCAAAACGGCGATTTGTGCGCGTGCCGTGCGCGAATACGCGGCAACTGCGGTTTTTGACGGTGATTAAATGATTCCCATTGAACGGTCGCCGATCGTCGTCGCCGGAAGGCAAGAGAAGAATCCGATGAAATTCGAATCGTACTGGCTGGATACCCGCCCCGCGTTTCGCGCCGGCTGCGAGGGCCCCGTCGAAGGGCGTGCCGACGTGGTCGTGATCGGCGGCGGCTTTACCGGCCTGTCGGCGGCGCTCGCGCTCGCGCAGCGCGGCGTGTCGGTGGTCGTGCTCGAAGCCGCGCAGGTCGCGAGCGAAGCGTCCGGACGCAACGGCGGCCAGTGCAACACGGGCGTCGCGCAGGACTACGCATCGCTTGCCGCGCGGATCGGCCCCGAACAGGCGAAGCAGTTCTATCGCGCGTACGAGAGCGCGGTGAAGAGCGTCGAGACCATCGTCACCGAGCACGCGATCGACTGCGACTTCCGGCGTGCGGGCAAGCTCAAGCTCGCCGCGAAGCCGCAGCATTTCGCGGGGCTCGCGAAGACGTTCGACGCATTGCGGCGCGAGGTCGATCCGGACATCGAACTGATCGAGCCATCGCGGATCCGCGACGAAATCGCGTCCGACGGTTTCTATGGCGGCCTCCTGCAGCGCAACGGCGCGCAGATGCACATGGGCAAGTTCGGCGTTGGGCTGGCGCAGGCGGCCGTGCGCGCCGGCGCGCGCGTCTACGAGCAGGCGGCCGTCACGCAGCTGGAGCGGCTGGACGGCGAGCGCCACACGATCACCTGCACGCGCGGCACGATCGTCGCCGATCGCGTGCTGGTCGCGACCGGCGCGTCGCAGCACGGCCCGTTCGCGTGGTTCCGGCGGCGCATCGCGCCGGTCGGCAGCTTCATCGTCGTCACCGAGCCGCTGCCCGCCGCGCAGTTGAACCGGTTGTTCCCGCATCACCGTGCGTACGTGACGTCGCGCCAGATCGGCAACTACTTTCGCGTGACGCCCGACAACCGGCTGCTGTTCGGCGGCCGCGCGCGTTTCGCGATGTCGAGCCCGCGCTCCGACGCGAAAAGCGGCGACGTCCTGCGCGCCGGCATGGCCGGCTATTTCCCCGAACTGGCCAACGTGCGGTTCGACTACTGCTGGGGCGGGCTGGTGGACATCACCGCCGACCGGCTGCCGCGCGCGGGCCAGCACGAAGGGCTTTATTACTCGATGGGCTACAGCGGCCACGGCGTGCAGATGTCGGTGCACATGGGCCGCGTGATGGCCGACGTGCTGTATGGCGCGGCGGCCTCGAATCCGTGGCGCGAGCTCGACTGGCCGGCGATACCCGGCCATTTCGGGCACGCGTGGTTCCTGCCGTTCGTCGGCGCGTACTACCGGGTGCAGGATTTCCTGCACTGAAGCGGGCGCCGCAGAGGACTCGACATGAAAGCGCATTTCGTTTGTTCGTCCACGGGCGTCGCCGTGCCGGCCGCAATCTTGAAGGCGGCGGCATGAGGACGGCCGGCATGCTCGACCCGTTGCACGATTCGGCCGAAGGCGCGACGCCACGCGCAGCGCGTGGCGCGCGGCCCGTATCGGCGGCGATCGGCGACGTGCTGCGCACGATCGACGCTTCGTTCGCGCAGCCGCTGAATCTCGATACGCTCGCGGCGGTGGCCGGGTTGAGCGTGTCGCGTTTCACCGCGCGTTTTCGCAGCGAAACCGGCCTGTCGCCGCATCGGTATCTGTGCCTCGTGCGGGTGCGGCGCGCGCAAGACCTGTTGCGCGCCGGGCTCGCGCCGTCGGTCGTCGCGACCGACGTCGGGTTTTTCGATCAGAGCCATCTGTGCCGGCATTTCCGGCGGGTGCTCGGGATCACGCCGCGCGACTACATGATCGCGCGACCGGGCGGCACGCCGGCGCGAACATCGTCCACACGCACACGTACCGAACATCGCGCGGCGTCGTGTCACGCCGCGTAGGCGCGAGCGTGCGCGCCCGAGAGGTTTCCGATATCGCGCGACGGTTTTCAGTCCGGTCGCCGCGCATTGCACAGGAGCAGAAATGACCGCAGTTTTCGTGTTGCATCGTGCCGACGGCACGCCTTCCACTACCGCGTTCCGCGAACAGGCGTTCGGCGAGAACGATCCGTTCGCGCTTCATCGGGAGGTGGCGTGGGACGGGCCCGATGCGATGGCCGCCGGGCGCATCCGCTTCGCCGGCGCGCTCGACATCGCGGCGTATCCGCACATCGAAACCCTGGTCGTCGTCGCAGGCGAGCTGACGCTCGAGGCAGCCGGCGCCGCTCCGTGGGTGCTGCGGCCCGGCGAGGGCGTCGCGATCGGCAGCGGCACGGCGCTGCGCGTCAGCGCGGCGTCGCCCGTGCTGCTGACGTTCTGCGCGGCCGCGTGCGCGCAACCGACGAAGCAGGGCCTCTTTCCGCTGCGCGCCGACGCCGACTTCAAGCCGTCGTCGACGCTGCCCGCGGACGTGCTGCTCGGCCCCGCGCCGCAGTGCCGCAGCGACAACGTGTTTGTCGACGACGGCGCCGGGTACTGCGCGGGCACGTGGGATTCGACGCCTTACCACCGGATCGTCCGCCCGCATCGCGTGAACGAATTCATGTTCCTGCTGGACGGCGGCGTGCGCTTCGCCGCACCCGACGGCAGCGTGCTGTCGCTCGGCGCCGGCGACGCGCTGTTCGTGCCGCGCGGCGCATCGATCGGATGGGAAAGCAGCGAACGCGTGGCGAAGTTCTACGTCGTGCAAAACGTCACCGCATCAACCGAACGAGACTGACCATGTCCCCTCCGCTGCGCCATATCGAAACCTCGCCCACGCTGCCGGCGACGGCCGACGTCGTCGTGATCGGCGGCGGCATCATCGGCGTCTTCACCGCTTACTACCTCGCCCGGCGCGGCGTGTCGGTCGCGCTGGTCGAGAAGGGCCGCATCGGCGCCGAGCAGTCGAGCCGCAACTGGGGCTGGTGCCGGCAGCAGAACCGCGATGCGCGCGAGTTGCCGATGGCAAGCAAGAGCATCGATCTGTGGGAGCGATTCGCCGTCGAATCGGGCGAAGACACGGGCTTTCACCGCTGCGGGCTGCTGTATCTCAGCAATGACGAGGACGAGCTGTCGCGCTGGGCCAGTTGGGGCGAATTCGCGAAGACGGCCGGCGTGACGACCTACATGCTCGACAGCAAGCAGGCCGGCGAGCGCGGGCACGTCACGGGCCGGTCGTGGAAAGGCGGCGTGTTTTCGCCGACCGACGGCACGGCGGATCCGGGCAAGGCCGCGCCGGCCGTGGCCGCCGCGCTGATGAAGCTGGGCGGCAGCGTCCACCAGCACTGCGCGGCGCGCGGGATCGAACTCGCGGGCGGGCGCGTGAGCGGCGTCGTCACGGAAGCCGGCGTCATCAAGACCAAAACGGTCGTGCTCGCCGGTGGCGCGTGGGCGTCGTCGTTCTGCCGCCAGCTCGACATCCGCTTCCCGCAGGCGTCGGTCCGCCAGTCGATCCTGAGCGTGTCGCCCGTCGCCCAGCCGCTGCCGGACGCGCTGTATACCTCCGGCGTGTCCGTGACCCGCCGCAGCGACGGCCGCTACGCGCTGGCGATCAGCGGCCGCGCGCGCGTCGACCTGACGCCGCAGTTCCTGCGCTTCGCGCCGCAGTTCGTGCCGATGTTCGCGAAGCGCTGGCGCAATCTGATGCCGGGCGGCCTCGAAGGGGTGCGCGGCGGCCACGAAACGCTGAAGCGCTGGCGCCTCGATGCGCCGACGCCGATGGAGGCGGTCCGCATTCTCGATCCGAAGCCCGACATGTCGGCGGTCAACGAAACGTATCGCCGGGCGGTCGAACTGCTGCCCGAGCTGCGCGAAGCCACGATCACGCACGCGTGGGCCGGGTTCGTCGACAGCACGCCGGACGGCGTGCCGGGCATCGGCGAAGTGCCGGGCGTGCCGGGGCTGATTCTCGCGGCGGGCTTTTCCGGGCACGGCTTCGGGATCGGCCCGGGCGCCGGGCACTTGATCGCCGATCTCGCCACCGGCGCGCCGCCGCTGGTCGATCCGGTGCCGTATCGGCCCGGCCGTTTCGCCGAATCCGCGTGGGGCAAGGTCGCCGATTTTTGATGTGCGGCCGCGACCGTGGTTGCGGCGCCCGAACGATGCGCTTCGATCCGAAGCGCACGCTTGGTATCGACTCAAGGACATCCTGCAATGCATTCATCCGTCAGTTCACTGCTTCATCGCCTGAAGCAGGCCGGCAGGCTCGACCGGTTCTTCATCGACGGCGACTGGGTCGCGCCCGACGGCGGCGACCGGTTCGCGGTCGTCAGCCCGTCGACCGAAGAGACGTTGTGCGAGATTCCGCTCGGGAGCGCACGCGATGCCGATCGCGCGGTGCAGGCCGCGCGCCGCGCGTTCGAGCGCTGGGCGGCGACCGCGCCGCACGAGCGTGCCGCGCTGCTCGACCGCGTGCATGGGCTGATCCTGGCGCGCGCCGAACTGTTCGCCACGGCGCTCGCGATGGAAATGGGCGCGCCGCTCGGCTATGCGCGCAGCGCCCACGTGCCGCTCGCGGCCGAACATATTCGCGTCGCGCGCGACAATCTCGCCAGCTACCCGTTCGTGTCCCGGCGCGGAACGACCGCGGTCGTCCGCGAGCCGATCGGCGTGTGCGCGCTGATCACGCCGTGGAACTGGCCGATCTATCAGATCACCGCGAAAGTCGGGCCGGCGCTTGCCGCTGGGTGCACCGTGGTGCTCAAGCCCAGCGAGCTGTCGCCGCTCAGCGCGCTGCTGTTCGCGGAAGTGATCGCCGACGCGGGCGTGCCGGCCGGCGTGTTCAATCTGGTGAGCGGCAGCGGTGACGCGGTGGGCGCCGCGCTGTCGTGCCATCCGGAGGTCGACATGGTGTCGATCACCGGGTCGACGCGTGCGGGCGTGCTCGTGGCGCAGGCGGCCGCGCCGACCGTCAAGCGCGTCGCGCAGGAGCTCGGCGGAAAGTCGCCAAACCTCGTGCTGCCCGATGCGGACCTGGCGCGCGCGATCGCGCCGGGCGTAGCCGCCGCGTTCCGGAACATGGGCCAGTCGTGCAGCGCGCCGACCCGGATGATCGTCCCGCGCGCCATGCTGCGCAGCGTCGAGGCGCTGGCCGTCGCGGCGATGGAGCAGATCGTCGTCGGCGATCCGTTTTCCGACGCGACGACGCACGGGCCGCTCGCCAATCGCGCGCAGTTCGGCCGGGTCGCGCAGATGATCGACGCGGGCGTCGACGAACGCGCGAAACTCATCGCCGGCGGGCCCGGACGGCCGGCCGGTTGCGACCGCGGCTTTTATGCGCGGCCGACGATTTTTTCCGATGTGCGCACCGACATGACGATTGCGCAGCAGGAGATCTTCGGTCCGGTCCTCGCGATCCTCCCTTACGATACCGTCGACGAGGCCGTCGCGATCGCGAACGACACGGTCTACGGGCTGGGTGCGCACGTGCAGGGCACCGACAAGGAACGCGTGCGCGCGGTGGCGGCACGCATCCGGTCGGGCCAGGTGCATCTGAACTACCCGGCATGGGACCCGCAGGCCCCGTTCGGCGGATACAAGCAGTCGGGCAACGGTCGCGAGTACGGGATCGAGGGCATGGAGGAGTACATGGAGGTCAAGTCGATCGTGGGCTTCTACGATTGATGCAGCGCACTGCGGCTATCGTCGCGGTTTGAACCGGTTTGTTTTGCAAAGGTACCGAGATTGGACAACCCCATCATCCCCGACACGTTGCTCGAAGCGCATCGTGCGCACTGGGCGACGTTGCGTCGCGATCTGCATGCGCATCCGGAGCTGCGATTCGAGGAACACCGGACGGCGGACGTCGTGGCGCGCGAGCTCGAAGCACTTGGCTACGCGGTGTCGCGCGGGCTGGGCGGCACGGGCGTCGTCGCGAGCCTGCCCGGGGCGGATCCGGCCCGGGGAATCGTGCTGCGCGCGGATCTCGATGCGCTGCCGATCCACGAAGCGAACGACTTCGCGCATGCGTCGTGCACGCACGGGATCATGCATGCGTGCGGGCACGACGGCCACACCGTCATGTTGCTCGGGGCCGCGCGCATCCTGAAGGACTTGCCGCAGTTGCCCGGCTCGGTCCATTTCGTGTTCCAGCCCGGCGAAGAGGGCGGCGCGGGCGCGCGCAAGATGATCGACGACGGGCTGTTCGAGCAGTATCCGACGGAAGCCGTGTTCGGCATGCACAACTGGCCCGGTTTGCCCGCCGGGCATTTCGGCTTGCGCACTGGCCCGATCATGGCTGCGGGCTCCCGGTTCAGTATCACGGTAACCGGCAAGGGCGCGCATGCGGCGCAGCCGCATCTGGGCATCGACCCCGTGCCGCTCGCCTGCTCGATGGTGCTGCAATGCCAGACCATCGCCGCACGGCACAAGGATCCCGTCGATCCGGCCGTCATTTCCGTGTGCATGTTCCATGCGGGAACCACGGACAACGTCATTCCGGACAGCGCCGAGCTGCGCGGCACGATCCGCACGCTGTCGTCGGCATTGCAGCAGCAACTGCAGCACGACGTCCAGCGCACGTGCGAGGCGCTGGCGCATGCGTATGGCGCGCAGGTCGACGTCGAGTTCTTTCAGTATTACCCCGCGACGGTCAATACGCCGGCGGAGACGGCATTCTGCGAAGCGGTGATTCACGATGCGTTCGGCGACGAACGCCTGCACCGCGACGTGCCGCCGAACATGACGTCCGAAGATTTCGGCTTCATGCTGGAGGAGCGGCCCGGCGCATACGTGCTGATCGGCAATTCGCCGGCCGGTATGGCTGCACCGGCGCTGCATCACCCGAAATACGATTTCAACGACGAGATCATTCCGGCGGGGGTGCGGTATTGGGTGGCGTTGGCGCTGCGGTACTTCGGGGGCGCGTGACGCGGGGTAGTCCGGTGTGTTCACGTACGTTCCATTCCATGTACGGGAGCACGCGCTTCTTTCGAAATGATGCTGTGAAGAGGCGTTTCGCGGGTTCCGATGCGCACACCGGGCGATGGACTTTCAGATGCCAATGGGCTCGCAGTCACTGCCTCGGTCGACAGATCATGCGTGTGACCTGAAGGCCGGCGGTAGCGCAACTATCCCGTCAGGACGCGGCCGGCATTGCCCTTACCGGCACCACGCCCGATTCAACGCTTCCATATCCTCGAACACCTCGATGCGAGGTGGAAACGGATTCGGCTCGCCCGGCGCGACGATGCCGACGAATGGCATTCCGATGTGATCCGCGGCGTGCAACTCGGTGATCGAATCGCCGATGGCGAGGACCTGACCGGGAAGCCAGGAGCCGAATCGAACCACGTCGGAAAACGCGTCGATCTTGGTGGTCGGGGATCCGACTATGGTTTCGAAATAGCGATCGAGCCGGCGTTGCGCGGTAATCGCGACGAGATCACGGTGAGCCGTTCCCGATACAAGGTGCAACGACAGCTTCCCGTGCATGCGTTCCAGAAACGCACGGGCGCCCGGCAGTTCCATGCACGAGCCGATGCGCGCCATCAGCAAGCTGCTGTACTGATTCGCGAGCGTTGCCACGGTTGCGTCGTCCGGTTCTCTGTCGAACACGGCGCGTTCGAAGTAGCGGAATTTCTCCACGCGGCCGATCCCGCCGTGCAGCGCCTGATACGCGAGGATCGCGGCCCTTTGGGTTGCGTCGACGCGGTCGCCGTAGCACTCGACGAACAGGTCGGCTTTCAACTGGACGGAATCCAGGATGACGCCGTCAAAATCGAATGCGATCGCTTTGATGTGCTCTGTATTCACGGGGTCGTGCAACCTGAACTCCTGCCGGATTAAAAAGGGCGACGCGTCGATCGCCGCGACGAAAGTCGCAATACGTTACCGCGCCGAACGTCGTTGCGACCAGGGCGAGCAATCCGAGCCCCGCGATCATGAGGCAGCAGGGCGCGATGGCTCCGGCCAGCAGGCCGTACCAGGAAAACGATGCGGTCGCGAAACGATCGGTCACGATGGGCCGTCCAGAATAGCGTGACGTGCCGCCGGCACGTCACCAATGGGTCTTCGTGTTAGCGCCTGAGCTGAATGCGCACCTGCGCGGCCGGTTCGGTCAGCACTTCGGGGCGCAGGATCGCCGCCAGTTCATCGGTGCTCAGCAGCCCGCGCTCCAGCACGATTTCCGACACGCTTCGCCCCGATTCGAGTGCGAGCCGCGCGACTTCGGTCGCGTTTGCATAGCCGATGTACGGGTTCAGCGCGGTCACGATGCCGATCGATCGCTGCACGCCGTCGAGCAGGTGTTCGCGATTCGCGGTGATGCCGACCACGCAGCGGCGCGTCAGCGTCTCGCAGCCCGCTTTCAGGTGCACGAGACTCTTGAACAGGCTATGCGCGATGATCGGCTCGAACGCATTCAGCTGAAGTTGCCCGCCTTCGGCCGCCAGCGTGATCGTGATGTCGTTGCCGATCACTTCGAACGCGATCTGGTTGACGACTTCCGGGATCACCGGGTTGACCTTGCCGGGCATGATGCTCGAGCCGGCCTGGCGCGGCGGCAGGTTGATCTCGCCGAGCCCTGCGCGCGGGCCGGACGACAACAGGCGCAGATCGTTGCAGACTTTCGACAGCTTCACGGCGACGCGCTTCAGTACGCCCGACAGTTGCACGAACGCGCCGACGTCCTGGGTCGCCTCGATCAGGTTCGAGGCGGTCACGAAGTCGAGGCCCGTGATCGCGTTCAGATGCCGGCACACGCTGGCCGCATAGTCGGGGTGCGCGGTGATGCCGGTCCCGATCGCGGTGGCGCCGAGATTGATCTCCCGCAGCAGGGCTGCGGCCTCGGTCAGGCGCGCTTCGTCCTCGGCGAGCATCACGGCATACGACGCGAATTCCTGCCCGAGCGTCATCGGCACGGCATCCTGCAATTGCGTTCGCCCCATTTTCAGCACGGTCGCGAACGCCTCCGCCTTTGCATCGAACGCGCCACGCAGTTCCGCCATCGCGGCAACCAGTTCGACGATGAGCCGTTGCAGTGCGAGCTTGATCGCCGTGGGGTACACGTCGTTCGTGCTCTGACTCATGTTGACGTCTTCGTTCGGATGCAGGAACGCGTATTCGCCGCGATTGTGCCCGGCAATCTCCAGCGCGCGATTCGCGATGACTTCATTCGCGTTCATGTTCGTCGACGTGCCGGCACCGCCCTGAATCACGTCGATCGGGAACTGGTCGTGGAGTGCACCCTCGCGGATTTCCCGGCACGCATCGACGATCCAGTCGGCCTTGTCACGCGACAGCAGGCCGAGATCGGCGTTGGCCAGTGCTGCGGCCCCCTTGATTTCGGCGAGAGCCCGGACCAGTGCGGCGTAGCTGCCGACCGTGACGCCGCTGATCGGAAAGTTGTCGATCGCGCGCACCGTGTGGATGCCGTAGTAGGCGTTGGCCGGAACCGGGAGGTCGCCAAGCAAGTCATGCTCGAGACGGGTATCAGCGAAGACGTTCATGTCATTCCTCAGTCGAAAGATGAAAATTTTTCAGTAACGCCCGCTTGGCAGGGGGCGGGTCGCCCGCTACGCATGGGGCCTCGAAACGGCGGCCTGACGCTGTTTCCAGCGAATCGGGGCCGGCCGATCGATTTGATCAAAATCATAGCCGAGCATCAGCGAAAATGAAATCCTTTACATAGTTTGTGAATCTCGCTAGGATGCAGTCATCGGCTCAGTGTTCGAGCTTTCAGCGGTCGATTTGGCTGAATCAGGATGTGGCAGAGCGGTGAGGCAGGCGCTGATGTCTAGAAAAATAGCCTGGAAAATGTAATCGTTTACTAGGGTTTCTCCAGGGCGGCCGCATGGCTGGCCAGCGAGCCCGCTTTCAGATGAGGTGACAAATGAATCATCCGGCAGCAACGGATACGCAGGAAACCAAGGGTGCCGTCCACGAAGCTGCGCGTGCGGGCGGCAAGTACATGGTCGTGACGCCGGACGGCGAGGAAAGCTACTGGCAGCCGAAGCCGGCCAACGGCCATGCGTCGGTGCATGTCGCGCCGCACCTCGTGCCGATGGACGTGCCGTTTTCGGCGGGCACGCAGACGTTGCCGCCGGGCGGTGTCGTGCGCAAGCACTCGCACGATGCCAATGAGGAAGTGCTGCACTTCATCTCGGGATCGGGCAAGGCGATCCTGGACGGAGAGGAGTACCGGCTGGGCGCAGGCACGACGCTCTTCCTTGGCAAGCTGCGCACGCACACGTTCATCAACGACGGGGATACCGACCTGCATTGGGCCTGGTTCTTCGTGCCGTCGGGCCTCGAGACCTTCTTCCGCGATATCGGCCGCACGCGTGCGCCGGGCGAAGCGGCGCCCGAGCCGTTCGACCGTCCGGAGAACGTGGCCGAAATCGAGGCGCGCACCGTCTTCGCGACGGCTGCGGACAAGCAGTGACGGCGGCGGCCGCGATGAACGCCGTTCATTACGAAAGCCACGGCGAGGGCCGCGCGGTCGTGCTGATCGCGGGGCTCGGCGGGCTGGGCGCATTCTGGAAGCCGATCGTGCCGCTGCTCGCACGACATTTCCAGGTGCTCACATTCGATCACCCGGGTGTCGGCCTCAGTGCGCCGCCGGCCGCGCAGACGATCCCGACGATTGCCGCCGCGGTGCTGGACGTGCTGGATCGGGAATCGATCGATGCCGCTCACATCGTCGGTCATTCGACCGGCAGCCTCGTCGCGCAGACCCTCGGCCTCGATCATCCCGGCCGCTGCCACCGACTCGTGCTGAGCGGCGGATGGGCGAAGCCCGACCGGCGTTTTCGCGATTTGTTCGCATTCCGTCGCTATCTGCTGCAGCGGGTCGGACCGTCCGCGTATTCGGCGCTGTCGAAGCTCGGCGGCTATGACGGGCAATGGTACGACCGGCATCTCGCGGCCGACGCGCCGCCCGACTTCGATGCCGCGATGGCGCTGGACGTCGAGACGGTATCGAGCCGGATCGACATGCTGCTCGCCTATGAGCGCGCCGATGAACTGGCGCGTCTCGCGCAGGACGTTCTGGTCGTCGGCGCGGAAGACGATTTCATCGTCCCGTTCTACAACTCGGCCGACCTTGCGGAACGGATCGCGCGCAGCGAACTGGAAAAGGTCGACGGTGGACATTTCTTCCCGCAGGTCGCGCCCGACGCATTCGCGACGCTGGTCGGGTCATTTCTGGAGCGCACATGAATCAGGTTTCTGCCCGTCACGACGCCACGGCCGTGGCGAATTCGGGGGTGGGTCGTTCGTCGTCGCATCAGCACGCGGAACGTATCGCCGTGATCGGCATGGGTGCGATGGGCCGCCGCGTCGTCGCATCGATTCGCGCGGGTGCGCATGGCGATCTGCCCGTCGCGGGCTTCGATCCTCACGGCGACGCCGCGCTGCTCAAGCGCGAGCTGAACGTCGAGCTGTTTTCGACCGTCGACGCATTGCTCGCGTGGCAGCCGACGGTCGTCGTCGAATGCGCGGGCCATCAGGCCGTCGAGCACGTCGTCGCGCACTGCCTCGAGCGCGGTGTCGATGCGATCGTCGCGTCGGTCGGCGCGTTGTCGTCCGGTGCGCTGCGCGCGAAGCTTCACGACGCGCAACTAAGCGGCCAATCCGAACTGACCGTGGTATCGGGCGCGATCGGCGGCCTCGATGCGCTCAGCGCGGCGCGCGGAAGCGGCCTTCAGTCGGTTCGCTATATCGGCCGCAAGCCGCCGCGCGCGTGGGTCGGTTCCCCGGCCGAAGCGCAATTCGACCTGGCGGCCATCACCGAGCCGACCGTGATTTTCGAGGGGAGTGCCGCCGAGTCGGCGCGGCTTTATCCGAAGAACGCGAACGTGACGGCGGCGGTCGCGCTGGCCGGCGTTGGCTTCGAGAACACGGTCGTCACGATGATGGCCGATCCGGGCGTCGACAAGAACGTACACGAGGTCGAAGCGACCGGACCGTTCGGCCGGCTCGTCATTCGGCTGGAAAACAACCCGTTGCCCGACAACCCGCGCACGTCGTGGCTGGCGGCATTGAGTATCGAGGACGCGATTCTGCGAC
Source organism: Burkholderia sp. JKS000303 (assembly GCF_002563755.1). Lineage (NCBI taxonomy): Bacteria > Pseudomonadati > Pseudomonadota > Betaproteobacteria > Burkholderiales > Burkholderiaceae > Burkholderia > Burkholderia sp. JKS000303. The sequence continues at coordinate 479,746 of NZ_PDBZ01000002.1, forward strand.
GTCTCGAGCACGTGATCTGAGTGAGGATGAAATGCGACTGAAAGGAAAAATTGCGCTGATTACGGGCGCTGCGGCAGGTATCGGTGCGGCCACGGCCGAGCGTTTCGTGCAGGAAGGCGCGCGTGTCGCGCTCGCCGACCGCGACTACGACGGCGCACGCAAGGTGGCCGACGGGATCGGCGCCCATGCCTTCGCCGTTCAGGTGGACGTGACGAGCACGCAGCAGGTGAAGGAGATGATCCAGGCAACGGTGGATCGCTTCGACGGTATCGACATCGTCGTCAACAACGCCGGGCTCGGTACGCGCGGCAGCGTCGTGACGATCGAGGAAGACGAGTGGGATCGCCTGATCGACGTGAACCTGAAGAGCGTGTTCCTGGTATCGAAATACGCGATTCCGCAGATGATCAAGCGCGGCGGCGGGTCGATCGTGAACCTGGCGTCGACCGTGTCGGTGGCCGGCATTCCCGATCGTGCCGCATACGTGGCGGCCAAGGGCGGCGTGGCGGCACTGACCCGTGCGATGGCGCTCGACCATGCGGAAGAGAACATTCGCGTGAACAGCGTGGCGCCGGGCGTGACGTGGTCCAACTACTACGAAAAGATGCTCAAGGAAGTGCCGGATCCGGAAGGCTTCGTCGCGGCGCTGAAGGCGCGCGCACCGGTGAACCGCTATGCGACGCCCGAGGAAATCTCCACCGCGATCCTGTATCTGGCGTCGGACGAATCGTCGTTCGTCACCGGCTCGATGATCACGGTCGACGGCGGCTATACGGCGCGCTGATCCTCGGGGGCACGGATGATTCACGAGCTACGCGAGTATGTGATCGAACGTGAGCGGGCGCCCGGCTATTTCGCGTTGTTCCGGGACGTCGGCATGCCGATCCGCGGCAACGAATACGGACGGCTCGTCGGCAACTGGACGATCGACGAAGGCACGATCCGCTTCCTGCATGTGTGGTCGTATGCGTCGCTGGCGGAGCGCGCGGAGAAGCGCGCCGCGCTCGGCCGCGTGCCTGGATGGACCGACGCTTTCCTGCCCGGCGCGGTGGCGCATGTGTCGTCGCAGTCGATCACGATCCTGAATCCGATCGCCGGCACCGTTGCCGGAGACGGCACACGCTCTGTCGAGCACGGGGCGCGCGTGCTGCATGCGCTGCGCTGCAAGCTCGGCCGGGCCGCGCAGGTGGCCGCCGCGCTGGCGCGAACGCATGCCGATGCGGACGGCGTATGGGTGGCGGAATTTCCGGATCCGAACGCGGTGTATCTGCTCAACCGCGGCGCGGCACCGCTGGCCGACCCGACGGCGCTCGCCGAACTCGGCGTGCTGCACGCAACCGCGACCGCGATCGACGCCGGCCCCTATCGGCCGTCGCCCGCTTGACCGGCATCTCCAGGCGAATGGCGCCGGGGAAGGCCATTCGCACGTGAGGCTTTCTGCCTCTTTGGCGCAGCCGCCATGCCGCTGCGCCTTTTTTATTGAACCGGAATTTCGCCATCATCATGCGAATTGCACAGATCGCTCCCCTTCATGAAGCCGTGCCGCCGAAGCTTTACGGCGGCACCGAACGCGTCGTTTCCTACCTGACCGATGCACTCGTCCAGCTCGGCCACGACGTGACGCTGTTTGCGAGCGGCGACTCGATCACGGACGCGACGCTGCGCGCATGCTGGCCGACGGCGCTGCGTCTGGACCCGACGATCCGCGATCCGATCGCGCCGCATTTCCTGATGCTGGAGCAGGTGAGAGCCGTCGCGCACGAATTCGACATCCTTCATTTCCATCTGGACTATCTGCCGTTTTCGCTGTTCGGCGAGCTCGACGTGCCGTTCGTGACGACGCTGCATGGCCGGCTCGATCTGCCCGAAATCCATCCGGTGTTTGCGCAGCACCCCGATACGCCGCTCGTGTCGATCTCCGATGCGCAGCGTGTGCCGATGCCGAACGCCGGATGGGCCGCGACCGTCCAGCACGGGCTGCCGAGCGGCCTGCTGACACCGCAGGCCGACGGGGACGGCGGCTATCTCGCGTTCCTCGGGCGCATCTGCCCGGAAAAAGGCGTCGACGCGGCGATCCGCATCGCAACGCAGGCCGGCTTGCCGCTGAAGATCGCGGCGAAAGTCGACAAGGCCGACGTCGCGTACTTCGAACGCGAGATCGCGCCGTTGCTGCAGCAGGCGAACGTCGAGTTCATCGGCGAGATCAACGAGCTGCAAAAGCCCGCGTTCCTGTCCAATGCCCGCGCGATGCTGTTGCCGATCGACTGGCCCGAGCCGTTCGGGCTGGTGATGATCGAGGCGATGGCGTGCGGGACGCCGACGATCGCGTTTCGCCGCGGCTCGGTTCCCGAGGTGATCGACGATGGCGTGACGGGCTACGTCGTCGACACCGTCGCGCAGGCTGTCGACGCCGTCGAGCGGTCGAAGACGCTGTCGCGCAGCGCGATTCGACGGGTATTCGAGCAGCGTTTCGATGCGCGACGGATGGCGCGTGATTATGTCGGCGTGTATCGCGAGATCATCGGCGCGCGCGTTCCCGAGGTGCATCTTGTATAGCGCAAGCGATGCCGGGCCGCGCGACGCGGCTGACCGGGAGCCGGCTGCGGGGAACGGCATCGCGGCAACGCGGGCGGCATTCTTCGTCGCCGGCATGAGCGTCGCGGCATGGGCGCCGCTCGTGCCGTATGCGAAGGAGCGGCTCGGCGTGGACGACGCGAAGCTCGGGTTCCTGCTGCTGTGCCTCGGGATCGGATCGATCGGATGCATGCCGTTGTGCCAGCGCCTGGTCGTGCGCTTCGGGTGCCGGCGCATGATCGGCGCGGGCACCGCGATGATCGCCATCGCGTTGCCGTTGCTCGCGCTGATGTCGACCATGGGCACGATGGCGGCGGCATTGCTGCTGTTCGGTGCGGGTATGGGCATCATCGACGTCACGATGAACATTCACGCGATGCTGGTCGAACGCGATACGCGGCGGCGTCTCATGTCGGGCTTTCATGGCCTGTTCAGTGTCGGCGGCATCGCGGGCTCGCTGGCTGGCGGCGCGCTGCTGTCGGCGGGCGCACCGCCGGTCGCGGTGTCGCTCGCCGTGTCGGCGATGGCGGTCGCGCTGATCGCGTTCTACGGTCGGCGTCTGCGCGCGGACGCCGGCGGCGGCAGCGGCGCGCATTTCGTGTTGCCGCAGGGCATCGTCGCCGTGATGGGCGCGATTGCGCTCTGCGTGTTCCTGGTGGAAGGCGCGATGCTCGACTGGAGTGCGTTGTTTCTCACGACGGTCAAGCAGTACGAACAGGTGCGCGCGGGATTCGGTTACACCGTGTTCGCGATCGCGATGACGAGCGGTCGGCTGCTGGGCGACGAGCTCGCTCACCGGCTCGGCGCGCAAACGATCATCGTGGCGGGCGGAATTCTCGGCGCATTGGGGCTCGGCGTTGCAATCGCCGCACCGTCGGGCGTCGGCGCGATCGTCGGTTTCGGGCTCACCGGCATCGGCTGCGCGAACATCGTGCCGCTGCTGTTTGCGGCGGCCGGCCGTCAGCGCGCGATGGAACCGTCCGCGGCGATCACCGCGCTGACGACGCTCGGGTATGGCGGCAACCTGGCGGGCCCGGCGGCGGTCGGATTTTTCGCGCATGCGTTGGGACTGGCCGCGTCCTTCGCGTTGCTCGCCGTGCTGCTGCTGGCGGCCGGCATTGCCGGGTTGAAAGTGGCGCGCTGAGCGGTGCGACCGTGGCTGCGGTCGGCACCGCGCCGAATCATCGGCGCGGCGTCGATCACATATGAACCGTCTCGGCCGGAACGAGTTTCCCGCCCTTGACCGTATAGAGCGTGACCACCGGATCCTTGATGTCGCCGCGATCGGTATAGGCGAACCGTCCGGTCACCCCGGCATAGTCGGTTTTCGGCAAGGCGGCGAGCACGGCAGCATGGTCGATCGACCCGCTGCGCCGCATCGCGTCCGCGACCAGGTAGACAGCGTCGTAAAAGAACGGGGCGAGGAACTTCACCGGTGTGCCGTATCGCGCTTCATACGCATGTTCGAACGCGGCGCCGCGCGGCAGGTTTTCGAGCGGCGTGCCGACACTCGAGCACACGATATTTTCCGCGGCCTTGTCGGCCAGGCTGATCATCGTCGGCGTACAGATGCCGTCGCCGCCGAGAATCGGCAGCGCGAGGCCAAGCGTGCGCGCCTGCTTCGCAAGCGGGCCGGCCGTCGCGTCCATGCCGCCGAACATGATGGCGTCGACACGCTCCGACTTGATGCGGGTCAGCACCGCGCGAAAGTCGATCGACTTGTCGCTGACAGTTTCGCGGCTCACGATCTGCAGGCCGAGTGCCTTCGCCTTCTTCGCGAACTCGTCGGCGAGACCCTGCCCGAACGCGCTGGCGTCGTCCACGACGACGACGCGTCGCACATGCAGACGCCCGGCTGCATAGTGCGCGAGCGCCGGCCCCTGGCTCGCATCGGTCGCGGTCAATCGAAAGGAGGTTTTGTAACCCTGCGTGGTGTACGCGGGATTCGACGCACTCGACAGCAGCGCGATCTGCGCGTTGCTGTACACGCGCGACGCGGGGATCGCGACGCCGGAGTTCATGTGGCCGACCACCGCGACGACGCCGAGGTCGACGAGTTGCTGCGCCACCATCGTTCCGGTGCGGGGATCGCCGGCATCGTCTTCCGGCACGAGTTCGAGGCGAACCGGCTTGCCGCCGACCTTGAATCCCTTTGCATTGATCTCTTCGACGGCCAGGCGCGCGCCGTTTTCATTGTCCTTGCCGAGGTGCGCCTGCGCACCCGTGAGCGGCGACGCGAAGCCGAGCTTCACGATGGTTGCCGCGGCCCCCGGATCCTGCGCATGGGCAGGGGCGGTGACGCACGCGGTAGTGGTCAGTGCCACGTACATGGCCACGGTTCGGTTCATGGCGTTCCTGCGAGTGTGGTTCATGGGCGGATGGCCGGCGTGCGGCCGCGGCGCGCCCGGATCCTTCCAGGCTTGCCGTGGCCGCATGTCCGGCAACGATCAGAACTTGTGGCGCATGCCGACGATGCCGATCACCTGCGAGCTGGCGCCTGCATCGATATCGAACGAGCCGATCACGGCCTGCGCGGCGCCGAGCCCGTTCTGCCCGCTCGCATGGGTGTAGCCGACCGTTGCATAGACGTCCGTGCGCTTGCTCAGCAGGTAGTCGATGCCCAGGTTGACCTGATGATACTTCGCGGCCGAATCGCCGTTCGACTTCGTGTAGTTGTAGCCGGCGATCGCGACAAAGACCGGCGACACCTGCCAGTTCGCGAACACGGAGCCGTTGTGATATTTCTCGGAGCGGCCGAAGGTCGACGATGCATCCGGCGAATACTCGGAGAAGCTGTAGGCCGCGCCGACGGTCACCGCGCCGATCGCATACTGTCCGCCGGCGCGCGCGATGCTGACCGAGCGGGCCGATGCATACGCCGCGTTGACCGAGCTGTTGAAGAACGTATCGGCTGACGATACGCCGCGCGTCGATGCACTCGCGTTACCGTTGTCGACATGCAGGTAACCCGCGCCGAGCGACAAGGGGCCCTGGCTGTAGCTGATCGCGCCGGAATAGGTTTGCCCGGAGCCGACGGAGCCCGCGACGCCACCGAACCCGTACATTGCCGATAGCGTGAAGCCGCCCCACACCGGGCTCGTCCATTTCACCGCGTTGTTGAAGCGCACGCTGCTGTCGTAGTTGTCGACGTCGCCGGGCGTCGCGAAGAAGCCGCTGTACGCGTCGGCCGTGTACGGCTGCAGCAGGTCGCTGACCGGGTCGTACTGGCGGCCGAGCGTCACCGAGCCGAACCGCGTGCTCGTCAGTCCGACGAAGGCTTGCCGGCCGAACATCCGGTTGTCCTGCTGAAGCTGGCCGGACCCGGCATCGAAACCGTTCTCGAGCGTGAAAACGGCGCTCAGGCCGCCGCCCAGGTCTTCCGTGCCCTTGAGGCCCCACTGGCTCCCGGACAGGTTGCCGGACGACATCTTCCATTGCGAATGCTGCCCGCCGCTGTTGTGGATATACGCGATACCCGTATCGACGATGCCGTAAAGCGTAACGGCGCTCTGGGCGCTGGCTGCGGCGGAAAGCGTGCCCAGTGCCGCGGCTGCGATCAGATGGATTTTGTTCAATGTCTCACTCACGTTTTATGTTGTCCTGGAGAAGCGCAAGTCCGTTCGTCGAATTTTTATTCGTATACCTAATGATGTTCGCGAAAAAAACGTGATCGAAGCGGGGCTTGCCGGAAATCGACGCGATGCGCCGCGGATGACGGACGCGCGGCGGCGCGTCCGGATTCGGTTCGACGTTGCCCGATGGCGGGTTACTGCACCACCGACGCACGGTTGGCGACCAGCGACAGCCCGCGGTTACGATTGACGAAGTAGTAGAGCGCGCCCGGGACGAGCAGGCTCGGGATCCAGCTGACGTCCGCGCCGATGAGGCGGGCGAAGTAGCTGTGATAGAACGACATGTCCATGAACGGCACCTGCACGGCGACCGCGACGATGAAGATCGCGAGCGTGCTGATGTTGTACTTGCCGTAGATGCCGTCCTCGTTGTACATGTCGGGTACGCTGTACTGGCCTTTGCGGATCAGGTAGTAGTCGACGAGGTTGATCGAGCTCCACGGCACCAGCACGTAGATTTGCGCGACGAGAATGTCCGAGAAGTAGTCGTTGAACTTGTACTGCGTGCCGATCGCGATGGCCGTTGCAAGGATGGCGATGAGCGTCATGATCACGAGCTTCATCGACTTGCTGACACGCGCCATGCCCTTGAAGCCGGTGAAGATCGTCGTGGTCGACATGTACGCGCTGTACAGGTTGAGCACGTTGATCTCGAGCACGCCGAGCACGATGATCACGAGCGCGGGACGCCCCCAGCCACCGAACAGGCCGGCAAGACCGGTGCCGGGATCCTTCGTCACGTCGGCGATGCCGGCGGCGAGCACCGCGCCGAGAATCATCACGAGCGTCGAGCCGAGCGCGTTGCCGATGTAGCTGTACCAGAACGTCTGCTTCGTCGAAATGTTCTTCGGCAGATAGCGCGAATAGTCGGCGACATACGGGCCGAAGCCGAGCGTCCAGGACGCGGCCTGCGCCACCACCAGCATGAACGCGCTGTTGATGTAGCCGTGGTTCGCGGCGGCCGCTGCGGCATGCGGCGGCAGCGGGTGCTGGTACACGAGGAACGCGGCAGCCGCGAAGATCAGACCGGACAGGGCCGACATGTACGCGCCCATCCGGTGGATCAGCTCGTAGCCGATGTAGCTGATGATCAGCGTCAGCACGCCGAACAGGATGATGGCCTCGTTGTCGCTCATCGGGTAGATCGACTTGATCGAGTCGCGCATCACGACGCCATTGGCGGCCGTGAACAGCACATAGGACACCACCACGATGAACAGCGGGATGCCGGCGCCGAGTACCCCGAACTGCGCGCGGCTCTGGATCATCTGCGGAATGCCGAGGTGAGGGCCTTGCGCCGAGTGGCCGGCCATGAAGACGGTGCCGATGAGGTTGCCGAGAATCAGGCCGACGATGGTCCAGAACACGCTCAGGCCGGCTGCGACGCCAAGCGTGCCGACCACGAGCGTGGTGACCTGCATGTTGGCGCTGAACCAGATGGTAAAGAGCCGGCTTGGTTTCCCGTAGCGTTCATTCTCGGGAATGAACTCAATGCTTCTGTTTTCGATGTCCATCGCTTCCTCACAGGGGGTAAAGGTTGCTCCGCGGAAACGGACCGTACGGTCCTGCTCCTCGGGCATTCGACGCTTCGATGACGTCCGGCCGGGCCGTCAGTTTTGCTGTAGCTCGGCCTGTAATGTAATCCTTTACAGTGGTGATTCAATGCGGGTCTTCCCTATTCGAAGGTGGGGCGATCCGGCTAAAACCTCGTATCAAACGGCCTGAGGACGTCTCGCACGCGGTCTGTGGGGAGGTGGCATGTTCATCGGTACGCGTAAATTTTCGATAAACAAGTAAAGGATTACAATCGGCTTGGATGGCTCGGTACGAGGCGGTGCTGCGGGCGGGGAGGGCGATGCCGGTCGGCGTGACCCGGCCGGGCCGCGGATTGCGGCGATGGCGTGCAGGCTCGGGGAGCCTGCGGAGGACAATGCCGGGCGTGCGCCCGGCCATGCCTATCGTCCGTCGTGCTCGGCGGAAACCAGTTTGCGGGCCTCGTCGCGGCGGGCCGTGCTTGTCGACTCCCGCACGACGAGATTGGTTTCGAGGCGAACCGGCATGATCCTGCGCTGGTCTGCGAGGGCGCTGATCAGCGCCTGCGCCGAATGCTCGCCCATATCCCGCGCGGGAACCGAAATCGTCGTGAGGGCGGGCGTGAATACGGTCGCGTAGTCGTCGTTGTCGAATCCGGAAATCGACAGATCCTCCGGCACGCGTATGCCCATGCGGCGACATTCGGCGATGGCGCTCAGCGCGAACGTATCGCTGTTGCAGACGACGGCGGTCGTTTCCGGAAACTCGCCGAAGATCTGGCGCATGGCCTCGGCGCCGCGGAAAACCGCCGAGCCGTAACTCTTCTCGATGACGTGGCAGCCGTCGGTGATGCCGTGGGCGGCCAGCGTTTCCTCGAATGCCTGGATCCGCGATTGCTGCCTGTCGTTGCCGTGAATCGGGCCGGCGATCATCACCATGCGCCGATGGCCGAGCCGGATCAGGAATTCGACCATCTGCTTCGTGGCGCTGTAGTTGTCGAAACCGATCGACGGGAAGTGCTCGTCATTCGTATACGAATACGTCGTCACGCACGGAATCTGCTTTTCGAGCAAATACGCGCGAAGCGCCGGATCGTCGACGCGGCCCACCATCAGCAGCGCTTCCGCGCCGCGCTCGACGAGTGCGCGAACCTTGTCGAGCATCCGCGTGTTGTCGAAGCCGGTCGTCAGCACGAACACGCTGTAGCCGGCTGCGGTGATGCGCTCTTCGAAGCCGTCGACGAGGCGCGCGAAGAACGAATAATCGAGTGTCGGAATGACCGCGCCGATGATGTGCGTCTTCTGCAGCCGCAGTGCCTTGGCGGACGGGTTGGGCGTGTAGCCCATCTTTCGCGCGATGGCGATCACCTTCTCGCGCGCTTCTTCGCGCACGAGATGGGGAAGGTTGAACGCGCGCGACACGGTCGCGACGGACACGCCCGCCGCCTTCGCGACGTCGGTGACATTGACCTTCTGGGCTTTCTGGGGCCGCTGTTTCGCTGAGTTGTTCATGTTGAAAGCGCTCGAAATGGGGAGGCGGGCGGCGCGAGTGTGCAAACACGCGCTGCGCTGCGGGCAAATGTGCGGCTCGGGCGAGAAAACGATTACTTCCCGGTGGGGTGGCGGATGTCTCCCCGATCTCCTGATGCCTCAAAAATAATTTGATTGATATCAATGACTTGTGGCGCGACGTTCGGGCGTTGCTTCGTCCGTCGGCTACTTTCCACCACACGTGTCATTGTGACGCTGCTATGATACACCTCGGCAACATGGTTTTTCTGAAAAAACGCAGGTTTTCTGTAAAATTCCGATAGGGGTTCGAGCCGTTTTGAGGCTCCCCTGTGCGCGTGTCAGGAGGAGAATGGCAACTTGCGACGCGGTTTGTAATTGATTACATTTCAGATGGAGACGGTAGATGCGGTGGAAGAACTACTACCAGGTCGTGAACTGCCACGCGGAGGGTGAGGTCGGCAAGGTGCTGACCGGCGGCGTGGTGGACGTCCCGGGAGAAACGATGTTCGACAAGCGCGAGTATCTGCGCCTCCGCCGCGACGATATCCGGCGGCTTTGCCTGTCCGAGCCGCGCGGCTCCGTGATCGACAGCATCAACATCGTGCTGCCGTCCGCTCATCCGGAGACGGGTGTCGGGTTCGTCACCGCGGGCGCGACCGACTATCCGGTGATGTCCGGGTCCAACCTGATGTGCGTCGCGACCGTGCTGCTCGAGACCGGGATGGTTCCGATGCAGGAGCCCGAGACCCGGTTCGTCCTCGAGGCGCCAGCCGGGGCCGTGCAGGTCACCTGCCAATGTTCCGGCGGGAAGGTGACGCGCGTGAGCTTCGTCAATCAGCCGGCGTTCGTCTTTTACGAGCAGCACGAAGTCCACGTGCCGGGCTACGGAGCCTTGCCGGTCGACATCTCGTACGGCGGCGAAACCTTCGTGCAGATCGACGCGGAGATGCTGGGCCTGCGGCTGGAAGCCGACGAGGCGAAGGAGTTGAGCGAACTCGGCGAACTGATCAAGCGTGCCGCAAGCCGGCAATTGCAAGCCATCTACCCGATGAATACCGCGCTGACGGGCATCACGCAGGCCCAGTTCATGGGCCCGCTCACGCGGACCGAGCGCGGTATCCGGTCGCGCAACGCGGTGATCGTGTCGCCGGGCCGGCTCGATCGATCGCCCGGCGGGACGGCAACGTCGGCGCGTCTCGCGCTGTTGCACCGCCGAAAGCAGATCGCACCCGGCGAGATCCTGATTCACGAGTCGATCCTCGGCACCTGCTTCGAGGGCTCGATCGAGCGGCAAACCCAGGAAGGCCCTTATCCCGCCGTCATAACCAGCGTTGCCGGGCAAGCGTGGATCACCGGCATGCAGCAGGTTTGCCTGGATGTCACCGATCCGCTGGCGTCCGGCTACACACTTTCGGACACGTGGCCCGAGTCGTACTGAGCCATGCGTTTTTCTTTGTTTTTATGGGTAATCGATTACAGGAGTCTAGTATGACACGTCGTTACGATCTTTGGATCGATGGTCAATGGCAAGCCGCGAGCACGCCGGAATCCGTCGCACGGTATTCGCCCGCGCATGGCGACAAACTCGCCGACTATGCGGCCGGTGGCACGGCGGACCTCGATCGTGCGGTCGGCGCGGCGCGCGCGCGCTTCGATGATCAGTCGTGGTCGCGGTTGCCGGGGGCGACCCGTGCCGCGTTGTTGAACGCATGGGCCGCGCTGATCGAGCGCGATGCGGAAAAGCTCGCCCGCATCGAGGCGGAAGAGGTCGGCAAGCCGATCCGGTTCGCGCGTGCGGAGGTTGCGGCATCGGTCGACCTGACCCGCTATGCGGCGTCGCTCGCATGGCAACTGGGCGGAGACGCATTCAGCAACCTGGGGGCGGACAAGCTCGGCCTCGTCACGCGTGAGGCGCGCGGCGTCGTCGGCATGATCGTGCCGTGGAACTTCCCGCTGGTCACGTTGTTCCAGAAGCTGCCGTTCGCGCTGGCCGCCGGCTGCACGACGGTCATCAAGCCGTCGGAACTGACGTCGGGCACGGCGCTCGAAGTGGCGGCGCTCGCGAAGGAAGCCGGTATCCCGGGCGGCGTGATCAACGTCGTGACCGGGACGGGCCCGGTCGTCGGCGAGGCCATGTCGAAGCACCCTGGTGTCGACATGATTTCGTTTACCGGTTCGACGCTCGTCGGCAAACAGATCGCGCGCAATGCGGCGGAAACGGTCAAGCATGTCGCGCTCGAGCTCGGCGGCAAGGCAGCGAACATCGTGTTCGCCGACGCGGATCTCGACGCCGCGCTCGACGGCGTGCTGCTCGGCACGATTCTGAACCAGGGCGAAGAGTGCGTCGCGGGGACGCGACTGCTGATCGAAGCGTCGGTTGCGGACGCGTTCGTCGGCAAGCTGGTCGAGCGCGCGAAGCGTGTGGTCGTCGGCTTGCCGCTCGACGACCGTACCGATATCGGTGCGCTGATTCACGAGCAGCACCTGAACAAGGTGCTGGACTATATTCGGATCGGGAAGGCGGAAGGCGCGACGCTTGCGGTCGGCGGCGAGCGCGTGACCGCGAACGGCCTCGACAAGGGCTTTTTTGTCGGCACGACGATCTTCACCGGCGTGACGCCGGAGATGCGGATTTTCCGCGAGGAGATCTTCGGGCCGGTGCTGACGGTCACGACATTCAAGGATGCCGACGAAGCCGTGCGGCTCGCCAACGATACGAACTACGGTCTTGGCAACGGCTTGTGGACCAAGGATATCGACAAGGCCATCACGGTGTCCCAGCAACTGCGCAGCGGGACCGTGTTCGTGAACACCTACCTGGAATCCGCGCCGCAGATGCCGTTCGGCGGTTTCAAGGAAAGCGGCGTGGGGCGCGAGAACGGGCTCGACGGGCTGCTCGAGTATACGGAGGTCAAATCGACTTTCATCAAGCTCGGCAAGCGCGCACCGGCATTGCCCGCGACGGTGGTCGCCGCGAGCTGACGGGTGAGGTTCGCGGGCAGTGTGGCGTCGATGAGGCGGCCTGCGGCATGAACGATCAGGCCGGCTCGCACGGCGAGCCGGCCCCAACACAGGGCAAACAATGAAACTGAAGCGAATGGTCAACGTCGTCGGCGTCCATACCGGCGGCGAGCGTAACGACGTCATTACCGGTGGCGTACTCGACGTGCCCGGCAACACGATTTTCGAAAAGATGCGCTATCTCGAGACGCAAGCCGACGATCTGCGCAAATTCCTTCTGCAGGAACCGCGCGGCAGCGTCACGCAATGCGTGAACCTGGTCCTGCCGCCGTGCGATCCGGCAGCGGATGCGGGTTTCGTGATCATGGAGGCCGAGTACTACGTGCCGATGTCGGGCAGCAACACGATCTGCACCGTCACCGCGCTGCTCGAGACCGGGATGATTCCGATGCAGGAACCGTACACCGACGTCACGCTCGAAGCGCCCGGCGGCCTCGTGCGCGTGCGCGCCGAATGTCGCGACGGCAAATGCGTGAACGTGCGGTTCTCGAATGTTCCGTGCTTCGTGTTCGGCCTCGACTTGCCGGTCGAAGTGCCGGGCCTCGGCACGCTGAAGGTCGACGTCGCGTACGGCGGAATGATCTACGTGCTGGTCGATGCGCAGGCGGTCGGTTTCGCCATCGAACCCGACGAGGCAGGGCGGATGGTGGACATCGGCGAACGGATCAAGGCGGCTGCCGCCGAGCAGATCCCCGCCGTGCACCCCGAGAATCCCGACATCCACACGATCAATCAGACGCTCTTTGCAGGCCCGCTCCAGCGCGGCGCCGATGGCGGGCTGCGGGCGAAGAACAGCGTGATCGTGTCGCCCGGGCGCGTCGACCGTTCGCCGTGCGGAACGGGCACCAGCGCGCGCCTTGCCGTCATGCACGCCCGCGGGCAGATTCGGCCGGGAGAGCGGTTCGTGCACGAATCGATCCTCGGAACCGAGTTCATCGGCGAGATTGCGGAGACGTTGTCGGTCGGCGGCAAGCCGGGTGTTCGTCCGATGATTACCGGTAGCGCATGGATCACCGGCTACCATCAGTACGTGCTCGATGCGACCGATCCGCTGCCGACCGGTTATACGCTGAGCGATTTGTGGAGAAAGCCCGCGTGATCTTGCGCGCGTGAATGCCATGCCCGGGCTTCTGCCCGGGCTGGCGCGCGTCCGGCATCGCCGGGATGCCGCTTTTGCTCCCGCAGAGACATCGGCCGGAGCGCATGACGATGCAGCCGTCCGGCTTGCGATCGGCGCCGGACGCGACCGATCGCAAACGACGTCAGTTCCGGTCGTCGATCCGGATGCCGAACGCGAAGACCGCCGCCGCCGCGATCGCGAGGCACGCACTGATGAGCAGTCCGTTCGCGAACGAGTGCGTGCGGTCCACGATCACGCCGGTGATGACCGGCGCGGCCGATCCCCCGAGGTATCCGCCGAACGTCAGCACGCTGCCCATCGTGGCGACCAGCCGGCTCGGCACCATCACGCCGACGATGGCCCAGGTGCCGACGTTCGCGAAGTAAATCGAGAACAGCGCGCCCGAAATGGCGGCGACCGCGAGTGCCGGCGTGTGGGCTGCCGCGGCGGCGGCCGTGAACATCGCGGCGACCACGAGGCCGATACACGTCGGGATCTTGCGGCTGAGCGATACGCTGTACCCTTTGCGCGTCAGGAAGTCGATGAAGGTGCCGCAGCTCAGTTGGCCGATCGTGCCTGCCGCATAGGGAATGGCCGCGAGCCAGCCTGTCCTGGCGATACTCACGTGCTGTTCGTGCTCGAGGTAGGCCGGCAGCCACGACACGTACAGCCAGATCATGTAGATCACGCCCGCCGAGCCGAGCATCATCGCGATCGTGTTGCGCTGTATCAGCAGTGCGCGCCATTCGGCGAACCCCGGGCGCGACGCGTGTGCGTGGTCATCTTCGGCTGCCGTGCCGCTCGTCCCGCGATCGGGCGTCCGGTTCCGGTAGACGGTAAACCACGCAAGCGCCAGCACGATCCCCAGCACGCCCAGCGTCGCGAACATCATCCGCCAGCCGACCGCGATCAACAGCAGTGTCAGCAACGGCGGTGCAAGCGCGGGCGCGACGGTCCCGGCGATCAGGAAGAGGCTGGTCGGCCCGCCGCGCTTCTCAGCAGGAAACCATTCGCTGACGATCTTCGCGCAGGCCGGATAGTGCGGCGATTCGCCGATGCCGAGCAACGCACGCCCGAGCAGCAACTGCTGGAAGGTCTGCACGAAGCCGCATGCGAGCTGCGCGGTCGACCAGCACAACAAGCCGATGCCGAACACGATGCGCGCGCCGAAGCGATCGAGGATCAAGCCGATCGGGAGCTGCGAGAACGCGTACACGATCGAGAACGACGACATCAGCAAGCCCATCTGGGCGGCCGACAGTTGCAGTTCCGACGCAACGAGATGATTGGCGACCGACAGTGCACTGCGATCGAGGTTGTTGATCAGGCCCGCGCCGATAAGGAATGCAATCGCGATTGTCGCGCCACGGCTGCGCGTGTCGCGATCGTGCGGCCGCACGATTTCGGGCGGCGTGGAAAGCTGGTTCATCGTGTGTCCAGGTGTCGAGGCGCGGCCAGCCCGGTGCCGGAAGGCCGCAAAAAAAGGCCGTGAACGATGCTCGCGTCCACGGCCTGAAGACCGCGCGATCGGCCCTGTCGGAGGCAATCGCGGGACAAGCGGGGTCTAGGCCGCTTTGTAGTATTCGGCCTTGCCGGCCGGCGGCTCCGAGCGGCCGCGAATGTTGTCGGCGATTTTCTCGGCCATCATGATGACCGGCGCGTTGAGGTTGCCGCTGACGATTTCCGGCATGATCGACGCATCCACCACACGCACGTTGTCGACACCGTGCACGCGCCCCTGGGCGTCGACCACGGCATCGTTGCCCGGTCCCATCCGGCAGGTACAACTTGGGTGGTAGTTCGTTCCGGCCGTCTCGCGCAGATAGGCGAGGATCTGCTCGTCGGTCTGAACCAGTTGGCCGGGCGTGACTTCCTCGCCGCGCAGCGGTGCCCACGCCTGTTGGTCGACCACGTTGCGGATCGCGCGCACGGCGGCAATCGCGTCGCGCCGGTCCGTCTCGGTCGTCAGGAAATTGAACACGAACTTCGGCGCGGCCAGCGGATCGACGCTGTCGATCCATACGCGCCCGCTGCTCGTCGGACGCATCAGGCTGAAGAAGTACTGGAAGCCGTTCTCCAGCTTCACGTTGCCGTGCTGGAACTCCCCGAGCATCGGGATGAACTCGAACTGCACGTTGGGCACCTTGACGTCATCCTGCGTGCGGATGAACGCGCCCACTTCGAAGAAATTGGTGGCGCCGAGCCCCTTCTTGAACAGCTTCCACTGAACGCCCAGTTTCAGCTTGCCGAGCGTCGTCAGTTCCCGCGCCGCCGAAACGTTCTGCGTCGCCCGATACTGGACCGGTGCAGCCAGGTGATCCTTCAGGCCCTGGCCGACGCCGGGCAGGTCGGAGACGACATTGATCGACAGGCGTCGCAGGTCGCTGCCATTGCCGATGCCGGACAGCATCAGGATCTGCGGCGAATGGATCGCACCGCCGCAGACGATGGCCTCGCGTGAAATGTTGATCCGCTTCGTTTCAGACCCGACACGCACGAGCACCGCGACCGCCCGCTTGCCCGCGAACTCGAGCTTCAGCACTTGCGCCATGCTCCAGACATGCAGGTTGGCGCGCGGCGGCGCTTCGTGCAGATAGGCGCGCGACGTGCTCCAGCGCAGCCCGCGGTGGACGTTGCGCTGCGTGATGTGAACGCCTTCCTGCCGGTACGCGTTGTGGTCTTCCACGTGCGGCAGCCCCGCCTGCTTGCCGGCTTCGAGGAACGCGCGATACAGCGGATTGTCGGCGCGGCAGGTTTCGATGTGCATCGGGCCGTTGCCGCCGCGATAGGCGTTGGCGCCCTTGTCGAAGGTTTCGGCCTTGCGGAAGTAGGGAAGCACGTCCGCATAGCTCCATCCTGCGTTGCCCAGCGCCTCCCAGTTGTCGTAATCCCACGGATTGCCGCGCACCCAGTTCATGCCGTTGATCGACGAGCAGCCGCCGAGCACGCGGCCGCGCGCCTCGTAGATCTTCCGGTCGTTCAGGCCCGGCTCGGGCTCGGAGTGCATGTACCAGTTGAACTTGTCGTCCATCAGCGGGAACCCGAGCGCCGCCGGCATGCGGATGTAAGTGCTCGTGTCCTTGGGGCCCGCTTCGATGAGCAGCACGCGCGTGCCGGCATCTTCGGCCAGTCGTGCTGCGACGACGCTGCCTGCCGAGCCGGAGCCGATCACCACGTAATCGTAGTCGGTGCGGATCGGCCGGCGATGAATGTCCTGCATGGTGTTGCCTCCGAAAAATTCTGAAATGAAACCGGGCAGGGCTTGCCTGACTACCGGCTCGTGAGCATGTCGGCGACGGTGTCCAGGCATGTGCACACGACTTTGATGGGGATTCTATGTCGCACGAAAACCAATGTAAAGGATTACATTTTTCGGTGCATTGCGGGTTTTCACGCATATCCGGGAATGGCCCGTGTGAGTACCGGGCGTTCGATGAGGCTGAGCGTTACCTGATCGGCGGGAGGAGGTGGGCCGAATTTGGGGGGGGGCGCGAATAAAGGCACGCGATCGCCGGGGGGCACGCTGTCCGGATCAACCGACGCCAGTCACTCCACCACCTTGAACACCCGATTCTTCTCGATCACCCCGGCCTTCGGCAATGTCCCGTCATCCTCGCCCTCGGCGCGCAGATGCCGCTCATCGAGCGCCGGCCCCGTATACCGGCTGCGCGGCCGGATCACCTTGCCCACGCGCAACTGCTCGATGCAGTGCGCCAGCAGCCCGACGCTGCGCGCGATCGAGAACAGCCCGAAGGCCGCGTCGCGCGGCAACTGAAGCTGTACCGACAGCATCGCGAGCGCGACGTCGATGGTCGGCCGCTGACCGGTGAGCGTCGTCACCTTGTCGATGAAGCGGGCCAGTTCCGGCGGCGGATCGAGCCGCGCGAGCAACGCGGCCGCGCGCGGATCGCCATCGGGATAGAGATGATGGCCGAAGCCGGGAATCGGAATCGCGGACTTCAGGTGATGATCGACCACGCGCTCGGCGCCGAGCCGCTCGATGTCGTCGAACACCGCGCGCACGCGCCCCGACGCGTCGCCATGCAGCGGCCCCGATAGCGTCGCGAGCCCGGTCAGCAGGCAGCCCGCGAGCGACGCGCCGGTCGACGCGGTGATGCGCGCGGCGAACGCCGAGCTCGTGATCTCGTGATCGGCCACCAGCACCATCGCGCGGCGCAGCAGGTCGGCGCCGTGGCTGTCCAGCCCCCAGCCCGCGGCGAGCCGCTGATGGGTCCAGGCGAGGCTGGCGCCGTCGTGTGCGCCGAACGCGCGCGACACGATCGCGACGAGCTGGCCGGCCTCGACATGCAGTGCGCTGTCGAGCCGGCCGAGCGTCGAATGACCGTGCGCGGCCAGCGTCGCGAGCGTCGTGAACGCGCACTGGCGATCGCGCTCGCCGGGCGGCAACGCGACGTCGGGCGCATCGAACGACACGGGCGTGGTCGCATGCCACAGCAGCTCGGCCGTTTCCTCGAGCGTGGCGGTATCCGCGAGTTGAATGCTGTCGCGGCCGCGATACCACGCACGGCCTTTGGAAAACGTGGTGATGCCGCTATAGATGCACGGCTCGGCCCCGAAGATCGTGCTCGCGGCGAGCGCCGCACGCTTGCGGCCGACCTGCTTCTTGCGGCACAGCGCGACGACGTCCTCGGCGCGATACAGGCTCTTGCGCGGATCGTCGGGATCCTGCATCACGGCGATGCTGCCGCGGCTCGCATACGCGTAGACGGTCTGTGCGCGCACGCCGAGCCGCCGCGCGGCTTCCGTCAGGGAGATCCAGTTGTGCATGGGGGCCACGATCGTAATGAGGACGCGACCGGTGCCCGGCCGCCTGCGCCGACTATAGACCCGGTTCAGTTGAATGTCATCTCGGCGGGCCGCCGCTCGAGCACCTCGACGAGAATCTCGCCCGGCGCGCGCACGAAGCAGCCGCGCACGCCGGCGCGGATCCGCGTGACCGGCTGGACGATCTCGGCGCCGTTCTCGACGAGGTGCGCATACGCGGCATCGAGATTCTCGACCAGCACGCCGAAGTGGTCGATGCCCTGCCTCGGCGCACCGTCGTGCGTGTCAGGCGAGCGCGCGTCGGGGCTCGCGGTGATGAACAGGTTGATGGTGCCGATGCGCAGGTCGACGCGGCCGGGGCGTCGCACGATCTCGGCGTTCAGGCAGCGCGCAAACCACGCCGCGGTGGCCTCGGCATCGGCCGAGCAGAGTTGCAGGTGATCCCATTTGAATTCGATCATGGTGTCGGGTCAGGGAAGCGTCAGTGTTGGCGACGCGGGTTGAACGGGATCAGAGCTCGATGCGCGACAGCTTGCCGAGCAGCACGGAATACGACAGCGTGCCGACGAGGCAGATGGCGCCCATCAGGTTCAGTGCCCAGAAAAAGTTGCCGGTGTGCTGCGTCACGTAGCCGATCATCAGCGGCGTGGTGACGGCCGCGATATTGGCCGCGAGGCTCGTGATGCTGCTGGTGAGCCCGACATAGCGCTTCGGCGCGATTTCGGACACGGCGGCCCACGACATCGAACCGATGCCCTGCGCGAAGAATGCGACGGTGAGGATCGCGATCACGAGCGCGTTCGAGTGCACGAAATTGACGAGCACGATCGACGCACCGAGAAACGTGCCGATCACGAGCGGCGCCTTGCGCGACGACGACATCGACACGCCGCGCCGGATACAGAGATCGGACAGGTAGCCGGCGATCAGGATCCCGAGCGTCGCGCCGATGAACGGCATGGCCTGGAAGAAGCCGACCTTGATCATCGACATGTGCCGTTCCTCGACGAGATAGGTCATGAACCAGGTCGTGAAGAACACCAGCAGCGTGTTGTTACAGAACTTGCCGAGACAGATCGCGAGAATCTGCCGGTAGCCGAGCAGGCGCAGCGCCATGCGCCAGTCGAAACGATCGCGCGCGGTCACGACCGGACGCCCCTCGGTGATGTGTTGCAGTTCGGCCGCATTCACGCGGGGATGCCGCGACGGATCGCGATAGAGCCGGTACCAGACGATGCTGAACAGGATACCGAAGCAACCTGTCGCGAAGAACACGGCGCGCCAGCCGAACGCGGACGAGATCCACAGCAGCAGCCCGGTGAAGAGCGGCGTGCCGACATACTGGCCCATCACGTACACGCTGGTGGCGAAGCCGCGCTCCTGAACCGGGAACCACATCATCACGGCGCGCGCGTTCGACGGAAACGCGGGCGCTTCGAGCGCGCCCATCGCGAGACGCGAGCCGAGCAGCATGTGATAGCCGTGCGCGAACCCCTGGGTCAGCGTCGCGAACGACCAGCCGACCAGCGACAGCGCATACGCGACGCGCGAACCGAGCATGTCGGCGAGCGCGCCCGCGGGCAGCAGCGCGATCGAGTACGCGAGGCCGAACACGGCGAACAGCTCGCCCATCTGGACGCGGGTGAGCGCGAGATCCCTGGAAAGGGCCGGTGCGACGATGCCGAGCGCCGAGCGGTCGACATAGTTGAGGATGGTTGCCACCAGCAGCATCGACAGCACGCCGTAGCGCACCCGCGATCGTCTGGCGACGCCCGCGTGCGCGTCGAACTCGCGCATGACCGAAACCTGCTCTTCTGCGGTTTTCAATGTCGTCTCCTGATTGTGGGCCGGCGCGTTGTTCTGGTGAGCGCCGGCGAAGCGTCCGGTCAGCCGCGCCCGACGAAGGGCATCGCGCTCGCCATGAGCGTCATGTTGAGGATGTTGGCTTCGAGCGGCAGGCTCGCCATCTGCACGATCGCATCCGCGACGTGCGCCACGTCGACGCGCGGCTCGGGCGCGACGCGGCCGTCGGCCTGCAGCACGCCGCTGTTCATGCGCTCGGTCAGCGACGTGGCCGCGTTGCCGATGTCGATCTGGCCGCATGCGATGTTGAACGGCCGGCCGTCGAGCGCGAGCGAGCGGGTGATGCCGAGCACGGCGTGCTTGGTGGCCGTGTACGCGATCGTGTTCGGGCGCGGCGTATGCGCGGAGATCGACCCGTTGTTGATGATGCGGCCGCCTTGCGGGGTCTGGCGCTTCATCTGGCGCCAGGCAGCGCGTGCGCACAGGAATACGCCCGTCAGGTTGGTCGCGAGCACGTCGTTCCAGAATTCGAGCGAGTAGTCGTCGAGCGGCACGGCGCCCGCGTTGCGGCCGGCGTTGTTGAACAGCACGTCGAGGCGGCCGAATTCGCGCGCGATCTGCGCGAAGCTCGCGTCCACCGACGCTTCGTCGGCCACGTCGGTCGGCATGGCCGCCGCCACGCCGCCGGCCGCCTCGATGGTTTCCTTCGTCGCGAGCAGCGGCTCGATGCGTCTGCCGAGCAGCGCCACGCTGAATCCGGCGCGTGCCAGCGCGATCGCGGCGGCCTGGCCGATTCCGGTGCCGGCGCCCGTCACCGCCGCGATTTTTTTCCGTGCCTGCATTTCAAGACCTCGTCTTCAGTGCGTTGAACATGGAAAAAGGATTGCGCGGCAGCGAATCACCAGCAATCTTGATTCTTTCAATCAATATCAACGGGCCCGTCGTGTCGGGGCGGCGTCAGGGTTTTCCTGAGTTCGTGCAGACGCCGTGCAAGCGGCCGGCAAGCCGTTCACGAGCACCGGGCGGTGTGTCGAACGGGTGGCTTCGACCTCGCGACCGGTGCTGCGCGGACACGTTGATCGAATCAATCAATATTGACCGCCGGCGCGCGCGCTTCGTAGGCTGTGTTCCGTTTTCCGACCCAAGGACGAGACCATGCCTGATGACAAACGCACCCGCCTGCTGGTTGCGCGACGGGTTCCCGCAGCGGTGGCTGCGCGTGCCGAATCCGAGTTCCACGCCTATGTGACGGACGCCGACATGGACGCACCGTCCGTCGTCGCGTTCTGCAACCGCCATGACACGCCGGCCGTATTGATCGGCAAGAAGTCGGGGCTGCAGGCCGGGCACATCGCGGCGTTGCCGCCGAGCGTGAAGATCATCGCGAACGCGAGCGCCGGCTTCGACCACATGGACGTGGCCGCCGCGCGCGCACGCGGCATCGTGGTCACCAACGCCCCCGATGCGCTGACCGAATGCACGGCCGACTTCACGATGCTGCTGATGCTCGCCGCATGCCGGCGCGCATCCGAATACGAGCGGATCGTGCGGGCCGGCTGGGGCAAGTCGTTCGGGATGACCGACCTGCTCGGTATGCGCGTGAACGGCAAGACGCTCGGGATCGTCGGCTTCGGCCGGATCGGCCGCGCGGTGGCGCAACGCGCACGCGGCTTCGGGATGCACATCGTGTACACCGACAGGCGGCCGGCGCCGCCCGAAGTGGAAGCCGGCGCGCGCTATTGCGCGGATCTCGATGCGCTGCTGCCGCAATGCGACATCCTCACGCTGCACGTGCCGGGCGGCGGTACGCCGCTGATGACGCGTCGGGAGTTCGGCTTGTTGCGCGAAGGGGCGGTATTCGTCAATGCGGCGCGCGGCGGTCTCGTCGACGAGGACGCGCTGTACGACGCGCTGACGTCGCACCGGCTGTTCGGCGCGGGGCTCGACGTCTATCGCAACGAGCCGAACATCGATCCGCGTTTCGCCACGCTCGACAACGTGTTCCTGTCGCCGCACATGGCCAGCGCGACGATCGAGACGCGCGACCAGATGGGCTTCACGGCACTCGACAACGTCGCGGCGGTGCTCGACGGCAGGGGGGCGCCGAACGCGCTTTGAAAGGCGTCGTGGCGGCATGCGCGGCGACGTCGAAGCGTTGCCGTGCGAGCGCGCGTTTCGACTGGGGGCGGGGAGGTGGTCTGCATGCGATTACTGATGCATGCGGTGGTTTCGGAACCTGCGAGGCGAACCACGAGTACCTTCCCGCTGGTCGTTCGCACGGCGGCCGGCGCGCTTATAGGGTATGCCCTATTCAGTCGATTCCTCGAATCCGTAGCCCAAGAATCTTGAATGCAGTACAGTCTCCGATCGCGGCTTTCGAGCCCGGCTGTCACACAAGTACGCGCCCCTGGAGACTCCAAGTTGTCTACGCCCCGCAAGCGGCTGCCCCCGCTCAATACGATTTCCGCATTCGAAGCATCGGCGAGGTTGATGAGTTTCACGAAGGCGGCGGAAGAGCTCCATCTTTCGCAGGGCGCGGTGAGCCGGCAGATCCAGGTGCTCGAGGAGCGGATGGGCGTGCCGCTCTTCACGCGACGGCACAAGGAGATTCAACTGACGCGCGCCGGCCTGATCTTCCAGCAGGCCATCGCGCAAAGCCTGAATACGATTCGCCGGGCCGTGACGATGATCGAGGCGCTCGACACCAGCACGGTCACGATTGCCGCGACCAATGCGATGGCGAACTTCTGGTTGATGCCCGCGATATTCGAATTCCGCACGCAGCATCCGAACATCGACATTCGGGTGCTCGCGAGCAATTCGCCGGTCGACCCGTGGCACGAGCCGGTCGACCTCGCGATTCGCTATGGCGACGGACACTGGCCGAACCTCGCGAAGGTCAAGCTGTTCGAAGAGACGATCTTTCCGGTCTGCTCGCCGTCGTATCAGCGCGATCACGAGATCCGGACGGTGAAGGATCTGATGGACTGCGAACTGATCGAATACGGCTCGGACAGCGCGGATTCCAATTCGTGGGACACGTGGCTCGAACGGGCCGGCGTTCAGCAGCGCGCGGTGAGAAAGAACCTGACGCTGTCCCACTACGACCTGGTCTATCGTGCGGCCTGCAGCGGCAAGGGCGTGGCGCTGGCGTGGGCGTACGGTGTTCCGGAAGAGGACAGAGGGGCACTGCTGGTCCGGCCGCTCGATGTATCCGTCAAGACGGGGATGTGCGAATACATCGTTTATGCGGACACCGAGGAGCTCAGCGCGCCCGCGAAGACCTTCCTGAGCTGGCTGATCGACTTCGCGAATCAAAGCCTCTGGTCGTAGACGCCGGCTTCGTCAGAGCTCGAGGGTGACGTCCGACAGCGGTACGGAGCAGCAGGGCAGGATGTAGCCTTCGTCGATCTCGTGATCGGTGATGCCGCCGTTGTGATGCATCTCGACGCGCCCGTCCAGCTTGCGAAGCTTGCAGGTGCCGCAGACGCCTGAACGGCATGCGTTCGGAACCCTGGGGCCGTTCGGCAGCGCGTGCAGCGCATCGAGGATGGCCGTCCCGGGTGGGCAGTCGAGCGCCAGCAACGATCGTGACAAGCTGAGCCGCGCTATGCGGAGCGTGTCCGGCACGTGCGCGGGCGTCTGTTCCGGCAATTGAAACCGCTCCTGATGGAAGCGCGAATCAGCGCCGCCATGCTCCAGAAACAGCGTGCGCATGACGGACATGAACGCGTCCGGCCCGCAGCACAGCACACGTCGTGACGTCCAGTCCGGCGTCGCGCGATCAAGCACCTCCCGCGACAGCATCCCCGACGAAAATTCCGCGCTCGCTTCGTCCGACGTATAGAAATGCGGCGTGATCCCGCAGGATGCGCGCGCCATGCGCGACAACTCGTCATGGAACAGGATGTCGCCGGGTGTCCTCACGAACTGCAGGAACTGGATGTTCGCACCGCCGCCGCGGGCATGCACCGCGCGCGCCATCGAGATCAGCGGCGTGATGCCGACGCCGCCCGCGACGAACAGCAAAGGCTCGGCGGGATCGGTTGGCAATACGAAGTCGCCCGCCGGGCGGGACACCTGGAGGCGGTCGCCGACGGCGAGCCGGTCGTGCAGCCAGGTCGAGACCGCGCCGTCGGGCGAGCGCTTGACCGTGATCTCGAACGTCGCGTTGCCGTGCGCGTCCGGTGCGGACGAAATGGTGTAGCACCGGTAGAGCGTCTCGCTGCCGGTGTCCACGCTCAGTGTCACGTACTGCCCGGCCTCGAACCGGGCCGGCTCCTGAGGGTGCGCCAGCGAAAACCGGAAGGTCTTGACGTTCCAGTTCTCGCGCGCAATGTCGACGCACTGTGCGTCGATGAAAGCGCTGCCGTTCGTCATGCGATGCACTCCACGGGAATGATCTTCGGCGCGCTGGTCAACTCGGACGTCAGTGTCGCCAGATACCACTCGATGAACTCCGTGACGCCGCGCTCGACGAGCGGCGAGTACGGGCCCGGCTGATAGCCCTTCGAGTGGATGCCTTGCTGATTGGCTTCGACGAGCCGCTGGTCCTGCGCGTTGGTGGCCTTCCAGACGGCGGTGAGATCGTCGAGGTCGTAGTCTTCGCCTTCCACGGCGTCCTCATTCACCAGCCACCAGGTCGTGACCTGCGTCTCCGTCGCGCTCAGCGGCAGCAGCCGGAACGCGATCGCGTGGTCGGACAGAACGTGGTTCCACGTATTCGGGAACCGCAGCAGGCGCAACGACCCGACGTCCGCGTCTTCGTTGGTGCCGAGCAGTTTTTTGCACGCAAGCTCGCCGCTCAGCGTGAACGACAGCCCGCGTTCCATCGCGGCGCGCACCATCCGGTAACCGTCGGACGTTTCGATGGGCTTGTACGGTAATCCGGCCGCGGTCCAGCGCGCTTCGTCCTTCTCGCACTTTTCCGCATAGTCGCCGCCGAATCGCGGGTCCGTCGGCCCGTCGAACTCGGAAATCGTGCGCAGCAGTTCGGGGTGGCTTGCCGAGCAGTGGTAGCACTCGCGATTGTTTTCGAGGACGAGTTTCCAGTTGCCCTTCTCGACGATGGTCGACTGGTACGCGACCTTCGCGCGGTCGAGCCCGTGCGGCCGGATATACGGCGCGACCTGCCGGCGGAATTCGTCGAACGGCGCGGGCGTGGCGGCCAGCGAGATGAAGATGTAGCCTTCGACCGATTCGCAATGGACGGGCTTCAGCGCGTATTGCGATGCGTCGAACTCGACGCCCATCTCGCGGGCGAACAGCAGCTTGCCGTCCAGGCCGTAGGTCCACTGGTGATACGGGCACACGAGCGTCCCGGACGAGCCTTCGTCGCCGGCGCAGATTCGCGAGCCGCGATGCCGGCACGTGTTGTAGAACGCGCGAATCGTGTTGCTGCGGTCGCGGATCACGACGATCGAGCTCGCGCCCACTTCGAGCGTGAACCAGTTGCCGGGCGTGCGGATCTGCGCCGCCACGCCGGCGAAGATCCATTGGCGTTCCCAGATCAGTTCGAGGTCGCGTTCGTACACGGCGTCGTCGGTGTAGAACGGCTGCGGCAGCGACCGGCCGGCCACGCGAGACTCGATGAGCGAGTTGAGTTGACTGTTCGACAGCATGGTGGTGTTCGGTTGGGTTTCGAATGCAATAAGGAATGAATGCATGAGCCGATTTGACCTGCTTGAAGACAGGTGTGCAACCGATGAAAACTGATGTTTTGCATGAATTTTTGGTGGTCATGAACGTGACCGGAAATCGGTCGATGGCCCGGGGTTTTCACGATGTCCGGTTTCGGCGGAGCAATGTGAATAAGGACACCCGGCGGTGCGTGGCACGCGAATGTGTGGCGGAAACATGTTGCGCCTGCACCTCTCTTTTGCATGATTCACGGCGCTCGGGCCGAATTCGATGACATGCGCAAATTCATACAGTGCGAGACCCGGCGACATGGCGCAGGTCTGCAACGGCCTTGTATGCAAATTCGCATGCGATAGATCAGAAAAACTGCTTTGACGACGGATTTTGCGGCTCGGATGATGCGGGACATCGCTTGCATCGCACTGCTTTCGCAATGCCGTGAATCAGGACACGCGTCGCGCAGACGGCGCCCGGTTCCCGGCGACAACAATCCGGAGACGTCATGTCAGGAAATCGTGGAGTTGTTTATGTCGGGCCCGGGAAGGTCGAGGTGCGCAACATCGCCTTCCCGGAGCTGTCCGATCCGGCCGGCCGAAAGGCCAATCACGCGGTCATCCTTCGGGTCGTCGCGACCAACATCTGCGGCTCCGACCAGCACATGGTGCGCGGCAGGACCACCGCCCCGGCGGGGCTCGTGCTCGGACACGAAATCACGGGAGAAGTGATCGAGGTCGGCTCGGACGTGCTGACGCTCGCAAAGGGCGATCTCGTCTCGGTGCCGTTCAACGTGGCGTGCGGACGCTGTCCGATGTGCAAGGCGCAGAACACGGGCGTGTGTCTCGGCGTGAACCCCGCGCGAGCCGGCGGCGCGTATGGATACGTCGATATGGGCGGCTGGATCGGCGGGCAGGCGGAGTACGTGATGGTGCCTTACGCGGACTTCAACCTGCTCAAGTTCCCGGACCGCGACCGGGCCATGGCGAAGATCCGCGATCTCACGTGCCTGTCCGACATCCTGCCGACCGGATATCACGGCGCCGTCACCGCTGGGGTGGCGCCGGGCTCGACGGTGTACGTCGCGGGCGCCGGCCCGGTCGGGCTGGCCGCGGCGGCATCGGCGCGGCTGCTGGGTGCGGCGGTCACGATCGTCGGCGACGTGAATCCCGCGCGGCTCGCGCATGCGCGGCGCGTCGGTTTCGAGACGGTCGATCTTTCCGACGACGCGCCGCTGGCCGACCAGATCGCGAATCTGCTCGGCGAGCCGGAAGTCGATTGCGCGATCGATTGCGTCGGCTTCGAAGCGCGCGGCCACGGGCATGCCGGTTCGCAGGCCGAAGCCCCGGC
This sequence comes from Burkholderia sp. JKS000303, assembly GCF_002563755.1. Taxonomy (NCBI): domain Bacteria; kingdom Pseudomonadati; phylum Pseudomonadota; class Betaproteobacteria; order Burkholderiales; family Burkholderiaceae; genus Burkholderia; species Burkholderia sp. JKS000303. Next base: position 506,709 of record NZ_PDBZ01000002.1, read on the forward strand.
AACGGTGCTGAATTCGCTGATGGAAGTCACGCGGGTGGCCGGGAAGATCGGCATTCCGGGGCTGTACGTGACCGACGATCCGGGGGCGGGCGATGCCGCCGCGCAGAAGGGCAGCCTGTCGGTCCGCTTCGGGCTCGGGTGGGCGAAGTCGCATTCGTTCTTCACCGGACAGACGCCGGTGATGAAATACAACCGCAGCCTGATGCAGGCGATCCTGTGGGACCGCCTCGATATCGCCAATGTCGTGAACGTCAACGTGATCGATCTCGACCAGGCGCCGTCGGGATACGCGGAATTCGATGCCGGCGTGCCGAAGAAATTCGTTATCGATCCGCACGGCGTGTTCAAGTCCGCCGCGTGAGCCAGCCAATCCGGAGCCGGTAAAAACGGGTGCGCCATCGCATCGCGAGCCGGGTTCCGGAACTCAACGCACTAAGGAATGCAAAATGGGATGCCCATTCTCGGGACATGAGCCGGACAAGAAGCCGGCAGCCGACGGCGGCTGGCACGACGCGCAGCTCGACTTTGCCCGGTCGATGAGTTACGGCGATTACCTTCATCTCGACGAGATCCTCACGGCCCAACATCCGTTGTCGCCCGACCACAACGAGCTGCTGTTCATCGTTCAACACCAGACATCCGAACTGTGGATGAAGCTGATGCTGCACGAACTGCGCGCGTCCAGGATCGGCGTTCGCAACGACGACATTCAGCCGGTGTTCAAGATGCTCGCGCGGGTGTCGCGGATTCTGGATCAACTCGTTCAGGCGTGGAGCGTGCTCGCGACGATGACGCCGCCGGAATATACGGCGATGCGGCCTTACCTCGGCTTGTCGTCGGGGTTCCAGTCGTGCCAGTACCGCGAGATCGAATTCATCCTCGGCAACAAGAACGGCGCGATGCTGCGCCCGCACGAGCATCGGCCTGACAGCGTGACGCTGCTGCGCGATGCGCTCGAGCAGCCGTCGTTGTACGACGAAAGCGTCCGGCTGCTGGCGCGCGCCGGCCTGCCTGTCGACCGCGACCGTCTCGACGCGGACTGGACCCAGCCGACACGCTACAACGCGTCCGTGGCCGACGCGTGGCTGCTGGTGTACCGCGATCCGCAACGGTTCTGGAACCTCTACCAGCTGGCCGAAAAGCTCGTGGATATCGAAGACTCGTTCCGGCAATGGCGTTTCCGCCACTTGACGACGGTCGAACGCGTGATCGGGTTCAAGCGCGGCACGGGCGGCACGGAAGGCGTCGGATACCTGCGGAAGACGCTCGACGTCGTGCTGTTTCCGGAGCTGTGGAAGCTGCGAACGGAACTCTGATGCTTGCCGCCTCGCGGCTCAGGAAGACGTCGCGCATGTCGGGCTCGGGCCCCGCGCCTGGTCGCCGGACGGCGAGTGATTTTCGTGACGGGGTGGCGGCATGTCGCCGGCGTTGAAGCGTGTGCGCGGACCGTTCATTCCACGCATTTGCGCATGCTTTACATGTGATATTTCGGCTTTCGGCGCGCGGCGCGGCTTTCCTGGAATTGAACTCAAACGGGCCTTATCGACGATTGTGCATATGAATGATTCTGCAACGACGGCGCTCACACGCGCCGATGATGCCGTGTGGGAAGTACGGGGCGGCGCGGAGGACGGCGGTGGCGGCATCGCGTGGGCCGTGCGTTCTGCCGGCAATTCGCTGGCGTCCGGCTTCGGCCGGTTGAAGGCGGGCGAGACGCCAGCCAAGACGCTCGATTACGACGAAGTGATCCACGTGCTTAACGGCGCCTTCGCCGTGACCTGCGACGGGCGGCATCTGGTTGCACGGGCCGGCGACGTGCTGTCGCTCAGTCGTGGGTCGGTCGTCACGTATTCCGGCTGCGACGCGGAATTCTTCTTCGTCGTCACGGCCGGCTGATGCACGCGAGCCCCCTAGAAACGGAATGCAGCATGAACGCTTCAGTATCCTCAGAGAAATTGCTTCCCGCGGACGACAACACGAACGGCTGGTCGGCGATCCTGCCCGCGCGCGTTCCGCATGCACCGGCGCAGCGGTCGGACAGCTTCGACTGGCTGGTCGTCGGTGCCGGCTATGCGGGTTTGTCGGCGGCCCGGCGGCTGGCGCTGCTGAACCCGTCCCATACGATCGCGCTCGTCGACGCGCAAACGGTCGGCGAGGGCGCGCATGGCCGCAACGCCGGATTCGCGATCGACCTGCCGCACAACAACGACCACGATCCCGGCAACACCGAGAAAGGGTATCGACACATGCGACTGAGTCGCTATGGCATCGATACGCTCGATGAGCTGGTCAGCACGAACGCGATCGACTGCCAGTGGAGCAAAAGCGGCCGATACGACTGCGCGGTGTCGCCCGAGATCTCCCGCAAGCTGCTGGGTGCCACGATCGCCGAGCTCGATGCATTGGGCGAGCCATACGAAGTGTTGCGCGGCGACGCGCTGCACGCGCGGCTCGGCACACGCTACTACGATTGCGCGATCCACACGCCGGGCACCCGGCTGCTGAATCCGGCCGCGCTGTCGCGCGGGCTGGCCGATTCGCTCCCGGCGAACGTGCAGCTGTTCGAGAACTCGCCGGTGCTCGATATCGAGCCGGGGGCGTCCGTCGTGGCGACGTTGCGCAACGGCGTCCGGTTGTCCGCACGCCACGCGATCCTCACCAACAACGCGTTCATCAATCGCTTCGGGTATTTCGAGCGGCAGCTGCTGCCGTTCGTGCTCTTCGCGAGCCTGTCGCGGCCGTTGACGCCGGACGAGCGCGCACGGCTCGGCGGCACGCACGACTGGGGCATTACACCGGCTCACGGGATCGCCGGCGCCACGTTGCGCTATACGCAGGACTTCCGCATCCTGTTCCGGTACGGGTTCCAGTTCGCCCCGACCTTGCGTTGCCCGGCATCGCTGCGCGAGCGCATGAAGCGTACGCACGCGGTGCTGTTCAAGGCCCGCTTTCCGATGCTGGCAGACGTGTCGCTCGAGCATTTCTGGGCGGGTTACCTGTCGCTGAGCCAGAACGGCGCGCCCGGCTGGGGGCAACTGGCGAAGAACGTCCATGCGGCGGTCAATTGCAACGGTGTCGGCATCGCGAAACAAACCACGGCCGGCGCGCTCATCGCCGAGCTGGCCTGCGATACCGGACATCCGCTGATCGGCGACATGCTGGCGCTGGGCGCGCCGGACCTGTTGCCGCGACGGCCGTTCCTCGACGTTGGTGTGAGAAGTTACCTCGCGGCCCAGAAATGGATGGGCCGCACCGAGAAGTAGCAGAATACGAGAACGAGACATCAGACAAACATGAAGAGCGAGACACGGTATCAAGCCGCCCCGGCGGCAAGCGAACGGAGCGCCACGAAATGGTGGGTGCTGTTCCTGCTGACGCTGGTCTATACGGTCAACATTGCCGACCGCTATGTGGTGTCGACATTGATCGAACCCATCAAGCATGAATTCCGGCTGACCGACAGTGAAGTCGGGTTCCTGACCGGCACGGCCATCGCGCTGTTCTACGTCACGCTGAGCCTGCCGCTCGGCCTGCTGGCAGACCGCGTGAACCGCAAGCGCATGATCAGCGTCGCACTGGCGGTCTGGTCGGGCTTCACGGTACTGTGCGGCGCGAGCAGCACCGCGCTCACGTTCTTCCTGTCGCGCATCGGCGTCGGGATCGGCGAGGCCGGTTGCATGCCGTGCGCGGTTTCCCTGCTGGCGGACAAGTTTTCCCCCGCGAGGCGCGGTACGGCGATGAGCCTCTTTTCCGTCGGCGCGGCAGTCGGCGCGCTGATGGGCTCCGCCGGCGGCGGATGGATCGCCGAGCATTACGGGTGGCGCGCGGTCCTGCTGGTGTTCGGCTGCATCGGTGTTCCGCTCGCGGCGATCCTGATGCTCGGGTTCAAGGAGCCGCGTCGCGGCGTGTTCGACAAGCCGGAAAGCGCGATGGAGCGTGCGGGGCTGAAGGACACCCTGCGTCACATCCGCAGCAGCAAGGCGCTGTTCCACGCGATCGCCGGCACCACGGTCCTGACGTTCTGGGGCTGGGGGCTCGTCTGGTGGACCCCTTCGTTTCTCGTCCGGAGTTTCCATCTCGGGGTGGGCGATGCCGGCGAGATCCTCGGGGCGATTCACGGGATCGGCGGCGGGCTCGCGATGCTTGCCACCGCGCTGGTACTGAGCCGGCCGCGCACGTCGTCGAGCTTTTCGCAGGCGCGGCTCGTCGCGCTCGTGACCGCACTGGCCACGGTGCCTTCGTTCGTTGCGTACGCATCGACGTCGCTTCCGGTGACGCACCTGATGTTGTGGATCTTCGTGCCGACGATCTACGTGTATATCGGCCCGTCGGCATCGATGGCGCAGAACCTCACACCGGCGGCGATGCGCGGCCAGGTCATCGGCATCATCGTGTTCGTGACGAACGTCGCGAATCTCGTCATCGCGCCGCAAGCCGTCGGGTTTCTGTCGGACGCCATCGCGCCGCATATCTCGAACCCCGTCGAGTCGCTTCGATATGTCCTTGTGCTCGTCTCGCTGACGGGGCTTTGGGCGGCGTGGCACTTTTATCTGGCATCGCGCCATATGCGTTCCGGGGAAGCCGACAGGTCTTCCGCGGCGATCCATGGCACGCCCGCGCGCGGCACCTGATTCGTGAATCGGGGGGCGAGGTAACACGATCCCCGTGAACGCGTGCCCGGCGCCCGGCCGGGATTCTCACGACAGACAACGCGCCCGCTCGGGCGCGTTCGTCCTTTCATCTTGCGACGTCGCTTTCTTCGCGATTTCGTCGCGTCTTCCCCCGAATGCCGTTCGCGTTCTGTCGGCGTTCGCCGACAGCATCCCGTTTGCGGTCGTGTATCGACCCGCACGCGTTCCGTTTCCTCGTCTCGACTCGCCGCATGCCATCGACACATGCGTGGCAGCAACGCCTCGTCGCCGTCGATCTCGCCGGCGTATTCGCCGAAGAGAGGAAGTCGCAGCTTAAGGACTAACACCTACGCGGTGTCGTCCGCATGCATCGACCGCATTCGCGCGGTTCACGCACCTGCCTTGATACAGAAGGCTCTGCGTGGTCTGACGATAGTTGCATGTGAATTGTCATGCATCGAACCAGAAATAGTGATTTGTCGAGCCGTTTATGTCGTCATGAAATGGCCGCAACGACACACCGGTGTCGCCGTGTCGCCGGAAACGACGGCATGCAACGACTGACGTGCGGGACGTTCAATGTTCGATTCGAAGAAGCTCAACGCGCTGCTGGCCGACTGTGTGACAGGCCGCCCGTTGCCCCAGGCGTTCTACAAGGATGCCGAACTTTTCGCCGCCGACATGGCGCTGATCTGGGAGCGCCACTGGCTGTTCGCCGGCCTGTCGTGCGAGATCAAGCGCCCCGGAGACTGGTTCACGTTGACGGTCGGCGAATCGTCGATCGTCGTCATCCGTGATCGCGACGGCGGGATCCGGGCGTTCTACAACACCTGCCGGCATCGCGGTTCGAGAATCTGCGCGGGCGAGCGCGGCTCGTCGCGCATGCTGACCTGCTCGTATCACCAGTGGACGTACGGGCTCGACGGCAGGCTCGCATTCGCCGGCAACATGGGCGAATCGTTCGATGCGTCGCAGCATGCATTGAAGCCGGTCGCCTGCGAAGTCGTGGCCGGCTACATCTTCATCAGCCTTGCCGACCAGCCCGACGACTTTTCGTCGTTCAGCCGGCGCGTCACCCCGTATCTCGCGCCGCATGGCCTCGACCATGCCAAGGTCGCATTCGAATCGACCATCGTCGAGAAGGGCAACTGGAAGCTCGTGATCGAGAACAACCGCGAGTGCTATCACTGCAGCGCGAACCACCCGGAGCTGCTGCGGACGATCTCCGAGTATGACGGGCCGACCGATCCGCGCTACGGCAGCGATGGCGTGCTGTTCGCCGAGAAGACGGCACGCGACGAAGCGCGGTGGGCGGCGGCCGGATTGCCGTATGCGCCGGTCGAGGAAGCGCCGGAATACCGGCTGATCCGGGCCGCGATGGAGCGCGGCCTGTCGTTCACGATGTCGGGCGAGCCGGCCAGCACGCGGGTCATGGGCACGCTGCCGGAGCAGGATGTCGGCTCGCTGCGCCTGCTGCGGTTCCCGAATACGTGGAATCACGCGCTCGGCGATCACGCGATCGCATTCCGGCTGTTGCCGCTCGGCCCGCGCGAGACGCAGGTCACGACGAAATGGCTCGTCCACGAAGACGCGGTCGAAGGCGTCGACTACGACCTCGACACGCTGACGGCGGTCTGGAAAGCGACGAACGAACAGGATCAGCGGCTCGTCGAGACGAACCAGCTCGGCATCAACTCGAACGGCTATGAACCCGGGCAGTATTCGCCGCTCGTCGAGAGCGGCGTGATGGCCTTCATCGACTGGTATCTCGACGCGATGCGCGATGGTCTCGCACAGTCGCGCCCGATGTTGCCGGTCCACGCCGCATGACGGCGATCGTGAACAGGTCGATCCGCGCCGGCACGCGGTAGACACCCAGCAGTAAGCATTCGCCCGGCCGTGCCGCCGATCCAGGCGGCGAAGCCGGTCATCCAGATCAATCATCGGGTGGAGTGGAACATGTTCGAACGGATTTTCCAGGTCAAGGCGGTACGGACGCTCGTCGCATGCGGCGTCGGCGCCGCAGCATTCGCAAGCGCTCAAGCGCATGCGGCCGACACTACGCAGTCCTCATGGTGCTCGGCGGCCAGGCCCGTCAAGTTCGCCGAAATGGGCTGGGACAGCGCCAAGTTCATGACCGAGGTGGTGCGCTACGTGCTCGAGAAGGGCTATGGCTGCAAGACCGAGCTGATGAGCGCGACCAATGCGATCGCGTTGCAGGCGATCACGACCGGCGACCTGAACGTGATGGTCGAGTATTGGGCCGGTCGTACGCCGGCGTACGAGAAGGCGGTCCAGGACGGGCGCGTCAAGATCGTCGGGTCGCTCGTCAACGGCGGCAGCGTCGAAGGCTATTACGTACCAGAGTACGTGATCAAGGGCGACCCCGCACGCGGAATCAAGCCGCTTGCACCCGACCTGAAGAGCGTCGCGGATCTGCCGCGGTACAAATCGGTATTCGCCGATCCGGAAGATCCGTCGCACGGCCGCTTGTACAACTGCCCGATCGGCTGGCAGTGCGAGTCCGACACCGCGCAGAAGATGAAGGCCTACAAGATCGGTGCCGCATACACGGACTTCCACCCGGGCTCGGGGCCGGCGCTCGACGCCGCCATCGAATCGGCCTTCACGCGCGGCAAGCCGATCCTGTTCTATTACTGGGAGCCGTCGACGATTCTCGGTCGCTTCCGTGCCGTCAAGCTCGACGAGCCGACGTACAACGCAGCCTGCTGGAAGACCATCAACGGAAGCAAGGATCCGAATCCGTGCGGCTCGGCATCGCCGCCGACCTCGCTGCGCGTCGTGGTGTCGAATTCGGTCGCGGATTCCGACCCGGCATTGATGTCGCTCTTCGAGAAGGTGCAGTTCTCGAATGGCGCGCTGAGCAGCACGATCGCGCGCATGGCGACGGAGAAGGTGCAGCCGCGTCAGGCGGCGGTGGATTTCCTGAAAGCGAATCCGTCGCTCGTCGCCCAATGGGTGCCGCCTGCGGCCGCACAAAAAGTGACGGCCAGCCTGAAGTGACACGCGAAGCCGTTGCCATGTGCGCGACGGCGTAAGCCAACACCGCTCGGGGCCGTCGCCGTGACGTGCATGCGATGCCCCGGGCGCTGCCCGTCCGTGGTCCCCGCCTGAAAGACAAAGGAACTGTTGTGAACGGTATCTTCTATTCGCTCGACCTCGGCGATGCGATCAACCGGTTCTTTACCGGTGTCGTCGCGCGCTACGGTGACGTGTTTCATCACGTGAGCGCCGTATTGCTGCTCTATGCGCTCAATCCCGTCGAGGCGGCGCTCAAGGCCACGCCGCCCGCGCTGGTCATCGCGGCCATCGGCGTGGTTGCGTGGGCCGGCGCCCGCCGTGTCGGCCTGGCCGTGCTGCTGATGGCGCTGACTTACGTGATCGGCTGCCTCGGGCTGTGGGACAAGCTGATGGCGACCTGCGCGATCATGCTGACCGCGCTGATCCTGACGACGCTCGTCGGCGTTCCTGCGGGCATTGCAATTTCTCGCAGCCCGGTTCTGGCGCGCGTATGCAATCCCGTGCTCGACATGATGCAGACGCTGCCGTCGTTCGTGTACCTGATTCCGGTCGTGATGCTGTTCGGGCTCGGTCGCGTGCCGGCGATCTTCGCCACGATGATCTACGCACTCCCGCCGCTCGTCCGCTTGACCGACCTGGGCCTGCGCCAGGTGCCGGAGGACGTCATCGAGGCATCGCGTTCGTTCGGCGCCACATCGTGGCAGCAACTGGTCGCGGTCGAGCTGCCGCTCGCGATGCCGTCGATCATGGCCGGCGTCAACCAGGCCGTGATGATGTCGCTCGCGATGGTCGTCATCGCATCGATGATCGGCGCGCGCGGGCTGGGCGAGGACGTGCTGTCCGGTATCAACAATCTCGATATGGGTCAGGGCATCCTGGCCGGCGCCGCCATCGTGATTCTCGCGATCGTGTTCGACCGGATTACCCAGTCTTTCGGCGTGGGCAAGCGTGCCCGCCGCCAGGTTCGGAAGTGACGCCATGAAATCTTCTACGCTTCGCAATACCCGCACGTCGCTCGACGACGATTCGGCCGGCGTGTCGCACGGACAAACCGTGGCTCGACGCGAATCGGGCACCGCTTCCGGCGCGGCCGGTCGCACGACGGACGTGCCGATACTCGAGCTGCGCCATCTGTACAAGGTCTTCAGCCCGCACCGAGGCCGCGTCGACGAGGCGATCGCGATGGCGCGAACCGGTATGCCGAAAGACGACATCCTTCAGCAGACCGGTTGCAACGTTGCCGTGCGCGACGTGTCGCTGTCGATTCGCGAAGGCGAGATCTTCGTGATCATGGGGCTGTCCGGCTCGGGGAAATCGACGCTCGTGCGTCACTTCAACCGGCTCATCGAGCCCAATTCCGGCGAGCTGCTGTTTCGCGGGACCGACGTCCTGCGTCTCGGCTCGCGCGCGCTGCGCGAGATGCGGCGCCGCCGCATCGGCATGGTGTTTCAGAGCTTCGCGCTCCTGCCGCACAAGACGGTGCTCGAGAACGTGGTGTTCGGCCGCTGGATCCGCGGCGACGCCAAAGCGGAATCCGACAACGTGGCGCGCGACTGGATCAACGGCCGGCTCGGGCTCAAGGGATACGAGCGGAAGTACCCCGACGAACTGTCGGGCGGCATGCGACAACGGGTCGGGCTGGCGCGGGCGCTCGTCTCCGAGCCCGACGTGCTGCTGATGGACGAGGCGTTCAGCGCGCTGGATCCGCTGATTCGCAGCGAAATGCAGGACATCCTGCTGGAAATGCAGGCCGAGCTGAAGCGGACGATCGTGTTCATCACGCACGATCTCGACGAGGCGATGAGGATCGGCTCGCGGATCGCGATCATGAAGGACGGCGTCGTGATCCAGGTCGGCACGCCGGACGAGATTCGCACCGCGCCGGCCAACGATTACGTGCGCCGGTTCGTGGAAGCCAGCTGAGATCGAGCGTTGCGCAGTCGTTCGCGAGTGCGCAACGCCCCCGCGATGCCGTAGCGCCGCCCGGCAGTCGCGCTCTGCCGGATCGAATCAGGCTCGGAAAAAGTCCCGTTTCATCAGTCAATAACAGAGGAGTCCAGAATGAAAAAGATCGTGCTTGCCGTCTCGTCGACGTTGGTCTGCGGCGCGGCATGGGCGCAATCGTCCGTCACGCTTTACGGCCTGATCGACGCAGGCGTGACCTATACCAATCACGTCACCGATTCGTCCGGCAAGGGCGCGTCGATTCAGTTTCAGTCGGGGGTCGCCCAATCGAGCCGCTGGGGCATGCGCGGCACCGAGGATCTCGGCGGCGGCACGAAGGCGATCTTTACGCTCGAAAGCTCGTTCGACGTCGGCACCGGCAAGCTGCTGGGAGGCGGCGCGGAGTTCGGCCTGCAATCGTTCGTCGGGCTGGCCGGGAACTGGGGCACGGTGACGCTCGGCCGCCAGTACGATTTCATCGGCTATTACTTCCCGGCTTACGCGATCGCCGCGAATACGCCGGCCGGCCTGATGGGCTGGAGCCTGCCGACGTACGCGTCAGGCGGTTACGCGCTCGATAACCGCGTGTGGGGCGATCTCGTCAACAACGCGGTGAAGTACGAGTCGCCGACCATCGGCGGCTTTACGTTCGGCGCGATGTACGGCTTCGGCAACATCGCCGGATCGCTGGGCCAGGACAGCTCCAGCAATTTCTATGTGAGCTATGCGAACGGGCCGCTCAGCGCGACGCTCGCCTACATGTCGATCCATAACGTGACGGCTACCGCCAATTCCGTCGAATATGCCGCGGGCGCCGCGTACAACATCGGCAAGGCCCGGGTGTTCGGCTATGTCACCGACGTGCGGCTGTCGAGCGGGGACAAGGCCCGTGCGACGACGGTCGAGGGCGGCGCGAGCTATCAGGTAACGCCGGCGCTGTCGCTCGCCGGCGGCTTGCAGTACCAGGCCCGCAACAACGACGTGGGCAGCGCGAACCAGGTCATCCTGAGCGCCGACTACTTCCTGTCGAAACGAACGGACGTTTATCTGGTCGGCACGCTGGCACACGATCACGGCTTCGGGACGCAGGCCGAGGCCGCATTGGGTGCATCGTCGAACACGGATGTGCAGACCGCGGTGCGCATCGGCATCCGACACAAGTTCTGACGACGAGGAGGGCGGCGAGCGTGATCGAAAGGTCGATCGCACCCGCGGCACCGCTTACTTCAACGCGCCTTCAGCCACCAGCACTTCATGCGCGGCCTTGAACGCGCTGAGCCCGTGCGGAATGCCCGAGTAAGCGGTCGCATGCAGCAGCGTCGCCTTGATCTCGTCGACGCTCACACCGTTGTTGAGCGCCCCCTTGACGTGCAGCTTGAGCTCGTTGGTATGCCCGCCGGCGGTGAGCATCGCGAGGTTCAGCAGGCTGCGCGTCTTGCGATCGAGCGTGTCGTCGCCCCAGGCCCACCCCCAGGCCCACGCGGTGGTCGTGCGCTGGAACGACATCATGAATGCGTCGGCTTTTTCCATCGACGCATCGACGTACTCGGGGCCGAGCACTTCGCGGCGAATCGGCAACCCCTTCTGAAACAGCGCATCATCTTCGTTCATGATTGAATTCCCCGGTTATTTCAAGGCTTCGGCAGCGGCGGGACAGCCGCGGCGCGAATGCGCACCGTTCTTCGATGCGAACAGGTAGCAGGCCAGCGCGGTGACGACGAGGCCCACCATCCACGACACGTCCGCGCCACCGAGAATCGATGCCCACGGGCCGTGGAAGAAACTCTCGTCCATGAACGGCACCTGGACGGCGATGCCGAACACGTAGATCGCCAGCGCCTTGACGTTGAACGCCCCGTACACGCCGCCATTGCTGCTGATGATTTCCGCGACGCGATAGTGGCGGTGGTTGACCAGGTAGAAGTCGATCAGGTTGATCGCGATCCACGGGGCCAGCACGATGCGCAGCGCGAAGATCGCGTTGAGGAAGATCGAGATGAAGTTGCTCGACGCCCACAATGCGGTCACGGTCGACGCGACCAGCAGCGCCGCCGACACGCCGACGCGCACGTTGCGGCCCGGCACCCAGTGCGGGCGGAAGGTCTGCGCGGCGGTGATGAACGACAGCACCGCGCCGTACAGGTTCATCCCGTTGTGACCGATGATGTTGACGAGGAACAGGAAGATCAGCACGTAGCCGAACGCGCCGGTCTGGTCGCGGATCGCCTGCATCGCGTCGGTCGAATGCCCGGTGCTGACGGCGAGCACGCCGAACAGGAACGCGAAGATCGTGCCCAGCGACGTGCCGAAGTAGGTGTACGCGAAGGTCTTCCCGAATCCGGCGGAAATCGGCAGATAGCGCGAATAGTCGGACGTATAGGGCGCAAAGCTGATCTGCCACACCGCGCACAGCCCGAACATCGCGAACCAGTTCGCGAGATCGAAATGGCCTTGCGCGAAGATTCGCGCGTCGAGGCTCGGCGCCATCAGCGCGATGCCGATCACGAGCGCGCTGCCCATGAACCATGCGCCGATCTTGTTGAAGCGGTGAATGAAGTGGCAGCCGATCACGCCGACCAGCGTCGCGAGCACCGCGCCGATGACCGTCGCGACGTGCACCGGCACCGTGGGCAAGGCCGTATGCAGCGTCTTGCCCGCGAGGATGATGTTCGACACGAAGAAGCCGAGGTAGATCAGCGTGGTGAATCCCACGACCAGCAGCGATCCGTAGCGGCCGAACTGCGCGCGGCTCTGGATCATCTGCGGCACGCCGACCAGCGGCCCTTGCGCGGAGGTCAGTGCATGAAAGATCGCGCCGAAGAACTGGCCGGCCGCGATCGCGAAAATCGCGCTCACCAGATCGAGGTGGAACACCAGCACCGACGTGGCGCCGGAAATCACGGCCAGCGGCGCGACGTTCGTGCAGAACCACAGGGTGAACAGGTCGGCCGGCTTGCCATGCCGCGCCTCAGGGGGAACATACTCGATCGAGTTGCTCTCGATCGCCAGAACGCCGCTATCGTTTTCCGCTTGCTTCATGGTGTCTCCATCTTTATTGCCGGCCCCGTCGTGCCACGCGCGCGGTTCTGTGTGGCGTGGCACGGCAGGGTCTGTACGGCTTCGAGTCGGTCTTGCCGGCGCATGCCGGCCCGCTCAACGCATCACGAACGGGTCGCTGATCGGATCGTCCGACGTGCGAAGCCATACCGACTTCGTCGTCGTATATTCCAGCGCGGCGCTCAGGCCGCCTTCGCGGCCGTGCCCGGACAGGCCGAAGCCGCCGAACGGCACGAGCGGCGACACTGCCCGATAGGTGTTGATCCACACGATGCCCGAGCGCACGCGCTTCGACACGCGATGCGCACGCGTGAGGTTGGTCGTGAAGATGCCGGCGGCGAGGCCATAGGCCGTGCCGTTGGCCTTCTCGATCGCTTCCTGCTCGGACTCGAACGTATCCACCGACAATACCGGGCCGAACAGTTCCGTCGTGATGCTGTCGGCGTGCTCGACGCCGGTGCAGTCGAGAATCGTCGGTGCGTAGTAATAGCCGTCGCGTTCCAGCTTCGCTCCGCCCGCGAGCACTTTTGCGCCCTGCTGCACCGAACGGGCGACCACCGCCTCGATATTGCGAAGCTGCCGCTCGGTACACAGCGGCCCGTACTCCGTCGCCATCTCGTTGGGCGACCCCACGCGAATGCGCGACACGCGCTCGACCAGCAGCGCAAGGAAGCGCTCCTTGACCGACGCCTCGATCAGCAGGCGCGAGCCGGCCACGCAGCTCTGGCCGCTCGCCGCGAAGATCGCGGCGACCTGCGCATTCACCGCGCTCTGGATATCGGTATCGGCGAACACGATGAACGGCGACTTGCCGCCGAGCTCCAGCGACACCTTCGCGAGGTTGTTGGCCGTGTTGCGCACGATGTGGCGTGCGGTCTCGGGGCCGCCGGTGAACGCGACCTTGTCGACGTCCGGGTGGCCGCTCAGCACCGCGCCGCATTCCGGGCCGAAGCCGGTAATGACGTTGACGACGCCCGGCGGGAAGCCCGCTTCGTGCACGAGGCGCGCGAATTCGAGCAACGGCCCCGGCGCTTCCTCGGACGCCTTGAGCACCAGCGTGCAGCCGGCGGCGAGGGCCGGCCCGACCTTGACCGCGGACAGGAACAGCTGGCTGTTCCAGGGCACGATCGCGGCGACCACGCCGACGGGCTGCCGGTCGAGCCACACCTGCATGTCAGGCTTGTCGACGGGGATGCTGCTGCCTTCGAGCTTGTCGGCGATGCCGGCGTAGTACCGGTAGTACTCGGCGACGTACGCGATTTGGCTGGACGTTTCCCGGATGATCTTGCCGGTGTCGTTCGTTTCGATTTCAGCGAGTCGCGGCGCGGCCTGCTCGACGAGCTCGGCGAGCCTGTACAGCAGCTTGCCGCGCGCCGACGCGGACAGGCCCGCCCAGCGCGGATCGGTCAACGCGCGGCCGGCGGCGGCCACCGCGCGGTTCACCTCGTCGGTACGGGCTTCCGGCATCTGCGCCCACACGGCGCCGGTCGCGGGATTGATGCTGCCGAACGTCGCGGCGCCGGGTTCGAACCGGCCGTCGATATACAGCTGAAAATGACCATTCATGGCATCAGCACCTCATTGGAACGCGGGCATCACGTCGCTGATCATCCGCTCGAGCGACGCCTTCTTGCGCTCGAAGCTCATCCCGGTGTCGATCCAGAACGAGTACTCGTCGAAGCCCAGCGCTTCGTAAGCTTTCAGGCGCGCGATGACTTCCGCGGGCGTGCCGATCACGTTGTTCTTGCGCATCGCTTCCGGCGTATAGAACGGGTGGGCGGCGATTTCATCGCGGCTCAACGGCTTGATCATCCCGCGGCTGACCGGCCGCTCGTTCTTGAACCACGCACCGAAGTAGTTGTAGAACACGTTGACTTCGTCGGCGGCGACCTGCGCGTCCGCCTCGCTGCTCGCCACATAGGTGTGACGCAGCAGCATGATCTGCGGGCGCGGCACGTCGCTGAACTTCTCGCATGCGGCGTTGAAGTGGCCGACGAGCTTCTCGACTTCCTCGTCGCCGAAGTGCAGCGGCGTGACCTGCACGTTGCAACCGTTGGACACCGCGAATTCGTGGCTGTTCGGGTCGCGCGCGGCCACCCAGATCGGCGGATGCGGCTGTTGCAGCGGCAGCGGCGACGAGGTGGTCGACGGGAATTGCCAGAACTCGCCTTCGTGCGCGTAATCGCCTTCCCACAGCTTCTTCACGGCCGGAATGAGTTCGCGCATGCGCTGGCCCGCGCCCCACGCATCGAGCCCCGGCGCCAGGCGCTCGTATTCGAACGAGTATGCGCCGCGCGCGATGCCGAGTTCCAGTCGCCCGTTCGTGATGATGTCGGTCATCGCCGCTTCGCCGGCGAGCTTGATCGGGTGCCAGAACGGCGCGACGACCGTGCCCGTGCCGAGCCGCACGCGCTTCGTCTTGTTCGCGAGATCGGCGAGATTGATGAACGGATTCGGCGCGATCGTGAAGTCCATGCCGTGGTGCTCGCCGGTCCAGACGGCGTGCATGCCGCCGCGATCGGCGATCTGGCACAGCTCGACCATCTCGTCGTACAGCTGCTTTTGGCTGGTCTGCTCGGAGACGCGCTCCATGTGAACGAAAAGCGAAAAACGCATGATGTGACCTTTCAGGAAAGAAGCGGGCGGACGGTGCCGGTGCTGTGATCGCCGAAGTACAGGCCATAGCTCTTCAACTGGCTCTCCTTGCGATAGCGTTCGAGCATGCTGGCGAGCGCGCTGTCCTGGAACGCGTCGGCCTCGATGTCGTCGAGACTCACGAATTCGCCGGCGGCGGCCGCTTCGTCCGGTGCGCTGCAGAGGAACGAGATGTACTGGTAGTGCGTTTCGGTATTGTTGTAGACCGAATAAATGAAGCTGGCCGATGCATCCGGCTGGTATTGCCTGAAGAGTTCGGCGAGCGCCTTGTCGGCGCCTTCGTTGCCGATTTCCTTCGACGGCAGCGCCCATTTGCGCTCGGCCGTCCGGACCATCAGGACCTTGTCGTCGCGCGTGATGATCGCGCTCACGATGACCTTCGGGCCGGCGATCACTTCGGCCGACAGCTTCGCCGGCGTGAAATAGCCGCCGCGGTAGTAGCCGAGCCCCGCGTAACCGGCGGAATGGAACGCCTCGACCTTGCCGACGATGAGCGCGTGATCGCCCGCATCGATCACCGCGTGCGTCGTGCAGTCGAACCACGCGCTGACGTCGTCGACGAGCGGATTGCGATGCGCGCTCAGGTGCCAGCCGACCTTCGCGAAGCGGTCGTCGCTCGGCCGCGCAAAGGTATTGGACAGTTCCTTTTGCCCCTCCGCGAGAATGTTGATCGCGAAGTGGCCCGTGGTGGAAAACGTCTGGAAATTGCTCGACGTCTTCGCGATGCTCACGAGCAGCAGCGCGGGGTCCAGCGACACCGACGAGAACGAGTTCGCGGTGAAGCCGAGCGGCTGGCCGTCGTCGCCGGTGGTGGTGACGATCGTCACGCCGGTCATGAACGCGCCGAACGCATCGCGCAGCTCGCGGGTGTTGAGCGTCGGGGCTTCCTGGCGGGTTACTTGGCTCATGTTCACACTTCCGATTTCAGGGGTTCCGCCTGTGGCTCGGTCTGCAACCAGGCTCGCAGGGCGCGATTGACGTGGCCGGGCGCGGTCAGGTTCACCATGTGGCGCTCGTTCTCGATCACGACGGCGGTGCCGTCATGCGCGGCCTGCGCCATCTGCATGGCCATCTCGGGCGTCGAATTCGGGTCGTCCGAGCCGGTGAGCACGAGGGCGGGGCACGCGATCCGGTGCCAGCCGTCGGCATACACTTCGTCGCCCTTCGCGAACGCGGTGTACGCGGTGGCGTAGCCCGCGAGGTTGACCGACTGCAGCCACGATTCCACCTTCCGCGCGGCGACTTGCTGCGCTTCGTCGGCGTTGAACCAGCGCTTGAGCGGCGTATCGACGTCGATGGTGCCCGAGCGCAGTTCGGCGGCGCGTTGCAGCACGGCTTCGCGCGCCTGCTCCGTGCGGCGGTACACGCCGTTCAGGACTGCCACGCGCCTGACCAGATCGGGCCGCGTCACGGCGACGCCGGCGGCGATCAGCGAGCCCATCGAGTGGCCGGCCAGGTTGACGGGGCCGACCTGCAACGCCTCGATGAACTCGATCGCCCACTGCACGAACTGCTGCAACTCGGCGCTGGCGTCGAGCGCATCGCTCGTGCCGTGGCCCGGCATGTCGACTGCGATCACGCGGAATTCATGCGACAAATCGTCGATTTGCGGATACCACGCGCTCGCCTGCATCCCCACACCGTGAATCAGCACCAGCGGCTCGCCGGCCCCGTGGTCGAGGTAGTGCGCGACGCGGTTACTGGACAGCGGCAGGGTTCTTGACGTCATTTCCGAGCTCTGCGAGATCTTTGTAGCGGTCGCCGATGCGGTGATGCGGGCGGCCGGCGGTGGCGGCGCCGATGGCGATGACCAGTTCGTCGGCGGCCGGTGCGTCCGGAATCGAGAACTGGAGCGTCAGGTAATGCGAGCGACGGCCCTCGTCGTTCTTGTCCATCATCGGGATCAGCAGCGGCGCATTGGCCGGGCCGCGCGTGTTGTTGAACGCGAGGTACGACTTCGCGCCGACGGCCGTGCGATAGGTGTTGCCGAAGTGCAGCGTGTGGATCAGCGCGGACGCATGCTCGATTTCACCGTCGAGGCCGACGATCGCGCTCTTGCCGAACGCTTCGACCGCGTCGCCCGAGCCGGCTTCGTCGAGGATCAGTCTGGTCAGGTGTTCGCTGAGTTGCGGTGCGAGTGCGCGAATTTCCGGCGACAGATCTTCGACGTACCCGCGGCCGGCCCACGGGTTCTTGATCACGGCGACCGCGCCGATCATCTTCAGCGGTTTGGCAGCGACCTTGTCGCCATCCACGTAGAGCGTCTCGACATGGAGGACGGATTTCCGAATCAGGCTCATGGCACCTTCCTTTCGTGCGTTGATTGTGGGATTCATTGTGGTATACCATGTTACGGCATGCCATGAGTGTTAACCCGTGTCTCGACCATTCCCGACCCTGGAGATGAAAATGACTGCGTACTGGATTGCCCACGTGCAAGTGCTGGACCCCGCGAAATACAAGGACTACACGGACATCGCGCCGCAGGCGTTCAGGAAGTTCGGCGCCGTCTTTCTCGCTCGGGGCGGCGCGTCGCAGGTGCTGGAGGGGGAGTCGTTCGAGCGCCACGTGGTGATCCGGTTTGCAGACATGCAAACGGCGCTGGCCTGTTATCACTCGCCGGAATATCAGGCGGCCAAGGCGAAGCGCGACGGGCATTGCCGCGCGCAGGTCGCGATCGTCGAGGGGCTGGAGGATTGACGGCGCCAGGATGGGCGCGGGATGGAAAGCGTGATGACAGTTAGGTCATAATATGGCATTCCATGCCCGCGTCCGGCGTCTGGCCGGCGGGGCACATGCCAAACACACAATCGTTTTCCGAGTGCCGCCCATGCAAGACCTCAAAATCGACCGCAATGCCAAAACCCTGCGCGAACTGACGCTCGACAAACTGCGCGGCGCGATCGTGCAGGGGTATTTCCGGCCGGGCGCGCGGCTCGTTGAACGCACGCTCTGCGACGAACTCGGCGTCAGCCGCACGGTGGTGCGCGAGGTGCTGCGCCATCTGGAGACCGAAGGGCTCGTCGAGACGGTATCGCGGCAAGGCCCGGTGGTGGCGCGGCTCGATCCGGCGCAAGTGGGCGAGATCTACGAGTTGCGCGGCCTGCTCGAAGCGAATGCCGCACGCGCCTGCGCGGAAAGCGCGACGCCCGAAGTCGTGCAGCAGCTGCGCGAGATCCGCGCGACGATCGAAACGGCGTTCGAACAGCAGGAACTGCCGCGCGTGCTCGAATACACCGAGCGCTTCTACGAAACGCTGTTCGAGGCGGCCGGCAAGCAGGTGTCGCTGACGGTCGTGAAGACGCTCAACGCGCGCATCAACCGGTTGCGCGCACTGACCATCGCGATGCCGGGCCGCGGCGGCGACTCGAACAGCGAGATGAACCGCCTGCTCGACGCGATCGAGCGACGGGACGGCGACGCGGCGTCGGCAGCGTCCGCCGCGCACATCAAGCGGGTTTCGGAACTGGCCTTGTCGGCGCTCGCGCAGCAGGACGACGCAGCGACCGACGACTGATCGCATCACGCGCGCGGGCCGCGACCCGCGCGGTTCAATCCGCCAAGGCCGCCGGCACGCAATGCCGGCGGCCTTTTGTTTTGCCCGGTGTTTTGTCCGGTTTCGTCTGCCGATTTGACTCATGGTATTCCATAATACGACGAGCATTGTTGTGGGCCATAAGATGGAATACCATAATCTCATCGAGTAACGAGTGATCACGGGAGCACGCCATGACTGAGTCGATGACCGGACAAATCGCGGAACAGGCATTCGATATCGCCGGATTCCGGCGTGCGCTGGGTGCGTTCGTCACCGGTGTGACGGTCGTCACGACGATCCAGCCCGACGGGTCGCCGCGCGGCTTCACCGCGAACTCGTTCACGTCGGTGTCGCTCGACCCGCCGCTGATACTCGTGTGCATCGCGAAGACGGCATCGAGCCACGCGGTGTTCTCGGCCACGCAACGGTTTGCCGTGAGCGTGCTCGCGGAAAACCAGGCGGACGTATCGGGCGTGTTCGCGTCGAAGGCGCAGGACAAGTTCGCGCAGGTGCCGTGGGGCACGCGCAAGACGGGCGCCCCCGTGATCCACGACGCGGCGGCGAGCTTCGACTGCCGCACGCATGACGTCGTGGACGCGGGCGACCACATCATCCTGATCGGCCGCGTGGTCGATTTCGTGCAGACGAATGCATCGCCGCTCGGCTATTGCCGGGGCGCGTACGTGAATTTCAGCCTGTCGCAGGATGCGTTGTCGGCCGCTGGCGCGCGCACCCATGTCGGCGCGATTCTCGAACATCGCGACGGGCTCGTGCTCGTCGATACGCCTCACGGCCTGCGCTTGCCGACCGGCATCAAGCTGGAACCGGCGAGCGACGCGACGAGCCTGCGCGGCGTGCTCGCGAAGCTCGGCCTCAACGCACATCTCGACTTCCTGTTTGCCGTATTCGAGGCGGCCGGCGAGCGCGAGCCGGGCGTCCACGTCTATTACCGCGGCCGCGTGATCCCGACCGGTTCGCCGTGGTTCGACGACAGCATTCGCATCGTGCCGCTCTGGCAGATTCCGTGGGACGCGATCGCCGATCACGCGGTGCGCTCGATGCTCGAACGCTATGTGCGCGAACGCAGGCAGGACGCGTACGGCATCTACGTCGGCGATTCGGACGCCGGGACGGTCCAGGCGCTGGCCCACGCGCATTGACGGCGCCGGCCGATGGCGACGTGCCGCGCGATTGCGGCGAAACCATGAAGACAAGATCGAGAAGCCGGCACGGCTGACGTCGCTGGCCTGAATACGCGCGCTCGAATGACCGCCGCTCCGGTGGCCGCGGGCCGCATCCGTTTCCCTGGAGAGAGACCATGAGCAGCAGAAGCATCCCGCGTTTTGCAGCATCGCGTCTGGCCTGTATCGTGCCGCTGGCCGCCTTGTGCGCGGCGCCGGCACTGGCCGCGGACCCGATCGTATTCACGAGCTGGGGCGGCACGACCCAATCGTCGCAACAGAAGGATTGGGCGCAGCCGTTCACGCAGGCGAGCGGCATCAACGTGCTGATGGACGGGCCGACCGACTACGGCAAGCTCAAGGCGATGGTCGAGAGCGGCAACGTCAGCTGGGACGTGGTCGACGTCGAGGGCGACTTCGCGTATGCCGCGCAAAAGGCTGGGCTGATCGAGCCGATCGACTATGCCGTCGTGAAGAAGGCCGACCTGGACCCGCGCTTCACGACGACCTCCGCGGTGGGCAGCTTCTACTACTCGTTCGTGCTCGGCTACAACAAGGCGAAGTACAGCGCCGCGCAGCCGCAAACCTGGGCGGACCTGTTCGATACGAAGCGCTTCCCGGGCAAGCGCACGTTCTACAAGTGGTCGGCGCCGGGCGTGCTCGAAATCGCGCTGCTCGCCGATGGCGTGGCGCCCAACAAGCTGTATCCGCTCGACCTCGACCGTGCGTTCAAGAAGCTCGACTCGATCAAGGGCGACATCGTCTGGTGGAGCGGCGGCGCGCAGTCGCAGCAGCTGCTCGCGTCGGGCGAAGCGCCGATCGGCATGTTCTGGAACGGCCGGCTGCATGCGCTGGCGCAGACCGGCGTGCCGGTCGGCATCTCGTGGAACCAGAACCTGACCGCCGCCGACATGCTGGTGATTCCGAAGGGCGCGAAGCATCGCGACGCGGCGATGAAGTTCCTGGCCGCCGCGACGAGCGCGCAGGCGCAGGCGAAATTCGCGGCCGATACGGGCTATGCGCCGATCAACGTGAAGTCGGCTGCGCTGATGCCGCCGGCGATCGCGAAGACGCTGCCCGACCAGTACAAGACCTCGCAGATCAATCTCGACATGAAGTACTGGGCGGACAACCGCGACGCGATCGCGAAACGCTGGTACGCGTGGCAATCGAAGTAAGCAGGCCCGTCAAAGCCGTGCCGGCACGCATGTCGATCAGGATTGCAGATCGAAGTGGGACGGCCCGGTCGAGCAACGCATCTGCATGGGGCCGGGATATCGCGCGCTGACGCGCCGACGCCGGCCGACACAGGAGACACCATGCCCAACGTACTGAGTACCGTCGCGCATCCGCCCGCGGCGGCCGCGCGCAAGCGGCGCGACTGGCGCAGCATCCGGCTGCTGGCGCCCGCGATGCTGCTGCTCGTGATCTTCTTCCTGTTGCCGGTGCTGTCGCTGCTGTTGCGCAGCGTGCTCGAGCCGACGGCCGGCCTGCACAACTACCAGCAACTGCTGGGCTCGACGACGTATCTGCGCGTGTTTGGCAATACGTTTCTTGTCGCGACGGTCGTGACGCTCGTCACGCTGCTCGTCGGCTTTCCGATGGCGTGGCTGCTCGCCATCGCGCCGCGCAAGCTCAGCGCCGTGCTGTTCGCGATCCTGCTGCTGTCGATGTGGACCAACCTGCTCGCGCGGACGTTCGCATGGATGGTGCTGCTGCAGGAGACCGGGCCGATCAACCGCGCGCTGATGGCGATCGGCGTGATCCACGAGCCGCTGTCGCTCGTGAACAACCTCACCGGCGTGACGATCGGCATGACGTACATCATGCTGCCGTTTCTCGTGATGCCGCTGCATGCGACGCTGCGCGGCATCGACCCGTCGACGCTGCGCGCGGCGGCCGTGTGCGGCGCGAGCCGCTGGCAGGCGTTCTGGCGCATCCTCGTGCCGCTCGCGATGCCGGGCGTCGCGTCGGGCGCGCTGATGGTGTTCGTGATGGCGCTCGGCTACTTCGTCACGCCCACGCTGCTGGGCGGCCCGTCGTACATGATGCTTGCCGAGCTCATCGCGCAGCTCGTGCAGGAACTGCTGAACTGGGGCCTCGCCGGTGCCGCGGCATGCGTGCTGCTCGCCGTGACGCTCGGGCTCTACGCGTTGCAGCTGCGTTTTACGGGCAGTGCGCGTACCACTGCGGGAGGCCGCTGACATGTTGCTCGATTTCGATCGCCTGGGCGCGCTGCGCTGGATGCTCGTGGCCGTGGGCGCGGCCGTCTCGCTGTTTCTGCTGTTGCCGATCGTCTTCATCGTCGCGCTGTCGTTCGGCGATTCGCAGTGGCTGATCTTCCCGCCGCCGGGCTGGACGCTCGAATGGTATCGGCAGCTGTTCACTGATGCCGGCTGGATCGATTCGCTGCTGACCAGCGTGAAGCTGGCCGTGATCGTCACCGCGCTGTCCGTGTCGATCGGCTTTCTCGCGTCGCTGGCGCTGGTGCGCGGCAAGTTTCGCGGCCGCGAGGCGGTGCGGGGCTTCTTCCTCACGCCGATGGTGCTGCCCGTCGTCGTGCTCGCCGTCGCGCTCTATGCGTTCTTCCTGCGCATCGGCCTGAACGGCACGATGACCGGCTTCGTGATCGGCCACCTGATCATCGCGTTGCCGTTCTCGATCATCTCGATCAGCAACTCGCTCGTGAGCTTCGACACCGCGCTCGAGGACGCCGCGCTGATCTGCGGCGCGTCGCCGCTCACGGTGAAGCTGCGCGTCACGCTGCCCGCGATCCGGCTCGGCCTGTTTGCCGCCGCGATCTTCGCGTTCCTCGCGTCGTGGGACGAAGTCGTGGTGTCGATCTTCATGTCGAGCCCGATGCTGCAAACGCTGCCCGTGCGGATCTGGGCGACCTTGCGGCAAGACCTGACTCCCGTCGTGGCGGCCGCGTCGTCGCTGCTCGTCGGGTTGACGACCGTATTGATGCTGGCGGGCGCCGTGGTGCGCCGCGCACGCGCTCACTGAGGGTACCCGCCATGACTGCATTCCTGCAAATCCAGCGCCTGCGCAAGACCTACGACGACGTCGTCGCGATCGACCAGGTTTCGCTCGACGTGCGCAAGGGCGAATTCATGACCTTCCTCGGGCCGTCGGGCTCGGGCAAGAGCACGACGCTCTATATCGTCGCGGGCTTCCAGGAGCCGACCGACGGACGCGTGCTGCTCGACGGCAAGTCGCTGCTGTCGGTCGCGCCGAACCAGCGCCACATCGGCATGGTGTTTCAGCGCTATACGCTGTTCCCGCATCTCACCGTGGGCGAGAACGTGGCGTTTCCGCTGCGGGTGCGCCGCCGGCCTGAAGCCGAAATCCGCGCGAAAGTGGAGCAGATGCTCAAACTCGTGCATCTGGCCGAGTGCCGCGACCGCATGCCCGCGCAGCTCTCCGGCGGACAACAGCAGCGCGTCGCCATCGCCCGCGCGCTTGCCTACGATCCGCCCGTGCTGCTGATGGACGAGCCGCTGTCCGCGCTCGACAAGAAGCTGCGTGAGGAAATCCAGCTCGAATTGCGCCGCATTCACCAGGAAACCGGCGTGACGATCCTGTATGTCACGCACGACCAGGAAGAGGCGCTGCGTCTGTCGGATCGCATCGCCGTGTTCAACCAGGGCCGCATCGAGCAGGTCGGCACCGGCGAGGAACTGTATGCGAACCCCGCTTCGCGCTTCGTCGCGAGCTTCATCGGCAATTCGAATTTCCTGCCGCTCAAGGTGACGAAGCACAGCGGCGGGCGCATGAGCGGCGTGCTGCCCAACGGTCTCGAAACGGCGTCGGACGTGTTTCATTCGACGCTCGCTGTCGGCGACGAAGGCGCGCTGATGATCCGCCCGGAACAGATGAGGCTGAGCTCGCTGCAACGCGCGGGTGGGGCGGGCGGCGCGGCGGGCCTGCCCGTGACCGTGCGCGACGTCACCTATCTCGGCGATGCGATGCACTACGCGGTGGCGACGCCGTGGCAGCAGGAGATTTCGATCCGGATGCCGGCCGCGCATCGCCATGACAGCGGCATCGTGATCGGCGCGCAGGCGTTCGTTGACTGGGATGCGCGCGACGTGCGCCTGTTCGCGCAAGCCTGACGGCGACGATCATGAGTCCCGCACTGCCGTCACTGAAAGTCCAGCGGCCCACCGCCACGCTGCGGGAGCTCGCGCTCGAGAAAATGCGCAGCGCCATCCTGGACGCGCATTTCCAGCCGGGCGAGCGGCTCGTCGAACGCTCGCTCTGCGAGATCCTCGGCGTGAGCCGAACGGTCGTGCGCGAGGTCCTGCGGCATCTGGAAACGGAGGGCCTCGTCGCTTCGCTGCCGAACCAGGGGCCGATCGTTGCCGTGCTCGATTTCGACACGGCGGCCGAAATCTACGAGATCCGAGCGCTGCTGGAGGGCGAGGCGGCGATGGCCTGCGCGCAGCATGCCGACGCGCCGCTCGTCGCGGAACTGGCGGCCTGCATCGACAAAATCCAGGCCGCGTTCGACGCCCAGGATCATCAGGCGGTGAAGGTGCTCACGTCGGCCTTCTACGAGCGTATGTTCAATGCCGGTAAAAAGCATGTCGCGTGGGAGATCGTGCAGTCGTTGATCGCGCGCATCAACCGCTTGCGCGCGCTGACGATTGCTTCCGACGATCGCGGCACGCGGGCGGTCGACGAGATGCGTGCGATTCTCGCGGGCATCTCGTCGGGCAATGGCGCCGCGGCGCGCGAGGCAGCCATCGCGCACGTGCACCGGGTGGCCGAGATCGCGCGCAAGCTGCTGGCGCAGGGGCACGAGAGCGCTTCGTGGCGTCATGCGGGGTGACGTGTTTCGACGCGCGGTGGCGGACACTCATTTGTATTGCGAAATGATTAACTGACTCGCAGCCGCTTGCCGATTGAATTTTTACGGACCGGGCCATGCCCGGTCCGACACACGCATTTTTATCTCCGGAAGGAACGAACGTGGAATTGAATACGCTGTTGAAGGATCCGGCGCTGTTGCGCCAGCACGCTTACATCGACGGTCAATGGTGCGAGGCCGACTCGGGCGCAAGCTTCGGCGTGCTCGACCCGGCAACGGGCGCAACGCTCGGCAGCGTCCCGCTGATGGGCGAAGCCGAGACATCGCGCGCGATCGCTGCCGCGAATGCCGCATGGCCCGCGTGGCGCGCGACGACGGCGAAGGAGCGTGCGCGCATCCTGCGCCGCTGGTACGAGCTGATGATCGAACACGCCGACGATCTCGCGCTGATCCTCACCGCGGAGCAGGGCAAGCCGCTGGCCGAGGCGAAGGGCGAAATCGTCTACGGGGCGTCGTTCATCGAATGGTTCGCCGAAGAAGGCAAGCGCGTGGCGGGCGATACGCTCGCGACACCGGCAGCGGACAAGCGTCTGGTGGTGGTCAAGGAGCCCATCGGCGTGTGCGCGGCGATCACGCCGTGGAATTTCCCGAACGCGATGATTACGCGCAAGGTCGGGCCGGCGCTGGCCGCCGGCTGCCCGATCGTCGTGAAGCCCGCCGAAGCCACGCCGTTCTCGGCGCTCGCGCTGGCCGTGCTCGCCGAGCGCGCAGGCGTGCCGAGGGGTGTGCTCAATATCGTCACCGGCGATCCGAAGGCGATCGGCGGCGCGATGACGAGCAGCCCGGTGGTGCGCAAGCTTTCGTTTACCGGATCGACGGGCGTCGGCCGGCTATTGATGGCGCAAAGCGCGCCGACAGTGAAGAAGGTGACGCTCGAACTGGGCGGGAACGCACCGTTCATCGTGTTCGACGATGCGGATCTCGATGCCGCCGTGGCGGGCGCGATCGCGTCGAAGTACCGCAACAACGGGCAGACGTGCGTGTGCACCAATCGTTTCTACGTGCATGACCGGATTTACGACGCGTTTGCCGCGAAGCTGGTTGAGGCCGTGAAGGGCCTGAAGGTCGGGCACGGCACCGAAAGCGGCGTGACGCTGGGGCCGCTGATCAACGACGCGGCGCTGACCAAGGTCGAAGCGCACATCGCCGATGCGCTCGGCAAAGGCGCGACGCTCGCGACCGGCGGCAAGCGGCATGCACTCGGGCAGGGTTTCTTCGAACCGACGGTGCTGCTGAACACCACCGCGCAGATGGACGTCGCGCGAGAGGAAACGTTCGGCCCGCTCGCGCCGCTGTTCCGCTTCTCGAGCGACGAGGAAGTGGTGAAGCTCGCCAACGACACCGAGTTCGGGCTGGCCGCTTATTTCTACAGCCGCGATGTCGGGCGCGTGTGGCGGGTCGCCGAGCAGCTCGAATACGGGATGGTGGGGATCAACACGGGGCTCATTTCGAACGAGGTCGCGCCGTTTGGTGGTGTGAAGCAGTCGGGGCTGGGGCGCGAAGGGTCGCACTACGGGATTGATGATTATCTGGTGATCAAATATCTGTGTATGGCGGTTTGATTGTCGGGGGGCGACGCTGCGCGAGAAAAAATCTTCGTGGGTTTTCGGTGGATGTTGCTTGTCGACCCATAAGAGACAGATGCAATTCCTGAAAGCGGTCGCACGTAGCAGCGTCGGCCGACGGGAAGTGGTTGCGGCGCGTCTCGTCGCTCCCCCGTTTCACTCGGACGCGTCCTCGATAGCCTTCAAAATCGTTCGTTGGTCGTCAATGACACTCTCATCTCCGGAAAAGCGGGACATTTCCATATGTCCATCGTCGAACACGTCGATCTCGATACGCTCACCTGGCACAGTTATGGAGATCAGAATGGTGTCTGGGCGATGCCGGCCCAATGTATAAAAGAGGCGGCGATCGTCGAGGTCTCTGAGCAATTCGTACACGGTGTGCGACATATGTCCCCCGTCACGGTCAGCAGATATCGCCCCATGATAGACCGTTGAACTTGCCGATAGCAGCCGCTTGCCTTCCTCAGCACCTGGTCGAATGGCGAACTTCGACCGATCCCGTGCGGGCCGCTGGTAAACTCGGGCCGCCCAAGCAACTTTTCCCGGCCTCGTGAGCTCGCCCCCCACCGCAGCACCTGCCCCTGTCACTCCAATGATGCAGCAGTACCTGCGCCTTATGTGACAAGCCTCAGCAGACAAAGCTACGCCAAATCCTACGTCGGTGCTTTTTGGAGATTGGCCGTTATCGACCCAAAGCCGCCATCGATGACGTTTGGCTGAGCGTCTGCTTTCAGTGGCTCATCATCTCATCGCAATCCAAGGAAGGTGCGGGCCTCGCGGTTCAGGCCCGCTATATTTATTTTCAGCTCATCAACGTAAATCTTTTTTAGAACCTTTTGCTGCAGCTCTTCAAGTGCACGCTCAAGACTATCAACGTTATGACACATGTCGTAGGCAGCCAGATACCCGTGAGTGCGCGATGCGAGCGTGCTACCGAGTTTCGCCAGGGTGATACGTCGTGCAAGCAGTTCGGGAATAGATCCCAACCCAAGCAACTCATCGCGAATTCCATGAATTTGCTTGGCGGTAAGTTCGAGTCGATACTCGTCGGCTGCCGGCACCAAGCTAACGCCGAGAAATTCCGCCGGTTCCCCAGGTTCATAGATGACCGATTTCGATTCTTTCTCCAGGCCAACGGGTGGAACAGTCAATCC
Organism: Burkholderia sp. JKS000303; assembly: GCF_002563755.1. Lineage (NCBI taxonomy): Bacteria > Pseudomonadati > Pseudomonadota > Betaproteobacteria > Burkholderiales > Burkholderiaceae > Burkholderia > Burkholderia sp. JKS000303. The sequence continues at coordinate 534,352 of NZ_PDBZ01000002.1, forward strand.
AATAGGCGCTAGTTGTTCAGTACAAAAGATAGCTAGTTGCTCACACTCGTGTCGTGACGACGCCAGAAAAATCAAGTCATCTGCATAGCGGACGGCGTGCAAGCTCCTGCGCTCGATTTCTTTATCGAACTGAGCGAGCATAAGGTTTGAGAGGAATGGCGACAGTGGCATGCCTTGCCGAACTCCTCGGTCCGGTCTGATGCCCAAAGCGGCGATGCGCTTTTTGGCAGAGCCGTTCACCGAATCAATTTCGCAATGAATAGCTTCCGCGAGAATTGGATAGAGTGATGACTCACGGATACTTCGCTTCAGAGCGCGCTCGAGGTCCGCTCTGTCGATTGAGTCAAAGAACGACGTGATGTCTGTCTTGTATACCCAAGGGTATTTTTTTCGCAGTTCGCAGGCATCGTGAACAGCCAGCTTGACACCTCGCTTTCTCACGAAACCGTAGCTCACCTTGTTGGCCAAACGATCTGAGTAGCGCAACTCAAGGAAATCGAGGAGCGCTCGCTGGATAATCCGGTCTTGCACCGTAGGTACGCAAATCAGCCGGTCTTTTCCATTGGATTTCTTTATGAGATGTGGCCGAAGTGCAGAAAACTGAAATTCGCGATGTCTTAGCCGCCTGGCTAGACGGATCAGATGATTTTTGTGGTCGGCGGTGAAATCATTAATCGAGACGTTATCTATTCCCGTGGAGTTTCGCGAACGAGGAGAAGATTTGCTATATAGATTCAGCCACGTATTTCGCAACGCATTAAGAGAAAGCGCTGCTGAGTAAGCATTCGTCATTTCAGGTGCTTTGCTGGCGTTGTACAGCCACCCTAGACCAGCAGCAGAAGAGCCCCTCGGCATCGTCGTTGCGGCGCGCATCTTGCGACACGGACCCGCCCCAGATTCCGCCGGTCACGCTCACGCGATCGCTCGCATGTGCGCCAGAGAGCCGATTGGTAACGTGCAGCGCAACCCGCAGAGATGCCCTTGGGCGCGCGCCGCCAACCGAAGCGGCTACCGAAACGTAAACGCTTCTCATTTCTACCCCCGTTTTACTGGTTTTAGGCCCGATGATGCTGAGAACGGCGGCCAAGACCGCACAAACCAGCGTCCGGCCAGGAAAACCGGAGCTGCGCCGAGATGCGCTACGCTGCGACTTTGCCAGCGCGCCCGCCTCCCTGCCTTCGGGGTGCCCTGCACGTTCGGTAATCGCCTCCCCAACAATTCTAGGGCAAGAAGGCGACCCATTCGCCCCATCGGCATCGTCGTTGCGGCGCGCATCTTGCGACACGGACCCGCCCCAGATTCCGCCGGTCACGCTCACGCGATCGCTCGCATGTGCGCCAGAGAGCCGATTGGTAACGTGCAGCGCAACCCGCAGAGATGCCCTTGGGCGCTACCGTACCGGCGTATTTTGCCGGAATGTAATTTTTCCCACAACTCGTGAGTCGCCCAAGTGTCCGATATGCAAACAGCTGAATGACCGCAACCTATAGCTGTCACTCACATGTATCCTTTCAATGTCCATCCTTGGCCGCGTCCTAGCGCTGGGGAATGTAACGGTCGCGAGTTCCCGTTGTCTACGCGCAGCCTCCCAATCATGAAGCGTAGCCACACCGGGGAGCCTCTTTCCGTTTGGCCTGGTGGGTTCAGAAAGTCAGCGGATAAGCTATCCGAAAACCCGAGCCCATACTGCCCGAAGGCGTCGCGCGCGATCTTCGAAGAGATATGAGGCTGCCAGCGTCAAGAGGCCTGAAATTGCCCCCGTCACGATGTGCTCGATATAGGGGATACGGTAGTGACTCGTGTGCGAGTAAGCGTCGCCCAACGTTGTCAGGACGCCAACGACTAGCGCATTGCCGTATCGATGTGCGTAGAGTTTCGTCGCTGGCGTGAAAGTCAAAAGTACAGCCAGGAGTCCAGTAAGCAGACCTGTATGAAATGCAATAGTCCAGTGGGCAAGGCTCATGATATTGCCCCAGCTCCCCGGCATGCAGGTCATGCACGCACTGGTCGGCTGCCAGAAACGCTGGATAAACAGTTTGACGCGGCGCTTCCACTCGGTTGACATGATGTATTCCCATCAATGCCGTCGCCACGGCCGACGCCACCACACGTCTCGTTGAAACAGTTTCCAAACCCTTTAACGAGCTTGCCGCCCTCGTCATGGATGGGCTGACTATGCGCCGTAGAGGCCGAGCAATCATCTGGACATGGGGAATACTACTCCACGATCAGACGACCGCTGTTTCAACCGAGACCGGAAATCAACTCTTGCGTCTATCGGTGCGGTTCCGTCCATGACGGGCATCGAGCGATGCGCTTCCGCGCGAAGTCGACGTCCGGCATCGACCCATTCCAGTCCGTCGCTACGAATGTATCAATGGCGGTTACCATGCGTAAAGCGGACACACGTCGCAGGCAATCATTTCCTTGAGAGCAACGGCCATTAGGGAAAATGTACGATGTGCCGAGAACGCCCGATAGATTATCCAGACCAGTGAAGAGACGTACGCTACATGCCCCCGTACCTGAGCCAAATTACCAGACTCCTGAAAAGCATCCTCTTGATCCAACCGGAGTCGTCCAAAATCCCGTCGGCGCAGTTCTTTCCTGGAAAGCCTTCCCCGCGTCCTTTCTCGGGAGGGATCGCCATGACCTGGTGGTACTCCAACGATACGTTCCATGCCGTTGACGCAGTTGCAGCGCTAACGATTCAAAGCTCTCCGGACTTCAGGGACTGCGACCTGAAGACTGTTTGTTCAGTCATAACATCAACGATTCAAGAGCATTGCCTGGACAGAGACCTCTTCGACGGCGATGCCGTGTTCCTACGACTACAAAAAACACTTTTCGACTGTCGGAAACCATCCCCGCTGGAACTTGCCGAGTCGATCAGTGACGCGATCGCTGCGAACCTCATTGCAAAGATAGGTCGTCGATGCACAATCTACGCGGTTCCGCGATTTAAGCCCGCGAGCTTTCAGCTCGAGAGCGAATCCGTTGAAGTAATCTCCAAGTACGATGCCGTCGCCTGGGATAAATTGATGGAAAGGGGCTTTGAGTTAAACGGATGGTCACCTTTGCATCCATATATTGATGGCAGGCTCGATGCTACGTATACCCCTCCATCTGACTTTGAATGCGTTCTCGTTGCGGAAGAAAATGGTACCCCCGACGGAGCGAGGTTCAACAGCGTTCTCAGGTTTAGGAAACTGGCAGCCGTTCTCCACGCGGTCGTTAGCAGGGGATGTGAAGGTGGCATACATAAGGCGATGGCGCGCCCATTCGAGTTTCTCGTTCAATTCCCGCATTGTTCTGCGCCTGAAAGAAATTTCATTCGAAACGATTGCCCCCCCGGTCATTCCGTACTTCGTCCGCGACATCCATGTTACAAACGAGAACATCCAGTCCATTCGATCTTGGTACGAAACTACCGAAAGCTGTGATAAACCCCATCGAGATCGAATCGAAAAAGCGGCCAATTTTCTCAATCGTGGCTTGAATGCCGAAGACATCGAAGCGTATATCAATTATTTTGTCACACTGGATGCGCTATTTGGGCGGCGCGGTTCAGTAGAAGATTCTATTCTTCACGGGGTGAAATCTCTCCAGCTGGACGGGCCGTTCGCGGAAAAAGCACAATGGCTATTCGAGCTACGCAACGAGATAGTTCATGGCGGCAGCAGGCACTTGTCGGAGTGGCCGAAATACTCGCGCTACACGCAGCATTTTCGTTCGAAGCCGATGCACGATGTCCGCGTTTTAGCCCAGCGGGCAGTGCTAGGAGCACCGTATTTGTTCTCTAGCTGATCCAGCTTGGGGCCCGGGGAGTTGTGACTCAACCGTCTTTGCCGGACAGACCTATGAGGGCTGCTTCCAGGCGATCCTTTCAAATTCAAGGGCCCGCTTTTCGCCCCAAGGCGGTCTATCTAGTTAGCAAAACGAGCGGCTGCTCGTGGCCGAACCCCGACGTTCTCCCCAAGAAATCCGCGATAAACCAAAAAAAAGCCAGCCGCGCGCCGCACGGCTGGCCGAATGTTGCCTGACCGACCCGCCCAATAAGCCGGCCAGACTTCCGCGCAACCTGTTAGTTCGTCGGCATCAGCCCCCCACGACAGACCGTTCGCCGCATGCGGCATCGCGCAGCCACGCGCGTTGCGCATCGAGCACCTGATCGGCCGTGCGCCCGACCAGTGCTTCATAGACGGCCGGTGCCGTCGCGCCTTCGGTGCTGATCGCGAGCACGCGCGAGGTCGCGTCGAGTCCGATCTGCGTCATGAGCGCCGGCGTTTGCGCGACGTGGATCAGCCCGGCGATGCCGGCCGCACCGGATTCCCCGCTGACGATCGGCACGTCGCCCGCGCCGCTCGCGAGCACGCGCATCGCGTTCACTGCTTCATCATCGACGATCGTCATGAACGCATCGGCATGCCGATGCAGGAATTGCCAAGCAAGCGGCGACGTCTCGCCGCAGGCGAGGCCGGCCATCACCGAGTCGACGGACCCGGTCGCGTTGGCCGCGCGCCCCTGGATCGCGCTCTGGAACAGGCAGTCGGCCTGCTCAGGCTCGACCACGACGAACGTCGGGCGCCGCGCACCGTACACTTCGACGAAGTAGCTGACGATCCCGGCCGCGAGGCCGCCGACGCCGCCTTGCAGGAACACGTGGCTGTACGGGCACGCATCGCCGGGCCGCACGCCGCACTGCTCGAGCGTCTCGGCCGCGATGACGCCGTAGCCCTGCATCACGTCGCGCGGAATGTCCTCGTAACCCGCATACGACGTGTCCGACACGACATGCCAGTCGTTTTCCGCCGCGAGTCGCGCGGCCTCCGCGACGGACTCGTCGTAGTTGCCGTCGATCCGCACGATGGTCGCACCCAGCGCGGCGATCGACGCCTCGCGTTCGACGCTGACGTTCGCGTGCAGCACGATCACGCACCGGCAGCCGATGCTGCGTGCCGCCGCGGCGAGCGAGCGGCCGTGATTGCCGTCGGTCGCGCTGATCGCGGTGAAGCGGCCCAGCTCGCCCGCCAGCGCGCCGGCGAACAGTTGCTCGGCGGTCCACGACCGTTCGGGCCAGATGCGCAGGATCAGTCGCACCAGTGCGATCGGCGCACCGAGCGCCTTGAAGCTGCCGACGCTTGCCCGCACGGACTCGTCCTTCAGATCGATGCTCGCGCAGCCGAGCCGCTTCGCGAGCGCGTCGAGGCGATACAGCGGCGTCGGCCGGTCGTTCAGATCGGGCCACGCGGACAGCCAGCGGCGGCTTTCGTCGGCGTTCGCGACGTTCATGATGTGGCGCAGATCGTCGCGATACGGTTCGCGGCATGCGGACGGATTGTTGACTAGCATCGTGGCCCCTCGGGTGTGTGACGGAAAATTCGAGTGGTGTGGCGGGGCGCCGAAGCAGGTCGCGCACACCGGTGTATGGATTTGATGTTAGCCGCGGACAATCGGGATGATTTATCGAATCGCCGGTGTCACGAGAGACATTTTCTCGTCATACGGCGGTATAGTAAGTCATGCGAATCATTTGAATTCGGAGCGCCAACATGCAACTGGATCGTCTCGATATCCGGATCCTGAATCTGCTCCAGGTGGATGCGTCGCTGCCGTTGCGCACGCTTGCCGAGAAGGTCCATGCATCGGTCGCGACCTGCCAGCGCCGCATCGCGCAGATGCGCAAGGATGGCGTGCTGGTCCGCGAGGTCGCGATCGTGAACCGCGCGTATGTGGGCCGGCCGATCACCGTATTCGTGTCGGTCGAGCTGACGCAGCAGAACGGCACGCTGTTGCGCGGGTTCGAGCGCAAGATGCTCGGCGAGCCCGACGTGCTGGCCTGCTACGAGGTGTCGGGCGAATTCGATTTCCTGCTGATCGTGTCGGCGGCGTCGATGGAGGCTTATCACCTGTTCACGCGCCGCGTGTTCTCGCTGCAGAACAACGTGCGCAACTTCAAGAGCAACTTCGCCATGGGGTGCTCGAAATTCGAAACCGGCATCCTGATCGACGAGCCCGACGACGCGTGACGGCGCAACGCCGTCGCGTCGCCGCACCCCCGCGAGTCAGAAAAAGCGGCTCACATCCGGCGCGGCGCGGCGGGTGAACGGCTTGCCGGTGTTGGCCGGATAACCGAGCGTGATCATCCCTTGCGGTTGCCAGTCTCGCGGCAGCCCGAGCGTGCCGCATACCGTGTCGGGGCAGAACATCGGCGCGCATAGCCAGCACGCGCCGAGGCCCGCCGCGCTCGCGGCCAGCAACAGGTTCTGTCCGGCCATCGCAGTGCTTTGCACGGCCATCAGGTATTCCGCGCGATTGCGCGTGTCGTCGGGATACACGTCCATGTCGGCCATCGTCACGCACACGATCACGAGCGCCGCGGCGCCGGTGATGCGCGCGTGCGAGCGCGCCACGTCTTCGTCGATGACGGAATCGGCGTCGCCGTCTCGGCGCCGGTCGGCCCGCAGGCGCTCGCCCATGGCGATCGCGACACGCCGCTTCGCATCGCGCTCGACCACGACGGCGAAGCGCCACGGCTGTCGGTTGTGCGCGGACGGCGCGCTGATCGCGGCGTCGATCAGCGCATCGAGTACCGACCTTGCGATCGGCACGTCGAGATAGCGGCGAATCGAGCGCCGTTGTGAAAAACGGAACGGAAGCGCATCGGCGGGCGCGGCGTGGTCGGCCGCTTCTTCGCAGATCGAGAGCGTGTCGGTGAGCATCGCGTGAAGGTCTCCGGATATCGAGCGTCAGGCGGCGCAGCCGTCGCGATGTCGCGCAACGAAGGCCGCACCGTCGTCCGACACGTGCAGGTCGCGCAGCAGGCCGTCGTGAACGCCATAGATCAGGCCGTGCACCGCGAGCGGCTGGCCGCGCAGCCACGCGTCCTGCACGACGGTCGTCTGGCACGTGTTGAAGACCTGTTCGGCCACGTTGATTTCGCACAGCGCGTCGTGGCGTGCATGCGCGTCGCCGCAACACGCGAGCGTGTCGCGGTGCTTCTCGCGGATGTCGTGCATCTGTCGCAGCCAGTTGTCGGACAGGCCGATGCGCTGGCCCGACAGCGCCGCGCGCACGCCGCTGCAGCCGTAGTGGCCGCAGACGATGATGTGCTCGACCTTCAGCACGTCGACGGCGAACTGCATCACCGACAGGCAGTTCATGTCCGCATGCTTGACCATGTTCGCGAGGTTGCGATGCACGAAGATCTCGCCGGGCGGCAGGTCGACGATCGTATTGGCCGGCACGCGGCTGTCGGAGCAGCCGATCCACAGGTACTTCGGCGTCTGCTGGTTGCGCAGCCGCGCGAAGAACGCCGGGTCGCGCGAACACACGTCGTCCGACCACGCGCGATTGTTTCGAAGCAGGTGATGCAGCGATTCCATGTCGTGTCCTCGTCGAACTAGCCCGCGCGGCGGCGGAGCGGAAAGTCGATGCGCACCGGCTCCGGCGCGCCGAGCGCGGCGCGCGCCTTCGCCTTCGCGTCATCCGGCGGCGTGCCGTAGAGCGTGGTGCGTTGATGCGGGATCCGTCCGAGCGAGGTCAGCATCGCCTCCATCGCCATCGCGGTCATTTCCTGGCCGTGCGATGCGCCGGCCGCGCGCGAGATGGTCTCGTTCATCAGCGTGCCGCCGAGGTCGTTCGCGCCGGCGTTCAGGCACGCGCGCACGCCGTCCTCGCCCATCTTGACCCACGACGCCTGGATGTTCGGAATCAGCGGATGGAGCGCGAGCCGCGCGACCGCGTGCATCAGCACGGCTTCGCGGAAGGTCGGCCCGCGGCGCGCGCGGCCCTTGCGATAGATCGGCGCTTCCATGTGGACGAACGGCAGCGGCACGAACTCGGTGATCCCGCCGGTTTCCTGCTGCAGCGCGCGCACGCGCAGCAGGTGGCGCGCCCAGTGCTCGAGCCGTTCCATGTGGCCGAACATGATGGTCGCGGTGCTCTTCAGGCCGATGCCGTGCGCGGTGCGCATGACCTCGAGCCATTCGGCGGTCTTCACCTTGTCCTGGCAGATCACCGCGCGCACTTCGTCGTCGAGGATTTCGGCGGCGGTGCCCGGCAGCGTGCTGAGGCCGGCCGCCTTCAGCTCCGTCAGGAACGCGTGCAGCGACAGGCCCTTCGTCTGCGCGCCGTGCCACACCTCGAGCGGCGAGAACGCGTGCACGTGCATGTCCGACGCCTCGGTCTTCACCGCGCGGCAGATGTCGAGATAGGTGTCGCCGGTATAGGACGGGTGGATGCCGCCCTGCATGCAGACTTCGGTTGCGCCGCGATCCCACGCTTCGCGTACACGGCGCCGGATTTCCTCGTGCGGGATGTCGTAGGGCTTGCCGCGCAGGTCTTCGGTGCCTTTGCCTTTCGCGAACGCGCAGAACTGGCAGCGATACGAGCAGATGTTCGTGTAGTTGATGTTGCGGTTCACGACATAGCTGACGACGTCGCCGTTGACCGCCCGGCGCAGTGCATCGGCGGCCGCGCAGACCGCGGCGAATTCGTCGCCGCGCGCGCGGAACAGGCGCACGATGTCCGCTTCGGTCAGCGTGTCGCCGGCCGTCGCGCGCGCGAGTATCGCGCCGAGTTCGCCGTCCGGCGCCACGGCCGCGCGGCGCTCGATCAGCGCGAGATCCGCGGCCGGCGGTGCCGCCTGCGTGCCGGGCGACCACGCATGGGTGCGCGCGAAGCCGTCGCTGTCGGCGCGATGCAGCAGCGGCGTATGAAACGCGCCGTCGGTCCAGCGCGCGGCGTCGCGCACGTACGACGGGTAGATCGCCAGCCGCTCGGTGAGCACCTTGCCGGCGGCGGCGGTTGCGCGCGCAAGGATGTCGAGGTGCGGCCACGGCGCTTCCGGGTTCACGTGGTCGGGCGTCACGGGCGACACGCCGCCCCAGTCGTTGATGCCGGCGTCGACGAGCCGGCGCAGCACGCCCGGGCTCAGGTTCGGCGGCGCCTGCAGGTTCATCGCCGGGTCGAAGATCAGCCGCGCGGCAGCGATCGTCCACAGATGCTCGTCGATTGCCGCGGCGGGATGATCGGCCATGCGCGTGCCGGGCTTCGGACGGAAGTTCTGCACGATGATTTCCTGCAGATGTCCGTATCGCTCGTGCAGCGCGCGCAGCGCGAGCAGCGAATCGATGCGCTCCGCGCGCGTTTCGCCGATGCCGATCAGGATGCCGGTCGTGAACGGCACGCCGGCCTCGCCCGCATGCGCAATGGTGCGCAGCCGCGCGTCCGGGCGCTTGTCGGGCGAGCCGTAATGCGGGCCGCCGCGCTCGCACAGACGTTCGGACGCGCTCTCCAGCATGATGCCCTGCGACACCGAGACGCGCCGCAGCGCGGCGACGTCGGCCGCATCGAGCAGCCCCGGGTTGAGGTGCGGCAGCAGGCCGGTTTCGTCGAATACGAGCTGCGCGACTTCGGCGAGATACGACAGCGTCGTGTCGTGACCGAGCGCCTGGAGCGCATCGCGCGCCGCGTGATAGCGCAGCTCCGGCTTGTCGCCGAGCGTGAACAGCGCTTCCTTGCAGCCGCTCGCGGCGCCGGCGCGCGCGATCTCGAGCACCTGCTCGCGCGTCAGGTACGGCGCGACACCCTTGCGCGGCGCGTGCGCGAACGTGCAGTAGTGGCACACGTCGCGGCACAGCTGGGTGAGCGGGATGAACACCTTGCGCGAATACGAGACGACGCCGCCGTGCGCGGCATCGCGCCGCGCGGCCGCGACGGCCATCAGCTCGCCGGTGGCGATGCCGGTCAGCGCGCGGGCGTCGTCGTCGGACAGGCGGATCAGGGAGGAAGCGAAGGTCGGTTTCATGGGCTCAGTCCTTCTGGGTCAGGGCGTCGTCGGCGTATGCGTCGGCGGCGAGGGGCGTGGGGCGGGGCGTGGGGCGGCGCGCGCGCAAGCGCTGCGCGACGCCGCTCGCGGCAAGCCACGCGCGGGTGTGCGCGGGCGACGGATCGTCGAGCAGCAGGGGCAGGTCGTCAGGCCGGTCGATGTCGCGGCCGATGCGCGGCAGCGTCAGCACGCATTGCGGCAGCCCGGCGGCGCGCGCGAGTTGCCGATGGCGGCGCAGGCTGTCGGCGCCGAACGCGAACGGGATTGCTTGCGGCGGCGAGCAGGCCAGCGCATTGGTGCCGCCGTCGTCGGTGGCCGCCACCAGCGTGACGGCGCGCGATGCGCGGTGCGCCAGCGCGATCGAGTCGACGTCGGCGGGGGTGATCAACGGCACGTCGGCCGGCACGACCAGCATTCCGTGCGACGGCCACGCGGCGAGCTGTCGCGCGCCATGCGCGAGCGCGTCGTTGAGCCCGGTTTCGGCGGCGGACGTCACCGTTGCGCCGGCCTCGCGCGCCACCCGCGCCGCATGCGGATCGGCGGTGACGACCAGTACGCCGGCGACGCCGGCACTCCTGCGCAGCGCGTCGAGCACATCCGCGAGCATCGCCTGCGCGAGCCCCGCGCGCTCCGTCGGGGACAGCACCGAAGCCAGCCGCTGCTTGGCGCGCGAGAACGATTTGACGGGCACCACGGCCCACAGCGACGGGGTCATCGTGCGGCCTCCGCAGCGGTGGCGTGCGTACCGTTCGCCGCGAGCGCACGGGCGAACCCGAGCACGGATTCGGCCAGCGCGAGCCGGTCGGCGGCCGTGCGCATCACCGTCTGCGCGATGTCGGTCGCGACCGGAATGCGCGCGGCTTCGTGTGCATCGAGCGTGTCGACGACGAAACCGTCGAGCAGGTCGCGGTAGTGCGCAGCGACCGCGGATGGCGCGATTTCGACGCCGAGTTCGCGCATGATTTTCGCGGTGGGCCCTTTGACGGCTTCGCCGCCGACGATCGGCGACACCGCGACGATCGGCGCGCGCGCGGCATGGAGCGCGTCGCGGATGCCGGGCACCGCGAGGATCGGGTCGATGCTGAGGTACGGATTGGACGGGCAGATCACCACGGCCTGCAGGTCGGGCCGCGCGAGCGCGTCGAGCAGGTGCGGATTGGCGCGCGCCCGCGCCGCGCCCGCGAACGCGATTGAGCGCACGACCGGCGCGCAGCGATGCTTGACGAAGTAGTGCTGGAACGGCAACGCGCCGGCATCGGTATGCACGACGGTGCGCACCGGATCGTCGCTCATCGGCAGCAGCCGCGCGCGGATGGCGCAGCGTTCGGCGAACGCGGCCGTCACGTCGGTCAGCGTATCGCCGCGCAGCAGGCGGTGCCGGCGCAGCACGTGCACGGCGAGATCGCGGTCGCCGAGCGCGAACCAGTCGTCGCCGCCGAGCCCGGCGAGCGCCGCCATGAAGTGCCAGCTTTCGTCGGCCCGGCCCCAGCCGCGCACCGGGTCGTTCAGCCCGCCCAGCGCATACAGCACGGAGTCGAGATCGGGGCACACCGGCAGGCCGAGATGCTCGAAATCGTCGCCGGTGTTGACCGCGACGCTCAGCGTGCCGCGCCGGGCGTCGAGCGCGGCGGCGAGGCCGGCCGCGAGTTTCGCGCCACCGACGCCACCGCACAGCGCGACCACGTGGCCGCCGGCTGCCGGCGGGAATGCGTCGACTGAAGTCATGGAGATCCTCCCGCGTCAGCGGAACATGTCCGATTGTCTGGCGCGCAGCAGCGTCGCCGCAGCGCCGTCGGGCGCGCTCCACCGCAGCCCGCGGAGGTGGACGACCGGCAGGCCGGCGTCGGTTTGGCCCATCACCATCGACGCGGCGGCGGCGATCTCGTCGGCGAGCGCGATTTCGGTCACGCGCATCGTGCGGCCGAACAGGTCCGCCTTGCCGACCATGTCGACGAGCGCCGGCAGGCCGGCGGCGCCGAGCGCGACGCCGACCACGCCGTTGCGCCAGGGCCGGCCGAAGCTGTCGTTGATGACGATGCCGAGTTCGACACCGAACGCGCGATCGAGGCGGGCCTTCAGCTGTGCGCAGCTCGCGTCCGGGTTCTCCGGCAGCAGCAGCGCGCGCTCGCGCCCGGGGCCATGCTCGATGTTCGACTGGTCGATGCCGGCATTGGCCATCACGAAGCCGAGCCGGTGTTCGACGACGAGCACGCCCGGCCGATAGCGCACGACCTCGCGGCTTTCGGCCAGCGTCAGCTCGATCAGCCGCGGGTCCTTGCCGACCACGGCCGCGAGTTCGAGCGCGCGCGGCGACGGCGTCACGTCGGCCAGGTCGACGTAGCGGCCTTCGGCTTTCGATACGATCTTCTGCGCGATCACGAGCACGTCCCGGGCGCGCGGCACGATGTCGGCGTCGCGCAGGCAGCCGATCAGCACGTCGGCGAGGTCGTCGCCGGGCTGGATCAGCGGTATGCCGGGAACGGCGGTCAGCGTGACCGGGGCGGGTCCGGAACGTGGCATCGCGCGTCTCCTCAGGCCGCTTCGGCCGCGATGCCGGTGATGCGAATGCCGGCGCAGTCGACCTTGTAGCGGCGGTTGATGCCGATCAGCACCGACGTCAGCGCCTCGGCCGCCGCCGAATTGGCGATCGAGCCCGCGTCGATGCCGCGCATGCCGATCGCTTCGGTCATCGCGATGACGGCTGCGCGCGCTTCCGGATCGTTGCCGCACACGAGCACGTCGCAGCCGATCGGTTCGCCGCTTTGCAGCTTCGCCGCACCGATGTTGTGGAACGCGGAGACGACGCGCGCGATGTCGCCGAGCCGCGCGTCGGCGATCTGCCCGGCCGAGCCGGATGCCGGCAGCTGGACTTGCGCGACCTTGGGCGGCACGAGCGGCACGACCGCGTCGACGATGATCTTGCCGGCCGCGACGTCGCGGATCTCGTCGAGCGTCGCGTCGTGGCTCGCGAACGGCACCGCGACGATCACGATGTCGGCGCGGGCCGCCGCCGCCGCGTTGCCGTCGCCTTCGACGGGCGGTGCGCCGTTGCCCGCGGGCAGTTGCCGCGCGCTGTCGCGAGCCTTGTCCGGCGAACGCGAGCCGAGGATCACCGGGTAGCCGGCGGCCGCGAGACGTTTCGCGAGGCCGGACCCGAGCGCGCCGGTACCGCCGAGCACGGCGATGGTGGGACGGGATTGCATGGTGTGACTCCTGTTGTCGTTGGAGAGGCCCGCGCGGGGCGGGCCGGCGCTCAGTTCAGCGTCATTTCGGTGAGCGGCACGATCTTCACGCCGGCGGCTTCGAGGCCGTCGCGCACGGCCTGCGCGAGCGCGATGGCGGTGGGTTCGTCGCCGTGCACGCACAGCGAGTCGACGCGGCGCGCGATGCGCTTGCCGTTGCGCGACACGATCTCGCCGTCGACCACCATCCGCACCACCTGCTCGGTCGCGACGGCCGGATCCTTGATCACGGCGCCCGGGATCTTGCGTGACGTGAGGTTGCCGTCGTCGTCGTACTGGCGATCGCAGAAGCCTTCGCGCGCGAGCGGCAGTTCGAGCTGCAGCGCGGCGGTTTCCATCGCCGAGCCGGACAGCGCGACGTAGATGAGATCGCGATCGACGCTCTTGAGCGCACGGCCGATCGCCAGCGCGTAGTCGAGGTTTTCCGCGGCCATGTTGTTGAGCGCGCCGTGCGGCTTCACGTGCGTGACCTTCGTGCCGACGCATGCGGCCATCGCCTGCAGCGCGCCGATCTGATACGCGATCAGGTTTTCCAGGTCGTCCGGCCGCATGTCGATGCGGCGGCGCCCGAAGCCCCACAGATCGTTGAACCCCGGATGCGCGCCGAGGCTCACGCCTTCTTCCTTCGCGCGCCGTGCGATGCGGCGCATCGTCAGCGGGTCGCCCGCGTGGAAGCCGCATGCGACGTTCGCCGAGCGAATGATCTTCAGGATCGCATCGTCGTCGCCGATGTCGTACGCGCCGAAACCTTCTCCCATGTCCGCGTTCAGGTTGATCGAAAGTGTCATCGTCTGTCCTCCATGTCTCGTCTGTAGGGGGTGAGCGGGCGTCCTGGCCGGTCGGGTGCCCGACCGGCCGGACTGCCGATGCGTCGAAGGTGCGACGCGCACGGCGCGGATTCATGCTGCGATCCCGATGCCTTGTGTTAGTATATGGTACTAATGATGGAACAACAATATAATTGAAGCAACGCGATCGAATGGAGGTGACACGATGGAAGTGCGTTTTCTCGACGCGGGCGACTGTGCGGTGACGGTCGAATTCGGCGACACGATCGAGCGTGCGCTGAGCGAGCGGGTGCTGCGGCTCGGCGCGCGGGTGCGCGAGCAGTTGCCGCCCGGCGTGATCGAGGCGGTGCCCACGTTCCGCTCGCTGATGGTTCACTACGATCCGCTCGCGACCGACCGCGCAAGCGTGGTCGCGCATCTGGAGACGCTGCTCGACGACGGCGCGGCGGCGCAGGCGAGCGCCACGCTGTGGCGCATTCCCGCGTGCTACGAAGGCGACTGCGCGCCCGATCTGGACGATGTCGCCGCACGCACCGGCCTCGCGCCGCGCGACGTGGTGCGGCTGCATGCCGACACGCTCTTTCACGTCTACATGATCGGCTTCGTGCCAGGCTATCCGTACATGGGCGACCTGCCGGCGCAGCTGGTGTTGCCGCGCCGCGCCGATCCGCGCGTGCGCGTGCCGCCCGGCTCGATCGCGATCGCGTCGACGATGACCGCAATCTATCCGCTCGAAAGCCCCGGCGGCTGGCATCTGATCGGCACGACGCCGGTGCGGCTGTTCGATGCGGCGAGCGCATCACCGTCGCTGCTGCGCCCCGGCGACAAGGTGCGGTTCGAGCCGGTGCCGGCTGCGCAATTCGCCGAGATCGGCGCGGCGGTCGCGGCTGGCGCGTATGTCGTTCCCCACGAGGAGTTCACGTCATGAAGGCCTTCCTCAACGTGCGAGAGCCGGGCCTGCACACGACCGTGCAGGATCGCGGCCGCTTCGGGTTCCGCGCGGCCGGCGTGCCGGTGTCCGGGCCGCTGGACCGTGTCGGGCTGCGGCTGGCGAACGCGCTGGTCGGCAACCCGGACGCGACGCCGGCGCTCGAGATCATGCTGCGCGGGCCGGTGCTCGAAGTGGCGGCCGATTCGGTGCGCGTCGCGCTCGCCGGCTGCGACGGCGTGCTGGAGATTCGCGGCGAGCCCGCGCGCAAGGTGCCGGCCGGGCGCAGCGTGCGCCTCGTGCGCGGCACGACGTTCGCGATCGCGACGACCGGGCAGTCCGCATGCGGCTATCTCGCCGTCGAAGGCGGCATCGACGTGCCGGCAGTGCTCGGCAGCGCGGCGACCTACGTGCGCGGCGGGCTGGGCGGCTGCGACGGGCGCGCGCTGCGCGCGGGCGACCGGATCGGGCTTCGGAGCGGGGCGGCGCGCGAGCGTGCGGAACGCGCGTTCGCGCAGCCGTTCGACCTGCAGGCCGAGGCGCCCGTGCGGGTCGTGCCGGGGCCGCAGGCGGACTACTTCGACGCGGCGGCGTTCGCCACCTTCGTCGGCGGCGAATACACGGTGTCCGCGCAGGCCGACCGGATGGGCTTTCGGCTGGACGGGCCGCGCATCGAACATGCGCACGGCTTCGACCTCGTGTCGGACGGCATCGTGTCCGGCGCGATCCAGGTGCCGGGCTCCGGCATGCCGATCGTGCTGATGGCCGACGCGCAGACCACCGGCGGCTATCCGAAGATTGCGACCGTGATCTCGGCGGACCTGCCGGTGCTGGCGCGGCGCAAGCCCGGCGCGCGGCTGCGCTTCGCGGCGGTGTCGGTGCTCGACGCCGAGCGCGCGCGGCGCGACCAGGAAAACGACTTGCGGCGGTGCGTCGGCTCGCTGGTCGAGGTGCGCGCCCACGCGACGGTCGACGTCGCCGCGCTGCATACGAAGAACCTCGTGAGCGGCGTGGTCCACGTCCCGGGATGAGGGGCGGGGCGCCGTCGCCCCGGTGGCGCGGCGCGCTCGACCCCGATCGAACGACAGGAGTACGATCGTGGCAAAAATACAGACGACGGAGCGGCGCGGCAATGTGCCGGCCTATGTGCAGGTGGCGTCGGCGTTGCGGCGCCGCATCGAGAACGGCGAATGGAAGCCGCAACAGCAGATCTCGACGCTGGAGGAGCTTGAACGCGAATTCCAGGTGGCGCGCGTGACGGTCCGGCAGGCCATCGGCCTGCTCGAGGACGAAGGGCTGGTCACGCGCCGGCAGGGGCGCGGCACGTTCGTGCGCGAAGCGATTTCGGGCCGGCGCTGGCTGCAGCTCGAGAGTTCGTGGGAATCCATCGTGATGTCGATCAAGGACAACGTGCCGAGCTTTGTCGACGTCGCGCATCCGCCGCCGTTCCCCCGGCTCGACGAAGGCGAGGCGCGTCTCGCACCCGAATACGTCTTCCTGCGCAGCGTGCAGACCAGGGACGGCATGCCCTATGCGGTCGTGAGCCTGCATCTGTCGCGCGACATCTTCGAGAGGCAGCGCGGCGAGTTTCTGCGCAAGACCGCGCTGCCGGTGCTGGCGGACATGGACGATGTGCGGATCGGCCTCGCGCATCAGACGATCGTGATCGGCACGGCCGACCGCGAAACGGCCGATCTGCTGCAGGTTCCGCTGTCGGCGCCGACGGCCGAATGCCGCTGGCTCGTGACCGACGAACACGGCGTGGCGATCTACGTCGCCGACATTACCTATCGCAGCGAGTGCATCAAGCTGTCGATCGACCTGCTGGAGGCGGGGCGTTCGGCAGCGCGGGACAACGGCGGGGCGGCGCGCGCGCGCTGACCTGGGCGCGCACCGCCCCGCCGATCGGAGGCAGGAGACAGGAGTCATACAGGAGGAGACACCCATGGCAGAGCAGGGAGTGGGGGCGCGCGTGCTTCGCAAGGAAGACGATCGCCTGATGCGAGGCCGCGGACAGTTCGTCGCGGACGTACGGTTGGCGGGCCTGCAGGATGTCGCATTCGTGCGCAGCCCGCTCGCCCACGCGCGGATCGTCGGTATCGACGTGCCCGACGCGTATCGCGGCGCCGTGTTTCACGCGGCGCACCTGACGTCGGTCAAGCCGGTTCGCGCGGTATCGGGTTTGCCCGGATTCCGCGTGTCGGAACAGTACGTGCTCGCGCACGAGAAGGTGCGGCACGTCGGCGAGACGATCGCGATGTGCGTGGCGCCGACGCGTGCCGAAGCGGAGGACATCGCGGCGGCGGTGCGCGTCGATCTCGACGAATTGCCGGCGGTGGCCGACATGCTCGAAGGGCGCACGGCCGACGCGGCCCGGCTGCACGACGCGTGGCCGGACAACGTGTTCCTCGAAACGCGGGTCGACCTCGGCATGGACGCGGTGCGCCGCGATGCGCCGTTCAAGGTCACGCGCGAGATCCGCACGTCCCGGCAGTCGATGGCGCCGATGGAAGGGCGCGGCGTGGTCGCGTACTGGGACAGCCGGCTCGAACAGCTGACCGTCTACACCGCGACGCAGATGCCGCATATCGTGCGCACCGGGCTGTCGGAATGCCTCGGGCTCGACCAGGGGCAGATTCGCGTGATCGCGCCCGACGTCGGCGGCGGGTTCGGCTACAAGGGCATCCTGTTGACCGAGGAAGTTGCGCTGGCGTGGCTCGCGATGCACGTCGGCCATCCGGTGCGCTGGATCGAGGACCGGCGCGAGCACCTGACCGGCGGCGCGAACTGCCGCGAACACCACTATCTGATCACGGGCTACGCCGATCGCGACGGCCGGCTGATCGGCGTCGAATGCGATGCGACCGTCGACTCCGGCGCGTACTCGTCCTATCCGTTCTCCGCGTGCCTCGAAGCCGCGCAGGTCGCGAGCATCCTGCCCGGGCCATACGATTTCCCGGGCTACCGCTGCACGACGTGGTCGGTTGCGACCAACAAATGCCCGATCCTGCCGTATCGCGGCGTCGCGCGCACCGGCGTGTGCTTCGCGCTCGAACTGATGCTCGACGCGCTCGCGCACGAAGCCGGCGTCGAGCCGTGGGAACTGCGGCTGAAGAGCCTGGTTAAGCCCGAGCAGATGCCGTTCGACAACATCACGAAGAAACACTTCGACAGCGGCGATTATCCGCAGGCGCTGCGGCGCGCGCTGGAGGCGATCGACGCACCGGCCGTGCGCGCGCGGCAACGCCGGCGCGAAGCCGACGGCCGGCTGATCGGCATCGGCGTGTCGGTCTACTGCGAGCAGGCCGCGCACGGCACGTCCGTCTATGCGGGCTGGGGCATCCCGATGGTGCCCGGCTACGAGCAGGCGACCGCGCGGATGACGCCGGACGGCGCGCTCGAACTGCGCATCGGCGCGCATTCGCACGGCCAGAGCCTCGAGACGACGCTCGCGCAGGTCGCGAACGAAATACTCGGCATCGACATCGCGCGCGTGAAGGTCGTGCATGGCGACACGGCCTATACGCCGTATTCGACCGGCACGTGGGGGTCGCGCTGCATGGTGATGTCCGGCGGCGCGGTGGCGCGGGCCTGCGAGACGCTGAGCGCGCGGCTCGTGAAGATCGGCGCATGGATGCTGAAGGACGATCCCGCCCAGGTGGTGGTGCGCGACGGCCAGGTGACGGGGCCGTCCGGCAGCCTGTCGCTCGGCGACGTCGCGCGCACCTGGTATCTGCGCCCGCAGGACCTGCCGCCCGAGGTCAACGCCGGCGGGCTCGAAGTGACCGAAGGCTACAAGCCGGAGCGCGATTCGGGCACGTTCGGCTACGGCGCGCACGCGGTCGTGGTGGCCGTCGATCCGGAGATCGGCGACGTCGAGATCCTCGACTACGTGATCGTCGAGGACGGCGGCAAGCTGGTCAATCCGATGGTCGTCGACGGCCAGATCTACGGCGGCACCGCGCAGGGCATCGGCACCGCGCTGTACGAGGAAATGGCGTTCGATTCGTCCGGGCAGCCGCTCGCCTCGACCTTCGCCGATTACCTGCTGCCCGGGCCGACCGAAGTGCCGGAGCCGCGCCTGATCCATATGGAAACCGTGTCGCCGTACACGCGATTCGGCGTGAAAGGGGTCGGCGAGAGCGGCGCGATTCCGCCGCCCGCGGCGATCGCCAATGCGGTGAACGATGCGTTGCGCCCGCTCGGCGCCGAACTGATGATCTCGCCGATCACGCCGCGCCGCGTGCTCGAAGCGATCGCGAACCGCGGCGTCGCCGCGGCCGACGCACCGGCCGGCACGCAGGCGGTGCACGCAGGAGAACCCGCATGAAGCCCGCGCGATTCGATTACGAACGGCCGACCGACCTGGCCGAGGCCGTCGCGCTGCTCGGACGCGACGACATCGTCGTGAAGGCGCTGGCCGGCGGCCAGTCGCTCGGACCGATGCTGAACCTGCGGCTCGTGCAGCCCGACCTGCTCGTCGACATTACCGGCCTGGCGGAGCTCAAGCGCGTCGAGCTGGCCGACGACGCGATCGTCGTCGGCGCCTGCGTCACGCATGCCGACTTCGAGGACGGGCGCGTGCCCGACGTCACGCTGGGCGCATTGCCGAGCGTGGCGCGTGCGATCGCGTATCGCGCGGTGCGCAACCGCGGCACGATCGGCGGCAGCCTGGTGCATGCCGATCCGTCGGCCGACTGGGTGTCGACCCTCGCCGCGATGGGCGGCGAAGTGCTCGCGCGCGGTGCGGGCGGCGTGCGCGGCGTGCCGGCCGACGCGTTCATGACCGGCGTGTTCGAGGTGGCGCTGGAACCCGGCGAACTGCTCGAGGCCGTGCGGATTCCGCGCCTGTCGCCGCGTGCGAAGTGGGGATATCACAAGCTGTGCCGCAAGACCGGTGAGTTCGCGCATGCGATCGGTGCGGTGCTGTACGACCCCGAGCGATCGGTCTGCCGCGCGGTGCTCGGCGCGACCGAGTCGCGGCCGATCGTGCTGACCGACGCGCGCGCGCTGTTTCGCGGCGAGCCGGGCGCGGGCCTCGTCGCGCGGCTCGATCTCGACGTCGCGCGCGCGGCGCTCGCAGACGCGGGCATGACCGATCCGCTGGATGTCCAAACCCACCTTGTGGCCCTGAAACGGGCCGTCGAACGGGCTGACCAGAAATGAAAGCACTCAACCTGACTGTCAATGGACGCGGCGTCGCGGCGGCGGCCGTCGAGCCGCGCACGCATCTCGCGGATTTCCTGCGCGACGAACTGGACCTGACCGGCACGCACCTCGGCTGCGAGCACGGCGTGTGCGGCGCATGTACGCTGCTGGTCGACGGCGTGCCGGCGCGGTCGTGCATCACGCTTGCG
This sequence comes from Burkholderia sp. JKS000303, assembly GCF_002563755.1. Taxonomy (NCBI): domain Bacteria; kingdom Pseudomonadati; phylum Pseudomonadota; class Betaproteobacteria; order Burkholderiales; family Burkholderiaceae; genus Burkholderia; species Burkholderia sp. JKS000303. The sequence goes on from NZ_PDBZ01000002.1 coordinate 554,499, forward strand.
GTGGCCTGCAACGGCGCGAGCGTCAACACGATCGAAGGAATGGACGACGACGCCTGCATGCGCGCGCTGCGCGCCGCGTTCTCGCGCGAGCATGCGCTGCAGTGCGGCTATTGCACACCGGGCATGCTGGTGTCCGCGCGCGATGTCGTGCTGCGCATGCCGGACGCGACCGAGGCGCAGATCCGCTTCGCGATGAGCGGCAACCTGTGCCGGTGCACCGGCTACGTCGGCATCGTCAAGGCGATCCAGAGCGTGCTGGCCGAGCGCAAGGCCGCCGGCATCGTCGGTGCGGAGAATCCGCGTGCGCTGCTCGGGCCGGCCGGATCCGGGCATGCGGCGCCGGTGCCCGCGCACGCGCGGGCGGCGAACGATCCGCGGCCGGCAGGGCGGGCGGCGGAGCCGGCGGTGCGTGCGGCTGGGGCGGCGGCTCCGGCGGCATCGGCGGCATCGGCGGCATCGGCGGCGGCGCCGTCGACGGTGAATCGGGGGCCGGCCGCCGACAGCGGCAAGCCGCTGACGACGCTCACGCAGACGTTTACGGTCGACTATCCGCGCGAACAGGTGTGGGCGTTCTTCGGCCGCCTCGGCGACGTGACGACCTGCCTGCCGGGCGCGTCGCTGCTCGCGCCGGCGACCGAAACCCATGTCGAGCCGCGCCTGCGCATCAAGGTCGGCCCGATCGTCGCGGAATTCGAAGGCGCAGCGGACGTGGTGCGCGACGAGGCCCGCCATTCCGGCACGATCTACGGCAGCGCGCGCGATACGCGTTCGAGTTCCGCGACACGCGGCGAGATCCGTTACGACCTGACCGAGGAGCAGGGCGGGCGCGCGACGCGCGTGGACGTGCAGGTCGGCTTCGCGCTGACGGGCGCGCTCGCGCAGTTCAGCCGGTCGAGCATCGTGAAGGACATCGCCGGCCGGATGACCGACGCGTTCGCGAGCAACCTGCGCGCGCGGCTCGCGAACGACGGCGCGCAAGACGGCGACGGTGCGCCGGTCGAGGCCGCGCCGGTGTCGGAGCTCAATGCCGGTTCGCTGGTGTTTTCGGTGCTGCGCGAGCGGATCGTCGCGTTCTTCCGGTCGTTGTTCGGGCGCTGAGCGCGCACGTCGCGTTGTTCGAACGCCGGATGTCGCCTCGTTGCGGCATCCGGCGTTTTTTGTTTACCGGGGTGTGCGGGCTGGACGCGGGTGAAGAAAGCGCATGGTGCCGGTAGCGGGCGGGGCGGCGCGCGTCGTCGCGGTGTGAAACCTGGGTTTCGTTGCGGGCGGGGGAACGGGAAGGGGGCGTCGCCGCGTGGAGCGGCACAGTGTGGTCGGGAATGGCGGCAGAAGCGGCAGAAGCGGCAGAAGCGGCAGAAGCGAGAGCATGACCAGCTCTGCCGCACCGGCCGCGCGCGGATAGCGACAGGAGCGCGCCCCCGTCGCCCCCGCCTTCACCCGCCCAGATACGCGGCGCGCACGTGCGGATTGTCCATCATCTCCTTGCCCGACCCTTCCAGCGTGCGCGCGCCGGATTCGAACAGGTAGGCGCGATCGCACATGTCGAGTGCCGCATACGCGTTCTGTTCGACCATCAACACCGTCGTGCCGCTGTCGCGCACGTTCCGGATGATGTCGAACGTATGCGCGACGATGTTCGGCGCGAGCCCGAGCGACGGCTCGTCGAACAGCACCAGCTTCGGGCGCGACATCAGCGCGCGCGCGATCGCGAGCATCTGCTGCTCGCCGCCGGACAGCGTGCCGGCCATCTGGCGGCGGCGCTCCGCGAGCTTCGGGAAATTGTCGAACATGCGCGCCATGTCGGCGGCGATCCCGGCCTTGTCGCGGCGCCGGTAGCAGCCCATCTCCAGGTTTTCCTGGATCGTCATGGATGGAAACACGCGCCGTCCTTCCGGGCAGTGCGCGATGCCCATCGACAGGATGCGCTGCGCGGACGCGCGCGTGATGTCCTCGCCCTCGAAGCGGATCCTGCCGCTCACCGGCGGCAGCAGGCCCGAGATCGCCTTCAGCGTGCTGCTCTTGCCGGCGCCGTTCGCGCCGATCAGCGTGACCAGTTCCGACTTGCGCACGTTCAGCGACACGCGCTTGATCGCTTCGACCTTGCCGTAGCGACAGACGATGTTGTCGATTTCAAGCATGTTTCACTCCCTGGCCCAGATAGGCCTGGATGACCTCGGGGTTCTGCTGGATCTCGGCCGGCGTCCCGTTCGCGATGATCCGGCCGAAGTTGAGCACGACGATCCGGTCGGAAATACCCATCACGAGCGGCATGTCGTGTTCGACCAGCAGCATCGTGATGCCGCGCTCCTTGATCTTGCCGAGCAACGCCATGAAGCTGGCCGTCTCCGACGGGTTCATGCCTGAGGCCGGCTCGTCGAGCAGCAACATCGCGGGGTTCGCCGCGAGCGCGATCGCAATGCCGAGCAGGCGCTGGTCGCCGTACGCGAGGGCGCCGCCGAGTTCGTTGGCGCGGTGCGCGATGCCGACGAAGTCGAGGATCTCCCACGCTTGCCGCTCCAGCGCCGTTTCCTCGCGCCGCACGGACGGCAGCGACAGCAGCGTCGCGAGCGTCGACGCCCGCCCGTGGCGGTGCAGCCCGGTCAGCACGTTGTCGAACACCGTGCTGGTCATGAACAGGCTCGTCTTCTGGAACGTGCGCACGAGCCCGGTGCCCGCGACCTGGTGCGGCTTCAGCTGGTGCAGCGCGGTCTCGCGAAAATGCACGGTCCCCTTGGTCGGGCGCAGGAACCCGGTGATCACGTTGAAGGCCGTGGTCTTGCCGGCGCCGTTCGGCCCGATCAGGCTGACGATCTCGCCCTTGTTCACGTCGAAGGTCATGTCGGAGATCGCGACCAGTCCGCCGAAGTGGACGGCGACGTGTTCGACGGCCAGCAGCGGCTGCGTACCGCGGGATGTCTGGGTCATGGCGTTACTTCCTCGACAGGATTTTGTTGGGAGTCAGGCCCTGGCCGGCGAGGGCGTCGAGCTGGTTCGCCTGCATGCGGACGTGCCGGGCCTTCGCGCCGAACCGGCGATGCCACCAGTCGCTGACGGCCGGCACGATCCCGCGCGGCAGGAAGAAGATGATCAGGATCATCAGGACACCGTAGATGATCCATTGCACCTGAGGCGGCGCGGCATCGCGCAGCCCGACCGGCAGGATCCCGAACAGCAGGCCGCCGACGATCGGGCCGGCGAGCGTGCCCTTGCCGCCGGTGACGACCATGATCACCATCGTCACCGTATAGATGAACAGGAAGATGTCCGGGTCGATGATCCTGATGTAGTGCGCGTACAGGCCGCCGGCGGCGCCCGCGATCGCCGCCGAGATCACGGCGGCGAACACGAGATAGCGCGTCACGTCGATGCCGACCGAGTTGGCGAGCGATTCGTTCTCGCGCAGCGCGATCATCGCGCGGCCCATGCGCGAGCAGACGATGCGGCGGATCAGGATGTACGCGACGGTGCCGAGCGCGAGCACCAGGTAGTAATTCGGCACCTTTTGCCACAGCGTGATCTCGCCCAGCCCTGGCAGGTCGAGCCCGACGGGCGGAATGTTGTTCAGCGCGAGCGGACCCTGCGTGAGGTCGACCCAGTTCAGCGCGATGAGCCGCGCGACCTGCGCGAAGCTGATCGTGACGATCACGAAGTACGCGCCGCGGATCCTGAACGACAGCTTGCCGACGAGATAGCCGCACAGCCCGGCCACCACCGTGCCGATCGCGATGCCGGCGAGCGGCGGCCACGGTTCGTGCACGATGTGCCAGCCGAAGACCGGCACGTCGAAGCCGAGCGCCGTCAGCGCGCTGGCGTAGGCACCGATGCCGAAGAAGGCGATGTGCCCGAGGTTGAGCTGCCCGGTGTAGCCGAGCAGCAGGTTCAGGCTCATCGCGCCGATGATGAAGATGCCGGTGGTGATCAGGATATGCAGGAAATACTGATCCCGTAGCCACAGCGGCACGCTCGCGAATACGGCGAGTGCCAGATAGGACGGAAGATGTTTCATCACGAATTGCTCCGAGAAACCCCGCGATTGATGGCGAGAGGGAAAGGCGTACCGTTGACAGGCAGCTTCTTCCACGGGTTAGGATCCCCGGTATGATTCTCGTCTACCGCTACCGGGTGAAATCGCTCAACGGACTGCTTAACAAGCAGAGCCGTACGGTGAACACCGTCTGGATTCGCGTGTACAACAGTCGTTCGCCTCCTGAAGGCAAGATGTCGTGCGGATCGAAAGACAGCACGATGCGGCCGAAAGGTATCGCGGGACTGCGAGTAAGAGAGTGGGCTTGCAGTAGCTGTGGTGTCGTGCATGATCGTGATATCAACGCTGCGCTGAACATTCTCCGATGCGGACGTGCATCGCCAGGTGTGGGAATCCTCCGTCTTTAGGCAGACGGAGGAGGACGTCAACCGATTCTCTCCCCGCGAACGAACAGGCCGGTAGGTTTGAACATGAGTACGAGAATGATCAGCAGGAAGCCCATCGCGTCGCGATACCCGGTCGACAGGTAAGCGGCGCCGAGCTCCTCGCCGAACGCGAGGATGAAGCCGCCCACCACCGCGCCCTGGATGCTGCCCAGGCCGCCGAGGATCACGATCGCGAACGCCTTCAGCGCGGCGAGATCGCCCATCTGCGGCGTCACGACGAACACCGGGCCGAGCAGCGCGCCCGCGGCGGCCGCGAGACCGGAGCCGAGCGCGAACGTCGACGTGTAGATCGCGTTGATGCTGATGCCCATCAGCGACGCCGTGCCGCGATCCTGGAAGGTCGCGCGCATCGCCTTGCCGAGCCGGCTCTTGTGAATCAGCAAATAGGTGGCGAGGATCAGCAGCGCGGCCGTGGCCAGCACGAACAGGCGCAGCCACGACACCGACACCGGGCCGACGACGAGCGGATCGATCGGGAACGGCGTCTCGATCGATTTCGGCACGCCGCCCCAGATCAGCAGGTCGAGGTTCTGCATCGCGATCCAGCAACCGATCATCACGATCATCGTCGCGTCGATGTCGGCGCCGCGCATCCTGCGCAGGAACACGCGCTCGATCACCGCGCCGAGCAGCACGCCGAGCGCGATGGCCATCGCGAGCCCCGCGAAGAAGTTCCAGTGCAGCACGGAGATGAACAGGTACGCCATGAAGCCGCCGAACGCGTACAGCTCGCCGTGCGTGAAGTTGACGACGCCCATGATCCCGAGGATCAGCGTCAGGCCGATGCCGAGGAGGGCGTAGGTGCCTCCCAGGATCAGCGCGTTTGCAAGGTGTTGGCTAAGTAGGTCCACGAAGTTCTCGCTTGCCGGTGACGGCATGAAGGGACGCGGCGCGCCGAAGCGGCCGCGTCGCGCATGACGTGGTCCCGCGACCCCGTGCACGAACCGTCGCGCGGGGCCGCGGGGAACGATGCACGGAGCATCACTTGACGGGGACGATCTTCCCGTTGTCGATCCTCACGAGCGTGGTCGTCGGCGTGCTTTGTCCGCTTTCCTTGCCGGCCGGGCCGACCTTCTTGAACGCGATCGGGCCGGTGAGGCCGACCAGGTTGATCTGCCACAGCGCGCTGCGGATCTTGTCCGGATCGGTGGAACCCGCCTTCGCGACCGCCGCCGCGATCGCGCGGATGCCGTCGTAGCCGCGCGAACCTTCGGTCATCCCGTTCGGATCGAGACCGCGTTTCTTCCATTCGGTGATGAAGCTCTTCACGAGCGCCGGGTCGGCGGCGTTCTCCGGGAACCACGGCGCGAAGATCACGTCGTGCATCGTGCCGTTGGCCGCGCTGCCGGCCTGCGCGACCAGCTGATCAGGGTTCTGCGATCCGCCGGTGGTCACGATCTGGCGCTTGAGGCCCAGATCCTGTGCCTGCTTGAACAGCAGCGTCAGTTGCGCGACGTCCGTCGTGATGAACAGCGTGTCGGCGTCGGAGGCCTTGAGGGTCGCCAGTTGCGCGGACATGTCCTGGGCCGACGCGTCCATCGTCAGCACCTTGCCGATCGCCACCCCTTTTTCTTTCAGCTGGGCCTGGAATGCGGCCGCCGCGCCGAGGCCCCAGTCGTTGTTCACGACCAGGAAGTCGGCCTTGCGCACCTTGAGCGGCGCGATGTAGCGCGTGAACGCCTGGGCTTCCATCCCGTTGGTCGGACTGATCCGGAATACGTACGGATTGCCGGACACGGTGATCTTGTCGGAGCTCGACGTCTCGACCAGCATCGGCACGCGGTACTCCATCAGTTTCGGCATCACCGCGAGCGTGTAGGTCGAACCCCAGGCGCCCATCATCACCGGCACCTTGTCCTGCACGATCAGCTTTTCCGCCGCGTTGGCCGCCTCGGTCGGATTGCTCTTGTTGTCCTCCACGACGAGCTGGATCTTCATCCCGGCCACACCGCCCTTCGCGTTGATCTCGTCCGCCGCGATCTTCGCTCCGCTCGTGACGAAGTTGCCGGACGCGGCGACCGCACCCGTCAACGGCTCGTTCACGCCGATCTTCAGCGGACCGTCGGCCGCGAGCGCACTCGTGGCGGCGGCCAGCTGGATTGCCGCTGCCGCTGCGAGTGCCGTCGTTCTCCATTTTTGTGTCATGTGCTCCTCCATCCATGGTTGTGATGCGGTCTTGTCATCGCCCTCTTCTTTGTCTATGAGACTATCAATAGAACAACAGTAATTCAATAACTATCCGGCGAGGTCATGGTATTCACCGATCGGCGCATGGAAAGGCTTGCATGAACCTGTTGGCTGAATATAAGATTCCATCAATAGGACGACAGTACAACGGGATGGGTGGAGTGACTGTCGATGGCGATCCCGCAAGGGCGCGCGTGTCATTCGAGCGATTTCGAGGAGTTCATGGATCCGTTGAGCATCACGCCCGAGATAGTCGATGAGCAGGTTCTCGACAGCACCGTGCGTCACCTGCGTGAGGCCGGCATCGCGCTGCCCACGCTGCGCCAGCTCGCCGAGCCGGCCACGATGCCCGCGCACCGGTTAGCCGCGCTGGCATCGGTCGAGCCCGATGCCGCCGATGCCGCGAACCTGTGGCGCGTGCACTGGTACAACGATGCGTCGCGCCGCGCGATCGGCGACACGCCGGGGTATCTGGTGCTGCCGCGCGCGCTGACCGGCGTGTCGGCGCGGATCGTCGTCGCGCTCGGCTCGCGCTTTCCGATGATCGGCGCGCACAAGGTGCTGGCCGCGTACGCATGTCTCGTGCCGCGCCTCGTGACGGGCCGGTTCGGCCCCGCCGAGCATCGCGCGGTCTGGCCGTCGACCGGCAACTACTGCCGCGGCGGTGTGGCGATCTCCCGCATCCTCGGCTGTCGCGGCATCGCGGTGCTGCCGGCCGGCATGAGCCGCGAGCGCTTCGACTGGCTCGAACGATGGGTCGCGGATGCGACCGACATCGTCCGCACGCCGGGCTCCGAGAGCAACGTGAAGGAGATCTACGACGCGTGCGCGCAGCTCGGTCGCATCGACGGCAACGTCGTGATCAACCAGTTCTCCGAATTCGGCAACTACCTCGCCCATTACCACTGCACCGGCCGCGCGATGGAGCGGATCTTCGAACACGTGCGCGCGGGCGCCCCCGATGCGCGCCTCGCGGCCTTCGTATCGGCAACCGGCTCGGCCGGCACGATCGCGGCCGGCGACTACCTGAAGGCGCGGCACGGCGCGCGCATCGTCGCGGTGGAAGCGGCCGAATGCCCGACCATGCTCGCCAACGGCTATGGCGAACACAACATCCAGGGCATCGGTGACAAGCACATCCCGCTGATTCACAACGTGATGAACACCGACGTGGCCGTCGGCGTGTCCGACCGTGCGTCGGACGGCCTGAACCTGCTCTTCAATGCGACGGCCGGCCGCGCGTATCTGCGCGAGCGCCGCCGGCTCGACCCGGCGCTCGTCGACGCACTCGCCGAGCTCGGCATTTCCGGCTGCGCGAACGTGGTCGCCGCGATCAAGATCGCGCGCCATTTCGATCTCGACGAACGCGACACGATCGTCACGGTGGCGACCGACAGCGCGGCGATGTACGGCAGCGAGCGCGAGCAGCACGCCGCGCGGCACTACCCGGACGGCTTCGACGAAATCCATGCGGGCGAATTGTTCGGCCGCCATCTGCAGGGCATCGCCGACGACCACGTCGCCGAGCTCGCGTACGCGGACCGCAAGCGCATCTTCAATCTCGGCTACTACACGTGGGTCGAGCAGCAGGGCGTTCCGGTCGAGCTGTTCGACAGCCGGCGCCAACCGGAATTCTGGACGGCGCTGCAGCAGTCCGCGCACGCGTGGGACGGGCTGATCGACGCATTCAACGCGCGGACCGGCGCGGGACGCAACTGAGCACACGCATCGGCGCGATGCGCACAACAGGGAGGGAACATGGAAGGGACACCGTATCTGGAACTCCGCACGCGGCTCGCGAAACGCGACCGAAGTTTGCGGGAGAAGGTGATGTCGCTCGAGGAGGCCACTGCCTTCGTGAACGACCACGATCGCGTCGCGATCGGCGGCAGCACGCTGTCGCGCACGCCGATGGCGATGATCTGGGCGCTGATCCGGGCCCGCAAGCAAGGGCTGTCGGTGTCGCGCAGCATCGCGTCGAGCGAGGGCGACCTGCTGTTCGCGTCCGGCATCTGCAACCACATCGCGACCAGCTGGTTCAGCCAGGGCATCGTGTGGGGCGTGTCGAAGGTGATGCGGCACTACGTCGAGACCGGGCAGGCGCGCTATGAGGAATGGAGCCACCTGGCGATGGGCATGCGCTATCGCGCCGGCGCGATGGGCGTGCCGTTCCTGCCGATGCGCTCGATGCTCGGTTCCGACGTCGCGCGCATGCGCCCCGAAGCCCGCACGATGGAATGCCCGTACACCGGCGAGCGGCTGCTGCTGGTGCCGGCGCTGAATCCCGACGTCGCGATCATCCACGTGCAGCGCTGCGACGCATACGGCAATGCGCAGATCGACGGCCTGCAGTTCATGGACATCGACATCGCGATGGCGGCCGATCGCGTGATCCTGGTCACCGAGCGCATCGTGTCCAACGACCAGATCCGGCGCGCGCCGGACCAGACGCGCATCCCGTTCTTCGCGGTCGACGCGGTCGTCGAGCAGCAGTTCGGCTGTGCGCCGCACGAATGCACGGGCGTCTACGAGCCGCTGTTCGATCACATGGACATGTACACGTCGCTGGTCAACGGCGATCCGGTCGACGGCATGCGGCAATACCTCGAACGCTACGTGTACGAGCCGAAGGACTGGAACGCATTTCTCAACCTGATCGGGCTCGACGAACTGCTCGATGCCGTGCGCCGCGGAAGGAGCCTGCTCAATGACTGATACCACCGAATTCACCGCGGGCGAACTGCTGACGGTCATGAGTTCGCGCCTGCTCAAGGACGGCCAGATCGTGTTCGCGGGCGTCGGCGTGCCGCTGTTGTCGGCGACGCTCGCGCAGCGCCTGCGTTGCCCGGGCCTGACGATCCTGTTCGAGGGCGGCGTGATCGGCCCGATGATCGAGCCCGGCGCGCTGCCGCCGTCGACCAACGAACAGCGCTGCACCAAGCGCGCGAACATGGTGCTGAGCGCGACCGACGTGCTGTTGCTGCTGCAGCGCGGCTACGTCGACGTCGGCTTCATGGGCGGCGCGCAGATCGACCGGTACGGCAACCTCAACTCGTCGTTCATCGGCGACCCGGCGCGGCCGAAGACGCGCTTGCCGGGCACCGGCGGCGGCAACGACATCTCGAGCCTCACGCAGATGATCGTCGCGATGAAGCACGAGCGCCGCCGCTTCGTCGAGCAGGTCGACTTCGTGACGAGCCCCGGCTTCCTCAAGGGCAATACGTCGCGACACGACAGCGGGCTCTACGCGGGCGGCATGTTCCGGGTCGTCACCGACCTCGGGCTGTTCGGCTTCGCACCGGACACCAAGGCACTGCAGGTGATCGCGCTGCACGAGGGCGTCACGCTCGAGCAGGTGAACGACAACACCGGCTTCCGGGTCGCCGGCGCACGCGAAATCGCGGTGACCGAGCCGCCGAGCGCGCGCGAACTCGCGGTCGTGCGCGAGCTGGACCCGGACAAGCTGTACACCGCGTGACGGCCGCGCCGCGGCCGTTGCGACCGAGAGGCAATTCAAACTGGATGACAGGAGACGACAGATGGCAGGCTTGCATGGGACTTTCGGCATCGCCGCCCGCAACTTCACGGCATTTCCGAAAATGCCGGACGCGGCGGAGCTCGTGGAATACGGCGTGAAGATGGAGGAGCTCGGCTTCGACTCGCTGTGGGTGTGGGATCACATCCTGCTCGGGGTCGATCCAAACTTTCCGATCATCGATTCGCTGACGCTGCTGACCGCGATCGCGGCGCGCACCAAGCGGATCAGGCTGTCCACCGGGATCCTGGTGTTGCCGCTGCGCAACCCGGTGGTGCTGGCGAAGCAGTTGTCGAGCATGGACCAGATTTCGAACGGACGCCTGCTGCTCGCGATGGCCGCCGGCTGGTACAAGCGCGAATTCGATGCGGTCGGCGTGCCGTACGAGCAGCGCGGCCGCGTGATGGACGAGAACCTCGACATCATGCGGCGCTTCTGGCGCGAGGATCTCGTCTCGGGCGACTGGACCAACCACAAGATTCCCGCCGGCGTGATGTTCCCGAAGCCGGTCCAGCAGCCGTTCCCGGTGCTGATCGGCGGCTATGCGGATCGCGTGCTCAAGCGCGCGGCGACCGTCGGCGACGGCTGGCTCACTTACTTCTACAAGCCCGACGCGTTCGTCGAGTCGTGGGCGAAGGTGCGCGCGTATGCGGAGGAGGCCGGCCGCGATCCGGCCACGCTGATGAACGGCAACCAGTTGCCGATCATGGTCGGCACGTCGCGCGCCGCGGTCGAGGAAAAGATGATGGCCTGGCTCAACGTCGATTTCGACATCGCGCAGGGCAGCAAGTCGACGATGGACAGCGCGATCATGGGCTCGGTCGACGAGTGCGTCGCGCAGTTGCAGGAGCACATCGACGCCGGCGTGCAGAAGCTGATCTTCGTACCTTACAAGTACGAGATGGAGCAGATCGAGATCATCGCGAAGGAAATCATCCCGCGACTGAAGGGCCGCAAGTAATCCGGCGGCAGCGGTTCGGGGCGGCGCAGGCCGCCCGTGCGGGCCGCGCTTCGCGGTGTCGGAGCGCGGCGTCCTTCGAGGTGCGACTGGCGGGGTGACGGGCAATGAAAGGAGATCGTAGCAACGGCGCGGGTTCGCCGGAGGCGCCGCTGTCGGCGGGAAGCGGCGGCGCGCCTGCCGCGCTCGACGCGGACGGCAGGCTCACGGCGCGCGAGCGCGTGGAGCTGCTGCTCGACGCGGGATCGTTCGTCGAGTTCGGCGGGCCGTATGGCGAAAGCGCGGCGGCCGGGCCGGCCACGCTGTCCGTCGACGGCGTGGTGACGGGCGTGGGCTGCGTCAACGGCCGCCAGGTGTTCGTGTTTGCCAAGGATCGTGCCGCGCAGCGCAGCGCGATGTCGGCCGCGCAGGCCGCGAAGATCGCGCGGGTCCAGGATCTCGCGCTGCGCAGCCGGTCGCCGCTGGTCGGCATGTTCGATTCGGACGGCGCGCGCGCCGACGCGTTCGTCGCCGCGCTGGCGGGCTACGGCGGATCGTACCGGCGCAGCATCGACGCGTCGGGCACGATCCCGCAGATCGCGATCGTGTCCGGCACCTGTCCGGGCGCGGAGGCGCTGCTGCCGGCGCTGTTCGACTTCGTGTTCATGGTCGGCGACGACAGCACCGCGTTCCTCAGCGGCCCGGACGTCGTGCAGGCCGTGTCCGACGAACGCGCGAGCGCCGCGGAGCTGGGCGGCGCGGCCGTGCATGCATCGGTCACGGGCCTTGCCGACGGCGTCTGCGCGCACGACGTGACGGCGTTGCGGCAGGTGCGCCGCCTGATCGACTTCCTGCCCGAGCATCATCTCGACACGCCGTTCTGGCGCGGGTTCGACGAGCCGTCGCGGCGCGAGCCGTCGCTCGACACGCTCGTGCCGCAGGACGAAACGGCGGCCTACGACGTGCGCGAACTGATCGGCAAGGTCGCCGACGAGCGCGATTTCTTCGAGCTGAAGGAACGCTTCGCGCCCAACCTCGTGACCGGACTCGCGCGGATCGACGGCCGCACCGTCGGCGTCGTCGCCAACCAGCCGACCGCGCTCGCCGGCGTGATCGACCTCGACGCGGCGTTCAAGGCCGCGCGCTTCGTGCGCTTTTGCGACGCGTTCCATCTTCCGGTCGTCACGTTCGTCGATGCGCCCGGCTTCCTGCCGGGGGCCGCGCAGGAGCACGGCGGCATCGTCGCGCACGTCGCGCAGTTGCTGGTCGCCTACGTGCGCGCGCGCGTGCCGACCGTCACGATCGTCGTGCGCCGCGCGTATGGCGCTGCCTGGACGGCGATGGGGTCGCGCGCGCTGGGCGTCGACGTCTGCGTCGCCTGGCACGGCGCCCGGGTCGGCCTGGCCGACGGCGCGTCTGCCGCGGCCGGTGCGGGCGTGCATGCATCGCTTGACGAGGCACGGCAGGCCGGCTGCCTCGACGGCGTCATCGCGCCGGCCGACACGCGCGGGTTCATCGCGCGTTCGCTCGAGATGCTCGCGCGGCGCCGCGTTGCCGACGCGGCGCGTTCCGATACCTGATTCCGGCCCAACCAGAGACCGTGATGTTCTCGAAAATACTCATCGCCAATCGCGGCGAAATCGCTTGCCGCATCATCCGCACGGCACGCCGCATGGGCATCCGGACGGTCGCCGTGTATTCGGATACCGACCGCCGCGCGCTGCACGTGCGGCTCGCGGACGAAGCCGTCCACATCGGCCCGGCCGCGGCTGCCGAGTCGTATCTCGACATCGGGAAGATCGTCGACGCGTGCCGCCAGACCGGTGCCGACGCGGTGCACCCGGGATACGGATTCCTGTCGGAGCGCGCGGCGTTCCCGCGTGCGCTGGCTGCCGCCGGCATCGCGTTCATCGGCCCGCATCCCGATGCGATGGACGCGATGGGCGACAAGATCGCATCGAAGCAGTTCGCGCGGGCGGCCGACGTGTCGACGGTGCCGGGCTTTCTCGGCGTGATCGAGGATGCCGGCCATGCGGTGCGCATCGCCGACGAAATCGGCTACCCCGTCATGATCAAGGCGTCGGCGGGCGGCGGCGGCAAGGGGATGCGCATCGCGCATTCGGCGGCCGAAGTCGGCGAAGGATACGCGCGGGCGAAGTCGGAGGCCGCGGCGTCGTTTGGCGACGATCGCGTGTTCGTCGAAAAATTCATCGTCAATCCGCGCCATATCGAGATCCAGGTGCTCGGCGACAAGCACGGCAACCTGGTCTATCTCGGCGAGCGCGAATGCTCGATCCAGCGCCGTAACCAGAAGGTGCTCGAAGAGGCGCCGTCGCCGTTGCTCGACGACGCGACGCGCCGCGCGATGGGCGAGCAGGCCGTCGCGCTGGCGCGCGCGGTGAAGTACGACTCGGCCGGCACCGTCGAATTCGTCGTCGGGCAGGACCGCTCGTTCTACTTCCTCGAAATGAATACGCGGCTGCAGGTCGAGCATCCGGTCACCGAACTGGTCACCGGCGTCGATCTCGTCGAGCAGATGATTCGCGTCGCGGCCGGCGAGACGCTGGCACTGCGCCAGGACGACGTCCGGCTCGACGGCTGGGCGGTCGAGAGCCGCATCTATGCGGAAGACCCGTTGCGCAATTTCATGCCGTCGTCGGGGCGGCTCGTCGTCTATCGGCCACCGGAGGAAGGCGTGCACGACGGCATCACGGTGCGCAACGATACCGGCGTCTATGAAGGCGGGGAGATCCCGGTTCACTACGACCCGATGATCGCGAAGCTCGTCACCCATGCGCCGACCCGCGAACAGGCGATCGCGGCGCAGGCACAGGCGCTCGACGCATTCGCCATCGACGGCATCCGGCACAACATGGCGTTCCTGAGCGCGCTGATGCGCCATCCGCGCTGGCAGGCCGGCCGCCTGTCCACGGCCTTCATCGCGGAGGAGTTCAACGGCGGGTATGCGCTGCCTGCGCCGGCGGGCCCGGTCGCGTCGCGGCTGTGCGCGGTGGCCGCGGCGATCGACACGTTCGCGGCGCGGCGGCGCGGGCAGCGTGCCGCCGAACACGACACACACGACGCGGCACCGGTATCGCGGGTGGTGCGGCTCGACGATGCGCGATTCGACGTGACGGTGCGCGGCGCAGGCGCCGACGCGTGGATCGTATCGATCGACGGCGACGCGCAGCCGCTGGTGCTCGAATCGTCGTGGCGTCCGGGACAACTCGTCTGGCACGGCAAGATCGACGGCGAACCCGTTGCCGTGCAGGTCCGAGCGACACCGGGCGGGCTGTGGCTCGGCCATGCCGGCATGCAGGTCGACGCCCAGGTGATGTCGGCACGCGAAGCGGAACTGCTGGCGCGCATGCCGGATCTGCGCTCGGGCGACGCCGATGCGCGGCTGTGCAGTCCGATGCCGGGCGTCGTGCTGTCGGTCGCCGTAGAGGTCGGGCAGGCCGTGAGTGCGGGCGACGCCGTGTGCGTGATGGAGGCGATGAAGATGGAAATGGTGCTGCGTGCGGAGCGCGACGGCGTGGTGTCGCGCATCCACGTCGGGGCGCGCGACGTGCTGGCGGCCGACGCGGTGATCATGGAATTTTCCTGATCTCGTCGGCCGTCGCGGCATCGCGGGGCGGACATGGCGGCGTGTGCGTGTGATGCCGTCCGCTTGAAACTATGGAGTCCTGATCTTATGGAAGAGCGACATGAAAATCGGCGTGCCAGTCGAAACGAGAAGCACTGAATGTCGGGTCGCGGCGACACCCGAGACCGTGAAGAAATACGTGTCACAGGGGCATCAGGTCGTCGTGCAGGCGGGGGCGGGCGATGCGGCCGGCGTGCCGGACGACGTGTATCGCGCCGCCGGCGCGACCATCGGCACGGCGGCCGACGCATTGAGCGCGGCACTCGTGCTCAAGGTGCGTGCGCCGAACGCCGACGAGCTGGCGTTGATGTCGCCCGGCGCGGTGCTGGTCGGCATGCTCGATCCGTTCGATGCGGCCGGTCACGCGCGGATGGCCGCGCACGGCATCACGGCATTCGCGCTGGAGGCCGCGCCGCGAACCTCGCGTGCGCAAAGCATGGACGTGCTGTCGTCGCAGGCCAACATCGCCGGCTACAAGGCGATCGTCGAGGCGGCCCGGCATTATCCGCGCTTCCTGCCGATGCTGATGACCGCGGCCGGCACCATCAAGGCGGCGCGTGTGCTGGTGCTCGGCGCAGGGGTCGCCGGGTTGCAGGCCATCGCGACGGCAAAGCGGCTCGGCGCGGTGATCGAGGCGTCCGACGTGCGGCCGGCCGTGAAGGAGCAGATCGAGTCGCTCGGTGCGAAGTTCGTCGACGTGCCGCTCGAAACGGACGAGGAGCGCGACGCCGCGCAAGGCGTCGGCGGCTACGCGCGGCCGATGCCGCCGTCGTGGCTCCAGCGCCAGGCCGCGCTCGTGCACGAGCGCGCGAAGCAGGCCGACATCGTGGTCACGACCGCGCTGATCCCGGGGCGGCCCGCGCCGGTGCTGCTGACCGAGGACACGGTGCGCGCGATGAAACCCGGCTCGGTGGTCGTCGATCTCGCGGCCGGCCGCGGTGCCGACGGCGGCGGCAACTGTCCGCTCACGCGGCCCGACGAGATCGTCGTCCGGCATGGCGTCACGTTCGTCGGGCACACCAACCTGGCGTCGATGATGGCCGCCGACGCATCCGCGCTCTATGCGCGCAACGTGCAGGAATTCCTGAAGCTGATCGTGCCGGCCGCGCGCGACGGCGGCGACGCGATCGCCATCAATCCCGACGACGACATCGTAGCGGCCTGCCTGATCTGCACCGACCGCAAGGTCGTCAAACTTCATTGAGGGACGTGACATGGAAGTGGTGAATCACGCGACGATCGATCTGATCATTTTCGTGCTGGCCGTCTACGTCGGCTATCACGTGGTCTGGAACGTCACGCCGGCGCTGCACACGCCGCTGATGGCCGTCACCAACGCCATCTCGGCGATCGTCCTCGTCGGCGCGATGCTCGCCGCCGGGCTGACCGAATCGTGGCTCGGCAAGTCGATGGGCACGCTCGCGGTCACGCTGGCCGCCGTCAACGTGTTCGGCGGCTTTCTGGTCACGCAGCGGATGCTCGACATGTTCCGCAAGAAGGACGGCAAACCGGCCGCGGGAGGCACGCGATGAGCACCGACATGGTTACGTTGCTGTACCTCGTTGCCTCGATCTGCTTCATCCAGGCGTTGAAGGGCTTGTCCCATCCGCGCACGGCGCGCCGCGGCAACCTGTTCGGGATGGCCGGCATGTCGATCGCCGCGCTGACGACCGTCGCCGTCGTGGTCCGGCTTGCCGGCGACGCCGCGCAGCAGGGCTTTTCCGGGCTCGGGCTGATCGGCGCCGGCCTGGTCGTCGGCGGCGGCATCGGCGCGTTTCTCGCGCGCAACGTGCAGATGACCAAGATGCCCGAGCTCGTCGCGGCGATGCATTCGCTGATCGGGCTGGCGGCCGTCGCGATCGCGGTGGCCGCGGTCGCCGAGCCGGCCGCGCTCGGCATCGTTCCCGCCGGCGTGCATGCGCTGCCGCCGGGCAACCGCATCGAGCTGTTCATCGGCACGTTCATCGGCGCGATCACGTTCTCGGGTTCCGTGATTGCATTCGGCAAGCTGTCCGGGCGCTACACGCTGCGGCTGTTCCAGGGCGCGCCCGTGCAGTTTCGCGGCCAGCACCCACTGAATCTCGTGCTCGCGCTCGTGATGCTCGGTTGCGGCATCGCGTTCTTCCTGTCGCAGGCGTGGTTGCCATTCATCGTCATGACGGCGATCGCGTTCGCGCTGGGCGTGCTGATCATCATCCCGATCGGCGGGGCCGACATGCCGGTCGTCGTGTCGATGCTGAACTCGTACTCGGGATGGGCCGCCGCCGGCATCGGCTTCTCGCTGAACAACGCGATGCTGATCATCGCGGGATCGCTGGTCGGTTCGTCCGGCGCGATCCTGTCGTACATCATGTGCCGCGCGATGAACCGGTCGTTCTTCAACGTGCTGCTCGGCGGCTTCGGCGCGCAGGCCGCGGAAGCGGCGGCGGGAGACGGCGCGCAGCGCAACGTGAAGTCCGGTTCGCCCGATGACGCGAGCTTCCTGCTCGGCAACGCCGAGCGCGTGATCATCGTCCCCGGATACGGGCTGGCCGTTGCCCGTGCGCAGCACGCCCTGAAGGAGCTGACGGAGAAACTCGCGCACCACGGCGTCGCCGTGAAGTATGCGATTCACCCGGTCGCCGGTCGCATGCCGGGCCACATGAACGTGCTGCTGGCCGAAGCCGAGGTGCCGTACGATCAGGTGTTCGAGATGGAGGACATCAACGGCGAATTCGGCCAGACCGACGTCGTGCTGGTGCTCGGCGCGAACGACGTCGTGAACCCGGCGGCGAAGAACGATCCGGCCTCGCCGATCGCGGGGATGCCGATCCTCGACGCCTACAAGGCGCGCACCGTCATCGTCAACAAGCGCTCGATGGCGGCCGGTTATGCCGGGCTCGACAACGAGCTGTTCTACATGGACAAGACGATGATGGTGTTCGGCGATGCGAAGAAGGTCGTCGAGGACATGGTCAAGGCGGTAGGCGCGTGACCCGCCGACGGGGCCCGGCACGGCAACGCCGGGCTCCGTTTCCCTCCGGGTCATTCGATCGGTCGTTATATAATGCGATCATTAGGACGACAGGGGAAGGATAGTGGCAACCTTGGATCGGCGTGGCCAGGTCCCGATGTATAGCCAGGTGGCGAGCGCGTTGCAGCGCCGGATCGAATCCGGCGAGTGGCAGCCCGGCCATCAGATCTCGACGCTCCAGGAGCTCGAGGAAGAATTTCAGGTTGCGCGCGTGACCGTCCGGCAAGCTGTGGAGCTGCTGGAGCGGGAAGGGCTCGTCGTGCGCAAGCAGGGGCGCGGCACGTTCGTGACGAACGGCGTGGCCGACAAGCGCTGGCTGCGGCTCGAAACGACCTGGGAGAGCCTGACCGACGGCATTCGTCATAACGTGCCGCGTTTCATCAAGGTCGAGAACCCGCCACCGTTTCCGAAACTGCGTGCCGACGAAGGCGAGGATGCGTTCGCGCTCGCACCCGAGTACGTCTATCTGCGCAGCCTGCAGCTCAAGGACGGCAAGCCTTACGGTCTCGTCAACCTGCATCTCGCCAAGGATGTCTTCGATCGCCGCAAGAGCGCGTTTCTGAAGCAGACCGCGTTGCCGGTGCTGGCCGCGATGGAAGACGTCAGCATCGCGCATGCGCACCAGACGATCGTGATCGGCACCGCGGATCGCGACGCGGCCGAGCTGCTGGAGGTGCCGCTCAGCGCGCCGACGGCCGAATGCCGATGCATCGTCGCGGACGAGAACGGCGTGGCCATCTACGTGGCCGAGATCGTTTATCGCAGCGACTGCATCAAGCTGTTCATCGACTTGCTCGATCGCGTGACGCCGTCGTCGCCGGGCAAGCCGGCGCGCAAGCAAACGAAGAAGAACGCGGCGTAACCCGCGCGTTGTTCAGGCGCGCCGTGCATCGCGCACGGTGCGTGGCCGGGCGGAGCGCCGCCCGGCGCCGTCTGCCTTTGCGCGTCTCCCCGTATCTCCCGCGTTTCCCGTTCCCGTCTGTTGCCGGCACTATTGCCGCTGCGTCATCCGACACCGGCGCGTTCGCGCACGCACCTCCTTCTTGCTGTTCACATTAAGTTGTTCTATAGTTAGAACAACAGGAACACATAACGCGCTCGCAAAAAGCGTTGCGCGGAATTCACCAGGAGGAGGCTGACATGCGTGTCGAGGATATTCTGAAATACAAGGCGAACCATGTGATCACCGTCACGCCGGACACGACGTTGTCGGAGTGTGTCGTGCTCATGTCGGATCGTGATCTGGGTTCGCTCGTCGTGGTCGAGGCAGGGCGCCTGGTCGGGTTGCTGACGTTCCGCGAAGTCATCAACGTGCTTGCGAAGCGGCAGCGCGAGTTTCGTTCCGGCCCGACCCCGACCTTCATGCAGATCACCGTCCGCCAGGTCATGACGCCCGAGCCGATGGTCACCGATTCGGCGATGGACGTCGCCGAGCTGCGCGCGTTGATGGTCAGCCATCGCCAACGCTATTTGCCCGTGGTCGACGGCGATCGGCTGCGCGGGATCATTTCATTCCACGACGTCGCGAAGGCCGTGCACGAGGAACAGGCATTCGAGAACCGGATGCTGAAGGAGTACATCCGCGACTGGCCCGTCGAGGAACACGCGGTGTATTGAGCGAGGATGCGCGATGCGCAGGCGGATTGCCGATGGGGTGCGCGTGAACAATGGATAGCATCGATCTCGAGGTGTTGACGGCCGCGGCAAGCTGGTCGGCCGCCGGCCGGCGCGTATTGCTCGTGACCGTCGTCAAGACGTGGGGTTCGTCGCCGCGGCCGGAAGGCGCGATGCTGGCCGTGCGCGACGACGGGCTGGCGGCCGGTTCCGTATCCGGCGGCTGCATCGAGGACGACATCGTCGACCGGGTCCGACGCAACGGCGTGAGCGGCGACGGGCCGGCGCTCGTCCGGTACGGCGTGTCCGCGGACGAAGCGCATCGCTTCGGGCTGCCGTGCGGCGGCACGATCGAACTGGTGCTGGAGCCGGTCCGCGCGGAAAGCCGGATCGACGATCTGTGCGCGGCCGTCAAGGCCGGGCGGCTCGTGACGCGCACGCTCGATCTGGCGAGCGGCAACGCGCGCGTGGATGCCGCCGACGGCGCGACCGGCGTCGCGATCGTCGACGGCCGGCTGATCGTGCCGCACGGCCCGCGTTACCGGATGCTGGTGATCGGCGCCGGGCAACTGTCGCGCTATCTGTGTGCGATGGCGACAGGCCTCGGTTACCGGATCACCGTGTGCGATCCGCGCGAGCAGGCGTTCGATGCGTGGGATCTGCCCGACACGTCGCTCGTGCGGACGATGCCCGACGACACCGTGATCGACATGAAGCTCGACGCGCACAGCGCGGTCGTGACGCTGACGCACGATCCGAAGCTCGACGACCTCGCGCTGATGGAGGCGCTTCGGACGCCGGCGTTCTATGTGGGCGCGATCGGTTCGCGCCGGAACAACGCCGCGCGCCGCGAGCGGCTGCGCGAATTCGACCTGAGCGATACGCAGGTCGCACGCTTGCGCGGGCCGGTCGGGATATTCATCGGCAGCCGGACGCCGCCGGAGATCGCGGTGTCGATTCTGGCCGAAGTCACGGCGGTCAAGAACGGCGTGGCCATTCCGGACATCATGGCGGTCGCGCCGGCGAAGCGAGCACGTGAAGGGCTTGCCCGGGTGGCGGATGTCGGGATGGCGGGGTGAGGGCGGATGACCGTCTTGTGACATGCCCTGCTTGACGGCGCGGATTCGCCCTCGTTGCCGTCTGCTTTCAACGTCCCCGCCGCCCGAAACCTCCTCCGGGAGAACCCCAGGTTGCACGCGGTGACCCATGCGTTTATCTTTCTACATCATACGTATGATCTAGAGAGCATTCATGGTGACCCTACACCGTCAGGTACTGAACCAGATGGGCGAGCAGATCTGCTCGGGCCAACTGGCGCCCGGCGACGTCCTCCCGTCCGAGGACGAACTCGCCGAACAACTTCAGGTCAGCCGCATCACCATCCGCGAAACGGTCAAGTCGCTGTCCGCGAAAGGGATGCTGCAAGTGCGCCGCCGCTACGGCACGGTCGTGCTGCCGCGCTCGCAATGGCAGTTGTTCGATCCGGACGTCATCACGTGGCGCGCCCGTGCGGGCACGGTCGACGAGAGCCTGATCCAGGACCTGATGGAACTGCGCGTGATCATCGAGCCGAACGCAGCCAGGCTCGCCGCCCGGCGCGCGACCGATGAAGATCGCATCGCGATCCGGCGCGCGTACCGGGCGATGGAACGCGCGGTCGCGGGCGACGGCGCCTATGTGCCCGCCGATCTCGCGTTTCACGGCGCGATCCTTACCGCCTGCCACAACCAGTTCGTCCAGCAGATGCAGAACGCGCTGTCGTCCATCCTGCAGACGAGCTTCGAACTCAGTTCGGAGATCGCAGGCGGTCCGGCCCGGTCGCTGCCGATGCACGAAGCGCTGTGCGTCGCGATCGAAAACGGCGACGAGGCCGCCGCGGAACAAGCGGTGCTCACGCTCATCCGGCGCGCCGAGCAGGACTTCGAGGATCGCGCCGCGCTGAACCGCGCGGCAACCCGCACACGCACCTGACGCCCTGACACCCTGACGGCAGATCCGGCATTGACTTCATCGCGACCGGCGACGGTCGCGAGGGGCGCCCGCGCGCCCGATTTCTGATCATCGAGAGGAATACGAGCAACATGACTTCACTATTCGACCTGAGCGGCCGCACGGCGCTCGTCACCGGTTCGGCGCGCGGTATCGGCTTCGCGCTGGCCGAAGGACTCGCGAAAGCCGGCGCGCGCGTCGTGCTGAACGGAACGCAGCCCGACACGGTCGCCGCCGCGGTCGCGCGACTCGCCGACCAGGGATTCGACGCGCAAGGCCGCGCGTTCGACGTGACCGACGAGCAGGCTGTCGCCGATGCGTTCCGGCAATGGGACGACGCCGGCGTGCAGATCGACATCGTCGTCAACAACGCGGGCATTCAGTTTCGCAAGCCGCTCGTCGAGCTCGAACTGGCCGACTGGCAGCGCGTGATCGACACCAACCTGACGAGCGCGTTCATCGTCGCGCGGCAGGCGGCGCGGCGCATGATCGCGCGCGGCACGGGCGGCAAGATCGTCAACATCGGCTCGCTCACGAGCGAGGCGGCGCGTGCGACGGTCGGCGCGTACACGGCCGCCAAGGGCGGCATCAAGATGCTGACCCGCGCGATGAGCGCCGAATGGGCATCGTCGAACATTCAGGCGAACGCGATCGGCCCCGGCTACATCCTGACCGACATGAACCAGCCGCTCGTCGAGAACGCGGCGTTCGATGCCTGGGTCAGGAGCAGCAACCCGACGCAACGCTGGGGCAAGCCGGAGGAGCTCGTCGGCACGGCCGTGTACCTCGCGTCGGCGGCGTCGAGCTACGTGAACGGCCAGATCATCTACGTCGACGGCGGCTGGCTGGCCGTCCTTTAAACGATCCGCGCGAACGAAACCCATACCCGAGGCCGCCCGAACCCCATCAGGGCGCCCGCGCGCCACACCTGTCCGGAGACATCATGGAAAGCGCCAAACCCGTTGCACCGCAAAGATGGTGGTATCTGATGCCGATCATCTTCATCACGTACAGCCTCGCGTATCTCGATCGCGCCAATTACGGCTTCGCGGCGGCGGCCGGGATCGACAAGGATCTCGGCATCACGCACGGCATGTCGTCGCTGATCGGCTCGCTGTTTTTCCTCGGCTATTGCCTGTTCCAGGTGCCGGGCGCGATCTACGCGCAGCGCAACAGCGTGAAGAAACTGATCTTCTTCAGCCTGATCCTGTGGGGCCTGTGCGCGGCGGCGACCGGGATGGTCAGCAACATTCCGATGCTGATGGTGCTGCGCTTCGTGCTCGGCGTGGTCGAGGCGGCGGTCATGCCGTCGATGCTGATGTACATCAGCCGCTGGTTCACGCGCACCGAACGCTCGCGCGCGAATACGTTCCTGATTCTCGGCAATCCGGTGACCGTGTTGTGGATGTCGGTGGTGTCGGGCTATCTGGTCCACAGCTTCGGATGGCGCGAGATGTTCGTCATCGAAGGCGTGCCGGCGCTGGCATGGGCGGTCGTCTGGTGGTTCACCGTGAAGGACCGTCCGGCCGACGCGCCGTGGATGACCGATGCCGAGAAGGTCGAACTCGATGCACGCCTGAAAGCCGAGCAGGCGCATATCGCACCGGTGCGCGACTACAAGGCGGCTTTCCGTTCGTCGGTAGTCCTGAAGTGCTGCGTGATTCATGCGCTGTGGAGCATCGGCGTCTACGGCTTCATCATGTGGCTGCCGTCGATCCTCAAATCCGCGGCGACGATCGACATCGTGTCGGTGGGCTGGCTCGCCGCCGTGCCGTATCTCGCCGCGATCATCCTGATGCTGCTCGCGTCGTGGCTGTCGGACAGGACGCACAACCGCAAGCTGTTCGTCTGGCCGCTGCTGCTGATCGGCACGATTGCGCTCGTGGGGTCCTACCTGGTCGGCGAGTCGCACTTCTGGATCTCGTTCACGCTGCTCGTCGTGGCAGGCGCAACGATGTACGCGCCGTACGGGCCGTTCTTCGCGCTCGTGCCGGAACTCGTTCCGAGCAACGTGCTCGGCGGCGCGATCGGCGTCATCAATTCGAGCGGCGCACTGGGCGCGTTCCTCGGCTCGTGGGTCGTCGGCTATCTGAACGGCGCGACCGGCAGCCCGTCGGCGTCCTACATCTTCATGGCGGTTGCGCTGCTGCTGTCGGTGATCCTGATGATCACGGTGCCGGGGCGTGCGGAGCAACGCGCCGCCGGCGAAGCGACCGTCTCGCTGCGCCGCACCTGATGCCGCGCGCCGTTCGATTCATCGACTGAATTTTGGTAAATCAAACATGACCACCCCGATTACCGATGTAAAGGTCATCCTGACCGCGCCGGAAGGCATCAACCTGATCGTCGTCAAGATCGAGACCGCTCAGCCCGGCTTGTACGGCCTCGGCTGCGCGACGTTCGCGTACCGGCACGTCGCGGTCAAATGCGTGATCGAGGAGTACCTGCGGCCGCTGCTGATCGGACGCGACGCGCAAGCCATCGAGGAACTCTGGCAGTTGATGCACCAGAACGCTTACTGGCGCAACGGGCCGATCGAAAACAACGCGATTTCGGGCGTCGACATGGCGTTGTGGGACCTCAAGGGCAAGATGGCGAACATGCCGCTGTATCAGCTGTTCGGCGGCAAGTGCCGCGAAGGCGTGCCGGTCTATCGGCATGCGGATGGGCGCGACCTGAGCGAGCTGTGCGAGAACATCCAGCGGTATCGCGAGCAGGGCATCACGCACATCCGCTGCCAGAGCGGCGGTTACGGCGGCGACGGCTACGGCCACGCGCCGGCGAGCGCACCGCACGGTGCAGCCGATGGCGTCTATCTCGACAGCCGGAAATACATGCGGGACACGCTGAAGCTGTTCGACGGGATCCGCAGCAAGATCGGCTTCGACGTCGAGCTGTGCCATGACGTCCATGAGCGCCTGAAGCCGGTCGACGCGATTCGCTTCGCGCGCGAGCTCGAACCGTTCGAGCTGTTCTTTCTCGAAGACGCGATCGCGCTGGAAGAGGGCGAATGGATCCGCCAGTTGCGCGAGAAGACGAGCACGCCGCTCGCGCAAGGCGAGCTGTTCAACAATCCGTACGAGTGGCGCTTCCTGATCACCGAGCGGCTGATCGACTTCATCCGCGTGCACCTGAGCCAGATCGGCGGTATCACGGCCGGACGAAAGCTGCAGATCTTCGCCGAGCAGTTCGGCGTGAGAACGGCGTGGCACGGCCCCGGCGACATGTCGCCGCTCGCGCATGCGGCGAACATCCATATCGATCTCGCGTCGCGCAACTTCGGCGTGCAGGAATGGTCGGGCACCGAGCCGCCCAATTTCGTGATCCAGGATCTGAAGGGGCCGAGGGCGGCATTGCTCGATGTATTCCCGGGCCTGCCCGAATTCCGGAACGGCTACGTCTATGCGAACGACAAGCCGGGGCTGGGGGTCGATATCGACGAAGCGGAGGCCGCGAAATATCCGTGCGAAAACACGGTGACGACCTGGACGCAGACGCGGCTGAAGGACGGGACGTTGCAGACGCCGTGATGCATCGTTGCGCGAGCGGGTTTCGATTCCGGGTTTCGCCTGTCACCGTGCCCGCGCGCAGCCGCCTCCCGGTCAGCGCCGCGCCGCGCGCACCGCTTCGAACGGCGGGCTGCCGATCTGCCGCTCCAGTTGCCCGGCGCGCCGGTAGATGGCCTGCATGAGCAGCGTCGCGTTGCGCGTCGGCGGCGAGAACTTCGAGTAGACGAACGTCGCGATCATCTCGAGATTCTCGACGAGCGGGCGCACCACGCAATCGGCGCCTTGCGCGGCGAACTCGTCGACGATGGCGAGCCCGAGCCCGCCGCGCACCAGCGCGAGCGCCTGGTCCGCGCGCGTCACCTCGACGACCGACGTGAGTTCGACGTCGGCCTGCTGGCAGGCGCGCGCGATCACCGTGCCGAACGGAATGTCGCGCCTGAACAGGATCATCGGTTCCGCTTCGAGATCGGCCAGCGCGATGCGCGGCCGGGCCGCGAGCGGATGATCGGCCGGCAGCGCGCACACCATGCGCCCGCGCATGAACGGCACGACGTCGAGATGTTCGTGCTCGATCGGCATCGACGTCACGGCGACGTCGACGGTCTTGCTGAGCACTTCCAGCGGCATTTCGGCCATCAACGTCGTGTGCCAGTCGACCCGGAGCCCCGGCAGCTTGCGTTTGAGTTCGACGATCGCCGGCGCGATGATCGTCGTCGCGAGCGACGGGCTGCACGACACGCGCAACAGGCTGGCCGGCCCGAGCGCCAGCGCGCGCGCGAATTCGTCGACGCGCAGCGCCGACTGGTAGACCTGCTCGACCTCCCGAAACAGCGCCTGCGCTTCCGCGGTCGGAATCAGCCGGCCTTTCGTGCGCTCGAACAGGCGCAGGCCGAGCGTCGTTTCCGTGTGCGACACGAGCTTGCTGACGGCCGGCTGCGACACGTACAGCATCTTCGCGGCCGCGTTGATCGACCCGGTGAGCATCACCGCGCGAAACACTTCCATTTGCCGCAGCTTGAAACGCATGTCCTTTCTCGCCGTCGCGCGTCGCGCCCGGGCCATTAACCAAAAGTTATAGGATAGCCGAAACTCGGCATACGACAGCGCGGCGGCAACTCCCTAGTATCTCCATCGAGGAATGCGCCGGCCGGAACGAGTTCCAGGAACCGGCGTGCCCACCAGACCCATGATGGAGACACGATGAACTCGACCCGGACGTCCCAGGCGCCAGCCGCCGCCGCGAGCCAGAGCGCCGCCGCCGTGCGCACCCGCACGCGCTTCGGTATCCTCGCGCTGCTCGCGATCGGCACGATGATCAACTATCTCGACCGCAGCGTCGCGGGCATCGCGGCGCCGGGCATGAGCCACGATCTCGGGCTGACGCCGGCGCTGATGGGCGTGATCTTCTCGGCATTCTCGTGGACCTACACGGCGTCGCAGATCCCGGGCGGCTTGTTGCTGGATCGTGTCGGCACGCGCTGGACCTACTTCTTCGCGTTGACGCTGTGGTCGTTTTTTACCGGGTTGCAAGGGCTTGCGACCGGGTTCGTGTCGTTGCTCGTGATGCGTCTGCTGATCGGCGCGGCCGAGGCGCCGTGCTTCCCGACGAACAGCCGCGTCGTGGCGGTCTGGTTTCCGCAGAGCGAGCGGGCGCGCGCGACGGGCGTCTACACGTTCGCCGAATACGTCGGGCTGGCGTTTCTCAGCCCGCTGCTGTTCTGGATCGACCAGCACTACGGATGGCGCGCGCTGTTCGGGATCGTCGGCGTGGTGGGGATCGCGTTCGGCGCCGTGTGGCTGCTGCGCTTTCACGAGCCGCACCAGTCGACGCGCGCGAACCGTGCCGAACTCGACCATATCGCGAACGGCGGCGGCGTCGTCGACGGCAACCGCGACGTGATGCGCTTTCGCTGGTCCGACGTCGGCGCGCTGCTGCGCCGGCGCTGCATGTTCGGCATCTGCATCGGCCAGTTCGCGTGCAACTCGACCAACGTGTTCTTCCTGACCTGGTTCCCGACTTATCTCGTCACCGAGCGCCACATGCCGTGGCTGAAGGTCGGCATCGTCGCGATGCTGCCGTTCATCGCGGCGTCGGCGGGCACGCTGTCGGGCGGCTGGATCTCCGACGCGATGCTGCGCCGCGGCGTGTCGCTGAACTGGGCGCGCAAGTTGCCGGTGATCTCCGGGCTGCTGCTGGCGTCGACGATCGTGCTCGCGAACTATGTGGATTCGACCGCCGCCGTGATCGCGATTCTGTGCGTCGCGTACTTCGCGCAAGGGATGTCCGCACTGGCGTGGATGATCGTCTCCGACATCGCGCCGAAAGGCCTGCTCGGCCTGAGCGGGGGCATCTTCAACCTGTTCGCGAACGCGGCCGGCATCGTCACGCCACTCGTCATCGGGCTGATCGTCAATGCGACGGGCTCGTTCGTGTATGCACTCGCGTTCATTTCGGCCGTCACGCTGGTCGGGGCGCTCTCGTATGTGTTCGTGGTCGGCGACATCAGGCGGATCGAGCTGACCGGCCGCGAATCCTCCCGTATCTGAACTTTCAAAGGATAGGTTTTCCATGAGTCACACTCTCGACGGCAAGGTCGCGATCGTCACCGGCGGCGCGCGCGGCATCGGGCTCGGCATCGCACGGCAACTGCAGGCGGACGGCGCGCGCGTCGTGGTCTGGGATCTCGATGTCGGCGACTGCGACGCGTCGCAGCTCGGCTTCGCGCCGGATCATGTCGAAGCGGTGGACGTGTCGTCCTGCGACGCGGTGGCGCGCGCGTTCGATGCGACCGTCGCCGCGCTGGGCCAGGTCGACATTCTCGTGAACAACGCGGGGATCAACGGGCCGGTTTCGCCGAGCTGGGAATATCCGGTCGACATGTGGCAACGCGTGCTGGCCGTCGACCTGAACAGCGTGTTCTACACGTGCCGCGTGGCCGTGCCGCACATGCGCAAGCGCGGCGGCGGGCGGATCCTGAACGTCGCGTCGATCGCGGGCAAGGAGGGCGTGCAGTTCATCTCCGCGTATTCGGCGGCCAAGGCCGGCGTGATCGCGTTCACGAAAGCCGCGGCGAAGGAGCTCGCGCACGACAACGTGCTGATCAACTGCATCGCACCGGCGATGGTCGAGACGGAGCTGTTCCGCGAAATGTCGGACGAGCACATCGTCGCGAGCAAGGCGAAGATCCCGATGGGCCGCTTCCTGCAGATCGACGAGGTCGGCCGCATGGTGAGCTGGGTCGTCAGCCCCGCGTGCAGCTTCACGACGGGCTTCACGTTCGACCTGACGGGCGGGAGGGCCACGTATTGAAACCCGCAGAACACCGCGCGCGTCCGCTTGCGGCGGCGCATCTGACCGTACTCGAATACGCACCCGTGCCCTGGGTGCGGACGGCCGCAAAGGCAGGGTTCGCCGGGGTCGGGCTGCGTCTGCATCCGGCCATGCCGGGCGGCGTCGCCTATCCGCTCGCCGCCGGCAGCGCCGCGCATCGCGAATTGCGCGACGTGCTGGCCGGTGAAGGCGTCGCGGTCGTCGACGTCGAGTTCATCCCGGTCGTGCCGGATCTCGACGCCGCGTCGTTCCTGCCGTTGTTCGAGGCGGCGGCAGAGCTGGGCGCCCGCTGCGTGACCGTGTCGGGCGACGACGCCGACGCCGCGCGCCTCGCCGCGAATCTCGCGGCGCTCGCCGGCTTCGCGAGGCCGTTCGGATTGTCGATCGAACTGGAATTCATGCGCTGGCGCAACGTCGGCACGCTCGCGCAGGCGCGCGCGGCGATCGAGCGTGCGGCGCAGCCGAATCTCGCGGTGGTGATCGATGCGCTCCATCTGTCGCGCTCGGGCGGCACGCCGGACGACGTCGCGCAACTGCCGCGCGAACTGATCGGCTTCGCGCAGCTTTGCGACGCACGCGCCGAACAACCGGTCAGCGACGACGACGCGATCGCCGAAGCGCGCACCGCGCGGCTCGCGCCGGGCGACGGCGCGTTGCCGCTCGATGCGTTGCTGCGCGCGTTGCCGGCGGATGTGCCGCTGAGCGTCGAGATGCCGATGCCGTCGCTGCCGCCCGACGCACGTATCGAGCTGGCCTGTCGCGGCGCGCGGCGCGTCGTCGAGCGCGCGGGCGTTGCCGCGCCGGCTGGCGCTTTACCGGAAACCGCACGATGACCGTATTCGACGAAGACAAGATCGACTGCCATTGCCACGTGTTCGATCCCGCACGCTTTCCGTATCGCGACGACACGCCGTATCGGCCCGCGCAGCAGGAGATCGGCACGGCGGCCCAGTTCATCCGCGTGATGGACGCGTATCGCGTGCGCCACGCGCTGCTGGTCGGACCGACGAGCGGCTATCGGACCGACAACCGCTGCCTGATCGACGCGCTGCACACGCATGAAGGGCGCTTTCGCGGCGTGGCGGTGGTCGACAACGACATCGGCCGCGCCGAGCTGACCGCGCTGCGGCGCGCGGGCGTGGTCGGCGTGGCGTTCAACCCGGCGATGGAGGGCATCGACCTCGTGACCGGCGCGGGCGCGCTGTTCGCGTTGCTCGCGGATCTCGGGATGATCGCGCAGATCCAGGTGGCCGGCGACCAGATGGCCGAACTCGGCCCGTGGCTCGCGCGGCAACCCGCGGCGCTCGTGATCGATCACTGCGGACGGCCGCACAGCGCCGGCGGGATCGGCCAGGCCGGTTTCGATGCGTTGCTGCGTCTCGCGCAGAGCGGTAACGCGAGCGTCAAGCTGTC
Organism: Burkholderia sp. JKS000303; assembly: GCF_002563755.1. NCBI lineage: Bacteria > Pseudomonadati > Pseudomonadota > Betaproteobacteria > Burkholderiales > Burkholderiaceae > Burkholderia > Burkholderia sp. JKS000303. Next base: position 584,104 of record NZ_PDBZ01000002.1, read on the forward strand.
GGGCTGGCAAAAGTATTCGAGCGGCCCGCATCCGTACGAGGATACCTGGCCGTATGCACGCGCGCTGCTGCGTGCGTTCGGGCCGCAGCACTGCGTGTGGGGTTCCGACTGGCCGTTCCTGCGTGCGCCCGAGCGGCTCGACTATGGCCCGCTGCTGACGCTGTTCGACGCGATCGTGCCCGACGCGGCGATCCGGCGGCAGATCCAGTGGGACACGCCGCGGCGGCTGTTCGGTTTCGACGAGCGGCTGCCCGGCGCGAGCGCCTGATCGACGCACATCCCCGCCAACCTGTTCGTTCGACACATCGTCGAAACCATCCGGCCTTGGCGTGTCGGCGTGCTCGGCGCCGCCAGGACCGCGCGCACGTTCATCGCCGGTGTCGCGCCTTCGCCGCTCGTCGACGTGGCTGCCGTCGCGCGGCGCGACCGGGAAAAGGGCCGGCCGTTCGCTACGGCCCCAGCATCAGGTCGCGATGGGCGGACTCGCGGAATTCGCCGGGCGTCATCCCGGTCTGCTTGCGGAAGTAGCGGCTGAAGTACGCGCTGTCGACGAAGCCCGTCTCGTGCGCGATCTGCTTGACGCTCAGGTTCGAGTAGACGAGGTCGCGCTGCGCCTCGCGAATCACGTGTTCGTTGATGACGGCCGTGGTCGGGATGCCGAGTTCTTCGCGGCACACGCGCGCCAGCTGCGCGGCGGCCACGCCGAGCCGTTCGGCGTAGAACTCCACCGGCTGGTGCTCGCGAAAATGCGTGGCGATCAGTTCGCGAAAGCGCCGCAGCAGCGTGCCGCGCCGATCGGTGCCCGTATGCGACGGGGCCGCCGCGAGATCGCTCAAGCGAGCGACATGAACGAGCAAGGCAACCAGCAGCGCCATCCCCGCCGCGCCGCGGCCGCGTGACGCGCCGCGAAACTCCTGTTCGAGCAACGCGAACAGCGGCATCAGCATCGACCCGCTCGCGTCCGGCCCCTTGACCGGAATCACCGCGGCGCGTTGCAGCACCGGCAGCACGTTGGGTGCGACCACCTTCAGCAGCGCATCGGGCGCCCGTTGCGCGACGGTGATCACGAGGCCGTCGATCTGCGGCGAGAACTCGAACGCATGCACGGTTTGCGCGGGGAGCAGCACGAGGCAGGGCGGCACGAACGGCAGTTTGTCGCTTTCGATCACGACGTGCCCGCTGCCACTGCGAATGTACAAAATCTGCAAGAGCGCATCGTGGCGATGCGCGGCGATATGCCAGTCGTTGGGCCGGCTGCGCTCGTGTATCCATTCGAAGTTGAACGCGTCGTACCAAGGCGGGCGGGCCGATTCGCCATACAGGTCGTAGTTAGGGATTCTCCTCATGCCGTCTCGCCTCCTGTGTACAAATTGTCCTGCTGCTTGCGGCGTTTGTCCAGTTTTCGCCGGCGCCGCACTTCTATACTTTTCCAAACGGCGCGGCGTGCGCATCACGCCTCGCGGCCGGGATCGAACGGTCCGTTCGGCATTCACTGGAACATGACACAACTGCATTCGAAGGACAACTAACATGATTTCCGACGCAAACGATCATCAACCGAACTGGCTGCAGCTCGACGGGAAGGTCTGTGTCGTGACGGGCGCGGCCGGCGGCATCGGCGCGTCGATCGCGCAGACGTTCGTCGCGGCCGGCGCACGCGTCGCGCTGCTCGACCGCGATGCAGACAAGACGATCGCACTGGCCGAGCGGCTGCGTGCCGGCGGCGCGGACGCCGTCGCGATCGCATGCGACATCGGCGACCCGGCCAGCGTGACCCATGCGGCCGAACGCGTGCAGCGCGATCTCGGCCCCGCGGACGTGCTCGTCAACAACGCGGGCCTGCTGCGCGCCGGCGGTATCGAAACCATCGCGCTCGATGCGTGGAACGCGATGCTGCAGGTCAATCTGACGGGCTACATGCTGTGCTCGCAAACGTTCGGATGCGCGATGCTCGCGCGCGGCTCGGGCTCGCTGGTGCATGTCGCGTCCATCGCGGCGCGTCATCCGCAGACGCACAGCGGCGCCTACAGCGCCAGCAAGGCGGCCGTCGCGATGCTCGCGCGGCAACTGGCGGCCGAGTGGGGGCCGCGCGGCGTACGCAGCAATACCGTGTGCCCCGGCATGATCCGCACGCCGTTGTCCGAGTCGTTCTACGCGAACGGCGACATCGAGGCGCGCCGCAGCGCGATGACGGCCAGCCGGCGCATCGGCCGCCCCGACGACATCGCGAACGTCGTCGCGTTTCTCGCGAGCCCGCGCGCAGCGTACGTGAACGGCGCGGAGCTCGTCGTCGACGGCGGCCTCGACGCGATGCTGATGGATCTGGTGCCGCGCCCCGGTTATGAAGCCGGCGCCGGTGCCGCCACGAAGTAATTCAACGACCTTGCTCGCGCCGCGCGAACCGTCGCCAGTCGAGCGACGCCGCGGTGCAGCCCTATCACTGGAGGAGAACGCGATGAGCGACCAGCGGCGTTCGAAAGATGTCACGTGCGACCTGCTCGTGATCGGCGCGGGAGCGGGCGGCCTGTCCACCGCCATCACCGCGCGCAAGGCCGGACTCGACGTGATCGTCGTCGAGAAGGAAGGCTGCTTTGGCGGCACGACGGCTTTTTCCGGCGGCGTGCTGTGGATTCCCGGCAACCCGCATGCAGCGGCGAACGGCGTGCACGATGCACGGGAGGCCGCGCGCACCTATCTGCGCGGCGAAACCGGCGCGTTCTACGATGACGCTGCGATCGAGGCGTTTCTCGAGCACGGTCCGCGGATGCTCGAATTCTTCGAGCGGGAAACGGACGTGAAATTCGTGCCGACGCTCTATCCCGACTATCACCCGGATCAGCCGGGCGGCGTCGACATCGGCCGCTCGGTGGTGGCCGCCCCTTATGACGCGCGCCGGCTCGGCCGCGATCTCGAACGCCTGCGTCCGCCGCTGAAGACCATCACGTTCATCGGGATGATGTTCAATTCGTCCAACGCGGATCTCAAGCATTTCTTCAATGCGACGCGGTCGCTGAAATCGGCGTGGTACGTGACGAAGCGGCTGGCATCGCACCTGAAGGATCTCGCGCTGTACCGGCGCGGCGTGCAGGTCACGAGCGGCAACGCGCTCGCGGCGCGGCTCGCGAAGTCGGCCCTGGATCTCGGCATCCCGATTCTCACGAATACCGCGGCGCGCGAGCTCGTCGTGACCGACGGGCGCGTCGTCGGCGCGGCGGTCGAAGGCGAGGGCGCCGGGTATCGCATCACGGCGCGGCGCGCGGTGGTGCTGGCCAGCGGCGGCTTCTCGCACGATGTCGCGCGCATCGCGCGTGCGTATCCGCACGTCGCGCGCGGCGGCGAGCATGTGTCGCCGGTGCCGACCGGGAACACCGGCGATGGCGCGAAGCTCGCCGAGCACGTCGGCGGCCGGGTCGAGATTCGCTATCCGCAGCCGGCCGCGTGGATGCCGGTATCGCGCGTGCCGCTCGGCGACGGCCGGTTCGGCGTGTTTCCGCATCTGCTCGATCGCTACAAGCCGGGCATCATCGGCGTCACCCGCCACGGCAAGCGGTTTACCAACGAATCGAATTCGTACCACGACGTCGGCGCGGCGATGATCGACGCATGCAGTGGCGACACCGAGACGGCGATGTGGCTGGTCTGCGATCACGCGACGATCCGCAAATACGGGCTGGGTTTCGCGAAGCCCGCGCCGGTGCCGCTCGGGCCGCTGCTGCGCAACGGCTATCTCGTGAAAGGCCGCACGCTCGCGGAGCTGGCGCGGCAGGCGGGCATCGACGCCGCGAACCTGGAAGCGACGGTGCGGCGCTACAACGAAGGCGCCGTGCGCGGCGAGGATCCCGAGTTCGGGCGCGGCACCACGTCGTTCAACCGTTATCTCGCCGATCCGGCCCATCGCCCGAACCCGTGCGTGGCGCCGCTCGGCGCGGGCCCGTACTACGCGCTGAAAGTCCTGATGGGCGATCTCGGCACCTTCGACGGCATTCGCACCAACGTGCACGGCCAGGTGCTCGCCAGTGACGACCAGCCGGTGGCGGGCCTGTACGCGGTCGGCAACGACCGCGCCAGCATCATGGGCGGGAACTACCCGGGCGCCGGCATCACGCTCGGGCCGATCATGACGTTCGGCTATCTGAGCGCGCGCCACATCGCGGGACTCGCTGATCCGGCGCCTACCGCTGCCGCAAAGCCCCGCGCCGCCGCGCGCGCGACCGCCTGAATCCGGAGCACATCATGAATTCATCCAAAGCCTTCATCGACCACCGCATCTATACGATCCGTCCGCGCGGCATGGCCGAATTCCTCGACATCTTCGACCGCCATGCGATGCCGATCCAGGTGAAGTACCTCGGCCCGCCCGTCGGGTTCTACATGAGCGACATCGGCGCGCTGAACCAGGTCGTGCACTTGTGGGGCTACGACAGCATTGCCGACTACGACACGCGGCGCACCGCGCGCGATGCCGACCCGGAGTGGCCGGCCTATTTGCAGGCATCCGGCCATCTGATCGTCGCGCAGGAAAGCCGCATCATCCGCCGCGTCGATTTTCCGAGCCTCGCGTATCTGACGCGCTGAGCACACCACGATGAAACCGGGAGATCACATGGTCAATACGCGGGTGGCAATCGTGACGGGCGGGGCGGACGGCATCGGCTGGGCGTGCGCGAAGCGGTTCGCCGAAGACGGCTATCGCGTCGCGATCGCCGACCTGAACAGCGAGCGCGCGGCCCGGCGGGCCGCCGAACTCGGGCCGCGGCACGTCGGCATGGGCGGCGACGTGGCGAACGAAAACGAGATGGTCGCGCTGATGCGCACCGTCGTCGGGCGCTTCGACCGGATCGACGTGCTGGTCAACAACGCGGGGATCGGCGAGCAGAACGCGCCGACGCTCGAGCAATCGTCGGCAGCGTTCGATCGCTTGCTGTCGGTGCACGTGCGCGGCACGTTTCTGGCGAGCCGCGAAGCCGCCCGCGTGATGCTTGCGCAACGCACCGGCGCGATCGTCAATCTGTGCTCGATCGCCGGCCAGGGCGGCATTCCGACGCGCAACGCGTACGGCGCCGCGAAGGCCGCGATTGCATCGCTGACGCGCTCGATGGCCTGCGAGTGGGCGCGCCAGGGCGTGCGCGTGAACGCCGTCGCGCCCGGCTACGTGGCGACCGAACTGGTCGATACGCTCGCGCGAAACGGGCAGTTGAACCGGGCGGCGATCGAACGCCGGACGCCGCTCGGGCGCCTCGCCGAGCCGGACGAGATCGCCCGCGCGATCGCGTTCCTGGCCTCGGACGCGGCGAGCTACATCACCGGCACCGTGCTGAACGTCGATGGCGGCTGGCTCGCCTACGGTGCGGCGGATTCGCCGTCCGGCTGACGTGGGCCGTCCGCCCGGACGGGACATCGACAATCAAACCATGGAGACAGCCGTGCGCCGGCAGCGTGAACGCTGCGACGCGCACGGCATACAGGAGACACATGATGACAACCCCGACCCGGACGCTCGACGTGCAGTCGTTCATCGACGCCGAGCGCTTTTCTCCCAGCCAGTGGCTGATTCTGGTCCTGTGCTTTCTGGTCGTGGCCGCCGACGGCTACGACACCGCCGCGATCGGCTTCATCGCGCCCGCGCTGGTTCACGACTGGGGCATCGCGCGCAGCGCGCTCGGCCCGGTGATGAGCGCCGCGCTGGCCGGCCTCGGCATCGGCGCGCTCGCCGCCGGCCCCTGTGCCGACCGGCTCGGCCGCAAGACGGTGCTCGTGCTGTCGGTGGTGTGCTTCGGCGGATGGAGCATCGTGTCGGCGCATGCGCAGTCGATCGGCGAGTTGACCGCGTTCCGCTTCCTGACCGGGCTCGGGCTCGGCGCGGCGATGCCCAATGCCGTCACGCTGATGTCCGAATACGCGCCTGCACGGATCCGCAGCTTCGCGGTCAACGCGATGTTTTGCGGCTTCTCGGCCGGGCTGGCGGCGGGCGGCATCGCGTCGGCATGGCTGATCCCGCACTTCGGCTGGCAAAGCGTGCTGACGGCCGGCGGGGTCGGGCCGATCGTGCTGGCCGTGGCGCTCGTCGCGTGGTTGCCGGAGTCCGCGCAGTATCTCGCCGCACGCCACGGCAAGCACGACCGCATCGCGCGGATTCTCGCCCGGATCGCGCCGCGCGAGCGTTTCGACGACTGCACGTTCGTGGCGGCCGAAGCGCGCAAGGAGACCGAAGGCGGTGCGTCGGCGCTCGCGCTGGTGCTGTCGGGCCGGTTCCGTTCGCGTACGCTGATGCTGTGGGCCGCGTACTTCATGGGCCTGCTGATCTACTACCTGCTGACCAACTGGATGCCGACGCTGTTTCGCGACGCCGGCTTCGGCACGGAGGGCGGCGCGCTGATGACGGCGCTGTTCCCGCTCGGCGGCGTGCTGGGCAATCTCTGCGCGGGCTGGCTGATGGATCGCTTCAATGCGAACCGGACGATCGTCTGCACCTATGTCGTGGCGGCCGCGCTGGTGCTCGTGGTGAGCCGCACGATCGGACACGCCGCATGGCTCGGCACGCTGACGCTTCTGTGCGGCACCGTCGTGACCGGTGCGGTGACGTCGATGTCGGCCTATGCGGCGAGCCTGTATCCGACCCGTTGCCGCGCCACCGGCGTGGCATGGATGCTCGGCGTCGGACGGATCGGTGGCGTGGCCGGCGCGTTTCTCGGCGCGCTGCTGATGGGCTGGGGCTGGCATTTCGGCGATGTCTTCAGCCTGCTCGCGGTGCCGTCGCTCGTGGCGGCCGGCGCGGTGTACCTGATCGGCAGCCGCTTCGTGGAAGCGGGGGAGCAGGAGCGCGCCGCGGGGGCGGTGGTTCAGCAGCATTGACGGTGCCCCGATCGGGCCGGGCGTGCGCGATGCCCGGCCCGGTTCTTCATTCAGCCGTGTCCCACTGTGGCGCGAAAGCCGGACTCACGAGGCGCTGATTCTTCGGCAGGCCGTCGATCAGCGCACGATCGGCGTCGTCCAGGTTCACGTCGAGCGATGCGAGGTTGGCGAGCTGATTGCGTTGTCCGGCCGCTTTCGGCACGGCCGCCACGTTCGGCTGGTCGAGCAGCCATTTCAGCGCGACCTGGGTCGGCAGCACGCGATGCTTGTCGGCGATCCGCTGCAGCTCCGGAAGCTCCGACACGCGGTTGCGCGCGAGCGGGCTGTACGCAATCAGCGCCATGTCGTGCTCGCGCGCGAATTGCAGCAGCTTCGCCTGACCCAGCAGCACGTGGTACTCGACCTGTATCGCGGCCAGCGGCGCCTGCCGGTTTTCGACGACGTCGCGCAGCAGCGGCAGCGGAAAATTCGCGACGCCGATCGCGCGGGCGCGTCCCTGCTCCTTGAACGACACGAGCGTGTCGATCGTCTCCGCAAGATTCCAGTCGGGCGCCGGCCAGTGGATCAGGAACAGATCCACGTAGTCGGAGCGCAGCGCGCGCAACGTGTTGTCGAGCGATTGCCGCATGCGCTCGGGGCTCAGTTGGTCCCACCAGACCTTGCTGGTCACGTGAATCTGCTCGCGCGGGACGTTCGACGCCGCGATGGCCTCGCCGACCGCCGCTTCGTTCTCGTACGCGGCCGCGGTATCGAGGTGCCGATAACCCGACTCCAGCGCGAGCGCGACCGCGCGCGTGCAGTCGTCGCCGAGCATGGGCCACGTGCCGAGCCCCAGTTTCGGCATGTTCAACGCGTGGCGGTTGACGATGCATTGCATGAACGATTCCTCCTCGATGGGTTGAGCCGGCACGGCTTGCCCGCGCCGTGCCGGCGAATTCGTCAGCCGTGGGCGCTATCGCAGGTCGAGCGATGCGCCGAGTTAGCGGACGCCTTGCCCTCCAATCCCGCACCGCCTCGCGCGACGAACTTCGCGATGCGCCAGCCGAACACGATGGCCGGGCCGAGCGTCGTGCCGGGGCCCGGATAGGTGCCGCGGAAGATCGACGCGAGATCGTTGCCGCAGGCGAACAGGCCGGGAATCACGCGCCCGGCGACGTCGAGCACCTCGCCGTTCGCCGTGCCGCTCAGCCCCGCGCTGCATGCGAGATCGGCGGGCCATACGGTCACAGCATAGTAGGGCCCGGCGCCGATCGGGCGAATGCACGGGTTCGGCTGTTGCGCCGGGTCGCCGTTGAAGCGGCTCATCGGGCTGCTGCCGCGCTGGAACGCCGGATCCTCGCCGTTGGCGGCGTCGCGGTTGTAGGTCGCGACTGTGCGTTCCAGGCCGTTCGCATCCACCTGCAATTTCGCCGCCAGCTCGGCCAGCGTCGCGCCCTTGACCAGATAGCCGGCACGCTCGAACGCCGCGATGCGCGCCGCGCTGCGCGCCGGCATCAGCAGGCCGAGGCCATAGGTCTGGATGAACGCCGCATCGACGATCAGATGCGCCGGCACGCTCGGCCCGTTGCCGCTGTCGCGCAGCATGCCCATCACGAAGTCGTGATACGAGTCCGACTCGTTGACGAAGCGCTCGCCGCGGTTGTTGACCGCGATGAGGCCGGGCTTCGCGCGATCGAGAATGATGTGCGGCCAGACGCTGTCGCCGTCGCCGCCCGGGGCGGCGCCCGGTGCGCGGCGGATCGAGCACGGCATCCACAGCCCGGGGCTGTCGCCGCCGTTTTCGACGCGCGCATCGACGCGCTGTGCGCGGTCGACGCCGTCGCCGGTGTGCGTGGCCGGCGACAGCGACAGCGGCCGGGCGGCGGCCGGGAAGAACTGCTGGCGCAGCGACGGATGACGCGTGATGCCGCCGGTCGCGAGCACCACGCCGCGCCGCGCGCCGATTCGCCTGCGGCCGCCGTCCGGCGTCGTGACGATCGCGCCGGTGACGCGGCCGTCGTCGCGGACCAGTTCGAGCAGCGGCGTGTCGAAGCGAATCTCGACCTGGCGCTTGAGCAGGCTGTAATAGAGCCGGGCGGCGAGCGCGTTGCCCATCACGAGCTGCGTGCCGCGCGGAAAGCGCAGGCGGTCCATCGCATAGCGGCCGACGACCGCGAGCGTGCGTTTGAAGTGCGCGGCCGACGCGAACGGCGCGAGCAGCGCATTGAGGTCGGCGCGCGCGACCATCATCCCGCCGAGCCCCATGAACTCCTTGCGCGGCGGGCGCACGCGCGCGAACGCGCGGCCGAGCACGCGCGCATCGAACGGCGCGGGCACCAGCGCCCGCCCGCCGTAGGCCGCGCCGGGACCGTTCACGTAGTCGGGATGCGCGGCGGCGGCGACGAACTTCACTTCGCTGATGCGCGCGAGCTCGTCGATCGCGTCGGGGCCGCTTTGCAGGAACGCTTCGCGCGCGTCGTCGCCGCCGCGCGCGCCGACCACCGACTGCAGGAAGCGGCGCGCATCGTCGACGCTGTCGGGCACGCCCGCGTCGACGCTCAGGCGGGTGCCCGGCACCCACGTCGTGCCGCCCGACGTGGACGTGATGCCGCCCACCGCGGCGGTTTTTTCGCAGACGAGGACCGCGAGCCCCTCGTGATGCGCGACGAGCGCGGCGGTCATGCCCGCCGCACCCGCGCCGAATACCAGCAGGTCTACTTCCTCGTCCCAACCCTGTTGCACCGCACCCATGTCCACGTCTCCTTCATGTCGTTCCGCCGCGCGTCCGGATGCAACGCGTGGCGGAAGATGTTCCGATAATTGTGGAATGTTATTCCAACAAACAACAAAGTGGAATAGTGTTCCACAAATTTAGCGGGACGGTGTGCGACTACGTTCAGAAGCGGTGCACGATGCCGACGCCGGCCGCGAACTGGCTGCGCGTGGACGACGGCGCCGAGTTGAAGCCGTCGCCGAGCGTGGCGGTCGCGTCGATGATGTTGCCGCTACCCGCGGTGCCGAGCGTGCTGCCGTTCGAACGCTGGTACGCCTCGAGCGCATAGAGCCCGGTGCGCTTCGACAACGCGTAGTACTGCGACAGGTTGAACTGCTGATATTGCGCGGCGTTCGCGATGCCGTTGGCCTTCGTGGCGCGCGTGAAGCTGTAGCCCGCGCCGAGATCCCACGCCGTGGCCGGCTTCCAGTGCAGCACGACGCCGCCGGTATTGAAGATCGCCGTGTCGGCGAACTTCGAGCCGGCGCCCGGGATGTACTGCACGTTGGAGTAGGTCGCGGACACGTCCCATGCGTTGTTGATCGCATAGCTCGCGCCGACCGCGAAGCGCTGCTGTGCCTGCGCCGTCTGGTAGCCGTTCGTGAGGGCGGACACGCCGGCCTGCGCGCCGTTGTTCGACGTCGTCGAGTTCGCGCCGAACGCGCCGCCGCCTGACGTCGAATTGTTGATCCGCGAGAAGCCGACCGCCATGCCGAGCGGGCCGTTCGCATACTGGATCGCGGCGGTCCACGTCGAGCCGGCATTCAGGCTGCCCGCGACGCCGCCGAGCGAATACGAGCCGCCGAACGTGAAGCCGTACAGCTTCGGCGACGTGTATTCGATGGTGTTGTTCGCGCGATAGATAGTGTCGAGCCCGTCGATGTCGCCCGGGTGGGCGCCGAAGAAGCCGGTCAGCCAGTTGGTCGGGCTGTACGGGGAAAGCAGCTGGTAGTACGACGCATATTGCCGGCCGAACGTCAGCGAGCCGTAGGCGGGATGCGTGAAGCCGACCCAGGCCTGGCGCCCGAACATCGCGTCCGTGTACTGCTGGCCGCCGGTCGCGGAGTTGATGCCCGACTCGAGCACGAAGACGGCCTTGGTGCCGCCGCCGAGATCCTCCGTGCCGCGCACGCCGAAGCGGCTGCCGGCCCAGACCCCGGTCACCATCTTCACCGACGAATGGCCGCCGGCCGTCGAGCCGAGCGTGGTCTGACTGCTTTGGTACGCGATGCCGTTGTCCACGACGCCGTAGAGCGTGACGCTCGACTGCGCGAACGCCGGTGCGGCGGCGAGCAGCGCCACGCTGGCCGCCACGAGTCGGGGGGAGGTACGACAGGATTTCATGGGTTGTCTCCGGATTGTTGTGATGACGCAGGCACGCACGGCGGCGCGGCACGCCGCGTCGCCGTCATGCGGGGGGAAAACGATTCGACTGGATTCGGCGGGTCGCGCCGCGCACGGCGATCGCGACCCGCCCGCACGCGCTCAGGCGGCGCGATCGATCAGGAACGCGACCATCCGGTCGCAGACCCGCGCGAACATCTGCGTGCCCGTGACGGTTCGGCAGCCACGCTCGCGCGCCGCTTCGATGAACGGCGTGAGCGGCGGTTTCGTGACGACGTCGCCGACGAAGGTGGTGGCCGGCACGCGCGACACGTCGACGGGCAGCGGATCGTCCGCCCGCATGCCCATCGGCGACGCATTGACGATCACGTCGAACGACTCGGGCGCGACATCCGCGGCGGCGACGCGCACCGTGCCGCGTTGCAGCGTCGCCAGCCGGTCGACCAGCGACGCGGTGCGGGCGGCATCGTTGTCGCGCACGTCGAGCGACGCGACGCCCGCCATCACCAGCGCATGTCCGATCGCCGAGCCTGCGCCGCCCGCGCCGACCAGCAGCGCGCGCCGGCCGCGCAGGTCGCAGCCTGCGTCGCCCAGCGCGGCGACGAAGCCGGTGCCGTCGAACATGCCGCCGTGCCAGCCGCCGTCGGCGGTGCGGCGCAGCGTGTTGGCCGCGCCGAGGAACGCGGCTTCGTCGGACAGGCTCGTGCAGAACCCGGCGGCGCTGAATTTGTGCGGCACCGTGATGATCACGCCGTCGACGTTGCGCATCGGCGTGACGCCCGCGAAGAACGCCGCGAGATCGTCCGGCGCGACGTGCGCGGGGACGACCAGCGCGTCGAGTCCGGCCTCGCGCAGCGCGGCCGTCACGCCCTTGGGCGAACGGACCTGCGCGATCGGGTCGCCGACGATGAAGTGAACGCGGGTCGCACCGCTCAGGCCGTCGTCGAGCGAAACCGGAGTGGTCGGGGTCAAGGGGGCAGTCATGCTGTTTTCATCTCCTGGGTGGAACCGGCCTCGTTGTGTACGATGCCGAGCAATTTCGCCTGGGTGGCGGTGTCCTGTTCGAGCGCGACTGCGCTGCTCTCGTGCGCGACGCGACCGTTAACGAGCACGTACGCGCGATCGGCGATCGGCAGCACCATGTCGGCCTGGTGCTCGACGATCACGACGCTCGCGCGCTCGCGCAGCTTGACGACCGCGTCGAGCACTTCCTGCACGACGGCGGGGGCGAGCCCTTCGAACGGTTCGTCGAGCAGGATGGCCTTCGCCGGCGCCATCAGCGCGCGCGCGATCGCCACCATCTGCCGTTCGCCGCCGGACAGGTGTTCGGCACGCGCGTCCTTGCGCGTCGCGAGGCGCGGGAACAGCGCGAACATCTCGTCGACGCTCGCGCCGCCTTTGCGCGCGGCGAGCCGCAGGTTCTCGGCGACCGTCAGGTTGGGGAACAGCCGGCGGCCTTCGGGCACCATCGCGAGGCCGAGGCGATTGATCTCGTGCGCGGGGCGCCCGGTGATGTCGTGGCCGTCGAACACGATGCGCCCGGCCGTGACGTCGGCGACGCCGGTTGCGGCACGCAACGTCGTCGTCTTGCCGACGCCGTTGCGGCCGAGGATCGCGATCACTTCGCCTTCGTGCAGCGTGAGGTCGATGCCGTCGAGGATCGTGTTGCCGGTGTAACCGGCCTTCACGCCTTCGAGGCGCAGCAGCGGGCGTCGCGCCGACGCGGCTTCGTCGGGCTGCGCGCCGCGCCGTGCGGCCAGCCGCGCATCGACCGGCCGCTCGCCCTTCGCATGGCCGAGATAGGCTTCGACCACCTCGGGATGGCACGCGACTTCGGCCGGCGAGCCGTCTGCGATCAGCCGGCCGCGATGCAGCACGCTGACGCGATCGGAGATCGTCAGCACGCGATCGATGTCGTGCTCGATCAGCAGCACCGCATGATGGTTCGCCAGTTCGCGGATGATCGCCGCCACGCGCACGCGATCGGCTTCGGCAAGCCCCGCGAGCGGCTCGTCGAGCAGCAGCAGGCGTGCGCGGGTCGCGAGCGACAGCGCGATTTCGAGCAGGCGCTGCTCGCCGTGCGACAGGCTTTCGCAGCCGTGCGCCGCGCGATCGTCGAGCCCGACCGCCGCGAGCAGCGACCAGGTCAGCGCATTCTGTTCGCCGAGCGTGTGCGCGTCGCGCCACATGCCGAGGCGATCGTGCTGCGCGGCCTGCACGGCCACGCGCACGTTCTCGAACACGGTGAGGTTGCGGAACACGCTGAGGATCTGGAACGAACGGCTCATGCCGAGCCGCACGCGGCGGAACATCGCGAGCTTCGTCACGTCACGGCCGTCGAACGTGATCGTGCCGGCCGTCGGCGACAGCACGCCCGTCAGCATGTTGAAGAACGTGGTCTTGCCGGCGCCGTTCGGGCCGATGAAGCTGTGCAGCCGGCACGGGTGGACGTCGAGGTCGATCTGTTCGGCGGTCACGAGCGAGCCGAAACGCTTCGACAGCCCGCGCACGCTCAGCACGGGTTTATCGGAATCGGTGTCGATGCCGCCCGCGCGATACGGCGCGATCGTGTCGGGGCGCGCGGGAATCGTGTCGCGCACGAGCGTCCAGCGCGGGCGTCGCAGCAAGCGCTGCACGATGCCGTGGATGCCTTCGGGCGAGAAGAACGCGAACGCGATGATGATCGGCGCGAAGATCAGCCACCAGTGCTCGGTCAGGCTGCTGAGCTTGTCCTCGAGCAGGATGAACGCAATTGCGCCCCACAGCGGCCCGAGAAACTGGTGGACGCCGCCGAGCACGGTCATCAGCAGGCTGTCGCCCGCATGTTCCCAGCTCAGGTTGTTCGCATACGCGCCCTGCAGCATCAGGCACAGCAGGCCGCCCGCGTAGCCGATCACGGCGGCCGAGATCACGAACGCGCGTAGCTTGAGCCGGTACGTGTCGTAGCCGAGGCTCGCCGCGCGCTGCTCGTTGTCGCGCAGCGCCTGCAGCGCCCGCCCGAACGGCGCGTGCACGAGGCGCCACAGCAGATACGCGATGGCGATCACCGTCGCGCACGCGAACACGTGGAAGTCGACGGTCGTCGGGAAGGTCGGGCGCGGCACGTTCTGCAGGCCGTTTTCGCCGCCGGTCACGTCGGTCCACTTGAATGCGATCTCGAACGCGATCTGCGAACAGGCGAGGGTGAGCAGCGAGAAGTACAGCCCGCGCCGGCGCAGCACGATCGCGCCGATCAGCGCGGCCAGCACGGTCGTCACGATCACGCTGGCCGCCAGCGCGAGCAGCTCGTTGCCGAGCACGCGCAGCAGCGACACGGCGACCAGGTAGGTGGCCGTGCCGAAGAACACCGATGCGCCGAACGGCACGAGGCCCGTGTACGCGACCAGCAGGTTCACGCCCATCCCGTAGAGCGTGTAGATCGCGATCTGGGTCGCGCGCTCGAGCGGCGTGCCGGTCGCGGTGAGCGCGAGCGACACGAGGACGAGCGCGGTGGTCAGCACCGCAACAGGGTGGCGGGTCAGATAGGCGGGTTTCATTCGAATCGCTCCCAGCGTTCACCAAACAGCCCGCGAGGGCGCACGAGAAGGACGAGTGCCATCAGCACGTACATGGCGACCGACGAACCCTCGGGAAAGAACTGGACGGCCAGCGCGGTCACGATGCCGACCAGCAGGCCCGCGACCACGGCGCCGGCGAACGAGCCGAGCCCGCCGATCGTCACGATCACGAACGCGGGCATCACGGCGGTCGTCGCCATCCCCGGCGTGACCGTGACGAGCGGCGCGGCGAGCACCCCGGCGGCGCCCGCGAGCAGCGCGCCGAGCGCGAAGGCGCCGGTCAGCACGCGCGGCAGGTTGATGCCGAGCAGCCCGACCATTTCCGGATCGCGGCTGCCGGCGCGCAGGATCCGCCCGTACGGCGTGTAGTTCATGAACCACCACAGCACGACGAGGATCGCGACCGTCGCGGCGAGCACGAACAGCCGGTACTTCGTGATCAGCAGCGGCCCGTAGACGAGAAAGCCGTTGAGCATCTCGGGCGGGCTGAACGGCAGGCCGCCCGCGCCCCACACGAGGCGCACCAGCGCGGTGAGCAGCAGCGACAGCGCGAACGTGACGATCAGGCTAAGCAGCGGCTCCTTGCCGTACAGGCGCCGGATGAACACCACTTCGATCAGCACGCCCACCGCCGCGACGAGCACCGGCGCGAGCACGACGGCGGCCCATCCGAACTGCGTCGACAGCGCGATCGCGAAATACGCGCCGAGCGCGAACAGCGCGCCATGCGCGAAATTCACGATGCCGAGCAGCCCGCAGATGATCGACAGTCCGATCGCGAGCAATACATAGAGGAATCCCAGCACCAGTCCGTTGGCGACCTGGGACAACAACATTTCAGCCATGCCCTTACTCCAGAGTGCGGCCCGTCGCCGCCGCGCCGCGGCCCGTCGTGACGGGCGAGCGGCGGGCCGCGACGGGCGCGGGATACGCTTGGGGCCGTGTCGATGCGTGCGCCGCCGCGGCGGCGGCGCGCGGGCTCAGCGCGCGGCCATCCTGCAGCCGATCTCCTCGCGCGTGCCGAACAGGCGGTCGAGGTCGGCGGGGTTCTGCGGCACGACGGAGATCGGGTCGAGCCAGTCCCATTTGTCGGTGATCCGGTCCTTCACCTTGAACACGCTCCAGCGCCGCAACAGCTGGTGGTCCCACGGGCGGAAGTACGCGGGGCCGCTGCCGTCGGTCATCTGGATGGTTTCCAGGCTCTGCACGATGTCCGCGCCGGACGTGCTCTTCGCGTGGTTGATCGCCTGCAGCAGCGCACGTGCCGTGAACCAGCCGATCCAGGCCTTGTCGGCCGGCGGCTTGCCGTACTTCGCCGTGTACTTTTTGACGAACGCGACTTCTTCCGGCGAATGGCCCGGCGAGCTGAAATGCCACGGCTTGCCGTAATAGCCGGTCGCCGCATCGGCGTTGATCGACCACAGATCCGAGTCGCCGATGATCGGGCACGCCACCGGGATCCGGCCTTTCATGCCCATTTCCGCGTATTGCTTCAGGAACGTCGACAGGTCGCCGCCCGGCAGCCCGAGCAGCACGACGTCGGGTTTCGACTGGCGGATCTTCAGGATGAACGAGCTGAAATCGGTGGTGTTGAGCGGCGTGACGTCGGCGCCGGTGATCGAGCCGCCCGACTGCTTCAGCAGGTCCGACATCGCCCGCTGAATGTCCTGCCCGTACGCATAGTTCGCGACGAGGAAGTGCCATTTCTTGCCGATCGCGAGCAG
Source organism: Burkholderia sp. JKS000303 (assembly GCF_002563755.1). Taxonomy (NCBI): domain Bacteria; kingdom Pseudomonadati; phylum Pseudomonadota; class Betaproteobacteria; order Burkholderiales; family Burkholderiaceae; genus Burkholderia; species Burkholderia sp. JKS000303. Next base: position 600,333 of record NZ_PDBZ01000002.1, read on the forward strand.
CGACGGCGCGAGCGCGCGGCACGCGACGGGCGTCGGGCTCAGCACGCGGAACGTGTACGGGTTGCAGCTGCTGCCGGTCAGCTCGCGCGCGGCGGCGTTCGGCGCGATGTACGGCGTCTTGGTGCGCCACGCGACCGACGACATCGCCAGCGACGTGCCGCTGTTCGTGCCGCCGATCACCGCGATCGCCTTGTCCTGCTCGACGAGCTTCTGCATGTTCTGCTGCGCCGACTGCGGATTCGGTTCGTCGTACCAGACGAGATCGACACGCCGGCCGCGCGCCTGGTTGCCTGCCTCGTCGAGCGCGAGCTTGACGCCGTTCGCGATCACTTCGCCCTGTTCGGTCCATACGCCCTGCTTGGCCATCAGCAGGCCCAGCTTCAGCGGTTGCTCGCCCTGCGCGCGCACGATCGCCGGCGCGGCGAGCGCCGCCGCACCGCCCGCGAGCGCCTTGCCCGCGGTGACGAGCCACGCGCGGCGCGACAACGCCGGGCTGTCGGGCGCGTCCGCCGGGTGGCTGGAAAGGGTGTCGTTCTGCTCGTGCTGGTCAGTCATGTGTCTGGCCTCCTGTTTCCTGGTCAAGGGTCGATTCCGCGCGGCCCGTGGGCGGGCCGCGCGATACGTATCGAAATTTTTTGGTGAATTCTAGTTAGAAGTGGAATAGCATTCAACAATTAAAGATGGTTTCAATAAATCGGGGTATTCACTCGGTCGGCCCGGAATGCGAGCGAACGACGCAATGCGGACGCCCCGAACAACGGAGATGACGAGATGGCAAGAAGACGGCTGGCAGTGATCGGTGCGGGCGCAATCGGACGGATGCACGTGGAGCGCGCGCGCACGCATGCGCAGGTGGAAGTGGTGGCGATCGCCGATCCGTCGCCGGCGGCCGAGCAGTTCGCGCGTGCCGAGGGCCTGCGCGGGTTCGCCGATTACGCGGAGATGCTCGACGCGGTGCGCCCGGACGGCGCGATCGTCGCGACGCCGAATGCGACACACGTGGAGGTCGGCCTGGCATGCATCGCGCGCGGAGTGCCGGCGCTGATCGAAAAGCCGGTATCGGACAGCGTCGCGGCGGCGGCCGAGCTGGGGCGCGCCGCACGCGAGGCCGGCGTGCCGCTGCTGGTCGGCCACCATCGCCGTCACAATCCGATCCTGCGGCGCGCGCGCGAGATCGTGCAGTCGGGGCGGCTCGGCAAGCCGGTCGCGGCCAATGCGCTCGCGACGTTCTACAAGCCCGACGCGTATTTCGACGTCGAATGGCGCCGTCGCGCGGGCGGCGGCCCCGTGTTGATCAACCTGATTCACGACATCGACATCATGCGGTTCCTGCTCGGCGAGATCGTCGAGGTGCAGGCCCAGGCGTCCAATCGCGTGCGCGGCTTCGACGTCGAAGACACGGCCGCCGTGCTGCTGCGTTTCGACAGCGGCGCGCTCGGCACGCTGGCCGTGTCCGACTGCGCGGCCTCGCCGTGGAACTGGGATCTCGCGGCGGGCGAGGCTGCGCACTATCCGCGCCAACAGGTGAACACGCATTTCCTGATCGGCACGGATGCGTCGCTCACGCTGCCGCAGCTCGATCTGTGGGAATACCGCAGCGGCAAGGGCTGGCACGATCCGTTGACGGTCGAGCGCTGCACGCCGCATGGCGCCGATCCGTATCACGAGCAGTTGCGCCACTTCGCGGCGGTGATCGCGGGCGACGAGGCGCCGCTGTGTTCGGCCGACGACGCCGCGCGCACGCTCGCGGCGACGCTCGCCGTGCATCGCGCGGCCGCGACGCGCACGGGCGTGGCGCCCGCGGACGTCGCGTAGCCGCGCGGACGGGCGCCGGCCTAGCGCTGGCGCCGGTAGAACGCCACCGTCTGCCGCAGGCCGTCGTCGAGCGCGGTCCGCGGCAGGCCGGGCAGCAGGCGCTCGAGCGCGGGGTCGTCGGGGAACGCCGTCGCGATCGGCAGCGGCGGCCCGCCGGCATCGAGGTGCGCGCCCGGCACGATGGCCGCGATCCGCTCGATCAGCGTGTTCACCGGGGTGATCTCGCCCGCCAGCGTGAATGCGTGCGCGCCGTCGATGTCGGCCAGCAGCGCGGCCTCGTAGACGGCGGCGACGTCGTCGGCGAACACGAGGCCCGTCGTGCCGGTAAACGGAATCGTGTAGCGCTCGCCGCGCGCGGCCGCCCGGCACGCCAGGCTCGGCCCCGCGCTCGAGCCGGTCTCGCGCCCGGCGCCGTAGACCACCAGCGGACGAAAGCCCACGCTCGCGATCCCGTGGTCGTGCCAGTACGCGCGCGCCGATCCTTCGCACGCCAGCTTGAACGCGCCGTAGTGGGTTTGCGGCAGCGGCACGGCGCCGTCGTCGGGGCCGAACACGCCGGCGCTGCTCGCATAGAGCACGCGTCGCAGCCCGGCCGCGCGGGCGGCCTCGAATACGTTCAGCGTGCCGATCAGGTTGACCTGCGCGCCGCGCACGGGATCGGCCGCGCAGTCCGTCGTGAGGATGCCCGCGAGATGGATCGCCGCGTCGCAGCCGTCGAATGCGCGCGCCGTGGCGGCCGCATCGGCGATGTCGCCGGTGCGCCACTGCACGGCCGCGGCCCGTTCAGGCGCGAGCGCCTCGACGAGGCGCGGGTTCGTGCGCACGTCGAAACTCACGCATTCCATGCCGCGCGCCAGCAGCCTCCTGATGATCCATGCGCCGAGAAAACCGCTGCCGCCCGTTACCAGTACTCGCATTGCGTTGCCTCCCTGTCGTCACAAAGTCTTTGCTAAACCCAATTTAGTGGAATAGTATTCCACTTCGAAAGAACATTCCATAGGCGTCGCGATCAGGTCGCATCCGGCGTTGGAGACACTGAACGGGCAAGACTGAACATGAAGCGTGAACCGATACTCGATTGCGACGTGCTGGTACTGGGCTCCGGCGCGGGCGGCCTCGCGGCGGCGGTCACGGCGGCGGCGCAGGGGCTGCGCGTGATCGTCGCCGAGAAGGAGGCGGTGTTTGGCGGCACGACCGCGTGGTCGGGCGGATGGCTGTGGATTCCGCGCAATCCGCTCGCGACGCGGGCCGGCATTCGCGAGGACATCGACGTGCCGCGCACCTATCTGAAGAACGAGCTGGGCGCGCAGTTCGATGCGGCGAAGGCCGACGCGCTGCTCGAACGCGGCCCGGAGATGATCGAATTCTTCGAGCGGCACACGGCGGTGCGCTTCGTCGACGGCAACCGCATTCCCGATTTCCACACCACGCCGGGCGCCGGCACGGGTGGGCGCTCGGTCTGCGCGATGCCGTTCGACGGCCGCGAACTGGGCCCGCTGATCGACCGGTTGCGCGCGCCGCTGTCGGTGACGACGCTCAAGGGGATGGCGCTCGCGTCCGGCCAGGATCTCGCGCATTTCTATCGCGCGACGCGCTCGCTGAAGTCGGCGCTGCATGTCGGCCGCCGGCTGGCCGCGTTCGCGTGGCACACGCTGCGTTACGGGCGTTCGATGCATCTCGTCAACGGCAATGCGCTCGTCGCGCGCTTGTTGAAGTCGGCCGCCGATCGCGGCGTCGACCTGCGCACGAATGCGAAGGCGATCGGCCTGCTGCGCGACGACGCGCGCGTGACCGGCGCACGCGTGGCGATCGACGGCATCGTGCACGAGGTGCGCGCGGCGCGCGGCGTCGTGCTGGCTTGCGGCGGTTTTCCGCACGACCCGGCGCGGCGCGCGCAGACGTTCGCCTATACGCCGTCGGGCCGCGAACACTGGTCGGCGGCGCCGCGCAGCAATACCGGCGACGGGATCCGGCTCGGCGAATCGATCGGCGCGCATTTCGACCGGTCGCTCGATGCGCCGGCCGCGTGGGCGCCCGTGTCGCTGGTGCCGCAAGCGGGCGGCGACGCCGTCGCGTTTCCGCATCTGATCGAACGCGCGAAGCCGGGCGTGATCGCGGTGACGCGCGCGGGCCGGCGCTTCGTGAACGAGGCATCGTCGTATCACGACTTCATTTCCGCGCTGCTCGACACGACGCCGGCCGGCGAAGAAGTGTGCGCGTGGCTCGTTTGCGACCATCGCTTTCAGCGGCGCTACGGGCTCGGTTTCTCGAAGCCGTTTCCGTTCCCGACCGGCCCGTACCGGCACGCCGGCTATCTGAAGCGCGGCGCGACGCTCGATGCGCTCGCGCGCGAATGCGGCATCGACGCGGCCTCGCTGGCGGACACGGTCTCGTCCTACAACCAGTATGCGAAGCAGGGCAGCGATCCGGCGTTTCACAAGGGCTCGACACCGTACAACCGCGTGCAGGGCGACGCCGACCGGCAGCCGAACCCGTGTCTCGCGCCGATCGAGGCGGGGCCGTTCTACGCGGTGAAGCTGTTGCCCGGCAGCCTCGGCACGTTCGCGGGCCTGGCCACCGACCGCGACGCGCGCGCGCTCGACGCCGCCGGCCGGGCGATCGCCGGCCTCTACGCGGTCGGCAACGATGCGGCCAGCATGATGGGCGGCTGCTATCCCAGCGGCGGCATCACACTCGGCCCGGCGATGACCTTCGGTTATCTCGCCGGCCTTTCTCTCGCCGACGCCGCGCCCGAACCCGCGCGTGCCGGCATCGATTCATCCTCGAGGACAATGCAATGACACTGTATGACGTAGTGACGCTCACGGTGAAGATCGGCGCGAACGCGCAGGTTTTCGAAGGGATTCAGGCCAGCGGCGATCCGCAGGGCGGCAAGCTGCTCGGCGCGTGGTACTCGGACATCGGCACGCTCGGCCAGGTGCTGGTGCTGCGCGGCTACGAATCGGAGGCCGCGCTCGTCGCCGAGCGCAAGCGGATGCTGCTCGAAGGCAACCCGTTCGGCTGCGGCGAATCCATCATCGACGTGAAGACGGCCAGCTACGCGCTGTTCCCGTTCCTGCCGCCGATCGAGCCGGCCGTGCACGGCGGCATCTACGAGATGCGCGTGTACGGCACGAAGCTCGGCAGCCTGCAGCACACCATCGACGTGTGGGAACAGGCGGTGCCGGAGCGCACCCGGCGCTCGCCGCTGGTCGGCGCGATGTATGCGCTCGACGGCGACACGCCGCGGTTCCTGAACATCTGGCCGTATGCGAGCGTGGACGAGCGTTCGCGCATTCGCGCCGAGGCGGTCAAGGACGGCATCTGGCCGCCGAAGGGCGGCCCGGCCCATCTCACGACCATGGAGTCGACGATCTGCGTGCCCGCGCCGTTCTCGCCGTTGCGCTGAACCTGCCGTGTGTTGCGCCATGACGCTCAAGGAGACGATATGACCCAGCCTCAACCCCGCGCGCTGTCGCTGTCGGCGCTGACCGTGCTCGAACTGAGTCCGCCGCAGATGGTGCAATGCGCCGTCGACGCGGGCTATGACTACGTCGGCCTGCGACTGCTGCCGGCCACCGATACCGAGGTTCGCCACGAGATCGTCGGCGATACGCGGCTCAAGCGCGAAACGCTCGCGGTCCTGCGCGATACGGGCATGCGCGTGCTCGACGTCGAGATCGTGCGGCTGAAGCCCGATACCGACGTGACGCACTATCTGCCGATGCTCGAAACGGCGGCGGAACTCGGCGCGCGCTACGTCCTCGTGGCCGGCAACGATCCCGACGAAGCGCGTACCGTCGAGCGGCTCGGCCGGCTCTGCGACCTCGCCGCGCCGCTCGGCCTGTCGCCGTCGCTGGAGCCGATGCCGTGGACCGACGTGAAGGACATCGGCGCCGGGGCGCGCATCGTCGACGCATGCGGTCGGCGCAACACCGGGCTGATCGTCGACCCGATCCACTTCGATCGTGCCGGCTCGTCGCTCGACGCGTTGCGGGTGTTGCCGCACGCGTACTTCGGCTACGTGCAGTTCTGCGATGCGCCCGCCGAGCGGCCGACCGACGTCGACACGTTGTTGTTCCAGGCACGCTGCGCGCGGATGGCGCCGGGCGATGGCGGTCTCGACCTCGCGGGCATCCTGCGCGCGCTGCCCGCTCACTTGCCGGTCAGCGTCGAGGTGCCGAACGAAGCGTGGGCGAAGACGACGCCGGCCGTCGAGCGGGCGCGCCGCCTGCGCGAAGCGACCGTTGCCGTGATCGACGCGGCGGCCGTGCCGGCCTGAGCACACGGCGGCCGCCTCGCGCGGCCCAACGGGCCCGATCGGCGCCAGGCATCGCGCCGGCGCGCGGATCGGGCATTCGACACGACACAAGAACAACATCCCCGGAGACATCAGCATGACTTCCTCGCAGACGGCCAGAAGGCCCAGGAAAACCATTCAGGATCGCGAATCGAAAGACGCGCGTTCGCTCGACGTTCAACAGTTTCTCGATACGCGGCCGGTGGGCGCGTTCCAGTGGCTCGTGCTGTTTTTGTGCATGCTGATCGTGATGCTCGACGGGCTCGACACGGTGATGATCGGCTTCATCGCGCCGTCGATTTCCAGCGCGTGGTCGATTCCGCGCGACGCGCTCGGCCCGGTGATGAGCGGCGGCCTGCTCGGTCTCGCATTCGGCGCGCTCACGGCCGGCCCGATGTCCGACCGCTTCGGCCGCAAGACGGTGATGGTCAGCGCGGTGATGTTCTTCGGCCTGTGGAGCATTGCGTCGGCGTTTGCGACCGGCGTGGTGTCGCTGACGGTGCTGCGCTTCCTGACCGGCATCGGTCTCGGCGCGTCGATGCCGAACGCGGCCACGCTGATGGCCGAATATGCGCCGCCGCGGCGGCGCGCGCTGATGGTGACGGCCGTGTTCTGCGGCTTCACCTTCGGGGCGGCAGGCGGCGGCTTCGTGAGCGCATGGCTGATCGAAACGTGGGGCTGGCATTCGGTCCTGCTGCTCGGCGGCGTGCTGCCGGTCGCGTACGTGCCCATCCTCGTCAAATGGCTGCCGGAATCCGCGCGCTATCTCGCGCTGTCGGAGCAGCGCCGCGCACGGCTCGTCGGCGTGCTGAATCGCGTGCAGCCCGGCGTGGCCGACGCACGCACGCGTTTCGTGTCGGCCGAACCGGTGCGCGATGCACGCAGCCCCGTCCGCGCGATTCTGTCGCGTGAACATGCGTTCGGCACGGTGATGCTGTGGATCTGCTACTTCGCGGGCTTGCTGACCGTCTATCTGCTCGGCAACTGGCTGCCGACGCTGATTCGCGGGCTCGGGTTTTCGCTGGCCGAGGCGGCGATCGTCGGTGCGCTGTTCCAGGCGGGCGGCACGGTCGGCTCGCTGCTGATCGGCTGGCAGATGGACCGCTTCAATCCGCACGCCGCGCTCGGCGCGACCGTGCTCGCCGGCGGTGCGCTCGCCTGGTACATGGGGGTGTCGGCCCATCCGTTCACCGTGATCTGCGTGCTGGCGTTCGGCATCGGCTACTGCATGAACGGATCGAATACGGGCTTCTGCGCGCTGGCGGCCGGCTCCTATCCGACCGAGATGCGGGCCACCGGGACGAGCTGGATGCTCGGCGTCGGCCGCTTCGGCGGCATTGCGGGCGCGATGCTGGGCGCGTCCATGCTGCATGCGAACTGGAGCTTCGGCCAGGTCTTCGCGGCGCTCGCGGTGCCGGCGGCCGTGGGCGGCGCAGCGGTGCTGCTCAAGGGCGCGCGCCATCGCGGCACGTTCGTGGCCGTGAGCGGGGCGGTCGGCCATTGACGGCGGGCGCGGCGCCACGGCCGCGGTCGCGGCGCCGCGTAAATTCGCTTGAGTTCCAGTGTGGAATTGTGTTCTTATTTGACATTCACCATACGGACGAGAAGGCGCCATGGCAGGAAATCTCGAGCGTGCGCTCGCAGTGCTGGAATTGCTGGCAAAGAACGGCGGCCGCATGCCGCTGGCCACCATTGCCGATACGCTGAACATTCCCCGCAGCGGCACGCATCGCCTGCTGTCGATGCTGATCGACGAAGGGTTCGTGCGTCAGGACGAGGAACACGGCGAGTACATGCTGGCGCTGAAGCTGGTGTCGCTCGCGCTGATCTACCTGTCGACGAGCGGGATGTTCGACATTTCCCAGCCGGTGCTCGATCGTCTGGCCGAGTCGTCCGGCGAACTGGCGCGGCTCGGTGTGGTCGAGGACGATCACATCACGTTCGTCGGCAAGGCGCAGGGTGCGAAGTCCGGGCTGCGTTACGACCCGGACATGGGCAGCCAGCCGCCGCTGCATTGCACCGCGAGCGGCCAGGCATGGCTCGCGACGCTGCCCGACGAGCGCGCGATCGAGCTGGTGTCGAAGCAGGGCGGGCTCAGCGCGAAGACGCAGAACGTGCCGCGCGCGCCGAAGACGATCCAGCAGTTCCTGAAGGACCTGAACGGTGCGCGCGAGCGCGGCTATGGCGTGGCGATCGAGACTTACGAGATCGGCATGACGTCGATTGCCGCGGCGGTGCGCAACCCGGTCACGGACGAAGTGGTCGGTATCGTGAGTCTGGCCGGCCCGACGAGTCGTCTGCCGGAATCGCGTCTCAAGGAGCTTGCGCCGTTGCTGCTCGAAGCGGCGTCGGACATGAGCGCGGCCACGCTCGGTTCTCCGTGGTTCAAACGGGCGGGCGCCGGCAGCGTGCCCGCGAAGCCGGAACCGGAGCCGGTGAGTGCGCCGAAAACGCCGGCGCGCAAACGCGCGGCGAAGTCGTAACGCCGCGCACGGCGGTATCGAAGCGCGCGCCTTCGTACGAGGGCGCCGCGCCGCTTCAGGCCGGGCGCGTCATCGCGAGCAGTTCGTCGATGAAGGCCGCGCGTTGCCCGGGATTCAACGGACGCAATCCGCACACCTCGTCGAACCACAGGCCTTCCACGGCGAAGCGGATGATGTGCGCGGTCCGCTCGGGCAGTTGATCACGGCCCAGCAATTCCGCCCAGCGGGCAGCGTGACTCGCATAGACCGGCAACAGGCTCGGCTCGAGCAGCAGGCTGCCGATCACGGCCGACAGGCTTTTCCCCTCCAGCGCCTGTTCGGAACTGGCGATGATGTATGCACGGGTCCATGCACCCGGCTGCCCGTCGGCCAGCGCGGCGTCGGTGACGGCCTGCTCGAACGTGGACGCTTCGAAGTGCAACAGGCCGGCCAGCAGCTCCGACTTGCTCGCGAAATGGTAGAGCAGCCCGCCTTTGCTGACGCCGGCAACCGCCGCCGCCTCGGCTAGGGTAAGTCCCAGGATGCCCTTTTCCTGGAGAATTTTTCGAGAAGCTTCGAATATTTTTCTCTTGGTCTCGCCAATTTCGCTGTCGATGTTCTCTTTCATGAGGTACCTGTGGGATCCACTACCGCAACCGTCCATACCGGCTGGACGGTGCATTATACAAATTCCGTTTGCGATTTTTTTTGGTTTCGCTACTGTACCGGCTGGACGGTTCAGTTCTGATTCGCACGATGCGAATCGCCGTGATCCATCGCATTGCCGGAACGACGAGTATGCAAACCAGCTTTCAGGATGTAGACGCGTGCCCCGCATGCGTTGACGAAGTGTTGACGCTTGCGGGGGGGAGGGTCCGGGGCAGTCGCATCGGCGAGAGCCTGCGATTCCTTGGCATACCTTACGGTTTGCCGACGAGCGGCGTGGCGCGCTTCAGGCCGCCGGTCGCGGCGCCGGCGTGGGACGGCGTGCGCGATTGCCGCGCCTATGGCGATGCCTGCCCTCAGGTCAACGACGACTTGCCGGCCTGGCAGTTCGACGGTGCGCACTCGGCGGACTGTCTCAACCTGAACGTGTGGATGCCGGCCGACGCGACGCCGGGCGACCGCTTGCCGGTGATGGTGTGGCTGCATGGCGGCGCGTATCTGTCGGGTTCCGCGAATCTGGCGCTGTACGACGGCCGCATGCTGGCTGACGAGCAGCAGGTGGTCGTCGTGTCGATCAACCATCGTCTCAATGCGTTCGGCTACCTGTACCTCGACGACAGGAACGACGCCGCCGCGAATCCGGCCAATCCCGGACAACAGGACATCGTGCTGGCCCTCGAATGGATCGCGGCGAACATCGCGGCGTTCGGCGGCGATCCGGACAACGTGACGCTGTTCGGCGAGTCGGGCGGCGGCGGCAAGATCTGCGCGCTGACGATGATGCCGTCGGCCGCCGGACTGTTCCACAAGGTCGTGATTCAGAGCGGCGCGTTCGTTGCCACGCTGTCGCGGCAGCAGGCGCGCGAGCGGGCCGATGCGTTTCTGTCGCTGCTCGGCGCCGACGTGCGCGCGCTCGTCGACCTCCCGGACGCGCGGATTCTCGCGGCCACGCGGCAACTGATCGAACGATACGGCTATACGGCGTTCTGGCCGGTCGACGATGGCGTGGTCATCGATGCGTCGAGCGGACGGCACACGGCGGTGCCGATGATGATCGGCACGACCCGGCACGAGGCGGCGTATTTTCTGGCGCCCCGGCAGCTCGAACAGGGCCCGCTTGGCTGGAGCGACCACCGTCGCGCGCTGGAGCGCGGCCTTGGCCCGTTCAGCCTCGGCCCGGACGATGCGACGCAAGCCGCAGCGGCCGCCATGAGCACGCATGCGGATGAGGATGCACCCGGCGCGATCGGTCGCGACCTGACCGACATCCTGTTCTGGATCCCCGCCATGACGCTGGCGGAACGCAACAGTCGCCATGCGGACACGTTCATGTATCGCTTCGACTGGGAATTCGCGTGTTGCGGCGGCCGTTACGCGATTCACGGCGCCGAGATTCCGTTCGTGTTCGGCACGCTCGATTATTCGCTGCCGGCCTGGGATCCCGTCGACTTCCCGAACACACGATATGCGGCCGATGCGGGCGACGAGCGATTCGCGCTGGCCGCACGCATGCGGCGCGCGTGGGCCGAGTTCGCCCGATTTGGCGATCCGGCGGCCGTGCGCGGCGCCATGGCGTGGCCGCGCTATACGCCGGATGCACGTTCGACACGAATCTTCGACCGGGTCTGCCGCATCGAGGACGACCCCGATGCCGCGCGCCGGCGCGCATGGCGCGCCGAGCACGCTGGCTCGTGATGCATTTCCCCTTCATCGACAAGGAACCCCCATGGAGACTTCAGCGGCAACCCCGGCATCGGCATCCTCACGGCCTTTGAACTGGATCGCGATCGTATTTTTCGTGCTCGCCACGAACGGACCACTCACCAGCCTCATCGGATGCGTGCCGTATGGCGTCGCGTACGGCAACGGCATCGGCATCGCCGGTTCCTATCTGTGCGTCGGACTGATCTACCTGCTTTTCTCGGTCGGCTTCACCGCGATGAGCCGCCACGTCCGCAATGCCGGCGCGCTGTACGCGTACGTCGGGCAAGGTCTCGGCCGGCCCGCGGGCGTGGGCGCCGCGTTCATGGCCGTGGCGTCCTATTTCGTGATCACGCTCGCGTGCTATGCGCTGCTCGGCTTCTACATCAGCTACTTCATCACCAGCCTGACCGGCATCGCCGTGCCGTGGTGGCTCAGCACGCTGTGCGCGGCGGCCGTCGTCCACGTGTTCGCGATCAACAACGTGCAGTTCAACGGCGCCGTGCTGTTCCTGCTGATGATCATCGAGATCGGGCTGATCGTTGCGTTCAACATCAAGGTGGCGGCCACCGGCGGCGGCGTCGAGCACTTCAGCCTGGCGCCGCTGCATCCGGCGAATGTCTTCACCGGGAAGTTCGGCACGTCGCTGGTGTTCGTCGTGGTGGCCTACATGGGCTTCGAGACGACGGTGATCTACGCGAACGATGTGCGGAATCCGGGCCGCTCGGTTCCGATCGCGACCTATGTGAGCGTCGCGGTCATCATGGCGATCTACGTGGTGTCGACGGTGCAGATGTCCAACGCCTTCGGCTATGCGCAGGTCGTCGCCCTCGCGGTCAAGTCTCCGGCGGATCTGTGGTTCGCCGTGACGGAGCGGGTGCTCGGCAAGCAGATGGTCGTGGTGACCAATGCGCTGCTGATCACCAGCATGCTGGCGGCGATCATCAGCTTCAACAACGCGACCGTGCGTTACTGGTATTCGCTCGGCCGCGACGGCATCGCGTTCAAGGCGCTCGGGCAACTGAGTGCGAGGAAAGGGCTGCCGATCCGGGCGGCGAACATGCAGTCGGTGATCATGATCGCGCTGATCGTGGTGTTCGCCGCCTACCGTGTCGACCCGGTGATGGTGATCGCGCCGTATCTCAGCATTCCGTCCGCGATCGGGATCGTGTGCGTGCAGGCGCTGACCGCGCTCGCCGTGATTCGGTTCTTCGCGGCCCGACGCGAGCGCGACACGCCGTTCATCCGGTGGGCCGTCTTTCCCGCGATCAGCTTTGCCGGGTTCGGCTACTTTCTGTACGCGATGATCGGCAACGTGTCGCTGATGGCGGGGACGGCGTCGACGATCGTGTCCGTGCTGCCGTGGACGACACCGGCGATCGCCGGCGTGGGCGTGGTTTTCGCCGCATGGTTGCGGCATGCGCGGCCGGCGGTTTATACGCGGCTCGGAAACTTCCTCAGCGATAGCTGATCAGGTGGACGATTTTAGGGGCGATGTTGATCCATTAAATTAGGTATCCATATGAATAATGCTAGTCGGTGGTTTTCGAAATTGATGTCGGGCGGGCTGGCATGCGTGGTCGCCGTCGGGCTCTCGACACGCGATGCGGCCGCGCAGAGCAGCGTCACGCTGTATGGGATCGTGGACGCGGGCGTTACGTGGGTCAGCAATGCGGGCGGCGCGAGACAGGTGAAGTTCGACGACGGCATCTCGTACTTCAACCGGCTCGGTTTCAAGGGCGACGAAGATCTCGGCAATGGCCTGCATGCGCTCTTCACGCTGGAATCCGGCTTCAGTCTCGGTTCGGGGCGTTTCTATGGCGGAGACGGCTTCGGGCGGCTCGCGTTCGTCGGGCTGAAAAGCGAGCAGGGGACGCTGACGTTCGGCAACCAGGCCGACATGACCAACGAATTCGTCTATCTGTACGATATCCCGTCGTGGGGCAGCGGCTACGCGATCGGCATGGGGGATTTCGCGCGGATGGAGGGCGATCACCTGACGAACGCGGTCAAATACCTGTCGCCGGACATTCACGGGCTGACCTTCGGCGGCATGTATTCGTTCGGCAACGTGGCGGGGAATTTCCATCAGGGAAGCGGATGGAGCGTCGGTGGCCGCTATACGCACGGGGCCTTCAATGCAGGTGCCGCGTATACGGTGCTGAACAATCCGTCGGGAAGCTATGCGTTCGATCCGTATGCGATGCTCGGCACGTATACGTTTCTCGGGCAGCCGGTTGCGGCACGCGCGTCGGGCGGCGGCGCGCCGACCGACCTGTATGCGTCGACGCCGTTCCCGGTCGACCGCCAGGCGACGCTCGGCGTCGGCGCCGCGTATACGATCGACAAGCTCACGTTGTCCGGGGACTTCACCTATACCGGGATCAAGGCGTTCGGCAAGACGTCCTACATGCGGGAGTTTCAGGGCGGAGCAGGGTACAACTTCACGCCGGCGCTGATCCTTTACGGCGGTGTGCAGCACACGCGCTTCGAAGGTCATCACTGGAACCAGGCGTCGCTCGGGCTGCACTATTTGCTGTCGGCGCGAACCGATGTTTATCTCTCCGGCGATTACCTTCGGGCGTCGTCGGGTGTCGACGCGGTCATCGGTTACAGCTTCACGCCTTCGTCGACGCAAACGCAAGCCGATGTGCGGATCGGGATGCGGCATTCGTTCTGATGGGGGGCGCGCTCGTCCGTCGCCGGTGGTCATCGGGCGCGTCAATGGCGATGCCCTTGATACGGTTCGTCGAATTCGTGCCGTTCACGGGGCCATCAAGGTCGTCGCCATTCTGCCCGGCGACTTCAGTATTACGCAACGCAGAGGCTGTCGGTGGCGACAGGAAGCGAACGACGTTGCGCGCGAAGCCGCATTTGATGGTCGGCATCCCCGAGATTGTGTCGTGCGTGAGTTGGCTCGCCTGCGCTTTGGTCGTCGCGGGGAAATGGCACGTAACCTACGGATAAACGATCGCAGTGTCGCGCTACCGGTCCGCCGGGATAGAGACGGACATCAACAGCGCCAGGAGCGACGTGATTACCGCACATCCCAACGAGGCGATAAACAGATCGGTCAGCGCAGCGGGCGGTGCAGGCATGAGGTCGCTGACGCAGGCGAATCCGAATGCCGACAACGCAAACGAAGCGGAAACGACCAGCGCAATTTTTCCGCGTGAGGGTGCAGGGATTACGTGCCGACGGCCGGTCCCGGTCCCGGTCCCGGTCCCGGGCATGGGCGATGCGATGCGCCTGTCGACAGACGGCTCCGACACTCCCGTATATGGCGTGTGGTTCATTGTTATAGGTTGGTGTCGTGTTGCGGAACGGCTCGAACGGGTTCTAGATCGCCCCCCACTCAAGTCTTGCTGCATCGAGCAGTGATCGAATGTGCGTATCCCGTCGCGCACGCGACACGAGCGAGGCGAGACGCGTCATGCTCAATGCGTCGATGTGGTACACGCAATCACCGTCGAACACGGTGAATGGGCCGTTTCGCGCGATGGAACGCACGATCCTGAGAGAATCCGTCCGTAGATCGCGATGGGCAGAATCGGCGTCCGCGGAAGCCTCGACCAGATCGAAGAAATCGGCGATTGCGAAGGGTGTCGGCAGCGTTCTGGATAGAGGGAGGGCATTGCCGAACGTCACCATCAGTTCAGACGAGGTTCCGCGCTCGAGAAGCGTGAGCGCGAGTCCGTCATCTTCGATCGTGACGACGGTGCGGGCAATCCGATCCGTGTCGTCGACGCCAGTTTCCGTGGCTGGAGGCTCACCGCCGGACACGTTCGATTGACGTATCGCGAGCGTGAGCAACGCCTCTGTATAGGGGCGAAGTGCACGATCGATGAGATCGTCGGACATGCCCTGTTCCTTGCCGTCAAAGAATCTCTCGAGTGGGCGCGATAGCCGCTCGGCGCAGTCCGCGTCGGGCCATGCTGGTAGTGCATTGATCAATCGGTCGATTCCGGTCGAGAACGATTCACCCGGCTGCGGCACCTGCTTCGACTGGGGAACGATGTCCACGGCGAACGACGGCCGGCCAGTCGCTTCCTCACGCGCGTTGAACAGCGCGCGCATCGCCAGAAGCACGTCCGCGAGGAGATATGAGGACACGAAGTTTCGGCCAGGCGCGATGTAGGCCCGATGAGCCCCGCGCGCGATCGACGCCCATTCGGTTCGATCGAGTGACTCCTGATGCTCGAGACGCGTGCGAAGCGCCTCCAGCGCCAGCTTCGGATGGTTCGGGAGCGCGATGTCTGGCTGCGAGGCGCGACGATCTGTATCCGTGCCGAGCTTCAATAGATACCGGATGGCGTCCGATGTCGTCTTGAATGTGTGTCGGATACGTACGGTTTCCACTTCGACTGCGAGATGGGCGTCTACCCGCCAGGACGTGGGTTTGATCTTCTGCTGCACTGGCATCTCACCAATTTTTTTCACGCAGCGGGATCTTCGGCCCAATTGATTCGTGGGTCAACTACCTGTGTGCCGATGGCGGGCATCGGATTGCGCGATGGTGATGCAGTCGCATCATCAAGGTGTACGAAGGTTCAGGATCCGTCGAATTCCTGTCGAATTTGAATAGGGGAATGGCTCAAGGCTCGCCCGCTGACCAGATCAGTCCATGTATGACCAGGACGATGCCGATCAGGATAAATCCGCAGAAAATGCCGTGATATGGAAACGCGGGCGAGAAGGACTCGTTTGACGCAGCGCGGTCGAGCGTTGCGATTCCGTAAAGACTCAACGAGATTGTGACGATGCCGGAGTAGAACCCAAGACCGATGCGTGAGAAGAAGCGGTGGAACTTCATCGATTCTTACATCTTTGATACGGTTATCTGAAAGATAAGGATAGCTTTCTATATGACAAGCGGATCGTTCCTTTGGAGCGTTCCATTAGAGCGACGCGTATCGCTGTCGGGTTTGATCATCGGGCCGCCTCGAGCCCGCAAGTCGAGCGTCTCGGGGCAGCCCGTCGACGACCGAGCCTGCAACAATGGTGGCAAGTCCCGGCATCCCCGTCACCGACAACGCCGGGATATGCCGGCCAAACGCCTGCCAGCGATCACCCGCCACCCGGGTCCGGTGATCCGCCCGGATCATGACTGCGACCGAGGCGGGAATCATGCCGGGCTTGGCTGGCCAAAGCCCCGATTGCCGGGGTACGAAGAGGGTGACGGGGACGCGATCAACGCTGTTTCAACGCATCGCGGATCTCACGCAGCAGCACGGTGTCTTCCGGCGTCGCGGCCGGCGCGGCTTCTGCCGGCTTGCGCAGCTTGTTGATGAATTTCACCATCAGGAAAATGATGAACGCGAGGATGATGAAGTTGATCGCCACCGTGATGAACGAGCCGTAGCCGAATGCGGCGACGCCCGCGGCCTGCAGGTCCTTGAACGAATCGGGGTTGCCCTTGAACGTCGGGGGAATGGTGCCGAGCAGAACGAACTTGTTCGAGAAGTCCAGGCCACCCGTCAGCACGCCGATGACCGGCATGATGAGGTCTTTCACGACCGAGTCGACGATCTTCGAGAATGCGCCGCCGATGATCACGCCGACGGCGAGATCCATTACGTTGCCCTTGACGGCAAATTCCTTGAATTCCTTGATGATGCTCATGGGCTTGATTCTCCTGGTTGGGGCAATGTGATGCGTGCCGTCGTGCTCATGCTTGAAAGCCTCGCAAAAGACCTGCGACACGTCGACGCGCATGATAGCGAACACGTGCCGACACAGGTAGCTGATCTTGTAATGATTGACAAAATTCCGCGGTAAATCGAACAGAAGTGGCGATGTATTCGGTTTGTCCTGGCGGCATGTTGATTCGGATAGCGATCAATTGATTTTCCCGATGGCGAGGATCGGAAATACCCTTGGGAACGCGACGGATGCTCGTGCCGACACGAGCTGACAGGTGTCGACCTTAAAAATCGAATCCCTTCTGGATCCGATGGGTCTGTATCGGTGATCAATGCCTCAAGATTTAGGAATCCTTTACTAATCGGATAACGAGTCTTGTGAAAAACTGGACCTCTGAACCGAGGGGATGTTTGCTGTGAAGCGCAAGCGATTTTCGATTGAACGGATTTTGGCAATGCGGTCGAAGTGCCGACGCGTATCGCCGCCATGACGCCGGACTAATCCTGACTCAGGGGCACGACGTTCCGGGGTGTTGTCTGCCCGCGGGGGGGCAGAATGCGACGCGCCCCGTCTGACCTCCCGCAAATATCGCCACCGATCCGGGATACGGGTAAACCATCTATGACCTGAGCGCTTGCGTACTTGCATGCAAGTACGCAAGCGCTCATACTTCCGGGCAAGCCATCAACGAATTCACCATGAAAAGTCGAAAAACCTCGGCCGCCGCTCAAGCGGTTGGCGAGACCAACGTCGCCATCGTCTTCGAGTCGGTCCGCGCGATGGGAGAGAACCAGGGCTCCGCTCGCCAATTGGTCTATGAGCAAATCCGCCGGAAGATTCTCGACGCGGAGCTGGTCCCGGGAAGCGTGCTGCCGGAAAACACCCTGGCCGCCGTGCTGGAAATTTCGCGCACGCCGTTGCGCGAAGCGCTGCAACGCCTGCAGTCGGAAGGGCTCGTGCAGGTCATTCCCCAGGTCGGGACGTTCGTCGCGAAACTGGAGTTGACGCGGATCCGCGAGGCGCTGTTCATGCGCGAAGCCGTGGAGTGCGCCGCGCTGATGAACGTGGCGATGCCGATCGCGTCCGGCATGGTAGAGGACATGCGCTCATGCGTGACCAGACATCTCGAAGCGGTGGAACGCGCCGACCTGAATGCGACGATGCAGTACGACGCGATGTTCCACCGCCTGCTTCTGGAGGCTTCCGGTCTCGTCGGGGTGTGGCGGTATGTGCACGAAGCGCGTGAACTGCATCGCCGGGTGCGGGTGCTCTCTCGCTCCCAGACCAATCTCGAATCGGTGAGACGGTCGGTCGACCAGCATCGGGAGATTGTTCTCGCGCTGGAGGAGCAGCGTCTGGACGATGCCCACGCGATTTTGCGCGCACATATCCGCATGAATGTGCAACTCGCGGAAGATATCGCGCACGCGTTTCCCGATTACTTCGTCGAGTGAAGGTCGTCAATCATGCATACCGCAGTCCGTAGGCCCAACGTGCTCATGATCATGGTCGATCAGTGGCCTGGCAAGCTCATGCAGGCAGAGGGCCATGAATCGATCTTGACGCCGACCTTGAATCAGCTCGCTCGACTCGGCACCCGGTTTACGCGCGCCTACTCGGAATGCCCGATCTGCATCCCGGCGCGCCGCACGGTCATGACCGGCACGAGTGCGCGCGTGCATGGCGACCGCAGCTTCGCGCCGGCGATGGAAATGCCTGATGCGCCCACGCTTGCTCAATCATTCAGAAATGCGGGTTATCAGGCGTATGCGGTAGGAAAAGTCCACGTCTATCCGCCGCGCGACCGCATCGGATTCGACGATATTCTGTTGGCGGAAGAGGGGCGCCCGCATCTGGGCGCCGTAGACGACTACGACGTATTTCTCGCGGAAGCGGGGCATGCCGGCGAGCAATACATGCACGGCATGAACAACAACGACTACATGTTCCGGCCGTGGCATCTGGATGAGCGGCACCACGTCACGAACTGGGTGACGCGCGAGACGGCAAAGATGATCAAGCGGCGCGACCCGCGCAAGCCTGCATTCTGGCACGTGTCGTATACGCATCCGCATCCGCCGCTCGTGCCGCTTCAGTCCTATCTCGACTTGTATTCCACCGACGACATCGCGCCTCCGCTGACCGCCGAGTGGGCGGACGGAAAGCTGCCGCCGGCGCTGGCGTCTGTCCGAAGCCACTGGGAAACCGGCAGTCCGAAACAGTCGCAAGCGATCAAGCGTGCCTTCTACGCCCTCTGCACCCACATTGATCACCAGTTGCGCGTCATCATCGGCACCCTCCGTGAAGAACAGTTGCTTGACGATACCGTCATCCTCTTCACGAGCGACCATGGCGACATGCTCGGCGACTTCGGCCTGTGGGCCAAGCGGCTCTATTACGAAGGTTCCGCGCGGGTTCCCATGATTCTGGTCGGTGCGAAAGGCGATGAAAGAGTCAAGGAGGAGCATGTCGACGACCGTCTCGTCGGCCTTCAGGACGTGATGCCGACGCTGCTCGAGCTTGCCGGCATCGAAGCGCCCGACACGGTCGAGGGGATGTCGATGGTCGGCGCAGAACGACGCGATGCGCTCTATGGCGCGTGCAAGGAAGATGCGTTGAGCACGCGCATGGCCCACGACGGCCGTCACAAGCTCATCTGGTATCCGAGCGGCAACTTCGTGCAATTGTTCGATCTGCTCGAAGACCCGAATGAACTGAACGATGTCAGCGGGAGCGACCGGTATCGATCCGTGCGGAAGGCCCTTGAGAACGTGCTGATTGCAAATGCGTACGGATGCGACAACACGTGGATCGAGGGCGATCGGCTGATCGGCTGTGACGACAGTCACTGGTCGCCCAAGGGCGATCGCCATTACGGCGGGCAACGAGGCCTGCACTATCCTCAACCGCCGGTGACCGATCCGTCGCAAGCAGTCGGCTCACCGGGTTGAGCCTCAATTCCCGCGGGCTGATGCCGCGGGACGAAGTGGCGCCGTCGTTCAGGGGGCGCGTCGGCAGCCGGTGCGGAACAGGTCGTGTACCGGCTGCCGACATCGCCGATAAAAACAAAGGATTACTGATAACTTGCGCGGGAAAGCAGCCGGCGATGCCCGTCGGACCGATCATCCGGTTCCGGCGAGTAAAGGCGGCCATGCGCAGGGATCAAGGAAACATGGAGAGAGACGTGAAAGCAGCAAGTTCAACCAGCCTCAATTCCCCGGCGACGGGCGACGAGAATCTACCTGTGTTCAGGAAGATCGCTTTTCGTATCTTGCCCCTGCTCGTGCTGTGCTATCTGTCCGCATTCATGGACCGAGTGAATGTCGGCTTTGCGGCAGTCAGCATGCGGGAAGACATCGCATTGTCCGCAACCGCATTCGGCATTGGAAGCGGGGTGTTCTTCCTGAGCTATTTTCTGCTCGAAGTGCCGAGCAACCTGGCGCTGACGAAGTTCGGCGCGCGCCGCTGGATTGCCCGAATCATGATCTCGTGGGGCATCCTGTCGGGGCTGACCGCCTTCGTGTGGAACGGCCCGTCGTTCATCGCGCTGCGCTTTCTGCTGGGCGCCGCCGAAGCAGGTTTCTATCCTGGCGTGCTGCTGTATCTGACGCAATGGTTCCCCGAGAAAAAGCGCGCGCAGATTCTCGGCTACTTCATCCTTGCCAATCCGCTGGCGACGATCATAGGCGCGCCGCTGTCGGGCTGGTTGCTTTCCATGGGGCATTTCGGCAGCTTGAAAGGCTGGCAGTTGATGTTTCTCGTGGAGGCCGTTCCCGCGATCCTGCTCGGCATCGTGACGTTCTTTTGTCTGCCGGACCGTGTCTCCGATGCGCGCTGGCTGAGCGATGACGAGAAGCGCGAGGTGGCTTCGCAATTGCAGAAGGAAGCGCTCCAGACGGTCAAGCGTGCGCGGATCGACCTGCGCCACGTGTTCACGCATCCACGCGTTCTCGGCCTCTCGTTCATCTTTCTCACCATCTCGATGACGAACGCCACGGTGAATTTCTGGCTGCCGCAGATGATCAAGTCGTCCGGATTTTCGACATACGTCACCGGCTGGATATCCGCGATTCCTTACGTCGCCGCGGTCGGATCGCTGCTGTTCTGGGGGCGACACTCCGACAGAACCGGCGAGCGGCGGTATCACATTCTCGTTCCGATGGTCGCTGCCGCCGTGTGCATCGCGGTGAGCGGATTGTCCGACGCACCGATCGTGCGCATTCTCGGATTCACGATCGCGTCGGCCGGGCTCTTCGCCGCGCTGCCGATCTACTGGTCGCTCCCGGGCCGGTTCCTGGTCGGTAACGCGGCTGCCGGCGGCATCGCGTTCATCAATTCGGTGGGCAATCTCGGCGGTTTTATCGGGCCGTCCGCGATGGGCTATGTCAAGGACATGACGGGCAGCTTCAGCGGCGGCCTGTTGCTCGATTCCATCGCCCTCGTTCTCGGTGCCGTAGTCGTCATGCGGGTGACGTCGCGAACATCGGCGGCGAACCGGGAAGCGTAGGGCGCACGAGAGGGAAGTCGCGGACATCGACGGCCCTCACCCTGCGGCGCACCGTGGCGGCTCGTCGGCGAACGGAGCGCTCGGCCGGACCATCGACTCGCCCGGCTGCGTCGACGTAGGGCTTTCACCCGCTCGCTACATCGCCGCGAGCGCATCGAACGAGTCGCCTCCCGGAAGCAATGCCCACGATTCCGGTCCTGCGTCGATTTCATCGACGCTCAGCAAGCAAGCGTCCAGTTCACGCTGCAACCGCACGCGATCGACCGCCTGCCCGATGAACACGATCTCTTGCCGGCAATCGCCGCCCGGTTCTTCCCATTTCTTCAGCACCCCGTCGCGGCGATAGTCGTCGTGCGGCCAGTCCGACGGTGGAACGAAGCGCCACCATCGTCCGACGTAGCCCCATTGAAACTCGCCGCCCGTCTGCACGAGCATGCCGATCTCCGCATGCCGGTGCGCAGCCCACAGGTATCCCTTGCAGCGCAGCAGCCTGCCGTTCGTCCACGGACGGCGCAGCCATGCGAGCAGGCGCGCCGGATGAAACGGCGTGCGCTCGCGATAGACCCACGACGTGATGCCATATTCGTCCGATTCCGACGGTCGCTCATCGGTGTTCATGCGCTGCATCCAGCCCGGCGACTCGACGAGCGACGACAGATCGAAGCGGCGCGTATCCAGCACCTCGGACGGCTCGATTCCACCGTGTTGCATCGGCAGTATCCGCGCGGCCGGATTCAGCGACGCGAGCGTCGCGCGCAGCCGGTCGAAACCGGCGTCGCCGATACGGTCGTACCGGCTGACGAGGATGACGTTCGCGTATTCGACCTGCTCGATCAGCAAGTCCGACAACTTGCGCGGCGGCCGGACCTCGCCGTCGTTCCCGGGCACGGCCTCGTCCGGCGTGATCGTCCCCGCCGACGCGACCATATCCTCGAACGTTTCGCCGTTCACCACCGTCACCAGCGTGTCGAGCCGCGCGAGTTCGCTGAGACTGAACCCGTCCCGGTCGAGGAACGCGAAGGTTTCCGCGACCGGCATCGGCTCCGATATGCCGGTCGACTCGATCAGCAGATAGTCGAAGCGATGCTGCCGCGCGAGCGTGCTGATCTGCGCCAGCAGGTCGGCGCGCAGCGTGCAGCAGATGCAGCCGTTGCTCATCTCGACGAGCTGATCTTCACCGTGATGCAGTTCGACGTTGTGCCGCACGTCGTCGGCGTCGATGTTCACGTCGCTCATGTCGTTGACGATCACCGCAACCTTCAGGCCGGCGCGGTTGCGCAGGACGTGATTGAGCAATGTCGTCTTCCCGGCGCCGAGGAAACCGGACAGCACGGTGACCGGAATCCTCGGCGGAGGGGCGGCCGGTGCCGGCCGATTCCCCGGCGTGGTCATGCGTGCGGCTCCGTGGCGCGCTCGAGGTAGCCTTCGAACAGGTCGACCACGACGAGGCCGTCGTCGGCGGCGTCGCCCCACAGATCCTTCACGCGGAACTCGACGTGATAGGTCGGCTGATGCGCGGCGCCGGTGTCGCCGTGGCCGATCGCGTCCGGGAATGGCCACGTTTCGGTCGTCCGGTGCAGCACGACGCCGGTCTTGCCGCGAACGTAGCCGGGTGCGCGGATGTGTCCGCTGACGTATTCGTCGCGGACGACGACCCGATCGCCGACCTCGAACCGCGTCGAGTCCGACGGCGCGGCACGGCCGCCGGAGCTCGGCGGGTTCGCGAGCCGGAAACGCGAGCCGAGCGCGCGGTCGAGTTCGTTCTGTGTGAGCACGCCGGTTTCGACGAGCAGGGTCGCCGTCGCGATCACGTAGCGTTCGTAGTAGCGCGTGCCGACGTGCTGGCGCACGTCGATGCGTTCGACCGCGTGACGGACTTCGTCGACGCTGAATTTCTTGAGCTGGTCCACGCCGACGAACATCAGGCTGTACGCGAGAGGCTCCCAGTCTTCCTTGAAGACCGGCTTGTAGCCGAGGCTGTTGATCGTGTGCGGCACCGGGCCGAAGCCCTGGAAGCCGCCGAGGTCATGAAAACCGTCCATGTGTGATCTCCGCAATGAAGTCGATAGGGGCGTGCGCGCAGTTCAGCTCACGCGCGGCAGCGCGACGCCGATCAGCACGTCCTTGGTGACGAGGGGGCGCAGTTGCGCTTCGGTCATGTGCTCGCTGCCGGCCGGCCGCACCGGCAGCACGAGATAGCGGCTTTCGGCGCTGGTGTCCCACACCTTCA
This sequence comes from Burkholderia sp. JKS000303, assembly GCF_002563755.1. Taxonomy (NCBI): domain Bacteria; kingdom Pseudomonadati; phylum Pseudomonadota; class Betaproteobacteria; order Burkholderiales; family Burkholderiaceae; genus Burkholderia; species Burkholderia sp. JKS000303. Next base: position 623,657 of record NZ_PDBZ01000002.1, read on the forward strand.
CGACGACGTCGTCGGGCAGGTCGGTGCCGAGCTCCCGCAGCACCGTGCGCCCCTCGCGGACGAGCCGCGCCCGATATTCGAAGCCCTTGTACCACTCGGGCGGCAGCCCGAGCACCGGCCAGTTCGTGCACGAGCACAGGCTGCAGACGATCACGTTCTTCAGCGTCGGCGTGTCTTCGAGCGCGACGATGTATTCGCCCTGCGGGCCGGTGTAGCCGAACTGCGCGCACGCTGCCGTGCCGTCCTTCAGCAGCAGTTCGCGAAACGCCGGATCGACCCATGCACGCGCGACGATGCGCGCGCCGTTGGCCGGATCCCAGGTCGCGGACATCAGTTCGGTCAGGCCTTCGATATAGCCGTCGGGGATCAGGTTCTTCTCTTTCATCACGCGAAACAGCGCGCGGGCGCGTTCGCCGGGCGTCGAGACTGTTTCCGAAGAGGGGTTCGCGCTCATCGTGGGGCTCCTTGTTGTGGTTGGGGCGACGACCGCTACGTCGTGTCGGTCACGCTCGATGAGCAGGGTAAGAAGAGAAAAAGCCGGGTTCTTTGCCGACACGGATCGGAAACTGTGCTGACGCGGCCCCGTCGCAGCGAAGCCTGCGGTGCCAGTTTGGTTACCGCGGCATGGCGCGGGCGGCAGAGGCCCGCCACAACCAATTTCTTGTTCCGCCGGAAAACAGAAACGCGGATTTTGCCTTTCTATTCTCATCCTCAAGCGACGGCCGTTCGATGTCGCGAATCGCCGGCACCCCCGATGTGCCGGCGGAACAACAGTCAGCCAGCATCCCGCGATTCCGGCGTCCGGCAACGGCTTGCGTTCGTCGCACGTCGAGCATGGCGGTGTCTGCGCATCCAGGTGAGGAGCATGATGGAAAGCGTCAACAGAATGAAACTGAAGCGAATCGCGCGCTGGATCGGCGTGTCGCTGATGGCGGTCGCGTCGCATTACGCGGGCGCGGTGGAGGTCGACCCGGGCGACTACGAGCAGTATCCGGCCGGCGCGACGATCGGCGTGCTGTACTACAACTACTCGGCGACGAACGCGTACTACGCGAACGGCAACCGGACGCCGGATTTCGACCTGCAGTCCAATATCGGCATCGCCCGCCTGCTGCATGTGTTCCAGCTCACAGACCGGCTCACGATCGATCCGCAGGTGTTGCTGCCGTTCGGTCACGTGAGCGGCTTCGGCAACGCGAGTGCGCTCGGCAGTACGAACGGCGTCGGCGACGTGATCCTGACCGCACCGTTGAAATTCCGGCTGAACGACGCGAAGGACGTCGTCGCCGCGACGGTCTATCTGTATGCGCCGACCGGCAGCTACGACCAGAATCGCAGCCTCAATCTCGGCGCCAACCGCTGGTCGCTCGATTTCCAGGCGGCGTACATCAAGCACTTTTCGCCGCAGTGGGCGCTCGATCTCGTTGGCGACGCGATCTGGTACGGCAACAACACGTCGTACGGCGCGAGCGGCGCGACGCTGCATCAGCGGATGAGCTATAGCGCGCAGGCGATGGTGCGTTACATGCCCGATGCCGGCACGTCGCTCGGGATCGGCATCACGCAGCTCTGGGGCGGCGAAACGAGCGTCGACGGCGTGGACAACAACGACGCGCTTCGCACCACGCGCATGCGGCTCACCGCGTCGAAGTTCGTGACGAAGGCCGACCAGGTGCAGATCCAGCTCGGCACCGACCTGAGCGTACACAACGGTCCGAAGAACAGCGTGCTGGCCGGCTTGCGTTACGCGCATATTTTCTGACGCCGACGACACGCGTCACGTCATTTCCGAACGTCGAATCCTCGACACCCGATTGCCTTCACCGAGAGGTCAGCATGGAATCCGCCATCGACAAGCATCTGCTTTGCCCGCGCACGCTTTCGCGTCGCGTCGCCGACGACTATCAGCCGCCGTTCCCGATGTACGTGGCCCGGGCCACGGAAGACCTGGGCCAGGTCGTGATGGGCTATTTCGGCGTGCAGTATCGCGGCGCCGGCCAGCACGCCGCGGCGCTGGCGGCGTTGCGCCGGATCGTCGCCGATTTCGGCGCGCCGGACGGCCCGCAGCACCACGATCTGACGCAACACACCGACGACCAGGGTTACGAGAACCTGATCGCCGTCGGCTACTGGCGCGACCCGGCCGCGTATGCGCGCTGGATCGCGTCGCCGGCGCTCGCCGAATGGTGGACGTCCGACGCGCGACTCGCGGACGGGATCGGCTACTTCCGGGAAATCGTCGCGCCGCGCGCCGAGCAGTTCGAGACGCTGTACGCATTCACGAGCGATTTCCCCGGCGTCGGCGCGATCATGGACGGCGTCAGCGGCGAGATCGAGGAGCACGGCTACTGGGGATCGATGCGCGACCGGTTCCCGATCTCGCAAACCGACTGGATGAACGCGGACGGCGCGTTGCGCGTCGTCGAAGGCGATCCGGCCCGCGGCGGCCGCGTGGTCGTCCTTGCACACGACAACATCGCGCTGATCCGCTCCGGCCAGGACTGGCGCGCGGCCGAGCGCGACGAGCGCCGGCTGTATCTCGACGAGATCGAGCCGACACTGCGCAGCGGGATGGAATTCCTGCGCGACAACGGCGCGGACGTGGGCTGCTACAGCAACCGCTACGTGCGCTCGATCGATGTCGACGGCAACCTGCTCGACGAAAGCTACAACATCGGCCACTGGCGCTCGCTCGATCGCCTCGAGCGCTGGGCGGAATCCCATCCGACCCACCTGCGGATCTTCGTCACGTTCTTCCGCGTCGTCACCGGGCTGTCGAAGCTGCGGCTGTACCACGAGGTGTCCGTCTTCGACGCGAAGCACCAGATCTACGAATACGTGAACTGCCACCCGCGCACCGGGATGATGCGCGACGCCGTCACCCCCGCCCGCTGAACCCTGCCGGCGCCGTGCGGAGCGGGCGGCGCCGCTTACCGAACTGGAGAACGTCGATGGCCATCAAACGCCCGACCCGCGAACAACTGTCCGACATCGCAGCCGGCTTCGGCTTCCATGTCGATGCCCGTCAGCTCGCCGATTACGACGAGGCGCTGCAGGCGAACTTCGACGCGTACGACACGATCGACGCGCTGCCCGACTACCTGCCTGTCGTCGCGTATCCGCGTACGCCGGGCTACCGCCCCGAAGGGGAAGAGAACCGTTACGGCGCATGGGCGCGCAAGAGCACGATCCAGGGCGCCGGCGCCGGCAAGCTGCATGGCAAGACGGTGGCCGTGAAGGACAACATCTGCGTCGCGGGCGTGCCGATGCGCAATGGCGCGAGCACGTTCGAGGGCTACGTGCCCGACGTCGATGCGACCGTCGTCACGCGGATGCTCGACGCCGGCGCGACGATCGCCGGCAAGTCGACCTGCGAGTACTACTGCTTCTCCGGCGGCTCGCACACCAGTGCGTCGGGGCCCGTGCACAACCCGCGCAAGGCGGGGCACTCGAGCGGCGGCTCGTCGTCCGGCAGCGGCGCGCTGGTCGCGAGCGGCGAGGTCGACCTCGCGCTCGGCAGCGACCAGGGCGGCTCGGTGCGGATCCCGTCCGCCTACTGCGGCATCTACGGGATGAAGCCCACGCACGGGCTCGTGCCGTACACCGGCGCGATGCCGATCGAGGCGACGGTCGATCACCTCGGGCCGATGACGGGCAACGTGCTCGACAACGCGCTGCTGCTCGACGTGATCGCCGGCGACGACGGGCTCGATCCGCGCCAGCGGGCGTTGCCGGCGCGCGCCGATTACCTCGGCACGATTCGCGACGGCATCGCCGGCCTGCGGATCGGCGTGCTTCGCGAAGCCTTCGGGCTCGCGAATTCCGAAGCGGTGGTCGACGAGGCCGTGCTCGCGGCCGCGCACCGGCTGCGCAAGCTGGGCGCGCACGTCGAGGACGTGTCGGTGCCGCTGCATGCGGCCGGCACAGCGATCTGGCTGCCGATTGCCGCGGAGGGCGCGACGCAGCAGATGATGAAGGGCAACAGCCACGGCTTCAACTGGGGCGGCCTGTACGTGACCGGCATGATCGATCACCACGCAGGGTGGCGCGAGCGGGCCGACGAGTTGCCGGATACCGTGAAGGTGACGATGCTGCTCGGTGAATACTTCGCGAGCCGGTATCGCGGCCGCTACTACGCGAAATGCCAGAACCTCGCGCGCCGATTACGGACGGCTTACGACGCGGCGCTGCAGTCCTGCGATCTGCTGCTGATGCCGACGGTGCCGATGCGCGCGTCGCAGCTGCCCGAGCCCGGTTGCGCGATGTCCGAGTCGCTGACGCGCGCGTTCGAGATGCTCGCGAACACCGCGCCGTTCGACGTGTCCGGGCATCCGGCGATGTCGCTGCCGTGCGGAATCGCGGAAGACCTGCCGATCGGGCTGCAACTGGTCGGGCGGCGCTTCGACGAGGCGACGATCTACCGCTGCGCGTATGCGTATGAACAATCGTCCGACTGGCGGGGGACGACCTTCGCGTGACCGGCCGCACGCTGGCCCGGCGCGCAACGCGGTGTCCGGCGGCCGAATCGTTGGACACCGCGTTTTTGGACGGGCACGCTATGGCGGCTCGTTCGCACAACCCCGTGGGGCACGATCATGACACCGTATCCGATCCTTCCCGCCGCGCATCGCGATGCACCGGACCCCGTTCCCGCCGGCGCGTCGTCCGAGTGGACGAACCCGTCAATCGAAGTCGCGACCGAAGGTTCGATCAGCCAGCGGATCGAATTCTGGCGCGAGACGATCCTGCGCCTTTTTGCCGACGTGCAGATCGCGGCGGTCCAGAAGAGCGACTTCTTCGGGCAGGTGCGCCAGCGCAAATGCGAGAAGCTGCGGATCTCGGAGATTCATGCGAGCGAGCAGGCCGTCACGCGGTGCTATCGCCAGGCCCGCAACGAATACGAAGACAAGTATTTCGCGGTCCTGATGCTCGACGGCACGCAGTCGGTCGAACAGGACGGCAAGATCGTCACGCTGTATCCGGGCGACTTCGCGATCTACGACGCAACGCGCCCGCACCGGCTGCAGTTCGGCCAGTCGTGGCGCGAAATCGTCGTCAGCATTCCGCGTGCGACGCTGAACCAGCTCGTCGTCGGCATGGAGCGCCGCACCGCGTGCCCGATTCAGACGGGGCAGGGCGTCGGCAGCGTGATGCGCGCGTTCCTCGAACAGATGTCGTCGCAGATTCGGCACGTGTCCGAGGAGGAGGTGCTGCAGTTGTCCGATACCGCGATTTCGCTGATCGCGATGACGCTCGGCAGCCTGCAGCGCAACGACCTCGCGCAGTCGCGGATGAAGGCGCTGACGCTGATGCGCGTGAAGCGGCATCTGCTGGAGCAGCTGCGCGATCCGGAGTTGAGCCCGGCGGGCATCGAGCAGGCGATGGGGATTTCGTCGCGGTACATCAACAAGCTGTTCGAGGCGGAGGACACGTCGTTGATGCGCTACGTATGGAACCTGCGGCTCGAGCGGTGCGCGGAGGATCTCGCGAACCCGCAATGCGGCGTGCTGCGCGTGTCCGACATCGCATTGCGCTGGGGATTCAACGACATGTCGCATTTCAGCCGCGCGTTTCGCGAACGGTTTGCGATGTCGCCGCGCGCATGGCGGGAACTGCGGCGCGCGGGGCAGGCGGGATGACGGAGTTGTACCGCGTGCCCGGACTCCGGTGAATATCGACTTGATCGGCACGATGTTAATTGTCGCGTTTTATCTCGTCCCGAATCCACTTTTCTCCAGTTTTTTGGGGGGGCTATGAGCGACATGGAGAAAATTTAATTCAATAAAATAAATTAAATATTTTATTTTATAATCATGATTTCAATAAATCAATTGAACAGAATTAAATGAGCGCGGAACGAACTTGATGTTGCTCTAAACATGGCTGGTTTGTCGGCGACAGCTTGGAAATATTGCTGGATCCAACGACATTCATCGCACTTAAACGGGGAGCGATCTTCGTTCCGGAAGCGGCAAAATAACCTGCATGTCCCTGGCAGCATTCCTGCTTATGGCGTGCAGGCGGCCCGCGTCGGACTTTCCCTTCGCTCCCACCCATGAAAGCCAATCGCAAAAATGCCCCGCCCCCCGGCAGTCATTCAACGACCTTTCAGGGCCATCCTGGCAAGGATTTTACGAATCACCGTCGGCCCGGAAGGGCGTTCCCACGCGTCCAAAAAATTTTCAAACCGACCTTGATATTTGATCGTCGGTCGCACATCATTCGTACCACAAGAAAAGACGTCTGCTTTTTTGTTCAACCACAACGAAACGGGGACCAAAATGGCGCTGGAAATCCTGAGTCAAAATGTGGTGTTGAACGGTGGCTCGACACCCTTTAACTTCAATAATCCCGTCACACAGTTTCTTGCCGGAATCGCGTCGTTTCAGCTGTCGTTCGGCAGCAGCGACGACCACCACTTCGAGCAAATGAGCATCCTGCTCACGACGGGCAAGCCGAGCAGCAAGCAAATCACCGTCGGCGCGGCAGTCGTGCTCGACGACGCATCGGGGCACCCGATCGACAAGGGTGCGTCGTATGTCACGGTCTCGGTGATCGCGTGGACGGGTGCACCCACGTCGAAGGTGTTGCTGAGCCCGCCTTATGCGGTAGCCGATCACAGCCAGAGCCCCGGCATCCTGCTCCCCGGCACGCCGAATCCGGTCCTGCAGGCCACGCTCGCCGGCTTCTACCTGAGCTATGGCAACACGGATCACCATGTGGAGACCGTCACCGTATCGGTCGGTGCATCGTCGCCCATCAACAATACCTCGTCGATCTCGGCGACCGCCGCGATGCACGACGCGTCCGGCAACGGTGCGGCGAATCCGACCGCGACCGGCTCGCTGATCGCGACGTCGGTCAATGATCCCGGTTTCGTGGTCGTCCCGTATCAGTCGCAAGTCGGTACGGGCCAGACGTCGATCCCGATGGGCGCCACGATTACCAATGCGGTCAGCTTTCTGACCGGGTTCCAGGCGCAATACCCGGACTCCGACGACCACCATGTACGCACCATCGGCGCCGGCCCGAACCAGACCCGGGTCGACCCGAGCAACCATTCGCATGCACAGACCAGCGGCGTCTGGGCCTGGATGTCCGACGGGTCGGGCAATCAGCAGGACGACGACAACAGCTACGCGAGCATCGTCGTAGTCGGTCTCGTCGGTTGACGGGCGGGGGCGCCCGCCCCCGTTTGCCCGCACGCGCCACGCCCGGCGCACTCATCTCGCTGATCTCTGTCAAGGAGAGCGCCATGCCTGCGGATGCCACCAATTCGCAGATCCCGGCCATTCGTACGTTCCAGTTCGATTCGACCAACGTCGGGGATCTGAGCAGCAGCGTCAACCTGTTTCGCGGCGACATCAACTTCACGCAGACGCTGCTGTCGATGCCGGGACGTACCGCCGGCGACAATCTCGATCTCACGCTGTCGCTGCTCTATCAGAGCAACGTGCACGAGCGCGCGATCACGTGGAACCGCGATGCGCCGACCAGCGCGCTCGGCCTCGGATGGAGCATGCCGGCGCCGACCATCGTGCTGAACGACGCGGGCTCGCTGATGCCGGCCACCCGCAGCTATTGCTACGTGAGCCAGAGCATCTCGACCGATCTCGCGCGCGAGCCGACGACGCCGTTCGTTTTCTCGATGCCGGGCGCGCTCGCCGATTCGCTTGCGAACGGCGGCACGGTGCCGGCCGCGGTCGTCGCCGCGTTCGGCGCGAACGGGCTCGTGCTGTCGCCGGCCGCACGCGTGTCGTCGACGGGGACGTCCGCGTGGCAGCTCGCCGACGACGCCAATCAGCAACTGTACGACCTGGCACTCGACGGCGCGACGCTCAACGCGTTCGACGGCGGCGAATCCTATCAGCTCGTCAACTACGAATTCTGGAAGATCCTCTACTACGCGCGCTACGAGCGCTGGGTGATCGTCAAGGACAACGGGCTCCGGCTGTCGTTCGGCGGCCTGAGCGCCAACGTGGGCCGCTATGCGACATCGGTGGGCAACAGTATCGAATGGGGCGTGCGATGGGCGTCGAGCAATGGCCCGTCTAGCGCACCGGTCGCGCTGTGGCAGGGCAGCAGCGGATCGACCGACGGCCAGTACCAGTACGCGCGCGCATGGCATCTGAGCGCCGTGTCGAACCCGTGGGGCGACGGCATCGCGTATCGCTACAACGACTGGCCGCGCACGAGCGCGGGCCTGCTGCCGAACGTCGAGCAGCCCGTCGGCGCGGGCGGGCTGCCTTACACCAAGGCCTGTTACCTGACCGGCATGACCGATGTGTTCGGCCGCGAGGTCGTGCTGCAGTACGGCAACAAGGTGTGGGCCAACACGACGCCGCAGAGCCCGCGCGAATACGCGGATCCGCACAAGGCCGTGCCCGACACGCAGCCGAATGCGTATCAGGATCGCTACGAAACGTTGTATCTGCAACGCATTGCGGTAGCGGATGCCAGCGGCACGCCGCTGTTCAGCTTCGCGTTCGAGTATCGGCCGTCGAGCCCGGCGGGTGGCGCCGGCAGTCCGGTCGCGAACGTCACGTCGCACACCGGCGAGCTGTTCGGCGACACCTGCAAACGCTTCCTGACCGGCGTCGCGCTCAGCAACGCGGCCGGCGAAAGCCTGCCCGGCCTCGCGTTCGACTATTACTTCGATGCGACGGCAGCGGGCGCGAGCCCGGGCGCGCTCAAATCGATCACGTACAGCGAAGGCGCGACGGCGACCTACGTGTACACGAAGCAGGCGCTCGACATCTGCGACCGCTCGCTTTCTGTGTCGCCGCCGTCGGGCACGTCGTTCGCGGGTGCGACGCCACGCGTGTTCTTCGGCAAAGGCTACGCGGTCGTGACCTGGTACGGGACGGCCAGCGGTGCGCTGTCGGTCGAGGTGTACAGCTGGCTCGGAAGCTGGCGGAAGTGGCAACCGACGCCCGACAGCGTACTGTTCAGGAATGCCAACGGCCTCGATCTGTCGTCGCTCGAGGTGGTCGCCTGCGAGGATTTCTTTGCGCTGTCGTTCTCGCCGGGCTCGGCGACCAACAGCACGACCGTCTATATCTTCCAGGCAGACAACGCCCGCCCGGCCCAATGGGTTCCGGCCACGATCAACGGCGTCGTGACCGGCTACAACACGCCGAGCCTCACGTATGCGAGCCCGAGCGGCAGCGTGTCGCTCACGGGCGGCGACACGTTCCTGATCGCGGCCACGACCGACGTCGTGCACGAAACCACGAGCTACGACCGCGTCACATGGCGATGGCCCGATGCCGCATGGACGGTCGAGCACTTCACGATGCAGGCGCTGGCCCTGGCGGTCGCGCGCAACGAGTATTACCTGCTGCTCGACATGCAGGGCAACGTGTCGCTGTTCGCGCTCGACGCCTGCCTGAACTGGAACGCCGCGTCCAGAGCGCAGATCGGGAATTTTTCGGCGTCCAGCCCGTCGAGCGTGACGCTCGGCCCGTCCGATTCGTTCGTCGCGGTCAGCAACCTGCTCAGTACCAGCGACACGCAGATCTCCTATACGGTGACGATCGTCCAGTGGGACGCGCTGTACCGGCCCGTCCTGCCGCTGACAACCCACACGTTCGACGACCGGGTCGACAGCGAGGATCCGGGCGTCCAGCGCATCGCCGGCTCGATCGGCAACGAACTCGTCGCGGTGGCCGGGCATGTGCTGCGCTTCAACGGCAAGACCTGGCTCGAGAACAACACACTGCAGGCGGAGAGCGCGCCGACCGGCCTCGAGCAGCGCTACGCCTATGGCCCGGACTATGCGCTGCGCATCCTCGCGTATCCGAACGGCGGCGGCGACACCACCGCGCAGGTGCTGTCGTTCGATCCGAATACCGACTGCGGCGCGTGGACACGCAAGCCGGCCACCCCCGCGCAGACGCTGCCGATCGACTTCAGCGAAACGTCCAATTGGCCGTCTGGGGGCGGCACCGACTGGTTGACGCTCGGCCAGTATCTGTACTTCCGCGGCCACGCGTGCGAATGGGACGGCGTCGTCGGCCATACGCCGTGCGCGGATCTCCAGGCGCGCGTCAATGAGGCGCTCGGCGGCGACGGCAATTACGTGCTGAATGCCGAAGCCGTGATCGACGAAGCGCCGCAGTTCCTCGCGTATTTCGTCAGCGACAGCACGTCGCCCGAGAGCGACCAGGCCGCGGCGACGCTGCTGCGCAACGGGCGGGTGTCGATTTCCGCGCAGGCCTTCGCGCAAGAGCGCATCTACACGGCCGACGAAGGCGACGTCGGCCCCGGCACGTATCCCGGCGGCGCCGGAATGTTCGTCGCGTATCCGGGCGCGGACGGCAATTTCGACAACGCGACCCGGATCATCCTGCACAGCTACGCGGGCGATGCGGTCGAAGGCCGTCTCCACCACTACGCGGTGACGGGGCTGTCGATCGACAACGGGTTCGGACAGACCAGCGCGACCTGTTTCGCGCCGGAGCCGGCAACCGCCGCGTGCGATCCGACCGGCCAGGTGTTCAAGTACTACACGTCGATCGTCTATCCGGGCACCGGCGATCCGTCCCGGCCGCTGTTCGGGCGCACCGTGAACCGCTACCTGAACGGGCTGAACGTGCGCGACGGCAGCGACTTCTACGACATGCTCGACGGGCAGTTGCATCAGGTCGACACCTACGACACGACCGGCGCGCTGCTGGCGTCCACGACGACGCAGTGGAAGGTGTACGTCGCGCGCGCGGCGTCGCCGACCGATCCGCGCGCGGGCACGCTGCACCTGAAGGGCGGCTTCCTGTGCCGGACGACCCAGACCACGATCGAAGACGGCGTGACGAGCAGCCGGACCGCGCGCTACGTGAGCGACGGCTTCGACGCGCCGTTCTCCGGCAACGTGGTCGGTACCGACACCACGACGTACGGCGGCACCGGGCAGCTCGAGACGTTCAAAAACACGACCCTCTACGCGTACCAGATGAACGACCCGGCGCCGGCCGCCGCGTTGCTCGCGCAGCACCGCTTCGGCGATATCGCGCAGAGCGTCACGTACTGGCGCCGCGACGGCGGCGAAGCCGTCGTTTCGCAGGCGTCGGCGAGCACGTACGCGCTGTTTCCGTGCGTGTACGACGGCGTCGTCGTGCCGGCCCAGGCGGGGAAATTCATCCGTAGCGCCGACGGACGGGTGCCGTTTCCGTTCACCGGACGCGACGCGGGCGCCGCGCCGCAGGGCTGGCTGCCATCGACCGCCACGCTCGCCTGCACGCCGTACGGTCAGCCGACCGAAACCCGCGATGCGATGGGCGTCGCGCAGTCGACGCTGTACGGCACCGATTCGGCGTTCGCCGTCGCGCTGTTCACGAACGCATCGGTCGAGCGCGGCGAGTGCGCGTATTACGGCTTCGAATCGTACGAGACGGGAAGCGGGTGGACCGTCAACGGCTGCCGACCGGTGGTCGGCGACGCACACACGGGCACGACGAGCCTCGCGCTCGCACCGAACGGCGAAGGCACGGTGTCGGTGCAGCTTTCGCCGGCCAATGTCGATGCCACCTATCTGCTCGGCTTCTGGTACAAGACGCCGGCCGGTTTCATGCCGGTGGCCGGCGCGGGCTTCACGGCGACGCTCAGCGTCGACGGCATCGCGGGTACGCCGCGCGTCGCGCCGTTCGCGGATTCAGGCGGCAAGTGGGTCTATTGCACGCTGGGCATTCCGGTAACGGCCGGGCAAAGCGGCGTCACGCTCGCGGTGGCGGCGGCCAACGCGAGCAGCGACGTCGTGCTGCTCGACAACGTGTTCGTCACGCCGCTCGTCAGCAAGATGACGGTGCGCGTCTACGATCCGTCGTACCGGTTGCTGACGGCGACGCTCGACACGGCCGGCACGACGCTCCAGCGCCGCTACAACGCGTTCCAGCGGCTGACCGCGACGATCGGCACCGACCAGCAGGTGAAGACGATGTCGATCGCGTTCCTGTCGCGCGAAGGCAATGCCGGCGGCCGGTTCGATGCCGCCGCGCCGAACGCCGATCTGTCGGTGAGCCCCGATCTCGGCGGCACGCTCGAGACGTTCCTGACCGGCGACGAGTGGCGGCAGCGCTGGGCGGCCAGCAACGTCGCGACGAACTGGCGCTGCTCGGGCGGCGCGCTGCAGCACACGGCGGCGGCGAACGACACGCTGACGTGGCAGGGCGGCAACTTCGGCGGTGCGTCGACCACCGCGTTCTATGTCGAGATCGCGGCACAGGGCGCGCTCGCCGGTGCGCTCGGCGTGACGTTCGGCGCCGGCTATTCGATCAGCTACGATCCCGCCGCCGGATTCTCGTTTGCCGCGCCGGACGGCAGCACCGTGCAGGCCCCGCTCGGCGCGCCGCCGAACCTGCCGGTGCAATGGCTGCTGGTGCTCGGCAACGGCCGCGTGGCGTTCTTCGGCGACGGGCAGTTGCTGTTCAGCACGTCGGTGAACGCCGGCGACCCGGCCGCGATCCGCCTGTCGACCGGCCCGAATACGCTGGCGCTGACCAACGTTGCGATGCTCGCCGGCGTGCGGCTGGCGGTGGCGTTCCGCGACGGCGCGGGGCGCAAGCGGCAGACTCAGCAATGGGTCGGCAGCGACGCGGTGGTGTCGGCCACGATCGCCGACGCACTCGGCCGAACGATCGCGATCACGCGCAGCGCGCCGGCCAGCTTCGGCGGCGGCGCGACGCGGCCGCTGTTCGGTTATCGCGCGAGCTTCGTCGATGTCGGCGCGTTCCTCGCGGCGACGCAGGATACGTGGGCGATGACCGGCGACGTCGCGGACTACTACGCCGGGCAGAACGACGGCGTCGCGAGCCGTTCGAACGACGAAGGCTATCCGTACTTCGGCTATCGGTTCGAGGCGTCGCCGCGCACCCGGCGCATCGAGCAGGGCGTACCGGGCAAGGCGTACGCGGTGCACGATCTGGCGAGCACGACGCGCGCGCAACGCCAGACGACGCAAATCGCGTTCGGCGCGAATACGGCCGGCGCGTTCGATCTGCCCGCGAACTATGTCACGCAGACGGTGACGGGACCGGTCAAGAACCAGGTGCTGCGTCTGCGCGACACGCATGGCCGCGAAGTCGGCTCGAGCATGAGCGACAGTACGGGCGTCGTGTCCGGGCAGAGTCTCGCGAGCGTCGATTTCTCGGCAACGGGCAGCACGACGTCGATCAGCGAGCCGAACAGTTTCACCGATTCGCCGCAGCAGGATTCCGCCGCGTACGTGTCGGCGCTGCAGCGCGACGGCGCGGGCCGGACGCTCGAGTCGACCGACACGGACAGCGCGGAGACCGCGTTCCTCTGCGATCGCAGCTCGCGCGTTCGCTTCGTGCAGCCGGCGCTCGATCCCGATACGCTCGGTTTCATCTACTTCAAATACGACGCGCTCGGACGCGTGACCGAACAGGGCACGGTCGCGCAGCCGTGGGACGCATCGGCGCTGAGCACGCATGCGAGCGACCCCGGATGGCCGGGCGGTGACGTGCCGTTTACCGTGGTCCGTCGCAACGACTACGACGGCAACGGCAACGACCCGACGCAGATCGGTCGGAAGACCGGCTCGGTTGCCTATAACCTCGCCCCGTCGAACATCGCCGGCGCCCGGCCGGTGCAGGTCAACGAATCGTTCACCTACGACGCGAACGGCCGCGTCACGGTGGCGACGCTCGCGGTGGACGGGCAGCCCGCGGCAAGCGGCGCGATCGGCTACGCGTACAACAATCTCGACCAGATCGTCGCGATCGCGTATCCGTCGTCGTCGCCGCTCGCGAACGTGTACTACCGGTACGATCAGGCGGCCCATGTGACGGGCATCGGCTCGTCGCATACGACGCCTACCGACATCGCGTCGTATGCGTACACCCCCGACGGCGATATCGAGCAGGAGATCCGCAACGGCGGCACGCTCGCCGCTACATACGGCTATGCGTCGCCGGGCTGGCCGGTGTCGCAGACGGTCGCCGTCGCCGGCCGGGGCAGCGCGCCGTTCGCGATCGGCTACGGCTATTACGCGAACGGGGCCCCGCAATCCCGCACGATCTCGCTGTCGTTCGACACGCCGGACACGCCGAGCACGTCGACCACCGCGTTCCGCTACGACGCCCAGGGCCGGCTGCTCGATGCGTCGGTCGACGATGGGTCGACGGGCAGCGAACAGGTCGGCCAGTACGACGCCAACGGCAATATCTGGTCGCTGACGCAGGATGGCGGGCAGGCATACGCGTTCGACCACACGGCGGGCACGAACCGGCTCGACACGCTGACGATCGACGGCGGCGCGAGCACGTCGTTCACCTACGACGCACGCGGCAACCTGACCGGCACCGGCGCGATGACGCTCGCTTACGACACGGCGACCAACATGGTGCTGGGCGTCGCATCGGCGAACGGCGGCATGACGCAGCAGTTCGCGTACAACGGCGTCGATCAGCGCGTGATGCGATGGCGCGGCGGCGCGACGCTGGCCGACGTCTATTTCAACGGCCTCGGCAGGCGCCCGTTGCTGGCGTTGCTCGGCGGCGCGTGGTCGGCGTTCGTCTACGGACCGACGGGGCTCGTCGCCGCGATCAGCGATCAGCGCTATTTCCCGCTGAAGGATGCGGCGCAGAGCGTCTGGGCCGTCGTCGACAGTCAAAACCAGCTGGTTGCCCGATTCGCGTATCGCGCGTTCGGGTCGCTCGTATCGAGCGACGGTCCGAACCAGGATGCGGTGCCGTTCCGTTTCATGGGGCGCGAATACGACGACGCAAGCGGGCTTTACAACTTCAGTGCGCGCCTGTATTCACCGGGGCTGCGGCGCTTCCTGTCGGCCGATCCGGCGCGACAGACCGCGAGCCCTTACGTGTTCGTCGGTAACAACCCGCTCGTGTTTGCCGATCCGTCCGGCAACAAGATCACCGTCGGCGAGCAGGTCGGCATCGGCATCGGGATGGCGGCCGTGATGATCGGCGGGTTCGTCCTGAGCCTCTTCACGTTCGGCGCGGCGGAAGTGCCGGTGGCGGTGGCGGAGGAGGGTTTGGCCGACGGCCTGGCGGCCGGCGATGCGCTCGCCGACGGCGCAGCGTCCTCGGCGTCCGCCGGCAGTTCGACGGCCTCCGCGTCGACGCCGTCGTGCTTCAACATCACGTTGTCGACGACGTCGAAGCTCGCCGCCTCCAGTGCGAACTTCCTGACCCAGGTCACCACGAACACGTTGTTCGGCGTCGGGTTTTCGGGCTTCGAATACGACTGCCGGCCCGGCAGCGAATTCACCCGCAAGGGCTTTGCGCAGGCGCTCGAGAGCGGCGCGGTGAGCGGTGCGATATTCGGCGCGATGTCGTTCGGATACGCGACGTTGGCCGCGGACGCGATCAAGGCGATCCCGAGCCTGGCGGCGCGAACCGGAATCCGGATGCTGGTGAACGTCTCGGAGGGCATCGCGGCCAACGACGTGACGCAGATGGCGACCAACGCGATCGAGCACAAGCCGTGGAGCCTCGGACTCGCGGAAGCGACGTGGACGGGCGCCGTGGGCGGCCTGCCGTTCGGGATCGGCGACGTGCTGCTGAACGACGGCAAGACGATGTGGGACCAGGCAAGGAGCAAGTTCTCCGATCGCGTCGGCAGTGCGCGCGTCGGTGAGCCCGCTCCGTCGGGATTGCCCGGCACGCAGGCACAGGAAGAAAAGACCCCGCTCATCCGGGCCCGCTCGGACTCGAGTGACGGCACGCATCTGCTGTCGTCGCCTTCGCTCAACTCGTCGTACGGCACGATGGATACGCAGTAGCAGCGGTTCGTCGCGGCCGGCGGTCTCGATCGGGGCGAGGCCGCCGCTCGGCAGCGAGCGTGTAGCCCGGGGTCGGCATGCCGGCCCCGGCTACCGCCTGACGGTCAACGCAACGATTCCTCGACCGGAAACTCGGCCGAACCGGGCACGCCCGTCAGACCGTCGCGTATCGCATACGCGGTCACTTCGGCCACGTTGTGCAGCGACAGTTTCGCCATCAGGTTCTGCCGATGCTTGCGCACCGTCAGCACGCTCAGATTCAGCCGGGTCGCGATGTCCTTGCTCGAGTGCCCGTGGGCGATCAGCACCAGGATTTCCTTCTCCCGCGCGGTGATCGGCTGCGCGTCGGTGTCGCACGTGCTCTCGACGACATGCGCGAGCGCGTCGCTGACATACCGAATGCCGGACAGCACCAGCGAGATCGCATGCAGCAACTCGTCGCCATCTTCGTGTTTGAGCAGGTAGCCGTCGACGCCGATGCCCATCGCGGCGCGGACCATCGCGGGGTTCTGGTTGCCGGTGATCACCAGGATCCGGGTTGGCGGCGACTGCGCCTTGATGCGTTTCGCGAGGTCGATGCCGGGGCAGCCGGGCAGGTCGAGATCGAGCAGCAGCAGGTCGGCCTGCGTGTCGCGCACCAGTTGCTCGACCATCCGGCCGTCGCCGGTGTCGCCGACGACGGCCCAGTTGGCCCGTGTCCTGAGCAACAGCTTCAGCCCGTCGCGAATGATGGCGTGGTCTTCGGCAAGCACGATTTTTTTCATTTTTCTTTCGCCTTCTCCCGGGTCACCTGGAAGCTCGTTCCTTTGCGACAATACGCTGCAATCCCCGTTGCGACACGTCACGCGGTGGACCAGATCGACTTCACGCCAGTCTAACGCCGGATTCGCCACGCGATTTTGAAATGGCAAAAAAGATAGCGCAAGAACATCGTGCCCACGTGCAGCTGGAACTGGTCAATACGCTGTATCGCCAGTCGCCGCCGATCCTGTTCGGCAACGTCGCCGTGGTCAGCCTCACGAGCTTCCTGCTCCGGGACGAGGTGCCGCGACACACGCTGCTCGGATGGGCCGCGGCGATCTGCGTGCTGACCGCGATCCGCACCGCGGTGGTCTGGCGGGACCGGCGCTCGGGCCCGCATCCGGTCGACACGGTGATGCGCCGCGCCCGCACCTACATGCTGTTCGCCGGCGTGTCCGGCTGCCTGTGGGGCGCCATGGGCGTGCTGTTCTTCTCGCCGCACAACACCATCGTGACGGCGCTGATCTGCATCGTGCTGGCCGGGATGACGGGCGGGTCGGTGGCGTCGCTGTCGTCGTGGTGGCCGACCTACGTGGCCTACGCATTGCCGACCGTGCTGCCGTTCGCGATCCGCTCGTTCATGTATGGCAGCGCGCTGTTTTCGGTGCTGGGATTCCTGTCGCTGTTCCTGCTCGCGGTCAATCTCGCGTTCAGCCGCACGCTCCAGCGCACCGTGCGCGACGCGGTATCGCTGCGCTTCGAGAACGTCGAGCTGATCCGGCAACTGACCGAGGAGAAGGAGCGCGCCGAGCTCGCGAACCGAAGCAAGTCGCAATTCCTCGCCGCCGCGAGCCACGACCTGCGTCAGCCGACGCATGCGTTGGGCCTCTACATCGCGACGCTGCGCGCGATGGCGCGGGCGCCGAGCGTCGACGGCGCGGCACTCGGCGATATCGCCGAACGGCTGCGCACCGCGTTGAAAGGGATGTCGCAGCTGCTCAACGTGTTGCTCGACATTTCCCGGCTGGATGCGGGCGTGATCGATGCGCGGCCGCGCCGTTTCCCGCTGCAGCAGGAACTCGATGCGCTGGACAACCAGTTTCGCCAGGCCGCGTCGGCCAAGGGGCTGACGCTCACGATCCGGCCGACGCCGGTCTGGCTGGAAACCGACGCGGTGCTGCTGCACACGATCCTGTCGAACGTGCTGTCGAACGCGGTTCGCTATACGCCGGCCGGCGGCATCCTCATCGCGTGCCGGCCGCGCGGCGCCGAGGTCGACATCCAGGTATTCGATACCGGCATCGGCATCGAGGCCGACCAGCTGTCGAACATCTTTCGCGAGTTTTACCAGATCGGCAATGCGGCGCGCGACCGCGAGCAGGGGCTCGGCCTCGGGCTGGCCATCGTGCAGCGCACGGCCGTGCTGATCGGCGCCAGCGTCCGGGTGCGCTCGACCGCCGGGCGCGGCTCGCGGTTCTCCGTGCAACTGCCGGCGATGCCGCGGGCCCGGCCGCACGACGCCGGCTCCGGTCGGCCGGGCGAGGCGGCGGAGTCCGGCCTGGACCGCCCGCGCAAAACCATTCTGGTCGTCGACGACGATCGCGACGTGCTGGCCGGCATGCAGACCTTGCTGCGTGCCTGGGGCCACGTCGTCGTGGCCGCGCAGTCGATGGAGCGCGCGATCGAGCTGGCGACGTCCCATCGCGCCGAGCTGGACATGATCGTGACCGATTTCCGGCTGGCGGGGCACGTGACGGGCGCGGATGTCGTGCGCGCGGTGCTGCGGGCGACCGGGCGCGAGATACCGGCGATCATCGTGACCGGCGACACGTCGCCCGCCGGCATTCATGCCGCGTCATCGAGCGGCTTCAGCGTGCTGCACAAGCCGCTCGACCCGCAGGAAATGCAACTACTGATCGACGCGATGGCCTGACGCGATCGGCCCCGCGGGCCTCGCCGCCGCGAATACTGCATATGCGGTATTTACCCGTGCGAATCGGGTGCAGTACCTTGGGAGCTGCAGGTAATCGTCACAAAAAAGCGAATCGTCACGAGAACAATCGCGCGGGGTGTCGAAGAAAGCCTGGAGAAACGGGGAGACCAACCCGTCGTTCGAGCCGGCCGGCAACCGGCCGGACCGGACGCGGCCGAGCCAGCCGGGCGCAGTACCTTCTGAAAGCAACGCGACAGGGTGCCGTGCCCGGCCCCTGACGCGTGTCCACCTTGCGCAAGAGCCGACCGGCAGGTCGCGGTCGAATCCTGGAACGGCAATGGCCGGCGTTATCGCCCGCCGGCCTGGAGCGCAACGGTCATGCACAATCTGCCCAATATCATGGTGGCCGCGTTCCCGGCCTTCGCGGTGCTGATCGCGGTCGAACTCGTGCTGGCGGCGGTGCTCGGCCGGTCGCTGTACCGCACCCGCGACACGCTGGCGAACCTCGCGCTCGCGACCGGCGCATTCGTCGTCAGCGTGCTGACCGGCGGGCTGGTGCTGGCGGTGCTGAGCTGGGTGTACGCGCACCGGATCTTCACGATCCCGACGAACGTCTGGTGGGCGTGGGTGCTGTGCTTCTTCGCGGACGACTTCAGCTATTACTGGTTCCACCGCCTGAGCCACGAGGTGCGCTGGTTCTGGGCGTCGCATTCGGTCCACCACTCGTCGGAGCGCTACAACCTGTCGGTGTCGCTGCGCCAGACGTGGACGGGCACGATCACCGGATCGTTCCTGTTCTGGGCGTGGATGCCGTGGGTCGGGTTCCATCCGAAGATGATCCTGTTCATGCAGTCGGTGAGCCTGATCTACCAGTTCTGGATCCACACGGAAGCGATCGGCAAGATGCCGCGCTGGTTCGAAGCGCTGCTGAACACGCCGTCGCAGCATCGCGTCCATCACGGCAGCGATTTCGACTACCTCGATACCAACTACGCCGGCACCACGATGATCTGGGACCGGCTGTTCCGGTCGTACACGCCCGAGCGCTTCACGCCGCACTACGGGCTGACGTCGAGCATCGGCACCGACAACCCGTTCAGGATCGCGTTTTACGAGTGGGGCAACATCGCGCGCGATCTCGCGAAGGCCGGCAGCCTGCCGGTCGCGATCAACTACCTCATCCGGCCGCCGGGCTGGAGCCCGGACGGCAGTTCCCTGACGACGCGCGACGCGCGCCGTGCCGCAGAGCAGGTTTCCTGAGAAGGCAATATGGCCCATCCCCACGATCTACCCGACCCGCGCCGCGGCGCCGCACCGGCGAGCGCCGGCCGCCGGCACTTTCTCGAATACGCCGGCGCGGGATTGCTGTCCGCGATGCTGCCCGGCTGCGGCGGAGCCGACACCATTCAGCAGTCGACCTACGGCGCGACCATCGCGGCCGGGCAGCAGGCGATTCAGGCCGCGCTCGCCGCGGATCGCCAGAACCTCGCCAGCATTTCCGTCGCGTTGCTCAAGGACGGCCAGGTGGTGTGGGCGCAGGCGTTCGGCAATGCCGTGATCAGCCCGGCAGCGCTGGCCACGCCGACGACGCGCTACAACATCGGCTCCGTCACCAAGGTCATCGCGGCGCTGGCCGGCGTCATCCTGCAGGATCGCGGGCTGATCGACCTCGATACGCCGATCGTGCGCTACCTGCCGTCGTTCTCGATGCTGTCGCCGCAGTACACGCAGATCACGTCGCGCCATCTGCTGTCGCATGCGTCGGGGCTGCCCGGCCAGAACGTCAACAACATGTTCTCGTATGCGCCGATTCCCGGCTATGCGGCCGACGCGCAGACGGTGCTCGCCAACGAACACCTGAATCATGTGCCCGGCCAGTTCGCGGTGTACTGCAACGACGGCTTCACGCTGTTCGAGCGGGTGGTCGCGGCCGTCACCGGGCTGAGCTTCACCGATTTCGTCCAGCGCAACATCCTCGCGCCGCTGAACATGACGAATTCGGGCTTTCTGACCAGCGTGCCGGTCGGCGGCCAGTTCGCGCTGGCGTACTCGAACGGCACCCAGTACGGCCAGGAATTCGCGAATCCGTACGCAACCGGCGGCCTGTCGACCACCCCGGTCGACATGATGAACCTCGCGCAGATGTTCATCGGCGGCGGCGTGTTCCGCGGCCAGCGCATCGCGTCGACGGCGGGGATCGCCGACATGCTGACGGACCAGACCAACCGCTGGCTGATCCAGTCGACCCGGCTCGGCTATTCCTATGCGTATGGCCTCGGCTGGGACGACGTCGACGATCCGATCCTGCGCGCGGCCGGCTCCGCCGGTGCGTACAAGAGCGGCGGCACGCAGTTCTTTTCCAGTCATTTCTACGTGCTGCCCGCCGCGCAAATGGCGCTGATGATCACCGGCAGCATGGGCTACGACGCGGGCACCATCGCGCCCGCGATCCTGCTGCGCGCGCTGCAGGAAGACGGCAGTATCGCCGGCGCGCCCGCGCGGGTGAATACCGCCGCGCCGCCCGCCGCGCAGGCGCCGGATGTGTCGGCGGCCGGCGGCATCTACGGCAACGAATCGGCGCCGATGCAGGTCGTCGCGAACGCCAACGGCAGCCTCGCGCTGACGAAATGGAACGGCACGGCATGGACGGCCGTCGGCCCCGGCAGCACGCCGTACGTGTACCGCAGCGACGGCTGGTGGTGGAGCGACGGCGATACCGCGTCGTACCGGTTCGATATCCTGCCCGGCACCGACGCCGCGGGCAATGCGGTGAGCAACCGGTATCTGACCAAGCGGGTCGTCGACCCGTCGGGCTACGTGTTCCGCGTCACACCGTTGGCGCAGCAGTTGCCGGCGTTGCCGGCGCTCACGCCCGCATGGCAGGCACGCGTGAATACGTCGTGGAACGTGATCAACGAATCGGCGCAGTCGGTGTTCGCCGGCGGCCTGCTGCGCGTGTCGCTCGGCACCCTTGGCGCGTTGCCTGGCTACGTCGTGTTCGCCTACAGCACCGACGGCGGCGCGCATACCAGCTACCAGCTGTTGAAACCGCTCGCCGACGATCGCTGCGGGATGACCGTCCAGATACCCGTCATGCCCGGCCGCGACCTGTTCGAGATCAGCCTGTCGAACGTGAACGACGTCGAGACGATGGCGGCGTCCGGATGGCAGTGCCAGCGCGCATGAGTGCCCGCATGAAAGGCACGATGAGCGACGACGGCCGGCCCGCGAGCGTGCCGCGCCGCCGGTTCCTCGGCTACGGCGGCGCCGGGATGCTGGCCGCCGCGCTGGGCGGGTGCGGCGACGGCCCGAGCGCGCCGCCTTACAGCCGCACCATCGCACTCGGCCGCCAGTTGATTCAGGCGCAGCTCGACGCCAACGCGGCCGTCGCGAGCCTCTCCGTGGCGCTGCTCAAGGGCGACCGGATCGTCTGGCAACAGGCGTTCGGACATGCGGCGATGAGCCCGCCGGTCGACGCGACCGGGCAGACCCGCTACAACATCGGGTCGTGCAGCAAGGTGGTGGCCGCGCTGGCGGCGCTGATCCTGCAGGATCGCGGGCAGATTAATCTCGATACCGCGATCGTCCGCTATCTGCCGACCTTCACGATGTTGTCGCCCGCGTACGTCGACATCACGACCCGCCATCTGCTGTCGCATGCATCTGGATTTCCCGGAACGAACGGACGCAACGCGTTCATGCTGGGTGCGCCGGCGGCGGGCTACGCCGCCGATACCGAAGCCGCGCTCGCGAACCAGCACCTGAAGCACCGGCCGGGCGAGCTGGCCGTGTATTGCAACGACGGCTTCACGATGATCGAGCAGATCGTAGCGGCCGTGACCGGGATGAACTACGCGGATTTCGTCCAGCAGACCATCCTGGCGCCGCTCGGGATGACCGATTCGGGGTTTCTGACGAGCGTGCCGACGGCCGGCGCGTTTGCATTGCCGTATCGGGACGGCCGGCAGTATCCGCAGGAATTCGTGAGCCCGTTTGCGTCGGGCGGCCTCAGCACCACGCCGGCCGACATGATGAAGCTCGCGCAACTGTTCGTGGCGGGCGGCACGTATCGCGGGCAGCGCATCGTATCGGCGGCCGGTATCACCGACATGGGCTCGAACCAGACGTCCACGCTGCAGATCAATCCGTCGCCCGAATGGCAGTGGGGGCTCGGCTGGGACAACGTCCGCGCGCCCAATTTCGATGCGGCCGGCGTAACGGCATGGACCAAGGGCGGCGCCACGGATTTCTTCCAGTCCGAATTCACCGTGCTGCCCGACGCGCAGATCGCGTTGATGATCACCGGCCACCAGGGCTACGAGGCGGCGCTGCTGGTGGAGGGCATTCTGTTCCAGGCGTTGCAGGACGATGGCGCGCTCGGTGCCGCGCGGCCCGCCCAGGTCGGCGTTGCCGTGCCGGCGCCCGCCGCGGCGCCCGACGTCTCCGCCGCCGCCGGCATTTACGCGAACCTCGGCAAGCCGTTGCAGGTCCAGGTCGCGGCCGACGGCCTCACGATCGACACGTGGACCGGCACTGCGTGGTCGCCGCTGACCGCAACCCCATGCCGGTATCGCAGCGACGGCTGGTGGTGGAGCGACGGCAGCGCGACCAGTTACCGCTTTACCGTCGTCGCCGACCCCGACGACCCGGGCATTCAATACCGCTACCTGATGAGCCGGAGCGCGCCGGGACTCGGTTATGCGTATGTCACGAACCCGATCGGCCAGCAATTGTCGACCGGCGTGCCGCCGCTGTCGGCGGCGTGGCAGGCGCGCATGAATACGACGTGGATCCCGACCAATGAGTCGGACGATTCGGCGCCGGCGATCTTGTCGAGCCCGTTGCGCACGACGTTGAGCGCGCCCGACTGGGCGCCCGGCTACATCCTGGTGTGCTTCAACGACTACGACATCGGCACGCTGCAATACCAGTTGCTGACGCCGCTCGCGGACGATCGCGGCGGGATGTCGGTGAAGGTTCCGGTGATCTGGGGACGCGATCTCGTGGAGATCGCGTTCACGTCGAACGGCGCGGCGGAGCAGATGACGGCAGGGAGCATGGTCTATCGCAATGGTGCGTCGGGGTAGTGTGCGGATCGACTGAAGTTCGAGCAGGCCCGGCAAAGCGGAGTCGAGGCTCGCGGCGGACATCCGCTTGATACCCGCGTCTCCGAAGGGATCAACGACACGTCAAAGTCATCGAGCGCGGAGGTTGCGGGTGCCGCGACGAGGCGTACTTTTTCCTGGAAATCGTGCCGCGCTCCCCGGTCATGGATGGTGAATCGAAAATCATCCTTCAAAATGCGGTACCTTTCGTGGAGCTTGCGCGGTCGATTCCGCCTCCGATATATTGCGTCACGCCAAGCAGTCAAATCGATTCGCCGTCATCTATGTCTACCAGCACGAACCTCCACGAATTCACGCTTCCCGTGCCAGTGCTGCTGGTCGAGGACGACCCGCTGGTTTGCCGGCGGCTCGAAAGCCTGCTGTTGCAACTGGGCTACGAGCCCGATGCCTTGCTGTTCGCCGCATCGCTTGCCGAGGCGCGCGCACGCGTTGCCGAACGGTCGATCGCCCTGGCGCTGGTCGATCTCGGTCTTCCCGACGGAAACGGCATCGAGCTGATCGCCGAGATGCACGCTGCCGATCCGGCGCTTGCGATCCTCGTCATTTCCGCGTGGAGTACGGAGGACATGATCATCGCGGCGCTGCGTGCCGGCGCGACCGGCTACCTGCTCAAGGAGCGCGACGACCTGGAAGTCTCGCTGTCCATCCGCAGCGTGCTGCGCGGCGGCGCGCCCATTGATCCGTTCGTTGCGCGGCGCATCATCGCGGAGCTGCGCCCGCAACCGTCCGCACGGATCGACGACGAGCCGGCGGAAGCGCTCAGTCCGCGCGAGAGCCAGATTCTTCGCCTGGTCGCCGAGGGCCTCGCCAATCGCGAAATCGCCGAACAACTGCACTTGTCACGCCACACCGTCGAATGTCACATCAAGCACATCTATCGGAAGCTTGCCGTGTCGTCGCGGACGCGCGCGATCCATACGGCGCGCTCGCGAGGCTTGCTCGATTGACACGGTGGCTCGCCCTTTGGCTGCTCGTGCTGGCGAGTGCCGCATGGGCGCAATCGCCCGCGACGCCGTCATGCGACGCGCGGATCGTTTCGGTCCGGGCCGCCAAAGGCGCGAGCGACGGTAGCCGCCCGACGGACGCCCGCTGGACGCCCGTTGCGTTGCCGGACGACTGGACGCGGCGCTGGCCGGACTATAGCGGCTCGGTCTGGTACCGGGTGGACTGGACACAAACGTGTCGCGGCGGGCATCCCGAATCGCTGGCGCTGGCGTTGCGGTCGATGGTGATGGCGGGTGAGGTGTTCGTCAACGAGCACCGCATCTGGCGGGATGCGCATCTGGTCGAGCCGTTGTCGCGCAGCTGGAACATGCCGCGCTACTGGCGGATTCCCGACGCCCTGGTGCACGACGGCGCCAATGTGATCTGGGTGCGCGTGGTCGGCGTGGCCGCACAGTCGCCCGGGCTCGGACCGGTCAGTCTGGGCGATCCTGCGGCCATGCAGGCGCGGTACGACGATTGGCAATGGCACATGCGCACGCTGTTCATGGCGAACCTGATCGCGTCGGCCATGATGAGCGGATTGTTCTTCTTTGCGTGGCTCGCGCATCGCCGGCAGGACGATTACGGCTGGTATGCGCTGACCAATCTGATGTGGGCGCTGTTCGCGTCGAACGTGCTGGCCACCACACCCTGGCCGTTTCCCGACACGCTGATGGCCGCGCGCGCCAACATCATGTTTCAGGTGCTGCATTGCGCGTGCTTTTGCATCTTTACGCTGCGGTTCTGCGGGCAGCGGTGGCGCAGGGCGGAACGCGCGCTGTGGACGGGCGCGGCCACGTTGCTGATCATGCTGGCGGCGACGCCCGATGACCATTTGCGGACCGCCCTGTTCGTGGGTTTCCTGGTCCCCGCGGTCGTGTTCACCCTCAACTGCCTGCGCTTTCAGTGGCATGCATTGCGTTCGCGGCGCTCCGATTACTGGCTGCTGGCCGCCTGCCTGCTGATCTTTCTGGTCGCCGGCCTGCACGATCTGCTGATCCTGTGCAACGTGATTGGCGGGTACCCGATTTCGCCCGTCACGGGCGCGATCGCGATGCTCGGCATGTCGGCCGTCCTCGGCTTGCGCATGGCGCGCGACAAGCAGCGCATCGAGCGTTTCAACCGTGAGCTGGAGGAGAGCGTCGAGCAGGCGCGTAGCGAACTCACCACGACACTCACGCGCGAGCATGCGCTGGCTGTCACGAACGCGCGGCTTCACGAGCGCCTGGAAATCGCGCACGACCTGCACGACGGCCTCGGCGGCTCGCTGGTGCGCATGATGGCCATGGTCGAACAGGCGCGCGTACCGCTCAGAAACGAACAGGTGCTTTCGTTGCTGAAGGTGATACGCAACGATTTGCGTCAGACCATCGATAGCGGTACCAGCGTCGGCATCGAGGTGCCCGCCACGCCGATGGAGTGGGTGGTGCCGCTGCGGCATCGCTTCATGCAGCTGTTCGATGAACTGGAGATCGCCGCGCACTGGGATATCCCGCGCGCCTGGGACGCGAGGCCCGGCGCGACCCAGTGCCTGGCGTTGACGCGCTTCATGGAAGAGGCATTCGCCAACGTCATCAAGCACAGCCGCGCGCGGATCGTGCGGGTCCGGATGTTCTATCCCGAAGCCGACTGCCTCGTCTTGCAGATCGAAGACAACGGTGTGGGCTTCGATGTGGCAGCCGTTCGCGTGGCGGCCATCAGCGTGGGCATGCGCAGCATGCACGCGCGAATCGCCCGCGTGGGCGGGCAGCTGGAGGTTTCGTCCACGCCCGGCCATACCGTGCTGGCCGCGAAACTGATGTTGCGCGTCGAACCGGCCGGCGCGTGAGGCCCGCAGGCGGCATGCCGGTTGCGGCCGCCAATCGCGATTGCTGCGCTGCAAAGCGCCAAAAATCACTGGTTTCAGGGATACCCGTCAACGCTGGTCTGTATTTTAATCAGACCAACAAATAGCGTGCCACTTCATTCGAAATTCAAAACGGCGCGCACATCGAATACGGGGAACCCAGCATGAACCATCGAGACGTTCGATTTCTTCGGCCTGACCGGCACGTCCGCATTCCGCGGACGTAGCGGCATCGAACCACTTCCATCGCGCAACGCATGCCGATGCGACCGGCGTCGCTTCGGTGATGCGGCACGCCCGCAAGGTCGGGCACGTCAAAAGGAGACTCGATATGGGCTGCAACAAGCGGCAGGCAATCGGCATCGCCATCTTCGCCATCTGCGCCATCGCGATGACGGGCAGGGCGGCGGCGCAGTCGCATCTGGCCAGCGATGATCTGGAGCGCATCCGCCAGTTGCACCGGAGCACGATTGGCGGTCAGGCCGGCACGGCGCTGGCACCGTCCCGGCCTGGCCCTGCACAAGCCGGCGACTTCAGCGCGCAATTCAACAAGGGGCTGGCCGAAGGGGCGCGGCAGCAACAGCGGCAGCGCGAAACATCGGCGTCCGAATGGCAGCAGACACGGGACACGATGGACGGCAAACACGCGCCGCCGGGGCCGTTCGCGGGCAAGCCGGATCAGGTCCGCGGTGCTGTCCATCTCGACGAACACGGTCCGACCTTCTGCAGGAAACATCCGTCGTCCGGTCAATACGAGTGTGCGGCGACATCCACGCGATAACCGGATGGCGAGGCTATCGGGATGCCTGCCATCCATCCTCCACTCCGAATTTTCCTGATTCGGCTAAAACAATGTCATCTTTAAACCAGCTTTGCGGATATGCAGCCGCCATGCTTTCTGCCACGGCACTCGTGGCCTGCGGTGGCGGCAATGACGATGCCTCGACACGGCCTGCGGGTGATCCGCTGGCGCAGTACCAGTGGCACCTCGAGAATACGGGGCAGTCGACCTTTTCCGCCCGGGGCGGCGTGCCTGGCATCGATCTCGATGTCGCGTCCGTTTTCGATCAGGGCGAGACAGGCGACGGCGTGCGCGTGCTCGTGCTGGACGATGGCCTGGATATCCGGCACCCGGATCTCGTGGATCGCATCGCGCCCGACATGCTGTACAACTTCGATCCGGCCGCCCCCGTCACCCATGATCCGACGCCGACCAACGACGACTCGCACGGCAGCGCGGTAGCCGGCATCATCGGCGCGACGGCGAACAACGGCGTGGGCGGGCGCGGTGTTGCGCCCGGCGTCCGGCTGGGTGGTGCGCGCTTGATCTGTTCCGAGTCGGGCAGCGCCAAGTGCGACACGCCGGTCAACATGCTCAACGCTTTCGGCGGCGCGCCGTTCTCGCAAAGCGCGGACATCATCAACGGATCGTTCGGCGACATGGGCGCTGCGGTGCGCGACTTCGATCCCGACACGAGCCTGGACGGAGTTGTCATGCAACACCTCGAAGCGCTCAGAAGCGGCAAGGGGCTGGTGTTCGTCAAGGCTGCCGGGAACCAGTTCGACAACCTGCTCCGGGAAAGCTGTGCGAGCGCGGCGCGGGCGGGCGTCGCGTGCGGCAATGCCGCGCTCGACCCGATGAACACGATGCCGCAGGCCCTCGTGGTCGGCGCCGTCAACGCCGACGGCGTCAAGTCGAGCTATTCGTCGTCGGGTTCTGCGCTGCTGGTCGCGGGACTGGGCGGGGAGTCCGGTTCCGTCACGGGGCCGGCCATCATGACGACCGACTTGTCCGGCTGCAATCGCGGGAGCGTCAAGACCGGGGAGTCTGCGTGGAATCCCTTTGACGATCCGGTCACGGAAATCGCCCGTTCGCTGAACCCCGATTGCAACTACATGGCAAGCATGAACGGGACGTCGTCGGCGGCCCCCACGGTATCCGGCGTGATCGCGCTGATGTTGCACGCGAACCCGCGGCTGACGTGGCGGGACGTGCGAACGATCCTCGCCACGACCTCGCGCCGGATCGACGCCGCCCGCGTGGCGAAGACCGTGACGCTTCCGGACGGCCAGCCGTATGTCCCGGAGCCGGCCTGGACACGCAACGGGGCGGGACGCTGGTTCGACAACTGGTACGGCTTCGGCCTGGTCGATGCGGCCGCGGCAGTGTCGGCGGCAAGAAGCTATTCGGCGTACCTCACCGGGGCGATGAAGCGAGCGATTGTGGTGGAGGCGTCGGCCTCATGCATGGCGCAGCCGGACCCGGATACGTGCGGCGACAGCATCGCAGCCGGCACGGCAAGCGGTCTTGCGGTGCCGATCCGGGTAAGCGCGCAGGGTATCGGCTCGATCGAGGCGCTGCAACTGACCGTCCGGCTGGCGAGGGTCAGCATGCGCGACATGGCCGTCGAACTGACCTCGCCAGCCGGTACGCGCAGCGTTCTGTTCAATGCATTCAACGGTGTCCGCCCGGGCGTGTCGGACGTGGAAAGCCTCACGTTGAGTTCGAATGCATTCAATGGCGAGTCGGCACAGGGTGTGTGGACACTCAAATTCATTGATGTCGCTCAACGAGATAATCCGGAATCCGGATCATTCCAGGCGGCCAAGATCAACGTGATGGGGCACTGATATGCCGAGGATCAGCAACATGATGGCACGCCGGATCGTCTGCGCCACCGCGAGCGCATTCGCGATGACGGCGACGGCCGGCGCGGCCGAGCCGCTGGTGCCGGGCAGTACCGCACCGGCGGAACTGGTTCAAAAGCTCAGGCATATGCAATCGGTCTCGATCGGCGTGGTTTCCGTTCGTCCCGTTGCGGACGGCACTCATCCTGCGGCGTCAGCCGGCAATTCGGGGGCGTCGGCCAGCATGAGGGCTCAGTCGATGCCAACGGGCAGCGAAACGACCACGGTCGTACGGTCGAGCGACAACCTGGTGGGCATTAGCACGAATGATCTCGTCGTGATCCATCCGGATACAAGCGCCGTCAGCCAGTCGTTGCGCGGCCAGCCGGTATCCGTGCGCGCGTGGCCCGACATGGGCATCGTCGTCGTGCATGCCGGCAGCTTCGATCAGCTGGCACCGTTGAAAGCGATGTTAAGCACGAAGTTCCCGACGGCGAGATTCGATTTGCCTGTCAAGTATTTCGAAACCCTGCCGCAGTAAAGCTTTGCCGGGGAGGGGGATTCCATTCGCACGGGATTCTCTTCCCCACCGATGGCCGGCGTAATGATCAATCGTCGCCGATCCGTCAATCACGATCGTCAATCAATATCCAGATGATTCGTGGCATCTGCCGCCGCTGACGGGAGAGATTGTCCGCTTTTCCGAGATCAGCGAATGTCAGTGCGTGACGATTTTTATCCAGGTCCGGGGTGGTGACCGGGTGACAATCGTTCGGAGATTTATAATAAACAGGAAGCCTCATGAAAAATAAATTATTGAAAATCTCGTTGCCCTTGGCAACGATGCTGTCCATCGCCGGATGCGGCGGTGGCGACGGTGGCTCCGAAGCATCCGCGCCGGCCGATCCTTTGGCGGCCTACAAGAGCCAGGTCGTTCAATGGGGAAGTTGCGATCAGTATTTGGGTCGTGACAAGAATGAATATCAGATTTACTCGAAACTCGGAAATCGATTGCAATGCGCCAATATCAAGGCGCCGCTGGACTATCAGAAACCGGACCGGGCGCAAATCTCCGTTGCCATGATGCGCGTGCTTGCCGAGAAATCCCCTGAAACGAAGCCGAATTTGTTCCTCAATCCGGGCGGCCCCGGCGGGGAAGGGCTCAGCCTCTCGGTTGATTTGGCCTTTCTTCTGTCCGACGGAGCCGAAAGTACGGCTTTGGGGCAGAAGTACAAGGAGATCGGCGATGCGTACAATTTCGTCGGCTTTTCTCCGCGGGGCGTCGGGGCGAGCACGAATCTGATCTGCGCGGGCAATGAACCGGACTATCCCATGGATGTTTCGAAATGGGGCACGAGTCCGGAGAATGTTCAGTTGATCAAGAACTATGCGCTTTATACGGCGGATAATTGTCAAAAAAGCCCTGTCTCGGATTATATCAATACCGATGCGACAGCGCGCGATATGGATCTGATGCGTCATTTGCTTGGTGATGAAAAATTTCATTACTACGGCATATCATATGGCACGTGGCTTGGATTCTGGTATGCGGGGCTTTTCCCTGAGAAGGTCGGCCCGATGGTGCTGGATAGCAGCATGAATTTCAGCAAATCGATTCATGATGCATCCATTGCCTCCCAGGAAGGGCAGATCCATTCTTTCAATGAATTTATCGCGCCTTATGCTGCCAAACATGACGATGTGTTTGGATTGGGAAAGACAGCGAAGGAAGTCAGCGACAACCTGAATTCCCTGGGGAGTGAAGCGACCAAGGCCCTGCTTGTTCTTGCAACCGCCTACCAATTCGACTTCGGCGCGAAGAGCAGGGATATCCATAAGTCGCTTGTCGCCATCAAGCTTGCCGTGGAAACAAACAAGCTGATCGAGCAGAAAAAGTCACTGGATGAAATTGAAAAAATACTGAATAGCAGGTCATATATTGGCAATCAAGAGCTTGAAGGCGATTTCAAGATCATGACCGGCGGGATAACAGGTATCATCGAGCGCCGACGGGATCCGACTTATTACACGAACGGAACGTCATTTTCCTTGAGCAATTCCAGGTCTGTATTCAATACCGTCGTTTGCAACGACGAGCCGCTTCCGAACAAGGATCCTGCCTACTGGGTGCAGACGGCGTTCACGCTGGCTGAACGCCTGCCGACCAACGAGACCCGTGACCTTGCCGGCCAGCCTTGTCTCTACTGGAAGCGTCAGGTGGACATCAGCAAACCCGGCATGGATCGTCTGAAGGCGGCGCGGCTGCTGATGGTGCAAAGTGAGTTCGACGTGCCGACGCCTTTGAAAGGCGCGAGGGAAACCCTTGCCCAGTTGCCGGCGACCAGCATGGTCCAGGTCAACGGTGAAGGTAGCCATGGCCTGATGGTGTACGGGACCGAGTGCGTGGACCTGACCGTGATGGATTACCTGCTGGGCAAGGCACCGGCAAAGCAACTGACCGAGTGCCCGGGCAAGTTGCTGCCGCTGGACAAGCCGAGTTCGCAGGTGGCGACCTTGCGCGCCGGCAGCAGCGCGCAGACCGCGTCGAATTTCAAGGATCCCGAGCTGGCTCAACAGTTGATTGATCGTTTACGCAACGCCGGTCGCTAGGAGGGGCTTGGCCGGGATTCGTAAAAAATCCACCACATCCCGGCCTAAGCTGCTGATTTAAAGTAGAAATTGATCTTGCGTTGCTCGTGCCG
This sequence comes from Burkholderia sp. JKS000303, assembly GCF_002563755.1. NCBI lineage: Bacteria > Pseudomonadati > Pseudomonadota > Betaproteobacteria > Burkholderiales > Burkholderiaceae > Burkholderia > Burkholderia sp. JKS000303. The sequence continues at coordinate 655,377 of NZ_PDBZ01000002.1, forward strand.
CACGTTTTCGGCGATCACACCTTCGCCGCCGAACATCGGCCACTGCGCGAAATCATTGAACTGCTCGCCCTTATTCGCTGCGTATGGATCGTGCGGCGCAGTTCCGGATCGTTCAGGTACTTGAGCAGGAACAGTGTCCGGATCACGCGCCCGAGCTCGCGAAACGCGAAATAGCGTTTGTTCTTTGTGCTCTCCGAGCCGAGGCGGCGCAGGATCGTCGACGGCGTCATCCTGCCCGCCTTGATCGATACAGTCATGCGCATCATGTCGGCGTAGTGCCACTCGATCAGATCCCAGTCGATTGTTTGCCGGCACAGGCTGTGCCTCTATTGTGAACAAGCGTTAGCGATAGGCCCTCATACTGAGGTGCAAAAATGGTCCGTAACATTCGTCATAAAAAATACACCCCCCAATCTCAGACTCCAATCTGGCACTTGCCTTGATGGCTGAAAACACAATCTTCCTTATCGGATCGACAAAACGATTTAGAGAAAATTGGCGTGCAAATAAAGTACCTCAATTAAGTTGAGTTCGCACGCCATCGCTTCTTCGGGGTGGATAAGCGGATATATCGTCAGCTGGACTTGCTGATTTTGCGTTTGCATAAACGCGATTCCATGGTGTTGTTTTGTCAAGTTAAAATCATCGCGATTGTTTAATTCAATGGCTTGATGTTTGTTGCCAATCTAAAATTAATTATTATGGACACCAAAAAACTTAAATTTATTATTTTTTCGATAAGCCTCCTAACCTTCTCCACTCGTGTGTTTTCTGATGAGGATCGTTTGATCCTGGGTGAGCAAAATATTCCGGCAACATCCCGGGGTGAAGTGTCAGATGGCAATGCCATGAGTTTTCGAGAAAATATTCACCGCCCTTCAGTCATAAGCACTCAATGTGTATTTGAGTTTAACCCTCCGATCAATCAAATTGATTTATTATTAAATTTAAAGAGATATTTGAGTGAAAATTATTTTTTGGAAGATAGATTTTATTCTGCTGCATGCATAAAAGACATGCTGGGTGCTACAGGCAGTGAAATATCCTCTGGCTTGGGTAGTGAATCAGAACCGGCTTGGGTTATTGGTGGGGAGTTCGGGGTACAAAAGGGGGCGCATGGGAGAACGGCATTCGGGGAGAAATTTTCCGCGACATTTAGATCGCGCCACGGAAATCAACCACGCCAAGGTGGAGTCGATTTGATTTTTTCGAAGCATTCGAGTGTTACGTATGAGGATGTTATTCGAATATTCGGAAATTCATGGGAGTTGGATAAAGCACCTCCGCCTGACGGCCCACTGCTCCCGGCGTTGGCAAAGCACGGGAATGAACATTTCACACAGGAAATGGTTGCACATGGTGTCGTGTATCACGCGGAGATCATTTTCAATAGAACTGGCTACTTGTTTAATATTTCAATGCAGGCAATTGATGGAAAATGACAATCACAAAAATTCAACTCAATCCATCTTCCTTATCGACATTGCAGAAGGCTTTTTGAGTATCGTCGCCAGCGTATTCGGCATTAGTTTCAGGTGCGGCGCGATCTCCCTATCTCGCGGGGCGCTTAAACGCATTTGTGGCAAATGGTGATAACTTTCCCATGGGAGAGGCTGGTTCCGGGACAAGAGCCATAAGCCAAACGGTTATTCTTGTGGACCAACATGGCTACCCGGTTCAGGCACGAGCGTGGGAGAAGTCGAGTGGGGCGCAACGGCTGGCGATGTTCCAGACGGAACCGTGGATGCAATCCATGTGCCGGGTCCTGGGCGACACCGGATTTCCCGAGAATGGCAAGCATTCGGTCCGCGAGGCACGGCAATACTCAACTGTTGGATTGCGGTGCGTTGGTCGATGGCGACGAAAGAGGCGAACCTGCCGGTGTCGTGTTGACTGAATACGCCGCGCATTCGACTTCCATCGTCAGTTGCCATCGGTTCCGCCTACCACTCACTACTTGCCGCGCTGCTCGCAGAGATCCACTCAGGCCGGCCATGTGGCTACCGCTCATTTCGGCGCTCACCGGTTCATGCTGCGAAAGAGCGCGAATGACCTGGGTCAACCGCGTCCGCGATGTCGGCAATCAAGCCGAACCTTGTTCACCAGGCACTTAATCAACCCTTAAGCTGCGTGTCGCGACAATTGGCGGGTCAGCGTTCCGGTACGCCGGGATGACGTTTTGACGACAACCCAATACGGAGAGCATGTTGTTTCGCTCATCACCGATCCCGCCGCCACGCATCGCACGTGCGATTGCCGCGTGCGCAACCTCGTCTGTTTTCGTGCTCGCCGGATGCACGACCTATCACCCGCAGCCGTTGACTTCGCATGCGACGCTGACTGGCCCCGACGCACTCGCCCGGCTGCATGTCGATCCCGCAGCCATGCCGCTGCCGGAACTGGCCGCGCACCGCTTCGATCCGTCCGACGGTTTCGACACCGAGGACGTCGCGATGCTCGCGGTCGCGAACAATCCCGACCTGAAGCTCGCACGCGACGATCTCGGGATCGCGCAGGCCCAGGCATTTTCCGCCGGCCTGCTGCCCGATCCGCAACTGTCCGTGTCGAGCGACTTTCCTGGCGCGGCCGGGCTCGAACGCGCGTTCAACTACGGGCTGAGCATGGACGTCATGGCGATCGTCACGCGCAACGCGAACAAGCGCTCCGCGGACGCGACCGTCCGCAAGACGGACCTCGGGCTGCTATGGCAGGAATGGCAGGTCGTCGCGCAAGCGAAGCAGCTCTACACGAAGGCACGTTATGAAGACGCGATGTTGCCGCTGCTCGAGCAAGCGCGCGATCTCGACGAGACGCGCTACCGGCGGCTCGCGCATGCGCGGCAGGCTGGCAACGTGACGGACGACATCGTGAGCGTAGCGTCGACAACGTACAGTGACGCGCGCAAGCAGTACGACGACATGGTCCGTGCGCGAGAGCAGACGCATCACGACCTGAACGCGCTGCTGGGTCTCGCGCCGAACGTCGACCTGAGGCTCGCCGGCACCGACCAGACGGTGCCGCTGACCGACGCAACACTGGACGCGGCGGTGGCCGCGCTGCCGAAGCGGCGTCCCGACCTGATCGCGCTGCAGGCCGGCTACGACGCGCAGGAACAGAAGTATCGCGCGGCAATCCTGAACCAGTTTCCGAGCCTGAATGTCGGCTTCAATCGAGCGCGCGACACGTCGGGCATCTATACGACCGGCTTCCAGATCGCGCTGAGCCTGCCGATCTTCAACCGCAATCGCGGCAACGTCGCGATCGAGCAGGCGACCCGCCAGCGGCTCGGCGACGAATATCAGGCCCGGTTGAACACCGCCTATGCGGACATCGCGCATCTGCGCGCGGATTCCCGTCTCGCGGCGGAACAGCTCGCGCAAGACGAGGCCGCGCTGCCGGCACTCGAGCAGGCGGCTGAGCATGCGCGGCACGCGTACGACGCACACGACGTCGCGCTCGGGCAGTACACCGACGCGCAACTTGCCGCGCTGACGAAGCGGATCGACGCGGCGACCCAGCGCGATGCGCTGGCCGAGCAGCGCATCGGTCTGCAGGCGTTGCTCGGTAGCGCCGTGCCCGATGCCTTTTCTTCCACTTCCACCGATTCCACCCAGCGTTGATCCCATGCCAGCAGTCCTGAATCGCCTCACCCGCCGCCACGTCGCAGTCGTGGCGGCCGCGCTTGCATTGCTTGCACCGTGCGCCGGTCCCGCGCGCGCTGACGAGCCCGTGACCGCGGCGGTCGAAACCGCGCGCGTGCAGCGTGCGCCGATCTCGCAGCAGGTGCGTGCATACGGCATCGTCGCCGCGTCGTCGGCGAGCGTCACGTCGGTGAACCTGCCGTACACCGCGCGCATTCGCAAGGTGCTTGTGCTGCCCGGTCAGACGGTCGCGCGTGGCGCCCCGATCGTCGTCGTGCAGGCTGATCCCGCCGCAGTGCTCGCCGCATCGCAGGCGGCGAGCGAGCTGACGCTCGCGCGCGGCGAGCTCGCACGCACTCGGTCGCTCTATAACGACGGCCTCGCGACGCAGTCGCAGCTCGCCGCCGCGCAGAAGTCGCTCGACGACGCGCAACAGGGGCAGGCCGCGCAGCGCCAGATGGGGGTGCACGGCGGCGACGTGACGATAGCGGCGCCGTTCGCGGGCGTGGTGTCGCAGCTTGCGGCGCTCCCCGGCGACCAGATACAGGCCGGTGCGACGATCGCGCAACTTGCCGCCAGCACCGGTGCGTCGAGCCATCAGGCCAATGTGACGCTCGGCGTCGATCCGTCGGCCGCCGCGTCGATCCGCGCGGGTGACGCGGTCGTGCTGCACGGCCTGTCGACCGCGCTGGCCCATGCGAACCCGGCCGGGCAGGTCGTCGTCGCGGGGGCGTCGATCGACCCGCAAAGCCAGCTCGTGAACGTCGGCGCGAGCGTGCCGCTCGGCGGCACGGCGTTCATCCCCGGCACGCGCGTGAGCGCCGATATCGCGACGCAGACCGGTACCTGGTGGGTGGTGCCGCGCTCCGCGGTGCTGCGCGATGCGAAGGGCGCGTATGTATTCCAGGTCACGCCGAAGCACGCGGCGCAGCGCGTCGACGTTACCGTGCGCGTCGAAAGCGGCGATCGCTACGGCGTCGACGGGCCGCTGAACACGGCGGAACCGCTCGTCGTGACCGGCAACTACGAATTGCAGGACGGGATGACCGTGCGTCTTGCCGGAGGCGCGCACCCATGAACTTCGGACAATGGATGCAGCGCCACCGGCGCTCGCTGCTGTTCGTCGTCGCGCTGCTCGCGGTCGCCGGCGCGCTGACGGCCTTTCGGTTGCCGATCTCGCTGTTTCCGAACGTGTCGTTCCCGCGCGCGGTCGTGTCGCTCGATGCGGGCGACCGGCCGGCCGAGCAGATGGCGACGCTGGTGACGATGCCGGTCGAGGAAGCGCTGCGGCGCGTGCCGGGCGTGCGCGACGTCGAATCGAAAACCAGCCGCGGCTCGGCCGAAATCTCGCTGAACTTCGACTGGGGCACCGACATGGCGCAAGCGACGCTGCAGGCGCAGTCGGCCATCGCCGAGATTCTGCCGTCACTGCCGTCCGGCACGTCGATGCAGGTGAAGCGGATGGATCCGACCGTATTCCCCGTGCTTGCCTACAGCCTGACGTCGTCGCGGCAGTCGCTGTCGCAGCTGCGCGATCTCGCGCAGTTCCAGCTGCGGCCGTTGCTGTCGTCGGTCGACGGCGTGGCGCGCGTCGAGGTGACGGGCGGCGCGCAGGACGAGCTGCAGGTTGCGATCGACCCGGCACGGCTTGCCGCGTACAAACTGTCGGTCGAGGACGTGTCGAAGGCGATCGGCGCGGGTAACGTGCTGATGGCGACCGGGCGCATCGAGGATCACTACAAGCTGTACCTGGTGGTCGCCGATACGACCATCACGTCGCTCGATGCGCTGCGCAATGCGGTCGTGTCGTCCGCGGGCGGCAATCAGGTACGCGTCGGCGATGTCGCGACGGTGTCGCGCGGCACGGTCCCGCAGTGGATCCGCGTGACGGCCGACGGGCAGGATGCGGTGCTCGTCAACGTATTCCAGCAACCCGGCGCGAACAGCGTCGCGATGGCCGCGGCGATCCGCGCGAAACTCGCCGATTTCCAGAAACAGATGCCGTCGGGCGTGCATCTCGCGAACTGGTACGACCAGAGCCAGCTCGTGATCGCGTCGGCATCGAGCGTGCGCGACGCGATCCTGATCGGCGTCGTGCTGGCCGCGCTCACGCTGTTCGTGTTCCTGCGCAACTGGAAGATCACCGCGATCGCGGTCGCGCTGGTGCCGGTCGTGATGAGCGCGACGATTCTGCTGCTCGACGTGTTCGGCATGGGCTTCAACATCATGACGCTCGGCGGGATGGCGGCGGCGGTCGGGCTCGTGATCGACGACGCGATCGTGATGATCGAGCACATCGCGCGGCGCATGCGCGAGGCCGGTGCGCATGCGTTCCACGGCCGCGTGATGAGCGCGGCGCTCGAGTTCACCCGACCGCTCGCCGGATCGTCGGCCGCGACGCTGATCATTTTCGTGCCGCTTGCGTTCCTGTCCGGTGTGACGGGGGCGTTCTTCAAGGCGCTATCGATCACGATGGCGAGCGCGCTGTTCATCTCGTTCGTCGTGAGCTGGCTCGCGATTCCGATTCTGTGCGATCACTGGCTGACGCCGGCCGATGCCGAAGAGCACCGCGAGTCGCGCTTCGCGCGCTGGCTGAACACGCGTTACGCCATGCTCGTCGAGCGGGTCAGCCGCAAGCCGGCGCTTGCGCTTGCGGGCGTGGTGCCGCTGCTGATCGTCGCCGCGATTGCGTTCACGCGCGTTGGCAGCGGGTTCATGCCGTCGATGGACGAAGGCGGCTTCGTGCTCGATTACCACACGGCACCTGGCACGTCGATCACCGAAACGGACAGGTTGATGCGCGAGGTCGAAACGATCATCCGGGAGAATCCGAACGTCGCGACCTATTCGCGCCGGACCGGTGCGGGTCTCGGGGGCGACCTCAACGAGCCGAACAAGGGCGACTTCTTCGTGCGACTGAAATCCGGCTCGCGCGAGCCGATCGACACCGTGATGGAGGAGATCCGTTCGAAGATCGAGACGAACGTGCCCGGCGTGAACGTCGAACTCGCCCAACTGATGGAAGACCTGATCGGCGACCTGACCGCGGTGCCGCAACCGGTGCAGATCAAGATCTATTCGGACGATCCGGCCGTGCTCGAGGCGACCGCGCACCGGGTGGCCGCGCGTATCGGGAAGATTCAGGGCATCGTCGACGTCGACGACGGCATCAACCCGGCGGGCGACGCGCTCGACCTGCACATTCGGCCGGACGCGGCCGCCGCGGAAGGCATGGATCCTCAGTCGATCGCGCAGCAGGTGTCGGACCTGCTCGAAGGGAGCGTCGCGACGCAATACCAGCAGGGACCCAAGACGGTCGGCGTACGCGTGCGGGTGGCGGGCGCGGCCGGAATGAACGGCACCGGGCTAGGCGAGTTGCAGATTCGCGCACCGGACGGCCATCTGTTCCCGCTCGATCGCGTGACCGACCGCATCACGGTCAGCGGTCAGCCGGAAATCAGCCGGGACAACCTGAAGCGGATGGTGGCCGTGACCGCGCGGATCGATGGCCGCGACCTTGGTTCGACGATCGGCGACGTGCAGCGCGCGCTCGGCGACGCGAAGCTGCTGCCGCCGGGCGTCTATTACGAACTCGGCGGCCTGTATCAGCAGCAGCAAATCGCGTTTCGTGGGCTCGTCGCGGTGTTCGGCGCGGCTGTCGCGCTGGTTTTCGGGCTGCTGCTGTTCCTCTACGAGCGGTTCCGTGTCGCACTGGCGGTGATGGCGATGCCGCTGTGCGCGACCGGCGCGGTGTTCATCGGACTGTGGGTGACAGGTATCGAGCTGAACATTTCCGCGATGATGGGGATGACGATGATCGTCGGCATCGTGACCGAGGTCGCGATCTTCTACGTGTCCGAATTCCAGGGGCTCGTGCGCGACGAAGGGATGCCGCTCGACGCGGCACTGCTCGCGGCGGGGCGCAACCGTCTGCGACCGATTGCGATGACGACGATCGCGGCGATTCTCGCGCTGCTGCCGCTCGCGTTCGCGCTCGGGCAGGGTTCTGCCATGCAGCAGCCACTCGCGGTCGCGATCATCTCGGGGCTGATCGTGCAGTTGCCGCTGGTGTTGCTGGTACTGCCGGCATTGTTGGGTACGTTGCTCGGCGTCAAGCGATCCGACAGCGCATCTGGCGTTTGAACGGAGTGCAGAGCGGTGGCTGCGGCCACCGGAGGAATGCGATCGCCCGATCGTGCACTGGCGCGGCGGGCCTGATTGCGCGGGGCGACCTCGGTTAGGCGACGAACAGGACATGTCACTGGCCAGGCTGAAAAAGGAAGAAGCGCGGCATTGACCGGGACGGGGAGTCACTGATGTTGACAGTTTTGTAATCAGTGTCAATAATGAGAATTATTATCATTTTGGGCGTGATGCTCGCTCATCCCGTAACGATGTGACAAGCCTGCCCCGCGATTCCGCCCACTCCCCGTTGATCGCCGCATTCGTCAAGCACTACGAGGAGCTCGTCAATCACGTCCGGCATCGCTTCGGCGATCGCGCATTCGCATGCGATGTCGTCCAGGATGTCGGCGTGCAGCTTCTTCAACGGCCTCCCGGCGAACCGATCCATACGCCACTCGCCTTTTTGCGTCATTTGTCGATACATCGAGCGATCGACCGCTGGAGAGGGGACGAAGTGCATGCGAGCCATACGGAGTCGGCCGGCATCGTCGTCCCCGACATGCGGTCGGACGAGATAGACGGCGAACAGGCGCTGAGTTACCAGCAGACCATAGCTGAGCTCGAACGGATCATCAATACGTTGCCCGAGCGTTGTCGCGAGGTATTCATCCTCCATAAACTGCACGATTTGTCGCAGGAAGAAGTGGCGGCTCAATTGCGGATATCGCGTAATATGGTCGCCAAACATATGGCCCGCGCGATGACGGCCCTCACCCCGATCCTGCAGAACACCCTGTCTACCAAGACGGCAAATGCCGATGCTGCCTGAGCCTTCCCGTAGCCACGATTCGACATCCCCTCAAGACGGCTCGCTCGACACCTTCAAGGATGCGCTGCGTGCGCGTTATCCGCTTGACGCCGTCGTGCGCCGAGCGGCGCGCCGGCGAACCATTCGGCGCGTCGCCGGTAGCGCGATGCTGACCGTGGTGTCGGCCGTTTCAATCTGGTGTGTCGATCCGGCTTACCGTGTCGATACGATGGAGACCGCCGTCGGCGAGCACCGCGACTGGACGCTTGCCGACGGCAGTCGGCTTGTATTGAATACCGGATCGTCGGCGCGCGTCGAGTGGCATGTTCGGTCGCGGCGTCTGTCGATCGAGCGTGGCGAGTTATCGATCGACGTCGCGCACTCTCCGTATCGGCCGCTCGTCACCTATGCGGGCAATGCGACGATCCACGACATCGGCACGACGTTCGCCGTGCGGCGAGATGCCGACGACGTGCGGATCGGCGTCGAGTCCGGCTCGGTCGCCGTCACCGTCGGAACGCACGTTCCGGTGACGCTTCAGCCCAACCAGTCCGTGGTTGTCGATGCGGGCCGAATTAGCGCGCTGCAGCGGTTTGATCCAGCCGAGGCGCTCGGCTGGCGCGACGGCCGGTTGGTTTTTGACGGCACCCCGTTGAGTGTTGCGATCGCCGAAATTCGCCGTTATCGGACGGCGCCCGTCAATCTTGACCCCCGTGCCGCAAACCTGCGGCTTTCCGGCCAATTCAATACCGACAACGTCGATGCGTTGCTCGACATGCTGCCGGGCGTGCTGCCGCTCAAGGTGAAACGGGCCGCGAACGGCACGGTAACCGTCGCACACCGTTAGCCATTCAAGAAAATATTTTCGTTCGGACGTCAACAAAGTAACCAGCCCGTCCGGCAACCCTCGTGAGCATCGTCGATTCATAACGATTTAAACGAGGAGCGGTGGTATGGGGGTTATTGGGCGCCAAGCCGGAGTGGGGCGCATGGTATGCGTCGCGGTCGCGAGCAGTTGTCTGTCGGCAACTGCGTGGGGACAGGGCGGTGAAGTGTCGTCGTTCGACCTTCCCGCGCAGCGTCTGGACCGCGCGCTGAATGCATTTGCACGTCAATCCAATGCGCAGTTGCTGTTTTCGACATCCAGCGCCGAGCAGCGAACGAGTCCGGCCGTCAAGGGCAAGATGACGGCATCCGCGGCACTGGATCGGTTATTGGCGGGTTCGGGGCTGCAAGCCCGTGCAACCGGCGCGAACACGTTCACGGTAGAGAAGGCGGCGCCGGCTGCGGCGACGCAATCCGGTTCCGGTGCCGATCGTGCCGCACAGCCGGTCGAACTCAAGGCCATCGAAATATCGGGCGACCGGACCCATAGCGACCTCGTGCGACCGACCCGCCAAATCACCGTGATCGGTCGCAACGCGTTGCGCGACCTCGAAGCCGGATCGAACAATCTGGCGACGGTGCTGAGCAAAGCCGTACCCGGGATGGCGGACTCGAGCCATACGATCACCGACTACGGCCAGACGCTTCGCGGCCGGAACATCCTCGTGCTGGTCGACGGCGTGCCGCTGAATACGAATCGCGATTCGGCGCGCAACCTCGCAAACGTCGACCCGAACAACATCGAGAAAATCGAAGTGCTGCGCGGCAGCAGCGCCGTCTACGGCGCCGGCGCAACGGGCGGCATCGTGTCGATCACGACCCGTCAGCCTGGAGGGGAACCGCGTGCCGAGACGACGTTCTCGATGACCTCGCCGCTTTCGCATCTGGGCAGCGGCGGCCTTGGCGGCACCGTTCAGCAGTTCTTCGCGGGCAGCCATGGTCCCGTCGAGTACGAATTCAATGTCGATGCGCAACATATCGGCAGCGCGTACGACGCGCGCGGCCATCGTATTGCGCCGGAGCCGAGCCAGGGTGATCTGTTCGACTCGAACGTCTACAACGTCGAAGGCAAGCTCGGCTTCCGGATCGACGCGAATCAGCGCATCGTGTTCTCGGCGAGCCACTATGACGCGAAGCAGGACACCCGCTACGGGAGCGATCCGTCGGTCGCGAAGCTGCCCGCGGGCACGGCCGTTGCACGCGCGAAGGACGGGCTTCAGCTCGACGACCAGAACCGCATCCGCAATACGCAGCTCAACCTGCAGTACAGCAACCAGGACGTGCTCGGCAGCGAGGTTGCGGCCCAGCTCTACTATCGGGACTACTACACGCGTTTCGCACCGTTTGATGCGCGCGCGGTCGCGACGCGCGGCAACAACATCGACCAGGTCATGCAGGATTCGAAGGTGTTCGGCAGCCGCCTGACGATCACGACGCCGCTCGATCAGGCCGGCCGCACGAAGCTCCAGTGGGGTGCGGACTTCAACCAGGAACGCAGCGACATGCCGGACGACATTTTCTCGCCGTCCGCGTACGACGCCAGCGGTGGCCTCGTCTATCGCAAGACGGGCACGCTGACGTACCTGCCGCCCCTTACGACGACCAGCGTCGGCGGCTTCGCGCAACTGCAGCACAAGTTCAGCGACAAATGGTCGGCGGAAGCGGGCGTGCGCTACGAGCATGCGAGCGCACGCTTCGACGCCTTCGTGCCGCTTTCGCAGTTGCGTCTGGCGAACAAGTACACGGTGCCGGGCGGGTCGACCGGTTACGGCGCATGGCTGTTCAATGCGGGCGTTGCCTATGCGCCGGTGCCGAGCCAGGAAATCTACGCCGCGTTCAGCCAGGGGTTCCAGTTGCCGGACGTCGGTCTGCAACTGCGTAACGCCACCGCCGGCTTCGACATCCATTCGTCCAACCTCGAACCCGTCAAGACGAACAACTACGAGATCGGCTGGCGCGGCAGCCTCGGCAATCATGCCGACGGCACGCTCGCGCTGTTCTATACGACGTCCGAGCTTGGCGACGTGCAGAGCTTCAACAACGGGCTGATCCTCACGCGCACGGCCGAGCGCATCGCGGGCCTCGAGGCGACCGTCGACTACGCGTCCGACGACGACAAGTGGGGTGCCGGCGGCACGATCACCTACATGCAGGGACGCGAGCGGCCGCAAAACAGCGCGAATTTCCAGGACATGACCGGTTATCGCATTCCGCCGCTCAAGCTGACCGGCTATCTGGAATATCGTCCGAACTCGCGCTGGAGCAATCGGCTGCAGGCGACGTTTTATGCGGCACGCGATTACCGGCTCAACGACAAGATCAGCTTCGGGCGCATGGATGCGGGCAGCTACACGACCGTCGACCTGATCTCGCGCTATCAGGTCACGAAGAAGGACCGCGTGACCGTCGGCGTCGAAAACCTGCTGAACCGGTATTACATGCCGCTCTACAGCCAGCTCATGCGCAACAGCAACAACACGAGCCGCCTGCCTGCCGCGGGCGCCGTGCTGACGGCCAGCTACACCCACCGCTGGTAAGCGGGTACGGCTCGCCCGGCGTACGCCGCACGTGGCTTTCCGGTTGCTCGCGCGCCGCGTTCGGCGCGCGAGAAGCGGCGGTCCGTGTACGGGTCACGGCAGCGGCGCCCCGGGTGACGCGGGCCCGCCTGCCGTGTCGAGCGTCCGGACATCCGCAACCTGCCGGACATCCGGCAAGCCGGCGAGCAGTTGCTCGATCACGGCGCATATCAGCGCTACACGCGTTCGTCGGCAGTGCCGAGCCGACATGCTCGAACGAGCCTGCCCGTCGCCGGAGGACATGAATGCGCCATGCGTTCATGCACGACCGTGGAGGTTGTGCCGAAAACGTAAAGAGAATCGAAATCATTCGTACTGCGAGGCGATATGAGTCGTCACGCCGCCTGTATTTCCGGACTTCGGTCGTGACGTGCCCCGAGGCCGCCTGATGCGCGCGGAAGTCGTTTGCGGATGAACCGGTCGCGGACTATTGTAGGTTCTGGACGTGTCGTCCACATGCACGGGCCGAACGGGAGAGCTGCGATGAAAGGCGACAAGAAGGTCATCGAATATCTGAATGCTCAACTGAAGAATGAGCTGACGGCGATCAACCAGTATTTCCTGCATGCCCGTATGTATCGTCATTGGCAGCTCGACAAACTCGGCAAGCACGAGTACGAGGAGTCGATCGGCGAGATGAAGCATGCGGACGCACTCATCGAGCGCATCTTCATGCTCGACGGGTTGCCGAATCTTCAGGATCTGCACAAGCTTCTCATCGGCGAGCACACGGAAGAGATTCTCGAATGCGACCTGAAGCTCGAGCGTGTGGCACAGGCAACCTGCAAGGAGGGGATCGCGTACTGCGAATCGGTGCAGGATTACGTGTCGCGAGAAATTCTCGAGAACATTCTCGACGATACCGAAGAGCACATCGACTGGCTGGAAACGCAGCTGGAACTGGTCCAGAAAGTCGGTATCCAGAACTACCTGCAGTCCGGGATGACCTCGCTGGACTCGTGAATCCATGGATCACGATCGCAGGAAGCGAGGCCGCTGCGTGGCTCCGCAACACCCGCCGTCCGGCTGAGCCGCCGATAAACGCGTCAGACGATCACCGTCCGACCACGACGCAATACTGCATCGCGATTGACGGCGGACCTGTGCGCGCATCGACAGCAATCCAATAACTGAACCGACGCGCGCTCGACTGAGTCGCCCGAACATCGAATCTCAAAGCCCGCCAGCGAGTCACGACTCATGGATGCAGGGAAAACGATGGCTCGCCTTCCCACCGCGGAGCGGGGCGATACTTGCCTTAACGAACGCTTAAGCATGCGCAGCACATGATGTGGCGGGGAATTCTTATATAAGACGATGAAAGCCATTTACACGGAACTGGCCCGGGTGAGGATCCGGCCAACGGTCAGCCGATTCAACGTATTGATGTTGTTTCGCACGCATCCCACGACGCATTTCACCGTCGAGCAGATCTACCGGATGTTGTCCGGCGGTCCGGAGCCATTCAGCCTTGCAAGCACCTACCGGACCTTGTCCACGTTTCTCGAGAGCGGGCTCATTACCAGTGCGTCGCTGGGTGATTCGCGCGTCGTGTACGAGCTGAACCACGGCAAGCCTCACCACCATCTCGTTTGCCGCCGATGCGCGGCAATTTGCGACCTCGTCGAAGACGAACTGGACCAGCAATTCGCACGCGTTGCGTCCGGGCATCGCTTCAAGTATCAAGCCGCGTCGCTGGTGATCACCGGGGTATGTTCCGACTGCCAGGCGAAGGGCGGCTGATTCGAACGATCGCCCGGAGCATCGCCCGATGTGACGTGCGCCGCACCGGGCCAAACGCGCGAACGCTCACCGAAATGTCCGACAAACCAATGAGCGCGGCGTCCATTACAAGATGCGGCCCTTAATTTCAAAATATTGCGCAAACCCATTGAATTGGTTTATAAACAGGAATGATTCTTATTTGCCTTCTCATCTCGTGCTTTTGAAGCCGAAAGGGTCGTTCCATGTCCGCCGCTCAATTCGCCTTGCATCAGGATGTGCAGGCGCTCTATCGCGACCACCACGGCTGGTTGCAGGGATGGTTGCGCAGGCGGCTGGGTAACGCTTTCGATGCAGCCGATCTTGCCCAGGACGCGTTTCTTCGCCTGCGCTGTCGGCCGAAGCCGGTGCACGCGCGCGTTTCAGGACGGGCCCGATCGACCACCAGTTTGTCGTGAGCGGCGACTACCTGCAGCAGACGACGTGGTTCGGGCAGACCGCATACGGTACCTATGCGACGAACATCTACATGCCGACCCGCCTCGCGGGGCCGGGCGCGCCGGTCTCCGTGTCGCCGGAGGCGAAGGACAGCGCGCAGATCCTGCGCAGCATCGGCGTGGCCGATACGCTGTCCGCGGCCGGCGGGCTCGTGCAGCTCACGCTCGGCGTGCGTCGCCAGCAGGTGAGCAGCCGCAACTTCGATACCTCCGGCGCGGAAACCTCGCACTACGACCAGGGCGCCACCACGCCATCCGTCGCGCTCGTCGTGCGTCCGCTCGACCAGTTGTCGTTCTACGCGAACTACATCGAAGCGCTGACGCCCGGCTCGGCACCGCCGCCCGACGCGGCGAACCCGAACCAGGTGTTCGCGCCGTTCAAGTCGAAGCAGTATGAAGTCGGCACCAAGCTCGATCTCGGCAAGTTCGGCGCGACGCTCGGGCTGTTCCAGATCGACGTGCCGAGCGGGATCGTCGACCCGGTCAGCAAGCTGTACAGCCTCAACGGGCTGCAGCGCAATCGCGGCCTCGAACTGTCCGGCTTCGGCGAAGTCACGCGCGGCGTGCGTCTGCTCGGCGGCGTCACGTGGCTCGATGCGCGGTTGCGCCGCACGCAGGGCGGCACGTACGACGGCAACCACGCGATCGGCGCCCCGTCGCTGCAGGCCACCCTCGGCGCGGAATGGGATACGCCGTTCGTGCCGGGCGTGACGCTGACGAGCCGGATGATCTACACGGGCGAGGCCTACGTGAGCCAGGACAACTCGCAGCATGTGCCGAGCTGGACGCGCTTCGACCTGGGCGGGCGCTACACGACGAAGGTGGCCGGCCGCGACGTGACGCTGCGCGCGAACGTGACGAACCTGTTCAATCGCAACTACTGGCAGGCGAACCCGACCGGGTATCTGTTCACGGGCGCGCCGCGCACGTTCTGGCTGTCGCTGTCGACCGACCTGTGATGGACGACGGCAAGCCGGGGGGGCGCGTGGGCGGCCCCGGCCTGCCGATGGTCTGCCATTCCCACGCTCTCCGTCACTGCATGCAACCTCGCGAACAGTTCTGGCTAGATGCCCGCCATATCGGTGTGCTCGCCGCACCGCTCATCCTCGCCCAGCTCGCATCTGAAAAACGACGCCATCGCTGCTATGCGGCACACGCGCCCACACACACGCGAACCGCGATCCATCGAGCTTCCGAAAAGTCATAACCGTCACACCAATATGCCGGCCATCTGGTGCCTGGCATATTTTTATTTCAAAATTGTGATGGCTTGTGCCTCGATATGCTCGCAGAATTTCGATATTGCGATGCAGCAAAAACGCTCGTAGACTGGGTTCGCAAGTCCAACCCGGTTCCCGACAGTCGCCCAATGACGGGAGAGCACGCCATGACGACTTCTTCACCAGCGCTGCGCCAAACGTGCCCCGCGCTCCACGTATTCCAACAAGACGACGGCTGGCACTGGGGCATCACCATTCCTCGCCCCACAGGATGCGGCTTCAAGCTGATCGCATTCAGCGAGCGCATCTTTTCTGCTGAAGACACTGCCCAATGCGACGGCGATCGAGCATTGGCCTCGATCGTGGCAAGTAGCGAGCGTTGAGCTTGGCGGATCGCGCACGTGCGCTCTGCTTGAGTTTTCAGAGCTAGATGCAATACTCCTATCACCCTTCGATGCAGACCACTTGTCGCGCACCATGACGGACTCCGCCACTTGCCTGACACGCCCGGTCGTCGGCGACGATCCAAGCCTTTTCTTTTCCGTCTATGGCCCCGGCTGGGGGTACGTTGCAATCAAACTCCCGGCTGACGTCGTTCGCGAAAAGCTCGGCGCAGAGGCTGCTGCATCCGCACAATTGCTCAGCGCATTTGAAAGCGATCGCGAGAAGATCGCTGTCGCGGTCAACCGGCATACGTTGCCGAAAGACGACCGGCGCGTCCAACCCGCCAAATCAGACTTTTAACCCGGAACTGGCGCGTCGGCCAGCATGCCGGCAGCAGACAGGAGGCGTTACATGAATATCCGGATCTTGGCTCCCTGCGCCCTGGCGCTTGTTGCCATCGCCACTCAGGCTGCCGACATCACGGGCGCAGGCAGCACGTTCGCCGCGCCGATTTACACCAAATGGGCAGATGCGTATCGGAAAGCGGGCGGGGGCAAGGTGAACTATCAAGGTATCGGCTCGTCAGGCGGCCTGAAGCAGATCAACGCGAAGACGGTCGATTTTGCCGGTTCGGACGCTCCGCTGAAGGACGACGAACTCGCGAAGGAAGGCCTGTTCCAGTTCCCGACGGTGGTCGGCGGCGTGGTGCCGGTCGTCAATGTGCCGGGCGTGAAGGCCGGTGAACTGACGCTGTCGGGCCCGGTGCTCGGCGACATCTACCTCGGCAAGATCAAGAAGTGGAACGACCCCGCGATCGCCGCACTGAACCCGAAGGCGAAGCTGCCGGATACGGACATCGCGGTCGTTCGCCGCGCTGACGGTTCGGGCACGAGCTTCATCTGGACGAACTACCTGTCGAAGGTCAACGGCGAGTGGAAGTCGAAGATCGGCGAAGGCACGACGGTCAACTGGCCGACGGGCACGGGCGGGAAGGGCAACGACGGCGTCGCAGCCTTCGTGCAGCGCCTGCCGGGCGCGATCGGCTACGTCGAATGGGCGTACGCGAAGAAGAACAACATGACGTACACGGCGCTGAAGAACACGGCCGGCGTCGTCGTCGAGCCGAAGACCGAAACGTTCAAGGCCGCTGCCGCAGGTGCGAACTGGTCGAAGTCGTTCTACCAGATCCTGACGGACGAGCCGGGCAAGGACGCATGGCCGGTCGTCGGCGCGACGTTCGTGCTGCTGCATGCGAAGCAGGACAAGCCGGAACAAGGTGCGGAAACGCTGAAGTTCTTCGACTGGGCATTCCGCAACGGCAACCAGGCCGCGACGGATCTGGACTACATCTCGCTTCCAGATTCAGTCGTGTCCGAAATCCATAAGCAGTGGAAAGCAAAAATCAAGGACGCCTCCGGCAAGGCGATTGCAAACTGAGCGCCCTGAATGGACGTAAATCGGATCGCATTCGCCCCGTGACGATGCAGAACGCCCCTTCGGCTTGCGCCACGAAGGAGGAAGTTCATCACCGAGCCGATGAGTTCTTGAGAGGCTAACGCAAATGCCTTGCCAAGCTTGCATGAAAATGTGGACGATCCCGGATCAGATCGGACATGACGAACTGGTCGAGTTGCACAAGCCCACAAAATTGCGTCCCCTGGGGCGGCCAGCAATAGTCGTGCGACAGTATCGCTGCCGTCTGTGCGGTACGAACTGGCTGTTGGAGTGCGATCCACTGCGACCCGACACCATCGACTGGCTCTGTCTCAGTAAGGCCGCGAACATTCTCGCCCCTGCCTCGACGTCGCACGTAGGTACAGGTGCGGTTGCATCCGGGTCGTCCGGAGAAGCGGCCGTCGGGAACATAGCATTACCGCCGACGCCAGTTCACCGCGACGGAGGCAATGCCATTTTTTTGCGAGCTACAGCACATAAGGCTTGATGTTCGCCAGCGCACGAAAAACATACTCTTCCTTCTCTCCGACTGGCGCAACGTAGTGCGGCGTGCTCCGCACGGCGTCCTCACCTTCCACGCGTTTTGTTCGACCGAAGCAACCCAGGCGATTCCCCAGGATTGAAATGGTCCGAAGAAATTACGCGATCAGTGCGCAAGTACGCCAATTTTTGGCAGAAACGGTTGCCCTGGTCTCAGGCGACGGTCGTCACTATTCCCGATGTTCGTGTTCGTGCTCATGCCACGGATCACGTTCACGCGGATGACGATGCATCCACGCGTCGTGCTCCCAGTAGCGATGGCCGTCCCAGTAGCGGTCGCCGTGCATGCCGATCGTGATCGACACCCTCGGTGCCGGGGCGGCATATGGTTCTTCGTACCTCGGTTGCTGTGCGTAGCCTTGCGCGAAGGCCGCGCCGACCGCGACGAGTGCGCCGCCCGCCACGAGTGTCGCCAGAACCGGACGTATTGCAATTGTCATGGGCTTCATCGAACTGTCCTCCGTCAAATATCCGAGAACGCGCACGATTCGTTCCCATACGGAGCGGTAAATGCTGCGCTCGCCATTCCAACCCCGCCGTCCGCATCTCTTCGCAGCCAGTGCCGATCCGGTGTCGGCACGCACGATGTCGTCGTCGTCCAGGTAAAGCGTGACGCGGAAAGGGAGGAACTGCAGCGCACGCGGGCACGGTACACGACGCCGTTGCCATTTCCGTTCCGATCCGACAAAGCAACACTTACATCGTATGGAAATGAAATGGGGCAATCGGGAAAAGTCTGACCTGCGGGAGTCGATTTGCGATCGAGGGAGTGAAAATCGCCCATTCCCGCAGTGTCGATATCGACCGCTACTCCGTGGAAAATGCGTGATGGGCGGACGCGCGCATGGCGTCACGATGCAACCGACGCGCGTACGTAATTTGCTGTCTCCTGGTCATGTCGATTCAATGGAGATGTCCGCCGAACAACCCGAGCAGCCCGATGACGATCAGGTAGATCGCAACGATGTAATTCAGCAGGCGAGGTACCACGAGGATGAGAATGCCGGCGATCAGCGAAACCAGCGGGCCGGCGCTAGTGAGCGTGTGCATGCTTCCTCCGCAAGATTGACAACGAGTGGGCACAACCCGTTCCGAAGACTCGGATCTGGCGAGCGTCAAGCCTTCGGCGTCAACACGCTGCCCACAAGCGCGAACGCTTCAACCCGCGCAATCGCCATGCCTGCGCCGACGTTTCATCGCGATCTGGCTCAGCGTGCCGGACCGGCATTCGCAGGCCGAGCATCGGTCGATTTCAAGGAGCATTGTCATGAACAAAGATCAGGTGAAAGGCCGTCTCACGGAAGTAAAGGGCAAACTGAAGGAGGTGGTTGGCAAGGTCATGGGAAATCGAACAAGCAGATTGACGGGCAAGGCCGAACAGATCGTCGGCAAGACACAAGCGTCATTCGGCGACGCGAAGGCGCGACTCAAGAAACGGCAATAGCGCCTGGCGTGGAAGAAGCGGACTGGCTTCGCTGTCCGGCCGCAGCGGCCGGACAGCTTACGCGGCATGAAAGCGGACGTTTCAATCTGGCCACGACAAATCGACAGTCCGATCTCAATCACTACGTAATCCTGATTATCATGGGAGCGTGATCGTTATATAGAACGAGTCCATCGCTTGATCGCTGCCGACGCCAGTGCGGGAGGGGTTCGAAGCGTTCGCCTTCGACTTAACAGATGAGGGGGCGCACGTCCCCGCGGTGGCCTGGATGCAACGTGTAGGGAAAGACGTCGCACACGTCTCGGCACCCACTCGGGACGTGTGTATCCGACAGCGTGCGCTGGATATTCGGACCGGGCTCCGGAACAGGCGCAACGCACCCGTCCGCGGCCGCTCCGACCACCTTTTACGCGTCGTTCAGCCAGGGCATTTCCACGGGGGACACGACCAGTTGCCGAAATTCGCGCTTCAGATCGAAGATGAATCCGACGAGGATCATGGAGTCGGCGTAAGGAATCGGAAAGACGTGCGGATTTTCCGGAGTACGCAGGGGCCGCTCGGGGGTGTCCGCTGTTGCCGCGGCGTTCTCGCGAACGCTTTCCAGTTCGTCGGCCATGGCCTGGCCACTGAGTTTCAGCACACGGCTACGCAGCTCGCTCAAGGGCTCGATGCGCGCAGCGTCTTCGTGGTATTCGGGCACTTCGTAAACGAACCAGGACATTTTCGTCTCCTATGAGAAGGGGCGCTATTCTAACGCTGCGCGAGGATTCTCCGAAAATGGAGCATGTTGTGCGATAGGCGCGGTCGCTGTGGCGCCTGGAACAGCAAAAGGGCGGTGAGGCAGAGTGCGGGAACGCGCGGACGTTGACGGATGCCGAGCGCGCTGCACTCGACACGTGGCTGCTTGTTCATGATCAACTGCGTGCTGCGGCGGCAGTCCCTCTCCGCCTTGAGGCGCTGGGCCGCTGGGCCGGCGTGGTGCTGACCGCTGAGGTGCCCGAGACGGAGCGATGTGATGACGGTGAATTCGCATCGCGCCGCGTCATCGCAGCGACATTTTTCTCACGTAAATCTATCGCACTTCGCCTGTCGGCGGGGCACCGTTTTCTCAAGGAAGACCGACCATGGCGGCAAAACGCCTTCGCATCAACATGATTACCCGTCGCCAGTCGACGTTCGATGGCCGGCATCTCGACACCGAGGCAGCACGCCGTTTGGACGCGCACGCGCAGGACGCGACGCCTGCTCATCTGAAAGGTACGCAGGGCGCCGAGGCTGAATGGCTGCCGCGCGTGAAGATCAGCGAGCGATAACCCGGTTGTGCCGCGCGAACCGCTGCGCGACAGCGGCGATCTCACCGTCCGGCGGCGCTCCCGATTCCGATCCAGGTGAAACGCGCCCGCCGGATGGCGGGCGCCGAATCATGAACGGCGCAGCACGCATATCGCGCCCCGTCGTCAGACCCGTTCCGGACTGGACGGCTCGGTGTTCTGCGTCGCCCGGCGTGTCGGCCCACCCAAGGTGCCTCGATGCGCCCGTGAGGCCATGGGACCTCGGCTGCCGTCGTCATCGCCTGCCTGAGCTGGCGAATGCGTCAAGTCACCGGCGGCGCGTGCCCATGATCGCCCAGACCCCGAACGTCGTCGTATTCCCGTGAAATATCCTTGTTCGTATAGTCCCCGAGCTTCGACGCGGCGACCACGCTCAACACCGCACACACCAGCACGTACGCCGCGATTGCATACCCCGAGTGGTAGTAGGCAAACAGCGCCGTTGCGATCAGCGGTGCCGGACCACCCGCAATGACCGAAGCGAGCTGATAACCCATCGACGCGCCGCTATACCGCAATCGCCCTGTGAACGACTCGGCAATCAATGCGGCCTGCGGCCCATACATCATCGAATGCGGAACCAGCGACAACACGATAGCCGCGAAGATCCATACCGGATTCCGGCTATCGACCATCGCGAAGTAGACGAATCCGAACACGCCGACGGCAGCCGCACCGATCACGTACATCCGCCGCCGCCCGATCAGGTCCGACACGTGCCCGAACAGCGGAATGGTGAAGAACTCGACCACGGATGCGACCAGCACCGCCGCCAGCAGCAGTTCGCGCGTGACGCCCAGCGCCGTGATCCCGTAAGTGAACACGAACGCCGTATAGATATAGAACGGCGCCTGTTCGGCCATCCGCGCGAACGCCGACAGCACGATATCCTTCGGCTGCTTGCGCAGCACTTCGAGCATCGGCGTCTTCTCGATCCGACGCTCGGCCAGCAGCTTCGCGAAGATCGGCGTCTCGAGAATGCTCAGGCGGATATAGAGCCCGATCGCAACCAGTACGATGCTGAGGAAAAACGGCACGCGCCAGCCCCACGTGACGAAAGCGCTGCCGGAAATCCAGCTCATGGCCAGCACGGCAAGGTTGGCGAGGAACAATCCCGCCGGCACGCCGAACTGCGGCCACGACGCGACGAAACCGCGATGCGAATTGGTGCGCGCCCATTCCATCGACATCAGGACCGAGCCGCCCCATTCGCCGCCGACGCCGACGCCCTGGATGAAGCGCAGTATCGTGAGGATCACGGCGCCCCAGATGCCGATCGTGGCGTAGGTCGGAACGAAGGCCACGGCGAACGTGGCGAGCCCCATCAGCAACAGGGTCACGATCAGCGTGGCCTTGCGTCCGATGCGGTCGCCGTAATGGCCGAAGATCGCCGCGCCGACCGGCCGTGCGACAAAGCCGACGGCATAGATCAGGAACGCCTGCAGCGTACCGACGAGCGGGTGGGATTGCGGGAAATACAGCTTTGCGAAGACCAGGCCGGTGACCGTGCTGTAGAGGAAGAAGTCATACCATTCGATTGTGGTGCCAATCGTGCTGGCGATGACGGCGCGGCGTAACTGGCGCCGGGCTTCCTCGTCGGAGAGGGGCGTGGCCGCGGATTGCATGGCAGCCATTTTGATATCTCCCGGGAAAGGGCGATAGAGAAATAAACCATACGCCCCGGAACAGGTTCCGGCAAGCGCGAGCGGCGAATGGCTGCCACTGCGTCCTGGCCTTTCATTCAGCCATCCCGATATATCATTATATGATATAAAATTGCCATTTTCCGGGGCGGCAATGAGGCTGGCGCGCTGGAAGCGTTATCTTGGCATCGCAGGACTGGGGAGTCCGACGATGCAGGATTTCATTCGCGGGTGCCAACGGTGGCCGGCCGATTCGGATAAGGGTTGCCGTGCCGGGAGCGACCCGCCTTCCAACGGGGCGGCGTACGCCGAGCGAAAGCCTCATGGTGCATCGATGGCGCTCGACGAGCCAGTACAGCGGAAACTCGTTCGTCCCTGTCGAGCGGTCCCGGTCGAAAGATCTTGTCTGCCGACATTTTTTCGGTATAATAAATTCCAGTTCGATATATCGAACGATGTGTCAGAAGTTGTGCATCCAGAGTCGGACTATCCGACGCCAACCTGCCCTCCCGGGCAAGGTGGACGCCTTTGAGGCGATGCGGCCGATTCACGGCAACGAAGCGGGAGCAGCATAGCTAGCACCGGTTCGATAAGCACTTATCCGGAGCGACTATGTGCCAAGCGATCTTTCCTCCCTCCCCAGTGCTCGGCAAAGACTGGTCGCACTTCCTTCCAGGTTTCACGTTAACGCATACGGTTCACCTCATATCGAGATTGGATCTGGCTATCGTTTCGACGGTATCTGCCGTGCTCGAGGGTGAAGCAGTCTCAGTGGACCGTTGGACCATCACCCGGTGCAGCGGCGTTCTCGAGCAAAAAATCGTGCTCAGCGAAATGACAGAAGGGCAGGCGGCTCGACTGCGAGAGCAACTTGCCGCGCTTGATGGCGTGCTACGCTCAAGAATGGAACATCATTTCGTTCGAGGCAGTTCAGCAGCATCCGAAAAGGCATCGGAGCATGGATGTCACGCTCGGCAATTACCTTGTCGCCGTATCTCCTGAAAGAGGGCGGACGCAAGAACGGACAAACCGGCAAGTCGCGACTGCAGTAGGGCGCCGAGCCACGTTCCCGTTTGCTCGATCGATTATTTTGACCCGATCCGCGGTTCTTTCGCACGGATCGGTTTGGCGACGGCCCAGTCAATATAAATTTTGAGCTTGTCGGCCGCGTCTTCACGGAATCAGCATGATTTTTCCGCAAACCTTCGATTTCGCGAGCTCGAACGACGCGAGCGCATCGGACAACGGCAATCGATGCGAGATGAGCCGAGCGAGGCGTGCCTCATTGGCGATCGCGAATTCGACCACGGCCCGCCAAGTCCGGCGCGACGCGCGATAGGTGCCGCGTATCTGGTGACGCATCCGGACGAAGTGCGCACCGTCGAAGGTGACGCGGTTCGCATGAATCCCGCACATCACCAGCACGCCGGATGCACGCAGAACCGCGAGCCCACTGTCAATGGCCGACTGCACGCCGGCTGCATCGATCACGATATCGAACGCATCGGCGCCGACCAGTACGGCGGCGGCGCCCGGCGACTGGTGCTTGAGGTCGACGGTTCGCTCGATGCCGAGCGCGCGCATGCCGACAAGCCGCTGTTCGTCGTCGTAGCCGGCGACGACGACCTGCGCGCCACGCTGCTCCGCGAGCAGCGCAATAGCCTGGCCGATGCTGCCGGGACCGAGCACGAGCACCTTGTCGCCGGTGCGCAGGTCGCCGGTTTCCACGGCGCTCAGCGCGATCGACAGCGGTTCGCACAGCGCCCCGACCGACAGGTCGAAACCGTCCGGCAACGGCAGGCAGTTGCGGGCGGGCACTTTGACGAATTGCGTGAATGCCCCGTCGCGCAGCATGCCGATGCCTCGCCGGTCCCGACAGTCATCGAGACGACCGGCCACGCAATGCTCGCAGACGTTGCACTCGACCGACGGAATGACGACCACGCGCTGTCCGATCGCAAGCGGGCCGGCATCCCGTCCGTGTGCGACCACGATGCCGGCGAACTCATGACCGATCGTCACGGGCATCGCGGATGTCAAGAAGTCATAGCCCCCCGACCAGTCGTAGATGTGCAGGTCGCTGCCGCACACACCGGCGGCGGCCACCTCGACGATCACGTCATCGGCTGCGTCGACCGTCGGCGACGGCACGTCGCGCCATTCGAGGCCGAACGCAGGCGTGGTCTTTTGCAATGCTTTCACTCGGGATCCTTGGTTCTATTGCAGGGAAAGGGTCGGGGCGAGCAGGCGGTCCGGGCGGATTTCACACGGTATAGCATAGATCGTAGATACCCGAAGACATGATCCGGTCGGCGCCGTACGCGCCGGCCAGCTGCGCCTCCACGCCGGCCAGCCGCGCCAGCAGCGACGATTCGTTCGCTGCCTCGAGCAGCAGCACGTAGCCGGGCGGCGCGCCCATCTGCCACGCGTCGAACATCGGCGCCGCGTTGTCGATGCGTTCGCCGAAATGTACGGCGGTAATGCCTTCGAGCGAACGGCATGCGAGGCCGATCGCACGGCCGCGCGAAACGTCGTCGTCCGGTGCGTCGCCGGCCGCGATGCGCACGCATGCGAGCGCGCCGCCGACGCCGTGGCCCGAGCTGTAGTGGGTCTGGCATATGGCCCGGACGACGTTGCGAAACGACGGCCGCATGGCGCGGGACCAGGCGGTCGGATGGTTGACGAGCGACAGGTAGTCGCGCGATTCGAAGACGGCCGCCTCGGTCACGTCGTACAGCGTGAAATAGTGCGTCGCACCGGAACTCGCACGATAACGGCGCCCGGAGAGGAAGCCCGGCACGCCGACGCGTTGCGGCACGTGTTCGACGGTGTGCCAGAGGTCGTACTCCGCTTCTTGCACGCCTTCGATGTCGTTCCAGAGGGCGAGAAACGCCGAGCCTGTCAAGGTCATGAGTCAGGATTTCCGTTGATCCGCGATGTTGAAGGACAGGTCGCCGCTCGGGCCCGCATCGCGCTGGCGCATGGCGCTCATGCACAGCGCCGCGATGAGCATCGGTACGCAGGTCGCGGCGAACAGCGTGGCATACGGCAGGCGCGCGGCGAGCAGGTAACCGCCGAGCGCCGAGCCCAGCATCGAGCCGACGCGGCCGATGCCGGTCGCCCATGCGACACCGGTCGCACGCACGGCCGTCGGGTAGAACTCGGCAGCGAGGCCGTTGATGCCGACTTGCGACCCGCTGATGCAGAAGCCGGCGAGAAACACGATCGGCGCGAGGAGCGCAGGGGTGGCGTAGACGCGCCCAACCGTGAAGATCAGCACGCACGCCGCCGTGTAGGCGAGTGCGAGCACCCGGTGTGGCGGGAAGCGATCCATCGCCTGGCCGAGGAGCAAGCCGCCGCAGGTGCCGCCGACCGACCACAGCGCGGTCGTGAGCGACGCGGCGCGCATCGAGCCGCCGGCAGCGGTGAGAATCGTCGGCAGCCAGTTCGCCATCAGGAACAGGACCATCAGGCCCATGAAGAACGTGGTCCACAGCAACAGGGTGCCGCGGGCACACGCGGGTGACAGCAACTGGCGTACCGACGCGCGCGTGACTTCCCGCTCGGCGGCGACGAACACCACGTCGTCGCCGGGTGCGGCATCGACGCGGCTGCCGGCAATGCGGCGGGCCAGCGCACGCAGCGCCGGCTGCGCATCGGGGCGCCGCAGTGCGAGAAAGCGCATCGACTCGGGGAGCCCGAACCACAGCGCCGGCAACAGCGCGATCGGCACCACGCCGCCGACCACCAGCATCGCGTGCCAGCCGAAACGCGTGATGACCTGCGACGCGATCACGCCGCCCAGCGCGGAGCCGAGCGAGTTGCCGCACAGCATGATGGTGATGATCGACAGCCGGCGGCGCTCGGGGGCATATTCGGCGGTCAGCGTCGCGGCGGTCGGCGTTGCACCGCCGATGCCCATTCCGCAAACGAAGCGCAGCACGGACAGCCCGAACACGTTGCCGATCAGGAGCGTCGCGAGCGTCGAGACGCCGAAGAATGCGACCGACGCGATCAGTACCGGGCGCCGGCCCCAGCGGTCGGCCAGCGGCCCGAAAATCAGCGAGCCGACCATCATTCCGACGAGCCCCGAAACAAACACGGGAGACAGCTCGGCGATCGATAGGCCCCACTCGCGGCGAACCGACGGTGCGATATAGGCGGCGAGCCCAATGTCGATGCCGTCGATCGCGACGATCAGCAGGCACAATACGACGACGCGGATTTGCAGCGCCGACAGCGGATGAGCATCGATGAAGCGCTGGACGTCCCGGCTGGCCGGGTACGGCACTGCGGATGCACTGGCGGGAGTGTTCATCTGGTTCTCCGGATAAGCGGTGCGCGAAGGATCAGAACAGGTGCCGCATGCCGATGCGCAGCGCCAGCTGGTTGCTGTTGCTCGACGGCGCGAGCCCAAGCAGGTCGGGGACCGCATGCTGTCCGGTCGAATCGGTGCCGCTCGCATGCGCCCACACGCCGATCGCATACAGGTACGTGCTTTTCGACAGGAAGTATGCGGCGCCCACGTCGACCGCCTGGTAGGTCGCATGTGGCGCCGCGCCGTACTGGTAGCCGACGCCGGCCATCGTCGCCGGGGTAAACCGGAACTGGTAGTTGACCTGGTAGCTGTTGAACGCCGCGTTCGGTTGCACGGCCGGGTTCGCCAGGGTCCGAACGATGTCCTGGAACCGCACGTTGGTATAGAGCACCGTGACTTCCGAGCGGCCGAACGTGTAGCCGGCGCCTGCGCCGGCGACCTGCTGGGTGCCCGCTGTCGTATAGGCGGAGTAGATCGGGTTCGTGACGGGGAGTGCATACGCCGCGCCGGCGATGGGCCCGGTGTTTGCCCAGAACACCGACGTCGCCGGTGTCGACATGTTCATGTAGGCGGCCGCCACGGTCAGGCCACCGCGCACGTAGGCAGCGCCAAAGCCGTAGACGCGGTTCGCGGCGAAATGACCGGCGACACCGCCCAGGCTATACATCGTGCTGAAGCGAAAGCCGCGATAGTCGTTGCTGTTGAACTTGATCACGTTGCTGATCTTGTTGTAGTTCCACGAAGCATCGAGATCGCCCAGCGTCGCGCCGAGTCCGCCCGCGAACAACGTGTCGGAGCCGAGCGGGCCGAGGTAGTCGTTGGTCAGCGTGTACTGCCTGCCGAGCAGCACGGTGCCCCAGCCGCCGCTCAGGCCCACATAGGCCTGCCTGCCGAACAGCGTGTTGGACGGCTGCTCGCTGCCGTCCTCGATGCTGAAGCCGGACTCGAGCACGAACACGGTCCTGATCCCGCCGCCAAGATCCTCGATACCCTGCAGTCCGAACTTGTCGCCGGCGCGTCCGCCGCTGGACGCCTGATACGCCGACGCGCCTTTCTGGTTGTTGGTATAGGTCAGGGCTGCGTCCACGGCGCCGTAGAGCGTCACGCTGCTCTGCGCATGGGCGAGCGTGCATGCCATGACCGGCATGCATGCCAGGAATCGTTTCACGGTTGTCTCCTTGTTCCGCCGTCGAGCGGTTGTTGTCGTACGCATCGTCGAATGCGTCAGCCGGATTGTCGCGAGCATTGCGTGGCCCACCAAGTGGCAAACCGGAAAATGTCGCTGGCCGGAAAGTGCGAAATGC
This sequence comes from Burkholderia sp. JKS000303, assembly GCF_002563755.1. Classification (NCBI taxonomy): domain Bacteria; kingdom Pseudomonadati; phylum Pseudomonadota; class Betaproteobacteria; order Burkholderiales; family Burkholderiaceae; genus Burkholderia; species Burkholderia sp. JKS000303. Next base: position 683,270 of record NZ_PDBZ01000002.1, read on the forward strand.
CGGCCGCCGCTACGCGCGCCGGTATTTCATGACCCACACCCACGGTATTGCGACGAGATTGATCGTCAGCAGCAGCCGGAAGTCGGTCAGGTACGCAGCGAATGCGGCGTCGGCCCACGCGTGGGTGGCGAGATTTGCTTCGGTGAAGCGGGTGAGCAGCGACTGCATCAACGCGACGCCGGCGCTGCTGCCGACGTTGCGCGCCAGCGCGAAGATCGCGGCGCCGTCCGCGCGCAATCCGGCATCCAGTGTCGCGAACGTCGCTGCGTTCAGCGGCGCGAAGATGAGCCCGAGCCCGACGCCGAGCATCATGCCGGACACGATGATCGACACGGGCGAGACAGGACGCCCCAGCAGGCAGAGCTCGAGCAGCGCAAGCGAAGCGACGAGGAAGCCGCTCGCCATCAGGCGCCGCGGATCGATGCGCTTGATGACCGCACCCGCGGCGAGCATCGCGGCGAGCGTGCCGACGCCGGTCGGCGCCATCAGCAGGCCGGTCGCGACGATCGAGTATTGCTCGACGTGCACGAGCAACTGCGGCAGCAGCGCGCGTGTGGCAAACAGTACGACGCCGACGATCGCGGTGAAGCAGAGGCCCGTCACGTAGTTGCGGTCGGCCAGGAGGCGCCGCTCGAAGAAGCCGCCGGCCGGCGTGCGCATCACGTGCCGCACGAACAGGGCGAACGCGACGACGGCGATCGCGGTGGCCGCGACGATGCGGGGCGCCCGGAACCATCCGGCTTGCTGGCCGGTATCCAGCACCGTCTGCAGAAATCCGACCGCCGCCGACAACGTGACGAAGCCGACAACATCGAACGGCCGTGCCCGGGCCAGGGAGGTCCGACCGATCCAGAGCGCGACGCCGGTGAACGCAAGCATCCCGACCGGCACGTTCACGTAGAACACCCAGCGCCACCCCTGCCACTGGCCGACGAGCCCGCCGACCACCGGCCCGAGAATCGGCCCGAGCATCACGCCGGCCCCCCAGTGCGACAGTGCGCGCGCGTGGTTTTCCTGCGGATTGATGTCGAGGATCAGCGCTTGCGACAGCGGGATCAATGCGGCGCCGAATGCGCCTTGCGCAATGCGAGCCCATACGAGCAGCGTGAGCGTCGTCGCGGCGCCGCACCCGATCGACGCGAGCGTGAAGCCGGCGATCGACAGCAGATAGAGCGTCTTGCGTCCCAGCCGCGCGGCGAGCCAGCCGACGAGCGGCGTGGCGATCGCCGTGGCGACGACGTAGGACGTCAGCACCATCACGACCGCGTCCTGGGAGACACCCAGGCTGCGCTGGATCTGCGGCAGCGCGACGTTGGCGATCGTGCTGTCGAGCCCGGTCAGGATCGTCGCCAGCATGATCGAGCCGGTTGCGACGTGTTTCGAGACGCCTTCGAGCGGCCGTGCGGCGGCAATCCCCGCGTCGGCCATCTAGTCCGCCGCCGGCAGTACGCCGCGCAGCAGCGCGACGATCGTCTCGATCACGCTGGCGTCCGTCGCGCCACCGGTCGAGACGATGACATCCGCCGCGGACCGGTAAGCCGGCCCGCGCTCGTCGTACAGACGGACGAACGAGGCATCGGGATCGGCGGCATCGACGAACGCCGGCAGACGCCCGGAAAACCAGCGCCGGCGGATCGTCTCGCGTGGCGTATCGAGCAGTACGAGCGGGCCCAGCTGACGCAGCCGGGCGACGTTGGCGATGGACAGTGCGGTCGCGCCCGTCGTCGCGAGCACGGCCGGGCGCGCATGCTCGTCGTCACTGACGGCGCACAGTGCGTCCAGCGCGGCGCCTTCCAGATGCGCGAAATACGCGGCGCCGTGCGTCGCGAAGATCTCGTGCGCCGCGAGTCGCTCGCCGGTCGCGGCCGCGTGCCGCTGCTCGAGCACGCGGTCGAGATCCTCGCACCGGCCTTGCAGGCGCGCGGCGAGCAGCGGCCCGTAAGTGCTCTTGCCGCACGACTTGAAACCGATCAGGACCACGGTCGAAGCGCTCATACGTACTGCTCTCCGTGCGCGACGACGTACGTGCATTCGATCGTCAGCTCGCGTACCGACGCGGCCCGCGACAGCGACAGCAGATACCGCACGGTCCGATAGACGTCGTCCGCCGGAATCTTGTCGTCATCGGACAGCCACGTCTGGCGGGCGCTCTGCTCCGTGTGCACGTAGCTCGGACACAGTGTCGTGACCTTGACGCCGTCGCGTGCGAGTTCCTGGTACAGCGCGTCGCCGTATGCGCGCAGCGCGGCCTTGCTCGCCGCGTAGCCGCCGTTGCCGGCCTTCGGCAACAGCGCGGAGCGCGACGCGACATTGACGATATGGCCGCTGCGCGAACGCCGCATGAACGGCGCGACGGCGCGAATCACGTTGAGCGCGCCGAGCAGGTTGGTGTCGAGCAGCACGCGCGCGTCGGCGTCGCTCAATGCGGCGGTACCGCGCCGGACGATGCCGGCGCCGTTGAACAGCACGTCGATCCGGCCGGTGCGCGCATGCACGGCCCGGACCGCGTCGGCGACCGCGGTTTCGTCGCCGACGTCGAGCGCATGCGCGATCGGCGGGGCGGCGCCGGCCGCCGCGATATCGGCGGCGACGGTTTCGAGCGCCACCGGGGTGCGCGCGACGAGCGCCACCGTGTAGCCGTCAGCGGCCAGGCCGCGCGCCACCGCGCGGCCGATGCCGCGGCTCGCACCGGTCACGAGCGCGACGGGGCGATCCGCATCGGATTGCTGGGTCATGGGCGATCCTCGTCAGGTCGGAGCGAATCCGCAGGCCGCTTACGCGGCGCGCAACATGCCGCGCATCCGGATGATTTCGCGGAACAGCTCGGGGTGAGGTTCGAACACCTCGCGACCATGCAGCCAGTAGTTGTTGTTCAGGAACATCATCGAACCGACCGGAATCGTCAGGTACTCGACCGCCGGGTCCGATTCGATCGACTCGACGAACTCGCGCAGGTACGCAGCGTCTTCCAGCGTCGTCGGATGGATGAACTGGTCGGCGAAACGCACGCACAGCTCGTCGTGCCAGTCGAAGAAGATCGGCCGGTCCAGCGGCTGGCTGCGCACGTTGTTGCCCCATTGTTGCTGGCGCGGATCGCTGGACGGCGGCAGCGCGATCAGGAACGGCTTGCGGCCCTGCGGCGCGTTAGCGAAGCGTCGCAGGTCGCGCCAGTCGTCCAGGTGCAGCAGCCGGTTCCGGCCGCCCTTGACGTGACGCTCGACGGTCTTCCCGAACACGAGCCAGTCGGTGGTCGGGCTCGGCGACGCCGCGCCGTCGGTATGCAGCCCGAAGGTGCGGTACGGCTGGAACAGGTTGCTGCTCTGCGGCGTCACGTCCTTGCTCTGCACCGGCAGGCGTGCATAAAACTTGCCCGACAGCACGTCGTTGTCGGGCGTGCCGATCGCATGCGCGAGCGCGGTCGTGAAGCGGATCAGGTCTTCGTCGTTCGTGGTGGCCTCGGCGATATCCAACACGAAGCCGCCGCTGCGGCGCGCGACGATCAGCGCACGCAGCGTGTCGATCAGCGACGTCCCCCAGATCCGCTGGACGGATTCGGTCAGCGTAAAGCGGCTGTACGGCACGTATTCGAGCGAACGCGTCGTGATGTGCGCGGTGTCGTCGAGAAACAGCCGGACGTCATCGCTCTGCAGCGCGACCCGGGGCAGGCGTTGCGATTCCGGGTGGGGGACGACCCGGTGCGGCGCCACGCTGGCGCGTACGCGGTCGGACGTGATCGAAGCGGATTCGGTATGCGGATTCATCGGCAGGCCCTCTCGTTTGTGTCAGTTGTCGGTATCCGTCGCCCACGCACCTTGCCGGGTGAGCAGGTCGAAGTTCTGCGCGCGGTGGCGCAGCAGGTGATCGAGCAGCACGATGGCCACCATGGCCTCGGCGATCGGCGTCGCGCGAATGCCGACGCACGGATCGTGGCGCCCGTGCGTCGAGATCACGGCCGACTGGCCGTCGACGTCCACCGTGTTCGCCTCGAGGTGCAGGCTCGCGGTCGGCTTGAGCGCGATGCTCGCGAGGATGTCCTGTCCCGACGAGATGCCGCCGAGAATGCCGCCGGCGTTGTTGCTGCTGAACCCTTCCGGCGTGATTTCGTCGCGATTCTCGGTGCCGTGCTGTTCGATCGACGCGAATCCCGACCCGATCTCCACGCCCTTGACGGCGCTGATGCTCATCAGCGCATGCGCGAGATCGGCGTCCAGCCGGTCGAAGATCGGCTCGCCGAGGCCGGCGGGTACGCCCGATGCGATCACGTTGACGCGCGCGCCGATCGAGTCGCCGGCCTTCGTGAGCGCGGCCATGAAGGTCTCGATCTCGTCGATCCGATCCGGATCCGGGCAGAAATACACGTTGTTGTCCGCCTGATCGAGATCGACCGCGCGCATCCGGATCGGGCCGAGTTGCGCAAGGTAGCCGCGCACGCGAATACCGTGGCGATCGGCCAGATACTTCTTGGCGATCGCGCCGGCGGCGACGCGCACGACCGTCTCGCGCGCGGACGAGCGGCCGCCGCCGCGATGCTCGCGCAGCCCGTATTTCTTGTGGTAGGTGTAGTCGGCATGGCCGGGCCGGAACAGGTGGCGGATCGAGTCGTAATCCTTCGAGCGCTGGTTCATGTTCTCGATGCGCAGGCCGATCGGCGTGCCGGTGGTCACGCCGTCGAGCACGCCCGACATGATCCTGACCGCGTCGTCCTCCTGGCGCTGGCTGACGAAGCGGGAGCGGCCGGTCTTGCGCCGCTCGATGTCCGGCATCAGGTCCGCCTCGCTGATCCGCAATCCCGGCGGGCAGCCGTCGATGATGCAACCGATGCTGTCGCCGTGGCTTTCGCCGTAGGTTGTGACGGAAAAATTCTTGCCGATGGTATTGCCTGACACGATGTACTCCCGGAGATTTACAAGATGATGCTGACCATGCCATGCGGGGTCAGCGTTTCATGATCCAGCACGGCAGTGCGATGCCGAATGCGCAGGATGCCGTCGCGATCGACGAGCTGATGCCGGTAGTGACCGACGAAGGTGTGCATCCCGCCATGCCGGAAACGCCGGATCGTGAAGTTCGATTGCACGTCGAGCGTCGCGTCGTGCCGGCCGACGAGCATCACGTTGGTGATCTCGCGCCGGGTCCTCGATGCAGGATGCTCGGCCCATGCCCGGCCGCCGAGCAGCAGGTCGACCCGGTAAGCGAGCCGGCGCCGGTCGTCGTGGATCAACGTCAGGTCGCGGTCGGGCTGCGGAGCAGGGTGGTCGGTCGTCGGGACCAGATAGACGGCGTCTTCCGTAAACAGGTCGAGCCAGTCATGCAGTTGCCAGCGATCGAGCAGGTCGGCTTCGCGATAGAGGAACTGCCGCAGCCGAAGGTCGAGCGACAGTGCCGCGAGCATCGGCTCCGGATTCGCTGCATTCATCGCGTGCCTCCTGCCGCCGCGTCGCGCGGATTGGTCGCCGCGACGCGGCGGCGCCATTCGCGCCAGAAGATGCGGTTCTGGTATTCGTCGGTATGGAGCGGCACATCGCGCGCGATGCCGCGCGACAGGTCGTTCCAGCGGCTCTCGGGTGCGGCGTATGCGCGCTGGCACGACTCCAGGATCTCGACGTCGTCCGGCGTGCCGAAGCCGCCCGGGCCGACGAAGGTCAGCAGCGAATCGAGTCGCAGCTTGCGCGCCTCCGGCGCCTCGTCCTTCGGCGCCAGTGCCCAGAGATGAATCGCGATCCGGTCGACGGCCACGGGTTCGAACGTGCGCAGCGTGACGGCCATGTTGTCGTTGACGATCAGGTTCGGGAAGATGAACAGGCCGCGATTGGTTTCGCACATGTCGCGCGCCTTGCGCTCGCCGTACTTCTCGTAGAGCGACGCGCGCAACGCGTCGAGACGCGGGCGATGCGACTCGGGAAACGCAGGGGCCCACCATGCGATCGGCCGGCCGCCCGACGGCGGCGAGCTTTTCGCGACCGCGTGCCCGCCGCCGAGATGGACGACTTCGCCGGTGCGCCGAAACGCGTTCTCCTGCGTACCTTCGCCGCTCAGGAAATCGAGGTAGCGGCGGTGAGCGAACGGCAAGTGATAGAGATCGGTGCTGTTGTCCGCGAGCACCTTCCAGTTGATCTGCATGCTGTGCAGGTACGAGCCGTGCACGACCTCCCAGCCGCCATCGAGCTGGTCGCAGATCAGGTCGAGGTAATAGCGCGCGTCGCCGAGATAATCGGCGAGCGGCTCCACATCGGCCGAAAAGTTCAGGAAATAGAAGTCGCGGTATGAATCGACGCGGCCGGCCGGCATCAGGCCCAGTTCGTCGCGACGGAATGCGCCGGTATAGGCGTCCGCGCCCGGCAAGCCGACCAGTTCGCCCGTGTTCGCATAGGTCCAGCCGTGATAGGGACACTGGAAACGTGCCTGATTGCCGCGCGCGGCCGGGCAGACCTGGGTGCCGCGGTGCCGGCAGGCATTGAGATGCGCGTGAATGGCGCCGGCTTCGTCACGGACCACGATGATCGGTCGGCCGGCGATACTGCGCGTGACGAAGTCGTTCGCGTGCGGCAGCTCGGATGCATGACCGAGATACAGCCAGCAGGTCGAGAAGATCGTTTCGCGTTCACGGCGGAACACAGCCTCGTCGGTGAATGCGGCGCGATCAACGCGGAACAGGGCCTGTTCGGGGGCGTCGATCAGGTATTCATCGGGTACTCGCACGCATGCCTCGCTTTTTTGGCGTCATGGTTGCTCTTCCCGGACGGAGACGATACGCGACGTCCGGCCTGCCGAATTCAAAGACTCGGATGGCGCTGCTGGAAATGCTGCACGCGCGACACCAGATGGTCCGTCAGGCGCGCGAGCAGCAAGGACTTGTTGTGATGCGACGGGCGCTGGATCTTGATCCACAGATCCGGCAGTTCGTACAGGCCGAGAATCTCGACCAGCTCGCCCTTCTGAAGGCTCGCCTGTGCGCGATAGCGCGGCAGGATCGCGATGCCCAGGCCGCTGACGGCCGCGCAATGCATGGCCTCGATATCGTTGCTGTGGAACTGGCCGTTCACGCTGACGTCGATGTTGCCCGCCTGCGCGCTCTTGAACATCCAGACGCGCGCGGGCTCGACATACGAGTACAACAGGCAGCGATGGTTCTGCAGGTCGCTCGGATGCATCGGTTCGCCCATCCGTTCGAGATACGACGGCGCCGCGCACACGATCCTGCGGAACGGGCAGAGCGGCAGTTCGTCGACACCGTCGAACGACGTCGGCAAGCCGGTGATCACCATGTCGAGATTCTCGGTCAACGGATTGACTGGCCGGTTCGTCAGTTGAAGATCGATATTGATCTTCGGATGTTCGAGCAGGAATTCATTCAGCACCTCTCCGATGAAATGCACGGTGAACGAAATCGGCGCCTTGATCCTCAGGCTGCCGGACAATTCGCGTGTGCCGTGCGCCGTTACATTGACGATGCGTTCGTATGAACTCAGGAATTCGCGTGCCAGGGGAATCATCTCGCGGCCCGTCGCGGTCAGTTCGAGGCGCCGCGTGCTTCTCACGAACAGCAGTTCGCCGACTTCCTCTTCGACCGCAGCGATTCGTTTCGTAATGACCGATGCGGACACACTGAGACGACGTGCGGCACTCGAGAAACTGCCTGATTCGACTACAGCCAGAAACGCCCGAAAGTTTTCTACCGAGTTCATTTGGCCATCCTACACAGGGGATTTCGTCTTTATCGAGAAAAGTGACTTTCCGGAAAAGCGTAAATATATTCGCTTCGGATGATTTTGACGCGCACCGTCGTGGCAATCACAGGCTTCCGGCGCACCAGACGTAGTTTCAGGAAATAAAACGGAATTCTTTCAATTGCATAACGATTTCGCCGACGCAGAAGCAGATTTCTTCCGCGTCCAATGCATCGGTATGCTAGGCTCACCCGTCGCGCGCTACGCCCTGAATAAATTAAATTGCAATCGGTTCGAACGATGAATCCGGCTTGCCTTGGCCAGGATGCCTGATCGAGCGCGTGAAATCCCGGGCAATGTAATGACCAGCTTTCGGCGGCTCGGACGGATTTTTAGAGCAGTATTTCGGGATGTGTTGAAGAGGTTGGCTAATGAACGTTACGCTCCGACAACTGAGGGCATTCGTTGCGGTCGCTCGTACCGGAAGCTTTACCCTTGCAGCCGGTAATCTTTCGGTGACGCAATCGGCGCTTAGCGGTCTCATCAAGGAACTGGAAGAAGTAATCGGCTTGAAAGTCGTCGATCGAAAGGCCCGCCGCGTCCGTCTTTCGGATGTCGGTGCCGATATTTATCCGCTGATCGAAAAGATACTGGGGGAACTCGACACCGTTACGGCCGATCTCCTGAACCGTAAAAATCTGAGAACGGGAACGGTTCGTGTCGCGGCGCCCCAGCTGCTGTCGTCCGCCGTGTTGCCTGCCGCCATTGCCGCATTCGGCAAACAATATCCGGGCATCCATGTCCAGGTCTCCGACTGCATGGTCGATAACGTGACTGCGCATGTCGTTGCGCGGGAGGTGGATTTCGGGATCGGTCCCGAGCGCGACACGCATTGCGACATCGATGCCGCCTTCCTGTTCGAGCGACCGTTCATCGCGGTGCTCCCGCCCGGGCACGTCCTCGAGGAGCAGGCGAAACTGCGCTGGGAAGACCTCGCGGCATTGCCGTTCATTTCGCTGCGCGGGCAGTTCACCGAGAACCTGTCCGGCGACCTTCGGGCGACGCGCGATTTCAACCTGTCGCCGTCCAGCGAAGTGGCGTTCATGTCCACCGCGTTGTCGATGGTGAACGCGGGTCTTGGCGTGACCGTCTGCCTGTCGTACGCACGATCGCTGGTGTCGCTGTACGGACTGCAGGTGCGCCCGCTGGTCGATCCTGTCATTACCCGCGCGTTCTACATATTCACTCACAGCGGGAGATCGCTGTCGCCGGCCGCGCAGGCGTTCCACGATTTTCTGCTTCAGCACCTTCAGCAATCGACCGATACGTTCTGAACATCCCGCGCGCAACCGCCCCGATACCCGCCGGCGAGGCAACTTCAGCGGGCTGCGCGCCGGCTCCGCGTGCACTGGCGGGCAGCCAGCACACGGAGGACCCACCCGTCAGATGCCGGTTGCATTCGACTCCGCGAAGTGGCGTCCTTCGATTTCACGGATCGATTTCCAGTCGGCGACCAGCTGGTCGAACTGCGTATCGAACAGGGCCACGGTGCCGAGCGCGGTCTGAAGGTCCGTCGTGACGCTGAGCGCGTCGCCGGCCTTGACCCACCGCTTCACCCCGACGCAGGACGGCAGCCGTTCGATCGACGCCCACGGGAAGTCGGCGCTCATGACGCCGGCGCGCGGAGACACGAGCAGAACGTGGCCGCAAAAGCCGCTGAAGCGGGGGGGCTCGTCGAGCGTCTGCTCGAACAGCACCGGGTTCAAAAACGCCTCGACCGTTGCCGATACGTGATTCCGTCCGGTCACGGCGGTCGTGAGCCGCGGGTCCAGACTGCCGTGCAGACGCGAATTCAGCTCGACGATGACCGGCCCTTCGTCGGTGACGATCAACTCCATGTGCGATGGGCCGTAGTGCAGGCCGACGGCATCGAGCACCTTGAACGCGTACGCGATCAACGCGCGAAAGCGAGGCTCCGTGTGGTCGACCACGAGCATTTTTTCCAGTCGCGGCGAATGACCGCGCTCGCGCTCGACCTCCCACACGCTGATCACCTTGTGCCGGCCGCCGAAGGAGACCGCGTCGACGATGTATTCCTGCCCGTCGCTGTACGACTGGATCAGGATGTCCTCCTGTACTTCGCCGTAGTACGACGTGCTGGCCTGGATCCCACGGGCGGCTTCATCGACCTGTGCGAGCGTCCGGCAGATTTTCACGCCGCTGACGCCGGCGCCGCGCGTCGGCTTGACGACGACCGGCAGGCGGCCGAAGGTTCGCGCCCAGTCGACGATCTCTTGCGCCGAGCGCGCCTGAAACTGCCGTGGCGTATGTACGCCGGCCCGCTTCAGCGCTTCGATCTGCTCGAATTTGTCGCGTCGAGCACCGGCCAGCTCGACCGGGTTGCGCAGCGGAACGCCAAGCGCCTCGGCGAGCCAGGACGCCAGCTCGATCCCGCTGCCGCCGCCCGGCAGCACGACGCTGATGTCGAGATCGCGCAACTGGTCGGCGGTGTCGCGAACATCGCCGCGATGCACGATGTTGCGGATGTAGTCGCCCGGATTGATCTGCGCCTTCAGCCGCTCGGGAAGCGATTCGCTGCTGAGGACGTGGACGCACTTCACCCCGTACGAGCGGAACGCGGGCGCGAGGTGCACGCTGGTCGATGCGCCGTCGACGATGGCAACCGTGTCAATCAATGGCTTTTGCATGGGAGGCTCTCTCTGCTTCGGGTTGAAAGGAACTGCGCACGTACAGATAGGCGCGACGCCGGCGACTCGGCAGCCGCTGCGGGCCGTAGCTGATATGGAGGTCGCCGTTTTTCAGTTCGCCGGGTTGTGTGTAATCCCACGGCGCGGGATCGCTGTCGAGCAGGAAGTCGACGCGGGCGAATGCGCCCGGCGCGCACAGCTCGGGCACGACGACGCGCTTGCCTTCCAGCTTGTCGAGCAGCCGGGCGATCGTATCGAAGCCGTATGCATCTCGCACGATGTCGCAAATGAAGCTTCCCGCGATGCGCGGGTTGATCTCGACGATGTGCGGCCGACCGTCGCTGACGATGCAGTCGAGATGCACCGGTCCCCATGTCAGTCCGGCGCGCACGACCGTCTCCGTGCCGCAGTCGATCATGCGTCGCAGCGACGGTTCGTCGAGGTCGAGTTCGGACGTATAGCCGCGCTCCAGGAAACCCTCGCCATACCGCTTCAGCTTGCGCAGCGCGCCGACGTATCGACCGTCGAAATACTCGACGCAGTATTCGCTGCCCGCGAGGTACGCCTCGATGAGGACCGCGTCGTCGGCGTCGACGCGGGCTTCGGTCCCGGCCCGGCAGGACAGCGACGCCAGGTGGTCCAGCACGTCATGCCGGCTGTCGCAGCGCCTCACGCCGTATCCGGCCGTGCCGCCGACCGGCTTGATCACGACCGGGAAGCGCAGGTCGTCCAGCTGGCGACGGCATGCCGACAGGTCGGACAGCTTGACGACGATGCATTCGGCGCTCGGTATGCCGCAGTCGGCCAGCAACGCCTTTTGTTGCGCTTTCGACGCCGCCCGCACCACGCTCGGGGCATCGGGGCCTGGGAGCCCCAGCGCATCCGCGACGGTGGCAGCGACGGCCGCATACGCATCGTTGGCGGTCGTGACGCGCAGCGAGCGGTCCGGATCGGGGTGGTGCTCGCGAATCCAGGCGGTGACGACGTCGGCATCCCGCGCCATGCATGCGATGTCGACCTGCGCGGGAAACACGCCCTGCAACGCGTCGTCCGGGCCGCCGATCACCGTGACGTCCAGGCTCCGGTCGAGTGCCGCACGAACCAGGACGAGGCTGCTGCCCGTCTTGCGGGTACCGATTACGATCAAGCGCGACATGAAGCGTCCCTCTGGGCAACGGAAGTCAAAGACAGAGCGCGGCCAGCAGCGCGCTCACCAGACGCAAGCCGGCGGACAGGTCGAACGAGACGGCCGCGCCGGCGGCGATTTGCGTCGGCGCGCCCGCGAGCAGCGTCCCGACCAGCGCGACGCCGAGCGCGCTGCCGATCTGGCGCGATGCGCTGAAGATGGCCGACGCGGTGGCGGCGCGCGCCGGTTCGACGCTCGCGAGAATCGACGAGGTGAGCGCCGGCGTGCTCATGCCCGTGCCGAGGGCGAGGAGCAGCAGCGCGGGCAGGATGTGCAGGTAGGGCGTACCGTCGTCGATGCCGTGCAGCAACGCGAAGCTGACGGCCGACATGACGTTGCCGAGGATGATCGGCGTGCGCCGCGAGAAACGTTTGGCGAGATGGGCGCTGGTCAGGTTCGCCAGCATGATGGCGGTGAAGGGGAGCAGGGCCAGCCCCGTCTCGGTCGGTGTATAGCCTCTGGCGCGCTGGAAGTAGAGGCTCAGTACGAAGATCAGTGCATAAAACGTCAGGTTCGTGATGATCCCGAGGAGGACCGACACCGAGAGCACGCGATTCCGAAAGAGGCGCAGCGGAATCATCGGCGCGGTGACCCGCGTCTCGTTGACGATGAAGGCGGCGGTCGCCACCGCCGCAACCGCGAACCCGGACAACACGGCCGCCGACAGCCACCCGTGCACGCCGGCCTCGATCACGGCGTGCGTCAGGAAGACCAGTGCGACGATGGCCAGCAACTGACCGCCGACATCCAGCCGTTGCGCGGGCAGGCGAACCGTTTCCGCGACATGGCGGCGCGTGGTCAGCAGGCCGATTGCGCAAATGGGCAGATTGACGAAGAAGATCCATCGCCACCCCAGGCTGCTCGTCAGCATGCCGCCGACGACCGGGCCGATCGCACTCACGACGCCGCCGATGGCGGTCCACCAGCCGACGGCATGCGCGCGAGCCTCCGAATCGCCGGCGCAGGCATGGGAGAGGAGCGAGAGCGACGCGGGCAGGATCAGCGCGGCGCCGATTCCCTGTGCGGCACGCGCCAGCACGAGGGTCGCGATCGACGGCGCGGCCGCGCACGCGAGCGACGCAAGCGCGAACAGGACGAGCCCGGCGCTGAACACGCGACGGCTGCCAAACCGGTCCCCGATCGCGCCGGCGGGCAGCAGCAGCGCCGCGAAGGCGAGGGTGTAGGCATCCACGATCCACTGGAGCCCCTGGACACCGGTACCGAATCCCGCGCCGATGGTCGGCATCGCGACATTCACGATCGTCACGTCGAGCTGCACGACGACGAACCCGAAGCTCGTCGCAGCGAGCGTCGAGCCCATTGCGCTCGCGTTGCCGGTCGCGGGTTGCCGGGTAACCGTATTCATTTTCGAAGCCTTCCTTTACGCATTCGGTCGTGTTGGTGCAACTGCTGCGCGCCATGCGCGCGGCAAGGCGTCACGTCAAGGCTGGAAATCGGGCTGGGCGGCGGGCGCCGAATCCAGAAAGGCCGGGATCGTCATGCATGCGTCGAAAATCTCGGTCGAGATCGGGAAGCTGGAGAAGTCACATCCCATGCGCAGCGCATTGGTGATCTGCGGAACGAGACAGCATTCAGCCAGCGTCGGCTCGTCGCCGAAACAGAGTGCGCCGCGGCGATGCTTGCGCAGCAGGCTCTCGACCGTGACGAATCCCTCGTGCACCCAATGCCGGTACCACTGCGCTTTCTGCGCGTCGGTCGCGTCGAAGGTCCGGCCCAGGTATTTGAGTACCCGCATGTTGTTGACGGGATGGATATCGCACGCGATGGCATACGACAGTTCCAGGATTCTGGCCCGCGCGACCGGCTCCCGCGGCAGCAATCGCGGTTCCGGAGCGACCTGGTCGAGCCAGTCGATGATCGCGACCGACTGGTGCAGGGTGAAGTCGTCCTGCACCAGCAACGGGACGCCACCGGCAGGGTTCAGTGCCAGATACTCGGGCGCGCCGTTCTCGTTCGCCCGCAGATTGACGGGCACGTAGTGGTAATCGATCTTCTTCAGGCGCATCGCGATGCGTACGCGGTAGGAGGTCGAACTGTTGAAGTAGTTGTGCAGTTGCATGCTCGGCGATTAGGTGGTCAGACTGAGAACCGGGGATCCGACGGCGTCGCAGGCGGCGACGGGCTGCGGGCACGTGTCGAGTTGCATTGCCAGGGCCTTCGCGATGCGTTCGGCCTGGCGCGAGATCATGTCCAGCGAATCGACATAGAAATAGGTGCCGCTCGTCACGTGACCGAGCGCACGAATATTCGGGTCGATCGCTCCGCTGCGGGACACGAGCGCGCCGCTTTCGAAGTCGACCCTGATCCCGCCTCTTGCATCCCGGTCGGCGATTCCGGACTCGAGAAGCGACCAGATCAACGCCGAGTCTTCCGGTGTGTCGATGCTCGCTGCCGCTCCCGTCGCGTTGACGACCATGTCGTATCGCTGTGTTGCGCCATTGCTTCGCGTCATGTCGATCCGGCCGCACGGGGTCACGGCGAAGGCTGCCGGCCCGGACAGGATCCGAAGCTGGCCCGCTTGCAACATCGCCTGCAGGCGGGTGGCGTTCTGAAGCGGGATCGGTGTGCGAATCGACATCCAGCGCCGAGCGAAGCGAGCCAGGAAGAGATGCTGCGATGCTTCATCGAGCGCATGCCAGAGATCGTGCACGAGGCCGTTCAGCGCTCGGAATACCGGCGCCCATGGCCTGATTTCGCCCGCACTCCCGATTTGTGCGTCGAGATGCGCGTCGGCCGGACCGGATTCCGCGCCGAACAGGACTGTCCAGTCGACACCGACAGCGCGCAGCTCCCACCGGAACAGTCGAAACATCGTCCGCAAGCCGACCTTGACGGTTCCGCCGCCGGTCATCCGCGTCAGTGCTTGCCCGGTCAGGTGGCGAAGGGTATGGGGTGGATAGCTTTTTCCCTTGACGTACGGCAGCAGCCCGCGCCTGGAAAGCATGTCGATACGCCCGCGATATCCGGCGGCCTTCAGGCTGACTGCAACGTCGATCGCGGTCAGGCTCGCGCCGAGGATGCAGATCGACGCGGCGGACCGCAGCGTCTCGAGATGCTCGCTGACCGGGTAGGCAAAGTGAAGATAGCGAGCGTGGCCCGCGAGCCCGTAGTAATCCTTCGGGTTGGTATGGCCAGTCGCCAGAACGACGTGCGTGGCCGGCCAGCTTCCCGATTCGGTCCGCACGCACGGGACCGGATGGCGGTCGATCGCGGTGACCGTTTCGTGGATCACCCGCACCGCTATCCCGCGACCGGCCGCGATGCGCTGGATTTCGAGGAACGCGTCGTACAGGAATCGTCCGAACAGCCGCCGCGCCACATAGGTATCGGGAAAGCCGTCGCCCGTGGCGTCGCGAATCTCGCGCGAGTAACAGGCCTTCCACAACATCCAGCGGGAAAACAAGGTGGCATCGGTCGGGGAGATCGACATCGCGTCGGCAATGCGGTTCAGAACGAGCGCCCCGTCGTCCTCCTGATAGGCGAGGCCCGGCCCGACGGCAGGTTTCTTCTCGAACACCAGAATGTCGAGCGGGGCTGTCCGACGGTCGGCGTCAAGCGGCAGCATTTGATGCAGCAGGGAAACACACGCCGCGCCGCCGCCAACGATCGCCACGCTTGCGACCGCTGCGTTATTTGAAGTTGTCACGTCGTATTCCTGATTTTCAGATCACGAGGGAGGGGGCGACGCCACCGGCGCCGCGCGTGGAGGCGGCGCCGGTCGCCTGCGGACATCGGATCAGGTCGCCGCGCTCGCGTGCGGGCTGGGTTGCGTGTCGGTCCTGCCGAGGGAACTCGGATCGAACACGCGCGCCAGCGTTCGGTCGAAAACCCGGTAGTTCCAGAGATTCGGTGCGAGAAAGATACGTTGCACCCAGCGATTGGCACGCCCGTTTTCGTCGAATGTCGGCGCGAATCGGTCGCGGGAATGCAGCGCGAAGCGATTGTTGATGTACACCAGCCGGCCGGGGGTGATCTTCACGCCGACGGACACCGATTTGACGGCCTGATAGAAATGCTCCAGCGCCGTGCGGGCATTCTGGTTCACCGGAAGCACCATGTCGGGATAGAACGCGACCGTGACGCGAGGCGCGTTCGCGGGCCCGGATACAATCGAGCACAGTTCGGTGTTGTCCTGCGGGCCGGATGCGGTCCCGCGCCAGCGATAGGGCACGCGAATGATGAAATGCCGCTCCCTGAGGTAGCGGATGTCGCTGTCGTCGAGCAACGCCAGCGCCTTTCTTGCATCCGACAGATGCGTCTCCGGTTCCCCGTCTCCGGCTTGCCTGCGGATGCCGAGCAGGATCAGCGCGATCGGCGAAGTGTCGCCGTACGGCATATGCGCCTGTGCGGCGTTCTCGGTATGAAAGTCGAGTTCAACCAGCGATCCCAGCCCCGTGTAGTCGCGTGTCGTGTGCAGATGCGGCGTCAGGTTGTTGATGAGTTCGCGGCCCTCGTGATAGATCGAATAGGGCTCCGCGATCACCGCGCCGATGGCGGACAAGAGGTTTTCGCTCAGCACGCCCGCCTTGAAGGTCGCGCCTGTTTCATGAAACGACGGGCTTCCCGTGATGTCGCCGTCGATCGGCAGATTGTCCACGACGAGGTAGGGCGCGTGCGACCCGCTGGATTCCTTCAACGCCTCGAGAAGGCCGATCAGCCTGTCCGGGAAGCGCGAGTAGACGGCCTTTCTCAGCGTCGACAGATACTCGACGCCGCCGCCGGGATCGTACTCGATTCCTTCCAGTGCGGCGCGAATCGATGCGGCTTCTGAATCGTCAAGCTTTACAAATGCTTCGTCGTGGTCGTGAATCGTAGAAGCCATGCAGCCCTCCGGAATATTCTATATTTTAGGATTACAGAATGAATCGGAACCTTATCGAGGAGAAACCTGGCTTCATGTGAAGCAGGCAGTGGTGAAACGATTGTCCGTGCTGCGCGCGCCGGCGCCGGCTACCGGCAGCCGTTGCTCGCCGGGCGGGTTTGCGCGGGTCCGGGGCGGCTCGGCATCACGCCCGCGTCCCGGCGATGCGCGTGCCGTTGCTGCGCGCAACGGTCAGGATGACGAGTGCGCCAGCCAGCCCCATGATCGCGGTCGGCATCATGGCCAGGTTCGTGCTGCCGGTCTTCTCCAGGGTGATGCCGTACACGTTGATCATCAACCCGCCCGCCAGGGTCCCCACGGCGTTGATGCCCGCGAGACCGACGGCCGCGACGCGTGGGGTCAGCAACTCGAGCGACAGCGCCCAGAAGGGTGCCTTGAACGAATAGGCGCCGATCAGCACGCAGGACAGCAGCGCGAGAATGGTTGCGAGGTTGCCCACCCAACCGGCGAAGCCGAAAC
Organism: Burkholderia sp. JKS000303; assembly: GCF_002563755.1. Classification (NCBI taxonomy): domain Bacteria; kingdom Pseudomonadati; phylum Pseudomonadota; class Betaproteobacteria; order Burkholderiales; family Burkholderiaceae; genus Burkholderia; species Burkholderia sp. JKS000303. Next base: position 700,193 of record NZ_PDBZ01000002.1, read on the forward strand.
CGACGGCGATCAGGAGCAACGGTGCGCAGGTATGCCATCTCCGTTCGCCCGTGCGGTCGGAGCGCCATCCCCAGATCACCATCAGAACGGAGGCAATGCCGTACGGAATCGAGTTGAGCATGCCCGTTTCGATGTCCGTGAGGCCGTGCGACTTGATCAGTTGCGGTTGCCATACGCCGAGTACGCTGCCTGCCGCTAATGCCGCCGCGCACGCCAACGTCAGGCCCCAGATCTGTCGATTGCGCAGTAACTGCCACGCCGAGACTTCGGCGATCGGACGGGCAGTGTCGCGCTCGGCTTGCAGACGCGAGGCGAGCCATGCCTTCTCGGCGGATGTCAGCCAGGACGCGTGCTCGGGGCGATCCGTCAGCAGAAACAGGCAGACGATCCCGAAGACGAACACCGGAAGGCCCTCCGCGACGAACAGCCAGTGCCACCCGCGCAGGCCCTGCAGGCCGTCGAGCGACAGGAGCCATCCGGAAACCTGCGAACCGAAGAACCCGGACAACGGAATCGCGACCATGAATAGCGCGATGACACGAGCCCGGTACGCGGCGGGGAGCCAGAACGTGAGGTAGAGCAGCACACCGGGGAAGAAGCCCGCCTCAGCGGCGCCGAGCACGAATCGGGCAATGCCGTACGACACCGGCCCCTTGACCAGCGCCATAGCCGTCGCGATCAAACCCCAGCTGATCATGATGCGTGCCAGCCAGATGCGGGCGCCGAATTTCTGGAGAAGAATGTTGCTGGGGATTTCGAACACGAAATATGCGATGAAAAACAGGCTGCTGCCCCAGCCGAAGGCCGACCGGGACAGGCCAAGATCCTGGTTCATCTGCAGCGCGGCGAGGCCGACGTTATTGCGGTCGAGGATCGCAAACACGTAGCAGACCGTCAGGAACGGGACAATCCGCCAGATGAATTTTCGTGTGACGCGTTGCTCGATCGAGTGAGTGCCGTTCTTCATCTCCACCATGTTTTCCTTATCGTGCGTCATTGCTTTCCGGCCGCATGCATGACTCCGCATCGTGCAAGGATCAGGCTGACGGATGGCCGCCTGTCCGCGAAATCGGTGCGCCCGGCAGAAACCGGGTGCCCGTTCGGTTTGCGGTTCGGGTGCATCGAGGTCGAATTCTCGGCGAGCGTGGTTTATCGATCAAACGGTCTTTTCTGATAGTTCCATGGGATTTTCTTATGCGATCGAGCGTCGGTGATTCAGCCCGGATCGAATGCCGGCGGATACGACATTTCTAAAAAGCTACTACAAGAAAAAATTTGATCATCAGCATTATGTCAAATTACTGACGCTCCAGAATGCCATCTCCGATTGCCGACGAATGCCGGAAATGCTCGACGCAAGCAAACTTGACCACAACTGCGATGTAATCCTGCTCACTCCTTGACGCAAAAGCGGCCCGCGGCCGACAAGTGGTCAATCGTAGGTGACGATGGTTAGAGATGGGCCATCTTAGGTTGCATTCGCTGGATTCCTGGACCGGCCAGAGTTTCATAGACACTCACGAGTCGTTTAGCGCGTAGCGCCGCTCAAACTCAATCGGTGAAAGATCGCCGGCGGATGCCGGCGGCGGCCAGCCAGAGCGCCGCGCGTCGATTGCCGCATGCGAGTGAGCGAAGCGCATTCGCACGAGCGAGCACCTGCCGGTCGTGCCGATCGAGCCGGGCACGGCGTGGGAGGTCCGCGACGTCGACGAATGACCGCGCAGCGCGTCCGCGCTCGATACGGCCGGCGACATCCTCGCGCGTTCCGCGCGACAACGAAAAGGCGAGGCGCACGGACACCGATGTCGTCGGTCCTTCGTTCACGGAATCCCATGCGCTCACCGTGACTGCTAGCACCTCAAGGCCGAGGTTGGTGCGTCCAGCAGCAGTGGCGTGGGCCTGCAAAAAAATCGATCTGCTGTCTGGCGGATTGACGCCGAACGCAAGCACTCGGCGCCTGGCCCCAACAATTGAGTCCGATCTAAGCCTGCGATTGTTTGCGCGTATACCCTAGGTATCGTGGAGCGCAATGCTTTGATATGTTTATTTCAAAATGTTTCAGAATAAGAATTTTAGAGAGCCGAGGTGCAAAACGAATGCAGGGGAATTGTAATTTCTTCGCCGTAAGCACTTTGCGACAAATGAATACAACGGGTGCATCCGGGGGCAATATGCGTCATCCGAAATTCGAGCTTGGCCGTCGCCATGGCGAGCGAGTATTGCACCATATTATTCAAGGGACTATAGCTTTGGCGCTAGTGGGTGCCAGTGCTGTTGCAAGCGCCGGTTCCATTACCTATACGTACGATCCGCTTGGCCGGTTGACCAAAGCTGTTTTCAATAACGGCTCCAGTACCACTACGGTAATCTACAACTACGACGCAGCGGGCAACCGCACGTCGGTCTCCACCACATCCCCGTAGCGTCGTATAGCGTCATCGCGCATCGATCGCATCATATCAATATATTTCGCAATCCTAATGTCTAAGCCTGTTTTCTGGGGGACGCAATGTCCAGGTTGCCGCGTGTCGATTTCCAGAAGTTGGTCGGTGTGTTCCTTCTGAGCGGCATGACGGCTCTCGGATCTCTCACTTTCGCTAGCCCCATTCAATCAGCGTTGCCACCCGTCGCCAAAAAGGCGCCAGCGGATTGGATGTTGGGTGCACAGCCTGCTGCACCGAAGTCTTCGAAGCACTACGTTGGAAAGGAGCCGCCACGCACGGGTGTCGGGCAACCGGTAAGCTTCGTGAGCGGGAAGCCGGCGATCGCCTATTCGCCTGAGCGTCTTTCGGCACTCGCCAATGCGGTGGAATCTGGCAGGAACGCCGCCAACTTGTTCCCTATCTCGGGTGAGGACTGGGAAAAATCCCGCGCGCGAATCGTACTTCCGACCAGAATTAATCAAGGCTTGACGGTCGAAACGAAGACCATTTCTCCGTCATCACACGGTACCAACACGAATGCCCTGAGCGCCGGTGGAAACGCGAGTCCACCGGGTCCGGCGTCGATAGCTGAGCTGGCGCGCGCGCTGAATTACAACCCGGACGTCATCTTTCAGTATGTCCACAACAATGCTGAGGTCTATCCGATCTATGGCACCCAGAAAGGCTCGTTCGGCACTGTCCTGGACAACCAAGGGACGGTTTACGATCAAGCGATGCTGATGGTCGACCTTCTGCGGGCATCCGGTTACACCACGAGTTTTACGACAGGGGTGATCAAGTATACCGCGGCACAGTTCAACTCTCTTTACGGCGTTGATACGTCAAACGTATGTGGGGTTCTCAACCTGTTGGGCAAGGGCGGAATTCCCGTCTATGCGGCTACCGCGGTGAATCCAGGACAATGTCCGGGCAACACGTCGGCACTCGTCGACGTATCGGTTGGCCACGTCTGGGTGAAAACCGTCATCAACGGTACGACCTATTACTTCGATCCCAGCTTCAAGACTCACTCGTTCAAGACGGGTATCGATCTTGCCAGCGCGAGTACGACCGGCTACAACGCCGCAGCTTATCTAAGTTCCGCCGAGAGTGGTGCGACCGTCACCGCTAATTACGTGCAGAACATCAATCGGACGAACGTCCGCAATAACCTCACGACGTACGCGAGCAACCTCGCGGCGTATCTGCGCGCGAACATGCCGACGGCGACGGTCGCCGATGTGGTCGGCGGGAAATCGATCGATCTGATCTACGGAGCGATTCCGCACTATACGGCGCCCCCTCTGCAAAATACTGCGTACCCGCTGCAGGATATTACAGACGTTCCGACGTCCATGAAGGTGACGCTGAGGATCCAGTATCAAGGGATAGACCAAACATATACCTCAGATGCAATCTATGGACATCGTCTAACCATCACTTATAACGCGTCAAATCAGCCGATTCTCAGTTTAGATGGTACCGCTGTCGGCAGTCCCGGAACCGCGCCGGCTGTTGGCTCGAACACGACCCTCACGCTGACCGTCACCCATAATGCGATCGGAACAACGGCAGCAGACCAGACCGTCACGCAGACGATCGTCGCGAAACCGGGAAATATCTTTGTGATCTCCAATGCGTGGGGACCAACTGGTCGCGGTCTCGCGAACTTCTACCAAACCTCACTCGGCAATTTGCGGGCGTCCGGCGCCGCTGACACATCGGACGCAGTTGGTGGGACTACATTGGCCCTGCTTGCCGCTCAGTGGCTCGGGCAAACTTCTCAGGTGTATTACTTGAGCGAGCGCCTTTCGGGCACCTTCATCTTGCCTTTTCACGATGTTGGCGTGGCCGGATACACAGGCGCGTCATACGTTGATTTGCCGGGAGGAATGGTTGGACTCGCCAACGCTGCCGGAGACTCGTCTAAGGAGTCGCTCGCTTTGTATCAATCGGCGATGCATTCAAGCATCCTGGAATCGACCGTAGTTCAGCAGGTCAGCACTATCTCGGCCGCTTCAACAGTGAAGCTTATCGATCTGGCCGCAGCGGCGGGACAGCCGATTTACAATGCGACCTCCGCGAACTACGCGAGCGCGGTACAGCCGAATCTGGTGAATTGCAGTGCGTATTTCGGAACATTTAGTAACTACCTGGCTGCCGGGTACAACCTGGTATTACCGCAACACTGCGATATCACAGAGAATAGTTGGACCGGCGCGGGTTACTATTTTTTTGGCCCAAACATTCTGGGCGCGATGATCAAAGGAAACCTCGCCGGGGGATACATGACCCTGGGTCAGTATCTCTCCACGCTGTCCCCGTTGGCGCAAGTCGCGTCGCCGTTTCCGCCTGCGATGTACAACCTTCCGGTCACGGTCTTCAGTAATGGCACCTTTCAATTTGGGCCGTCCCTCCAAGGTGGGACGTCTCTCCAAGGCGAGCCATTTAAATACATCTCCGACCCCATTGGGTTAGCGGCCGGGAATTTTACGTACAGCCGCGATGACCTTTCGTCAGGTGTCGGTCGCTTTCCGCAGAGCCTCACCTTTAGCCGTATATACAGTTCGAGCGCCAAGAATCAGGACAGTGTGCTCGGCAAAGGCTGGGCTCACAATTTCATCGTGACCGCGAAAGTAAATTCCGACGGTTATCAGGGGATGGGGGAAGATTCTGCCCTCGATGCAGTAGCTGCGTTGGTCGAGATGAAGGCGTCGTCGGATTTGCTTGCGGACGCGTTACACCCGATTGAAAAATTGGTCATTGCGACTTTGGGGCAACGGTGGTTCGGCGATCAGCTGATCAACAATACCGTGATCGTCACACAAGGTCTGAATGGCGAGGTGTTCGTGAAGCTGCCGGACGGCAGTTACAACCCTCCCCCGGGGAATTCTTCGAAACTGATACTGAACGGGGATGGCACTTACACCTACGACAGTGTTCACCACAACACGATGCACTTCAATTCGTCGGGGAACATTGATACCTACAAAGACGCCAACGGCACGCAGGTCAACTACAGCTATACCGGGACCAACTTGTCCAGCGTCAGCAACGGCTTCTGGCGCACGCTGAATTTCAGCTATACGAATGGACGGATTAGCCAGGTCTCTGACGGCGCACGAACGGTCCAATATGGCTACGACGCAAATGGCAATCTGACAACCTTCACCGACACGTTGTCGAAGAGCACGACGTACGGCTATGGATTGCCGGGTCAGATGACGCAAATCTTTTACCCGAGCTTCCCGTCCACTGCGGGCGTCACCAATGTCTATGACAGCCTGGGCCGAGTCCAAACGCAGACGAATGCGCGAGGTAAGACATACAGCTACTATTTTGCCGGATCTCGAGCTCTTGAATCCGCACCGGGTGGTATCACGAGGCTCAGCTATCTTGATGTGCTCGGGAATGTGTTGCAGCAAGCGGATCCGCTGTTCAACGTCACGCAATTCGCTTACGACGGACAAGGGCGGCTGAATACCAAGACTTTGCCTCAGGGGAATGGCTTCTCATACACGTATGACGATGCATCGTGTGCGAGCTCGGAGAAACGCTGTACGCAGAACGTGAAGTCGATCACGCAGTTCGCACCGGCCGGATCCGGTCTCGCGCCGCTCACTCGAAGCTACACGTATGAGAGTGCATACAACAAAGTTGCAACGGAAACCGATGCGCGTGGCAACGCCACGACGTACACTTACGCCCCTTGGGGCGACATCGCGACCGTAACTTCGCCGGTTGATGCGAGCGGAGTAGCGCCGTGGACAGCCTACGACTATTACTCGTGGACACCCACGGGCTTTCCTACGATGTATCTGTTGTGGAAGACGACGGTCAAGACGAGCGCATCGAACACCACTGCGACGACGAGGACCTATGATTGGGCGCACCACGAAGTACCCGCGACCACGACAGTCGACGCCGGCACTGGAACGCTGAATCTCACGACCACCTATACCTACGACGATATCGGCAACCTGACCGTGGTCGACGGGCCGCGTACTGACGTGATCGACACGGTGACGACTAGCTATGATAGTGAACGACGCCCGACCGTGGTCACGGATGCGCTTGGGAAGCAAACTCAAACCACTTATGACGCCGACGGCCGGCCGATTGCTGTCGCCCGGCAGATCGGCACTCAGTGGCTGACAAACTGTTCACGTTACAGCGCGACAGGAAAGGTTATCCGGGCGTGGGGGCCGTCGTTGACAGCATCTGCGACAACCTGCCCAGCCGAGGCTGCGCCGGTGCCGATCACGGACACTGCATATGACGATCTCGATCGGCCATATCAGCAAACGCGGTATCTCGCGGCCGCAGACGGAGGGAACAGGGTTACGACGACGGTGTACAACGTCGACGACACTATCAACACCATCCAGAAGGCGACAGGCACGGCGCAACAACAGAACTATGTGCAATACACCTATACGCCGAACGGCAAGCTGAATTCGAGTGCTGACGCGAAGAACAACCTGACCGTATACGCGTATAACGGTTTTGATCGCCTAACGAACCGGTACTATCCACTGCCCAACACACCTGGCTCAGCGAACAGCAACGATTACGACGGCTACACCTACGACCCGAACGGCAACGTGGTGACGATTCGCAAACGTAGCGGGGACACGATCACCCAGACTTGGGACAATCTGAACCGCCTGACGGCACGCACGTATCCGAACAGTGCGAACAATGTTCAGTTCGGGTACGACCTGCGCGGGCTGCGCACCGCGTCGCAGTACGCGAACGGTAGTTACGCAATCTCCTATGGCTGGGACAATGCAGGCCGGTTGCTCAATACGTCGGCGGGTGGAAAGACGCTAAATTTCCAGTACGACGCGGCAGGCAATCGGACGCAGACGACGTGGCCGGATGGGTTCAATACGACCACTAGCTACGATGCGTTGAATCGGCCGAGTGTGATCAAGGAGAACGGAAGCACCGCACTCGCGACGTACACCTACGACGACCTGAGCCGGGCAACCACACTCGCGTTCGGAAACGGTACGTCGATTCAACGCGGGTATGACAATCAAGGCGGGCTCTCGACGCTGACGAATGCATTGACTGCGCCCGGCGATCAGGTGCAGTACACATACGCACGTAATCAGATCATGGATGTGACCAGCGTCACGCCGAGCAACCTCGCGTACCAGTGGAGCGGTGGCACGATTGGCAGCCAGAGCTACACCGCAGACGGCCTGAATCGTTACACGACTGCGGCAGGAGGTTCTGCTGGGTACGACAACAATGGAAATGTAGCGAGCTACGGAGGCTGGTCGTACGGCTATGATCTCGACAATCGCCTCGTATCCGGGAGCACTGGGTTGTTTTCGACGGTGAGTCTTGCGTATGACTCGGAAAGTCGTCTGCGCCAGACTGTTGAACCCAACGGTCTTGGCAGTCTCACGACGAACATGCTGTACGACGACACGAAGCTCGTTGCCGAATTCGATTCGTCTGGCAATATCCTCCGGCGTTATGTTCACGGTTCGGGCGCAGACAACCCACTCGTCTGGTATGAGGGCGTGGGGACAACGAGCAAGAACTGGCTGTACACCGATCAGTCGGGAAGCGTTGTCGCGACGGCCAATGCGGTGGGGGCCAAGACGGCAACCTTTACTTACGGCCCGTTCGGTGAGCCGAACGCAACGAGCGGTATGCGGTTTCGTTACACCGGACAGCAACTGATTGGTTCGCTCGGAGTGTACTACTATAAAGCAAGGTTCTATTCACCCGGGCTTGGGCGATTTTTTCAGACGGATCCGGTTGGCAATCGAGACGATCAAAACCTGTACGCGTATGTCGGGAACAATCCCATTAACCGAACCGACTCGGACGGATTGACCGGAACTGTTGTGGGATCGGACTCGCTACAAATTGCGGGTGACTATATTTGGGGGCATGGCGATAGGCATGTAAGCGATCCAGATGCTGCGCGCGCAGAGATTGGCGCCCATCTCCCCCCAATCGGAGATGTGGGTGGACCGTTTTGGGGGGTAACTCCGAACTATATTTATCGAGTATTTCCGTTGCCGTCTGGTGATGTAAATGTCGGAACATACTTCTATCGCCCGTCAGGGATACCGTATTAATATCTCGGTTTGTGTTGTAAAGAAATTTGGAGTGAATTGATGAATACGTCGTCGTTTCGGGATCTTAGCGATTTAGAAGTCGCCATTCTCAATCGAATGGCGAGCTGCGGCGTACCAAATGAAGAAACACTGATGGCGCAGATTTCAACCGCAAGGGCGCGCCAAATAGATGGTGAGGGATCGATTCAACTCATTACGAGTAGCGATCGAAAGTACAATGACACAACCGGGCCGTTAATAACGGCTGTACAAGCAGATATCGACACGGTGCAGAATTTCGGACCGTATATTAATTTTGTTTTGATATTGAAAGATGGGTTTATCGATGAATTGGAAATTTACAAAGATGACGGTGGACGGATAGTTTTCGACTTCAATCCAGATGATTTTTCCATGACGTGGGGTGGTCCGAGAAGTCTCTGAGGCTCGTATGGACGGTAATGGCCGACGGTGACGAGGCATATTTGGCTAATGGATGTGAGTCAACGCACCATTTAGGGCTTGGTGCGGTAGGCGAGCTTGCGCGCGATCAAATTTTGTACTTTTCCGTTAGCCTGCCACCCGCCATGGATAGCGGAAAATACATATTTGGCGAATGACAGGTTTCTATCGTCAGCAATGATTATTGCGAAGCAATTTATTGAGAAGATCACTCTTCTTCGCGAACGAATTCAATCGTTTGATAAGTTTACGTTTTCGCTTGACGTAGTGCGGTCGTTTGATTTTCTCGAGCCCCATCCAAAGATTACCTTTATCGTTGGCGAGAATGGATCCGGGAAGTCAACTTTACTCGAGGCAATCGCTGTCTCAATGGGATTTAATCCCGAGGGTGGTTCGAAGAATTTCCGGTTCGATACACGTCGCGTAAAGCCTGTTCCCCAGACAATGCGGCCTGTGAGGGATTCTTCGGCAGGCTGAAGACCGAAATGTTCTATCCAGGAGACTGGCGTTCGACGACCATCGCGGAGTTCGTTGAGATACTGAACGCCTACGTTCGCTGGTACAACCAGAAACGGATCAAGGGCTCCCTTGGCTACCTCAGCCCCATCGAGTACCGTGAAAGCCTGGGCCTAACAACGTAATTCAGTCCAAGAAAAAAGCCGCATCCCCGTTGGGTCAAGATTCGGTGGAAATCTACATCGATGGTCGCTTGCGCGAGTGCTTGCTCCACCTCGCGCAGATCCTCGCCGAGGCGGTCCAGTTCGCGCAGCCGCTGCTCGACGCCGAGTCGTTCATCCAGTGGCAGCGGTTGAACGCCGAGCCGGGCACGCCCCTTCTTGCCAAACAGATCGGTGGCGGGACACCGCTCGATCAGATGTGCAATCAGGACCGCGTGAATCTCGTTCTTCAGTCGTGTACGTTGCCGCACCAACTGCGAGCGACGCGCGATCTGCCGACGCAATGCCAGCGTGCGCTCGTCCGGCATCCATACTTCCGGCAGAAAACCGCTCGCATACAGCTGCGCCAGTACGGCCGCATCGATCTTGTCCGTCTTGACGCGCGCTTCGGCGATCAGCCGAACCTGCAGCGGATTGGCAATCGCTACACGCGTGACATGCGGGCGCAAGACGTTGACGATGGCAGTGGTATTGCCAGTCGCTTCGAGTACCACATGATCGGTGGAACGCAGCTTTACCGCAAAGCGCTCCAGTTCGTCGCGCCGCAACCCGGTGCGGCCGCCTGCATGCAGTGTGCCATCCTCCAGGTATGCGATCTCGGCCACGGAGCGCGACACATCTAACCCTACGATTCGCATAACCGTCTCCCGCTTCAGATCACTGTTGGGAGCCGGTGGGACAGCACGACAACTACGGATTCGCGCTCGCAGCGCAACCGGGCGGGTCGCAGGGGCGGCCAACTACTAACACGAGCTCGCGGCTCATCGTATAGGAACGGCCTGCCCACCCGAAGTGCTCCCCAGTGCCCCATGTCCCGGATGGTCACACCATACGCTCAAACCGATCGGCGCGGGAACGCGAGGCACCGGCTGTATCATGCCGGTTACGAACGCCATCGAGAACATCAACTCGCAACTGCGCAAGATCATCAAGACCCGAGGGCACTTCCCGGCCGATGATGCCGCGACGAAACTGATCTCGCTGGCGCTGCACAACATCACTGCCGATTGAGGACGCGCCGCTCACGACTGGAAGACAGCGATGAACCAATTCGCTATCCTCTACGAGGACCGGTTCGTTCGACCATCCGTGTGAATCTCAACCCCGCCTTGAACACGGAAATTCTGACACCCCCCTCGCTCTCGTGATCCATGCGGTTCTTCTAAATTCTTGACGTTTGTGACCTGAACCCTGGCTGCGTCGAATTCTTCATTGGACATGCCCGTTGGGGATGCTGCGCGGTCCCCGCGAGCCGAGTGATGCATACATCAGCACCGACAAAGCGCAGAACGTTGTTGCAACTTCGACCGCGGCCCTCGCGCTGGACACTTCCAAGACTCGACCGCCAATTGCAGATCCGAGACCAAATCCTAGCGACAAAAAGCCCCGTGGAAGGGCGGCATGGCCCAGTGACTTACGCAGTTTTAGAACACCGACTACGAGGTGCTCGCTCAACGGTTCTAAAGGAAAGGAGTTCTGAACGGGTTTGTCCAATCGCTGTTGGATTTGAACCGTACGAGGTGCTGTTGATGGGACGCTCGGCCTAAATCCATTGTGTCGCAACGCGAAAAACGCACAGCGCGTCGTCGGATCAAGGGGTTCGAGCGTCATCGGAGGTGTGAAGGGACGAATGTCCGGCCTTCGATTGATGAATTGTCAGGTCGTGATTCGGTGCGATCCGGAGGCCCTGATCTGCTCCTGTATTGAACCCTGTGCGTGCGTGACGACGCCATTCTGTTGATTTCCACCGAGTCTTAACCCACCGATTTCATCTAAATCTGACCCACCCTGAGACAGCGTAGTACATCTATTCCGGTGTGGATAACTCTTCGTTACCCGCTGGTTTTGCTGCTCTTTTTCTTGTTGTCTTTGCCTTGGCAGAACTGGTCCTGAAGCGCCACGATTCATTGCCCGTTTCGACGATGTGGCAGTGATGGGTGACGCGGTCCAGCAGCGCTGTCGTCATCTTTGCATCCCCGAACACGCTCGCCCACTCGCCGAAGCTGAGATTGGTCGTGATCGCGACGCTCGTGTGCTCGTAAAGCTTTGAGAGCAGATGGAACAGCAATGCACCGCCGGTCTGGCTGAACGGCAGATAGCCCAGCTCATCGAGAATCACCAGATCGACGTACATCAGCTTGTGGGCGATCTGGCCTTGTTTGCCGATGGACTTCTCCTGCTCCAGGGCGTTGGTCAGCTCGACGGTCGAGAAGTAGCGCACACGCTTGCCGTGGCGCTGTACGGCTTCGATTCCGATCGCTGAGGCGAGGTGCGTCTTGCCAGTGCCCGGACCACCGATGAACACGACGTTGTGCGCGCTTTCGAGGAACGACAGCTCGCTCAGTTCGCGCACCAGCGCTTCGTCGACGTGTGCCTGCGCGAAGTCGAAGCCCTTCAGGTCGCGGTGGGCCGGGAAGCGCGCAGCGGTCATTTGATAGGCGATCGAGCGCACCTGCCGTTCGGCGGTTTCAGCCATCAACAGCTGCTTCATGAAGCGCTCCGGCTCGAAGTCAGTGTGGCGCGACTGCGCGAGCAGCTCCGGCCACGTGCTCGCCATGCCGTGCAGTTTAAGACCCTTGAGCTGGGCCGCGATATCGTTAGACATGACGATCCTCCGGTGGGTTGGCGCGCAGCGTCTCGTAACGGCTCACGTCGGCCGCGGGCTCTTCCTTGAGCTGGAGTTTCGTCGTGGCGAGGCTGCCATTCGTGACGGGCGCCTTCAGCCGGCTCAGCACGTTCAGGACGTGCTCTGCGCTGGGGCGTCCTGAATCCAGCGCAGCCTGTACGGCGAGCAGCACCGCATCGAGCCCGTGTTCGCGCACCGCAGCGAGCACCTGCGTCATGACGCGATCGCCGCCCGGGTGTTTCAGCAGATGCCGCTGCAGCAGTTGCAGCGGCTGCGGCATCGTGATGAACGGTGCGCCGTTGCGCAGTGCGCCGGGTTTGCGCTCGACCAGCGTGACGTAGTGGCGCCAATCGTAGAAGGTCATGTGCCGCTCGAAGCTGCGTTCGTGGCGTGCGATCTCCTGGGCGTTGGCGACGACGCTGAGATATGCCGGATAGCAGCGCACGCTCACCAACTGGTTCGTGTACTCGGTGGGCACGCTGTAGCGGTTGCGTTGGAAGTGAATCAGGCTGGTCGACGAGACTCGCAGGGTCTGCTCGATGTAGCCGTCGAACGGCCGTGGATTGGGCATCAGCCGGGTACGCTCGTCCTGCAGCACATCCTCGACTGTCAGCTCAGGCCACTGCGGGTGCCGCATGTGCCACGCCTCACGACACTGACCAGCGACCCATTCGTTCAGGATCTCCAGCGTTTCCCAGCGCCGTAGCGCTGCTTCGTGCCAGATCTGACGTCGCCGGTCCTGAACGTTCTTCTCGACGATGCCTTTCTCCCAGCCTGCAGCCCGGTTGCAGAACTCCGGCTCGAACAGGTAGTGACTGCACATCGCTTCGAAGCGCGCGTTGACCGCACGCTCCTTGCCGCGGCCAACCTTGTCCACGGCGGTCTTCATGTTGTCGTAGATGCCGCGCCGCGGCACGCCGCCGAACGCGGCGAATGCGCGGGCGTGCGCATCGAACAGCATCTCGTGACTCTGTGTGGGATAGGCGACGAGCCAGAACGCGCGGCTGGAGTTAAGTTTGACGTGGGCGACCTCCAGGCGTCGCCGTAGCCCGCCAACAAACGCGTATTCGCAGCTCCAGTCAAACTGGAAGGCTTCGCCGGGTTCGAAGGCGAGCGGCACGAAGGCCTTCCTGCGAGGCGCCTCAGCCTGCTCCTCGTGCCAACGCCTCACGAACGCGCTTACGCGGCCGTAGCTGCCGGCGTAACCCTCGGCGCGGATCGCCTCGAACATGAACCGGGCGGTGCGCCGGTCACGCTTCGGGCGATGACTGTCGGCACGCAGCCAACCTGTCAGCTGTGCGGCCCAGTCGTCGATGACGCTCGGGCTGACGCGCTTCGGATACTTCGGCTCGACAGCATCAGTCTGCCGCAGCCAGCGGCGCACCGTGTTTCGGGACAGGCCCGTACGCCGCGCAATCTCGCGCAGTGGGACCTTCTCGCGGAAATACATCCGCCTGATCTTGGCCAATATGCCCACCGTGATCACCTTTGTATCCCCTGCTCAAAGATTGAGCAGGGCATTCAATCACGTGGGTCAAAATTCGATGAAAATTTTCAGCTCTAGTGGGTCAGTTCTGTGCGGACATCAACACGACGAGCTGGCGGCGCATCGCGGGTTGCTCAATCCCAATGTGATCGGAAACATCGAGTATGGTCTGTCGCTCGATGGCCCGTCGATTGCCGAGGCACAACGCACGCGCGGCGCGTTGTTCCACCAGATGATTGCCCTGCTCGACGAATACGAGGTCGTGATTTGTCCGGCCTCGATCGTTCCGCCATTTCCCGTCGAAGAGACTTACGTGGCCAGCGCTGCTGGCCGGCAGTTCAGTACGTATATCGACTGGCTGGCGATCACTTATGGATTGACGCTGCTGGGACTTCCGGTGATCTCGATTCCCTGCGGCATGACGAGCGATGGTTTGCCGGTGGGGATTCAGATTGCGGGCCGTCCGCGCGGCGAAGCGGCGTTGTTGTCGGTTGCGGCGGCGATCGAGGCGATCATCGGCAAATGGGCCACCCAAGAGCGCGAACTCGATTCGCTGATGCGTACCAACGCCTGATTCTAAGCGGAACGGCCACGCAATCGAGCCGGCCCGCGCAGATCCGTACTTTATCCGGGCACGTCCATTTAACGTCATGGTCTTTGCCGACTACAGATGCGCTGGCAACGAACGGGAAAGGAATCGCTCCGGATTGGAAGCGTTTCTCAAGACCATGGCGATGTGCGGTTATCAATCGGGAACGGGAGGAGGGGCGGGTCCGGATTCGGAGTAGCCGGGTCTGCCCCACATCCCGCCATGACAGCGCGTTCATTTAACGCACATGATTAGGTATACGAAATTGTGTTTAACGATTTTAGAAATTTGTCTTGATGTACCGGTCGACGGTGCGTTGGTAACGACTTGCGCACGTTATTTGAATCGTGACTCGTCGCACTACGTAAAAAATAGAACTAGCAACTGAGGTCTGCCTGGCGACGCGATACGCGACATCCGGGCAGATCAGGTGAAATCTTGGAGATCGAAATGAAAAGGACGTTTTTTGCAGTGGGTGTGTTGAGTGTATTCACGGGCGTTGCGCATGCGCAAAGCAGTGTGACGTTGTATGGCCTGATCGACGAAGGTCTGGACTATACGAACAATGTCGGCGGCAAGAAGCTCTATGCGCTGTCGAGCGGTGATGTGCAGGGTACCCGCTGGGGCCTGAAAGGCACGGAAGACCTGGGCGCTGGTTTGAAGGTGGTGTTCAAGCTGGAATCGGGTTTCGACGTCAACAGCGGCAAGCTGGGTCAAGAAGGCGCGGAGTTTGGACGTCAGGCTTATATCGGAATGTCCAGCGCGACGTTCGGCACGGTGACCGTTGGTCGCCAATATGACTCTGTCGTCGATTACCTGGCGCCGATGACGGCTAATGGCAACTGGGGCGGCGGGATGTTCACGCACCCCTACGATAACGACAACACCGACAACACCTTCCGACTCAATAACGCGGTCAAGTACACGAGCGTCGATTACAGCGGCTTCTCGTTTGGCGGTGCCTATGCGTTCAGCAACTCGACCAATTTCGGGATGAACCGTGCGATCAGCGTAGGCGCGCAGTACAGCAATGGTCCAGTCAGCCTTGCCGCCGCCTATATGAATGTCGATCGCCCCAATGCGGGCACGGCAGGCGCCGTAGCTATCGGTCCGAACGGCAACCCGGACGGTAGTTGGACCGCCATTCGTCAACGCGTCTTCGGAGCGGGCATTGCGTACACGATCGGATCCGCAACGGTGGGTTTCGCGTACACGCACACAAACCTGTCGCAGCCGACGGCGACCCAGTACGCGAACTTCGCGGCCAGCCCGACACTCGGAGCGGCAACATCGCTCAAATTCAACAATTACGAGGTGAACGCCAAGTACCAGTTCACGCCGGCGTTTTATGCCGCCGGCATGTACACCTACACGCAGGCGACGTTGGATGGCGCAACAGGTGGCAGCGCTAAGCCGAAATACCATCAGTTTGGTTTGATGGCCGATTACAACCTGTCGAAGCGAACCGATGTCTATGCTCAGGTTGCTTACGTCAAGGTTGCGAGCGATTCAGGTGTCACCGGAACCGGGCTTGAGTTTGCCGTGAATCCTGATGCTGCTGGCCCGTCGTCAAACAGCAAGCAATTCATGGCCCGCGTTGGCATCCGTCACAAGTTTTGAATTGCGGCCGCTCGCTTGATCCCTTTCCACTCACCGACAAAGCATGGGTACGCGGAGTTGGATTGTTGGCTGTAATTCAGAGCTTGGTTCAATCTCGCCGATGGTCGCAGCCACATATGCCGTGGCTATCAGAAATAGCAAGCGAGCAGTGAAAAACAGGTGCGACACATGTCGCACCGCCTAACGGAGAACATAGATGCGTATCCATAATCTCGGGATCCGGATTGGCCAGGGTCGGCCGGGACCACTGAACAGCATCACCGATGTATCCGGAGTTCGGGTTGGCCATGCGACGGTCGTTTGCGACTACGCGGGCCAGTCCGTGCGGACCGGTGTCACAGTTATCGAGCCGCGTCCCGGTAGCGCGCGGCTGTCGCCGTGCTATGCGGGCTGCCACGTGCTGAATGGTAACGGCGACGCTACTGGTCTCGAATGGGTACGCGAATCAGGCTTGCTGACGACCCCCATCGCATATACGAACACGCACAGTGTTGGCATCGTTCGCGACGCGCTGGTCAAGGCCGAACGCGCGTCGGTGGGCACAAGCCGCTACTGGTGCATGCCGGTCGTGCTGGAAACGTTCGATGGGGTGCTGAACGACATTTGGGGGCAGCATGTCACTGCTGCGCACGTACGCGAGGCCCTTGAAGACGCAAAGGGCGGGCCTGTTGCCGAGGGAGGGGTAGGCGGTGGTACCGGAATGATCTGCCACGAGTTCAAGGGCGGCATCGGTACCGCTTCACGTGTGCTGGATGCGGCCGACGGTGGCTGGACGGTGGGCGCGATCGTGCAGGCGAACTATGGTCGTCGCGATGCACTGCGCGTGGCAGGTTATCCAGTCGGGGAAGTGCTGCGCGATGTGCCGTCGCCGTTTGCGCAGTCTGGGCGGGGAGAGCCGGGTATGGGTTCGATCGTCGTCACACTTGCGACCGACGCGCCGCTGCTGCCGCATCAATGCACCCAGCTTGCAAGGCGTGCGGGGATTGGCCTCGCACGCGTCGGTGGCGGAACCGAGTATTCGAGTGGGGACATTTTTCTCGCGTTCTCGGTCGGCAACGATGGAATGCCTCCGGCCGATTACAGCAGCCGAAGTGCTCTTCTGACCGCGGTGCAAAGCGTGAATCAGGATTTCATGACGTCGCTGTTTGTTGCGGCCGCCGATGCGGTCGAGGAGGCGATTCTCAATGCCCTTGTTGCAGCGGTCGACACGGACGGGCAGGGCGTTAACGTCCAATCAATCGGTATTGACCGTCTGCTGGACGCATTGCGGAAGACGGGGTGGCGGCGGGACCCCGCGCGCGATCAATGAGCCAGTGTACGACGTCGCTTCCTGAAATCATCGCGGCGGCCGCAGGAAATCTGAATCTTTAGTGGGAGTTCGCATTGACCGATCTGTCTTCGACTCAACCCAGCCATGCGGAATGGCAAACGCTCGCGGCGCGTGTCGAGCCACGGACGCAGGCCTGGATTGACGGCGGCTTTGTCGACGCGCAATCGGGCTGCACGTTCCCGGCGATCAATCCGGCGACGGAGACGCTCATCGCCAACGTCGCGTCGTGCGATGTCGACGATGTCGACCGCGCGGTTCGCGCGGCGCGCGTCGCGTTCGAATCCGGCGCGTGGTCGCGTAGTTCGCCGGCGGAGCGCAAGCGCGTGCTGTGCCGGCTCGGGGAACTGATCGCCGAGCACGGGCACGAGTTCGCGCTGCTCGATTCGCTGAACATGGGCAAGCGCGTCGCCGACGCCTATGCGGTCGACGTGCCCGGCGCGGCCGGTCTGTTCGCATGGTACGGCGAGGCGGCCGACAAGTTGTACGGCGAAGTCGCGCCGACCGATCCCGGCAATCTCGCGATCGTCACGCGCGAGCCGCTCGGCGTTGTTGGCGCGGTCGTGCCGTGGAATTTTCCGCTCGACATGGTCGCGTGGAAGGTCGCACCCGCGCTCGCGGCCGGCAACAGCGTCGTACTGAAGCCGGCCGAGCAGTCGCCGCTGTCCGCACTGCGGCTCGCGGAGTTCGCGCAGCAAGCCGGCCTGCCGCGCGGCGTGCTGAACGTCGTGCCCGGTCTCGGCAAAACGGCCGGCCGCGCGCTGGGCCTGCATCCGGACGTCGACGTGATTGCGTTCACCGGTTCGACCGAAATCGGCAAGAAATTCCTCGAATACGCGGGCCAGTCGAACCTGAAGCAAGTCTGGCTCGAATGCGGCGGCAAGAGCCCGAACCTCGTGTTCGATGACGCCGACGATCTCGATCTCGCCGCGCGCAAGGCTTGCTTCGGGATCTTCTTCAATCAGGGCGAAGTGTGCTCCGCGAATTCGCGGCTGCTCGTGCAGCGCTCGATTCACGACGAATTCGTCGCGCGGCTCGTCGAGCAGGCACGCGCGTATCGCCCCGGCGATCCGCTTGATCCTGCGAGTGGGATGGGCGCGATCGTCGATCGCGCGCAGTTCGAGCGCGTCTGCGCAGCGATCGCGCGTGGCCGTGAACGCGCGAAGCTCGTCGCGGGCGGCTACTCATGTCGGGTGAATGGAAAGGGCTGGTTCGTCGAGCCGACGATCTTCACCGGCGTCGCGCCCGGCGACCCGCTCGCGACCGACGAAATCTTTGGGCCGGTGCTCGCGGTGATCCCGTTCGATACGGAAGACGAAGCGATCCGGATCGCGAACGATTCGATTTACGGGCTCGCGGCGTCGGTCTGGACCGGCAGCCTCGCGCGCGCGCATCGCGTGTCGTCGAAGCTGCGTGCAGGCACGGTGTCGGTGAATACAGTTGACGCGCTGAGCATGCAGACGCCGTTCGGCGGCTTCCGTCAGTCGGGTTTCGGCCGCGATCTGTCGCTGCACGCGCTCGACAAGTACACCGGACTCAAGACGACGTGGATCACATGGTAAGCCACGCGTTGAATTCCCCTCAACATCTGATTATTTCCCGCTAGGAGACGACTATGAACACCCGTGAGATCCCGCGTCGCGAAACGCGCGACTATCAGAAGAGCGACGCCGCCCACCATCTGCATGCGTTCGTCGACCAGAAGGCACTGAACGCCGAAGGGCCGCGCGTGATGGTGCGCGGCCAGGGCGTCCATCTGTGGGACAACGACGGCAAACGCTACATCGACGGCATGTCGGGCCTTTGGTGCACGAACGTCGGCTACGGGCGAAGCGAGCTTGTCGACGCCGCGACGCGCCAGATGCGCGAGCTGTCGTACTACAACATGTTCTTTCATACGACGCATCCAGCTGTTGTTGAATTGTCGGAGCGGCTGTTCGCGCTGCTCGGCGATCGCTACAGCCACGTCGTCTACACGAACTCCGGGTCGGAGTCGAACGAGGTGCTGATCCGCACCGTGCGCCGCTTCTGGGACGTGATGGGCAAGCCCGAGAAGAAGGTGATGATCGGGCGTGTGAACGGCTATCACGGCTCGACGGTCGGCAGCGCGTCGCTCGGCGGGATGTCGTTCATGCACGAGATGGGCGATTTGCCGATTCCGAACGTCACGCACGTCGACGAGCCCTACTGGTACGCGAACGGCGGCGACCTGACGCCCGAGGCGTTCGGCAAGCAGGCGGCGTTGTCGCTGGAGAAGAAGATTCTCGAACTCGGTGCGGACCGCGTCGCCGCGTTCGTCGCGGAGCCGTTCCAGGGCGCGGGCGGGATGATCTTCCCGCCGGACGGATACTGGCAGGAGATCGAGCGGATTTGCAGGCAGTACGACGTACTGCTGTGCGCGGACGAAGTGATCGGCGGCTTCGGCCGTACCGGCGAATGGTTCGCGCACCGGTACTTCGGTTTCGAGCCGGATCTGATCTGCATCGCGAAGGGCCTAACGTCGGGCTACGTGCCGATGGGCGGCCTGGTGATGAGCCGTCGGATCGGGGAGGCGCTGGTCGAGCGCGGCGGCGTATATGCGCACGGGCTCACGTATTCGGGCCATCCGGTCGCCGCGGCGGTGGCGCTCGCGAACCTCGACGTGCTCGAACGGGAGCAGCTCGTCACGCGCACGAAGACCGACACCGGTCCGTATCTGCAGAAGGCGCTGCGTGACGCGTTCGCGGATCATCCGCTCGTCGGCGAGATTCAGGGCGTCGGCGCGGTCGGCGCGATCCAGTTCGCGAAGGACAAGGCGACGCGCGAGCGCTTCGCGAACGAGGGCGATCTGACCTGGCACAGCCGGACGGTCGGTTTCGAGCTCGGCGCGATCGTGCGCTCGACGAGCGGCCGGCTGATCGTCGCACCGCCGCTCGTCATCGATCACGCGCAGATCGACGAGCTGATCGGCAAGATGCGCGATGCGGTCGATGCGACCGCGCGCACCGTGCTGCGTTAGTCGGCGGGGCGAACCCAAGGCTGGCGTATGCAGTTCCAGCCTTGTCGTTTCATTGGAGTGACGTTGGTAGGTGCATCGGTGGGTTGCGTGTTCATGTGACCGCGAAAAGTTGCTTTGGCCGTCCGAACTTACCAGCGGCCCCAATGTGCAAGCGCGAAGCTCGCCTTTAGGCCAGTTGCCGTTGCATCGACCGGTCGAATCCGCAGCCAGATACGGACGTTCGAATTCTGCCTACGGGAATTCACGAACGTCCGATCCAGCGTGAACATTAGACGTTGGCGTGCTGACTGGCAGCAACCTTACGCGATCCCCGGCCGGCTGGTCCAATGCTCTTGAGGCGTGCCGGTCCACGTCGAGCCGAGCGGCTGCATCGAAAGCCAAGTCTCAACGAGCTTGCCTGATTCGGTGCGATAGGACCGCGACTACGCGCCTCGCCGGTCTGCGGGTCATTCCACTTGAATGCGAACCGAAACCATGCGCGGTCGCCCTCGAAAGAATGATCGTAGACGACGCGAATGCCGGGCCGGTCCGCTTGAACCTTCGCAATTTCCTCCGCGTAGGCTTCCCGCGTTACGGTTCGGTCGCCAGCTTCATCGTGCCTGATGTAACACACTCAGGAACGAGATCAAAACGGGCTTCGTGCCATATGCTTTCCCAGCGGTCGAACAGATCTCGCAGTGTAGTGTTTTCAGACATCAGCTCGCTCCCGATCTATATAAGCGTCGGCGAAATACGACGAATTGTCGGCGATGTACGACTGAGTTCCGTGCGCTCTCCAGCGCCACTTGTCCCCCGAAAATTCAGCGTTGACCCTTGCCACGCTTGGCTTGGCGCGCGTCTGCCGATTCATTCAGGTGTCGACGATAGACGAAACGCGGCTCAAAACGTCGGCGATATTCGCCACGAAGGATTGGCTCGGGAGTTGCGTGGCTCTGGTTCCACCAATCGCACTACGCGATCGCGCCGAGCTCCAACCCTCAACCGCTGGAGCGCCGCTTCGGTGGACCGACCAGAGTGGGAAGCCGGCCCTTGTGCTGCGTACGTGGCGCCTTCGAGGGACGGGTTACGAAGTTGAAGCCTACTCCACTCAAGGTTGTGATCTTTTGATGCGACCAGATCTTGTGGAGACGCTGCACGGGGTAACCTTGATTTCCGTGGAGTTCTCCGGTTAGAGCGCTCTAGACTGCATGCGGGTTTGCGACCCGCCCCCATTAAATATTTGTTTAAAATCAAATGGTTGTTGTCTGGGCGCCATGCCGGCGGGTTCGAGGCATACCGTCAAACCGACCGTGAATAGGAAATGAAAGCCCGGAAAAGGGCGCGCGAGTCGCCCGCAAGGTGATGCACCGTCATCGCAGCGCATGTCGGGTCAGTTGCCGACGCGAACCAGGCGAACTTCGTAGCAGCAGTCGCGTGGCGCGTCGGCGGCACCGTCTCGGTGACGAACCAGGTGCAATTCGAAGATCAGCCTTTGCGATATGAGCGCGGCCACTACCTTCTTGCCATGACACGTTCACGCAGGTTCAGCAATCGATGCTATATCAGGATCGACGGCCGATCTGGAATGAGTGTCGGACTGACCTTCGCCGCGACCATCCCCGCGTTGTAACGTGGTAAAGCGATTTCTGCCTCCTGCGCATGGTGGAGTATTCGCAACAGACTCGTCATCAAATTGTAGGTATACCCCGTTCTGGCAATGTCCGGGCGATCTGCGCAAGGCGTCGCAGGGGAGTGAATACGAGCTAGCGATTACGCCGCTGTCTTGAGCGAAGGCACGGGCGCGGCGCCCGCCGCGTCATGCCCGGCAATCGCAAGCGCGAGCACCGGATTCAGGCTGTCCACCATCGCACTGGGAATCAGGATCGTCGCGCCGCGTTCCTTCGTCGTTTCGTAGATGATGTTCATCGCCCGCAACTGAAGCGCACCCGGATGATTTTCGTAGACCTGCGACGCTTCGACGAACTTGGCGGCGATTTCGGCCTCCGCCGAGCCGAGGATCACCCGTGCCTGCTTTTCGCGCTCGGCTTGCGCCTGGCGCGACATCGAATCCTGCAGCGCGACCGGGATCGCGACATCGCGGGTCTCGACCGAGCGGACGGTCACGCCCCATTCCACGGTCTTTCGGCCAATCTCGTCGCGCAAATGCATGTCGGCCGCCTTGCGATCCGACAACAATGCAGCCAGCATCGATGCCCCGATCATTTCCCGCAGGGAGGTTTGTGCAACGCGGTCAATGGCTTGCCGGTAGTCGGTGATGGCGAGCGCGGCTTTCTGCGCGTCATGGACGTGCCAGAAAATCACGGCGTCGACGTTGACAGGAACGGTGTCTTTGGTCAGCGCTTGTTCGGCGTTGAAGGCGGTGGTTTGAATACGTTCGTCGATGATCGCGACAACGTTGTCCAGGATTGGAATGATCATAAAGAAACCGGCACCCTTGACGCTTTGCAACTTGCCAATCCGAAGGATCACGAACTTTTCCCAGACGTTGGCGACCCGCACGGACAACGCGATCAGTACCGCGACGATAAAAAGGGAGACCGCGAGATACAGGTAGCCCCACGCGCCGGCGGCGAATGCCGCGAGGACGAACGCAGCCGATAAAACGAGTGTGATGGGATTCATGGTGAGGCTCCGTTTGGGTGACAACGACCTGTCGGATGAGCGATGAAGCGCGCCGCATTCAGGTCGTCTTGGGCATTCTGGCAACAGGGACAGAGGCCCTTGATGTGAGTGTGCGCGCCATTGCAGTGCCGATCGGTACGGTGCCGTACCTCGATCGAGCGCGTTGTGCCTGACTGACCGGGTGGCGAGGCATCGGGCGATCCGGGGTGTGAACGGCGGGCAGGTCACCACGAAACGTGCCCCGCAGACTGTTCTTCAGCGTACCGACTCGTCGGGCCGCCGCGACGCATGATGACGTTCGTCGTCATTTTCTGTCGGGAGCGGTTCATGAAATATCCGGTCTATATCACGCATCACGGGAATCCCCGCTATCGCGGCGCGCTTCCGGATTTTCCGGAAATCGATGTGGAGGGTGACTCGTATGGCGAGTTGCAGGCGGCTGCGGCGCGACAGGTCATGGCCTGCTATGACCGCTCCGCGCGTCTCGTGCCGCCGCCGACCACGGACATGGCGATGTTGCAGGCGTCGGATGTCGACCTGGGTAACGGAATCTGGCGGTTCTTCGATATCGACCTGACCGGCGTGACCTCGAGTTCCGTGCGGATCGCGCTGTGCCTGCCGAAGCGCATCGTGCGCGACATCGACATGACGGCGAGCGCGCTGCGCATGACTCGCGATGCGTTCGTGTCGATGGCGTGCGCGAACGCCGCCGATCGATCCGCGCAGCATCGCGACGTGCGTTTCGAACCCGTCGCGAAATCGCTGTCGGAAGCGGGTTGATGGTGCGACACACCGGGTATGACGCCGGACGGGTGGTGCGGTCATTGGGGAGAAGGTGCCTTGAAGATTCACGTTGCGCGTGTTTCGCGACGCCGGACATCGCCATGGAGCAATGCACGGCCGATTCGCGAGGAGTTCTTCGGCGATGAACGGCTTGCACAGCATGCGGGCAGTCTGGCGCGTGCGCAGAAGGTACTTCCCGGGGCGCCCTCTGGCCCGTCTCTGGCGACGCGGCTGAAGGACAACGCGGATCATCTGCTGAAGGCGTACCGGAACACGGTGGCCGCAGATGCGCGCGGCGAGGAAATCACGCCGGCAGCGGAGTGGCTGCTCGACAACTACTATCTCGTCGCGGAGCAGGTGCGGCAGATCCGCGACGATCTTTCTCCGCGCTATTACCGGCAACTTCCCAAGCTCGGCAACGGGCCGTTTGCCGGTTATCCGCGCGTATTCGAGATCAACTGGTCGTTCGTCGCCCATACGGACAGCCGTTTCGATCCCGATATGCTATGCCGCTTCATGCTCGCCTATCAGGCCGTGGAACCGCTGACGATCGGCGAACTGTGGGCAGTGGCGATCACGCTGCGGATCGTCTTGATCGAAAACCTGCGGCGGCTCGCGGATCAGATCATCGACGACCGGCGCGCGCGACTCGACGCCGATGCGCTCGCGGATCGCCTGCTCGGCGAACGCGGGCAGGCGCGGGTGGAAACGGAGCCGCTCGTCGCCCGTTATGAGCAGGCCGTATTGCACGATGCGTTCGCGGTGCAATTGATTCAGCGGCTGCATGATCCCGATCCGGCCGTCGCGCCGGCGCTGGTGTGGCTGCATCGGCACCTGGCGGCGCGCGGCGCGACGCCGGACCAGATCGTCGCCTCCGTCAACCATCAGCAGGGCGCCGCCAGCCTGACCGTGCGCAACGTGATCACCAGCATGCGGCTGATTTCGGAGGTGGACTGGACCGATCTGTTCGAGCGCATCAGCCTGGTCGATCAGGTGCTGCGCAGCCATCCGGGCTTCGCGGAGATAGATTTCCCCACACGCAACCTGTATCGCGACGCGGTGGAAGCGCTTGCCCGCGGCGCGCCCGTCAGCGAACTCGAGATTGCCCGCCGCGTCGTCGCCGATGCAGCGGCGCAAGGGGCGAGCCGCGTGCCGGCCGCCGGCGCGGTGCCGGCCCGCGAGACGGACCCCGGTTACTACCTGCTGGCGGACGGCCGCACCGCGTTCGAGGCGGAGATCGGCTATCGGCCGCCCGTTGCGTTGTGGTTGCGGCGCCTGACGCGCCACGCCGGTCTCGGCGGCTATCTCGGCCGTATCGGGCTGATTGCGGCACTGCTGCTCACGGCCATGCTGGCGTGGCTCACTCGCATCGAGCCGCCCGGTCACTGGTTGATCTGGCTCGGCGTCGCCGGCCTGCTACCCGCGCTGGATACCGCGATCGCGCTCGTCAATCGCAGCGTGATGCGCGATGTCGGCGCGAAGATCCTGCCCGGCCTCGCCTTGCTCGACGGCATTCCGCCGGGCCTGCGCACGATGGTCGCCGTGCCGGTGCTGCTGACGACGGAAGCGGCGCTCGGCGAGCAGATCGAGCAACTGGAAATTCATCACCTGGCGAGCCCTGACGGCGCGCTTTACTTCGCCTTGCTCTCCGACTGGGTGGACGCGCCCACCCCGCACGCAGACAGCGACGACGGGCTGCTGGCATCCGCGGTGGCGGGTATCGAACGGTTGAATCGCCTTTATCCGGCGGCGCCGGGCGAGGGCGAGCGCTTTCTGCTGCTGCACCGCAAGCGCGTGTGGAACGACGGCGAACGGTGCTGGATGGGCTGGGAGCGCAAGCGCGGCAAGCTGCACGAGCTGAACCGGTTGCTGCGCGGGGCGTCGGACACGACATTCATCTCGCTGGCAGGCAGGCCGCCGCGCGTGCCGCCTGACGTGCGCTACGTGATCACGCTCGATGCCGATACGCGGTTGCTGCGCGATACCGTGCGCCGCCTGATCGGCAAGATGGCGCACCCGCTCAACCGGCCGGTATTCGATTCGGCGAGCCGGCGCATCGTCGAAGGCTACGGCGTGCTTCAGCCGCGCGTCACGTCGTCCCTCGCAAGCGGTGACGAGGGGTCGCTGTTCCAGCGCGTGTCGTCGAGCGCGCACGGCATCGATCCCTACGTGTCGGCCGTATCGGATGTCTACCAGGACCTGTTCGACGAAGGCTCCTATGCGGGCAAGGGCATCTACGACGTCGACGCGTTCGAGGCGGTGCTCGCCGGCCGCGTGCCGGAGAACACGGTGCTCAGTCACGATCTGTTCGAAGGCATTTTCGCGCGGGCCGGGCTGGCGTCGGATGTCGAGGTCGTCGAAGCGTCGCCGTCCCGCTACGACGTCGCGGCGGGACGCCTGCACCGGTGGGCGCGCGGGGACTGGCAGCTCCTGCCTTGGTTGATTTCCGGCCATGAACGGCTGACGGCGGTCGGCCGCTGGAAGATGCTGGACAACCTGCGCCGCACGCTCACGGCGCCCGCCGTGTTGATCGCGCTACTGGCTGGATGGATGCAGCCGCTTCCCGTATCGCTCGGCTGGAGCGCCTTCGTGCTGGTGACGATCGCGCTGCCGTTCCTGTTGCCCGTCTTGAGCGGACTGGTGCCGCGCTGGCGGCGCACGCATGTCAGGATGACGACGCGCAGCGTGCTCCATGCGTGGTCGATGGAGCTACGCTTCGCGTTGACGCGGTTCGGCCTGTCGATCGTCATGCTGCCGCAGCAGGCGTGGTCGATGGGCGACGCGATCGCGCGCACGCTGTTTCGCTTGTGGATCAGCCGTCGCCACCTGCTCGAATGGACGACAGCGGCCGCAGCGGGCGCGAGCGACCGTCGGACCCTCGCGTCCACCTATCTGCAAATGCGCGGCGGCGTGACGCTCGCGCTGCTTGCCGCGGCTGCCAGCCTGACGGCGGGCTGGCGCTTCGATCGTCATACGGGCTGGCTGGCCGTGCCGTTCGCACTCGTCTGGCTTGCCGCGCCGGCGGTCGCGTATTGGCTGAGCCGTGCACCACGGCCGGCAGGCGAACTGGCGGTGACCCCGCACGATGCGCGTCAACTGCGGCGCGACGCGCGCCGGACCTGGCGTTATTTCGAGACGTTCGTGACGGCGGACGAGCAGATGCTGCCGATGGACAATTTCCAGGAGGACCCGAAGCCCGTTTGCGCGCACCGGACTTCGCCCACCAATATCGGGCTGTACCTGTTGTCCGTCGTCAGCGCCCGCGAGTTCGGCTGGCTCGGCACGCCGGACGCGGTGTCGCGGCTGGAGGCGACGCTCGCGACGATGCGGCTGATGTCGCGCTATCGTGGCCATTTCTACAACTGGTACGACACGCGCGACCTGCGGCCTCTCGAGCCGCGGTATGTATCGTCGGTCGACAGCGGCAATCTTGCCGGGCACCTGATCGCGCTCGGCAACGGTTGCCGGGCGTGGGCGAATCAGCCCGCTGGCGTGGGACGGCAGGCCGCGCACGAAGGGATCGGCGATACGCTGGCGCTGTTGCGCAAGGCCGTGTGCCGAAATGGCGACGCCCGGACGGCCTTGCACGGCGAATTCGAGCGGGCCGCGACCGAACTGGAGGACACGCTCGCCGCGACGGATGGCCGCGCCGCGACGGAATGGAACGCGATCACGATCCTCGCTGCGACAGTCGCCGACGTCGCGCGCGCGCTGATGGACGAGGTCGGCCGGGTGCGGGGCGGCGACGTCGACGACGTGCTGTTCTGGGCGCAGGCGCTGGAGCACGGGGTGCAAGGGCATTGTCGTGACGCGACGCGCACGCCGGACGAAGCGGACGTGCTGAACAAGCGTCTTCAGGTGCTGGCCGATTCCGCGTTGCAGATGGCCTATGCGATGGAGTTCGGCTTTCTGCTCGACCCGGTGCGGAACCTGCTTTCGATCGGCTATGCCGTGGCCGACGGCCAGCGCGATCCGGGCAACTACGACCTGCTGGCGTCGGAGGCTCGCCTGGCGAGCTTCGTCGCGATCGCGAAAGGGGATGTCCCGGCGCGCCACTGGTTCCGGCTCGGCCGCCTGGCGACGCCGATCGGACACGGCGCCGCGCTGGTCTCGTGGTCGGGATCGATGTTCGAATACCTGATGCCGTCGCTCGTGATGCGCGCGCCGGACAGCAGCCTGCTCGCGCGGACCAACCACCTGGTGGTGCGTCGGCAGATCGCCTACGGCGACGGGCTGCGGCTGCCGTGGGGCATGTCCGAGTCGGCGTACAACACGCGCGACATCGAGCTGACCTATCAGTATTCGAGCTTCGGCGTGCCGGAGCTGGGGCTCAAGCGCGATCTCGACCAGAATCTGGTGGTCGCGCCCTATGCGACCGCGCTGGCGGCGATGGTCGCGCCGCATGCCGCCGCGTGCAACTTCGAACGGCTGCGCACGGCCGGCGCGTGCGGGCGCTTCGGCTTCTACGAAGCGCTCGACTATACGCCCGCGCGCGTGCCGGAAGGCGTGCCGGTTGCCATCGTGCAGGCGTTCATGGCGCATCACCAGGGCATGTCGATCGTGGCGATCGCCAATGCGTTGCTGGGCGGGCGTATTCGCACCTTCTTCCATGCGGAACCGGCCGTTCGAGCCACCGAGCTGCTGTTGCAGGAGCGGGTGCCGGGCCGGGTCGCGGCAGGGCGGCCGCGGGTCGACACGCGCCCCGCCGGCAGGATGCATGGGATCGATGCCGGCGTCGCGCGGTGCCTGCTGTCCGCGAACGATCCCGCCCCCGTCACGCATCTTCTGTCCAACGGCCGCTATGCCGTGATGCTCACGGCCGCGGGGTCCGGCTACAGCCGTCGCGACGATCTGGCCGTTACGCGCTGGCGGGAGGACGCGACGCGCGACGATTGGGGCAGCTATCTGTATCTGCGAGACGCCGAGAACGGCGACGTGTGGTCGGCCACGTGGCAGCCCACTGGTGTGGTGCCGGACAGCTACGACGTGACGTTCACCGAGGATCGCGCCGAGTTCGTGCGTCGCGACGGCACCTTGACGACGTCGCTCGAGGTGGTGGTATCCGCCGAGGACGACGCAGAGGTGCGTCGGGTGTCGGTAGCCAACACGGGCACCCGGCCGCGCGTGATCGAATTCACGTCGTACGCGGAAATCGTGCTCGCGCCGGCCACCGCCGATCACGCGCATCCTGCATTCTCGAAGCTGTTCATCGAAACCGAGTACATGCCGGCATCCGGCGCCATCCTGGCGACGCGCCGCAAGCGCGCGCCGAACGAGGCGGAGGTTTGGGCCGCTCATCTGGCGGTGACTGCCGGCGAAACCGTCGGCGCGGAAGAATTCGATACCGATCGATTGCGTGTCATCGGACGCGGACGCAGCGTTCGCTTGCCGCTTGCGCTGACCGAACGGCGTGCGCTGAGTGCTTCCGAAGGCGCGGTGCTGGACGCGGCGTTCACGTTGCGGCGGCAACTGCGCATCGAGCCGGGCGCGAAGGCGAGCATCGTCTACTGGACCATCGTCGCGGATTCGCGCGCGCAGTTGCTCGATCTGGTCGACAAGCATCGCGACGGCGAATCGTTCGCGCGTGCGGCGATGCTCGCGTGGACCCAGGCGCAGGTGCAGCTGCGGCACAGCGCGGTGAGCCTCGACGAGGCCGCGTTGTTCCAGCAACTGGCCGGATACATGCTCTACAGCGATGCGTCGATGCGGCCGGGCTCCGCGGCGCTGCTGCGCCATGCGGCGGCGATATCGGCGGCGGGCGGCGTGGGCGCGTCGCCGTTATGGACGCATGGCGTATCGGGGGATCTGCCGATATTGCTGGTCCGGATCGACGACATCGAGCACATCGCCATGGTGCGGCAGTTGATTCGCGCGCACGAGTACTGGCGGATGAAGCGGCTCGAGGTCGATCTGGTCATCATCAACGAGCGCGCGGCGTCGTATGTGCAGGATTTGCAGGCGGCGCTCGAGGGGCTGGTGCGGCCCCGGCAGCCGCCCGGCGAAGCCGGACGCGGCAGTATTTTCGTGCTGCGCGAGGACCTGATGGCGGTGGCGGCGCGCGCGCTGTTTCCGGCCGTTGCGCGGGCCGTGCTTGCCGCGCGCAATGGCCGGCTGGTGGATCAATTGCGGCGCCTCGGGGCTTCGCCGCTGCCCGCGCGCCCGGATGCCGCGAGCCCGCCATTGCTGCCGCCTGCGATTCTGCCACCGAAGGGCGCACAGGCCGGCGCCGGTCTCGAATACTTCAACGGCATCGGCGGTTTCGCGCGCGGCGGCCGCGAATACGTCGTGGTCCTGCAGCCCGGTCAATGCACGCCGATGCCGTGGGTCAACGTCGTCGCGAATCCATCGTGCGGCTTCCTGACATCGGCGGAGGGGGGCGGCTATACCTGGGTGACGAACAGCCGCGAGCATCCGCTGACGCCGTGGTCGAATGACCCGGTCACCGATCCGCCGAGCGAAGTGTTCTACATCCGCGACGACGAGACGGGCGTGCGCTGGGGGCCGCAGGCGGGTTCGATTGGCGACGACGCGCCGAGCGCGAGCGCTTTCGTGGCGAGTCATGGCCAGGGCTACAGCCGGTTTGCGCATTCCGCCGCTGACGTCGCCGTCGAGTTGCTGCAGTTCGTGCCGCTGGCCGATCCTGTCAAGATTTCCCGCCTGACGTTGCGCAACCTGTCGAGTCGGCGCCGCCGGCTGTCCGTCGCCACCTATGCGGAGTGGGCGCTGGGGGCGTCGCGCAGCGCCTCAGCGCCACACACCGCGAGCGAGATCGATCCGCCGACCGGCGCGCTGTTTGCCCGCAACGACTGGAGTCAGGTGTATCGCGGCAGAGTGGCGTTCGCCGATTTATGCGGCCTGCAAACCTCATGGAGCGCGGACCGGCGCGAGTTCATCGGCCGCAATGGCGTCCTGAGCGATCCCGCCGGTTTTCCGGGGAGGGCCGGCGCGTCGCCGTTGTCGGGCCGCGTCGGCGCCGGGCTCGACCCGTGTGCCGCATTGCAGACCACGGTCGATCTCGAACCCGGCGGCAGCGTCGAAATCGTCTTGCTGCTCGGCGAAGGCGCTGACGCGGCAACGGCGCGACAGTTGATCGCGCATTACCGTCGGGCGGATCTCGACGCGATATTCGCCGCCGTGACGGCGTTCTGGGACGAGACGCTCGGCGCCGTTCAGGTCGAAACGCCTGATCGCGCGATGGATCTGATGCTGAATCGCTGGCTGCTGTACCAGACGCTGTCGTGCCGGATCTGGGCGCGTGCGGGCTTCTATCAGGCGAGCGGCGCGTACGGTTTTCGCGACCAGCTGCAGGATGGCATGGCGCTCGCGGTCGCCCGCCCGGCCCTGACGCGCGAGCATCTGCTGCGGGCGGCGGCGCGCCAGTTTCCCGAGGGCGACATGCAGCACTGGTGGCTGCCCGAAAGCGGCAGCGGCGTGCGCACGCGGATCTCCGACGACCGCGTCTGGCTCGCCCATGCGGTTGCGCACTACGTCGACGTCAGCGGCGACCGCGCGATTCTCGATGCGTCGATCCCGTTCATCGACGGGCGACCGCTGGCCGCCGACGAGCACGACGCGTTCTTCATCCCGCGCATCTCGGAAACGAGCGCGTCGCTGTTCGAGCATTGCGTGCGCGGGCTGGAGTCGAGTCTCGCGCAGGTCGGCGAGCATGGTCTGCCGCTGTTCGGCACGGGCGACTGGAACGACGGCATGAACCGGGTCGGCGAGGCCGGGCGGGGCGAAAGCGTCTGGCTCGGGTGGTTCCTGCATGCGACGCTCACGGCGTTCGCCCCGCTCGCCACAGCGCGCGGCTCGGGCGAACTGGCGGCGGGCTGGCTGACGCGCGCCGGCGCGTTGCGCGATGCGCTCGCCGATGCGGGGTGGGATGGCGAGTGGTATCGGCGTGGCTACTTCGACGACGGTACGCCGCTCGGCTCGGCCGGCAACGCCGAATGTGCGATCGACGCGATCGCGCAGTCGTGGAGCGTGCTGTCGGGCGCGGCGGACCCGGCGCGCGCCGCGCAGGCAATGGACGCGCTGGAAGCGCGGTTGATCCGCCGCGACGATGGCTTGGCATTGCTGTTCGCGCCGCCGTTCGATCGATCGCCGGTCGATCCCGGCTATATCAAGAGCTATCCACCGGGCATCCGGGAAAACGGCGGCCAATACACGCATGCGGCCACGTGGTCGGTGCTTGCGTTTGCGCAAATGGGTGACGGAGATCGCGCCGCGAAGCTGTTCGCACTGCTCAATCCAGTCAATCGCAGCCGCACGCGCAGCGGCGCGAATCGTTATCGGGTGGAGCCGTACGTGGTCGCGGCCGACGTCTATTCGGTCGCGCCGCATGTCGGCCGCGGCGGATGGACCTGGTACACCGGCTCGGCGGGCTGGCTATATCGTGCGGGCGTCGAAGGCCTGCTCGGCCTGCGCAGGCATGGCGACATGCTGTCCATTCAACCGTGCATACCGCGATCCTGGCCGGGCTTCAGGGCAACGCTGCGCCACGGGGCGTCGCGCTACGACATCGTCGTCGAGAATCCGGACGACGTCAGCGGCGGCGTGTCCCGCCTCGTCGTGGATGGCGTGCGGCTCGCCGCCGGAGAAGCGATGGTGCGACTCGTGGACGACGGTCGGCGTCACAGCGTGGTCGTGACGCTGGGGGCGGCGCAAGCGGTGCTTCTGTGAGGCGACAGGTCGGCACCCGGGCCGGTACGTTAGCGGACGGACTGCGCGCGATTCACCGCCCATCATGAACCGACGTCCCGAATTTCATCGGGATGTCAGCGCATGGGCTTCCGTGCGTCGTGCCGGATCGGACGGCGCGGCGGCAACCCGAGGGGATGATCATGAGAAAGCTACATTCCATGGCAGTCGAGATGGCGATCGTCACGTTGACGATCGTCGTGCTGGCGGGTTGCGGCGGTATGTCTCGCCGCGGAACGGATACCGTGATCGGGGCGGGTGTCGGTGGCGTCGCCGGCGCAGTCCTGACGGGCGGCAGTGCGTTGGGCACGGTGGGCGGCGCGGCCGTCGGCGGCGTTGTCGGCAACCAGGTCGGGAAATAGGCCGGCCGACGGGTAGGGAATCGGCACGCGCACTCGCCGTCGCGGCGAAGCGCGCGCGGATACATGCGTGACCCGGAGTGCGACCGGTATGTCGGCATTTCTCCTGAACGGCGAGCTGAGGCTGTCCTGGTGGCAGCTTGCGGGGGTCGTGTTCGTGCTCACGCATGTCACCATCATCAGCGTGACCGTGTACCTGCACCGCTGTCAGGCGCATCGGGCGCTGGATCTGCGCCCGTGCGTCAGCCACTTCTTCCGGTTCTGGCTGTGGTTGACGACCGGCATGCTGACCCTGCAGTGGGTCGCGGTGCATCGCAAGCATCACGCGAGAAGCGAGACCCCGGAGGATCCGCATAGCCCGCGAACCCGTGGCCTCGCGACCGTGCTGCTTCGCGGCGCGGAACTGTACCGGGAGGAAGTGCGGAACGAGGAAACGCTGCGCCGGTATGGATCGGGTACGCCCGACGACTGGCTCGAGCGCCACGTCTATGCCCGCTATCCGAATCTCGGCGTCGGGCTGCTCGCCGTGATCGACGTCGGGTTGTTCGGGCTCCCCGGCGTGGCGGCGTGGGCGATCCAGATGATGTGGATTCCGTTCTGGGCCGGCGGCGTGATCAACGGTTGCGGCCACTTCGGCGGTTATCGGAATTTTGCGACGCCCGATGCGAGCACCAACATTTTCCCGCTGGGCATCCTGATCGGCGGGGAAGAACTGCATAACAATCACCACGCATACGTGACGTCCGCCAGGCTGTCGAACCGATGGTTCGAGTTCGACATCGGCTGGCTGTACATCCGCCTGCTGGCGGCGTTGAGACTAGCGACCGTTCGGCGACTCGCAACGAAGCCGCGCCTGCTCCCGAACAAGGCAGTGGTCGACGACGCAACGCTGCAAGCGGTCATCCGCAACCGGTATGCGGTGATGGCCGCCTATGCGCGCATGCTCGAACCCGCCTGCCGGCGCGAACTGCGCCGCATCAAGGACATGAGCCGCGACGACAAGCGCGCGTTCGCGCTCGCCATGAAACGCTGGTTGCGCCAGGCCTGGGGCCATCGGGGCAAGCCCGATCTGCGGGCGCTGACGAGCCCAAATGCCAATCGGCGAATGCGCGTGTACGTCGATATGTACGAGGCGTTGCTCGAGCTATGGACGTGGTCGCACGCATCGCACGAGCAATTGCTGGTTCAGTTGCAGGATTGGTGCCGTTGCGCGGAGCAGAGCGGCATCAAGGCGATTGCCGATTTCTCGGTGCGTCTGCGCCGGTATGCGTGATCCCGGCACGCCGGTGACCCGCCATGCGGGACCGGCCTGCCACAGTGTGCGGCGCAAGCGCCGCTCATCTCGCCCGATTGTCTGGACGCGAATAACGCCACTTGCTCGCATTGGAATTGATGCCGGCATCCTGGCGGATGCGCTTTTCGGCGCGTTCGACGTCGGCACGGGCCAGATCATCCCGCTGCTTTTGCCGGGTCGCGTCATCGCGCCGATCGATTGAGGTGCCTGAGTGATATTTCATGGATCGCTCCTGAGTGAGGTGTGCTCGCGTCGGGTCGGATGCGGCGGACGGATCAGATCGCCGCAGGGGCGATCTTGCCGTCCACGATGTCCTTGCCGAATTGCATCGCCAAGTCGAGTGCGAGCGCCGCCGTTTGCGGAGCGCCATGCTCGAAAATGGTCGAGTAACGCGGTGCCGTTGCGGAGGTCGCCGGAATCGTGTCGATGCGAACGATTGAAGCAAAACGCTTCGGGCCGGGGGCGTGGGGATCGCCGAACGGCGGGAAAAGCATTTGTGAATAGACGCGGAGTTCATGTCCGCGATATTCGAGTGTGGGGATGGTCATGATTTGCTCCTGACAGAGCAACGATTGGCGCCGAAGGATTCAAGGGCGCCGATGCCTTGACAACAAACCGGCAGGTATCTTCAGTGTGCGCGTTCGACAATTGTTTCGCAATAACAATATCGGATGCCGAAGCATATTTTCGATGCGGGTCAATCACCGGGTTTCGGTGCGGTTGCGGAAGAATCTGCTTCCAAATAGTCGATACCGTACAGACCGACGCGCGTCTTCCGGTTCACGATGAACTCAACACCGAGGAGGCCGCCATGTGCATCCCACTTTCACTCGAGGTCGTCGAGACACTCAAATCGCTTGATCGAATTCCGGATTCCCAGGCCGATATTCCACGCGCCATAGCCGATGAACTATTGGCTCACGGGCTTGCATACGAGTCGCGCACCGGCGGTTCGATCAACATGACGGCGGCAGGCCGTCTGTGGCTGAATCGGTGTGCGGACTAGCGCGCATGCGTCGACCAGGCGAGACCGGATTTTGTCCTGTACAGCGATTCATGGATCCATGAGGCAATGATGAAAACCCAATCTACACGATGGTTTACGCTGGACCAATACGCACCTGTTCGCGACGGATGGTATGAAGTGCGACTGGTGAGCGGCGACACGGCGTTTGCGAAGTTTGGCGATGGCGAATGGACGGAAAAACCGATGCTCACCTTTACGCGCTGGCGAGGCTTGCGCTCCGATCCGGACAAGTCGGGCGACGCAGTGGATGCGACCGCAGATGCGACCGCGGCGAAAGGTGTCCGGGACGCGTGGGACGCGTTCTTTCCCGGCGTGGGAAACGAGCAGCACAAGCCGCTTGCCGCTGCGCATGGCGACCACCACCCCCGACGCATTGCGGCATCGTGACGGTCAGTCGGGAAGCGGGTATCGCCGGATGTTGCCTGCACGCGCGGTCAACATCCAGTGAATCCGCATCACGTTGCCCGATCGCGCGGCGCTACGGAACCGTTCGCGCGAA
Organism: Burkholderia sp. JKS000303; assembly: GCF_002563755.1. NCBI lineage: Bacteria > Pseudomonadati > Pseudomonadota > Betaproteobacteria > Burkholderiales > Burkholderiaceae > Burkholderia > Burkholderia sp. JKS000303. Next base: position 735,768 of record NZ_PDBZ01000002.1, read on the forward strand.
CCCCCTACGGCCGCTTCCTGAATTGCTCTTTCGCGTCACCGAATGACGCTTGTGTCTTTCCGACGACCTGCTCGACCGTGCCCTGCATTCTGGTCGATCGATTTCCCATGATCCTGCCGACCATTTCCTTCAGTCTGCCTTTCGCTTCCGCGATGCGGCCTCTCACCTGATCCCTGTTCATCACACTGCTCCTTGACATGGGTCGCCTGCTTGATCGGTACGAAACCTGGAACCATCGAAGCGTCGTATCGGGCGCTTTACGCGGAACAACCGGTGCGCCCGAAGACACACTGAGCGCAATCGCGATGGAAGTCGGTACGATGCCGTACGCGGATCGCCGCCGGTGCGCCAGCGTATGCATGCGGGCGGCGGTTGGATCGATCGCCGCGAAGCCAGGTTGAGAAGGTTGTCTGTTTTTGCAGGCTTGGTACGCTTTCGTACCGCATTCGCATTCGCCTGTGTGTAGCGTCAGGGGTATCCACGAACAACCTGGGGTGAATCATGCAGCGACGAACATTTCTATGGGGTACGCCGGGATCGATCCTGGCTATCGGCCTCGCGGTCTCGGGATGCACGACGACCGGTACATCCGACGCCAGTGGTCACCAGACCGACAAGCGCCACACCATCGATGCAGGCGTCGACTCGACCCTCGCACGCCTTTACACGACCGCCAAAGGCTCGCGTGAACTCGTCGGCAAGGCGCGCGGCGTGCTGGTATTCCCGTCGGTCATCGCGGCCGGCTTCTTCGTCGGCGGCCAGTACGGCGAAGGCTCGCTGCGCGTTGCCGGCAGCACGGTCGGTTACTACAGCACCACGACCGGCTCGATCGGCCTGCAGATCGGTGCGCAATCGAAAGCCATCATTTTCCTGTTCATGACCGAGGATGCGCTTGGTCGCTTCCGTAACAGCGAAGGCTGGTCGGTGGGCGGCGACGCGTCGGTGGCAGTACTGAAAGTCGGCGCGAACGGCAATGTCGACACCAGCACCGCGACCGCGCCGATCGAAGCATTCGTACTGACGAACAACGGATTGATGGCCGGCGTGACGCTGGAAGGCACGAAGGTCACCCGGCTCAAGTCGCTGTAACGAGCGGCGGACGCGGGGCGGCTTGGTCTCCATTGGTTGTTTTCATTCTTGCGGAGGGCGTATGCACATTCTCACGAGCGCGGGCCCACTGGTTTCGCTGATCGCCGGCATTCTGATTCTGGTGGTGCCCCGTCTGTTGAATTACATCGTGGCGATCTACCTCATCGTCATCGGGTTGCTCGGGCTGTTCGGAGGACATCTCCACTGAACCGAGCCTCTCGCGAAAAAGCAGGTGACGAACCTCGCGGGCGGCGCCCGCGATCATCGACTGTCGACGTGCCACTGAGCATTCGCGACGGGGCCCGGATTGCCCTGCGTGGCAGTTGCCGCCAATCCGGACCGGGGGTTCTTCCGGCAACGTGCGGCGCTCCAGGCTCTCGAGCCATTCGTGGAATCTGACGGATTGCCCCGGACATAGGCGCGGGCCGACCGCGCCATCTTCACGCTCCGGAGTGCAACGAGGGCACTCTGCCGCCCGTTGACGGGTGTGGGCCGGCGCATCGCACGACCCTGAGCGCGTGGTGGCTGAAGCGGGCTGAATACGCTATCGAGTCGATCGACATACCGTTCCCGGACGCCTGCTCGCGTCGGAACGCATTTGCTCCGCGGTGCGCGGTTGCTCGCGCGCGTTCGGGTTCGTCAGCCTCGGCTTTTCGGGGGCAATGGGCATTCCGTCATCGGTCGCGGTATCTTGCGCATATTTCCGATGCTGTTGCGGCGTGCCGCGGGCTTTCCGAGTCAGGTCGTTCATGAGCTTCTCCGGTGAATGCCGCTTCGCATGGATCCGGCCGCTCGAACCGGAGCACGGCGAGACCATCGGCAGTGTGTCGGCGCGTTGTGGCGCCGAGCGCGTATCGGCATCGGCAGCGCATGCGCGCGTGCCGACCCAGAATGGACGAGCGAACAGCGGAAGTCGGTACGATGCCGTGCAGTGGCGGCTGGCGTCGCTTCGGACCGGCACGCCGATGATTTGCGCCGATGTCCGCGATAATCCGCACGCGTCCGGTACGTTGCCGGACAGACTCCATGCGTGCGTCCGCCTACATTGATTTCGAAAGAGTCGATGCACGTCCCGAACCGGGTGCATCGAGCACGTGTTCTGCATGAAGGAGCAGGACGACTGACTTCCCGGCTACTCCGGCATTCGAGATACGGCACCGCCCATTTCGACGCGACAGGCGGCGAACGGCGCGTGCGCGCGTCGACATGGAAGCGCACGGGAGCGTATCGGCGGACACATCGGTTCGATTGCATTCGATGGCCATCGGGGCGAACGCACTGCGCCATGACCCGCCGGATGATTGATTGAGGAGAGACGACATGTCACTGGGACTTCTTCTACTGATCGTTGTCGTGCTGCTGATGGTCGGGGTGATCCCGACCTGGCGCTACAGCAACGGCTGGGGGTATGGTCCAAGCGGATTGCTGGGCTTGGTATTGGTCGTGTTACTCATCCTGATGCTGCTGGGCAGGCTGTGACGCGGGACATCATCGACGCTGCAGGTTCATGGGAAGACTGCCGCCCGACACCGCGAGTGTCAGGTGTGGCATCCCGCCGAACCGTTCGACCCGCGTACGCATCGCGCCACCGCGCCCGCGCTGGATCTCACGCATAGCGACGCATGAGCGGCGCGGCTGAAATGCCGTGCAGCACGATCGACATGGCGATGATGGCCAGTACCCATGGAACCAGCGGCAACAGTTGCGCACGCGGCCCTTGCTCGAGGGCCAGCATCAGGTAATACAGGGAACCCACGCCGCGAATGCCGAACCAGCTGATCAGCCGGCGCTGGTGGCGCGACGCCTGGGATCCTATCAGCGCGAGCCCGGTGGCCGCCGGCCGGATGACGAACAGCAGGGTCGCGACCACGGCCGCGCCGGCCCAGGTGAGCATGTCAACCCAATAGCGGGAGACGAGCGCACCGATCAGCAGGATCAGCACGGCTTCGGCGATGTGTTCGAGCTCGATCGTGAATCCCATGACCGACTCCGCGACGAAGGCATGGGCTTTGTCGGGATCGGTGGCGGTGGCCTCGACATCCTCGCTGTCCACGATGCCGACCGTCTCCCTCGACGTCTTCCGGCCGCTCGTTCGATGCTCGACACGCCGCATCGCGACGCCCGCGGCGAACACGGCCAGGAACCCGTAGCCATGAATGGCGAGCGTCACGCCGTACGACAGCATGATCAGGCCCAGCGCGAAGAACCCTTCGAGGCCGAGCGCCTGTCCGTGGCGGCTGCGCAGGAATGCGACGAGCCGGGCGGTGGCGAAGCCGAGCAGCCAGCCGGCGCCCACGCCGGAGGTGATACCCCATGCAATGCTGCCGAGCATGCTCCAGTGAAGCTCCGACATCGTGCCAGACCCGCACGCAAGCAGGCCGATCACCGCGCAAGGGTAGGCGGTGCCGTCGTTGATCCCGCCTTCGCCGGACAACGAAAAACGCACCAGTTCGACGTCACCCGCGTCGCGCACGCCGACGTCATGAGCGAGCACGGGATCCGTCGGCGCGATCATCGCGCCCAGCAGTACCGCGACGCCGAGACTCAAATGCAGCACCAGCATGCCGAGCGCGGCGATCGACGCGACGGTGAAGATCATCGCGACGACGCCAAGCCGCAGCGGCAGCATCCAGCGGCGATCGGCGGGCGGGACACGCAGCCTCAGGCCGATCGCGAACAGCGAGATCAGCAAGCCGATTTCGGCCGCGATGCGCAAGTGCGTGACGTCGTCCGGCAATGTCAGCGACAGGAAGCCGAGGCCGGCCGGTCCGATCAGAAAGCCGATCCCGAGATACACCATGGCCGCGCTCAGCGGCAGACGCTTGAGCGACGACCCGATGAGTCCCATGAAAATCAGCAGGGCTCCGAAGATGAGGCATCCGATGGTTTCGGTCAATTTGAATGTCCTGCGTGGGTAACGTCGCGCTCGCCGCGCGTCGAGCGTCGAACGCAGGTCGCCATGCGGTGTCGTTCAGGCGGCACGCGCGGGACGGCACACACCGGACTGGGCGTCGATGCCTTGCATTCGTCGCACAATATCGCTCCGGTCGTACCACGTTCGCAGCGAGTCGATTCGGCGTCTGTCCGATGGCGGACAAAGAACCGGGCGCAACCGTCGCAACCATCGCGATCGAAATGACGCGTGGCCGCGGCTGACGCAGCCGGGAAAGTGCACACGAAGCGGCATGCACCCATGTACGGTAGCGGGCAGAGCGGTGCAGTGCTTCGTCATAGACTGTTCGCCGATCCTCGTGACAACTGGAGCATGGCCATGGCGCATACAGCAATCGAGGGAGATCTGCGTTCACTTGAACGACTCGTTGCACGCGTCACGCTCGGTGAGCCTGCGCCATGGGCTCTCTGGCGCATTCGGCTGGAATCGATCCTGGAACACGGCTGCGTGACACCCTCGGAGCGCATGCATCTCGTCAGCATCATCGCCCTTCTCCTCATGCTCGAGCGTCGAGCGGGCAAGCTGGCCGCGCATTGAGCACGGCCGCCGCGTCGCGCGTTCGAGGGGGGCGCGGCGGTAGTCATGGTTCGCGCTCGAACGAGAATGGCGGCTGGGGCCCATACAGGAGGCATGTTGAATCCCGCTACATCCGACCCGCCGGGCGCGCCAGCCGCGATGCCCGTCAGTCCGCTGGCAGGCCGGCTCGCGCCTTACGCGCTGTGGATCGACGTTCCCCGCCTCGTGACCGCATACTACACTGATATGCCGGACCCGGCAGTCCCGGCGCAACGCGTGACGTTCGGTACGTCGGGACACCGGGGTTCCGCGTTGACCCGCAGCTTCAACGAGTGGCATGTCCTCGCGATCACGCAGGCGATCTGCCGGTATCGACGTTCGCACGGCATCCACGGTCCGGTGTTTGTCGGCATCGATACGCATGCGCTTTCCGAACCGGCGCAGGCGAGCGTGCTTGAAGTGCTGGCTGCCAATGGCGTCGAGGTCATGCTGGCGCCACCGGGTGAATACACGCCCACGCCGGCCGTTTCGCGCGCGATCCTGACGTACAACCGGGGACGCAATGCCGGGTTCGCCGACGGCATCGTCGTGACGCCGTCGCACAATCCGCCGGACAACGGCGGCATCAAGTACAACCAGGCGACCGGCGGCCCGGCCGGGGAAGCCGTCACCCGATGGATCGAAGCGGCCGCGAACGATCTGCTCGAGGCGCGGCTCGCGGGGGTGAGCCGCGCCTCGTTGTCGACGGCATCGAATGCCGCCACGACGCACCGGTACGACTTCCTCGCGGCGTATGTCGACGACCTGGCCAGCGTCATCGACATGGACATCCTGCGCGGCGCGCCGATCCGGCTCGGCGTCGATCCGCTCGGCGGCGCCGGCGTGCACTACTGGGGTGCGATTGCCGAGCGTTACCAACTGAATCTCGCGATCGTCAGCGAGGAAGTCGATCCGACTTTTCGCTTCATGAGCGTCGACTGGGACGGGCGTATCCGCATGGATCCGTCGTCGCCGTATGCGATGCAGAGCCTGATCGCGCGGAAAGACCAATTCGATGTCGCGTTTGCGTGCGATACCGACCACGACCGGCACGGGATCGTCACACGCAGCGACGGTTTGCTGCCGCCCAATCACTATCTCGCGGTGCTTGTCGACTATCTGCTCGCGCATCGGCCGAAATGGCCCGCTCGCGCGGCGGTCGGCAAGTCGGTCGTCTGCAGCGAGATGATCGATCGTGTCGCCAGCGCACGCGATCGCGCAATCTACGAAGTGCCCGTCGGCTTCAAGTGGTTCGTCGGCGGATTGCTCGGCGGCACGCTGGGGTTCGCCGGCGAGGAGAGTGCGGGGGCCACCTGCCTGCAGCTCGACGGGCAACCCTGGACGACCGACAAGGACGGCATCGTTCCCGCGTTGCTGTCGGCCGAAATCACGATCCGAACCGGCCGCGATCCGGCGGAGCATTACCGCGACCTGGCGCACCGCTTCGGCGCGCCCGCCGAACGGAGGGTACAGGCCGCAGCCACACCTGAGCAGCGCGCGCTGCTGGCGCGGCTAACGCCGCATCAGTTCACGCACACCGAACTGGCGGGAGAGGCGATCGTCCGGATACTCGATCGGGCGCCGGGCAATCGGGCCGCGATCGGGGGCATCAAGGTGATGACGGAGCACGGCTGGTTTGTTGCGCGGCCGTCGGGCACCGAAGATCTCTACCGGATCTATGCGGAAAGCTTCAACGGAGAGGATCACGTGGCGCGCATCGTGTCCGATGCGCAGTCGATGGTCGACGCGGTGCTCGAAACCGGCACGTGCGATGCCGGTGGCGGCTCGAACGCCTGATACGCGCATGGGCCGCCCAACGGTCACGCGAGCAGTTTCAGTGCGCGGTCGCAGACGTTCTCGACCGTGAAGCCGAAATCGCGCATCAGCTCGGCGCCCGGCGCCGACGCGCCGAAACCCGCAATGCCGAGTACGTCGCCACGATCGCCGACATAGCGGTGCCAGCCTTGCGACACGCCCGCTTCGATCGCCAGCCGCGCACCGACCGACTTCGGCAGCACGGCGTCCTGATACGACTGGGGCTGAGCGTCGAACAATCTCCAGCAGGGCAGCGACACCACCCGAACCGCCACGCCGCGCGCGAGCAACTCGGCGTGCGCTGCCAGCGCGAGCCCGACTTCCGAGCCTGTCGCGATCAGGATCAGCGCGGGGCGACCGTCGGGGGCATCGGCGAGCACGTAGCCGCCGCGCCGCAAGCCCTCTGCCGGCGCGAACCGGAGGCGATCGATGGTCGGCACGTCCTGGCGGGTCAGGATCAGCGCGGTCGGCCGTTCTCGCGCTTCGAGCGCCACGCGCCACGCGACGGCCGTTTCGTTGGCATCGGCCGGTCGAATCACCAGCAGGCCTGGGACCGCGCGCAGGCCGGCAAGCTGTTCCATCGGCTGATGCGTCGCACCATCCTCGCCGACGGCGAGGCTGTCGTGCGTGAACACGTAGATCACCTGCAGACGCATCAATGCGGCGAGCCGGATCGGTGGACGCATGTAGTCCGAAAAGATCAGGAAGGTCGCACCGAACGGCAGGATGCCGCCGTGGGCCGCCAGGCCGTTCAGGATCGCGCCCATTGCATGCTCGCGCACGCCGAAATGCAGATTGCGGCCGCTGCGGCTCCAGCCGCCGCCGTCGGAACCTTGCCGGTCGAGCGCGTTCATGTCGGCGGCCTCGAAATCGCCGTGCCCGGTCAGCGCGGTGAAGGTGGAGGGATTCAGATCGGCGGAGCCGCCGATGAGCGACGGGACGCGGGGGGCGAGGGCGTTCAGCACCTTGCCGGATGCGACCCGCGTCGCCATGCCTTTCGGATCGGCCGGAAAGACCGGGATATCGCGGTCCCAACTGTCGGGCAGCGCGCCGCGCACCGAGCTCAGCAGCATCTCCGCCAGCTCGGGAAACACGCGCGCATAGGCTGCGAACAAGGTGTTCCAGTGCGCTTCCCGTATTTGCCCCTCCGCCAGCGCCCGGCGAAAATGCGCGAGCGCCGGTGCGGGGATATGAAACGCGGGATCGGGCGGCCAGCCGAGGTTGTGCTTGGTCAGGCGCACCTCGGCATTGCCGAGCGGCGATCCGTGAGCCTGGTAGGTGTCTTGCCGGTTGGGCGAGCCGTAGCCGAGATGTGTGCGCACGAGGATCAACGACGGACGCCGCTGCTCGGCACGTGCGGCGAGCAGCGCTGCGTCGATGGCGGCAAGGTCGTTGCCGTCGTCGACCGTTTCCGTATGCCAGCCGTAGGCGTCGAACCGTTGCGCGCGATCTTCGGTGAAGGTGATCGCGGTGCCGGCGGATAGCGTGACGCGATTGTCGTCGTACAGGCAGATCAGCTTGCCGAGCCGGAGATGGCCGGCAAGCGATGCGGCCTCCGCCGCGACGCCTTCCATCAGGTCGCCGTCGCTGACGAGTGCATAGGTGTGGTGATCCACGATCTCGAAACCGGGGCGGTTGTAGCACGCGGCGAGCCGCGTTTCCGCCATCGCCATGCCGACGGCGTTGGCGAGGCCCTGGCCGAGCGGGCCGGTGGTCGTCTCGACGCCCGGCGTGAGGCCACGCTCCGGATGGCCGGGCGTGAGGCTGCCCGATTGCCGGAAGCGGACGATCTGATCGAGCGGCAGGTCGTAACCGGTGAGGTGAAGCAGGCTGTACAGCAGCATCGAACCATGTCCGGCCGACAGGATGAAGCGATCGCGATCGAGCCACGCCGGATTGGCGGGGTGATGCTTGAGATGGCGCATCCATAGCGCATAGGCCATCGGTGCGGCGCCGAGCGGCAAGCCTGGATGTCCGCTCGCTGCTTTCTGCACGGCATCGATTGACAGGAAGCGCAGCGTATTGATGCAGAGCGCATCGAGTGCCGAACCTTCGGTTGTCGGGAAATCGGTTGAGGTCATGCAGCTGCTCCCTGGCGTCCTGTCACGCGATATCCCGCATGGAAGGGTAGTTGCGTTGGCTACCCGTTGCGCGGGTCAGCGTTATCGGTCTCCGTGCCAATAGCCGTGCTTGCCGTAGAACTCGTGCAACTCGATCTCGTAGCTGCGATGAACGAGCTGCGAGTCGTCGTATGGCGGGCTCTGGCGGATCGCGGCGCGCGTGAGCGTGGTCGATACCGTTTCCGTGGGCCAGTCCACCTGGTCGAGCCAGTGAGTCGCGATCAGCACTTCCTTGCCGGTCGACCACCAGCTCGACGTGTCGATTGCCAGATAGCGGATCACCCAGGCTTCATCGTCGTAAATGAAGTCGGACACGTGACCGATATGTCCGTCCTTGGCTTCGAGCCGATATCCGTCGACCTCGCCGGTGCTGCGCAGATGCGTATCCGCCGCTGCGCCGGCCGGCGCGGTGTGCGGGAGAAGCGGATCGCCCGCGTCGGCGTCCTGCGACGGCCCGGCGGGATCGAAAGCAGGGTATGCGCCCATTCCCCAAAGGTTCGGGCCGCCCCAGTAGGTCGGGTAGTTGTAGTAACGCAGGTACTCGATCTCGTGCTGGCGCGATACCGGCTTGTGCGTGTCCACATTCGGACTGTCCCTCACCTGCTGTTGCGTGAGGCTGACGTATAGCGTGCGGGTCTCGGGATCGGCATGCGTGACGGAATATGGCGAGACCAGCACTTGCCTGTCGTGCAGCCAGTCGCCCGTCTCGACGACGAGGTAACGGATGCACCAGTTGCCATCGTCGAAGTAGGCTTGGTGGACGTGGCCGATATCGCCGTCCTTCGCTCGAACCGTGTCTCCGTGCAACCTTCGAATGCTTCGCAACATGATGTCCTCGCCAGAGCGATGCCCGGCACGTCGGTGATCCGGCTGGCCTGGCCGCCGTGCGGTGGTATCCAGCCGTTCGTCCGCCGATGCGGAGCAATTCCTGCCGATCGCATCCCCTCGGATGGCCGGCATGGTTGAAACGCTACACGCGCTGAATGGCCGATGCGGTACGAAACCGTACAAAGCATGCAGCCGCTCGAGCACGGGGGTGATCCATCCGGCGGCGGCCCGTCCTTCCCGATATGTCGCGGAACATTCTCTCGGTCTTCGTCGTCAGGATCGCGAAGCAGTTAGGATCAACACGTCGACGGGCTGCCGGGCGACCGAGGCTGCCGGATTCGGTTCGTGTCTCAGCGCAGCCGCAGCGGCATGAACAGCGAGATGCCCGGTGCCGGTACCGGCGCGTAAACCATCGGAGGCGCGCCATACGCATACTCCTCGTCGCCGTCATAACCGTCGTGGCCACCGTTCCGGTAATGGCCGTAGTGACGACCATCCTGATGTGTCATGCGCGCGTGATTGCCCTGGTCCAAACCGTGATTCATTCTCTCCGCATGCAACGGCGGTGCGGCGAAAAGGCAGCCGATCGCGACTATCAGGCCGACGAGTCGCATGCCCGATCTCGCCGCCATTGTGGTTCGACGTGCATGTCCGATAGAAACGTCCATCATGTTCTCCTGTGTACGGATCCGGAATCCGCTGGTCAGTGACTGCCATCGACAGCCGGTATCGGCGGACGGTCCGGAACTATTGTTTCTTGATCAGGTGGTGGTCGTTGCCACGGAAAATCGCATCCGCGTTCTGCTTTTGCGTATTGGACATGCTGTCGTACAGCGGCTGAAATGCCGTGGTCAGCTTTTTGACGCCATCGGCGTGCACGTTGGCGACATCGCCATAGGAGTGGAGATCGTCCATCGCGCTCATGCTGCTCGCATGATCGCTACGGATCTTCCTGAGCGTTTCCATCGCTTTCGCGTTGTCCCGCATCGCCTGCGCGACTGGCTGCCACAGGGATTCCTGGCCGGGTGTGATGCCAAGTCGCTGGTGCAGGCTCTTGATGCGCCCGTCGACCGACTTTTGTGCGGCCACGGTCATGACGTGGGGCGGTGACCGATCCGGTGCGGGTCCGGCGGCCTTCGAGAGTTGGGGGAAGACGGCTGCGCCGAGGGCGACTGTCGCCGCCAGGGAGAACGCGTAGCCAATCTTTCGGGGGGCGGCGAGGCGAGCGGGTGTCATGGCGGATCCTGATGAAATTTCTGAAGGAGTCGACGTGCCGCGACTCACTCGGTCGACGGAAAATTCGGCGCGGTAGCTTAGGTATGCGCGGGACGCGTGGCTCAGTCTGTCCGATGCCGGACGGTTTGCCGGTGCGCGTGGCTCGTCTCCCGATGCGCGGCGCTTCGCGGTGGCTCGCGATCCGCGTCCAGCGGCATTTTCAAATCGGGCCTATGCTGGGGTCGTAATCGGCGGGATTCCACGCTGACTGGCCGTCGATACGCCGGTCAGTCGAAGCGGCCAGCCTCGTCCGACACTCAGCGCCACGGAGGCGGTTATGCGCAGCAGGTATCGAGAGCAGCATACGAACGGCGGCAAGAGCGAACGCAATGTCGACGAGGCAGTCGAGGGGACATTCCCCGCCAGCGATCCACCGTCGGTCGGCGGTGTCACCAGGATGATTTCCCGCCCGGCCCATCGAAAGCATCACCGGAAGGTGTCGCACGTCAAGCACCGTTAGCGCGGGTTGCACGGCGCGGCGCGGGGCCGCGCCCTGCGTGACCGCGATCCATCGAGTCGTCGCCGGTATTCAGCGATATCGCTGATCGCGGAAGTAACGATCGTGGCGATGGCGCGCCGATGTTCCCGGTATACAGGGTAGCCGGATGAGACGATGTCACGGAGATATCGGGTCGCTTCCACGCCTTCGCGTGGCGCCAGGGGCACGTGCGGGAAAGGCCGGTACGATGCGGCGTAGTAGCGGCTAGAGTCGCTTCAGATCGGGAAGCAGGCGATCGAATTCGCGTTTGACCACGCTGTAGCATTCGCACACGCGTTTTTCGAGCCCAGGGCGATCCAGCACCTCGATATGGCCGTAGTTGTAGCGGATGAGGCCCGCGTCCTGCAGCTTCAATGCCGCTTCGGTCACGCCCGACCTGCGCACGCCCAGCATGTTGGCGATCAGTTCCTGCGTCATGCGCAGCTGGTTCGAAGGCAGGCGGTCGAGGCTGAGCAGCAGCCAGCGGCAAAGTTGCTGGTCGATCGAGTGATGCCGGTTGCACACCGCGGTCTGGGCCATCTGCGTGATGAGCGCCTGGGTATAGCGCAACAACAGGCGCTGCATCGCATTGCCGCGCCGGAATTCTTCTTTCAGGATACGCGCGTCGAGCCGGTAGGCCTGCCCCGCGCTTTGCACGACGGCGCGGCTCGGCGTCGTTTCGCCGCCCATGAACAGCGACACGCCGATCATGCCCTCATGGCCGACGATCGCGATTTCAGCGGATGAGCCATCCTCCATCACATACAGCAGCGACACGATCGACGTGGTCGGAAAATAGACGTGATGCATCTGGCCGCCCGACTCGTACAGCACGTTTCCCAACGGCATGTCGACAAGGGTCAGGTGGGGGGCGAGGTGAGCGCGTTCGTTTTCCGGCAGTGCGGCAAGCAGGTGATTTTCGGTAATGGGCGGGTTGTCCAGCATGCGTGGCTCCTGCGCTCGCGCCCGGCAGATGATGGAGAATCCGGCCGATATGGGCGCAGCGGGAATCAGCGGGACGAGACAACCATCATACTTTACCGATCCCACGACCGGACGGGATGGCGGCGCCAATGCGTCCTTTTTTCGATGAGTTCGGAATGACCGTTCGAATACGGATCTGCCTTCAAAAATTATAGTGTCGGCACATGTCTCATCAAGGTGCGCGCAATCACGCGCGCTCGATATGGAACCGATATTTCACTGCGCGGTTGACGGAAAATTCCCGGCCTTAAACGCGTGATGCAACGGCAGGCGCGGATTGACCCGTTCGATGAATTGCGCGGCCGAGATGACGGGCATGAACGCGGACACGTAACTTTTCCGATACGAACCGATAAAGCGTTCGGCATGGACGAGCCCGAGTGCCGCAGGGGATCATGCTGGCGGCATCAAAGCGTCTCGTGGGCAGTGGACGATTCGGCATTCAGCCAGTAGCCATGCTTGCCGTAAAACAGATGCAGCGCAATCTCGTCGCTTCGGTAGACGGGCTGCGAATCGTCGTATTCGGGACTCCGGCGAATCGAGTCGCGGTTGAGTGCAGTGGATACCGTTTCCGTGGCCCAGTTCACCCGGTCGAGCCAGTGCGTCGCGATCAGGAATTCCTTGTTGGTCAACCACCAGTTCCGCGTACTGATTGCGAGGTAGCGGATCACCCAGGCTTCATCGTCGTAGACGAAGTCAGACACGCGGCCGATGCGTCCGGCCGTGGCTTCGAGCCGATAGCCCCTGACGCTGCAGGTGCCGTGCAGATGCGTATCCGTCGGCGCATCGGCCGGCACATCGGCGGGCATTGTGAGGGGAGGGAGCGGATTACCGGCCTCGAGTTCTCGCGACAGGGTGCCAGAACGGGACGTAGGGCATGCATCCATGCCCCACCGGTTCGGGCCATCCCAGTAGCGCGGATAATGGTAGTAGCTCAGGTATTCGATCTCGTGTTGGCGGGATACCGGGTTGTGTGTGTCCAGATCCGGGCTGTCTCCCACTTGCTGGCGCGTGAGGTCGACATGCAGCGTGCTGGACCGGGAGTCGGTATGCTTGATGCAGTAGGGCGAGATGAGCACCTGCCTCTCGTGCAGCCAGTCCTCCGTCTTGACGACGAGGTAACGGATGCACCAGTCGTTGTCAAAGTAGGCTTGGTTGACGTGTCCGATGTCGCCGTCCTTTGCGCGGACCGCACTTCCGTGCAATGCCTTGGTGCTTCGTAACATGATGTTCTCTTCAGATCGATGCGCGGCATGCCGATGATCCGGCGGAATCGCGTGCCGTGCGGTGGCGTCCAGTCACTCGCCCGTGGACGAAGGGCGATTCGTGCCGATCCCGCTCATTCATGCGGTTCGCAGTCTGGCGCGGCGTCGTGACGAATATCCGGCATGCTTTACACGGTACCGGCAATGAACGATCGACGCGGTACGTAAGCGTACGGAGTGCGCGCCAATCAATTCAGGTCTGGGTGTCGAACCGACTCGAATGGAAAGGTCGAAGCGTTTCAAGCGCGGGCGCGTGACGCGGACGCGATGTGAAGCCGACGATGCAGGCATTCGACGATGCGGATTGTTTGCCGTGGCGCACTCGCAGTGCGGATTGCCGCTTCATCGGCGATTACAACGGGGCGCCGTGCCGGGCGGATAAATGTGGCCGTACCAGCTCAAGATGCCGTTGCACCGACAGCTGCCTGTGTGAAGAAGAGCGGGTTCCGATGCCTACGTGAACCAGATGAATGTATGACGCGCATGATGGGATGCCGAAATGTCCACGATGTATCGTTCGGATCGGCCGTTGTGGCTGGCGTTGATCACATAACGTCCGTTTCTCAGAATGGCCAGCATGAACGGGCCATCGGACGGAGTCTCCAGAACCGTATTTCCTTTCATATCCGTGATGGTCACCAGTACGTCGGACAAATATTCGTTCGCGCCTCGGGTGCGGCGCACGAAGGTGAGCACGAGAGCATAGTCGCGCATGACGCCCTTGATGGCGATCGATTGATCGAGTCCAATGCCGCCGGACAAATAGGTAACCTGGTCGATGTGCTGCATCGGGGGGAGGCCGCCGTCGGCCGCAGCTGGGGCGATTCCGGCTAACGTGGGGCCGAGAATGAGCGCGAGCATTAATAACGGTGCAGGTGTTTTCATCTGGGATCTCCTGGAGGATTCGGCAGGGAGTCGAGGTGTGGCGGACGGTCTGACTGACAGAGCCGACCCGCCTCTCACCAATGCGGTTATTCGTGCCGCATGTCTGTTCGGTGCCGGACGCTTGCTTTTCATCCGATTGCGTGCCGCCTGTTGTAGAAGGACTCGTTCGCATGCTCTGCGGAGGGTTCGCTTCGGGTACCGTCGCGCAAAGAGGGTTGCCGTTACGCCATGTGTTTCGGCTCCGACCGACGATCTATTGAAAGCCGCTCCCAATATAGGCCTGGCCGCGTTCTCCGGCGGGCGTGCCTGGACGGCGACATGCCGGGCGACCCGTCTTGCTGCGAGTCCTCTCCGTTCGGGGGCTAGCATGGCACCGCGTTCGACTATTGCATCTAGCCACCCGCGCGCATCTGAAGCGTATGGAGAAATACGTGCCCAATGTACGGTAGAGGGTAGAGCGATGCGATCCGGTGCCATAGGCTGTTCTTCGATCCAGGTGACGAACGGGGTGCTTCCATGGGCAACACGGAAATCGAGAGAGACCTGTGTTCTCTTGAGCGGCTCATCGCGCGCGTTACGCTCGGGGAGCCGGCTCCATTGGCCATCTGGAAAGCGCGGCTGGAATCGATTCTGGAGCGCGATGGCTTGGTTCCGGAGGAGCGCGCGCATCTCGTCAGCCTCATCGCGGTCCTTCTCATGCTGGAGCGTCGAGCGAGCAAGGCTACCGCACATTGAGCGCCTCTGGCGCGCCGGCTGACGCTGGTGTGACAGGGCCTGTCAGTAACTTCGTGTTCAAGGCATATGATGCTCCGAAGGAGGATGTATGCCTCGCAAACCGAAAGCCAAGCCGGTAGACCTGCCGACCATTCCCGCCGAGTTGCTTGAGCAATTCGGCAACGGCCCGATGACAGCCGATGCGATCAATGCTGCGACGCTGGCCCTCAAGAAGGCGCTGATCGAGCGGGCGCTGGGCGGCGAGATGAGTCACCATCTCGGCTACCCGCCAGGCGCTGCCAAGCCGGGCGCCGTGACCAACCAGCGCAATGGTTCGGGCGCCAAGACAGTCCTGACCGAGGACGGCCCGATCCGTATCGAGGTGCCTCGCGACCGCGACGGCAGCTTCGAGCCGCTGCTGATTCCCAAACACGAGGGATGCTTCACGGGCTTCGACGACAAGATCGTCGCCATGTATGCCCGGGGCATGACCGTGCGCGAGATCCAGGGGTTTCTGAAGGAACAATACGGCACCGAAGTCTCACCCGATTTCATCAGCTCGGTGACCGACGAGGTCATGGCCGAAGTGACCGCCTGGCAAGCCCGGCCGCTTGAGCCGATGTATCCGGTGGTGTTCTTTGACGCGCTGCGGGTCAAGATCCGCGAAGACGCCGTGGTGCGCAACAAGGCGATCTACCTCGCATTGGGCGTTCTGCCCGACGGCACGCGCGATATCCTCGGCTTGTGGATCGAAGGCACCGAAGGCGCCAAGTTCTGGATGAAGGTGTTCAACGATCTCAAGACACGCGGCGTCCACGACATCCTGGTCGCCGTGACCGACGGCCTCAAAGGCATGCCCGAGGCACTGGCTGCGGTGTTTCCCGCGACCACGCTGCAGACCTGCATCGTTCACCTGATCCGCAACAGCCTCGATTACGCCAGTTGGAAAGACCGTCGAGGATTAGCCGCCGTGATTCGGCCGATCTACACCGCGCCCAGCGCCGAAGCGGCTCAGGCAGAACTCGATGCCTTTGCCAACGGGCCATGGGGCCAGAGATTCCCGACGGTCAGCGCTGCATGGCGCAACGCCTGGGATCGTGTGATTCCGTTCTTCGCGTTTCCGCCGGCGGTTCGCAAGGTTATCTACACTACGGATGAAATTCACAAGCCCCGCCGTAGCGGACTTTGCTCGTTCTCTACACTCGCGTCTCCGGCCACCGAATCACGGCACTGTCCGATTTGGGGCGCGACTGCTTCCATCGGTTAAACAACCGCTGATACGTTCGCTCGGACTGCTCCGCCACAGCTCGCTCTTGCTGCCGAACACTCTTCAGACTGTAGGCGGCAGCTGAACCTTTGCGCGAGCCATGCAGTGCCGGCATTCCAGCCTGCAGTTCCAGCGCGCGCAACTTGTGTGCGGTCAACGCGGGACGGTCCCACGCGAACGGCTCGTCGCGTGTCAGCACATACCATACGATCACCGCTAGTTTGCGAGCAGTCGCAACGGCGACAACTTGTTGGCCGCGGCGATCGCGCACACGCAGGAAGAAGGCGCGCAGTGGCCCAGGCGCCTGCGTGGCGCCCCAGGCAGCTTCGACGAGCATCGCCCGCGCATAAGAACGGCCGCGCTTGGTGGTGTGGCCGTGCCTGGCCGGTGTTGGACCGGATTGATAGACCGACGGATTGAGCCCGAAGTAGCTCACCAGCTTCTCCGGATTCGGAAACCGCTTGATGTCGCCGATGGCCGATAGCAGTCCGATCGCCACCGTGGTGTTGACGCCGGTGATCGTCAGCATCACGCGCAATCGCGCGTCGTCGATGGTCGCTTGCGCGAGTGCTTGCTCCACCTCATGCAGATCCTCGCCGAGGCGGTCCAGTTCACGCAGTCGCTGCTCGACGCCAAGTCGTTCATCCAGCGGCAGCGGTTGAACGCCGAGCCGGGCACGCCCCTTCTTGCCAAACAGATCGGTGGCGGGACACCGCTCGATCAGATGTGCAATCAGGACCGCGTGAATCTCGTTCTTCAGTCGTGTACGTTGCCGCACCAACTGCGAGCGACGCGCGATCTGCCGACGCAATGCCAGCGTGCGCTCGTCCGGCATCCATACTTCCGGCAGAAAACCGCTCGCATACAGCTGCGCCAGTACGGCCGCATCGATCTTGTCCGTCTTGACGCGCGCTTCGGCGATCAGCCGAACCTGCAGCGGATTGGCAATCGCTACACGCGTGACATGCGGGCGCAAGACGTTGACGATGGCAGTGGTATTGCCAGTCGCTTCGAGTACCACATGATCGGTGGAACGCAGCTTTACCGCAAAGCGCTCCAGTTCGTCGCGCCGCAACCCGGTGCGGCCGCCTGCATGCAGTGTGCCATCCTCCAGGTATGCGATCTCGGCCACGGAGCGCGACACATCTAACCCTACGATTCGCATAACCGTCTCCCGCTTCAGATCACTGTTGGGAGCCGGTGGGACAGCACGACAACTACGGATTCGCGCTCGCAGCGCAACCGGGCGGGTCGCAGGGGCGGCCAACTACTAACACGAGCTCGCGGCTCATCGTATAGGAACGGCCTGCCCACCCGAAGTGCTCCCCAGTGCCCCATGTCCCGGATGGTCACACCATACGCTCAAACCGATCGGCGCGGGAACGCGAGGCACCGGCTGTATCATGCCGGTTACGAACGCCATCGAGAACATCAACTCGCAACTGCGCAAGATCATCAAGACCCGAGGGCACTTCCCGACCGACGAGGCGGCCACCAAGCTCATCTGGCTGGCACTGCGCAACATCACTGCCGATTGGGGGCGTGCTGCTCATGACTGGAAGACGGCGATGAACCAGTTCGCTATCCTCTACGAGGATCGATTCGTTCGACCATCCGTGTGAATCTCAACCCGCCTTGAACACGGAAATTCTGACACCCCCGTGAGACAAGCAGCTTTGCTGCGTATCGGGTTAGTGTAGTTGCGGAGGGCATTGGTGTCGGCAATTCGCGAGCTGCGCCGACATGCAGGGCCCGGCAGTCCCGCCGCCTGGCATTTGTACCCGGTACTCAGATCGACGCGCCACCCGTTGGCGCGATCAGGCCGACGCAGTGCTCGAACCGGTGCCGCGCATCGAGTCAGCCTGGCATATGCCACAGCGTTTCAGGTGCGCCGCGAATCGATGGCTCCACAACCCGACGAGAATTCGAAAAACCGAGATTGCCGACGGAGCGCACGGACTTCTTCTCGAGGATCGTCCGGTACCCGCAATCGAGCAGCGGCGACAGGCCGCAGCAAGCGAGCGTGCGCAACGACGATTCGCGCGGCGTCGATTGACGTTGTATCGATGCAGACGTAAGCCGGATGCGCGACACGATCCTCGGCTGGCTCACGCCAAGGCAACAGGCCATTGCTGGCATGCTGTCCAGGCGGACGATTTCGAGAGGACGGCGAGAGGCGCAGCAAGCAAGTTGACTCATGAAGAGCGACGAGCGGACCTTGCCGGCCATTCGTATGGAGCCCATGCAATGTCAATGGCAGGGCGGTTCGGCCACAAGCATTCTACTTGGCCAACAACAGCCGGTCGCTTTCCTTCTTGACCACCATGTAGCATTCGCACACGCGCCGCTCGAGGGCATTGCGGTCGACGACTTCGATCAGCCCGCGCGAATACCGGATAATGCCTTCTTCCTGCAACCGCTTCGCGGTTTCAGTCACGCTAGCCCTGCGCACGCCGAGCATGTCGGCAATCAGTTCTTGCGTCATCCTTACGTTGTGCGAATCCAGGCGGTCGAGACTTAGCAGCAGCCACCGGCAGAATTGCTGCGCGATGGAGTGGTGACGATTGCAGACGGCCGTCTGTGCCATCTGGGTGATAAGCGCCTGCGTGTAGCGTAGGAAGAGGCGCTGCAACGCGCCTCCACGCGCGAATTCGTCCTTTACGACCTTTCCGCTCAGGCGAAAGGCTTCGCCCGCGCTCTGGACGATGGCCCGGTTCGGCATTGTTTCGCCGCCCATGAATAACGCGACGCCCAACAACCCGTCGCGCCCGACTACGGCTATCTCCGCGGAAGAGCCGTTTTCCATGACATACAGCATCGAAATGATCGCGGTCGTGGGTAGATAGACATGGCTCAGGTGATCGCCTGATTCGTACACGACATGCCCGAGCGGTAGCGTAACCCACGACAAATGCGGCTCGATGCGCTTGAGCTCGTCCCGCGGTAGTTCGGTAAGCAGATCGTTCATGGCCGCGGCAGAATGGGGCGAGTCCTCGGGCTCCACCGATGCGACGGCCGCACCCGATCTGACTCTGTCGATACGCGCGAGGAGCCTCGCATGCTGCGCCGCCTGGGCCTCCCGGTTTTTCTCGGGGAGCAAGCTCGACAGCGACGTGCGCAGCGTGTCGTGGCCCAACGCATCCAGGATCTTGATCTTGGTCAGAATGCCGAGATCACTCTTGCCGTTGCGCCATGCCGAGATTTGCGCGCGCGTAAGCCCCAGGCTGTCGGCCAGTTGCGCGTCGCTGCCGAACTGCCCTTCGCGCTTCAGTTCATCGAACAGCTCACTCCAATCAAATCGCATGGTTTGATAGCCAGGTTTGTTGTCAAATGGATTTGACAACAAACCGGACCAATGAAAGAATACGGTGAGAGTTGGCATGTCAAATCCAAATGACACTTATAGCATAGGCGCCTTCCGTCGTGAAATAGCGTCCGTGCTCCGGGCATTCACGCCGCGCTCGTGCATTTCACGAGACCCTGCATGAGTGATCACCCGTCCTACATCCGTCTTCCCCTCTCGTTGTCCGACAGTGCTCTCGTCGTTGTGCCGCCCTCGTTGGACGATGACGAATTTGCTGCTCATCAGGTCGAGTTCATCAAGTGCGTCTTCAGCTACAGCGCCTATCTGCGCGAGCGTGAACGCGAAACGCCCGTCTCCGACTCCTTCCTCATTGCATTCGTGAGCCTTTTCGAGGCGATTGATGCGAATGCGCCCGAGGACGCACGCCGATGCGCGCTGCAACTGCAGCAAATTCTCCGCATGCTCGTCACGGGGCCCGACGGCATTTCGCTGGAACCGACCATACCGCCAGTAATTTAGATGGCCGGCCACGCTCCGCTGCCGTGTGCCGCGAGCAAGGTCGAACGCTTGGCGCGGTAGCGGACAGAAGGATCGTTCACACGACACTAGACTTCACATGCACTCAGACGGATCGATTGGCATCCGGATCGACGACTAGGCCCGGCCTCGAAGGTTGGCATGAGAGATTGCATGGGAGAGCGTCGACATGAATACCGAAGCACTGGCTGCCTGTTTGGCCCAGAGACGGGGGATGCGGAGGGAGGCGGCGCCTGCACCATTGCCGATGCCCGTGTTGGGGAGGAGATCTGCATGCTATTTTCAACCGACGCTTGAGACCACTCCGATGCCGCAAAAGGCGATTGGCGGCCGCATCCCGCGATGTGACCGCATCACAGCTGTTCCCTCATGGGTGTGCCAGCGTACTGACTCCCTGACTGCTCGAATATAGGGTAGTTTGACCTGATTGGGCCGCATGCCGCGACAGTTCGTATGTGTTCTCCAGTCGCATGCCCGGCGCGTCGACAGAACGCACGCAGCGCCGGACACCCTCGCCAGGGCATCTCGATGCGCGTTGTTCATACACCGCGCTTCAGATGTCATCTCGTAGATAGCAAGGGAAGCCGGGGCGACGAGCTCGGAGCAGGTACTGCCGGAAGCGAAGCGTAGTGCGATACGGCAACGACCCAGGCTGAGCATGTCCAGAAACCAGCACGCATGTCAGCACTAAACTCTCGAATCGAGCATGTCTTTCGGCCCGCATGACGGCGGCCGATTGCAGGCGAGGCGCGTTGCGCGCTTGCTCGAAACAGCGCCGAATCGGCGCGGGCTTCGCACCGTCACGTTGGCCGGCGACGCTCGCCGGTATTCCGCGCAATGAACACCGGAGCAGATCATGGCACTTGTTTCCAGCAGCAATCCACTGGCGAGCAACGGCAGCGGCGCCCGCATCATCGGTCGCGCAACCACCACGGGCGGGCCCGGTCCTGATGTCATGGCTGCTACCACGCTGACCGGCGACAAGGTTTTATCATCCGATGGTAAGGATATCGGGAAGGTCGTAGACATCATGCTCTACGTTGGCAGCGGCCGGATCGCGTACGCCGTGCTGTCGTGTGGCGGTTTCCTCGGGATAGGCGACAAACTATTTGCGGTGCCGTGGAGCGCGTTCACCCTCGATACCGACAAGAAATGCTTCCGGCTCGACGTAACAGAAGAACGGATGAAGAACGCATCCGGATTCGACAAGGACTATTGGCCTGCGGTGGCGGATTCGCAATGGGGAGAGCCGTTCCATATGGGCAATCCGCCGCCGATGTAGCGGCACGTCATGTGAGGCCCTGTTGGCGTCCCGCTGTGCGCGATGAGGGCTTACTCTTATCCCATGTTGATGGTGTTCTTCTTCTGTGATGCTATTCAGTCCAGGCGTACTGCTGTGTCGTCAACCTCAAGGTGTCCACGTGTCCTGAGTTACAGCCCCCCCCCCGGTAGATTACGGCAACTCTACTGCAGACGACTTCCTATTGATGGAATGCGTCCAAGCGGGGCGTTTCATTTCTGGCGCCGCAGCCGACCTTGAAACTCAAGGGCTACCATGTCAGCATCGTTGTTCATCATCTCCGCTCGCAGCAGCAAGCCGCCGGCAGGAACGGCCGCATCTTTCACCTCTGGCCCTTGAACTCGCCTAGTATCGCCGCGCGTACCCTTCCCGATACAGAGTCGCACCGATGGACGTCAGCAGGGCGATGTCGCCCTCGCCCAATGTATCCCATGTTCCGGCCAGCCATCCAGCAAAGCCTGTGCAGGCGTGGTCGAGGTCGACCATCGCTCTTCCTTCGGCATTCAGTTGTTCGAAAACAGTGATTACGTCGTGGGGAGTCATAAAGTTCTCCTGATGATTTTTCAGCATACACCCTCCCCAGTCCGGCGCCACCTAAATCGACCGACGCCATGTAATCTTCATTTCAGATTGTCGACGAGCGGTTTGCGCTAGGAAACTTCCTGGACATCGGGTCACGACTATTTAGCGGCGTGACTCGAGTGGATGCGTGTCTCGTTGATGTAAGCAAGCTCTTTATTCGAGTAGAGTCGGTGATGTCGCGCCGACGGCGATTGAGTTGCTTATCGCGGCCTTCTTCATCTGTGAGTTGGCGGAGTCGCAAGTCCGCAATCACTGTGTACGCTAGCGCGACAAAGATTGGCCTTGCACGCCAAACACTACTACCTTATAGACCAGAGCTTTTCAGAAGCTTTGATGGCGAAATATTCAGAGCGCCAGCGATTCGGATGAGGTTGAGGATGGTCAAATTGCGCTGGCCTCTTTCGATGCGGCCCATGTGACTTCGATCGATTCCGGTGAGAAGGGCAAGCGCTTCCTGCGAGACGCCAAACTCCAGCCGACGAGCACGGACCGCCGCGCCAATCGCGGCCAGATGTCCTGCGTCGTCCCGTTTGGCAGATACCCTTTGCATTCAATGATGGTCGCGGTATGATGCTCGTTTGGCCACGGCATTTACGACCCATTTTCTCGGGCGCGGCCAGTTTCTCTAGCTGCAAGGCATATGTTTTTGATTCAGGATGGGAACCGTCTACCGCTACAGTCGGCGATGGCCGGTGCAGCTGTGTGGGCTGTGATGGAACAGTGGACACCCGGCGACTTACTGGTTCTACGGGTGTCTGAAAAGCGAGCACGGGGGATTCCCTGCGTGATCTGGACGGATCTCACGTCCGGCGCGGCATCGCTGAAGCAGTTTCTCGACGGCAGTAATGTGCTGCGTGGAGCGGCAGTCGTGAGCACGCGCCGCGCGCGTCAGGTCGATGATTGGTATCTGGATCCTCTGAGCGAGATTCGGGTCGGAGCGACCGAACTTGGCGCGGACGATCGCACGTTGCTGACGGTGACGCAGTTCACGACGGTGACCGGCCGAAAGTTTTCAGTGCCGAGTGGTTTCGCTACGCGATATGCACGAGGAAGGCGAGTGTGGCAAGCGCGCCGGTCGCGCTCGGGCCCGCCACAATGACCGCGACAGCTTGCGTTGTTGGATGGACAGGCTCTGCGCGTAGTTCGAACTCTCGAAGAGACGTGGAAGGGTATGCAGGGGTTATGTGCCTCGATGCTCGAGGTGAGTAGCGATGACGAACACTCGCTTTCACGACGGACCGATCTGGTCGGTGCCGTCAAACGACCGCAGCAGTTGGGGAAACCGTTTCTTCATCGATATCGAGTTCACGGATTTCGAGGCACCCCAACTCATTAGTCTCGCCATCGTCGGGGAGAACGGGGCTGAATTCTACGGCGAATGCACGGACTACGATGCAACGCGCTGTAGTAACTTCGTTCGAGCCGTGGTGCTGCCGCAGTTGGGTCGATTCCGGGGGCGCGCGATGGCGTTCGATCAACTGCGTCAGGCTCTGCGGGCTTGGATCGTGGCTATCCCGCCAACCTCCAGGCCGGTGCTTTGCTACGAACTCCAGATGGACCTAGACCTGTTGCGATCGCTGTTGGATGACCCGTTCCCCGAGGGTTGGACGCTCAAGGATATCCGCGGCCAGGTCGATGCTCGGCGGCAAGCTGAGTACTTCGCACGACGCGGTGGTGAGCACCATGCATTGCATGATGCTCGAGCAAACGCATACGCTTACATCGGTTGAGTGCAACGCAGTCGAGGAAGCAGCAAGGCCGGCGGTAATTCCCCCGGCCATGCCGAGCCTACTTCGGACGTTTTGCGCGATTATCGGGCTACGCGGTCCGTATCTCGACGATGGGATCGGCGGGGCTGACGTTGGAATGCCGCGCTGACTTGACGCGCACGCTTTGCCTCCTCGCCGTGGAGATAGGTCGAGGTGGTTGCCACCGAGGCGTGACGCAGGTTGTCTCGCACGACCACCAATTCCACGCCGGCGTCCAGTGCGTGGGTGGCATGTGTAAGGCGTAGCCAGTGGGGGCTGGCATGCCGTAGCTTCTCTGCGAGCGCCGGATGACGGGTGTTTACGCGCTCAGCCGTCTCCCGAAAAAACTCACCTAACACTTGCCGCAACCGCGCCGAACTGATACCGGTACCGGCATGGCGTTCCCCGCGACGCTCCGTATTGAGGGCGGTGACCAACGGGGTGGAGGGATGCCAGCGGGTGCGCATGACAGGCAGACCCCGCACCTTCAGCGCGCGCCGCAGCGCGTCCCGCGCGAGCGGCGGCAGGGCCACGCGCCCCGACTTCGCCCCTTTTCCTGTTACCTGCAGCCATAACGCGCCGCGGGCGTCCGCCGTGATGTCGCCCAGCGTTGCGGCCACCAGTTCCTGCACGCGCAGGCCCGTCGCATAACCGAAATCCAGTACAAAACGCAGTCGCTCGGCGGCCGGTGCGGTCCAGCCAGTCCGCTCGAGCTGGTTAGCCGCAGCGCGCACGATCTTCCATTCGCGGCCAGTCAACGCCCGCCCGGTATCGAACGGTACACGGGCTGCGCCGCCGCGCACTGTCACGCCCGCAAACGGATTGAGCACGACGTAGTGCTGGTCAACGAGCCATCCGAAGAGGGCGCGCAGGACGGCCAGCGCATGGGCTGTTGATTTCCACCGAGTCTTAACCCACCGGGGATGCGGACAAAATCTTGGACTACTTTGGAGGTAGTCCATGTATTCATACGAAGACCGCCTTCGGGCGGTCGAGCTGTACCTGAAACTCGGCAAGCGCATCAAGGCCACGATCCGCCAGTTGGGTTACCCGACGAAAAATTCTCTCAAGGCGTGGTGTGAAGCATTCGAGAAGAGTGGCGATCTGTGCGGAGATGCGAGGGAAGTTGCAGGTCCAAATTGGTCACAACAGCTTGAATGCTCAACTACCTTAGCTGCGCAACTGCAGCATCGGTATTCCTAATGAAGTCAGCAAGGCTACGCAGTTGATGAAGCCGAAGATGGAACGCATTACTCTTGGATGAGGAAGCGGTTGCGGTTCTTCGCGTCTTTAATCCACGCTGGCGCCCGGCCGCGTCCCGACCAAGTTGCACCGGTCTTCGGATCGCGATACTTTGCCTCTACCGGGACCGATGACTTTTTGGTCATTCGACTTCGACGTGTCCCGAAGATGTCTTTTTCGCTAATTCCATACTCTGCGACCTTGGCGCGGATGTCATCAACGACAGCTTGGAACTCGGTTACTCGAGCGGCTTCCGTCTTCTCAGCGAGCGTCGCCATTTGAGCTTGCAATTCCTTGTACGTGGCCATGTATCCTCCTCTGGTTGTGTTAAGCCTATGATAGCTTGTCTAACGTGAAAGGGAAGCTTTTGGGCTTAGCATGGACATGCGTTTTCTCATAGAGATCCGTCTCTAGATGGGCAGCAGCACGATCAGTGCGTCGGTCATCAGTCATCGACGGATAGATTTGTTCATTGTACGTCTGCAGTTTTCGGAGAATTGAATGAGCCGTGTTCTTCGTCAAGAAGATTTTGTCCAATATAACGGGTTTTATGGTAAGCCGCTCTGCCGATCGGTAGTGTTTCATCTGTACGATGGAGAGTGTGCAACTTGTAGTTGTCGGGTCGAAGGGGAAAATTTTCACGTTGCTCATATAATTGCGCGAACCCATCCAGGTCTGATGAAGGAGTATTTTCCGTGTCTCGATGTCGATAATATTCTAAATCTTAAGCTATCTTGTCTGAAATGTAATATTAAGGAAAGTAATTTCATTGTGAATGCGCTTTTGTTGCAAGGGGCTTTCAATTATTCGGCGAGAGTGATTTCGTCTAGGCTCGATTCAGTTCTCGATAAATTGAAGGCTGTAGTTAGAAATATAGAAATGGATGGTTTGGATTCTAGAATATGTACTGACGTACTGTTTATTGAAGTGGACGAAATTAGAGGATTTGCGATTGATTGGTGCGGGGCTTGGATCGTGCCACGGGCTGAGCTTGAAGCACGTGCTGCCGAGGCGGTGAGGGATAAGCTTGGGAGCGATGGCGACAGTTGGGATGCATACCATGCCGTGGAAGAAGCCATCGCGCTACTTCGTAACTATCTGGAAATGAAAGGGAGCGGTAGCTTTTCGATTAGCTCGGACGGCAGCCTTATCTGGTTAAACGAAGCAAGAGCAATATTGTGTCCGGAAGAGGGGGCTGGGTCTATTTGAACCGCCCCGGGAATCGTGGAGGCCGGTTGGTTTAAGTTAATACAGGCACGTCAGCGGCATTTCTGAGTTGCCTGTCGTAGTTTGCCTCAGCCTCGACGGGCGGGGGTTGGGGGAAATGCCGCATTAGAGCGATCTAGAGTCACCGGACAACGCGGCGAACAGATCGATGTCGTCCCGGGACGCGGTGCGCGTGAGCGATGCGCTATCCCCGATCGCGAGCGTGCCGAACGGGCGGTTCGTCAGGCGTTCCTGATTGATGTCGGCCGCCTATTTCTGGAACACGTAGGTGCCCGGCGCGTCGCCAAGCACGGCGGCGTCGGGATCGCCCGCCCCAAGGGCCGGCGGCGGCCCGCGTTGGCCGTCGGAATGTTCGGCCAGCCACAGGTGCCAGGCGGACCACCACGATCCCTCCTGCACGGTCGCACGGTCCGCCCATTCGTCGGGCGACAGGTTCGGGTCCATCGCGCGCGTGGACTTGATCCGGTAGTGCCGGCCCGGATGCCCGGGTTCGCTGACGATACCGGCGTTGTGTCCCCCCGTCGTCAACACGAAGGTAACGCCGGTGTCCGTCAGGTAATGGATCTTGTAGACGGAATGCCAGGGCGCGACGTGATCCTGCTCGGTGCCCACCGCGAACACCGGCATCCGGAGGTTGAGCAGCGACACCGTGCGCCCGTCGACGACCAGGCGGTTGCACGCCAGGTCGTTGTCGAGAAACAGCTTGCGCAGATACTCGGCATGCATCCGGTACGGCATCCGGGTCGCGTCGGCGTTCCACGCCATCAGGTCGAATACCGGCGTGCGCTCGCCGAGCAGGTTGTCCGGCAACCGGCCGGCGAGCGTCGTACTCGCGGGTTGCGTGAATCGTCTGGCCATTTCTTGACGAGGATCAGCCCCGGAACGCGAGCAGCCGTTACCGTGGAAAAGGACCCAACGATAGCGGGCAGGCACACGGTGACGATCGATCAAGGGCTGACCTCCGAACCGGCGGAACACGCCGCGCAAGCGCACCGCGACGGCCGCGTGCTGGCCGTGCGCGGCGCCGTGCTGGACGTCGGGTTCGACGCGCACGCGCTGCCCGCGCTGAACGACGCGCTCGACATCGTCGTCGACGGCGCGGCGCCGGTGACGGCCGAGGTGCACGCGCACCTGAGCGAAACCGCCGTGCGCGCACTCGCACTCGCGCCGACCGGCGGCTTGCGGCGCGGCATGACGGTCCGGCCGCACGGCGGGCCGCTGCGGGTGCCCGTGGGCGAGCGCGTGCTGGGCCGGCTGCTGACGATGACGGGCGCGCCCGGCGACGATGGCCCGGCGCTGCCCGCCGACGTGCCGCGGCGGCCGATTCACCGCGATGCCCCGCCGCTGGCCGAGCAGAAGGGCACGAGCACGCTGTTCGCGACGGGCATCAAGGTGATCGACCTGCTCGCGCCGCTCGCGCAGGGCGGCAAGGCTGCGATGTTCGGCGGCGCCGGGGTCGGCAAGACGGTGCTCGTGATGGAGCTGATCCATGCGATGGTCGAGCGTTATCAGGGCATTTCGGTGTTCGCGGGCGTGGGCGAGCGGTCGCGCGAGGGGCACGAGATGCTGCTCGACATGCGCGGTTCCGGCGTGCTGGGCCGCACGGTGCTGGTGTACGGCCAGATGAACGAGCCGCCGGGCGCCCGCTGGCGCGTGCCGCTGACGGCGCTGACCATCGCCGAATATTTCCGCGACGAGCGCGCGCAAAACGTGCTGCTGCTGATGGACAACGTGTTCCGTTTCGTTCAGGCGGGCGCGGAGGTGTCGGGTCTGCTGGGCCGCCTGCCGTCCCGGGTCGGCTACCAGCCGACGCTGGCGAGCGAGGTCGCCGCGCTGCAGGAGCGGATCGCGTCGGTGGAGGGCGCCGCCGTCACCGCGATCGAGGCCGTCTATGTGCCGGCGGACGATTTCACGGATCCGGCGGTGACCGCCATCGCCGCGCATATCGACAGCATGGTGGTGCTGTCGCGTTCGATGGCGGCGGAGGGCATGTATCCGGCGATCGATCCGGTCGCGTCGTCGTCGATCCTGCTCGATCCGCTCGTGGTCGGGGACGAGCACGTCGCGGTCGCGACCGAGGTGCGCCGCGCGATCGAGCATTACCGCGAACTGCAGGACGTGATCGCCCTGCTCGGCATCGAGGAACTGGGCGCGGACGACCGCCGTACCGTCGAACGCGCGCGCCGCCTGCAGCGCTTCCTCACGCAGCCGTTCGCGGTGACCGAGGCGTTTACCGGCCAGCCGGGCCGCTCGGTGACGACCGCCGAGACGATCGCCGGCTGCGCCGCGATTCTGCGCGGCGAGTGCGATACATGGCGGGAAAGCTCGCTGTACATGGTCGGCACGCTGGACGACGCGCGCCGCAAGGAAGCCGCCGCCGCGGGCGGGGATGGAGGCGCGCATGGCTAGGCTCGACCTGACGATCGCGACGCCCGCGCAGCTGCTGGTCGATGCGCTGGAGATCGCCTCGCTGCGCGCCGAGGATGCGACCGGCAGCTTCGGCGTGCGGCCCGGCCACGTCGATTTCGTGACGCTGCTGCGCGCGTCGGTGGTGCGTTGGCGAACACCCGACGACCAATGGCATTACTGCGCGCTGGACGAAGGCGTGTTGAGCGTGTCCGGCGGCGTGCGCGTCGCGATCGCGTGCCGCGACGCGGTGCCCGGCGATTCGCTCGAACAACTCGACGCGCTCGTGCGCGCGAACCGCGCCGCCCGGCTGGACGCCGAACGGCGCGCGCGCGTCGACGAGACACGGCTGCATGCCGAAACGGTCAGGCGTTTGCTGACCTATCTGCGACCCGGGGGAAGCGCGGGCGACGCCCGCGATCCCTTCGTCGCGGAGCCACGGCGATGAGCGGGCGGCCGCCGCCGGATCCGCGCGACCGGCCCGATCGCGTCGAGCAGGCCGCGCGGCATGCCGCCGAACGCGCGGCGCGCGGCGCGCGCGACCCCGAACCGTCGCTGGGCACGCGGCTGGCGCAGATCGGCGTGCTCGGCTGGGCGATTCTCGCGCCGACGCTCGCCGGGCTGGCGCTGGGGCGCTGGCTGGACCGGCTGGCTGCGACGCGCGTGTTCTTCTCCGCGCCGCTCGTCATGATCGGCGCGGCCGCCGGGTTCTGGTTCGCGTGGAAATGGATGCATGGCCAACAAGGACACAACCATGACGATTGATGCGTGGCTGGCGCCGCCAGCCGTCGCCAACCTGGCCGCCGCGACGCTCGGCGTGGTCGTCGGCCTTGCGCTCGGCGCATGGCACTTCGGTTCGCTCGCATGGAACGGCCGCCTGTTCGCGGCCGGCCGCGTGGCGTGCGCGCTCGGCCTGCAAGGCGCGCGCATCGCCATCGCGGTCGCCGTGCTGGTGGCGCTGGCCCGGCTCGGCGCCGCCGCCGTCGTGGCGGGCGCGCTCGGGCTGCTGGTCGCGCGCGCCGTCGCGCTCCGATACGCCGGCGCATTGACGGCGCCCCGGGGGCCGCGATGAGCGCCTCGCCGCTCGCGACCGTCCCGCTGTGGACGCTGGGTCCGCTGTCGATATCGTCGCCCGTGCTGGTCACCTGGGGAATCATGCTGGCGCTGGCGGCACTTTCGGCGTTCGCGCGCCGCCGCTTGTCGCTCGAGCCGTCGCGCCTGCAAAGCGTGCTGGAGTTGCTGGTCGTCGCCGTCGACGCACAGATCGTCGGCACGATGCGAGCCGGGGCCGCCCGCTATCGCGCATTGATCGGCACGATTTTCCTGTTCGTGTTCACCGCGAACGCGTCGTCGCTGATCCCGGGCGTCGAGCCGCCCACCGCGCACCTGGAAACCGACGCGGCGCTCGCGCTGGTCGTACTGGGCGCGACGTGCTACTACGGCGTGCGCACGCGCGGCTGGAAGAACTATCTCGCCACTTTCGCCGAACCGACCTGGGTGATGATCCCGCTCAATCTCGTCGAGCAATTGACGCGCACGTTCTCGCTGATCGTGCGGCTGTTCGGCAACGTGATGAGCGGCGTGTTCGTGATCGGCATCGTGCTGTCGCTCGCGGGATTGATCGTGCCGATTCCGCTGATGGCCCTCGACCTGCTGACCGGCACGGTCCAGGCCTACATCTTCATGGTGTTGTCGATGGTGTTCATTGGCGCGGCGGCGGCCGATGACGAACCTTCCGTTCACCGCCGCAAGCAGGAGCAGTCATGAGCAATCTCATCGAAATCGTCAGCATCGCGGCAGCGGCGCTCGCCGTGTCGTTCGGTGCGATCGGGCCCGCGCTGGCCGAAGGCCGCGCGGTCGGCGCGGCCATGGATGCGATTGCCCGCCAGCCCGATGCGGCGGGCACGGTTTCGCGCACGCTGTTCGTCGGGCTGGCGATGATCGAGACGATGGCGATCTACTGCCTGGTGATCGCGTTGCTGCTGTTGTTCGCCAACCCGTTCATCAAGTAGCGCGAGGCGACGATGCGAATCGACTGGTCCACACTGATCCTGCAGACCATCAACGTGCTGGTGCTGGTGTGGCTGCTGTCGCGCTTTCTGTTCAAGCCGGTCAGCGCGATCATCGCGGCGCGCCAGGAAGCGGCGCGCAAGCTGATCGACGCCGCCCGCGACGATGCCCGCGCGGCGAGCGATGCGCGCCAGGCGGCGCAAGCCGAGCTCGCCACGGTGGTGGCCGCGCGCGCCGATGCGTTGAAGGCGGTGGCGGGGCAGGCCGCCGCCGAGAAGGCATCGCTGCTCGCGCAGGCGCAGGCGGAAGCCGGACAGTTGCGCGACGCGGCGGCGGCGCGGCTGGAGTCGGAGCGGCTCGAGCGCACGCGCGACGACGCCCGCCGCGCGACCCGCCTCGCGCTCGACATCGCGGCGCGGCTGTTCACGCGCCTGCCGGAGCCGGCGCGCGTGACCGGCTTCATCGATGGTCTCGCCGGGCAAGTCGCGCTGCTGCCCGAATCGGTCCGCTCGGAACTGGGCGCGGGCAACACGCCGCTGCAGCTCAGCACGCCGCGTGCGCTCGACGCGCAGGAAATCGCGTCATGCCGCGCCGCGCTGTCCGCCAGCCTGGGCCGGCCGGTCGAACTGGCGGTGCGGATCGACGCGTCGCTGATCGCGGGACTCGAGCTCGACGCGGCGCACGCGCGAGTGCGCAACAGCCTGAAGCAGGATCTGGAACATATCGAGGCGGTACTGCTGAATGACGATGAAGCCAGCCGACCTTCCTGAACACGCCGACTGGCTCGCGCGCCAGCGCGCCGCGCTCGACGGCGCCGCACTCGCGCCGTCGGCGGAGGCCATCGGGCGAGTCGAACGGCTTGCCGACGGGATCGCATTCGTGTCCGGACTGCCCGACGCGATGCTCAACGAGCGTCTGCTCTTCGACAACGGCTCGACCGGCTTCGTGCACACGCTCGACGCCGACCTGATCAGCGTGGTGCTGCTCGACGCCGATGCGGGGCTGGAGGCGGGCGCGGCGGTGCGCTGCTCGGGCGCCGTGCTGGAGGTGCCGGTCGGCCCGGCCCTGCTCGGCCGGGTGGTCGATCCGCTCGGCCGGCCGCTCGATCATCCGGGCCCAGTCGGCGCGACGATGCGCTCGCCGATCGAACGGCCGGCCCCCGCGATCATCGATCGGGACCTGGTGGTCGAACCGCTCGAGACGGGCTTGCTGATCGTCGACGCGCTGTTCACGATCGGCCGCGGGCAGCGCGAACTCGTCATCGGCGACCGGGCGGTCGGCAAGACCGCGCTGGCGATCGATGCGATCGTCAACCAGCGGCATTCGGACGTGATCTGCGTCTACGTGGCGATCGGCCAGCGGGCGAGCGCCGTGCAGCGCGTGATCGACGCGGTGGCCCGGTACGGCGCGCCGGAGCGTTGCATTTTCGTCGTGGCGCCGGCTGCCGCGGCAGCCGGCCTGCAGTGGATCGCGCCGTTCGCCGGGTTCACGATGGCCGAATATTTTCGCGACCGCGGCCAGCACGCGCTCATCGTGATCGACGACCTGACCAAGCACGCGGCCACGCACCGCGAGCTGGCGCTGCTGACGCGCGAGCCGCCCGGCCGCGAAGCGTATCCGGGCGACATCTTCTATCTGCACGCCAGGCTGCTCGAACGGGCCGCGAAGCTGTCCGCGAAGCTCGGCGGCGGTTCGCTCAGCGCGCTGCCGATCGCGGAAACCGATGCCGGCAACCTGGCCGCGTATATCCCCACCAACCTGATCTCGATCACGGACGGCCAGATCGTGCTGGACGCCGCGCTGTTCGCGTCCAACCAGCGGCCCGCCGTGGATGTCGGCCTCAGCGTCAGCCGGGTGGGCGGCAAGGCGCAGCACCCGGCGCTGCGCGAGGCGTCCGGGCGCTTGCGGCTCGACTATGCGCAGTTCCTCGAACTCGAGGCGTTCACGCGCTTCGGCGGGTTGACCGATGCGCGCCTGAAAGGGCAGATCACGCGCGGCGAGCGGATTCGCGCGCTGATCACGCAGCCGCGTTTTCATCCGTTGCGAACGATCGATGAAGTCGTGCTGCTGAAAGCGCTGGCCGACGGCGTGTTCGACTCCGCGCCGCCACGCCTGCTGACGACGATTCGCGAACAACTGCCGGCCTGGCTCGATGCGCAACAGACGCCGCCGGGCACCCTGCTCGACGATCCGGCCGCGCTCGCCGGGCTGGTGCGGACGGTTCGGGAGCAGGTCGAGCGGCTGGCCGCCCAGGCCGGCGCGGCGGAATCCGGGGCCGTGCCGTCATGAGCGACAAGCTGAGCGCCGCGGAAGCGCGCGCCGAGACCGCCCGCCAGCTGCAGTCCGTGATCGGTGCGATGCGCGGCGTCGCGGCCGCGCGTGCGCATGACGCGCAGGCGCGTTTGCCGGGCGTGCGCGCCTGCGCCGCGATCATCGGCGCGGCGATCGGCGCCGTTCTGTCGGCGGATGCGACGCGTCCGGGGAGCGGCACGGCCGCAGCGCCCGCGAAACCGCAGGTGGTCATCGTGCTGTGCAGCGAGCAGGGCTTCGTCGGGGCGTACAACGCGCAGATTCTCGATCGGGCCCGCCGCCGTGGGGAGGCGGCCCACTATCTGCTGATCGGGTCGCGCGGCGCCGCGCTTGCCGAGGCGCGCGGGCTGCCGGTCGCCTGGACCGCGCCGATGACGTCGCGCGCGGACGATGTGGTCGCCCTCGCGGGCCGCTTGACCGACGCGCTGTTCGCCCATCTCGCCGCCAGCGGCGCCGAAACCGTGTCGATCGTGCACGCGATGCCCGGGTCCGCGCGGCTCGACGTGGTCGAGCATCGGCTGCTGCCGTTCGACTACAGCCGCTTCGACGCCGCGCCGCGCTCGCAGCCGCCGTTGCTGAGCTTGCCGCCCGGCCGGGTGCTGGCGGAGCTGGCGCAGGCGTATGTCTTCGTCGAACTGTGCGAGGCGACGATGCTGGCGTTCGCGGCGGAAAACGAAGCGCGCACGCGGGCCATGATCGCCGCGCGCGCCAATATCGAACACAAGCTCGCCGAATTGCTGCAAATCTGCCGGCTCGCGCGCCAGGATGAAATCACGGCCGACATCCTCGAACTGGCGGCGGGTATCGATCCGTGACCGGGATGGCCGATCGCGCCCCGCGCCAGCACGCCATCGGCCGCGTGGCGGAACGCCGCCGGGGTGTGCCCGAGCGTGCTTGACGCAGGTCAAGCGCCGATGGCGGGCGACTCCCTAGAGTGGCACTGCAAGGGACCTCGTCCCGTCAACGGAGGCAAGACCATGAAAGCCCTGGTGTATCACGGCCCCGGCCGCAAATCGCTCGACGAGCGGCCGATGCCGGAACTGGCCGCGGCCACGGATGCGATCGTCAAGGTGACGCGCACGACCATCTGCGGCACCGACCTGCATATCCTGAAAGGCGACGTGCCGTCGTGCGAACCGGGCCGCGTGCTCGGTCACGAGGGCGTCGGCATCGTCGAGCAGGTCGGCAGCGCGGTGACGTCGCTGACGGTCGGCGACCGGGTGCTGATCTCGTGCATCTCGTCGTGCGGCCAGTGCGAATATTGCCGGCGCGGGCTCTACTCGCATTGCGCGACAGGCGGCTGGATTCTCGGGAATCGGATCGACGGCACGCAGGCGCAATACGTGCGCATTCCGCACGCGCAGACCAGTCTCTACCGGATTCCTCCGGGTGCGGACGAGGAGGCGCTCGTGATGCTGTCCGACATCCTGCCGACCGGATTCGAATGCGGCGTGCTGAACGGCAAGGTGCAGCCGGGCAGCACGGTCGCGATCGTCGGCGCGGGGCCGATCGGGCTCGCGGCGTTGCTGACCGCGCAGTTCTACACGCCCGCGCGGATCATCATGGTCGATCCCGACCGGAACCGGCTCGAGGTTGCGCGCCGGTTCGGCGCAACCGACTGCATCGACGGGCGCGCGGGCGACCCGGCCGGCGACATCCTGAAACTGACCGACGGGATCGGCGTCGACTGCGCGATCGAGGCGGTCGGCATCCCCGCGACGTTCGAGCTGTGCACGGCGATCGTCGCGCCGGGCGGCGTCGTCGCGAACGTCGGCGTGCATGGCGTCAAGGCGGATCTGCACCTCGAGAAGCTATGGGATCGCAACATCGCGATCACGACCCGGCTGGTCGACACGTCGAGCACGCCGATGCTGATGAGGACGGTGGGGGCCGGACGCTTGGACCCGAAGCAACTGATCACGCATCGCTTCACGCTCGACGACGTGGCGAGCGCCTATGACACGTTCGCGCGCGCGGCCGATACCCACGCATTGAAAGTCATCATCGAAGTCGCGTAGCGCGAACGGGGGACGCTGCGCGTCGTCGACGGCGCCGCCGGGCAATCCGGGCGGCGCCGTGGTTTTTTGAGGGACGGTCGGAACCGTGCCCGCGCTTGATAAAAGTCAACGCTGCGGATTCCGAAGCTTCGAAGATGAGGGCATGGCTTCGTTCGCCGCGCTCACCGCGTTCGATGGTTTCGTGCGGCAGGCAGCGCGGGCAGGTGCAGGGTCTGACCTGCCGTCCCGCAGGCCGGCACGGCATCCGGCATCCGGCGCGCGGTGCCGGGCAGCGTGGCCATGCGGTTGCTGCGCGTGGCCGACTGTCCGGTGCCGACGATTTTCGTCACCCGGGCTATCGATGCCGATGCCTGAAACGTCGCAGTCGTCATCCCTTTCCAGGAGAGCGGCATGTTTCCCAACGTGTTTCGCCAGTGTTTTGCCAACGTCGCGATCTTCGCGTCGCAAGCCGGGCTCATCGCAACGGTGCACGCCATGCTGGTCCACGACGGCTGGGCGCTTTATGTGGGCACGCTGTCCTGTTGCGCGGGCGTCGCGGGATGGATCGCGATGCGGCAGCCGACGATCGCGCGCACCGTGCGGGTCCGGCGCGATCGCCTGTAACGGGAGGATGCCTGATGGCACCCCGGTCGAAGCCGACCCGACGTTCGTGCGGGTCCCGCCCAACGTGTGTCGGACGATCCGGTTGTCCGACCCGCGCATCGATCGGGCCTGCGGCTGTTGCCGGCGCAGATCGCCGATGC
Source organism: Burkholderia sp. JKS000303 (assembly GCF_002563755.1). NCBI lineage: Bacteria > Pseudomonadati > Pseudomonadota > Betaproteobacteria > Burkholderiales > Burkholderiaceae > Burkholderia > Burkholderia sp. JKS000303. The sequence goes on from NZ_PDBZ01000002.1 coordinate 771,423, forward strand.
CGGCACCGTCTCCAGTTGAACGAGCCGGCGGCGGGTTGCCGCCGCGCGCCCGGCCGGCTGGATGATCGCCGCCGATTTCACGAGTCCGGCGCCGGTTGGCGGACAGCGTGTGGCGATGTCCGTCGCTTGACTCACATCAACGACGCAGAGCCGTCGCCACGGAAGATGGGGGCACGGAATCGGGTAGGGCGAACGCACCACACGGATGAACCGGTTCTCGCCGTCAATCGGCGCGATCAACAGGAGCGGAACATGGGAATCGGGATGCAGATCGCTTACTTCGGCTTCGCCGGGTCGGCTCGGCTGGAGGCGGAAGCGAGCATCCAGCTGATGCGCCTCGAGCCGTTCTGCACGCAACTGGCCGGCTGCCATCTCGCGATCGAGGCCATGGGCGCGTCGACCCGCGAGCCGAGGTATGACGTACGACTCGATCTGATCACCCGCAAGGGGGAATTTCGTCCCGTTCAGCATATGACGGGCACGGATCCCATGGACGCGCTGAAGCGGGCATTCGACATCGCCGAGCGGCAACTCGCCGGGACCGCGGCCGCTGAAACCCACGAGAACCCGAGCTGACACGTCCCGCGCATCGGACGCGATTCGCCAGGCGCGAGTCGATCCGCCGCGGCGACCGGGGCGGCGCCGCTGGTCCGGCTACGCTTCTTCGTCGCCCGTGAATATCTCATGCTCCGGCGTTTCCGCCGTATCGTCGACACACTGCACCCGCCATGCGCCCGGTACGGGCGCCTGCCGGGCATCGCGCAGCCAGCGTGCGATGCCGGCCTGGCCTTCGAACGGCCCGGACGGTGCGTCGAGATCGAAATCGTCGAGCCAGCACAGGGCGCCGGCGTCGTCGGGACCCGTCATCAGGGTGGCGCCGCCTTCGCGGACGAGCGTGCCCCACACCGGCAGGTCCATCCCCGCATGACCTTCGCGCGACCAGCGACGCATGGCCGTGTCGATCCAGAGAATGGCATAGGCCGAAGGGTTGTCGCAGGCGAAAGTATCGAGATGCAGGGTGATTCGCACGATGGGCTCCGAATCGACGAAGGAGGGCGGCCGCCGTCACCGGCGGCCGACGCTTTTACTGGCTCATGACCCAGCGAATCAGCGTATGCGCGTCCTCGGAGGACAGCGCGCCGCCGCGCTCGGCGGGCAGCGGCATCGCGGTGTCGCCCCAGTGCGCGCGGCCGCCCAGTCTCAGCTTGTTCGCGAGGATGTCTTCGGCATGCGGCGTGTCCCGATACCGATCCGCGATCTCGTGAAACGACGGTGCGAGGAACGGCATGTCCGAGGTGTGGCAGAACATGCAATGCTGCTGATCGATGAGCGCGGCGGGCTCCCGCACCTGGGCGGACGCCGTCCCGCCCGCGAGCCATGCGAGGGCGAGCAGGTATCCCGGCAGGCGTGTCATTGGAGCGGTTGTCATCGCGCGGTGTCCGGCAAGTAGTTCGACCCAGTCTATGCGCGGCTCCGCGCCGGCGATTGATGCAAGTCAAACGCCGGAACGCGCTCGCCGGCCGGTTGAATCCGCGGCCCGGGCCGCGCATCGATCCGCGGCGCGTTGACGCATGTCAAGCGCGGTGGCGCTGCCGCGCGTTTCAATGGATTCAGCCAGGACGACCTCGGATGAAGGCGGTGTCCTTGCAGGAGGGCGGTGATGAACCAGGATCGGTTGTTCGCCTCGTTGGCGGCCTTGGCGCGCGACCTGTCGATTCCGGACGACGCGTTGCGGCGGATGCTCGACGACGAAATCGCGGCGCTGACGAAAGATGCCCGCGTGCATGATTACCTGCGGATATTCGCGATTCGTCGCCTGAGCCGGCGCATGCGGTCGCTGGATGCTGCAGGCGGGCATCCGGGGCGGCCGGAACCGGGAGGATAGGCGATGCGCGCGAGGGTATTCGACGGAACCGGTTCGAGCCTGCGGGATACCTGGCCGCCGGACCCGGCGCGGGCGGCCCGCGCTCAGACGCGGGCGAGCCTGGCCAGATCGATGATATGAATTTGCTTGCCGTGCGGGTCGATCAGACCGTCGCGCTGGAATTTCGACAGCATCCGGCTGACCGTTTCGAGCTTGATCCCGAGATAGCAGCCGATTTCCTCGCGCGTCATGCGCAGGTTGAAATCGGCCGACGAATAACCGCGCGCCCTGAAGCGTTCGGACAGGTTCAGCAGGAACTCCGCGACGCGCTGTTCCGCGGACATCGTGCCCAGCAGCATCATCAGGCTCGATTCGCGCACGATCTCGCCGCTCATCATCTTGTGGAGGTGGTGCTGCATCGACCTCACCTTGGCGCAAACCTTCTCCAGCTGGCCGAACGGGATGATGCAGACCGTGCTGTCCTCCAGCGCGATCGCGTCGCAGTTGTGACGCCCGCCGCACACGCCGTCGAGACCGAGCGTTTCCCCGGCGATCTGGAATCCGGTTACTTGCTCCTGGCCGTCGCGATGCATGACGATCGTCTTGAACGAGCCGGTGTGGACCGCATAGAGACTCTGGAACGTATCGTGCGCGCGGAACAGCGACTCGCCCCGCTTGACCGAGCGGGTCGTGCAGACCACCTCGTCGAGGACGGCCAGGTCGGCCGCGTCGAGTTCCGCCGGCATGCACGCCGAACGGACCGGGCAGGTCGAACAGCGCGCGCCGGGGCGCTTCACCCGCTCGTCCCGATCGACGGGATGAAGTGCGATCGTCATCGGATGCGCGACGGCGGGGTAGGCAGTTTCGTGGGGTTGGGCAGTCAGCATGATCTGCTCCTGGTGACTCGATTTCGTCAGCGCGACGGCGCCGCCGCGGGATGCGGAACCGTGCGGCGCAATCGACGGGCAAGACTGGCGGCGGCACGAGTGGCGCTCGGGCATCCATGTAAAGCAGTATGGTTCGCGCGCGGCCGGACCGAAATCGGCAGGGATGGAAAGTCACGTAGGGTTTGGAGAACGGCTGTAGGAGGATGCTGACACCGGCCGCGGACGGTGAAAACCTTCGTTGGCGGTGCGTGGAGGCGCGGCGCGATGCCTGCGATGCGCTCGGGCAGCCCCCCGCGATGCGTTGACATGTGTCAAGCGCGCCGGTCGGCACGGCAATACAGTCGAACCCGGGGCGCTTGCGGGTGGCGCGTGAAACCCGCGACCGGATGGGGTGTCGGCGATGAAACAGGGATGGTTGGCGATGGGCATGCTGTTGATGCTGGGCGCATGCGCCAGCGACGAGCGCATGGCCAGGTTCAGGCAAAGCGAAACGCAGCTGCTCACGTTGCGGCAGACGGCGTCGTTGCCGTGTGCGACGCAAGCGGCATGCGACCGCGCGTGGCAGCTTACCCGGCGCTATGTCGAAAACCGTTCGTCCACCCGCATCACGCGGTCCGACGCGGAGGTGATCGAAACGGCCCCGTCGCACCTGGCCGGCAACGTGTACCTCTGGGCGTCGCGCGTGGCGTTGAGCGAAGGAGGCTGGCTGATCCGGATCAAGGGGATGTGCAAGGGCATGTACAGCAGCGACGGCGGCCCCGGCTGGCGATACGACGTGTGCGCGGCGCAGATCCTCGAGATCGAGGGCGGCTTCCGGTCGTTCGCCGACCCGTTGTCCGGCCCGCAACCGGCGGGCGTCTCGCCCGGGTAGCGCGGCCGGGGTTCGCGATCGGTGCCAGGCCGTGGCCGTCCGTCCCCCGGCGAATACGAGCGGCTCACGGCATCGGGTTCCGGCTGCCCGGCGTCGCGTGCCAGCGCCAGTCGCGGATTTCCGGCAGGTCGTCGCCGTACCGGTCCACATGGCGTCGATGCTCGACCAGCCTGTCGCGCAGGGTTTGCCTGAAATGCGCGCCCGGCTGCACGTGTTCGCCCACGTGATCGAGCACGGCCTCGCACAGATGGAACCGGTCGACCCGGTTGAGGACCGTCATGTCGAACGGCGTCGTGGTCGTCCCTTCCTCGATGAAACCGTGCACATGGAAATTCGCGTGATTCGTGCGGCGATAGGTCAGCCGGTGAATCAGGGCAGGATAGCTGTGATGCGCGAAGATCACCGGCCGGTTCGTCGTGAACATCGCGTCGAAATCCGCGTCGCTCAACCCGTGCGGATGGACGTCGGCAGGCTCCAGCGTCATCAGGTCGACGACGTTGACGACCCGGACGCGCAACGCCGGCAGATGGGTGCGCAGCAGGTCGACGGCCGCGAGCGTCTCGAGCGTCGGCACGTCGCCCGCGCAGGCCATCACGACATCCGGCTCGCCGTCGCCGTCGTTCCCCGCCCACTCCCAGATGCCCGCGCCGGCGCTGCAATGCCGGATCGCGGCATCCAGGTCGAGCCATTGCGGCGCCGGCTGCTTGCCGGCGACGATCACGTTGATCCGGTTCCAGGTGCGCAGCGCGTGATCCGTGACGACCAGCAGCGTGTTCGCGTCGGGCGGCAGGTAGACGCGCACCGTGTCGGCCTTCTTGTTGACCGCGAAATCGATGAACCCCGGATCCTGGTGGCTGAAGCCGTTGTGGTCCTGCCGCCAGACGTGCGAGGTCAGCAGGTAGTTGAGCGACGGCAGCGGCCGCCGCCAGCGGATGTCCCGGCACGCCTTCAACCATTTCGCATGCTGGTTGAACATCGAATCCACGATATGGATGAACGCCTCGTAGCACGACATCAGCCCGTGCCGCCCGGTCAGCAGATAACCTTCGAGCCAGCCCTGGCACGTATGTTCGCTGAGTATCTCCATGACGCGGCCGTCGGGCGCGAGCTGGACGTCGTCGGGATCGGTCTCCGCCATCCAGGTGCGCGGGGTGACGTCGAACAGCGCCGACAAGCGGTTGGATTCCGTTTCGTCCGGGCCGAACACGCGAAACGTCCGGTCGGCCAGATTCGCAGACATCACGTCGCGCAGGAAGCCGCCCATCACGCGCGTGGCCTGCGCGTCGACCTGCCCGGGCGCGGGCACCGCCACCGCGTGGCGGGTGAAATCCGGCATCCGCAACTCGCGCGCCTCGCCGCCGCCATTCGCCACCGGATTCGCGCTCATCCTGCGCGATCCGGCCGGCGCCAGCGACCGGATCGCCTCGCACGGTCGCCCGTCCGCGTCGAACAGTTCGTCGGGGCGATAGCTGTTCAGCCAGTCTTCCAGCAAGTGCAGGTGCGCCGGTTGTTTCAGGTCGGCGATCGGCACCTGATGCGAGCGGAAGCTGCCCTCCGTTTTCAGGCCGTCGACGCGCTTCGGGCCCGTCCAGCCCTTCGGCGTGCGCAGCACGATCATCGGCCAGCGCGGGCGGACGAGGTTGCCTGCGCTGCGCGCCCGCGCCTGGATGCCGCGAATGTCGTCCAGCGCGTCGTCGAGCGCGGCCGCCATGCGCTGGTGCATGGCCATCGGCTCGTCGCCCGACACGAACAGCGGCCGATAGCCATAGCCGGTCAGCAGGCTCTCCAGTTCGTCCTGTCCGATGCGGCTGAGGATCGACGGACTGGCGATCTTGTAGCCGTTCAAGTGCAGGATGGGCAGCACCGCGCCGTCCGAGGCAGGATCGAGGAACTTGTTCGAATGCCAGGCGGTGGCGAGCGGCCCGGTTTCCGCCTCGCCGTCGCCCACGACGCAGGCAACGATCAGCCCGGGATGATCGAAGGCCGCGCCGAACGCATGCGACAGCGAGTAGCCGAGTTCGCCGCCTTCGTGAATGGAGCCCGGCGTCTGCGGCGCGACGTGGCTCGGCACGCCGCCGGGGAAGCTGAACTGGCGGAACAGCGCGGCCATGCCCTCGGCGTTTTGCGGCACGTTCGGATAGATGTCGCTGTACACGCCTTCGAGCCAGGCGTTGGCGAGCACGCCGGGGCCGCCGTGGCCCGGGCCGGCGATGAACAGCACATCGAGATCGCGCGCGTTGATCACCCGGTTCAGATGGGCGTAGATGAAGTTCAGCCCCGGCGTCGTGCCCCAGTGGCCGAGCAGGCGCGGCTTGACGTGCGCGATCTGCAAAGGCGCGCGAAGGAGCGGATTGTCGAGCAGATAGATCTGCCCGACCGACAGATAGTTGGCGGCCCGCCACCACGCGTTCATGCGATGCAGCAGCGCGTCGGAAAGCGGGGTGGGGGAGGTCTGGTCGGCTTGGTTCATGCCATGCTCCTGCAAGTGACGCGCCGCGTGACGGACACTCGACACGTGGCGAATCGACCGGTTTTCACCGTGCGATGCGATAACGACGAGGCCGGCCCTGTGTCACGAGCCGACGTCGATGGACGGCATCCGATCATGCATCCGCCGCGCGACAGTCGGATCGCGTCAGACGGACGCCGCGTGCGGCAGGGCCCGTCATGCGGATGTCTGCATGAAGCGCCATGCCGCACATCGTTCCGAGTGGCAACATCGTCGGTCGCGGCAGCGTCCGGGCCGTTGACATGGGTCAAGCATGCTCCGGGCGCGATCGGGAGGTCGACAGCGCAACCCGCCAACCACGATCCGCCCGCGCTCAGGCATCGTGCAGCGTCGTGAATGCCCGATACAGCACCCGTGGGTCGTGCTGTCCCTTGTAGACCGGGGGCGGCCGGCGGTCGAGATCGAGCAGTGCGGCAACGGCCGTCTGCGCGCTGCGGATCGAGTATTCGACGGTAAACACGACGTCGTCCGGCAACTCGCAGAACTGCCCGACGAAAGCAAGATTGGCCGTGCCTTCCGGCGTCACCTGCGGCCGGTCGCCGTCCTGGCGCGCCAGGAACTGGCTCGTGATGAACGGCATCATGCACGGGATGCAGGTAAGCCCGGCGAGGAGGTCGTCAGCCGGCTCGGCGAGTCGCAGATGTCCGAGCAATTCGGTCATGATCTCGCGCCCCGTGCAGGCCGCCATCGGCTTCTCGACGAAGTTGCCGGGCGCGTCGACGAACAGCCCGTATCCCCACAACACGCTGACGTTCTCGGGCTGGCCGAGGAAATGCGGCTGATGCGGCACGACGATCGACATCAGCCAGTTCGATTCCGCGAAGGTGATCAGGCCGCCTTCGCCGGGCACATTGCCGGTCAGGTCGCGAATCCGTTGGAGCAGGGCGGGCTCGCGCAGCGTGGCCGTGAACGACAGCCATTTGGATTCGTCGATGTGATCGGCGAACGCGGCCGGGCGTCCGAACGCCGGCCGTTCGGCCGCGATCTTCTCCCACAGCGCCCATGCGCCGGCGTCGGCCCGGCCGTTGAGCGTCGCGGGGCGGTCCATGCCGCCGAGGCTCGATCCTTCCGTCATGGAGCCCAGCGTGACGATCGCGCAATCGCCTTCGCGCACCGCGATTCGGCTGGTGACGCCGTCGCGCTCGCAGACGATTTCCTCGACGCGGGTGTCGCCCTCGGTGCGGCTCAACACGAGATCGGTCACGCGGGTATTCGACTCGAACCGCACGCCGCGCTCGTCGAGCCATTTCTCGAGCGGCCTGACCAGCGAATCGTACTGGTTGTAGACCGTGCGCATGATGCCCTGCAACTGGTTGAATCCGGACACCATGTGTGCGAACCGGAGCAGGTAGCGCCTGAATTCGACCGCGCTGTGCCAGGGCTGGAACGCGAAGGTCGTGCACCACATCAGCCAGAAATTCGTCGTGAAGAAACCGGCGTTGAAGTGATCCGAGATCCGGCTGTCTCCGAGCATGCTTTCCGGTTCGATCGACAGGCGCTCCAGCGCGACGATGTGCCCTTCGTCGAGCCCGAAGGGCGGCTTGTTCACCCGTCGGCCGTCGCGCACCAGGCGCGACTTCGACGCGGTCCGCATGGTCTCGTTCCAGTCTAGGATTTCGCGGGTGACGGAACCGCGCTTGTCGAGCGTCGGGATCGACGAAAACAGATCGTAGGTGCAGAGGTACTTGCTTTCGAGCATGCGGCCGCCCCGGATCACGTAGCCCTCGTCGGCCGAACCCGCGCCGTCCAGGCTGCCGCCGAGGCGATCGAGCGCTTCGATGATCGTGATATTGCAGCCGCGTATGTCGCCGTCCCGGATCAGAAAGGCCGCCGCCGCCAGCGATGCGATGCCGCCGCCCACCAGATAGAACCGGCTGTTGTCCCGATCGATGCCGGCCGCGCGTCGGCGGGCGGCTCGATCCGAATCCCGTGTGCTGCGTTGCATGGAAATGCCCCTGTTCAGATTGGGTGAAACCGCTGTCGACGTCCGGGGACGCCGGATCGCGCTGCCGTCATTGGCGAGCGCTCGCGCCACGATATCCGCGTTCCGGGCACGGCGATTGAGATGCGTCAACCGATCCGGATGCGGCAGGCCATGCCGGTGCGTATCGCGCGCGGCTTGACGCAACTCAAGCAGATCCGCGGCTTCGTGCGCTGCAATTCGGATGCGCGCGAGGCCCTGCGGAGCGGGTGCTGCGCCGGATGGGCTTGATGTGCGTCAAGGTGCCCGGTGACCCGAGGGGCGAGATTGATCACGGGAACGGCCACGACGAAGCGCGGCCGCCACGACTGCGATCCGAGGAGAATCGATCATGGGAAACGACTTTCGACAGGGGGCGCGACCAGAAGAGTCGCAGCGCGTATCGGGCGGCGACGACGTCGGCCTTCGGCAGTATGTGCGGCGCATCTACAACTATATGGCCGGGGGCCTGGCGCTGACGGGCGCCGTTGCGTACCTCGGCGCGTCAACCGGGTTTTACCGGTCGATCGCCGGAACGCCCCTCTTCTGGGTGGTGCTGCTCGCACCGCTGGCGCTGGTCATGTTTCTGAGCTTCCGCATCGAGCACATCAGCTTCGGCGCGGCGCAGATCAGTTTCTGGGCCTACGCCGCGCTGGTCGGGCTCTCGCTTTCCGGCATCTTCCTCGTGTATACGGGCGAGAGCATCGCGCGCGTGTTCTTCATCAGCGCGGCCACGTTCGGCGCAACGAGCCTCTATGGCTACACGACACGGGCCGATCTCTCGCGCTTCGGCTCCTTCCTGTTCATGGGGCTGATCGGCATCATCATCGCGGGGTTCGTGAATCTCTTTCTGGTTTCGTCGGCGCTGCAGTTCGTCGTTTCCGTGATCGGCGTGCTCGTGTTCACGGGACTCACCGCGTACGACACGCAACGCATCAAGCGTATCTACATCGCGGGCGAAGCGGGCGAGATCGCCGGCAAGAAGGCGATCATGGGCGCGCTTGCGCTCTATCTCGACTTTCTCAACCTGTTCCTGATGCTGATGCGGCTCTTCGGCGGCCGCCGCAGCTAAGCGAGCGCCGGGGATCGGGACGGGGAGCCCCGTGCGGCAAGCCCCGGCAGGATCATCGCTGGAGCAAACAGGGGCCGGGCCGTGATGAACCTGGCCCGGCCCTCCGCTACCGGCGAACATCATGTCGGTCTGGTTTGAACGTTGACGCTGCCCAACGCCTCGAGCGCGCCGAGTCGGGCATTCATCAGCTCAGCATGCAGCTTGATCGCCCGGATCAGAAATTGAACATCCTCGTTTTCGCTTTTCGAAGCAAGGTCATCGAATTCGGCCCACATCTCCTTTATCCGTTCGGCGCGCATGGCGACTCCTTTGGCGTGTGTATGGATGACGTCGTATGGCAGACTGGAACACCGTTGACGCCGTATGAACAGCATCGGCACGGGCCTGCGTTGCGTGCTGATCTGGATCAAGGGGGCGCAACTTCGAGGTATCGCTCGACATTCGGCACCGGGTTTGAACGGACCGTGTCTCGCCCGGAAGCGCGCGTGCCGTGGCGATCGGCCCAGGCCGCCGCACTTTGTACGTCAGCGTGCAGACGACACGCCTTTACGACCCCATGCTTTCAAACAAACCGGTGCCTGTGAATCGCAGATCATTGCGGGTTCGTTCACCTGCCGAATGGATGGGTGTTTGTCATGATCAAAGTGGTGATTTCCGACGCGCATGCCGTCATGCGGGCGGGGGTACGCAACGTCCTCGAAGCGGTCGACGGCTTCGATGTCGCCGGCGAAGCGACCGATGGGGCCGACACACTCGAACTCGTGCGTGCTTTGAAGCCGCGCGTGCTGTCACTCGGATTGATGATGTCCGGCATTCACGGAGTCGACCTGATCAGGCAAATCAAGAAGGAGTACCAGGAGGTCCGGGTGCTCGTGCTGACGGCGCATTCCGAACAGACCCATGCGGTGCGTGCTTTCCGGGCCGGGGCGTCGGGATTTCTTTCAAAGACCTGCTCGAAGTCGGATCTGATCGATGCGGTTCGAAAGCTCGCCGATGGCGGGGTATATGTGAGCACGATGGTGGGCGATCTGTTGGCGCAAGTCACAAACGGCGACAGTGGGGCGCTCGCGCATCATCGTCTGACCGAGCGGGAGTTCGAGGTCCTGGTTGGTTTGGCATCCGGACAATCGATTACGCAGATGGCCGGGAGCCTGGACATCAGCATCAAAACGGTCAGCACGTACAAGTCGCGCATTATGGAAAAACTGGATCTGACCAATGAATCGGACATGATTCGCTTCGCGCTACGTCATCAGTTGCTGGACCTTGGCGACAATATTCTCGGGTAGTCGATCGCTGCGATGGGTGAAACGCCACCCGTGTGCGAAATTGCACGGCAGATCCTGTCGTGCGGTTTCCGCATCGAAATCCGGCGCGATGCCGGGCATTTCGCACGATTGATTACGGTCAACGTCCGATCTCGACGAGCGGTGATGATGAAGGCAAGTCCAAACGTCGCCTGTACGCCTGTCCATCCCGCGAGGTCCGTATGTACACGAATATCATGGTCGCCGTAGACGGTAGTGCTTCATCCAGCCAAGCGCTTGACGAAGGCCTGAAGATGGCCAGGTTATACGGAGCCCGTCTGTTTGCCGTTTTCGTCGTCGATAAATCCATTTTGCTGTCCTACGCGGGACGAATCGATCCGAATGCCTTGATCGAGGAAGTCAGACATGACGGTGTAGCCGTGCTGCGAGAAGCCGAGCGGACGATCGCGCGCGCGGGCGTGAACGGCGATACGGAAATCGCCGAAACGGAGCTCGGTCAGGATGTCGCGGAGCGCCTGCAGCGCTATGTCGCCGAACATGCGATCGATCTGGCCGTACTCGGCACGCATGGGCGGCGCGGGATCCGGCGCATGGTGCTCGGCAGTGTCGCGGAACGCTTCCTGCGCGCGGCGAGCTGCCCGGTACTGCTCGTGCGCGGCGACGACGCGGCGCGTGCAGTCGTTGCGGCCGCCTGACACCCCACCGTGCAAGCGCCGGTCGGGGCGCCATCCCGTCAGGAGACCGTCATGGATATCTCGTTTCCCGCCGAACCACCGGCGTATTCCGGGATGGAGCCCGCGCTGGCCTTTTCAGCGCTCATCGAAGGTCGGCGCGTGCAATGCGTGATCACGGCCGAGGCACTGGAAGACCATTTCCGCGCCGCGTCGCCTCGGGAGCCGGATCTCGTGGCCGCGTTCTCGTGCAATCGCCCCGCCATCGAATGCGCGGCGCGCCGCATGCTCGAGGAAGTCGGCGGCCGGCCGATCCTGCTCCACAGCGGATTTTTCCGGTTCTGCACCTGACTCGGGTGACTGCGCGGCAGGCGCGGCGAGGCAGGGTCGCGCCGCACGGAGAGAGAGCGAAACGGCACGCGGCGCGATCCGCGCGCCGTTTGTTTCGTGTGACCGGCGCCGCCGGCACCATTGACCTGCATCAGCGTTCCCGCTGCGCGCCTGTGCAAATCTGGTGACGTGCGGCGAAGGCAAATGCCGCGGCTCACTGGGGAGCAGGCGATGAAAAGCGACAAGCAATTGAAGCAGGACGTTCAGGACGAGCTGGAATCCGACCCGTCTATCGACGCGACGCGTATCGGTGTCGAAGTGGCGAACCGCATCGTGACGTTGTCCGGCCATCCGCCGAGCTATGCGGAGAAACTCGCGATCGAGCGAGCGGCGAACCGTGTCGCCGGCGTCAAGGCGATCGTGATCGACATGACCGTGCATTTGCCGGACGACGACGTCCGGACCGACGAGGACATCGCGAACGCGGTGCGTTCAGTGCTTCACTGGACTGTCGGCCTGCATGACGATGCGATCAGGGTGCAGGTCGAGCGCGGCTGGATCACGTTGTCCGGGAAGGTCGACTGGGTGCACCAGAGCCATCTCGCGGTGCGCGCGATCTCGCAGATGCGCAGCGTGACCGGCGTGACGGACCACATCCACGTGCAGGGCTCGGTCGCCGCGGCCGACATCGGCGAGAGCATCAAGCGCGCGATCATGCGTCACGCGGAGCGCGAGGCGATGCATCTCGAGGTCGACGTGCACGACGGCACCGTGACGCTGTCGGGCAAGATCGGATCGGCAGCCGAACGCGAGGCGGTGCGCGGCGCCGCCTGGTCGTCGAAAGGCGTGCGGGCGGTGGTCGACAATCTGGTCGTCGACTGAACCGGGGCGGCGCGGCGGGCGGCCGGTGCGACGGGAATGAGCGAAGGGGCACGAGATGACGCTTTCAGGCGAGCTTCACGAAGCGGACTGGTCGGTGGCGATCGAGACGATCCCCGCCGATACGGGGGGCTATCGTTGCCGGATTCATGTGACGCTCAAGTCGCCGGATGGCGTATGCGAGCGCACGTTCGCGCATAGCAGGACCCACGTCACCGAGCGCGAGGCCGCCGTCGAAGGATTGCGAGCCGGGATGACGTGGATCGAGATGAGGAAATCGGACACCTTCACGCTCTGAGTTCAATCGGGCGGCCTCGAGCCGCGCGCAGGAAACGGCCCAATGAATTCGGCTCATTCCCGCATCGGGCGGTTCGCCCGTGAGGTCGAGCGTCGCGGCGGCGATCGCCGCTGTGCATACCAGCCGCCGATGGCATGCCAGATGTCCTGCGCGGATTCGCAATAGACGAACAAGTCGAGATCGATGCGATCGATCATCCCGTCATCGGCGAGAAACGCGAAATCGACGGCGCGGCGCCAGTAAGCTTCGCCGACGAGTATCACGGGAAGCGGCGCGATCTTCCGGGTTTGCAGGAGCGTCAACACCTCGAACAACTCGTCGAAGGTGCCGTACCCGCCCGGGAAGAACACCGCTGCTTTCGCGCGTTCGAGCAGGTGCAGCTTGCGGATCGCGAAATAGTGAAATCGAAGGCACAGGGCCGGCGTGAGGTAGGGGTTGGGCGCCTGTTCCCGCGGAAGTTCGATGTTCAAGCCGATGCTCGGCGCGCCGCTTTCGTATGCGCCTCGATTGGCGGCCTCCATGATTCCCGGGCCGCCGCCGGTGATCACGGCGAGCCGTGCCGTGCGGGTGCGCCGGTCGGCACGGCCGACGATGCGCCCGAATTCGCGCGCGACACGATAGTAGACGCTGTATTTGACGAGACGGCTCGCGGCCGCGACGGCGCGACGCCGGCGCGCGTCGTGCGGCCGCTCCGCCAGCGCGCGGCTCGCTTCGCCCAGCAGCGCATGGGCTTCGGCGGGCGCGACCATGCGCGTGCTTCCGTAAACCACGATGGCGTGACCGATGCGTTCCTGTTGCAGGCGCTCCTCGGCCTTCCAGTAGTCGAATTGCAGCCGGAGGCCGCGCATGCCGGGGCGCTTCAGGAGCGTCGTGTCTTCATCGGCCCATATGCAGTGCGTGGTATCGGCCCGGCGCCGCGGCCGCCGCGCAAAGGGGCGCGCGGTTGGAACGCGACGTTGCGGGGCCCTGAAAGCGGTCCGTTTGACTGCGCTCATGATGGAAGGCGGGTAACGAGGCTCGGTTACTGGCTCATGACCCATTGCACCAGTTGATGCGCGTCGTCACGCGAGAGCGGACCGCCGCGCTCGGCGGCGGACGGCATCGGCGTATCGCCCCAATGCGCGCGGCCGCCGACACGCAGCTTGGTTTCGAGCTGCTCGTCGGCGTGCGGCACGCCCCGGTAGCGTTCCGCGATCTGGTGGAACGATGGCGCGAGGAACGGCATGTCGGAGGTGTGACAAAACATGCAGTGCTGTGCGTTGACGAGCTCGGTGGGTTCCGGCACCGCCGTCTGGGCGGCCGCGATGCCGGCCAGCGCGGCGAGCACGCCGGCAGCGAGTGGGCGCGTGACGTTCATGGTTTTTTCCTCGTTTTCCGCGTCGGAACGAAAGCCGGCACCGGGCGCGATCAGGCAATCACTTCGTCGAGCGGCCGGCGCGGCGAATGCGGCACGTGCGGGCCGCGCCCGATGCGCAGCAGCAGTTGCGGATGCCCGCGCAGCGCGAGCAATTGGCACAGGTGCGCACGCAGTCCGGTCGCCTCGATCGGCTGGTTCAGGTACGACGCCGTGTAGCCCGCACGCGTCGCGACGAGCAGCAAGCGCTCGAGCGCTTGCCCGGCGGCGAGCCAAGCTTCGCGATCGTCGCGAGCCGTCGCGATGCAAACGATCAGCGGCGACGCGCCGACGAGCTGGTGATGCAGCGCGGCCAGGCCGTTGCCGAGATCGAACGTGCGCACCGCGGTCGTCACGATCGGCGCGGCGAAATCCAGCAGCGCCGGCACGCCGGCCGCGAACGCGGGCATGCCGTCGACGTGCCGGCGCGGATCGATCCAGCTCGCCAGTTCGCGCCGAAACCGCGGGTCGGCAAACTGCTGGCGGTCCGCTTCGGCGATGACCTCGGCCACCCGGGCACGCCGTGCGATCGAGTCGGCACAGGCCACGTCCGCGCCTTCCGCTGCGCCCGCCGCGATCAGCTCGCGCTGCAGCGCGTCCGGAACGGGTTCGGATTCGAACGGGGCGCGCGTCGTGACGCGCTCGGGGATCGCGGCGAACAGCGTACCGAGCTCCGCATCGGTGTAGCCGTCGTCGCACACGCGCACGAGTGCCAGGATGTCGGGGTCGATGTCGGACGGGAACGTGCTGATCGTATGCGCGATCCCGGCATGATCGAGCGCGACGCGGAGGTTGAGCAGCGCCGCGCCGCAACTGATGATCAGTTCGCGATCGAACGGATCGACCACCGGTAACGCGCGAACCCGGTCCGCGCATACCGCGATCGTCGTCCCGTCGACGATGAACCGCCACGGCTGGGAATTGTGGCTTGATGGCGCCAGCACCGCGTAGCCGAGCAGCGACCGCAGTCGATCGTCGAGACGGGGGATTGCGGCAAGGGGAGTAACGGATCTCATTCGACAACCTCCAGGGAGCCGGCCAGCGGCGGAACGCCATTTCATCCTGTCAGCAACCGGCCGGCGGCCGTTGACCCACGTCAAGCCCGCGTTACCGAGTCGTACGGACGCGGTTTCGGGCGCCTAGGCTTGGAACAAGCGAAGCGCGCGAGGCGATCGCGCGGGGGAGGTCCACATGCTTGCGATGATGTTCGACGGCACGACACCGGATTTGCGCGAAGCGCACGTGCCGGCCCCCGTGCCCGCGGCAGGCCAGTTGCTGATCGACGTGCATGCCTGCGGCGTATGCCGCACCGACCTCCACGTGATCGACGGCGAGCTCGCGCATCCGAAGCTGCCGCTGATTCCGGGGCATGAAATCGTCGGGACGGTGCTGTCGCCGGGCATGGGCGTGACGGGTTTCGCGGTCGGCGACCGGGTTGGTGTGCCATGGCTCGGCCAGACGTGCGGGCATTGCGCGTATTGCGCCGCCGGGCGGGAAAATCTGTGCGACAGCCCCGGATTCACCGGTTATACGATCGACGGCGGTTATGCCGAGCGCACCGTCGCGGACCACCGTTATTGCGTGCATCTGCCGCGGCGCTACTCGGATCAGGACGCCGCGCCGCTGCTTTGCGCCGGCCTGATCGGCTACCGTACGTTGCGCATGGCCGGCGACGCACGGCGAATCGGGATCTACGGGTTCGGCGCGGCAGCGCATCTCGTCGCGCAGATCGCACACCACGAAGGACGCAAGGTGTTCGCGCTGACCAAACCCGGCGATACCGTTGCACAGCAGCTTGCGCTGTCGCTGGGGGCGGCATGGGCAGGCGGCAGCGACGAAGCGCCGCCCGAGCCGCTCGACGCCGCGCTGATTTTCGCGCCGGTCGGCGCGCTGGTACCGGTGGCGCTCCGGGCGGTGGACAAAGGCGGGATCGTCGTGTGCGGCGGCATTCACATGAGCGACATTCCGGCTTTCCCGTACGCCTGGCTGTGGGGCGAGCGCCGCATCGCATCGGTGGCCAATCTGACGCGCGCGGATGCCGTCGCGTTCATGCGGATCGCCGACGCGATGCCGCTGCGGGTCGAAGCCACGCGCTATGCGCTGACCGACGCGAATCGCGCGCTCTCGGACCTGCGCATGGGCCATGTATCGGGCGCCGCCGTACTCGACATGCGCGGCTGAACCGCGCGACGCCCGTGCCGGGCAATCCGCGGCGTCAGAGGCGCGCGAGCCCTTCCGAATCGACGATGCGGATCTGCTTGCCCTGCGCCGCGACGAGCCCTTTCTGCTGGAACTTCGACAGCATGCGGCTGACCGTCTCGAGTTTCATGCCCAGATACTCGCCGATCTCGTCGCGGGTCATCCGCAGCACGAATTCCGCAGCCGAGTAGCCGCGTGCCTTGAAACGCGTCGAGAGATTCAGCAGGAACGCGGCCACGCGCTGTTCCGCGCTCATCGTGCCGAGCAGCAGCATCAACGCGGACTCGCGGACGATCTCGCCGCTCATCATCTGGTAGACGTGGTGCTGCATCGACTGCACCTCGCGGCACATCTGCTCGAGCTGGCCGAACGGAATGATGCAGACGGTGCTGTCTTCGAGCGCGATCGCATCGCCGTTGTGACGTCCGGTATGCACGCCGTCCAGCCCGAGCGATTCGCCGGCGATCTGGAAGCCGGTCACCTGCGCGTCGCCGTCGCGATGCATGACGACGGTCTTGAACGATCCGGTTCTCACCGCGTAGATGCTGTTGAATGTATCGCCGGCCCGATACAGGGTGTCGCCGCGCTTGATGTGACGCGTCGTGCAGATCATCGCGTCGACCCGCGCGAAATCGTCGGGTGTCAGCGCCTGGGGCAGGCAAACGGCGCGCAGTGCGCATGACGAGCAGCGGGACGACGCGCGCTTCGGCTGGTCCGACCGCTCGACGGAGTGCAGCGGAATAAAGGGGCGCGACAACGGGGGCATCGACACTTCGGCATGGCTCTGCATGATCTGCTCCGGTTCGTTGGGGGGGCAGCGAATCGCGTTGGCACGGTCGCGCTGGCCGGCATACAGGCGGCTTGAAACTTCGCCGCCTTCATCAAGGACGCGCCGCTCCGGATCGGCGGGACGACGGATGCAGTCGACGCAGGACTGCGCCGCCGGGCTGCTCCGGAAGGCACGCGTGTTCGTTTTTCTTGATCGGAAGTATGGCGAGCCGGACGCGAGAATGAAATCAGCGGAGATTGAAGATTCAGTAGGTGACGAGGAAGGGTTGTAGGGCAATTCCTACAAGCGCGCGGCATCTTGTCGCACTCGAGACGGATGCATGGGGCCGCCATGTCCGTCGCGAGGCTCGCTTGATCGGCGTCAACGAGCCGGGCCGCGGCGCGCTCAGACTGAAATTCCCGATCCGGCCGGAACGGGATGGATCAACCGGGAGACGCCATGTATGAACGGATCTTCGCCGCGCTCGACGACACGCGCGCTGCGCGGCTTGCGCTCGACGAGGCGATTGCAATCGCCCGCGCGTCGGGCGGCCTCGTCGTCGCGGTGTGCGTCGTGTCGGATCTGCTGCAACTGACGGGTATCGACGGCGGTTATGTCGAGCGGATCGACCCGAGCGGCGTGGGGACGGACCGGGCGGCGACGGCGGTCGCCGATGCCGAGACCGCGTTCCGGCTGTGCGGGGTGCGCGGCACCGCGCGAACGATCGACGCACGCGGCGAGAACGTGTCGTCGGTGCTGGCGCGCGCGGCCGCCGAATGCAATGCCGACCTGATCGTGATGGGGACGCACGGCCGGCACGGGGTTCGCAGGGCGTTGCTCGGCAGCGTCGCCGAGTCGCTGCTACGCACCGCGGACCGGCCCGTGCTGCTGGTCCGCGACGCGCCGGGCGCGTTGTGATCCACCAGGGCGGGGCGGCCGAATGAGGCTGCCCCGTTTCCGTTCGCGCTCAGTGCGACAGCAGCACCGGCACCGTCATGGTTTCGAGGATCGTGCGCGTCGCGCCGCCGAGTACGCGCTCGTGCGTCCGGGTATGGCTGTACAGGCCCATCACGATCAGGTCGGCGTGAAGGTCGGTGGCCCGGTTCAGCAGGGTCGCGCCGACGCCGACCGTGCTCGCGCGCGTTGTTGTCGAGAACGATGCGCGGATGCCGTGGCGCTCCAGGTACGCGGCGACGTCCACGCCGACCGGCGTCTTGTCCGGATCGGGATGCCCGTGGCCGACCGTCTCGACGTTCACGAAACGCGCCCGCGCGAGCAGCGGCAGCGCGTCGGCCATCGCGCGCGCGGCTTCGCGCCCGCCGTCCCAGGCGATCAGCACGTTCTCGCCGAGGGGGCGCATGTCGCCCGCGTAGGGCACGACGAGCGCCGGCCGGCCGCTGCCCATCACGACGTCCTCGATGAAATGGCGCGCGACGTGCGTCAGGCGATCGTCGGGATCTTCCTGGCCGAGCACGAGCAGGTCGGCATGACGCGCATGCTGGATCGCCGTGTCGGTCGCGGCGCCGGCGGGCGCCCGCCATTCGATGCTGCGCCCCGCGCGCTCGGCGGCTTCGAGAAATTTCTCCTCCGCGTCCTTGCGCCGCTGTTCGCACAGGCGCTCGTACGCCGCAAGCGTGAGCGGCTCGTCGGGCCGCCGCAACGGTTCGAAGATGTCCTGGCAAACCACGTAGAGGCCGATCAGGTGAGCGTTCCAGCGGCCCGCGAGATCGAGCGCCAGTTCGACGCGCGTCGCGCAACGATCGCTGTCGTCGAGATGGACGAGCAGGGTCTTGTAGCTCATGACGGCTCCTTTTCGGTCGACGCGGCGGCGGGCGCCGCGGCGGGTGCCGGCGCGCCACTCGCCGGAATCATCAGCACGGGGCACGCGGCGTGCCGCAGCACGCGCTCGGCGACGCTGCCCAGGACGAGGCGGCGGAAGCCGCGCCGGCCGTGGGTGCCCATCACGATCAGGTCGGCGCCGGTTTCCTTCGCAACGAGCACGATCCGCTGCGCGACGTCTTCGCCAACTGGTTCGACATTGGCGATCTGCGGCGTGCCGGCGACGCCGCGCGCCTGCATGCGCTTCGCCGCGTCTTCGGTGACGCGCAGCCCTTCCTCGCGGAACGCGTCGATCAGGATCGACGGGTCGTAGCCGTACATGTCGTAGGCCGGCACCAGGAAATCGACCACGTAGACGGGCGTGAGCCGCGCACCCGATTCCGACGCCAGCGTCAACGCGGTATCGAGCGCGCGGGAAGACGTTTCGCTGCCGTCTAGCGCGACCAGAATGTTCGAATACATGACGGCCCTTTGAACGCGTATCAATGATTTGATCATCGGCCCGCGCGCGCCGATCGCGCTGATCTGGATCAAGCGGCGCCGTCGCGTCGCGGCAGGCGCATCGCATCCGGTATCGAGCGCTTTGCCTTCGTGCAGCGGCCGGCGTGCTCAGTGCGACATCAGTACCGGCACCGTCATCGACGCCAGCACCGTGCGCGTGGCGCCGCCCATCAGCAGCTCGTGCCAGCGCGGATGGCCGTATGCGCCCATCACGAGCAGATCGGTGCCGCTTTCATACGCGCGTGACAGCAGCGTGTCGCCGATGGACGCGCCGGGGCCGTTATCGATGTCGAGCACGTTGACGTCCGGCGCGTGACGCGCAAGCATCAGCGCGGCATCCGCGGCCGGAATGCGGGTGGTCGCGGCTTCTGAATCGCCATCGACCACCGCGACGACCGTCGTGCGTTTCGCGTGTGCGAGGAACGGAAGCGCATCGTGCGCGGCGCGCGTGGCCTCGCGGCTGCCGTCCCAGGCCACCAGCGCGCGTTCGCCGACCGACGGAAATTCCCCGGCGTACGGCACGAACAGCACCGGACGCCCCGCCGACAGCACGAGCGTTTCCGGAAACTGGTCGTCGATATAGGTTTCGGGATCGTTCGGATCGCTCTGGCCCGCGATCACGAGATCCGCAAGGCGCGCGAGACGCGGCACCGCAACGTTGGCGCGCGCATCGGCGCGAATCCAGGCCGACGACACCCCGGCCCGCGCCGTTTCGGCGTGAAACAGGCGCTCGAGCGCGGCGAGACGTTCGTCGCGCCGTTCGCGATGTTCGCGAAAGTAATCGGCGGAGCCGGCCATCACGTAGAACGAAGTCGGCTCCGGCGTGTAGATCGCGAACAGCCCGGTCAAGTGCGCCTTGAAGCGCCGCGCGAGACGCAATGCGAACTCGAGGCGCGAATGCGCGCCAACGCTCGTATCGAGATGCACGACCATGCTCTTGTAGCTCATCGGGATCGCTCCATCGACGGTGTATCCGCCAGTGCAATTCAGTCTACGAAGCAGGCTTCCCGCGTGCTTGACCCAGATCAACGGCCGCCGTGCCGCACAGCCGCAGAGTGACACGGGCGCGGCCGGTATCGGGCAGGCGGCGCGAGACGGGTGCAGACCCTTCGACCGAATCGACAGAGGGAAGACCATGACCACCGACGCTTTGACGACACCGAATATGACGGAAACGGCCGGCGCGAACGGCGCGTTGGCGCTTGCCGACGAGCGGCGCGACGGCGCGAATGCGACGCGGGAGCACGATCATGTGCGCTGATCGGGTCGCATTCGTGACGGGCGGCATGGGCGGCCTGGGCGCCGCGATCAGCCGTCGCCTGCATGCGGCGGGCATGACGGTCGCCGTGTCGCACACGGAGCGCAACGACCATATCGCGACCTGGCTGGTGCATGAACGGGAAGCCGGGCGCACCTTCCACGGCTTCGAAGTCGACGTCGCCGACTACGACGCGTGCCAGCAGTGCGCGGCGCGCGTGCTCGCGCAATTCGGGCGTGTCGACGTGCTCGTCAACAACGCCGGCATCACGCGCGACGCCAGCTTCGTGAAGATGACCAAGAGCATGTGGGACGCGGTGCTGCGCACCAATCTCGACAGCATGTTCAACATGACCAAGCCGTTCGTGCCCGGCATGATCGAAGCCGGCTTCGGCCGCATCGTCAACATCGGCTCGGTGAACGGCTCGAGAGGCGCGTACGGGCAGGCCAACTATGCGGCCGCCAAGGCGGGCATTCACGGTTTCACGAAGGCGCTCGCGCTCGAACTCGCGCGGCACGGCGTGACGGTCAACACGGTGTCGCCCGGCTACCTCGCGACCGCGATGCTCGACTCGGTGCCAAAGGACGTGCTCGACACGAAAATCCTGCCGCAGATTCCGGTGGGGCGCCTCGGCAACCCCGACGAGATCGCCGCGCTCGTCGCGTGGCTGTGCTCGGACGCGGGTGCGTTCGCGACCGGCGCGGAATTCGACGTCAACGGCGGCATGCACATGCGCTGAATGCTTCCGGCATCCGCGTGCCGGTCACGCTTTCGCTCGACGACGTCGAGCGTGACAACGACACGTTCGGCCGCGCCGCAAACACGCATGCGCTGAAGGGTCGTCATCGACGCGGCGTGATTGCGGCGTGCATCGTGGCGAGGGGCGGGTGCCCGCCGCGACGGATGACGGGACGCGCGGCGTTCGTGCGCCGCGCGTTGCCGTCAGGATGAAAGCGCCGCCTGTCCGCGTGCGTCGTCGCGTACGACTTCGTCGAGATCGACCGTCTGCCCGTAGGTCGGCACCTCGCACGGCCAGTGCAGGGTCTCGGCGATGCGCCGCCGCAAGGCATCGGCCGCCGCCGGTTCGCCGTGCGTGACGAAGGTCCGGAACGGCGCGCGCTGCATCGTGCCGAGCCACTGCAGGATTTCCGCGTAGTCGGCATGCGCGGACAGCGCCGCGATCGACTCGACCCGCGCCCGTACGCGCACGTACTCCCCGTGAATCTTCACCGTCGGCTCGTGCGCGGCCAATGCCGCGCCGCGCGTGCCCGCGGCCTGGTAACCCACCAGCGCGATCGTGTTGCGTGCGTCGGGCGCATAGCGGCTCAGATGATGCAGCACACGACCGCCCGTCGCCATGCCGCTTCCCGCAATGATGACCATCGGCCCCTGGTGCCCGGCGATCGCCTTCGACTGGTCGACCGTGCGGACCATCGTCGCCGCGTGGCCGAGCGCGTTCGCTTCCGACAAGGTCAGCCGGTGCTCGAGGAGGTGGTGACGATAGATCTCCGTCACATCCGTCGCCATCGGGCTGTCGAGAAACACCGGCACGCGCGCCATGCGGCCGGCTGCTTTCAGCCGCGCGATGTAGTGCAGGATCTCCTGCGCGCGGCCGACGGTGAAACACGGGATCACGACCACGCCGCCGCGCGAGAAGGTGGTGTCGAACAGCGCGGCCAGCTCGCTCTCGGGGTCCGATGCCGGATGCAGGCGGTCGCCGTACGTCGATTCGACGACCAGGTAATCCGCATGGGCCGGCGCCGTCGGCGGCTGCATGATCGGGTCGTGATAGCGGCCGAGATCGCCGGAGAACGCCAGTACCTTGTGATCCCAGTGCATGACGACGCTGGCGGCGCCGAGGATGTGACCGGCGGGTAGCAGCCGGAACGACAGGTCCTCGCCCAGCGTGACGCATTCGTCGAATGCGGCGGGTTTCATGAGATGCAGCGCGCGCTGCGCGTCCCCGGTCGTGTAGAGCGGCTGGGCCGGATGATGCTTCGAATAGCCGTGCCGGTTCGCGAAATCCGCTTCTTCCTCCTGCAGGCAGGTAGCCGGTGTGGTCGAGATGCGCATGCGTGAGGACCACCGCATCCAGGGTGTCGGGCGCGATCGGCAGCGGGCTCCAGTTGCGCAGCCGCAGGTTCTTCGTGCCCTGGAACAGGCCGCAATCGACCAGGACGCGCCGGTTGCGGTGCTCGACCAGATACTTCGATCCGGTCACGGTTTCGGTCGCACCGAGAAAAGTCAGTTTCATGGGTTGCCTCGCCGGAAGTTGAGGAGTTCGGTGTTCCGATTACATCGCGTGCGCGCGCCACCGCGTTGACGGAAGTCAGGGATTGTCGTGTCCGTGCGCGTGAGCGTGTGCGCGACGGTGGCGATTCGACGGAGGAATGGCGGCGGGCCTCCATCCGGCATGCGGGGCGCGTCGTTTCGCGGGGTTGATGCCGGTCAACGCATGGGCCCGGCGGCAGTACGATAGTGATTGCATGTGCGACGGCGCCGCCGCGTCCCGGCAACCCGGGCGCCCGTCTCGCGCGAGGCGAGGTGCGTGCCGGTATGACAGGATTTTCAGGGCGAGGCCCATCATGACGTTGATCGCGAATCTGGACGGCGCGCGGGTCGGCTACCGGCTGTGCTTCGTTCGCCGCCCGTGGGCGTGGTTCACCTGTCTGCCGCTTGGCGAGCAATGCGGTCAAGGCTGGGCGGACGTACCGTATCAGGACTTTGCGAAACCGCCTTACAGCGATTTGCGCGCTCAGCTGCTGCGGGTCGCGTTCGACGCACCGCGCCTGCTGACGCCCGAGACGGGGCTGCATGCGCATGCCTGCAGCGTCGAGCAAATCAACGAGGGGGCCGCGCCGTGGCTGCGCAGCGAGGATTTCGTCGACGGCACGACGCTCGTCGTGCCGGGCGGGATCGCGCTCGGTGCGTTCGTCGAGCGGATCGAGGCGGCCGGCGGCACCGTGTACGCGCCGCTCGGCTGGGACGAACTACCGCCGTGGCACCGTCCCGGCGTCGCGGCGCCCGCGGGCTGAACCGCCGCCGCGCTGTGCGTCAGCCCGCTTCACCCCAGCCGCCGCCGAGCGCGACGTAGAACGCGACCGTATCTGCAGCCGCTGGGCAACGGCCTGCAGCCACGCGACGCGCGCCTGATGGTATTGCGTGTCGGCGACGTCCCGAAGGGAGTCTTGATCGTCGGATCGCCTGGAACCGGCAAGACGCTGCTGGCGCGCGCGGTGGCCGTGCCGTTCTTTTCGATCCGCGGCTCGGCGTTCGTCGAGATGTTCGTCGGCGTCGGCGCCGCGCGCGTGCGCGATCTGTTCGAACAGGCGCAGCAGAACTGCTCGTCGAGATGGACGGCTTCCAGGCGAATTCCGGCGTGATCATCATGGCCGCGACCAACCGGCCCGAGATCCTCGACCCGGCGCTGCTGCGGCCGGGCCGCTTCGACCGTCACATCGCGATCGACCGGCCGGACCTGACACGACGTCGACTCTGTTAATTGGCAGAGGGGCGTCACCATGGTCACCCGAATCTGCCGCACTGCTAGTTGTAGTTTATTATTTGACATAAGCTAAACTAGCGATTTTTTAGGGTCGCAAGATAATTCTAGGTCGAACCAGCTCCTTGCTGGCGTACGCCACCTGGTCTCAACGACGACAGCTCGAGCAGCGTGAGCGCATCGGCTCGTTTTCGTTCCGACACCATTCTTAGGCGATCGACACGTGCAGCCGCCATCCCGACTTTCCCCGTAGCACCTCAATTTTTGCCTCGCTACGCTTGGCCGCTCTCGTCATCGATGCGGAGTCGCTGATGGACCACTGGCGATTGGCTTATCTCGGGATCCGGCAGGTGCCGCGCGAGCTGAGCGAGTTCGAGCTCGCCACATTCTTCACGTTCTCCAAGCGGGAGCGTGTTGACATTGACTCAAGACGCACCGATCTCTTTCGGCTCGCGGTCGCGTTGCACATCGGCTTTCTGCGCATGACCGGCCGGCCGCTCGGCTCGTACAAGCAGATTCCCACGGTTCTATGGCGACATCTTGGCCGACAGCTGAATGTAAAGCCGCCAGACCTCGGCACGTTACGTTCACTTTACGATGGCAACCTCAAGACCTTATCCTGTTGATGTCCGCACAGAACTGACCCACTAGAGCTGAAAATTTTCATCGAATTTTGACCCACGTGATTGAATGCCCTGCTCAATCTTTGAGCAGGGGATACAAAGGTGATCACGGTGGGCATATTGGCCAAGATCAGGCGGATGTATTTCCGCGAGAAGGTCCCACTGCGCGAGATTGCGCGGCGTACGGGCCTGTCCCGAAACACGGTGCGCCGCTGGCTGCGGCAGACTGATGCTGTCGAGCCGAAGTATCCGAAGCGCGTCAGCCCGAGCGTCATCGACGACTGGGCCGCACAGCTGACAGGTTGGCTGCGTGCCGACAGTCATCGCCCGAAGCGTGACCGGCGCACCGCCCGGTTCATGTTCGAGGCGATCCGCGCCGAGGGTTACGCCGGCAGCTACGGCCGCGTAAGCGCGTTCGTGAGGCGTTGGCACGAGGAGCAGGCTGAGGCGCCTCGCAGGAAGGCCTTCGTGCCGCTCGCCTTCGAACCCGGCGAAGCCTTCCAGTTTGACTGGAGCTGCGAATACGCGTTTGTTGGCGGGCTACGGCGACGCCTGGAGGTCGCCCACGTCAAACTTAACTCCAGCCGCGCGTTCTGGCTCGTCGCCTATCCCACACAGAGTCACGAGATGCTGTTCGATGCGCACGCCCGCGCATTCGCCGCGTTCGGCGGCGTGCCGCGGCGCGGCATCTACGACAACATGAAGACCGCCGTGGACAAGGTTGGCCGCGGCAAGGAGCGTGCGGTCAACGCGCGCTTCGAAGCGATGTGCAGTCACTACCTGTTCGAGCCGGAGTTCTGCAACCGGGCTGCAGGCTGGGAGAAAGGCATCGTCGAGAAGAACGTTCAGGACCGGCGACGTCAGATCTGGCACGAAGCAGCGCTACGGCGCTGGGAAACGCTGGAGATCCTGAACGAATGGGTCGCTGGTCAGTGTCGTGAGGCGTGGCACATGCGGCACCCGCAGTGGCCTGAGCTGACAGTCGAGGATGTGCTGCAGGACGAGCGTACCCGGCTGATGCCCAATCCACGGCCGTTCGACGGCTACATCGAGCAGACCCTGCGAGTCTCGTCGACCAGCCTGATTCACTTCCAACGCAACCGCTACAGCGTGCCCACCGAGTACACGAACCAGTTGGTGAGCGTGCGCTGCTATCCGGCATATCTCAGCGTCGTCGCCAACGCCCAGGAGATCGCACGCCACGAACGCAGCTTCGAGCGGCTGACCTGCCTGATTTCTTCGGGCCATTTCAATCTTGGAGAACGACCTCGGTTACGTCAGTTGAACAATACTGCTGCTTGAACTCGTCGGGCGTCAGGTATGCCAGACTTGAATGCGGCCGCACGGCGTTGTAGTGACGCCGCCACTGCTCGATCACGACCGTGGCTTCGGTGCGCGTCCGAAACCATTCGAGGCTCAGGCACTCGTCGCGGAATTTACCGTTGAAGCTCTCGTCCGCACCATTTTGCCAAGGCTTGCCGGGATCACTGAGCGCCATTTCCATCCCGCTATCCGCTGCCCACTTCAGGATGGCGCGCGACACGAACTCCGGACCATTGTCTGAGCGAAGGTAGCGTGGCGCACCGTGGACGCTGACCAGCTTCGACAGAACCTCGATGACCCGTCCGGAGCGGATCGATCCCGCAACATCGATGGCCAGGCACTCACGCGTGTATTCATCAATCACCGTCAGGCATTTCAGTTGCTGGCCGTTGGCGCAGGCGTCGAACACGAAGTCATACGCCCAGACATGTCGAGCCGCTGTCGCGGGCTGTGGCCGCGGGCGACTGACCGACACGCGTCTACGCGGACGCTTGCGAGGCACCTGCAGCCCCGCAAGACGCCAAAGCCGCCAGGCCCGGTCGGCGCTCATCGGATGGCCTTGCCGCTCCAGAAAGATCTGGATTCGCCGGTACCCATAGCGTGGATACTGCGCCGACAGAATGCCCATCGCCGCCAGCACCGGCGCATCCCGCACAGTAAGCTTCGATTCGTAATGCAGCGCTGATCGTGCCACCAACATCAGCGCGCACGCACGTCTCTCCGACAGGCCCCTTGCTTTCGCGTAAGCGACCTGCTGGCG
This sequence comes from Burkholderia sp. JKS000303, assembly GCF_002563755.1. Taxonomy (NCBI): domain Bacteria; kingdom Pseudomonadati; phylum Pseudomonadota; class Betaproteobacteria; order Burkholderiales; family Burkholderiaceae; genus Burkholderia; species Burkholderia sp. JKS000303. The sequence goes on from NZ_PDBZ01000002.1 coordinate 798,199, forward strand.
TCGGGCGGGCGCGCTCACCACTTTTTTGTGTTGATCTCGCGCATCACGTCCAGTTCCAGATCACGTTCCGCCAGTATCTTCTTCAGCCGCGCGTTCTCTTGCTCGAGTTGCTTGAGCCGCTTGACGTCGGCCGCCTCCAGCCCGCCGAAATGCTGGCGCCAGTTGTAGATCGTCTGCTCGCTGATCCCATGCTTCTTCGCGACCTCGGCGACTGGCGCCTTGTCCGCCTCCCGCAGGATCGTCACCATCTGTTCGTCGGTAAATCGGCTCTTCTTCATGACTTCCTTTTTCTCCGTTGGAAGCCATTCTCTCAAGTTTCAGTTGGTCCGAAATTTCCAGGGCAGGTCACGGCACATGACCTTCTACGATTGGCGCCACTACGTCACGCTGGTCGAGCGCAAACCCGGCGCACTGCGCAACGGCGCACCGTTCATCACGATGCCGCAGCCGCTGCAACTGCTGCAGCGGCGCGCCACACTGACTTCGAGCCGGAGCGCTTCATGAAGCAGCTGTTGATGGCTGAAACCGCCGAACGGCAGGTGCGCTCGATCGCCTATCAAATGACCGCTGCGCGCTTCCCGGCCCACCGCGACCTGAAGGGCTTCGACTTCGCGCAGGCACACGTCGACGAAGCGCTGGTGCGCGAACTGAGCGAGCTGTCGTTCCTCGAAAGCGCGCACAACGTCGTGTTCATCGGTGGTCCGGGCACTGGCAAGACGCACCTCGCCTCAGCGATCGGAATCGAAGCCGTACAGCGCCACGGCAAGCGTGTGCGCTACTTCTCGACCGTCGAGCTGACCAACGCCCTGGAGCAGGAGAAGTCCATCGGCAAACAAGGCCAGATCGCCCACAAGCTGATGTACGTCGATCTGGTGATTCTCGATGAGCTGGGCTATCTGCCGTTCAGCCAGACCGGCGGTGCATTGCTGTTCCATCTGCTCTCAAAGCTTTACGAGCACACGAGCGTCGCGATCACGACCAATCTCAGCTTCGGCGAGTGGGCGAGCGTGTTCGGGGATGCAAAGATGACGACAGCGCTGCTGGACCGCGTCACCCATCACTGCCACATCGTCGAAACGGGCAATGAATCGTGGCGCTTCAGGACCAGTTCTGCCAAGGCAAAGACAACAAGAAAAAGAGCAGCAAAACCAGCGGGTAACGAAGAGTTATCCACACCGGAATAGATGTACTACGCTGTCTCAGGGTGGGTCAGATCTAGATGAAATCGGTGGGTTAAGACTCGGTGGAAATCAACAGTCTAAGTGCCTTCGTTCGAGAAGGGCACATTTCCTTTTTATATGTAACCGACACACATTCATTTTTGCTCTCGCGGCTACCGCTGAGGGCTGCAAGAGCTACTTCGCTCGGTTCAGCTAGTAGCGAATCTGTCCGCCAGCGCCAGCGATCTCGGGACCAACATAGCTTTGAGTTGTTTGCGCATCACACACGCCGAGGGGAGCGTCGGAGGCCGGATCGGCACGGAAAAGCGATGCTCCAGAAATTCCGGCGGGCAACGAGTGGCTACATTCGAGCCTGAGTGGTCAACGACTGGCCAACTTGGGGCTCCATACCAAGAATTGGTCAAGATTGCTGCTCCTTGCATAGCAAGTGATCGAGATTCCTTCCGAATGCCCAAGAAGCATCTTTGGCCACCAAACAATGGAAATCTTTTATATTCAATACGTTACGCAGACTCCGATGTGGTCGGAATTGCTTCCGTCGCACAGGAAAGAAAAATACGTCAGGCCGACCGAGGCCAGCGCGCTGGCCTCGGTCACGATATCAACGGTCCGAACGTTACGCCGCAAACGTCAGCGCGTGCGAAAAATCCGCGATCAGGTCGTCGATATCCTCGATGCCGGCCGACAACCGCAGCATGCCGTCGGAAATGCCCATTGCCTTGCGCGTTTCCGGGCCGGCTTCGAAAAAGATCGTCGGCGCAACGGGAATGATAAGCGTGCGCGTGTCCGCGAGACCCGTCGCCTTGATCGGCAGCTCAAGCGCGTTGACGACTTCGATCATGCGCTCCGCGTTAAGCAATTCGAACGACAACAGCCACGACGCGCCCTTGAACAGCGCTTGCGCGATCTCGTATTGCGGATGGCTCTTCAGGCCGGGATAGAACACCTTGCCGACTGCCTTGTGCCCTTCCAGAAATTGCGCGAGCGCGAGCGCGTTGTCGCTACTTTGCTTCACGCGCAATGCGAGTGTTTCCGCGCCCAGCCCGATGGAGTGCGCCTGCTCGGACGACAACGTCGCGCCCATGTCACGCAGGCCCTTCTTGCGGATCTGCAAAAGCCCCTGCTCCTTCGCCGTCGAACGCCGATAGTCATCGGCGATGTTCGGATAGGCGCTCCAGTCGAACAGGCCCGTATCCGTCACGGCTCCGCCGAGCGCAGCACCGTGGCCGGCGATCGTCTTCGTCAACGAGTTGATGACGAGGGTCGCGCCGACCGCCTTCGGTTTGAACAATGCGGGCGAGGTAATCGTGTTATCGACGACGTACGCGATGCCGCGCTCACGGCACACGTCGCCGATGCCCTGCAAGTCGGGAATCTGCGTGCCTGGATTTGCGATGGTTTCGACGAACACCATCCGCGTATTCGGCCGGATCGCATTCTTCACGTTCTCGACGACGCAGGCATCGACGGTCGTGACTTCAACGCCGAGCGTCCGCAATGTGCCGAACAGGCTGTTGGTGTTGCCGAACACGTAACGGCTCGCGACGAGATGGTCACCCGCACGCAAGAGCGTGAGAAACGTCGCCGTGATCGCGGCCATGCCGGTACTGAAGCAGACCGTGCCGACACCTTCTTCCAGGCTCGTGATCTTGCGCTCGAGCGCTGCGGTCGTGGGGGTGCCCTGCCGCGCGTAATTGAAGCCGCCCTTCTTCGTGCCCTGGAACACGCCGATCAGATCCTCGACGCGTTCGAAACCATATTGCACGGACGTATGAATCGGCTGATGCACGGCGCCGTGCTCAGTGCCCGCAATCCTGTCGCCGTGAACGATGCCCGTGGTAAAGCCTTGCTTGTTCATCCCTTCTTCGCCTTTCAAGTCGATCACTTCCGGGTGATTATCCTTGATAACCCATGCGTCCGCGCAATTCCCGGCGCCGGGATGCCGCCCGCACGATCCCGCCGAAACCGGCTCCAACGATGACCGACATCCGGCATGCAACCTTCCCCGCGAATCGTACGAATCAGGCGTGGCGCCTTGATGTCCTCGCGCAGCGTCTGACAATTCCGCATTCGACAACGGAATGACCGTGTTGTCCGCAGCAATCAGGTGGCGGCCGATCTGGTGAAGCCGCCATCCGGCGAAGCTGTTTTTCTCCAGCGGCGACGAGAACGTTTCCGAAAAAGTCTGACGAAAACCCTGCGCCCCCGACCAACCGATCGAAGTAAATCTCGATCGGATAACGTCGATCACGCCCCGTATAATGCACGCCAAAACAAAGCCCAGGCTCGACTGAAACGCACGTTATTGGTAGCGAAAAACAGGAAAATCCATTGTGCACGGTACCTATAACCCTTGGCTTGCCGCATTATCCCTGGTGGTCGCGACACTCGCAGCCTACACGGCACTTGACCTCTCCAGCCGGATTGCGCTGCTGAGCCATGAGCGGCGGCGTCAGGCGTGGATAGCCGGCGGTGGCATGGCAATGGGTATCGGCATCTGGTCGATGCACTTCATCGGTGTGCTGTCATTTGCGCTGCCCATTCCAGTCGGCTACGACTTCGCGATTACGGGCGCCTCGCTCGCGATCGCTGTCGCTGTGTCGTGGTTTGCGCTGTACATCGTCTCGCGTGAGTCGCTATCGCCCGGACGTCTCGTCGCCAGCGCCATCCTGATGGGACTGGGCATTGCCGGCATGCACTACACCGGCGACGCCGCGATGAAAATGCAGCCGGCCATCACCTACGACACCGTGCTGGTTGCCGCATCAATTGGCATCGCGATTGCTGCATCCGGTGCCGCGCTCTGGATTACGCAATCCCTCAGCGCCGCGAATCAACGCCAGTTGAACGCCAAGAGAGTCGCAGGCGCGTGCGTCATGGGCGTCGCGATAACGGGCATGCACTACACGGCGAATGCCGCCGCCACCTTCCTGCCGGGTTCGATCTGCGGCGCGACTCACGAGATCGCTACGCCCTTGCTCGCCACGGCGGTGACGCTGTCCACCCTGGCAATCCTGATCGTGACGCTCGTACTCAGCCGCTCCGGAGCGCGGACCTCGTTTCTGGCGAGTGTCGTCTCGCGGCTCAACGGCGAGATTGTTCGCATGGCGCAGTTCGACGAACTGACTGACCTCCCGAACCGCCGCACCCTGACGGAACGCATCGAGTATGCGATCCACACCTACCGTCATTACCAGGCCAAGTTCGCAGTCCTGTTCATGGATCTGGATGGTTTCAAAACCATCAACGATTCGCTTGGACATACCGCTGGCGACGAAGTGCTGAAGGCATTTGCGCTGCGATTGCAGCAATGCGTGCGCGCCAACGATACCGTGGCACGCCTTGGCGGCGACGAATTTGTCGTTCTGCTGGAGAATATTTCGTCCATCGACGATGTCGAACGTGTGGCGGAAAACGTGCTGAATCGGATGCGTGAGGGCCTTTGGAACGACGCGCAGCCGCTGCAAGTCACGCCGAGTATCGGCATTGCGCTCTACCCGCGCGACGGTGAGACCGTGGAAGTCCTGCTCAAGCATGCCGACGTTGCGATGTACGAGGCCAAGCGCGCCGGCCGCAGTACCTACCGATTCTTCCAGGGCGACATGAACGTGGCGGCCAACCGTACGTTGCAGGTCCAACGCGCGTTGCACGAAGCCTTGGCCGCCGGCTACTTCGAACTTCATTTTCAGCCGAAATTCCACGGTAGCAGCGGCGCGCTCACCGGCGCCGAAGCGCTGTTGCGGCTGAACCATCCGGAACTCGGTACGTTGATGCCGTCGGAGTTCATCCCCATCGCCGAACGCACCGGGCAAATTGTGCAAATCGGCTACTGGGTCGTGCGGGAAGCGTGCCGCCACCTGACACGCTGGCAAGCAGACGGATTGCCGACTCTCCAGATCGCCATCAATCTGTCGCCTCGACAGATAGCCGAGCCGGATCTGGTTTCGAATTTCCTCGGGATCCTGAGTGCCGAGGACGTGCAGCCCGCTCAGCTCATGTTCGAGATTACCGAGACCGTGGCAATGCAGGACGCCGCGCACACGACAGCGATGATTCACGATTTCCAGGCAAAGGGTTTTGAAGTTGCGATCGACGACTTCGGCACCGGTTATTCCAGCCTGAGCTACCTGCAGCGCTTTCGCGCGAAGCAATTGAAGATCGACCGCTTTTTCACCCACGAGCTCGACAAGCACAACCCGGAAGGTAGCGCGATCGTTCGCGCCATCATTGCATTGGCGCACACGTTGAAAATGGATGTGGTCGCGGAAGGCGTTGAAACCGCATCGCAACTGGAACAACTCAAAATATTGATGTGCGACGAGGTACAGGGATTCTTGCTTGGCCATCCGCTTGAAGCAGAGGCATTTGGCAAGCTGCTGCAAAAGGAATCGCGCGTCGAGAGCACTTGATGAATCCGGCGGTTGCCGGTGGATTCTCGGCGCCGCCGTACTCAGCGTGATGGTCCTCCCGTCCCATCCGTCATCAGGCAGTTCGATTCCAAAGAACGCCGTCTATCCGGACGTGGACGGATACCGCGCAACGTCCGCGAGGTATCGAGCCAGACTCGTGCACGCGAGGCGCATGACCGCACATCCGGTCGAAGTCGCCCCCTTCCGTATTTTCCACGACCCGCAATACGCTGCAGAAGGTCGATGCAGCGCAACCGGTGCGCGCATGTCCTCCGACAGTCGACGCACACGCCCCCGGTTTGCGGCGATCCCGCCATCCCGACACTTCGCTCCTTACTTCGGTTTTCCCGAAGCTTCAGTATCAAATTAACTGATTTTTCCGATCACCCAAACCCTCGAAACTGTTGATTCTCCAACAACGCGGAACGATCCCGCAAAGGAACAACAGCATGAGAACCTATCCCCGCAACAGCGCCCAGGCAGCCGCACGCATCGTTGCACTGGTGCTCATCGCGGACGGCCACGTCGATCCCAGCGAGGAACGGTTCCTCGAGAAGCTCGAGGCCAAGCGCAGGTTCGGGATCGAATCGACCGAGTTCGCGCAAATCGTCCAGACGGTATGTGAAGACCAGGCGATCAGCCATGTGTCGTCCGGCACCCTGTCCGGCCATCTCGATCAAGCCACGCTCGAGACGCTACTCGCGGAAATCGACGATCCCGATCTGCGCGTGCGAATCATCGAGATCTGTCTTGCGGTCGCATCAGCGGACGGACACCTCGCGGACGGTGAAATCAGTGTGCTCGGAACCATTCTGACGGCGTGGACGCCGCAAACGCTGAACGTCGCGTCGGAAGAACGCAGCTTCGCGTAGGCGCCAGGCGAAGCCTGCCCCGGTTTCCAACCGTCACCGCCGAGGTCAGGAATGTTCCGCAACAGCACTGACAGCAATCCGGCCTCGCGGACATCCGGTTCCCTGTATTCGGCATGTTATTCAGCAAGCCAAACCCATGATTGCAATGAAGCGCATTTTGATCGTGAAGGTGACGTCGCTTGGCGACGTCGTCCAGACGCTGCCGGTCGTCGCTGACCTCCATCGGGCCTTTCCGGGCGTGACGGTCGACTGGGCCGTGGACGAGTCGTGCGCCGAGGTCGTTCGCTGGCACCCGGGCGTAAGCAACGTGCTCTGTGCGCCGCTGCGGCGGTTCAAGAAGCGCCGAAACGGCGGCGACCTGAAAGCGATTTCCGCGTCGATCGGCGCGTTGCGCGCGCACCGCTACGATGCCGTCATCGACCTGCACGGCGTCTACAAGAGCGCGATCATCTCGATGATCGCGCGCGCCACGCGCCGCGTCGGCTATCAAACGCAGGATCTCGGCGAGACGGGCGCCCGCTTCGCCTATTCGCATCGCTTCGGCCCGCGCCCGGACTGCGACGCGTGGCACGGCATGCGCGTGAGCGCCGGCGAGGCGCTGGGCTATGTCCCCGAGGGCATCGCCGCGTATGGGATAGTCCCGCCTCGGGATGCGAACCTGCCGCTCGCCGTGGCCGACGGCGCGCCGTTCATGCTGTTGTTTCATGCGACGTCCAATCCGGACAAGAAATGGCCGGCGGATCACTGGGCCGCGCTCGCCATGCAGATGATGGCGCGCGGCATGCGCGTGCTGGTGCCGTGGGGCTCGGCCGCGGAACATGACGATGCGCAGGACATCGTCGCTCGGGCCCCGGGGGCGGTCGTGCTGCCCGCGATGTCGGTGCGCGAACTGGGCGCGGCGATCGGCCGGGCCGCGCTCGTGGTGGGCGTCGATACCGGGTTCGTGCATATGGCGCACGCGCTGCAGCGACCGACCGTGATGATTTTCGTCGCGACGTCTCGTCATCATTGCGGCATCGGCGGCGCACCGAACGCGCTGTCGATCGGTGAACCGGGCGCGATGCCGTCTGTCGACGAGGTGATGGTCGCCGTTGGCAAAGTCCAATGTGCCCACCATGCGCCCACCCGGCGTCGATCGCTTTAACCACCGAATGCAGCGCAGGCGGACCGACCCGCTCGACGGCGGGCGCGGACAAGTGCCCTTCGACTTCGGCATGCGCTCACAAGCGCGCTGCCCTGAAGGGCGCTATATCGATCGTCGGCGGGCGCCCGTCACCCAAGCTCGCGCGACATCGCCCCCGGATCAATCGCCACGATCACATCCGCCACGACCCCGCGTGCCGGATCGCGCGAGTCCACCAACGAGGTGCGCGCAACGGCTTGAGCGCCATGCTGGCTCGCGTAGACCGGATCGTCGGTCAGCACGACACGGGCAACGCGGTTGTCGCGATACGGCGCGACGTTCCGCATCAACGGCACGATCAGCGCTTCCGGAAGAAACACTTGCCCGGTGTGCGCGACGTGGTCGCCATGCGACGCGCTCGCGGCCAAGCGGACGCGGAAATGCACGTGATTCGTTCGGCCCGGATATACGCCGGGAATGATCGAATCGAAACGTGCGATGCCGTTTCGATCGGTCGGCTGCCCCCCGCGCAAGAAGGTCAACGCGTCGGTCGGGTGGGGTGCCGGCGGCATGCCCGTCGGTAGCCCATGATTCGTGCCGGCCGAACCCAAACCGGATGGCGGCGGCCCAGGGGGCAGTCCGGCGGGCGGCCCCGAATGCGAGAGCTGACCGAATCCCGAATAGACGCCGAGCGCGTCGCATTGCCAGACATCGACGAGCGCATCGGCCAGCGGCACGCAGCCGCGCACGTCGATCACCGTGAAGCGAAGATCGAGCGGCACGCCCGGCTTGTGCTCGCGAATGTCGCGCCGCATCAGGCGCTTGTCGAGATAGTACGGGCCGAGGACTTGCTCCGCACTCGCCACGCACACCTCCGTGTTCGCCGCGAACCCGAGGCGGGCATGCATGGCGAAGCCGAGCGCAGCGCCTGTCGTCAACACGGACGACAGAAACGCGCGACGGGACAGACTGGAACGATAGCGCATGACGAGTCACAGTTTGACGCACGGAAGCACGCTGATTCCAGCGGTGCCTTGGCGCGACGAATTGAAGGAAATCGTGAGCGGCCGGCTGGATTCCACGGACGACACACGGCAGCGACATGCCCGGCGGCGGCACGGCCGGCCGCTGGGGATCGCATCGTTCAGCTCAACGCGGACGCATGCGGCACGACGATCGCGCCTTGCGGCCCACCGCCTCCGCCGCCACCGTGGCCTCCCGGCCCGCCTTGTCCGCCCGGGCCCCCGGGACCACCGCCCGGCCCGCCCCAGCCGCCGCAATACGGCAACAAACAACATCCGCTGAGCGCGGAAACCAGTGCGACCCATGCCGCCAGTGCAAGCGTGTTTTTCATGTCACTCCTTGTTCATTCAATGATGCGGGCCGCTGAGGATGCTCGTGATCACGCCGGTCGTCATCGCGGCCAGCACGAAATCGCCATTGATCTGCAACCACTGATAGCCGGACGGCGGCGGCTGAAGGTCGTGCCCGCGCCAGTCGTCGACCACATACTTCGGACCGCGATAGTCCTGCGGCACGCGTCCGCCGCGGCGATGCCAGTCGCCTCGCGCAGCGTCCATCCGCGCGTCGGCACGCGGGCGCATCGCGTCGTCGCGATCCGGCGCACGATCCGGCCGCATCTCGTGGGCGTGATCCGCCCCGGGGCCGCCCGGTTCGTCGCCGGGCCCCTGCTGCGCCGACGCGCCGATCGACGTTCCAAACATCCCGGCGGCAACGAGCAACGTGAGAATCCGTTTCTTCATGGTGCTTTTCTCCTGAAATCAAACACGACAATCCGCATGCCGCCCGTAAACGGACCGAAACACGTCACGTCGTGAATGCACTGCATCCGGAGACGGCCGCCATCTGCCGCCCCCGATTTCCGACAGTCGATTGAAGCTCGCAGCTCCCGCGCTTCGCTCACGACTGCCCTGACACATGCCGAGCGTCGCCCGTTTTCGGCGCATCGTCGGCCCTTTCCGACCAGCCACCGCCGAGCACCTTGTACAGCGTCACCAGATTCGACAGCTTCGACAGCTGATCGGTAACGAGCTGCTGCTGCGCCGTATACAACGTCCGTTGCGCGGTCAGCAGCGTGAGGAAGCTGTCGGTGCCGGTCCGGTAGCGCGCTTGCGCAAGATCGTAGTAATCCTGAGCGGATCGCACGTACTCGCGATCGGCGTCGACCTGCGTCACATAGGTCTCGCGCCCGGCCAGCGCATTGGCGACTTCCTTGAACGCGGTCTGGATCGCCTTCTCGTAGTCCGCCACGTCGATGTCCTTCTCGATCCGCGCAACGTCGAGCGATGCCTTGTTGCTGCCGTAATCGAAGATCGGCATCGTGATCGACGGCGCGAACGTCCATGCGCCGGTGCCGGCCTTGAACAGTTGCGTCAGGCCGGTGCTGGCCGTTCCGGCCGTCGCCGTCAGCGCGATCTTCGGGAAGAACGCGGCGCGCGCGGCGCCGATGTTCGCGTTCGCGGCCTTCAGCGTATGTTCGGCGGCCTCGATGTCGGGCCGGCGCGCCAGCAGGTCGGACGGCACGCCGGCGCCGATGTCCGCGAACATCGCGTCGCCGTCGAACAGCGTCGGGCCCGAGTCGAGATCGTCCGGCAGCGCGCAGCCGATCTGCGCCGCGAGCGTGTTGCGGTCTTGCGCGACCGCCCGCGTGTACGACGCGACGCTCGCCTTCGCGCTCGCGAGCGACGTCTGCGCCTCGCGCACGTCCTGCAGCGACGCGCTGCCGATCTTCTGCATCGCGACCGTCAGGTCGTAGGTGCGCTGGTCGGCTACCACCGTATCCGTCGTGATCTTCAGCATCGCCTCGTCGGCGCGCAGTTGCAGATAGTCGGTCGCCACGGTCGCAACCAGCGACAACTGCGTGCTCACGCGCGACGCATCGGTCGACAGGTAGTTCTCGAGCGCCTGCCGCTTCAGGCTTTGCAGGCGGCCGAAGAAGTCGATCTCCCACGACGTCGTGCCGACCGACACGCTGCTCGATCGCGTGGTCGTGCCGTCGCTGCGCGCATTCGACAGCGATCCGGTCGCGTCGATCGACGGTGCGAGCGCCGCACGCGTGATGCGGTACTGCGCTTCGTATTCGGCAACCTGAAGCGCGGCCACGCGCAGGTCGCGGTTGTTGTCGAGCGCGAGCGCGATCAGCTTCCGCAGGTGCGGGTCGCGATAGAACTCGCGCCAGCCGACCTCGGCCGCCGCCGGCGTCGGGGCCGCGCCGGCAGCGGATGGAGCGGACGCGGACGCAGTCCCGTACGCCGGCCCGCTCGGCCATGCGCCGGCCATCGGCGCGGCGGGACGTTGATAGACGGGATCGAGCGAGCACGCGGCGAGCGCGGCAACGCAAACCAGCGCCATGAGTTTCAGTTTCATGCTTGTCCCTCGTCGCGCCGCGCGCCGTCGTGGCCGTGTTCGTTGAACAGCCTGCGCACGACGATGAAAAACACCGGCACGAAAAATATCGCGAGCACGGTCGCGGCGATCATCCCGCCCGCGACGCCCGTCCCGATCGCATGCCGGGCGGCCGAGCCGGCGCCGGTGCTGATCACGAGCGGCAGCACGCCGAACACGAACGCGAGCGACGTCATCAGGATCGGCCGCAGTCTCAGGTGCGCAGCCTCGAGCGTCGCGTCGAGCAGCCCGCGGCCCTGCGCCTGCAGGTCCTTCGCGCATTCGACGATCAGGATCGCGTTCTTCGTCGACAGGCCGATCGTCGTCAACAGGCCGACCTTGAAGTACACGTCGTTCGACAGACCGCGAAGATGCGCGGCGCCGAGCGCGCCGAGCACGCCGATCGGCACCACGAGAATCACCGCGAGCGGCACCGACCAGCTTTCGTACAGCCCGGCCAGGCACAGAAACACGACGATCAGCGAGATCGCATAAAGGTAGGTCGCCTGCGAGCCGGCCAGCACCTCCTGATACGACTGGCCCGTCCATTCGATGCCGAAGCCGCTCGGCAACTGCTGCGCGATCTTCTCGACCGCCGTCATCGCCTGGCCGGTACTGACGCCGGGCGCCGTCTGCGCGCTCATCTCCATCGCGAGCTCGCGGTTGTAGCGTTCGATCTGCGGCGGGCCGAAGGTCCAGCGCGTGCTGGAAAACGCCGAGAACGGCACCATCTGCCCGTCGTAGGACGTCGTCGTCGACGAAGACGATGTACTCGACGACGAACCGGAGGACGAGGAGGAGGAGGAAGAGGAAGAGGACGACGACGAATCGGCGCGCACATACCACTGCCCGATGTCCGACGGCATCATCCGGTAAGGCGCGTCGGCCTGCACGTAAACCTTCTGGATCCGGCCGGTATCGATGTAGTTGTTCACGTACGACGAGCCGAACGCGGTCGACAGCGTCGTATCGATATCCGAGATCGACAGCCCGAGCGCACTGGCCTTCTCGCGGTCGATGTCGACATAGAGCTGCGGCGTGTCCTCGAGGCCGGCCGGACGCGTCATCGCGAGCGACAGCTCCTTCGCGGCCAGCGCCATGAAGCGGTTGCGCGCGCTCAGCAGCTTGTCGTGCCCCTGGCCCGAGCGATCCTCGATCTCGAAGTCGAGGCCGCTTTGCGTGCCGAGCCCCTGGATCGCGGGCTGGTTCATCACGAAGATCTGCGCATCGCGGCGCTTCGCGAACGCGGCGTTCGCGCGATTGATCACCGCCTGCGCACTGTCGTTCGAACCGCGCTGGCCCCAGTCCTTGAGCTGCACGAAGGCGAACGCGTTGTTTTGCCCCTGGCCGTTGAAGCTGAAGCCGTTGACCGTCATGATGTGCGCGACGGCCGGCTGCTTCAGGAAGTACTGTTCGACCGCCTGGACCGTCTTCAGCGTGCTCGATGCCGGTGTGCCGACCGGCGCGGACACGGACACCATGATCGAGCCCTGGTCCTCTTCCGGCAGATACGAAGACGGCAGCGTCACGAACAGCAGTGCAACGATGCCGGCGATCAGCGCATAGGCGATCATCCAGCGCGCGGGCTTCGCCACGACGCGTGCCAGCGTCGCGCTGTATCCCGCGTTGCTTTTCTCGAACATCCGGTTGAACGCGCCGAGGAACCCGCGGCGCGCGTGCTGCTCCGCCGACGCCGGCGTGAGCAGCGTCGCGCACAGCGCGGGCGTCAGCGTCAACGCGAGCAACACGGACAACACCATCGCGGAGACGATCGTCACCGAGAACTGCCGGTAGATCGCGCCCGTCGAGCCCGAGAAGAACGCCATCGGAATGAACACGGCCGTCAGCACGGTCGTCACGCCGACGAGCGCGCCGGTGATCTGCCCCATCGCCTTCTTCGTCGCGGCCTTCGGCCCGAGCTTCTCGTCGGCCATGATCCGCTCGACATTCTCGACGACAACGATCGCATCGTCGACCAGCAGCCCGATCGCGAGCACCATCGCGAACATCGACAGCACGTTGATCGAGAACCCGATCGCCGACATCACGCCCAGCGTACCCAGCAGCGCGACCGGCACGACGATGGTCGGGATCAGCGTCGCCCGCAGGTTCTGGAGGAACAGGTACATCACGAGGAACACCAGGATCACGGCCTCGAAGAGCGTCTTCACGACTTCCTCGATCGAGATCTTCACGAACGGCGTCGAATCGTACGGGTAGCTGATTGCGACGTCCTTCGGCAACTGCGGCTGCAGTTCGGCGAGCTTCGCGCGCACCTTCTTCGCCGTCGACATCGCGTTCGCGCCGGTCGACAGCTTGATCGCCAGCGCGGCGGCCGGCTTGCCGTCGCTGCGCGACGACGTGTCGTATGAATCGCCGCCGACCTCGACGCGCGCGACGTCCTTCAGCAGCACCTTCGAGCCGTCGGCATTGACGCGCAGCAGGATGTTGCCGAACTGTTCGGGCGTGGTCAGCAGGCTCGACGACGCGATGGTCGCGTTGATCGCCTGCGCATCCGTCGCGGGCGCCCCGCCCAGCTCGCCGACCGACAACTGCACGTTCTGGTTGGTGATGGCGGTCGTCACGTCCGACGCGGTGAGCCCGACGCTCTTCAGCCTGACCGGGTTCAGCCAGATCCGCATCGCGTGCTCGGCGCCGAATAGCGTGACGTCGCCGACGCCGGTCAGCTGCGTGAGCGGATCCTCGATCTGCGTCGCGATCACGTTGCCGAGATCGATCGAGTTCAGCGTGCCGCCGGGCGACGACAGCGCGACGATCATCAGGAAGTTGCTGGACGCCTTCGCGACCTGCACGCCCTGTTCCTGGACCGTTTCGGGCAGCGACGCGGATGCCTGCGTCACCTTGTTCTGCACCTGCACCTGCGCGATGTCGGCGTTGGTGCCGGGCGCGAACGTCAGGTTGATCGTCGCCTGCCCCGCGTTGCTGCTCGTGGACGACATGTACATCAGGTTGTCGATGCCGGACAGCTTCTGCTCGATCACCTGCGTAACGGTCTTGGCCACCGTGTCGGCCGACGCGCCCGGATAGGTCGCGCTCACGCGCACCGACGGCGGCGCGATGGTCGGATACTGCTCGACGGGCAGCGTCGTGGTTGCGGCGCCGCCGACCAGCATGATCACGATCGCGATCACCCATGCGAGGATCGGCCGCTGTATGAAGAATCCTGCCATGCGCCCTCCTTACGGCTTCGCGGCCGACGTAGCGGCCGCCACGTGCACCGCCGTGCCGGCCTGCACCTTCTGCAAGCCGTCGACGATCACGCGATCGCCCGCCTTCAATCCGCTCGATACGATCCACTGGTCGCGATACGCGTTGTCGGCACGCACGGCCACCTGCTTCGCGTGCCCGGTCGCGTCGACGACCCACACGCTCGCGCTGCCGTCCGACGCACGCGTGACGGCGAGCTGCGGCACCAGCAGCGCATTCGCATCGACGCCTTCATCGAGTTGCGCGCGCACGAACATCCCCGGCAGCAGTTCGCCGTCGGGGTTCGGGAAGATGATCCGCAGCGTGACGGATCCGGTCGTCTGGTCGACGGTGATGCCGGAGAACTGCAGCACGCCGTCATGCGGATACGGCGTGCCGTCTTCCATCGTGAGCCGCACGACGGCGCCGTCGCCGGCGCGCTGCAGGCGACCCGATGCATAGGCCTTGCGCAGCCGCAGCCATTCGGCGCTCGAGCGCGTGACGTCGAGATACATCCGGTCGTATGCCTGGATGGTCGCGAGCGCGGTGGTCTGGTCGGCCGTCACCAGCGCGCCTTCGGTCACCGACGACGCGCCGATGCGCCCGGCGATCGGCGCGGTGATCCGCGTGTAGCCGAGATTGACGCGCGCCGATTCGAGCGACGCGCGATCGGCCAGCACGTCGGCCTCGTCCTCGCGCACGGCCGCGACCGCGTCGTCGTTGTCCTGCGCGCTGACCGCGCCGATCTTCGCGAGCTGCGCGTAGCGCGCAGCCTTCGTGTTCGCCGACGCGAGTGTCGCTTCGGCCTTCGCGAGCGTGCCGCGCGCCTGGTCATAGGTGGCCTGGTAAGCGGCCGGATCGATCAGGTAAAGCACCTGTCCGGCCTTGACGTCGGCACCTTCGGTAAAGAGCCGCTTGCGCACGATCCCGCCGATCTGCGGCCGCACGTCGGACACCTGCAGCGCCGACAGGCGGCCCGACAGCGCCGTGCGCTCATCGATCCGCTGCAGCGCGAGGGTCTGGACGCCGACCTCGACGGCCGCCGGGGCGGCGCCCGGGCCGGTGGCGGCGCCACGATCGCCGCAGCCCGCGAGCGCGAGCGATGCGAACAGCGCCAGCATGACCGGCCAGCGCGTCGTGCGCGTCGGCGATGCAGGCCCGGATAACGCCGGCAAACGCAACCGGCAACACTCCAACTGCTTGTTCATGTGTACGTCCATCACCCTTCTTCGATGTCGTGCACGATATGTCAAATTACTCGTAAGTTGTTGATTATTATGCGGATTCACATAATGTGTCGTGATTGACACAGACCAATTGCGCGCACCGGAGTACATTGGTCGGCGAATGCACCGCGGCCGCGCGCCGCATACGACACGCACGCAACAACGGGGACTCCATTGACCGGCAATTCCATCCTGATCGTCGAAGACGACGCAGACATCAGCGTCCCGCTGGCCGCCTTTCTGTCCGGCAAGGGCTACGTCACGCACGCCGCGGACAGCGTCGAAACCGCCGACGCCCTGCTCGCGACGGTCGACGTCGATCTGGTCCTGCTCGACGTGATGCTGCCGGGCAAGGACGGGCTCGATCTCTGCCGGCGCCTGCATGCGAAGGGCGGCCCGCGCATCATCATGCTGACGGCACTCGACGATCCGACGGACAAGGTGGTCGGTCTCGAACTCGGTGCCGACGACTACGTGCCCAAGCCGTTCGATCCGCGCGAGCTGCTGGCGCGCGTCCGTGCCGTGCTGCGCCGCCCCGTCGCCACGGAGGGCGACGAACGCAAACCGGTCACCGAGCTGGTCCTGCAGTTTTCCGGCTTCACGTTCTATCCGTACCGGCGTTTCGTGCGCTCGCCGACGGGCCTGCGCGTGCCGCTTACTGGCGCGGAAACCGACCTGCTGCTTGTGCTCTGCCAGCACGTCCGCAAGGTGCTCTCGCGCGAAGAGCTCATCAACCTCACTCGCGGGACGAACTTCCCGATCTCGGGGCGCTCGATCGATTTGCTCGTGAGCCGGTTGCGGCGCAAGCTCGCCGGCAACGATCCGCTCGAGGAAACGATCCGTACGGTACGCACCGACGGCTACGCGTTTCAGCCCGACGTGGTCTTCGTCTGATGCGCCGGATCTTTTCCACCACGCTCGGGCAGATCCTGCTGATCCTGACGTGCTCGTCGAGCGCCACGGCCCTGCTCTTCATCGTTCTGCTGTCGCACCACACCCCGCCCGCTCCGCCGTGGCCATGGCAGAGCGCCTATCGCATCGCCAGCGCGGTCGAGAGTCTGCGCGCGGTGCCCGACGCCGAGCGCAGCGCCGTGGTCGCGACGATGCGACAGCCGGGGCTGTCGCTCCGGCTGTCGCAGGCGGCGTCGGCTTGCTCCGGAGAAACGCCGGACACGCGCGACCTCGAGTCCGTGCTGAAATCGGAGCTGACGGACGCGGCGGACCTGTCCGTACGTGCTTGCGCGGTCGAACATGCCGGAGATGCGACGATCCAGGTACGGGTGCCGCTCGGCAACCGGACACTCGAGATTCGGACTGCCCGCGACACGGTTGACCCGCCGCGCTATTCCTTTCCGTTCTACGGCGCGTTGATCTTCATGTGCGTGGGCGTGGCCGCGATGTCGGCGTGGGCCATCTCGCGCGTGATCCGTCCGTTGCGACGGTTGTCCGAACACGCCGACGCATTCGGTCAGCAGATGTCGGTGTCGCCGATCGCGGAAGAAGGTCCGCTCGAAATTCGATCGGCGGCACATGCATTCAACCTGATGCAGGAGCGCATCACGCTGTCGATCCAGAACCGCACGCGCATGCTGGCCGCGATCAGCCACGACTTGCGCACGCCGCTGACCCGCATGCGGCTGCAACTGGAAATGGAACTGAGCGAATCCGTGCGCGACAAGCTGATACGGAACATCGAACTGATGCAGTCGATGGTCACGTCAGCGCTGGCGTTCCTCAGCAGCGGCGTGGACCGCGAAGAGAAGGAATGGCTCGATCTCGGCGCGCTGATCTCCACGCTGTGCGACGAATACGAGGAAGCCGGCACGGCGGTGCGCTATGTCGGCCCGGAGCAAATTCGCTTCTTCTGCCGGCCGGATGCGATGCGTCGGGTACTGACGAACCTCGTCGAGAATGCGTTGCACTTCGGCAGCGGCGTCGCGGTAGCCGCATCGGTCGACGGTCAGAGCGTGCATATCGATGTGGTCGACGACGGGCCGGGCATTCCCGAAGATCGACTGCGGGACGTGATCGAGCCGTTCGTGCGTCTCGATCCGGCACGCGGCGACCGCCCGGGGAGCGTCGGACTCGGTTTGTCGATCGTTCGGGAAATCGTGCATGCTCACGGCGGCACGTTCACGCTCGTCAACCGCAAGCCGACCGGGCTCATCGCGCGAATCGTGCTTCAGTGTCCGCGACTCTAGAAGACCATGCCCGGCAGCGAAACGCACGGTGGCGTGCCCGTTCCGTCATAACCGGCGTTCGATGCGTGCTCAGGTGCACGTCGCCGGCTGGGCACGCGCCGAATGACATGAGCGATGGGAAAATTGCGTGTATCGCCCTTCCGGTCAGTTACCGCAAAATCGCGGCGCCCGCTTTTCCCTGAAAGCCATGCGCGCCTCGACATAGTCCGCGCTGTTGGCAGCGCGACGGATAGCGGCTTCGGCCACTCGCTCGCAGTGGTTTTCCGAGGCCGTTTCGAGCTCGGCCAAAATCGCCTTCGCGCCGCGAATCGATAACGGCGCAACCGCCGTCATCGTCATGGCGCATTGGCGCGCGGCTTCATGCACCTTGTCATGAACTTCGTCGATCAGGCCCGCGCTCAGCGCATCGAGCGCACCGATTCGGGCACCCGTGAATAGCATGCGTCGCGCGCGCCCGGGGCCGACGAGATTGAGAAGCCGACGGGTGCCAGCCGCGCCGTAGACCACCGACAACCTTGCCGCCGGAATGGCAAAAGTGGCGTGCGGTACAGCCAATCGGATGTCGCACGCCAACGCGAGATTGCAGCCGCCGCCCATGCAATAGCCGTTGATCGCCGCGATAACCGGCTTGCCGAGCGTTTCGAGTGCCCGGCATCCCGCCTCGTAAATCGCGTCATAGGCAAGCACCTGTGCCGTGTCGTGACGCAGTTCATCGAATTCCGCGATGTCGGCACCCGCGCAAAAACTGTCATGGCTGCCTGTCAGAACGACCGCGCGCACGTCATCGCGGCCATCGAGTTGTTCGGCAAGCCTGGCAAGGTCACGCCACATGTCGAGTGTCATCGCATTGCGCTTCTCGGGACGCGCCAGCGTAATGGTCGCAATCTGGTCTTCGACGTGCAGTCCGAGTCCGTGGGCTGCACCAGAGCGATCGGCATTGATATCGAGTCGATGCATGAACGTCATCCTTGCGTCGCCGCGGCGGCCTCGACCGACGCACCCGCCTGCAACACGGCGCCCGATGCGATGAGGTCGTCGACCTCGCCGTCGGTGAATCCAAAGCAACGCAGAATGTCGGTTGTATCCTGCCCGACCCGCGGTGCCGCGCGCGATGCGATCTGCGTCGTGCCATTGAAATGGATCGGCAGGCCGAGCGCACGCGTCGTGCCCCCGTTCGGGGCCTCGACTTCGACGACCATTCTCATCGCCTTCGACTGCTCGTGCTCCAGCGCCTGAGCGACATTGTGTACCGGACCGGCCGGAACCGACGCCTCATCGAACCGGCGCAACCACGACGCCACGTCGTCGGTAGCCAGTACCTCGTTGATGAGTGTCTCCAGCGCCTTTCTGTTGGCGAGCCGCGAATCCGGTGTCATGAAGCGCGGATCCGCTTTCCATTCGGGATGACCGAGCGTTTCGGCAATCCGCGCCCAGTTGGCCTCGTTCGCGCCACCGATGGCAATGCGCCCATCCCGACAGCGATAGACCTGATAAGGCGAGATCAGCGGGTGCGCGGTGCCCGAGGGTTTCGCAATCACGCCTCGCGAGAAATACGCGGCCGCGTACCAGTACATCTGCTGCAGCGACGCCTGCACCAGCGAAGTGTCCACGCGTTGCCCAAGCCCCGTGCGCAACCGGTGCACATATGCGGCGAGGATGCCGAGCGCAGCGAGAATGCCGGCGTTGACGTCCGCGATAGATACGCCTGGCTTGACGGGCTCGCCATCTTCTTCGCCCGTCACACTGATGAGTCCGCTGAACGCCTGCAGAATCAGATCGAAGCCGCCTTTCCGCGCGAGCGGCCCGTCACGGCCGTATCCGGTGATGGAGCAATAGATCAACGCCGGATTGAGCCGACTCAGCACGTCGTAGCCCAACCCGAGACGCTCGATCACGCCCGGCCGAAAATTTTCCGTCACCACGTCCGCCTGTCCTGCCATACGCAGCAGCACCGCCTTGCCCGCATGGCTTTTGATATCGATCCCGATCGACTGCTTGCCCCGATTGAGCATCATGAACGACGGCGGGGTGCCGGCGTCGGACGCCTTCCCGTAACTTCTGGCGTCGTCGCCATTGGGGATCTTCTCGACCTTGTAGACGTCCGCCCCCATGTCGGCCAACATCAAGCCGCATACCGGCCCTGCCATGATCTGAGACAGTTCGAGTACCTTGAGCCCTTTGAGCGGTTGCTGGAATGACGATGTTTTCGCATTTGACATGAGTAGTCCTTATATCCTTGTACATTCCGAAACAGGCTGGCTATCGACCAGGCTAGTGTTTCTTGACTGCGGGTGAATGGGCGCCGGGCGCTGACATCAGGTCCGCGATGACCGGCGAAACGGACGCATTGGGCGAACTCCGCGCTGACCGGGTCACGACAAGCAGCAGGACGGCGCCCGAAACGAGCATTGCAACCAGGCACCAGAGCCCTGGAGACAGCGATCCGGTTCGCTCCTTCAAGAGGCCGATCAACAGCGGCGCGATCATGCCCGAACTGACGCCGAGGCAATTGATGAATCCCACCCCGCTTGCGGCGAATTCCGCCGGCATCGCTGATGCAGGAATTGTCCAAAAGACAGGAATCGCGCCAATGACGCCCACCGCGCCAACACTGAGCAACGACATTGCGATGGAAAAGCTCAGATGCGGCAGTGTGGACAGCCCAAGCGCCGCCGCGCCGACGAGAAGCGCACCCGCGGCGTGCCAACGTCGCTCATTCATGCGATCGGAGCGGCGCGAAATCATGACCGTGCCGATTGCCGCCAGGCCCCAAGGGATCACTGAATACAGGCCGATCTCGAGCGGCGTGGTCGCGCCATAGGCACGGATGATCGCCGGCACCCAGAATCCCAACGCATAGACACCGGAGATCGAGCAAAAGTAAATGAGCGCAAACAGATACACCTGCTTCGAACGAAGCATGCCGAACCGGCCGGCGGGGACGACCTGTCGCGGTGCGGCGAGTCGGTCTTGCGCGAGCGCCTCTTCCAGCGCGCGCCGTTCCTGTCCCGACAGCCAGGTGGCGTCGGACGGCCCCCGCTTGAGAACCAGGAAGCAAACGATCGCCATCAGGCAACTGGGCAATCCCTCGAGCAGGAAGAGCCATTGCCAGCCGGCCAATCCGGCGACCCCATGGAAGCGGGTCATGATCCACCCCGACAGCGGCCCCACCACGACCCCTGCCACGGTCACGCCCGAGGTGAATACCGCGAAAGCGTGACTGCGATGCGTTTGCGGAAACCACGTCCCGAGATAGTAAATAACGCCCGGATAGAAGCCGGCCTCGAATGCACCCAGCAGCAGCCGACCGGCAAAGAAATCATACGGAGTCCGGATCAGCAGCATGCATGTCGAGCACACGCCCCATCCCAGCATGATGAGGAAAAACACCCGCTTGGCGCCCCATCGGCGCAACAGCATGCTGGCCGGGACGGCAAACGCCACGTAAGTTGCGAAATACAGGGTCGCGCCGAGGCCGTAGATACTGTCGGTGATGTGCCGCGCCTCGCGCAACTGGATCTGCGCAAACGCGACGTTGTAACGATCCATCGAGCAGAGCACGTAGCTCACGAACAGCACGGGCACGATGCGCCAGAATGCCTTTGCGCATGCCGCCTCGCATGTCGTGGCGGATGAGCCGGGATTGCCTGACATGGTTGTCTCCATATGTTTGGTGTATTCGCGAAGTTCCGTGTCTCCGCGTGCGCCGCAATCCATCACGGACGGATCGATTGTATGAAGCCGATCAATACGCAAACAAATATGGAATACCGATGGGTCGATAAGGCTCGCTTATCGACCTGGCGTGAGCACCTCAGCCATGAGAGACCAGTCTGGCATGGTCCCATTGTTTCGACCGGATCAAGGTCTGAATGATGTCGAGCATGCAATCGCGCACCACCTCCGCCGCGCGGCTCAACGGCACGGAGTCGGAGATGCACACCGAAAGCTCACGCGACAGGGAGCGATCCGACACACGCAGCGCGCGGATTCTGCCGCGCTGTACCTCGTCGGCCACGGCCGACCATGGCAACACGCCCCAGCCCAGCCCGGAAGAAACCAGTCGCACCACCATATCGAGCGAGCTCACCTGGCTCAATATCCTGTATTCCAGATGCTCTTCGAGGAAGGCCGCCTCCACGCGTTGGCGAATCGTATTCGGGAAACCCGGCAGGAACAGCGGCTGCGCGGCCAGTTCCTTCGCCGTGACTGATTTCCTCGTTCTCGCATCGGCCCGCGCTTCGCTCGGCGGTGCGATCGCGAATAGCGCTTCACGCAGGACGGGATGAATGGCGAGCCCCCGGCGGCGCGGCACGTCGACGCCGAGCGCGACGTCGAGCTTGCCGCCGATGACCAGATCGACGAGTTCGGCGCTCGGCCGCTCGATGATCTCCGTCATGATCGCCGACCGGCTGGTCAACGCCTTCACCAGTGGCGTGACGACGAGCTTGCCGGCACTGCCCGGGATGCCGATGACGACATGCCCGCTGGGCTGGTCGACCTCGCTGGAGATAGCCTGTCGCGCGTCCTCCAATTGCTTGAGCAGCGACTTCGCATAGCGATACAGCGTTTCCCCCGCCGGGGTGGTGCGAACGCCGTAGACGCCGCGATCGAAGAGCCGCGCGTCGAGTTCGCCCTCGAGATTGGCAATCTGCTGGCTCAGCGCCGGCTGGGCGACGTGGAGCGTCTCCGCGGCGCGCGTCATGTTACCCAGCTCGGCAATTCGTGCGAAATATTGCAGTTGCTTGAAGTCCATCCCGTCCTCTCACGCGCATGGCAAACGGCTGGCGGCCGCTCGATCAGGGGTCGTCGAGAAATAAAAAAACATGATAGACCCATAACAATCCCATATTTTTACCTTATTGAGAATCGACCTACACTCGTGCCTTGCGGAACGCGCGTCGCGCATCCCGACGATGCCTGCGCCGCGCCCCTCTTTCCTGCACAAAAATGGAGTAGACATGCCCACCGCATCCTCTAACGGGGTCCATCTCTTCTATGAAGCGACCGGGCAAGGCCCAGCCATCGTGTTCCTGCACGAGTTCGCGGGAGATCACCGCAACTGGGCACTTCAGGTGCGCGCGCTATCGCAGCGATTTCGCTGCATTACGTTCAATGCGCGTGGCTACCCGCCGTCCGACGTTCCAGACGATATCGAGTCTTATAGCCACCTTCATGCGGTCGCCGATATCGCGAGCGTACTGAAGGCCGCGGGCGTGTCGAATGCGCATGTCGTCGGCCTGTCGATGGGCGGGTATGCGGCGCTGTGTTTTGCCATTGCGCATCCGGACATGACGCGATCCATCGTGGTTGCCGCAGCCGGACATGGCTCGGACGCCCCTGAACCGTTCCGCGCGGCGAGCGAGGCGCTGTCCACGCGCATCCTGGCCCAGGGACTGGAAATCGGCGCGGCCGACTATCTGAACGGCCCGACAAGGCGCAAGCTCAAGGAGAAGGATCCGCAGGGCTTCGACACATTCCTCCGTCAATTTGCCCAGCATTCGGCAATCGGCACGGCGCTGACCGCAAAGGGATGTCAGATGCGCCGTCCCACGCTCTATGAGCTTGAAATGCCGCTGCGAGAATTGAATGTGCCGGCCTTGATCGTCGCGGGGGACGACGACGAGCCCTGCCTTGCTCCGTCGCTCTTCTTGAAGCGCACGATCCCGAACGCGCGGCTATGGGTCCTGCCCGACACGAGCCATGCGATCAATCTCGAAGAGCCCGATGCGTTCAACCGCGCCGTGCTCGATTTCATCAACGATGTCGAACGACAGATAGAAGGATGAACCATGGATCTCGAGTTGAGCGGTAAGCACGTGCTGATCACCGGTGCGACACGCGGCATCGGGTTTGCTTGCGCCGATGCATTTGCGCGCGAAGGCAGTCGAGTCGTCGTGGTGGGACAAGCGCAGGATGGCGTGGACCAAGCCGTCGAGCGCCTGAAGACACTTCACGGCGCCGACGTAGAGGGGGTGGTTGCGGACATCGCGAGCGATGAAGGCCGCGAACGGTTGCAGACGCGGCTTGAGTCGGTGGATGTGCTGGTCAACAACGCGGGTGCCATTCCCGGAGGCGGGCTGGAAAATATCGACGACACCCAATGGCGAACCGCGTGGGAGTTGAAGGTATTCGGCTATATCAACCTGACGCGTGCCGCATTGCCCTCGATGATGGCGCGCGGATCCGGTGTGGTGGTCAACGTCGTCGGTATCGCCGGCGTCATGCCGAACTACGACTATCTGTGCGGCTCGGCCGGAAACGCTGCGCTCGTTGCTTTCACGCAGGCGGTGGGAACACACGCGACACAGCGTGGCGTGCGCGTGCTGGGTGTCAATCCGGGTCCCACGGAAACCGAGCGACTGGTTTCGCTATCGCAGACGCGCGCCGCGCAACGGTTTGGCGATGCGTCGAGATGGCGCGATATGCTGGCGAATCTCCCGTTCGGCCGTGCCGCGAAACCGCAGGAGATTGCCGACCTGGTGACGTTTCTCGCGTCGGCGCGCGCATCGTACCTGAGCGGCGTCGTGATCGATGCGGACGGCGGCGGGCGATACGCCGCCTGAGATCAGGCCTGTCGGGAAATGGGTGCAAACCGGCGCATCACCCGGCCGGGCCGTACCCTTCCCGGCTCTCCACCGCCTCCTTGGCGGCGCGAATCGCGCTGTCGAAGCTCGGCTCGGTGGCGACGTGCCGGTTGTCGACGCTGACGAACCATCGGTCTGTCGCGTGACACCAGCGGACCCGGCGATCGTCCATCAACGAGGAAAACCAGCGCCAGACGGCAGCGTCGTCGGAATTCGCGACGATCGCTGCCTGCCTGCGCACGTCTCGCAAGTCGCCCGGCGCGCTCGCGAATCGGGGGGACCGGTAGCGGGCAGCCATGCTACAACGCGGCCACGATGCCGGGCAGCTCGACGAACAGATCGCCGACGAGACCGTAATCGGCCACGCTGAAAATCGGTGCTTCCGGATCCTTGTTGATCGCGACGATCACCTTCGAATCCTTCATGCCTGCCAGATGCTGGATCGCACCCGAAATGCCGACCGCGATGTACAGCTGCGGTGCGACGATCTTGCCGGTCTGGCCAACCTGGTAGTCGTTCGGCACGTAGCCAGCGTCGACTGCGGCACGTGACGCACCGAGTGCGGCTTGAAGCTTGTCCGCCAGCGGCTCCAGCACCTTCGTGTAGTTCTCGCCGCTGCCCAGACCACGGCCGCCCGACACGATGATCTTCGCGCTGGTGAGTTCCGGACGGTCCAGCTTCGTCACTTCACGGCTCACGAATTGCGACTTGCCTGCGTCGGCTGCCGCTTCGATCTTCTCGACCGGCGCGCTGCCGCCTTCTGCTGCAACCGGATCGAAACCCGTCGCACGCACCGTGATGACCTTGATCGGGTCGCTCGACTGCACCGTCGCGATCGCGTTACCAGCGTAGATCGGACGCTCGAACGTGTCGGCCGAGTCCACTGCCGTGATGTCCGAGATCTGCGCGACGTCCAGCTTCGCGGCGATACGCGGCGCGATGTTCTTGCCGTAGGCCGTCGCCGGCACAAAGATGTGCGAGTAATTTGCCGCGATGGTCAGCACCGTCGCTTCCACGTTCTCTGCAAGACCGCTCGCGAGCTGCGGCGCATCGGCCAGCAGCACCTTGCCGACACCTGCGATCTTCGCTGCCGCGTCAGCCGCGCCCTGCGCGTTGTGGCCGGCCACCAGCACGTGAATGTCACCGCCGATCTTCGCCGCCGCTGCCACCGTGTTCAGCGTCGCGGCCTTGATCGACGCGTTGCCCCCCAAGGGGGCTTCCTTTGGGGCGTCGCACTCTGCAATCACCAGAATCGTCATTTCCTTGGGCTCCCTCTTACAGCACCTTGGCTTCGGTCTTCAGCTTCTCGACTAGCGTCTTCACGTCCGGCACCTTCACGCCGGCTGCGCGCTTCGGCGGCTCGTTCACGCGGAGTACCTTCAATCGCGGCGTCACATCCACACCGAGGTCTTCCGGCTTCACGTTTTCCAGCGGCTTCTTCTTCGCCTTCATGATGTTCGGCAGCGTCACGTAACGCGGCTCGTTCAGGCGCAGGTCGGTCGTGACCACGGCCGGCAGCGTCAGCGACAACGTTTCCGCACCACCGTCGACTTCCCGTGCAACGGTTGCCTTACCGTCGGCGATCGTCACCTTCGACGCGAACGTCGCTTGCGGCAGGCCAGCCAGCGCAGCCAGCATCTGGCCCGTCTGGTTCGAATCGTCGTCGATCGCCTGCTTGCCGAGGATCACGAGTTGCGGCTGTTCCTTGTCGACCAGCGCCTTCAGGATCTTCGCGACGGCCAGCGGCTCGACGCTGTCGTTCGATTCGACGAGGATCGCGCGATCCGCACCGATCGCGAGCGCCGTACGCAGCGTTTCCTGCGCTTGCGCAACGCCCACCGACACGGCGATCACTTCAGTCGCCACGCCCGCTTCCTTCAGGCGCACGGCTTCTTCCACCGCGATTTCGTCGAACGGATTCATCGACATCTTCACGTTCGCGATGTCGACGCCCGTGTTGTCCGACTTCACGCGGACCTTCACGTTGTAATCGACCACTCTCTTGACTGGAACCAGAATCCTCATCGCATATCCGCCAGAAATGACGGGGCTGGCGCCTGCCGCCTGCCCCATCAGGTTTAGAACAGGTGATACATCCCGATCCGCAATGCGATCTGATGATTGTTGCTCGACGCATCGCCGACCACGCCATCGAAGATCGCGGCCTGCGTCGCCGCACCGCCCGCGCGCTGGTAGACGCCCATCGCATAAACCGACGTGCGCTTCGACAGCGCATACGTCGTCGTCAGGCCGGCCTGATGGTAGATCGGCGCGGCATCCGAGTAGCCGACATGTCCGTGCGTATACGTATAGGCGCCGCCGACCGACCACGCGGCGGTGAGCGCATAGCGCACCCATGCTTCATAGTTGTCGAAGCGCACCGTCGACGTCGTGCCGTTCGCGCGCTCGAAGCGCGTGTCGGTGAAGTCGAGTCCGACCGTCGCATGACCGAACGCATAACTGGCCGCGGCACCCGCCACCTGCTCGTTGGCCGGATTGCCGACATAGCTGAACGGCCCGGACGCACCGATCGCCGGGCCCGTCGTGTTGGACACGAAATCGCCGTCCGTAAACAGCAGCGCCGGGTTCTTCGCATACAGATAGGCGGCCGCGACATTGAACGACGCAACCGAATAGCTCGCGCCGACACTCCACATGCCGGTCGTGCCGCGCCCCGGCGCCGTCGAATTCGTGAACGAGTACATGCCGCCGAACGTCAGGCCACCGAAGCTCGGGCTCGCATACTTGATCGAGTTGTCGACGCGAAACGAGTTGTCGGTGTTGTCGATGTCGCCTGCATGCACGAACGGGCCGCCGAACTGGCCGGGCGCGGTCAACGGCTGCAGATAGTCGACGATCGAATCGTACTGGCGACCGAACGTCACCGTGCCGAGCCGCGTATCCGACAGGCCGACGTACGCCTGCCGACCGAACAGGCGGCCGCCCTGCCGCATTTGCCCGTTTTCCGCGCTGAAGCCCGATTCCAGCTTGAAGATCGCCGACAGGCCGCCGCCGAGATCCTCGCTGCCCTTGAGCCCCCAACGACTTCCGTAGATGCCGTCATAGGTGCCGTCCTGCATGTGCCACAGCGACTTGCCACCGCTGTTGTTCGTGTAGTCGATGCCTTCGTCGATCACGCCGTACAGCGTGACGGTCGACTGCGCGTGCGCGGCGATCGGACAAACGACGCACGCCGACGTGACGGCCAGCCAGCCGGACAGTCTTCGCATACTCTTCTTCATTTGGTCTCCTGATTGATTGTGATGAACCGGTTCGATTCCATGAACGGGGGAGCGATTCAAACGGGGATGGTGCGTCATCCAGGGCGGGCGCACCGCCTGCCGCCCTGGATCCGGCCGCCGCGAGGGCGGCTCAGCCGGCTGTCGTCACTGAATGATCCGCGGCGCACCCACATCGGCGGCCGATGCCGACAGCCCGTAGGTCTTGAGGATCCGCGCGATCTCCCCCGACTGGCGCATCGCGTCGATATTCGCGCCGAGCGCCGTGCCGAGTGCGGCGTTCGTCTTCGTGAACAGCAGCGCCGTCTGCCCCGGTTCGAGCGACGCGGGCACGCGCGGATCGGGCTTCACGAGCATGATCTTCATCGACGCATAGCCGCCCTTCGTCTGGTTGTATTTCGACACCGCATAGCTGTCGGTGCCGACGTCGATCCGGCCCGCCGCCAGATCCTGCGCCATCGCGACCGGGTTCGGATAGACGACCAGCGAACTGCCGAGCAGCTTCTGCAGATCGCCGGTCCACAGATAGCCCTGCACGGTACCGACACGCTTGCCGACGATGCTGGCCACGGTGTCGACGCCCTGCTTCGAGATCACCGCCATCTGGTCGAGATACATCGGATCGCTCAGGCCGAGCACCTTCGCACGGTCGGCCGTGCGATACCAGTCGCCGAGGCCGATGTCGGCGCGACGCGACACGACGGACTGCACGACGGCGGCCGGGTCGATGACGGACACCGAAATCTTCAGGCATTCGCGCGCGGCGATCTGCTTGACGATCTCGCCGTCGACGCCCTTGATGTCGCTCGTGCCGGCCGGAATCGAATACGGCGGGAAATCCCATACGGCGACCGACAGCGTGCCGGGCCGGATCGTCTCGAACTGGTGCGCGGGCTTGCAGGCCTGCGCGTGGGCGGCCGCGCCGAAGCCCGCGAGACACAGGCCGACGAGCGCGAACGAAAGGCGACGCTTGGTTGATGTCATGAGAATCTCCCCGAAAGAGCGTGGCAGTTAAAAAAACGGAAACCGGCAAATGAAAAGAACGGATCGGACGGCATCGGCGGCTCAGCGCACTGCATGCCGCCCCAGACGACGCTCGAGCGCGGAGACGGCGAACGTCGCCGGCACGCAGATCAGCGCGAACATCAGGCCGGCGAGCAGCAGCACGGGCATGTATTCGAACGTCGACGAGCCGATGCTCGACGCGCGGCTGACGAGTTCGGGCAGCGCGATCGTGAAGCACAGCGACGTGGCCTGCAGCATCATGATCGCGAAACCGAGCAACGCCGGCAGCGCGACGCGCAGGCCCTGCGGCACGATCACGAAGCGCAGCGCGTCGACCGCATTGAGCCCGATCACCGCGGCCGCTTCCTTCTGGCCGTGCGGCACCGCATCGAAGCCCGCACGAATGATCTCGCTCGTATAGGCGCCGGTGCAGCACGCGAGCGCCACCACGGCGGACAGGAACGACGACAGCGTCATCCCCGCGTTCGGCAACCCGAAGTAGAAGAACTGCAGCAGGATCAGCGCCGGCGCGCCGCGGCCGATCTCGACGAACACGATGGCGGCGATGCGGATCGCCTTCGGCTTCATCGACACGCACAGCGCGAGCACGAGGCCGAGCGGAATGCCGATCGCGAGGCTCAGCGCGGTGACTTCGAGCGACAGACGGTAGCCGCCGAGCAGGTCGGGCAGCCAGGATTGCCAGAGATCGATCATGGAGCTCATCGCGACACCCGCGAACGAAGGTGAAGATCGGCCCAGCGCGACAGCCATGCGACCGGGATGCTGAGGGCGATATACAGCAGCGCGGCGGCCGCGTAGACGCCCAGCCCGCGAAACGTCTGCTGCGACACGTGATACGCCTGGAACGCCAGCTCGTTCACGCCGATCGTCGACGCGACTGCGGAGTCCTTCAACAGGCCGATCAGGTAGGTCGCGGCGGTGGGCAGCGCGATGCGCACCATCTGCGGGAAAATCACATCGCGAAACTGCTGCGTGCGCGTGAGATTCAGCACTTTCGCCGCTTCGTACTGCCCCGGGTGAATGGCCGTCAGCGCGCCGCGATAGACCTCGGACAGATTGGCCGCGGTCACGAGGCCGAGGCCGAGCGCGGCCGCCGTGAACGGGTTGAGCGGCAGCAGGTCGTTGCCGATTCCGAAGAACACGAAGAACAGCCAGACGATCGGCGGCACCGACCGGCAACCGACGACGAACGCCGTCGCGAGCGCGCGCACGACCGGGTTCCGGGCATTGCGCAGCGCGCAAAGCGGCATCCCGAGCACCGCGCCGATCGCAAAGACCGTCAGCGTCAGCGCGATCGTCCACGGCACGCCGGCGAGAATGGCGGAAAGATGGTCGATCATTCAGCGGTCCCTCACGGCGTTCAGGAATTTCGCCGCGCGCTCGGTGCCCGGGTGGCGCATCACGGCCTCGCTCGGCCCCGCTTCGAGGATCCGCCCGTCGGCCATGATGATCACGCGGTCGGACACGCTCTCCGCGAAATGCATCTCGTGCGTGACGACGATCATCGTCATCCCCGATTGCGCGAGCTCGTTCATCACCGCGAGCACTTCGAGGCCAAGCTCCGGATCGAGCGCCGACGTCGGCTCGTCGAACAGCATGATTTCCGGTTCGAGCGCGAGCGCCCGGGCAATCGCGATGCGCTGCTGCTGGCCGCCGGAACAGCGCACCGGATACTGGTCGGCCTTGTTCGCGAGACCGACCCGTTCGAGCAGCTCCATCGAGCGCCGATCGGCATCCGCGCGGTTACGGCCCATCGTGCGCTCCTGCGCGAGGCTGACGTTGCGCAGCACGCTCAGGTGCGGGAACAGGTTGAACGACTGGAACACCATCCCGATCCGGCGGCGCAGCGTCACGAGCTCACGGCGCGGCGGCGTATGGTTCGCCTCGATCGTCACGTCGCCGATCGTCACGCGGCCTTCGGTCGGCGGTTCGAGCTGGTTGATGCAGCGAAGCAGCGTGCTCTTGCCGGACCCGCTCGGACCGATGATCGCGATGACCTCGCCCGCATTCATCGAGAAGCTGACGTCCTGCAGCACGCGATGCGCGCCGAAGGTCTTCCCGACGCCTTCGACGCACAGGATCGGCTGCATGCCGGGACGGCCGGCCTGCATCGCGCCGGGTTCGGTTTGCAGGGGAGGTGCGACAATGCTGTTCATGGAAGCTTCTCCGTCAATGGCTTTCAACGCGGCTCTCCGGATCGTTCGACCGTCATCGCGCCGGAAAGCGGCGCGCTTTCGATTCGGGATACGTGTTTCATTTATTCAGTACAACGACATGAATCGTTGAACGATATTGAATGCGTCCAATATTCGGGCCTCAAGCGATCGTTTTTCATCATGTCTTGCGCGACACGCATCAACTCGATCGCCAGGGGCGGGCTACGGCGGCCCGCTCACCGCGCGCTCACCATCCGCGGCGCGAATTCATCAGTTTGTTCAGGATGCGATCGAGCATCGCGCGATCGTCCGCGTCGAGCGCGCTCAGCATCAGCGTCTGCCGGTCGAGCGAGACGGGCAGCACGCGTTCGTACAGCCGGCGGCCGCTTTCGTTCAGCGCGAGGCGAATCTCCCGCCGGTCGTCCTCGTTCGTCTTGCGGCGGATCATCCGGCGCTCCGCGAGCCGGTTTACCGCGCGGCTGATGCTGTTCTTCGGCCGCCCCGTCACTTCGCAGATCTGCTTGGCCGTCATCGCGCTGACGGTCGACAGGCAGGCCAGCACGTTGAACTCGTCGCGGCTGACGTCGAACGCCTGGATCATCTCGGCGAACACCGGCTCGGTGTAGCAGTTCGACCAGAGCGTGAGCCGCCATGCATCGTTCAGCGGTCCGTGCGTGACGATCGCGTCGAACACCGCATCGCTGCCCGTCGCGTCGTCGGACGCTTCGTGCTCGTCGTGGTCGTGAAGTTCGGACTCGAGATCGGACTCTTTCATCGCAGACAGCTCCATCGGGTCAATGATCGGACGGCATGCGGCCGTCCTCCGGCGTCGCGCACCGGCGGCTCAGCCAGTCGGCAAACATCAGGTCGAGATGCCCCCCGCCGCCGTTCTTGAACAGCGTGATGTCCGCATCGTGCCGGCGTCCCGCCGCGCGGCCGCCGCACAGGTCGAACAGGTCGCCCTCGATGTCGGTCGCGTCGATCACGCCCGCGTCGAGCGGCTGGCGAATGTCGCCGCAGTGCTCGGTCACGAGCGCGCGATGATCGACGTAGATGCGCGAGCGCAGCAGCGCCGCATCGTTCGCTTCGCGCATCGACGGCGTGTAGCCGCCGACCAGGTCCACGTGGCAGCCGTCGCGCAGCCATGCTCCGTCGAGCACCGGCGACGTCGACGACGTCACGCACACGACGAGGTCGGCCTCGCGAACGCTGCGCTCGAGATGCGCGACGGCACGCACGTCCGCACCGGGCGCGTCGCCGGCCGCATGGTCGGCGAGCCGCGCCGCACGCTCGTACGTGCGGTTCCACACGTCGATCCGGCGCAACGTCGGAAATTCGGCGGCCATCACGCGCAGATGCGCCTGCGCCTGCGCGCCCGCGCCGATGATCGTCAGCGTCTGCGGCGCGCGCCGCGCGAGCAGACGTGCCCCGAGTGCGGAGTCGGCCGCCGTCTTGTAACGGCTGAACGCGTTGCCGACGATGATCGACCGGAACCGGCCGTCCTCGGGATCGCTCAGCAGCACGGCCGCGTGCCACGTGTCGGCCGAATCGTTCGTCCGCCGGCCGTTGTCGGGCGAGATCGACACGACCTTCGTGCCGGTCGCGCCGTCGGGCGCGCCACCGAGCCAGATCAGCATCTCGCCGTTCTCGCGCGCATCGCGCGGCACGCTCGCATGCAGGCGCGCAAGCGGCGCATACGCGCGCCGGTGCGCGGCCTCCAGCGCATCGACCATATCCGTGGGCGGCATGCGGCTCAATACGGCATCGGCAGAGATCAGTTGCGGCAACGGACTGGATTCGGTCATCGGAAACGGGTTTGCCCTGTCAAAACGTGTGACGTCGAAACCGGCGGCGGACGACGCGGCCGGGCGCATGGCCGGCACGTGGCCGGCCGGGTGTGGCTCACGCATCGCGGTCCGCGATCAGCGGGACGGCCGACAGCGGGATCGCGCCGGTCGACGTGATCAGCACCTGTTCCTCGAGCTTCACGCCTTCGGCGCCGCCCTGCACGCCGATGTAGCTCTCGACCGACACGACCATGTTTTCCTGGAACGTGCCGTCATACCCCCATGCGTCGAAATCGACCGCATACGCGACGCTCGGGTATTCGTCGACCAGCCCGACGCCGTGCAGCATCATCATGTAGCGGTTGTGGACGTAGCGCTCCGGCACGGGCCAGCAGTGCTCGGCGAACTCGCGGAACGTGACGCCCGCGCGCAGCAGCCCGACGTTGTGCAGGATCTGGTCTTCCGCATAGCCGAGCAGATCGCGCTGGTGCGCGGACACGCCGCGGCCCGGACACACGAAACTGCGCGAAATGTCGGACAGGTAGCCGCCGGGGCCGACCATGTCGGTGTCGAAGCACACCATGTCGCCCGGCTCGATCACGCGGTTCGACGCATCGCGGAACCACGGATTGGTGCGCGGGCCCGACGACAGCAGCCGGCTTTCCGCCCATTCGCCGCCGTGCGCGATGTTCGTCTCGTGAAAGACGCTCCACAACTGGTTCTCGGTGATGCCCGGACGCAGCGCCTCGCGCATGCGCGCGACGCCGAGATCGCACACGCCCATCGACACGCGATGCTGCGCGATTTCCTCCGGGCCTTTCACGACGCGCGCCTGTTCGGTCAGCGGTTGCGCGTCGAACAGCCGGACGCCGAGCCGCGTCAGCCGTTCGGCACCCCACGGGTCGCAGCGGTCGACGGCGAGCCTCATGTTGCCGCCGCCGTGCGCACGCAGCAGATCGGCGATCTCGTGTGCCCACGCATCGGCCTTCTCCTCGACGCGCGGGCCGGCCAGGAAATAGATCCACGGCGTGGCGGGCCGGATCTCGTCGATCGATTCGATGTGTTCGCTGTTGTGCTTGCTGCTCGTGAAATCGAACAGCACGAGCGGACCGTCGGTCGCGATGAACACGTAGCGGCTCGGCGAATGCATGACCCACAGGCCAAGATTGTTCGTGTCCGTCGCATAGCGGATGTTCAGCGGATCGGCGAGCAGCATCCCCGCGTAGTCGTGCTTGCGCAATTGTTCCCGCAGCCGTTCGACACGGTACGCGCGCAGCGCGCGGCGATCGATCGCGTCGAATGCGTCGAGCAGCGCGCGATCGACCGGCGCGACGCGATGGCCCTGGACCAGGGCGTCATCCCGGTACGCGGGAGCGTCGGGCATGCCGGACATCGACGAGCCAGCGCGGGGAAATTGCGGGGCAGTATTCACGATCACGACGGCTCCCTTCTGACTGGAGTGTGAGCGCCCGGGATGGAGCGCGGATCCGACGCATTGCCTGTGTCGACGCAGATTAGTCCCGCGTGGAACCAACTGTCAATGCGCTAAAAATGTGTTTACCCTTGCTTCGCGAACGGCCCGCCAAGGGCCGGCGGCATGCATGCGGGCGCCGCCGCGCTTGCGCGGCAGCCGCCCCGTTACGGCCATTCACGCGGGGCCGGCGACGCGCGCCGGCCCGTCGCTTTACAGGTCCTTGACGAGCCGCAGCGCGTCGTAGATCGCCGCATGCGTGTTGCGCGCGGACACCGCATCGCCGATCCGGAACAACTGGAAGCGTCCCGCCGGGTTGCGGTTCTCGACCTGCGGCTTGCCGTCGATGAGATCGTCGTAATTGACCGCGCCGAGGTTCGTCGACTGCGGCTTCAGCGCGAAGTACAGCTCGTCCATCGGGATCGTGCCGTGATTGACGACGATCTGGTCGTAGCGGCGCTCGTTGTGGATGCCGCCGTAATCGCTGCCGACGGTCGCGACCAGTTCGTCGCCTTCGCGCCGCACGGCCTCGAGGCGGTACGTGACCGTAAACTTCGTGTCGAGCTTCTGCAGCGAGCGCATGTACGGCACGAGGTTCATGCTCATCACTTCGGGCGAGAACGCGCGGTCGGGCGTCATGATCTCGACCGCACCGCCTGCGTGCGCGATGGTTTCCGCTGCCTGCAGCGCCGGATGATCGCCCGCGTCGTCGTAGATCAGCACGTTGCGGCCCGGCTTCACGTCCCCGGAAATGATGTCCCACGCGGACACCTCGTGCTCGCCGCCCGAGGTCAGCACGTCGACGTCCGGCATGCCGCCCGTCGCGACGATCACGACGTCGGGCCGCTCGTCGAGCACGGTGGACGTATCCGCCCACGTGTTGAACGCGAAACGCACGCCGAGCCGCTCGCATTGCGCCATCCGCCAGTCGATGATGCCGAGCATCTCCTTGCGACGCGGCGTCTGCGCCGTCAGGCGCACTTGCCCGCCCGGATGGCCGGTCGCCTCGAAGACGACCACGTCGTGCCCGCGCTCGCCGGCCACGCGTGCCGCTTCGAGCCCGGCCGGACCGGCGCCGACGATGACGACCTTGCGCTTCGCCGGCGCGGGCGGGATCACATGCGGCATCGTCGTCTCGCGGCCGGTGGCCGCGTTGTGGATGCAGAACGCGGCGCCGCCCTGGTAGATCCGGTCGAGGCAGTAATTCGCGCCGACGCACGGGCGAATGTCGTCCTCGCGCCGCTCGATGATCTTGCGCACGATATGCGGGTCGGTCATGTGCGCGCGCGTCATGCCGATCATGTCGACCTTGCCCGATGCGATCGCGTGGCGCGCGGTCGGCACGTCCTGGATCCGCGCCGCGTGGAAGGTCGGAAACTCGGTGATGCCGCGCATCTCGCCCGCGAAATCGAGGTGCGGCGCGCTCTTCATCCCCATGATCGGGATGATGTCCGTCAGGCCCGCGTCCGTTTCGAGATGCCCGCGAATCACGTTCAGGAAGTCGATCAGGCCGCTCGATTTCATCGCGAGCGACAACTGGATCCCCTCTTCCTTCGTCAGCCCGCCCGCGATCATTTCGTCGGCGGTATAGCGGATCCCGACGACGAACTCGTCGCCGACGCGCTT
Source organism: Burkholderia sp. JKS000303 (assembly GCF_002563755.1). NCBI lineage: Bacteria > Pseudomonadati > Pseudomonadota > Betaproteobacteria > Burkholderiales > Burkholderiaceae > Burkholderia > Burkholderia sp. JKS000303. Next base: position 833,715 of record NZ_PDBZ01000002.1, read on the forward strand.
GCGGATCGCCCGCAGCACGTCGAACGTGAAGCGCATCCGGTTTTCGAGCGGGCCGCCGTACGGCGCGTCGAGCGTGTTGGTCAGCGGCGACCAGAACTGGTCCATCAGGTGTCCGTAAGCTTCCAGCTCGATCCCGTCGAGGCCGGCCGCCTTCATCCGCTCCGCCGCATCCGCATAGTCGCGCACGATGCGTTCGATATCCCACTCCTCCATCTTCTTCGGAAACGCACGGTGCGCCGGCTCACGCGCGTGCGACGGCGACACCGCCGGCAGCCAGTCGCCTTTGTCCCAGCGCGTGCGGCGGCCGAGATGCGTGAGCTGGATCATCACCTTCGCGCCGTGCTCGTGACACTCGTCGACGAGATCCTTCATCCACGGCACCACTTCGTCGCGATACGCGAGGATGTTGTTGAACACCGGCGGGCTGTCCTTCGAGATCGCCGCGGAGCCGGCTGTCATCGTCAGCGCGATGCCCGCCTTCGCGCGCTCGACGTGGTAAGCACGGTAGCGCGCCTTCGGCATCCCGTCCTCCGCATAAGCCGGCTCGTGCGACGTCGTCATGATGCGATTGCGAAACGTCAGATGTTTGAGGGTGTACGGCTGCAGCAGCGGATCGTTCGACATGGAATGCCTCGTGGAAGAAACGGGAGCGTGGTTCGTGACTGCCTGACATGAACACCAGTTGCGACTCAGGTTAGAATCACTGTTCACATGTGTCAAGTTGACAAAACACATATGTACAGTGAGTTCGGGAAACTCCTGATGACGGGGGTTGCAGGGGAGTTGGAACGGATGGGTGAGTCGCCGCGGCGGTGGGCTGCGGCACAATGCGGGTTGCGATGTGCGCAACCGATCGACGACTGGAACGAAAGGACGTTTGCCTGATGGAAGAACCGATTGCAGCCGAGAACCTTCGCGGGTCGGCGGACACGTGGCTGGACGCCGCGACGGAAAGTCTGCTCGAAAGCGGCATCGAGTCCGTGCGGATCCTGCCGCTCGCGAAGAAGCTGAATCTGTCGCGCACGAGCTTCTACTGGTTCTTCAAGGACCGCGAGGAACTGCTCGCGACCCTGCTCGCGCGCTGGAAGGACAAAAACACCGCCAACTGGGTCGCGCGCACGGAAGCATATGCGGACTCGATCTCGGAGGCGGTGCTGAACGTGTTCGATTGCTGGTTCGACGACACGATCTTCGACAACCGCTACGAGGCCGCGATCCGCAGCTGGGGGCAGCAGGCGCCCGAGATCGCGATCGAGCTGGCCGACGCGGACACGAAGCGGATCGCGGCGCTGACCGCGATGTTCGAGCGCTTCGACTACGCGCCGGTCGTCGCGCAGGTGCGTGCGCGCACGATGTACCTGACCCAGCTCGGCTACGTGTCGATGAAGACGACGGAGCCGATGAACGACCGCATGGCGCGCATCGCGACCTACGCGGAAGTGTTCACCGGCAAGCTGCCGACCGACCGCGAGATGCAGCGGTTCTTCGCACGCCGCACGCCGGCGGCCGTCTAGCGACACGGCCGGGGCCGGGCCGCCGGGCCGATTTCCCGGCGGCGCGTGCGTCGCCGGCTTCGCTCGCATCGCCCATGTTCATGCCTGCCGCGACACGGCCCTCGCCGGCATCGGGGAATCGCCGGGTATACTCCCCTCCAGTATCCGACATATACTCCCCCCCAGTTTATGAAGCCGTGCGAGATCCGGCATGCATGCGGAGAAGAACACCGCGCTTCGGCGCGCGCAGGTCGATAATCGAAGCGCGACGCATGCGCGCCGGTTCGCCCTCTCCGATGCTGATTCGGTACGACAGTCGACGACGTCGCAGGCCGCCCGCAGCCGTCAGGTGGCCGAGGCAGGATCCAGCCTGCGCCGTACGTGAAACACGAAGTCGCTCTCCCGCTTCAACGAAACAGGCGATCTGCCGCACGAAGGGAAGTCGATCCGAACCGTCGTTCACTACTGAAGCACCGAAAAGGAGCATGACCATGTCCGTCGCCATTCATCCCACCGTCGATCGCGGTATTCAGAAAGGGGCCGATTCATTCGCGGGCGGTACGCTGCGCTGCCTGTGCACGCAGGATCCGGTCGAAGTTCGCGTCGGCGCCCAGGTCGCCTTCAATCACGCGTGCGGCTGCACGAAGTGCTGGAAGCCGGCCGGTGCGCTGTTTTCCGTCGTCGGCGTCGTGCCGCGCGACAAGGTCGCCGTGACCGCGCACGAAGAAAAGCTGCGCGTCGTCGACGACAAGGCGCTGATCCAGCGCCACGCGTGCTCCGCATGCGGCACCCACCTGTTCGGGCGGATCGAAAATTCGGAGCATGCGTTTTACGGGCTGGATTTCATCCATACCGAACTGTCGCCGGATGCCGGCTGGGACGGCCCCGGTTTCGCCGCCTTCGTGTCGTCGATCATCGAGAGCGGTACGCCGCCGTCGTTGATGGCGGACGTGCGCGATACGCTGCGCGGCAAAGGGCTCGAGCCCTACGATTGCCTGAGCCCGGCGTTGATGGATGCGCTGGCCACGCATACGGCCAAGGCCAAAGGCACGTATCGGGAAGCCTGAGTTCATCGACTCGGCCGGCGCGCGGCGGTGGACGGCCGCGCACGGCCTCATCGTCGTCGCGACGGACACGCGGTCCGCGCGACGGTATCCCGTCACCGCGCGCGCCTTGCTTCCGGACGTCGTCCCGCGACGCCGCCCGGCCTTGCATGACGAACGTTCGATTCAATCGCCGTTGCTGACGATGCTGTCCGCGATCTGCGCATCCTGCACCGCGACACCGGTCAAGTCAGCGATCGTGATCTGCGCCGGGTCGGCGTCATCGCGTGCGCGGCCGCCTTGTGCCAGCACGTTGCCGAGCTCCACCAACACCTCCGCCCGAATCAGCCCGGCAGACAGCGCGTGCGAAATCTCGCCGTACTTGCTGCATTGCTCGATCGAGTCGACCACGATGGCGCCGGCCCGCCCGACGATGCCCGGATCCAGCTCCTGCTTGCCCGGACCATCGGCGCCGACTGCGGTGATATGCGTGCCGCCAGCGATCCACCCGGACTTCAGCAACGCTTCGCGCGACGGCGTCGCCGTGACGATCAGGTTCGCGTTGCGCGCGACAGGCTCGGGCGTCGCATGCAAGCGGACATCGAACCCGTGGGCCGACATGTCCGCCACGAAGCGCTCGCCCTGTGCCTGGTCCGGCCCCCAGACGTGCACAGCGCGACACGGGGTGACCGCCTTCAGATACTCGAGCTGGAGCCGGGCCTGATCGCCCGTGCCGATCACGCCGATTCCATGCACGTTGCGCGGCGCCAACGCGCGCGCGGCCAGTTGGCCGGCAATCGCCGTGCGCACCGACGTCAACCAGCCCTCGTCCTTCAGCAAGGCGACCGGCTCGCCCGTCGTGGCCGAGAACAGCATCACCAGGCCGCTATTGCTGGGCAGCCCGCGCGACGGGTTGTCATAGAACCCGGCCGACACCTTGACCGCGAAGGTCGCCGCCCCGTCGACATACGCGGACTTGATACAGCAGTCGCCGTTCGCCGCCGGGAAGTAGAAGTTCTGAATCGGCGGAACCAGCACGGCCTTCTGCGAATAGGCGACGAAGCCTTTCTCGATCATGCGCACGGCACGCTCGACGTCGAACTTCGCGACGATCTCGTCTTTGCTCCAGATCTTCATTTGACGGCCTCGACGAACTTTTCCAGCATGATGTTGCGACCGCACAGGATCACGGCCACCGCACGCCCCTGGTACTTGGGCGCCATCTGCAGCAACGATGCCAATGCCACCCCGGCCGCCCCTTCGACCATCCAGCGGTCCGTCTGCGCAAGCAGCTTCATGGCCGCCTTGATTTCTTCCTCGGTCACGAGCGACGTGTCGGAAATGACCTCCCGACCGATATCGAACGTGATCGTATCCGGTTCGATCCCGCCGGCCGTTCCGTCCGAAATCGTGTCGAGCTCTTCGCTCTCGACGATCTTCCCGGCCTTCAGCGAGCTGTAGAGCGCCGTCGAATTGGCCGGCCAGCAACCCACGACGTCCGCTTTCGGGTTCAGGTGTCGAATCGCCGTACCGACGCCGGAAATCAGGCCGCCGCCGCCCACCGACGCAAACACGGCCGCGAGATCCACGCCCGCTGCCCGCGCCTGCTCGTGAATTTCGATGCCGATCGTGCCTTGACCGGCGATGATGTCGACGTCGTTGTAAGGGGAAACGAACGTCATCCCCTTCAGTTTGGCCTGACGGCCGGCTTCCAGCTCGACCGCCAGCGACGTGTCGTCGATCGTCACGACTTCCGCACCCAGCGCGCGAATGCCATCGAGCTTCACGGGCGAGGCCGAGCTCGTCGCGTACACCGTGACGGGCACGCCCGCGAGCTTGCCGGCCAGCGCGACACCCTGGCCATGGTTGCCGCTCGAGACCGTCAACACACCGTTCTTGCGGGTGCCCGGGTCAAGCAACCGCACCTTGTTCGTTGCACCGCGAAACTTGAACGACCCCGTGTGCTGCAGGTGTTCGCACTTCAAATACACTTGGCACCCGGTCATCCTGGACAGCATCGGGCTGAACGAAAGCGGCGTCACCGTCACCTGCGGACGAATCTCCCGATGCGCTTCCTCGATGCGCGCGAACAAATCTGTTGTCACCCTTCACCTCTCAAATCTTTCAGGTAGTTAAAAATCGTCGCGCGTCCCAGTGCAAGCAACTTTGCAACATAGTTCGCGGCGCTCTTGCCATTGAATGCGCCTTCCTCGTACAGCGCGGCGACAAGCTCGCGCTTATGCTCGCGCGTGAGCATCGACAACGTGAGCTTGCGTTCCTGCAGCCAATGATTGAGGAAGACATTGACGCGATCCTGCCAATCGTCGCGGAACAATTTCGCAGGCTGAGGCTGCAGCACGGCACTGGACACCAGCATCTCCAGCGCCTGCTTGGCCTGATCCAGGGCGGCAAGATGAAAATTGATGCACATCACCGCGATCTCCACGCCCTCGTCGTTGCGCAACACGACACTGATAGACCTGACCTTCCGCCCGTCCCAGCCGAGCTTTTCATACGGGCCGATCACGCTTTCCTGCGCGTCGAAACCGATCTCGTCGAGCGCCGAGTCATCGCCAATTTCCCGCTTCGACAGATTGTTCGCGACATGCACGACCGTCTGGCTTCCGAGATCGTGAAGAACGACCTCGGTGTAGGGCGGGAAAAGCTGCGTGATGGCATCCGCGACGGCCCGGAACGAATCGAACTTGCGCGCATTCGCGTGATGCCCGCCGGTCTTCTTCGCCGCGCCGGCCTTGGCCCGTGCGCCCGCTTTTTCCGTTGAACCGACTGCCGAAGTCCGTGCTCTGCTCATGTGTGTCTGCTCATGTCTGTGCGGATCCGGCGCAGCGCACGTTCGTCGACGCTCAGTGCACGGCGAGATCCACGGTAAAGTACTTTTTCAGGAGGCGTTGGTAGGTGCCGTTTTGCTTGAGCGCCTCGAACGCAGTGTTCAGCGCGTCACGCAGTTCGTCGTCACCCTTACGCACTGCGATGCCTACCCCCGAGCCGATGATTTTCGCATCATTCACCGGGCCGCCCGCGAACGCGAAGTCCTTGCCGTTGGGCTGATTCAGGAAGCCGAGGCTCGCCGCGGTCGCATCCACGAACGTCGCGTCGATACGCCCCGACACCAGATCGGCGTAGGCCTCGTCCTGGGTCTGATAGCTCACGACGTTCACGTTCCCGGGCGCCCATATCTGCTTCGCGTACTGCTCCTGGATCGAGCCCTGCAGCACGCCCACGCTGTGTCCCGCGAGCGATTCAGGCGTCGGCAACAGCTTGCTGCCTTTGCGGGCGACCAAGTGAGCCGGCGTCAGATAAAGCGGCACGGTGAAATCGACCTGCCGGGCGCGCTTCGCATTGATGTTCATCGCCGAGTCGATCGCATCGAACTTGCGCGCCTGCAACGCGGGAATCAAACCGTCGAAGGCGTTCTCGACCCACACGCACCTGGCCTTCAGTTGCGCGCACAACGCATTGCCGAGGTCGATGTCGAAACCCTGCAGCTGCCCGGACGTCGTCTTGGATTCGAACGGGGGATAAGCCGCCTCGACCCCGAACCGGATCGTCGTAAGCGGCTTCGCGCTCGCCTCCGCCCCGACCATCATCATCACCGCCGACAGCGTCACTGCCACCCTCACCCGCGTCCCGTATTTCCTCATTGCCATCTCCTCTCACCGATTCAGGTTCACGAACCGATCGACATCCGGAAGCTTCGGGTACCGATGAAAGGCACCTCGGTGAGCCGGCCGCCGTGGCGTTCGACTCAGTTGATCGTCGTGTACTTTTTAGTCTAGACTAGATTAAACAATCCAACAAGACATGAAACGATCCATGTCGACCCACGGGATCGAACGCCGCGAAATCGGGGAGCCCGTCGCCGGACCGACAGCCGCGACCGGGCACGACGCAACTGACATTCGGAGGAGGAGACATCAATGGCACGGCTGACTATCGACTGGCAACGCAACGGGCGCCAGGCGACCTACCTGGAGTTGCCGAGCTCCACCAACACCAGCGCGTGGCAGAACCTGCGCATTCCCGTCTTCTTTCTGCAGAATGGCCCGGGCCCGAGAACCCTGCTGCTCGGGGGCAGTCACGGGGACGAATATGAAGGTCAGATCGCACTCTCCAGGCTCGCGCACGCGCTCACACCGCAGGAAATCGCGGGCTCGCTCGTCATCATTCCGTCGCTGAACCTGCCAGCGGCGTTGGCGGGCGCCCGCCTGTCCCCGGTCGACGGCGGCAACCTGAACCGGGAATTCCCGGGCAACGCGCGCGGTTCGGTCACGCAGCGCCTCGCCCATTTCGTCTCGCACGAACTGGTTCCGCGGGTCGATCACGTCGTCGATCTTCATTCCGGCGGCCGGACGCTGCGCTTTCATCCGTCCATGTTCGTCCACGAACAGCCCGATGAATCACGAACTGCGGCGTTCGTCGCGGCCGCCCGGAGTTTCGCCGCGCCGTTTACGGTGATCCTTCGGGAAGACCATGCGGATGTGATGATCGACGACGTCGTCGAACGCGCCGGAAAGATGATGCTGGCGAGCGAGCTGGGCGGCAGCGCGCTCGTGACGCCGGAGACCGTGGAGTTGACGTTCGAAGGATTGCGCCGCTTGCTGCGGCACCTCGGTCATCTCGGCCCGGCAGACCATTCTGCCGTCTCGGCGCCGGCGTCGCGCCTGCTTCATGTGCCGAATCAGGATTTCTCGGTGCTGGCCGACGATACGGCGCTCTTCGAGCCCCGTGTCGAGCTCGGCGCTCCGGTGCAAAAAGGCGACGTCCTGGGTTACCACCACTACATTGATCGCACGATGCCGCCCGCCCCGGTTCATGCACCGCAGACAGGCGTGCTGCTCTGTTTGAACGGGCAGGCACTGGTCAGGCGCGACGACACCATTGCCGTGATCGCCGTGCCGTACGAGCCGGGGGCGTGATCGCATTGAACCGCGAGCCGGACAGGCGGAAGGCGGGTCATGAGCGAGGTTATTCCGGATGCCTGAAGATCCGGTTCGCCAGCGCCTTCGAATCAATCCCGCCACCGGCATCCGCTCACGCACCTGGACGTCGTCATTCACGACGGGAAGCGTCGGATCAGCGAGATGCCTGATGCCCGTCGTGTACTTCCGCTTGCTCATCCGGTAAAACAGAGGGAAAGGCCACTCCGGAACTTTCACGCCCAAACGGTCCGAACGCAAGTTTCGGGGTAGGCTGTGCCTTGTACAAGAAGGGCTACCCTTGACGGGAATAAAACATGGACTCGAAAAGAAAAATACTTGGACTGGCCTGTCTATCAACCGTGTTGACCGGTTGCATGAACCTGAACATGAGCCAGCAATCGCAGCTGACATGCAATGGTTTCGCGCAACTCGCCCAATGCATGGAACAGGCGCATGCCCAAGGGCTGACAGCCGTATCCATCGCGAGGAACAACGGGCACGTCGACCTCACTCAGGCCTGGGCCGATAGCGAGGAGACCGATCAGACCTTCGTGGCCAGAGGTAGCTGGCCCACCGAAGTACGACAGCTCGACCAGCAGATCGCGGCGATCCTGCCCGAAGCACAGAGGATTGCGGCGACAGGCGATTGGGCCAAATACCCCGCCTGGAAAGCGAGATACGTGCCATTGATGAACCGCTACTCCGAGGTCACATCCGCTGCCGCCCGGCAGGTCTACATCAACGCGGCCCCGTCACGCGAATGGATGGCGACCCATCCGGTCAGCCCCGATGCGCTCCCCAACGCCAACCGGGGCACCGGCGCAGGCGTGCAACAGTGGTGCGAACAATCGTCCGGCTCGGTCGTATCCATGGTGCCGTGCGGCAACTGAAAGGCAGAGCGGGCCTGCAAGGCCTGCTCCGGCACTTCCACTCATGCGCTGCTAGCACCGCACGCATCAACGGTCCGGGTTGAACGTAATCGCGCTGGTCGATCAACTGGAGAAACCCGCACACGAGCGCGTGGTTGCGTCGGCACAAGCCGGCCGTGTTTCTCGCCGCGCTGCTCGACAGCCAAACCACTGCGCAAGGCTTGTAGACGGGTTAGCCGTCGGTCGTCCGGAGCGACGCACTCGCCAACGTCGCGCGCGCGTCACCCCTGAACCACCGCCCCTTCACCGCGCCTGCCACTCCGCGCCGGCATCGAGCGGAAACACCGGCCTCGCGAGGCGCGCATAGTCGAACTGCCCGAAATCGGAGCCCGTCACGCCGCGGCTGTCGCATTCGACCAGGGCGGCCGAGATCGGCACGAACACCGGCCGGCAATACATGCGCGACTTCAGCAGCAGGAAACGCGCGCGGCGTGGATCGACGCCGACGCTCTCGAACACGCCGAGATCCCACGGCTCCTGCGTGCGCTCGGTGACGACCAGCGTCGCCACCCCGATATCGAGCACGGCCGCACGCCCCATGTAGGCGCGCTGGCCCGTATAGGTCGGCCCGGTGATCACGTATTCGCCGTCGGTGATCGCGCGCACGATGCCCGTCGCGCGAAACGGCTCGCGACGGCCCCCGCCGAGCGACGGCATCCGGTTGCCGACCGGCACCGTGACGGTCGCGCCGACGCCCGCGTCGATCAGCGCCGCGACCGCTTCCGGGTCGCACAACGGCCCGCTGACGATACCGTCGAGCCCCTGCGCGAGCGCAGCCTCGAGCAGGTCCATCGTGTCGCACGGGCCGCCCGACATGCAGTTGTCGCCGTGATCGAGCAGCAGCACCGGACGCGCCGCGCCGCGCGCGAGCGCCGCGGCCTGTGCGACCGATTCCGCGAGCGGCGCGCTGCGATACACGAATTCGTCGCGCGCGTCCCAGATCTGCCGGGCGATGCGCTCGGCCACCGCGTCGGCCGCCGCGCGATCGCCGTCGGCGACCACGACGACGCTGATGCAGGGCGCCGGAATATCCGCGAGCGAGAAGCCGGGCAGCACCGACACCGCAAGCATCCCGTCGGCCTCGGCCGCGCGCGCGGCCTCCACCGCGCGCTGCATCGCGCCTGCGGCGCTCGCGCTGCGCAGCGTCGACGTCATCAACGGCGGCTGCCGCCACGCAAGCACCGGCCGCGCGCGGCCGTGCACGCGGTCGAGCAGCAGGCGCGCCGCATGCTCGCCCGTCTCGTACATGTCGACGTGCGGATAGGTCTTGAAACTGACGATCACGTTCGCGTGATCGATCATCTTCTGCGTGACGTTCGCGTGCAGGTCGAGCGCGACCGCGATCGGCGCATCGGGCAGCGCGGCGCGCACGCGCGCGAGCAGGTCGCCCTCGCCGTCCGCGCTCTGTTCGGCGACCATCGCGCCGTGCAGGTCGAGCATCACCGCGTCGCAACCGGGCGCGGCCGCGACGATCGCGTCGCAGATTGCCGCATACGCGTCGGCCGCGACGGGCCCGCTCGGGTTCGCCGCCGCCGATACGGGTGTCACGACGTCGGCCCCCTCGCGCGCGGCCGCCTCGAGGAACGCGGCCATCGCGGTCCGCATGCCGTGGTTCGCGCGATACGCGTCGTCGCCCCAGTCGGGGCCGTTGCGGCCGAATGCGCCGAGCGGCGTCGGCACCGGCGAGAACGTGTTGGTCTCGTGGTTCATCCGGGCGATCAGGATCTTCATCGCGCGCCCCCTTGCGCCATGCCGGCCGCGCCCAGCATCGCCTGCAGCAGCACGTTGCAGCCGGCTTCGAGATGCACCGGATCGGCATCCTCGATCTCGTTGTGGCTGATCCCGTCCTTGCACGGCACGAAGATCATCGCGGTCGGCGCCACGCGCGCAAGATACACGGCATCGTGGCCCGCGCCGCTGATCACGCTCATCGACGACAGCCCGAGCGCGAGCGCGCCGGCCCGCACCTGCTCGACCAGCGTCGCGTCGAACGGCTGCGGCGGAAAGTACACGACCTGCTCGACGTCGATCCGCATGCCGGCCGATGCGCCCAGATCGCCACATACCGCGCGCAACGCCGCATCCATCGCAGTGAGCGTCGCATCGTCGGCCGCGCGCAGGTCGACGGTCAGCGTCACGCGGCCCGGAATCACGTTGCGCGAATTCGGGTGCACGTCGACCCAGCCGACCGTGCCGCGCCCATGCGGCGGGTGCGCGCACGCGATGCCGTTCACGGCGCGCACCAGATCGGCCGCGACCAGCAGCGCGTCGCGCCGCAGCGCCATCGGCGTCGGGCCCGCGTGTGCCTCCATCCCGTAGACGGTCACGTCGTACCAGCGCTGCCCGAGCGCGCCCTCGACCACGCCGATCGTCGTGTCGTGCGCCTCCAGCACCGGCCCCTGCTCGATATGCGCTTCGAAATACGCGCCAACCGGATGCGCGTCGCGCCCGTCGTCAGCACTGCCCGCATAGCCGATCGCGGCCAGCGCGTCGCGCACCGACACGCCGTCGCGATCGCGTTGCGCAAGCGCATGATCGAGCGTGAACGCGCCGGCGAACACGCCGGAGCCCATCATCACCGGCACGAAGCGCGAGCCCTCCTCGTTGGTCCAGACCGCGACCTCGAGCGGCGCACGCGTGCGCACGCCGGCATCGTCGAGGGTGCGCAGCACTTCAAGGCCGGCGAGCACGCCGTAGTTGCCGTCGAATTTGCCGCCGGTCGGCTGCGTGTCGATATGACTGCCAGTCGTCACGGGCGGCAGGTCGTCGCGCTCGCCGGCACGCCGCGCGAAGATGTTGCCGATCGCGTCGACCCGCACCGTGCAGCCGATGTCCTTCGCCCATGCGACGAACAGGTCGCGCGCGTCGCGATCGAGTTCGGTGAGCGCGAGGCGGCACACGCCTCCCTTGTCGGTCGCGCCGATCCGCGCGAGACGCATCAGGCTGTCCCACAGCCGCGCGCCGTCGACGCGCAAGCCGGACGCCGCGACGCCCGGTGTCGAATCCTGAACTTGCATCGATGGAAATCCTCGCAATGAAAGGGCCCGGCGCTCACGCGACGCCGACGCCCAGATAACGGTCCTTCACCTCGTGATCGGCCACGAATGCCGCGTTGCTGCCTTCGTAGACGATCACGCCCTGTTCGATCACGAAGTGGCGATCCGCGAGCTGCGTGCACACTTCGAGGTTCTGTTCGACCAGCAGGATCGCGACGCCGGCTGCCTTGATCTGCTTCAGTTGCGCGACGATCTCCTCGACGATCACCGGCGCCAGCCCTTCGACGGGCTCGTCGAGCATCAGCAGCCGCGGGTGATTCATCAGCGCGCGGCCGATCGCGAGCATCTGCTGCTCGCCGCCCGACAGCTGCGCCCCGCCGTTGCGGCGCCGCTCCTTCAGGCGCGGGAAGATCCGGTAGATGTCGTCGAGCTGCCACGGCGAATCGCGGCGCGCGCCGAGCCGCAGGTTTTCCTCGACCGACAGCAGCCGGAAAATCCCGCGATGCTCGGGCACGAAGCACAGCCCGCGCGCAGCGATCCGGTGCGCGGGCTGTCTCGACAGCGAGCGGCCCGCGAACGTCACCGTGCCGCCAGTGGGCGCCACGACACCCGCGATCGTCTTGAGCGTCGTCGACTTGCCCGCGCCGTTGCGCCCCAGCAGCGTCACCGTCTCGCCTTCGTTCACGTTCAGCGAAATGCCCTGCAGCACGTGACTCTTGCCGTAGCACGCATGGACGTCCTTCACGTCGAGCATCATGCGCGGCCTCCCGTGATCATGTTGCCGAGATACGCGCTGCGCACGCGCTCGTTGCCGCGAATCGCGTCGGGTTTGCCTTCGACGAGCACGCGCCCCTGCTGCATCACCGTGATCGTGTCCGAGATGTCCATCACGATTCCCATGTTGTGTTCGATCAGCACGACCGTGTAGTCGTCGCGCAAGCCGCGAATCAGCGCCTTCATGTCGTCGAGATCGTCGATCCCCATCCCCGACGTCGGCTCGTCGAGAAAGATCGCGCGCGGCCGCGCCGCCAGCGCCATCCCGACTTCGAGCCGGCGCTGCTGGCCGTGCGACAGCACGCCGGCCGCGGTGGCGGCGAAGCGCTGCAGGCCGAGCCGCTCGAGCACGTCGTCCACGATGCCGTCGTGCGCGAGCGCGCCGCGCGGCGGCGTCCACGGGTTCAGCGCGCGCCGCGATTCGACGCCCTGCGCGGCGACCCGCAGGTTCTCGCGCACGCTCAGGTTCAGAAACAGGCTCGTCACCTGGAACGAGCGGGCGATGCCACGCCGCACGCGCTTGTGATCGGGTTCGCGCGACACGTCGTGGCCGTCGAACAGGATCGAGCCCGACGTGATGGGCAGCGTGCCCGTCAGCGTGTGGAACAGCGTCGTCTTGCCCGCGCCGTTCGGGCCGATCACCGAATGCACGGTGCGCGGCATGATCCGCAGGTCGACGCCGCCCAGCGCCGTGAACTTGCCGTAGCGCTTGACGATGCCGCGCGCTTCGAGAATCGCTTCGCTCATTGCTGCTCCCTGGCCGTAGCCGCCGTGCGATCGGTGCGCCGCAGCGACGCCACGATGCGTTCGCCGAGTCCCCACAAGCCGCGCTGCATGAACAGACTGACCGCGATCAGCACGAGGCCGAGCAACAGCAGCCAGCGCGGCCACAACGTCGACAGCCAGTCCGCGAACAGCACGTAGAACGCGGCGCCGAGCACCGACGCGAACAGGTTGCGGGTGCCGCCGATCACCGTCATCACGAGGATCATCTCGCTCGTGTGATAGTCGATGTTCGACAGCGGCGCGATGCCCGTCATCAGCGCGTGCAGCGCGCCGGCCAGGCCCGTGACCGCGCCCGAGATCACGAACGCCGCGAGCTTGAAGCGCTGCACGTCGTAGCCGGCCGCCGCCGCGCGCGCCTCGTTGTCGCGAATCGCGAGCAGCGTGCGGCCGAATATCGAGCGCGACACGCGCAGCAGCAGCCAGAACACTGCGACGAACAGCACCGCGACGAAGCCGTAATAGCGCCACGGCGAATCGATCGAGACGAGCGCATGCCCGAACGCGGACAACGCCGGGCGCGGGATGTCGAGCAGCCCGTTGTCGCCGCCCGTGACGTCCGGCGTCGTATACGCGAGGAAATAGAACAGCTGCCCGAACGCGAGCGTCAGCATCACGAAATAGGTGCCGCGCTGCCGGATCGAGAACCAGCCGACGAGCGCGGCGGCGACGGCGCCGAGCACGGCGGCCGCGACGAGCGCGACCGTCACCGATTCGACGCCACGGGTCAGCACCAGCCCGGCCGCGTAACTGCCGAGCCCGAAGAAGATGCCCTGCCCGAACGACAGCAGCCCCGTGTAGCCGAGCAGCAGGTTGCAGCCGAGCGCGGCGAGCGCGAACACCAGCACTTCGGTCGCGAGCGAGCCCGAGCTCAACACCAGCGGCAGCACGCACGCGGCGAGCACCGCGAGCCAGCCTTCCGGGCGTTGCAGCGCGCAGCGCCACAGCGGCGCACGCGGCGCGGCTGCCGCGCCGGGCGACAGCGATTTCGACGAATCGATCATGCAGCCCTCCCCAGCAAACCGTTCGGACGCAGCAGCAGCACGGCCGCCATTGCGACGTAGATCATCAGCCGCGCGCCTTCCGGCCACAGCGTGCTCATCAGGCTCTGCACGATGCCGACCAGCAGCCCGCCCACCAGCGCCCCGAGAAAATTCCCCATCCCGCCGACCACGACCACGACGAACGCGACGCCCAGCGCCTCGATGCCCATGAACGGATCGACGCCGCGGATCGGCGCGGCGAGCACGCCGGCGAGCGCCGCCGTGGCCGCGCCGAGCGCGAACACGAGGCTGAATACGCGCGTCACGTTGATGCCGAGCAGCGACACCATCTCCGACGACTCGCTGCCCGCGCGCACCGTGCTGCCGAGCCGCGTGCCGTCGAGCAGCCACCACAGCAGCGCGGCCAGCACCGCCGTGAAGCCGATCACGAACAGCCGGTATTTCGGGTAGATGAAGCCGCCCCACACGACGACGCCGTTCAGCGCGTCGGGCGGCGGCACGTTGTCGCCGAGCGGGCCCCACACGAGGATCGCGCACTCCTGCAGCACGAGCGCGAGACCGACCGTCACCAGGATGTGGAATTCATGCTGTTGCGCGTACACATGACGCAGCACCAGCTTCTCGACGATCCATGCGAACGCGCCGACGACGAGCGGCACGACCGCGAGCGCGACCCAGAAATTCGCCGACCATTGCAGCGCCTGGTAGCAGAGGTACGCGCCGAGCAGATAGAACGCGCCGTGCGCGAAATTCACGAAGCGCAGCAAGCCGAACACGATCGACAGGCCGACGGCGAGCAGGAAGTACAGCATTCCCACGCCGATGCCGTTGACGATCTGCAGCAGATAGACGTTCATGGCTTCCGTGTCAGAAAGGAAGGAATGGGACGTCCGCGGCACACGACGCACGCGGACGCGCGCAGCGTGTCAGGCGAGCTTGCAGCCGGTCTTGTCGACCGGCAGGAACGACTGGCCCGAGCTGACGATGTCGGCGTAGTCGTCGGCGTTCTTCATCCGGCTCTTCGGCTTGCCCTTCAGCAGGTAGTAGTTCTTCATCACCTGGTGGTCGCCCTTGCGGATTTCCTCCGGGCCGGTGAGGCCGTCGTATTTCATGCCTTCCATCGCCGCGATCACCTTCTTCGGATCGGCGCTGCCGGCCTTCACCATCGCGTCGATCAGGATCTTCGAACAGATGTACGAACCCGCGAGGCTGTAGTTCGGGTTGGCCTTGAACGCGGCGTTCGTGCGCTTCACGAGGTCGCGGTTCAGCGGCGAATCGATCCCGTGCCAGTACTGCGCGCCGAAATACACGCCGTCGCAGATGTCCGGTCCGAGCGCCTCGAACTGCTCGAGGCCCGATGCCCACGCGAGCAGGATCGTGCAGTTGCGCTTCATCCCGAAGCTGACGGCCTGGCGCAGCGTGTCGGACGACTGCGAGCCGAAGTTCAGGATCAGCAGCACGTCCGGCTGCGCGGCGGCCGCGTTCGTCAGATAGCCGCTGAATTCCTTCTCGGCCAGCGAGTGATAGCTGTTGCCGACGTGCTCGATGCCCTTTTCCTTGAAGATCGCCTTCGCCGCCGACAGCAGCCCGTCGCCGAACACGTATTGCGGGGTGATCGTGTACCAGCGCTTCGCCTTCGGCAGCGTCTGGATCAGCGGGCGCACCGTCTGCTCGATCGCGCCGAAGGTCGGCACCGACCAGCGGAACGTCGCGTCGTTGCAGTCCTTGCCGGTCAGCTCGTCCGCGCCGGCCGTCGTGATGAACACGCCGCCGGCCTTCTGCACTTCCTTGCCCATCGCCAACGATTCGGATGACAAAATACCGCCCGCAAAAAAGCGCGCGCCCTTCTGCTGCGCGATCTCCTGCACGCGCCGCACGGCGGTCGCGGGTTTGCCCTCGGTGTCGAGCGTCGTATAGACAAGCGGTGCGCCGAGCACCTTGCCGTACTGCTTGACGGCCAGCTGCATGCCGAGGTCGGCGTATTTGCCGTTGGCCGCGAACGGGCCGGACATCGGCACCGGACAGGCAAGCTGGATCGGGGTGCCCTGGGCGAATGCGGCACGGGACCCCAGGGCGCCGAGCGCGCCCGGTACGGCCGACAGCGCGGCCAGTTTCAACAGTTCTCGGCGATTCAAGTTGACGCTCCTTGGAGGGACAAACACACGCGATACGACGGACTGCCAAACCGTGCCAACGCTCTACGGAAAGGGATGCGTCGTCAGTTCATCCTATTTATCATGATAAATAGGATGAACCCGATGCTAGAGACGATCAAAATTCGTGTCAATCAGGCAAAATTCCCTACCGCCGCGCCCGGGCCGATCGACGACGATGTGAACGGGCGCGCGCATGTCAGACAAAGGAGTCTCGAAGATGGTCATGGACCGAGCCAGGGCAGGCCTCGCGGTCGAAATCAAGCAGCCGAAGCGCGCGGATCTCGTCGCGGAAGAAATCAAGCGGCTCATTACGGAAAAGGACCTGAAGCCCGGCGACCGCCTGCCGCGCGAGGCCGAGCTGCAGCAGCTCTATGCGGTCAGCAAGAGCACGATCCGCGAGGCGTTGAAGTCGCTGGAAGTACAAGGCCTGATCAAGGTCACGACCGGGCCGACGGGCGGCGGGATGGTGGTCGAGGTCCCGCTCGACCGGACGCTGCAGTTGCTGCAGAACTATCTGTTCTTCAAGGACGTCACGATCGACGACATCTACACCGTGCGCAAGCTGCTCGAACCCGAGCTGGCCGCGGGCGCGGTGCCGCACCTGACGGAGCAGGATTTCGCCGCGCTCGAGGCCAACATCGCATGCTGCGACGGCTCGTCAGGCGCGCTCGAACGCGGTCATCTGGTGCGACAGCGGCAGGAGGACACGACGTTCCACGACATCCTCGCCGCCGCGAACCCGAATCCGTTCCTGCGCTTCAGTTGCGAGCTGATCAACGAGATGATCCGGCAGTTGATCGAATTCCGGAACGACACGCCGATCGCCGAACACAAGCGTTTCGGCGAAGCGAACGTGACGATTCACCGCTCGATCCTGCAGGCCGCCCGCGAACGCGACGTGGAGCGCGTCCGCGCGCTGATGGTCGAGCACATGACCGAGGCGCCGAAGCACGTGAAGCGGATGAAGGGGAAGCTGCGCGGGCGGCTGATTCTGGATTCGGAGATTCGCAAGCGCGTGCGCGCCGTGTCGACCGAGGTCGACGAGTAACCCGTGCGGCCTCCGGCATGACGGTGGCGGGGGCGTGCGTGTGGTTCGGCGCCTTCCGCGATAGCCCGCCCTGCCCACGCTTCGCGGAATGGATATGCCGGCGCGTCTACCGCATCGCTCCGCGCCCGCCCAGCACCCCGTTGCATAAAAACATCGGCACCGTCGCAACCCGCACGCGCCCCATCCAACGATTGCATCGAACGATATGACCGCGACCTTACGTTTCGGCCGGTCGGCGTTCGCCGTTCATGCGATGCGTCCGCGCCAGCAGGCGACGCGGACGCAATGACGACGCACGCGCCGGGCGCGCGGCAACGCGCATTGCAATTCGATAACCTGACGATTTGCAAACCACGGATCGGCCGTTCGTTGCGCGGCCCGGACTCAATAGCATCGTGATCCTCGCAGACGTACCCATAAAAAACAGAGGATATTCATGATCAAGAAATCGGTAGTCCTGGGTTTGGTTTCCGTCGGTTCCATCGGCGCACATGCGCAAAGTTCCGTCACGCTGTACGGCCTCGTCGATGCCGGCTTCGCCTATACGAACAACCAGGGCGGCGCGAGCAACATCCAGCAGACGAGCGGCAAGCTGAGCGGCAGCCGCTGGGGCCTGAAAGGCGTCGAGGATCTCGGCGACGGCCTGCAGGCCGTGTTCACCCTCGAAAGCGGGTTCCGGCCGAGCGACGGCGGGCTCGGCCAGGGCGGCCGCCTGTTCGGCCGTTCCGCGTACGTGGGCCTGAGCAAGGCCGGCATCGGCACGCTGACGCTCGGCCGCCAGTACGAGCCGATCACAGATCTCGTCGCGCAGTACTCGGGCTCCGGCTTCTGGTCGCCGGCGACCCATGTCGGCGACAACGACAACATGAACCAGAGCTTCCGGATCAACAACGCGGTGAAGTTCCGCAGCGCGACGATCGCCGGCTTCACGGCCGACGTGCTGTACGCGTTCAGCAACCAGGCGAACGGCGGCGCGGGCACGGGCTTCTCGAACAACAATGCGTGGGGCGTGTCGGCCAACTACGTGAACGGCCCGCTGTCGGCGGGCGCCGGCTACGTGCGGCTGAACAATCCGAGCACGACGTCGAACACCAGCGGCGCGGTGGGCGGCGCGACCTCGACGACGGGCAACGACTACAGCGGCGGGTTCTTCTACGGGCTGAATGGCGGCGTGCGCAAGCAGCAGATCGGCGTCGCGGGCGCGAACTACGCGCTGGGCCGCGCAACGCTCGGCTTCGCGTGGAGCCACACGCAGCTCGACTATCTCGACGGCTCGTCGCGCAAGTTCAACAACTACGACGTCAACGGGCGCTACCAGATCACGCCGGCGGCGACGCTGATCGGCGTCTACACGTTCACCGACGGACGCGCGAGCGGCCTGCCCGGCACCGGCGGCCAGACGCTGAAGCCGCGCTGGCACCAGTTCACGCTCGGGTTCGACTATGCGTTGTCCAAGCGCACCGACATCTATCTGTCCGGCATCTACCAGTTGGCGGCCGGCGATGCGAGCACCGCGACGCCGGGCGGCTATCGCAAGATCGCGGCGATCTCGAACATCGGCAGCGCGTCGTCGACGAATCGCCAGCTCGCGTTCGTCAGCGGGCTGCGCGTGAAGTTCTGATCGCACGCAGCGGGGCGCGCCGCGATAAGCAAAGCGGGAATGCTTGTTTGCCGCGTCGCGCGCCGTTGCCGAGAATGTGCGTTTTTCCGCATGCCGCCGCGCGGCTTCGACCATGACCGACTCCCGCCTTCGCCCGCAACGCCCGCCCCGCACGGGCCGCCGCACCGCGCTGCGGCAACTCGCCGGCGGTTGGGCCGCCGCGCTGCTGCCGAGCGGCGGCGCACTCGCGAGCCCGGCGCTGGCGCCGCTCGATGTGCCGCCGTGGACCCGCACGCCCGGGGCACCGCTGCTGTCGCCGCCGTACGGCCTGCCGGGCGCGCACGAGCGCGACGTGATCCGTCGCAGCGCCCGCACGCCGGCGCTGCCCGGCTCCGGCTCGTCGATGACGCCGCTCGCCGACCTGTTCGGCGACATCACGCCGAACGGCCTCGTCTACGAGCGCCATCATGCGGGCGTGCCCGATATCGACGCGCAACGCCATCGCGTCGTCGTGCACGGCCTCGTGCGCGAACCGCGCATCTTCACGATCGACGACCTGCTGCGCTTTCCGTCCGAATCGCGCATCCACTTTCTCGAATGCTCGGGCAACACCGGCAGCGAATGGAACGGCCCGAGCGGGCTGCCCGTTCAGTTCACGCACGGGCTGCTGTCGTGCTGCGAATGGACCGGCGTGCGGCTGTCGACGCTGCTCGACGAAACCGGCATCGATCCGGCCGCGCACTGGCTGCTCGCGGAGGGTGCGGACGGCGCGGCGATGACGCGCAGCCTGCCGCTCGACCGGATTCTCGATCGCGCGCTGGTTGTCTATGCGCAGAACGGCGAGCGGCTGCGGCCCGAGAACGGTTATCCGGTGCGGCTGATCGTGCCGGGCTTCGAAGGCAACACGAACATCAAGTGGCTGCGACGGCTGAAGCTGGTCCGCGCGCCGGAAATGACGCGCGAGGAAACGTCGAAATACACGAACCTGCTGCCGAACGGCCGCGCGCGCCAGTTCGTGTTCGAGATGGACGCGAAATCGGTGATCACGCGGCCGTCGGCCGGCCACCGGCTCGCGTCGCACGGCTATTACCCGATCGGCGGCTATGCGTGGTCGGGGCGCGGCCGGATTCGCGCGGTCGACGTCTCGACCGACGGCGGCCGCACCTGGCGCGCCGCGCGGCTCGCGGGCGACGTGCGCGATCGCGCGCTGACGCGCTTCGAGGCCGACTGGATCTGGAACGGCGAGCCGGCCGACCTGCAAAGCCGCGCGACCGACGACACGGGCTACGTGCAACCGACCCGCGCCGCGCTCGTCGCCGCGCGCGGCGTGAACTCGCAATACCACTACAACGGCATCCAGAACTGGCGCGTTGACGCGGACGGCGAGGTGCGCAATGCATAAACCGATTGCGCGTCTGATTGCATCGTTCACGGTGGCGACGTCGATGAGCTGTGCGCTCGCCGCGCCCGCGTTCGGCGCGGGCTTCGGTCTCGGCCAGCCGGTCGACCGCGCGACGATCGCCGCATGGGACATCGACGTCGCCCCCGACGGCAGCGGCCTGCCACGCGGGGCTGGCACGGTCGCGCGCGGCGCGCACGTGTTCGCGGACACATGCGCGATGTGTCACGGCGCCGCCGGCCAGGGCGGCGTCGGCGATCCGCTCGTCGGCGGGATCGGCTCGTTGACCGATGCGAAACCGAAGAAGACGGTCGGCAGCTACTGGCCGTATGCGACGACGCTGTTCGATTACATCCGTCGTGCGATGCCATACAACGCGCCCCAATCGCTGAGCGCGGACGACGTCTATGCGGTCACCGCGTACGTGCTGCACCTGAACGGCATCGTGCCCGACGACGCGACGCTCGACGCGCGCACGCTGCCGCGCGTGAAGATGCCGAATCGCGACGGTTTCGTGGCGGATCCGAGGCCGGGAAGGCTGTGACGCGTGCGTTCGTCGGGCAAGCGCGAGCGCGAGCGCTCTTCCGCAAAGCCCGGGATGGTGCGCACGATATTTTCACAAGGTGGTCAATGCCCGTGCCGCCATCGTTCGACGGCCGGGCGCTTCCCCTTCGAATTCACGCGGCAGACGCGCCAGGCGCAGTGAATGCGCGCCGCGCCGGCCGTTGCAACCCGAGATGATCGCGCAGCGTCCGTCCCGCATAGTCGCTGCGAAACAGCCCTCGGCGGCGCAGTTCGGGCAGCACGAGTTCGATGAAGTCGTCGAGGCCGCCGGGCAAGGTCGGCGCCATCACGTTGTAGCCGTCCGCGCCGTACCGCACGAACCGCTCCTCGAGCGCGTCGACGATCTGCCCCGGCGTGCCGACCAGTTGCCAGTGACCACGCGCGCCGGCGATACGCAGATACAGCTCGCGGATCGTCAGGTTCTCGCGGCGGGCGAGTTCGAGCGTCAGCGTCTGCCGGCTCTTGCTCGCGTTCGTCTCCGGCAGCGGCGGAATCGGGCCGTCGAGCGGATACGCGGACAGATCCACGCCGCCGGTCAGCCCCGACACGAGCGCGAGCCCGACCTTCGGGTCGATCAGCGCCTGCAGCGCGTCGAATTTCTCCTTCGCTTCGCGCTCGGTGCGGCCGACCACCGGAAATACGCCGGGCATGATCTTCAGCGTGTCGGGATCGCGGCCGAATGCGGCGAGTTGCCCCTTCACGTCCGCATAGAACGCGATCGCATCGTCGAGCGTCTGCTGCGCGGTGAAGATCACCTCGGCCGTGCGTGCGGCGAGCCGCGTGCCGGCCGGCGACGAACCGGCCTGCACGACGACCGGATGCCCCTGCGGCGAGCGCGCGACGTTCAACGGCCCGCGCACCTGGAAAAAGCGGCCGCGATGATCGAGCACGTGGCGCTTGCCGGGATCGAAGAAGCGTCCCGCCGCGCGATCGCGCACGAAGGCATCGTCGTCCCAGCTATCCCACAGCCCGCGCACGACGTCCGCGAATTCCTCGGCGCGCGCATAGCGTTCGCCGTGATCGAAATGCGCGTCGCGATTGAAGTTGCGCGCTTCGTGCGCGCTCGACGACGTGACCAGGTTCCACCCGGCGCGACCGCCGCTGATGTGATCGAGCGACGCGAACTTGCGCGCGATGTGGAACGGCTCGTTGAAGCTCGTCGACGCGGTGCCGACCAGCCCGATACGCTCGGTGACGGCCGCGAGCGCCGACAGCAGCGTCAACGGCTCGAACTGCGCGACGTAGCTGTGCGCGGTCCGGCTCAGGAACTCGACATCGTCGCCGCGCGTGCCGACGCCGTCCGCGAGGAATACGAGATCGAACTTCGCGGCCTCGGCCGCCTGCGCGAGCCGCACGTAGTGGCGAAAGTCGACGCCGGCATCCGCCTGCGAGCCGGGATGGCGCCAGGCGGCGATGTGATGGCCGGTGGGGTACAGGAACGCGCCGAGGTGCAGATGGCCAGTGCGGGTCGTCATCGGGAAAATTCCAGGAAGGAAGGCTGCGCGTGCAGCGCGCGTGAAAAACCGATTTCAGCTTTGGTTATGCGCGCGCCGGGAATGTCAGTGCTGGATGCCCCAGCGGCGCACCGTCACGCGCTCGAGCGTATCGAACACGAGGTGCTCGACGAGCAGGCCGATCACGATGACGGCCGCGAGCCCCGCGAACACGCGGTCGGTATACAGCTCGTTGCGGTTCTGGAAGATGTACCAGCCGAGCCCGCCCTGCCCCGCGCTCGCGCCGAACACGAGTTCCGCCGCGATCAGCGTGCGCCACGCGAATGCCCAGCCGACCCGCAGCCCCGCCAGAATCGACGGCAGCGCGGCCGGCACGAGGATCAGCGCGATCTGCCGCAGGCCGGTGAGCCCGTAGTTGCGCCCGGCCATCTTCAGCGTGGCCGGCACCCCGGCGAAACCGGTGTACATGCTGAGCGCGAGCGGCCACAACACCGCGTGCACGAGCACGAACAGCAGGCTGCCGGTGCCGAGCCCGAACCACAGCAGCGCGATCGGCAGCAACGCGATCGACGGCAGCGGATTGAACATCGACGTGAGCATCGTCAGCACGTCGCGGCCGATGCGCGTCGACACCGCGACCGACGTCAGCACGAACGCGAAGAACACGCCGAGCGCATAGCCGCGCAGCAGCACCGACATCGAGATGCCCGTCTTCACGAGCAGTTCGCCCGACTCGATGCCCTGCACGAACGCCGCGAGCGTCGCGCCGAAGGTCGGCACGAGCAGATCGTTCGCGACGATGCGCGCGACGATCTCCCACACGGCGATCAGCACGAGCGCGATGACGCCGCGGCGAAACCAGCCCGCATCGGCGATGCGGCGCAACAGCGGCGCGGGTGCCGCGCGCTCTGCGTCGGGCGGCGTGTCGAGCGTGCACGCGTATTCCGCGCGAACGGGTGGCAACGGCGGCAGGACCGGGTCGATCGTGCTCATGATGCGGTGTCCTCAGGGTTCGTCGCGTTCGCGACGCCGGTCGCGTCGGTATCGAACAGCAAATGATGGATGCGTGTGACGCTGTCGCGGAAGTCGCCGGTGCCGACGTTCTCGAGCGAATGCTCGTGGCTGTTGAGTTCCGCGCGCACGCGGCCCGGATGCGGCGACAGCAGCAGGATCCGGTTGCCGACGACGAGCGCTTCCTCGATCGAATGCGTGACGAACAGCAGCGTGAAGCGGAACTCGTCCCACAAGCGCAACAGCTCTTCCTGCATCTTGCGGCGCGTGAGTGCGTCGAGCGCGGCGAACGGTTCGTCCATCAGCAGCACGCGCGGCTGCATCGCGAGTGCGCGCGCGATCGCGACGCGCTGCTTCATCCCGCCGGACAGCGTATGCGGATACGCGTCGGCGAACGCGGTGAGCCCGACCTTGTCGAGATAGTGCAGCGCGCGCTCGCGCGCTTCGGCACGCGACAGCTTCGCGGCCGCACGCAACGGAAACGCGACGTTCTCGGCGACCGTCTTCCACGGCGGCAGCTGGTCGAACTCCTGGAACACGACGATGCGGTCGGGGCCCGGCCCATTCACGGGACTGCCGTCGAGCGCGATCGAACCCGACACGGGCTCGATGAAGCCGGCGATCGCCTTGAGCAACGTGGACTTGCCGCAGCCCGACGGGCCGAGCAGCACGAAGCGGTCGCTGCCGTACACGTCGAAGCTGACCTGATGCGTGGCGCGCACGATCCGCGCCCCGCTCCGGTATTCGAGGTTCACGCGGTCGATGGCCAGCAGGCGCTCGCTGCGCGCGTCGGCCGGTGCGGCCTGCGGCGCGGGCCGGGTCGCGGTACGTGCATCGGCTGCCGCACGCGCGGCCGGCGCAGCGGTGCCACGTGTGGCATACGGCGGCAACCCGATTCGAGGGGAAGTGGCGTTCATGATCGAGACTCTTGCGAAGAAAGCATCAGCATGCGGCCATGTGTGACACGACCCAACCAACGATTGCACATATCGAAACCGGCTCGACGCATAAGCGCCGATCGCGATGCCATAGCGGCGCCGGCACTCAACTGCCGCCGGCCGTCGCCGGATCGTCGAAGAAGTAGTCGCGCCACGATTTCGGCTCGTTGCGGATCGCGCCGGTGCGATACATGAACTGCGCGAGCCGCAGCGTGTTCTGCGGCGCGGTCTTGAACTGCACCTGCGGATTGCGCAGGATCTTCAGCAGCAACGCACGGTCGATCTTCGAGCCGTTCACGCGGATATACGTGTCGGCCGCACGCTCGGGATCGGCCGCGATCTGGCGGGCCGCGTCGGCGAGTGCTGCAACGAATGCGTGGTACGTCTTCGGGTTGTCGTCGCGGAATTTCTGCGTGGCGTACAGCACCGTCGCGGAGCTCGGCCCGCCGAGCACGTCGTACGAACTCAGCACGATATGCGCGCCCGGATTGCCCGCGAGCTCCTGCTCCTGGAACGGCGGATTGCCGAAGTGGCCGGTGATCACGTTGCTGTTCGCGAGAATCGCGGCCGTCGCATCGGGATGCGGAATCGCCTGCGTCAGCGCATCGAGCTTGTCGAACTGCTTGTCGCCCCACTGCTTCGCGGCCGCATACTGCAGCACGCGCGACTGCACCGACACGCCGACGGCCGGCACCGCGATCCGGTCCTTCGCGCTCAGGTCGGCGATGGTCTTCACGTTCGGGTTGTTGCTGACGAGGTAGTACGGGAAATTGCCCAGCGACGCGACGCCCTTCACGTTCTGCCGGCCGCGCGTGCGATCCCACACGGTGAGCAGCGGCCCGACGCCCGCGCCCGCGACATCGACCGCACCCGACAGCAGCGCGTCGTTCACGGCCGCGCCGCCCGACAGCCGCACCCAGTCGACCTTGATGTCGATGCCGGCCTTGCGCCCTTCCTTCTCGATCAGTTGCTGGTCGCGCGCGACGTTCAGCATCAGGTAGACGACGCCGAACTGCTCGGCGATGCGGATGCGGCCTTCCGCATGCGCGGCTTGCGGCAGGCCGACGCCCGCGAATGCGAGCGCGGCGGTGAGCGTGGCGGCCAACGCGCGGCGCGCGGACAGGGTCGTGCGGCTGAACGCCGGCGAAAGCGGAAACGACATCGGAACTCCAGTGATCCAGTCAGAAAGGGGGGCAGCGAAACGCAGCGGCGCGCGACTCAGAACGGCGCGTCGCCTTCGATCGTCGTGCGGTACAGCTTGCGGCGCAGGTGGTCAGGCGTGCCGGCCGCGAGATGCATCAGCGAGCGGTTGTCCCAGAACACGAGATCGTGGTCGCGCCAGTGATGCCGGTACAGGTGCGCGGCGCGCACGCTGTGCGCGAACAGCGCGTCGAGCAGCGCGCGGCTTTCGTCTTCGGGCAGGTCGACGATGCGCGTCGTGAAATGCTCGCTGACGAACAGCGCGCGACGGCCCGTTTCCGGATGCGTGCGCACGACCGGATGCACGACCGCCTCGACCTGCGCGATCTGCTCGGGCGACAGGTTCGGCCGCCACGGGCTGCGCGCCTGCAGCTCCGCATAACGGGCGAGATACGTATGCTCGGCGCGCAGCCCTTCGACCGCGCGGCGCAGATGCGCAGGCAACGTATCCCACGCGAGATGCATGTTCGCGAACAGCGTGTCGCCGCCCTCGGCCGGCAGCTCCTGCGCGTGCAGCAGCGAGCCAAGGCTCGGCTTTTCCTTGTACGACAGGTCGGAGTGCCAGAAATGGCCGGCGTCGCCGAGCCCGATCGGCTTGCCGTTCTCGACGATGTTCGACACGATCAGCACGTCCGGATGCGCGGGCAGCGCGAATTGATGCAGCACGTGGGTCTGCAGCGGCCCGAAGCGGCGGCTGAACGCGATGTGCTCGGCCGGCGTGATGCGCTGGTCGCGAAACACCAGCACGTGATGATCGAGATGCGCGCGGTGGATCCGCGCGAAACCGGTGGCGTCGAGCGGTTGCGACAGGTCGATGCCGACGACTTCAGCGCCCAGCGGCGCGTCGAACGCCACGATGTCGAACTGCTGCGTGCCGGCGTGCGGCGGCGACACGGGCCGTTGGCCGGCGAACGTCCACTCGGTGGCGCGGATGGCGGGAGTCGTCACGATGCAGCCCTTGTTTCGGTAAAAAACCGAATCTACGAGCGCGTGCCGGACTGCGTCAACGAAGCGATTTCGATACGTTTATCTGCTGCAGCGATAAAGATCGCTGCTCGGACGGCGGGCCCGGCGGGGCATGCCGCGGGCACGACCCGCACCTTGACCGGCCCTTCGGCCCGACCGGACAATGTGCGTTCGCCCCGTGTGCCGCACGGGTTCGAATCCCGCACCGATACGACAGACGCGCGACAGCGCTCGCCGCACGCAACGTCCCCTTACGAAGGAGTTCGAGCATGCTTACGCAGAAAACGAAAGACATCGTCAAGGCCACGGCCCCCGTCCTTGCGCAACACGGTTACGACATCATCAAGTGCTTCTACACGCGGCTGTTCAACGCGCATCCGGAGCTGAAGAACGTGTTCAACATGGCGCACCAGGAGCAGGGGCAACAGCAGCAGGCCCTGGCGCGCGCCGTCTATGCGTATGCGGAGAACATCGAGGATCCGAGCAGTCTCGCGGCCGTGCTGACGAACATCGCGAACAAGCACGCGAGCCTCGGCGTGCGGCCCGAGCACTACCCGATCGTCGGCGAGAACCTGCTCGCCGCGATCAAGGAAACGCTCGGCGACGCGGCGACCGACGACATCATCTCCGCGTGGGCGCAGGCTTACGGCAACCTTGCCGACGTGCTGATGGGCATGGAAAGCGGACTGTACGAACAGTCGTCGGATCGCCTGGGCGGCTGGACCGGCTGGCGCACCTTCGTCGTGCGCGAGAAGCGGCCCGAGAGCAGCGTGATCACATCGTTCATCCTTGCGCCGGCCGACGGCAAGCCGGTCGCGAACTTCGAGCCGGGCCAGTACATCAGCGTCGCCGTCGACGTGCCCGCACTCGGCCTGCAGCAGATTCGCCAGTACAGCCTGTCCGACATGCCGAACGGGCATACCTACCGGATCTCCGTGAAACGCGAAAGCGGCGGCACCTATCCGCCCGGCTATGTGTCGTGTCTGCTGCACGATCATGTGAACGTCGGCGACGAGATCAAGCTCGCCGCGCCGTACGGCAGCTTCCACATCGACGTCAATGCGAAGACGCCGCTCGTGCTGATCAGCGGCGGCGTCGGGCTGACGCCGATGATCAGCATGCTGAAGCGCGCGATCCAGGATCCGCAGCGGCAGGTCGTGTTCGTGCACGGCGCGCGCAACAGCGGCGTGCATGCGATGCGCGACCGGCTGCGCGAAACGGCGAAGACGTACGCGAACTTCAAGCTGGTCGTGTTCTACGACGACCCGCTGCCGCAGGATGCCGAAGGCAGCGACTACGACCGCAAGGGGCTCGTCGACGTGAACGCGATCAAGGACACGCTCCTGCTGCCCGATGCCGACTACTACATCTGTGGCCCGGTGCCGTTCATGCGGATCCAGCACGATGCGTTGAAGAACCTCGGGATTCACGAGGCGCGGATCCATTACGAGGTGTTCGGACCCGACCTGTTCGCGGAATGACGCGAAGGCGCTGCATGCCGCGCGAAGCGTGCGGCATGCAGCGCCGTGTTGCCGGCATCGCCGGTCACGGGTGGCCCGCCGCAGTCTCTCGGCGTAGAACATCGCCCTCTCTGTATCCGTCCGGATACGAACAGCATATCTCGTGACGTTTTCGCCCTCCTGGTACCCGAACGGGTACGAAATGCCGATTCGAAAGCAGCGGACGCCAATTCGTTCCTGAATGGATACGAAAACCTGCCCGAACGCGCAAGTTATGCAATACTGTTCCCGATCAGATACGAAGCACGGAGAACGTCATGTCGGAGAGTCGGTCCGTCGGTACGATCGGCGCGCTCGCCCACCTTATCCGCGCCGCGCGGCTCCAGCAGGGTTTCACCCGCGATGAACTCGCGAACGCCACCGGGCTGTCGCCGAAATTCATCAGCCAGGTGGAAGCCGGGAAGCCGACCGCGCAAATCGGCAAGGTGATGCTGCTGCTCGGCGAGCTCGGCGTGCGCCTGTACGCGGAATCGTCGGTCGAGATTTCGGAAGAAACCGCGCTCAAGGCCGCGCAACGCCGCAGGAGCGCCCATGGCGGCTAACACGCTGATTGCCTCCGCAAACGGCGTGCGCATGGGCACGCTGACCGACGACAAAGGCATCTGGTCGTTCGCATACGACGCGCAGTGGCTCGCGTCCCCGGCGGCCTACCCGCTGTCGCCGGCGTTCCCGTTGCGTCCCGACGCGTTCATCGACACGTCCACCGATCGCCCGGTCCAGTGGTTCTTCGACAACCTGCTGCCCGAGGAAGGCATGCGCATGTCGCTTGCGCGCGAGGCGAAGGTCGATGCCGCCGACGCGTGGGGCCTGCTCGCCTACTTCGGGCGCGAGTCGGCCGGCGCGCTCACGTTGCTGGCCGACGGCGAGCATGAAGCGCCGGGCAGCCTGCAGCCGCTGCCGCTCGACGAACTCGAGCGCCGGATCCAGGCGATGCCGCAGCGCGCGCTGACGGCCACCGCGCCCAAGCGCATGTCGGCGGCCGGCGCGCAGCAGAAGCTGCTGCTGGTGCTGCGCGGCGACGCGCCCGACTACGCGCTGTTCGAACCCGTCGGCAGCGAGCCGTCGATGCACCTGCTCAAGCCGGACATGCGCGCGGCCGGCTACCCGCATTCGGCGATCAACGAGTTCTTCTGCATGAAGCTCGCGAAGCAGATGGGGCTCGACGTGCCGGACGCGCATTTCCTGCGCGCGCCGTCCGCGTGCTACGTGATCGACCGTTTCGACCGCGACGTCGCGTCGGAGCCGGCCGGGCGCGTGCATACGATCGATACGATGCAGTTGCTCAACTACGATCGCGGTTTCAAGTACCAGCGCGCGAATGCGCAGGAACTCGCGCGTGCGATCGATCGCACCAGCACGCGTGCGCTGACGCGTCTGTCGGTGTTCCGCTGGACCGTCTTCAACGTGGTGGTCGGCAATGGCGACGCCCATCTGAAAAACCTGTCGTTCTTCGTCGATGCGCGCGGCTACCGGCTTGCGCCGTTCTACGACATCGTCAGCACGGTGGTGTATCACACGCCGACACACCGCCCCGAGCATCGCGGCGACGACTGGCCGCACTGCGAACTGACGATGCCGCTCGGCGCGGCCACGCGGTTCGCGGACATCGACGTGCCTGCGCTGATCGCGTTCGGCCAGGCGCTCGGGCTCCGGGAGAAAGCGGCGGCCAGCGAATTGCAGCGCTTTCTCGAGCCGCTCGATCGCAACGTTGCGCTGACGCTCGATGAAGTGCGGGAGATCGCGCGGCCGGATGCGGGGGAAGTTCGGCTGTTGAATTCGATCGTGGCGATGCCGATCGCGGAGATGGGGCGGGCGCTGCGGCCCACGCGCCAGTGAGTGGGCATGTGCGCGCCCTCCCCGGCACGCCAGTCGCGACGCCGCACGGGGTCGTTCAACGCTCGTCAGCGGCGATCCGCAAACGCATCGACTCCCGTCAGTGCCGCCGACCGCGCCCATAGGCGCGCCGCATCCTCGGCATCGATCGCGTGCGGCCGCACACCGGCTTCCTCGTCACCTTGCGTGACGACCGCGATATCGCAGTCCTCGCAGTACACCCCGCCGATATCGGCGAGACGCGGCGACGTTGCAGCCCATACCTGGGTCGCCGCGCCCTGCGCCGGCGTCTTGAAAGTCGGGTCGACGGGCATCCCGTGCTCGTCCACCCACCCCTGCGCCATCATCTCTTCGCGTGTCAGGTGACGCTGTAGCGGCGTCGCGATCTTGCCGGGGTGCAACGAATAGGCCCTCACGCCGCTGGACGCGCCGAGCGCGTCGAGCTGCACCGCGAACAACGCGTTCGCGGTCTTCGACTGCCCGTACGCGAGCCATTTGTCGTACCCGCGGGCGAACTGGAGATCGTCCCAGCGGATGGGCGACAGCCGGTGTCCGAGCGACGACACCGCGACCACGCGCGCGCCGTGACCATGCGCGAGCGCCGGCCACAGCCGGTTGACGAGCGCATGGTGACCGAGGTGATTGACGGCGAACTGCGACTCCCACCCCTGGCCTACGCGCGTCTCCGGACAGGCCATGATGCCCGCGCTGTTGACCACGATGTGCACGTCGCGCCGCGCATCGACGAACCGGGCGGCGAATACGGCCACACTCGCGAGATCGGCGAGGTCGAGTTCTGCGACTTCGACGCCGGCGACGCCGCGCACTGCGTCACGCGCGGTATCGGCGCGCCGGGCGCCGACCACGACGTGCGCGCCGGCCTGTGCCAGTGCACGCGTCGTCTCGAGGCCGAGCCCCGAATGGCCGCCCGTGACGATGGCCGTTTTGCCACGGAGATCGAGTCCGCCGAGCACATCGCTCGCCGTCGACGCGGCATCGAATCCGGATTGAAGGGGGTGCTGCCTGCTCGTCATTGAAGCCTCCACGCACACTGGGTCAAGCACGCGGCCGCCCGTCGGCTGCGTCGCTGTACGGACCATTCTGCGGACCAGCACCCGGACAGTAAATGCAATAGAATCCGGTTTTTCGTCGAGATCGTCCGGGGCCGTGCGTGGATCCGCTATCCGAAGTGCTCTCGCTGCTGACAACCCGCGACGCGTATTTCACCGGCCTGCGCGCCGGCGGCGAGTGGGCAGTCGACCTTCCGCCGCCCGAAGGCATCAAGTTCAACGCGGTCGTCGAAGGAAGCTGCTGGCTGACCGTCGACGGCGCGGGGCCGCCCGTGCGGCTGCGAACGGGAGACTGCTTCCTGCTCGCGTCGCCGCGGGCATTCACGCTCGCGAGCGATCCGTCGGTGGCGCCGCTCACCGTCGCCGACGTGTACCGCAATGTCGAACGCGGCATCGCCCACTATGGCGAACCGGCCGATTGCTTTCTGATCGGCGGCCGGTTCTCGTACCACGAGGGCATGCCACTGCTGCTCGGCAGCCTGCCGCCCGTGGTCATCGTGAACGGCGAATCCGACCAGGCGGCGGTGCTGCGCTGGGCGCTGCAGCAGCTCGCTCGGGAATTCGGTGCATCGTCGCCGGGTGCAGCGTTGATGGTCCGCCATCTCGGGCACATGATGCTCGTGCAGATACTGCGGCACTACGTCGACAGCGGCGCCAGTCGCGATGTCGGGTGGCTCGCCGGCTTCGCGGATGCCCGCGTAAGCGCCGCGCTTGCCGCGATCCACGCGGCCCCGGCACGCCGCTGGACCGTCGACGAGCTCGCAGCCTGCTGCCACGTCTCGCGTTCGACGTTCGCGCTGCATTTCAAGCGGCGGCTAGGGTTCGGGCCGCTCGAATACGTGCTGCGCTGGCGGATCCAGCTCGCGATGCGGGAACTGCGACGCTCGAACGCCTCCATATCGGCGGTGGCGCAAATGCTCGGCTACGACTCGGATAGCGCGTTCGGCCACGCGTTCAAGCGCATCGTGGGCTGCTCGCCAAGCGCCTATCGCCATGAAAAGACCGGCGCGCAGAACGGTCAGCCGCGCGACGCGGTCGACGACGGGGCTGGCTGACGTTCATTCCGGGGTTCGGTTGCACGACGGATCGTGCGTTTTCTCGATTGCATTCATTCGCATCACCAGCATCAGGATAAAAACAATTAGCGTACCTAGTAGAAAAATTAACGAACTTCAACACCGAGCACACGCACTCGGGAAAATACTGCTACGGTAAGACGCCAATGCAAACGTTCGTAGAAAGCACACCATTGGCGCGCGACGGGCAACTGGATCGGATCATGCCGACAGCCGACCCTATCGGACAAACCGCTTAGTTGACGCGTCTGTCAGATCAAGTCTCGGTTAGGATAACTTATTCGATCCTGGCGGATCGCGCGCCGGATGACGCATACTTCGCGACGCTGCCAGCGATTAAATCGGCGGCATGCTCGCCCCGGACGTTCCACTTAAAAATCTCCGAAAACTGTCCGGACGAGCGAGGTCACCTCTGCCAAAGTAAATGCGCGACTCGCAGTCTGTTGAGTTGCATGGAAACCCGACCCAAGAGTGATGCCACTAAAACGCTAGTCAATAATTACTTCGATTGCGTTGTAACCGAAGGTAGTGCCCTTCTTGTACCAGATAGCTATCTGTCCATCTTTTGAACCTTTCGCATCAGCCGAAGAATAGTTCGGATTAGCTCTCTGTGTGAGGACCCCATTGGCAGACACATCGAGGTTCCAGTCCGTGACGGCCGTGTAGTGCGTGTCGGCGTCAGTGGTTACATCGGTCCTGGACCCATCCGTGCCAACGAGTGCGACTTTCAACTGGGCGTTACCGCCGGGCAGCAGGTGAATGGAGTTCTGCTTAAGGAACGCTTCTGCCGCCGCTTGATCGGGCGTTCCAGTCGCTTCGTATTCAGCCTCGCCTTTGTAGACAGTCCCGTTCACACTCACCTCCAAGACAGCATTCGGCGCGTCCTGAGCCATGGCGTCTACATTCGCAAGCGCAGCGAGAACCGCGACAAGAGGCAGTGTGAAGGTCTTTGCAAAGTTCATGCTTTACCCCTCTACAGGAAGGTTGTGAGATTGTCGGTAGTCGACGCACTGGGAGCGCACGTTGTTGCGGAGATATTGAACCATTCCCGACGCGAAGGCACCCGCCACCACGTTATTTGCCTGGCCCACACGGGTGGAGATGATGGATCCGATCCGGTTCCAATCGTTGACCGTACCGCATCCCGTAGTGTTGAGCGCCGACTGTAGATCACGCGAGATATGGTATCTGGCCATTCGCGCTTCACAGACCTTCTGCTTCACATAGGCGATGGTGGAGGGAAAATTGTCGCATGACGCGATGACCATGTTTCAGTCGCCGGACTTCGATGTAAAGGGCGTCACAAACCGAGTCACGACTGTGTCGAGCCAAGCGCGGTTGTCGAGGTTCGTTTTGGAAAGGCAGGAGGTCTTAGCGATGCAGGTTTGATTGACAATGAAGCCGTTCTCCGGCGCACCAGCGGGCTGAGACAACTGATCAAGAGCGACGACGTTCGCATAGCAGGCATCGCCGCAATAGCGCGTCGCATAGCTAGGGTCGGAGGTACAGAAACGGCTCGACAGGCCAACGTTCGCTGTTGACGCCCAGAGCGTGCAGGAAGAGTCCTGTGGGACAGCACCTGCCTGCTCGAAGAGCGGGTAACAGACGTCGTCGCCGGTGTCAGAATAAGTTACCGTCGAGGCAGTCGTCAGGATAAGTATTCTTATCACAACGCCACGATTTATCACCCAAACCCGATCAGACGCAAATAC
Source organism: Burkholderia sp. JKS000303 (assembly GCF_002563755.1). Classification (NCBI taxonomy): domain Bacteria; kingdom Pseudomonadati; phylum Pseudomonadota; class Betaproteobacteria; order Burkholderiales; family Burkholderiaceae; genus Burkholderia; species Burkholderia sp. JKS000303. The sequence goes on from NZ_PDBZ01000002.1 coordinate 867,224, forward strand.
CGCGGCCCCCCTCTGAACGGGTGTGCTACAAGGCCGGTCGGCGCCGGCGCCAACGGTCAACCCACGACCAGATGCACAACGAACAGCAGCAACACGATAAAAATAGCGACTGCAACGAGTGCGGCAACGATCACGGCGAAGGGATTGAGTTGCGTCGCATCCGCCTCGAGATTTTTTCGTTTGTTGACCCCGAGAAACGCCAGAAAGACCGCGCGGAACGCACGAACAATCTGATCTTTACCTGTTTCAGCCATATAGTTCTCCTTCACCTGAATAAAAATAATGCGGGATATCGCGCGGCGCGAAGCGCGCGAGAATCCCGCTGTTCTTACGACGCGACTCGTTCGCTCATGCTTCGTCGGGGGCCGCGCGCCTTATCGTCCGATAGGAAGACCGGTTGGTTTGATCCAGCCCAGCCGATACGCAATAAGCAGCGCCAGAAACAACGTGATCGACAATCCGACGCGAGCCGCAAGCGACCGTGCCATGCGCTTGGTTGTGCCCCGGTCGTGATTCATGAAGTACAGCGCGGAAATCAAGCTGCCAATAATCAAAACGAATGCGACAGCAACCAGAAACGTCTTCATTTTCAGTTTGAATCAATGCAGCCGGCTTTTGCCGCTCGGCAGCAACGTCGCCGACACCCGATGCCGCTCGTGCTCACCGCAGGAGCTAACGAGATCTCGCCGCTGAAGGATTGCCACGGGCGTCCGCTTTAATCTCCGCGCGATCGGCACGCCGTCAAAATGCCGCGCAGCAAATCGACCGGCGGGGGCGGGCATCCGGGAATGGTCACATCGACGGGCAGGACCGACGAAACGGGGCCGCACACCGCATAGCTGTCGGCAAAGACGCCGCCCGTGCACGCGCACTCGCCGGCCGCGACGACCAGCTTCGGCGCCGGCGTCGCGTCGTACGCGGCAAGCAAGGCCGCCTTCATGTTCAGCGTGACGGGGCCGGTCACGAGCAGCAGGTCCGCATGGCGCGGGCTGGCGACGAATTTGATCCCGAGCCCTTCGATGTTGTAGTACGGGTTGTTCAGCGCGTGGATCTCCAGTTCGCAACCGTTGCACGAACCCGCGTCGATCTGCCGGATGCACAATGCGCGCCCGAGGAGGTCGAGAATGTCCTGACGAATCTGCTGCACCTCGTGTCGCCAGGCGGCTTCCGTGGCCGGCACGGGTTCATCGGGAAATTCGGTGCGCGCGAATTGACGGATGAGTTGCCACATCAGAGGTCGTGCCCCGCGTAGTTCAGGTTGAACGATTTGTTGATCAGCGGGAAATCGGGAACGATGTTGCCGATGATCGCATGCTCGAGCGCCGGCCAGTTCTGCCAGGACGGATCGTGGCAATGGCAGCGGGCGATGGCATCGCCCGCTGCCGTCTCGAGCGCGACGAATATGTCACCGCGCCAGCCCTCCACCCAGCCGACGCCGCTGGATGGCGCCGCCGCGGGCGCGACGCCGGTGACGATCGGCCCGTCCGGAAGCGTCGCCAGCAGTGCGCCGATCAGACGCAGCGATTCGTCGATTTCGGCAAACCGCACGGTGACCCGCGCGGCGACGTCGCCGCGCGCATCGCTTGCCGCCTTCACGGCCAAGTCGTGGTAAGGGGCCGGCCGCAGGTTCGCGCGCACGTCGAAGGTCTGGCCGCTGGCGCGGGCGGCCATGCCGCGCACGCCGAAATGCGCGACGACGTCGGCAGTCAGTCGACCGGTGCCGAGAAACCGGTCCTGCAGCCCGGACTGGTCTTCGTAGATCTTCCGCATCACGTGCACTTCGCGTGCGATGCGTTCGCACTGTTCGGCGAGGACCGCCGCGTCCTCGGGATGAATGTCGACAGCCAGCCCGCCCGGCACAATCCGGTCCATCAGGTATCGATGCCCGAAGATCCCGCCGTTGGTCCGTATCCAGTTCTCCTTGAGCCGCGAGAACTGCGCGAGACCGAACGCGAATCCGGCATCGTTGCCGAGCGCGCCCAGGTCGCCGAGGTGATTGGCGATGCGCTCGCGCTCGAGCAGGAGTGCGCGCAGCGCCAGTGCACGCGCCGGCACGGCCGTGCCGCATGCCTGCTCGAGCGCCATGCAATAGGCCCACGAGAACGCGACGGTCGAGTCGCCGGCGATCCGGCCCGCCACGCGATGCCCGTTCGATGCGGCCGTCCGTTCGAACAGTCGTTCGACGCCGCGATGCGTATAGCCAAGCCGTTCCTCGAGTCGCAGCACCTTCTCGCCGACGACCGAGAACCGGAAATGGCCCGGCTCGATGGTGCCGGCGTGAATCGGTCCGACCGCGATTTCGTGCACACCGTCGCCGGCAACCTGCACGAACGGATAATCCGCTTCGCTCGATTCGAATCGCTCGATTCCGGTGGCCTGCTTGCGCAGTGGGAAATAGTCGCCGGGCCAGTTGCCGTGATTGAGCCACGGGCGCGTGTCACGCGCATCGCGCTCGCGCAGGCCGGTCAGGTCGAAAATCGCGCGCTGCATGCGTGCGGCGGCGGGAAACATGCCCGCGAGATCGGGATAGTCGCCGTCGGCCTGCGGTTGCTGCCCTGTCGCGAGACGGACCCACAGGAGGCCGTCGTCGCATTCGTATGCCGCGTTGACCGACAACACGCGCCCCGGCGTTTCGCCGCCCCACATCGCAACGAGCCGGCTTTGCTCCATCCGCGCGGCCTGTGCGATCTCGAGCCATCGCGGTTCGTCGACGTCGACCACCGCAGCCGGAACCTGGCCTGTCTCGTGCCGGAGGCGAATCGAGCCGTCCGCCTGAATCAAGTCGAGTCGCATCGCTTACCCCGCCAGCATCGTCGCAGCCTGGCGGTACCACATCGCCAGATAAGGCGGCACGTACAGCCCCAGCATCAGGCCGAGTCCGAGATGCACGAACACCGGCAGCAGTGCCGGCCGGTGTTCGAGCGGCGTCGCCGTCGTCGTTTCGCCGAACACCATCCGCTGCACGCGCGCGAAGATCGCCGCGAACGCGACGGCGAGCCCGAGCAGCAGCAACGGCGCGGTCCACGGGAGCGTGTTCATGGCCGTCGTCAGGATCAGGAATTCGCTCGCGAACACGCCGAACGGCGGCAGGCCGAGAATCGCAAGCGCGCCGAGCATCATCGCCCAGCCGACCGCCGGGCTGACCTGCAGCAGCCCGCGAATACCGTCGATCGCCTGCGTGCCGGCCTTCTGCGCGGCATGGCCGACCGCGAAGAAGATCGCCGACTTGACGAGGGAATGGACCGTCATGTGCAGCAGCCCGGCGAACGTCGCGATCGGGCCGCCGAGCCCGAACGCGAACGTCATCAAGCCCATATGTTCGATCGACGAGTACGAGAACAGGCGCTTCACGTCCTTCTGCCGGAACAGCGAGAACGACGCGATCAAAACCGACACGAGCCCGAACCCGACCAGCAACCGCCCCGGCAGGCCATTGCCGAGCGCGCCGTCGGCCAGCACCTTGCAGCGCAGCACCGCATACAGCGCGACGTTCAGCAGCAGGCCGGACAGCACCGCCGAAATCGGCGTCGGACCTTCGGCATGCGCGTCCGGCAGCCAGCTATGCATCGGCACGAGGCCGACCTTGGTCCCGTAGCCGACCAGCAGGAACACGAAGGCGATCGACACGATCGTCGGGTCGAGTTGCGTCCTGACGGCGGCCAGGCTCGTCCACAGCAACGCATCGCCGTCGGTCAGTTGCCGGCTCGCGGCAAGGTACAGCAGGATCGTGCCGAACAGTGCCTGGGCGATCCCCACGCCGCACAGGATGAAGTACTTCCATGCGGCTTCGAGGCTCGCGGCGGTACGGTAGACGCTGACGAGCAACACGGTGGCGAGCGTGGCGGCTTCCATGGCAACCCACAGCACGCCGACGTTGTCGGTCAGCAGCGCGAGCAGCATCGCGAACATGAAGAGCTGATACATGCTGTGATAGAGCCGCATCCGCGCGGTCGTCATCCGGCCGCGGGCTTCCTCGATCTGCATGTAGGGTCGGGAAAACAGCGATGTCGTCCAGCCGACGAACGCCGTGAGCGCAACGAGATAGACATTGAGCGGATCGACGAAAAACGCCCGCCCGAATGCGAACGACGGCCCGTGCTCGACGGTGCGCGCGGCAAGCACCAGCGTTGCCGCGAGCGTCAGGAAGCTGAACCCTACATTCAGATGGCGCGCGACCCGGCTCGGTCGTACGCAGGCAAGGCCTGCCGCGCCCGCGAGCGGCAGGCCCAGCACGGTGAGCACGACGTCGGCGTCATTCATCTTTGAGTTTCTCGAGGTGATGGATGTCCAGGCTGTCGAACTGCTCGCGAATCTGGAACATGAAGACGCCGAGGATCAGGATGCCGATCAGCACGTCGAGCCCGATGCCGAGTTCGACGATCATCGGCATGCCGTTGGTCGCGGCCGCCGCCGCGAAGAACAACCCGTTCTCCATCGACAGAAAGCCGATCACCTGCGGAATGGCCTTGGCGCGCGTGATCATCGTCATGAACGACAGCAGCACGCACGCAAGCGCAATGCCGAGCGTGCCGCGTGCGACCGAGGTCGCGAGCTGGCTGATCGGCGCGGCGACATTGAACGCGATGATCACGAGGACGATGCCGATCAGCAGCGTGGTCGGAATATTGATGAGCGGCTCGACGTCGGTCGTGACGTCGAGCCTGCGAACGAGCCGATACAGGAACCACGGGATCACGCCGACCTTCAGCACGAGCGTCAGCCCGGCGGACACATACAGGTGCACGTCGTCCGTGACGAAGCCGAGGATCAGGTTCGCCGACACGAGCGCGACGCCCTGTAGCGTATAGAGATGGATCAGCGACAGGATCCTGCGCTGGCTCAGCATCGCGAACGACAGCATCAGCAGCACGGCCGCGAGAAAGTTGATCAGTTGCGTCGCGTAGCCGTGCATTCATGCCCCCAGCAGCAGGTGAACGAGCATGCCGATCACGGCCAGCAGGAAGGCGGTCGCCAGGAATTCCGGCACCCTGAAGAGGCGCATCTTCGCATTGGCCGTTTCGACCACGGCGAGCGCGACACCGCCCGCCGTCAGTTTGAGGAAGAGCACCGGCACCGCCAGCAGCAGCGCCACCGGATCGCCCGCATTCGCGATGCCCCAGGGCACGAACAGCGCGAGACCGATGCACGAATACGCGAACAGCTTGAGGCTTGCCGCCCACTCCATCAACGCAAGATGCCGTCCCGAATATTCGAGGATCAGCGCCTCGTGGATCATCGTGAGCTCGAGGTGCGTGGTCGGATTGTCGACCGGCAGCCGCGCATTTTCGGCCAGCGCGACCAGCGTGAACGCGATGCCGGCGAACGCCAGGCTCGGATAGATCGTGAGCTCGCCGCGGCCGAGCGTCGCGACGATGCTCGTCAGCAGCGTCGACTGCGTAATCAGCGAGGCCGACAGGAGCACCATCAGCAGGGCCGGCTCCGCGAGGAAACCGATCAGCATTTCGCGGCGGGCGCCGAGCGTGCCGAACGCCGTGCCGGCGTCCATCGCCGCGAGCGACAGCGTGACGCGCGCGAGCGCAAACAGGCCGACGAGCGCGATCGCATCGGCGGCGGGCGACAGCGGCAACTCGGTCGACAGCGTCGGCACGATCGCGCACGCGAGCGTCATGGCGGCCCAGACGACATAGGGCGCGCCGCGAAACACGGGGCTCGCGCCGTGCGCGATCACCGATTCCTTGTTGAACAGCTTGTGAAGCATCCGGTAGGGTTGCCAGATGGACGGCGCACGCCGGTTCTGAAGCCACGCGCGGCATTGGTTGACCCAGCCCGTGAGCAACGGCGCGGCCGCGATCGCTATCACGATTTCGAGGGTCTGCGAGATGACGCCGGACAGGGTTACCATCATCTCACCAACATCAGAAGTACGATCAGCACAACGAAACTGTATGTCAGGTAAACCGCGATCTTGCCTGTCTGCAGGCGGCCAGCCCAGTCGGCGGCGCGTTGCGTCAGTGCCGCGATGCGCGCGTAGAGTGCGGACCAGGTGCGATCGGTCACCGACACCCGGTAGGCCGGCTGTGCGTCGAATGGTGACGGCAGTTGCCGCTCGATGCGCAGCAGCGGCGCGAAGATTTCGCGGATCGGCTGCCCGAAGCCTTCCGCCGTATCCTGCATGCGCGCGGTCGTGAACGGGAAGCCGCAGCCCCAAGGAGCCGCGCGGCGCAACCGGCCGTGATAAAAACGCCGCACCAGCAGCCACGCGAGCCCGCAGCAAGCGATGAAGAACAGCATGAACGCGGCGGGCATGTAGCTGGCCCGAGCGGCCGATACGGGCGCGAACAGCAGCCAGCCATGATTGGCCGCGCCGACGCCGGCCCCGACCAGCGTGTGCGTGACGCGATCCAGCAGCTTGACGAATTGCGCGGGCATCAGCCCGAGCAGCACGCTGGCGGCCGCGAACCAGCAGAACGCGAGCCGTTCCCACGTGTTCGCGTCGCGGGCGCGGTTCAGCTTCGCTTCTCTCGGTTGCCCGAGGAACACGATGCCGAAGAACTTGACCATCGTGTAGCCGGCCAGCGCGGCCGACATGGCGACCAGTGCGGCGGCGATCGGCACCGTCATGGCGAGCACCGAATCGGGCAACTGCGGCGCGAACAGAAAACCCTGCAGCAGCAGCCACTCGGCCACGAAACCGCTGAGCGGCGGCAGGCCCGCGCTCGCCGCGACGCCCGCGAGTACCGCCCATGCGGTCCACGGCATAAAGCGAATCAGTCCGCCGAGCTTGCCGAGGTTGCGCTCGCCCGTGGCGTGGAGCACGGCGCCCGTGCCCAGGAACAGCAGGCTCTTGAACGCCGCATGCGCGACGATCTGATAGAGCATCGCGGTCAGGGCGAGCGCGGACAGGCTCGTCATCCCGTACGCGCGAAACAGCACCGCGAGACCGAGCGCGACGATCATCAGGCCGACGTTGTCGATCGACGAATAGGCGAGCAGGCGCTTCATGTCGACCTGGATGGTGCTGAACACCACGCCGAGCAGCGCGGTGCCGATGCCGAGCACGAGCAGCAGCACGCCCCACCACGCCATCTGCACGTGCAACAGGTCGAACAGGACGCGCAGCAGGCCGTACAGACCGACTTTCAGCACGAAGCCGCTGAGGAGCGCCGAGACCGGCGACGGTGCCGCGGGATGGGCCTCCGGCAGCCACACATGCAGCGGGAAGATCCCGGCCTTCGCGCCGAACCCGACGAGCGCGAACAGGAACGCGAACGACGCGGGGAGCGAATCCAGCGACTGCGCGCGCAGGTTGGCGAAGGTGTAGTCGCCGGTGCGCGCCTGCAGAATGCCGAAGCAAAGCAGCAGCGCGAGCGCGCCGACGTGCGAGATCAGGAAATACAGATAACCCGCCCGGCGGATTTCGCCGATCCGGTGGTTGGTCATCACGAGAAACGTCGCGGACAGCGTCAGTGTCTCCCAGGCGACCATGAACACGTACGCATCGTCGGCGATGAGCACCAGTGCGATGCTCGCGACGCAGACATGGTATTCGAAGCAGATCAGCCCGGGCGCGGCCCCTTCGCCCTTGCGGAAATAGCCGGCCGAAAAGGCGCCGATCCCCGTGCTGACGAGGCCGAGCACGAACAGGAAATAGCCGGACAGGCGGTCGAGACGCAGATGAAAGGGCAAGCCGGGAAGCCCGATCGGCAGCACCGCCGAAGAGGGCTCGGCAAAGATGCCGGCGAGGCCCGCCGCGCCGACGAGCAACCCGGCCAGTGCGCCGAGCGGAAACAGGCCGTGGGCCACCAGTCGCGTGCGATGCAAGACCCCGAGCCCCAGCGTACCGACCGCGAGCCACGCGGCCACGGCCAGCAGGACGAAATGGACGACCGGCACGGATGCCATCCGGAATGTCTCCAGTACGCTCGGGTTGGACGAGGTGGTTGGAATGGCCGCGGCTCCCGCGACGTATTCCTGTCCGCATTATGACACCGAAAATCAAATCTGGATAACAAGGTATGATAATGCCGTTATCATATAAACCTCATGCCTCCCCGGATGGATGCGCATGGCCGCGGCGATGGGTCGCGGCGCTCCGGGCTCCGTTCAGGGCGCCATTGCCCCGACCCTGGCGACTGAGGAAAGATCCTATGCCAGCGCAGTACTTCCGAAGCCTGACGGGAAAACACCGCAGTGCGGCCGCGAACCGCCAGCTCGGGTTTTCGCTTGCCTTTATCGCCGGCGCCGCCAATGCCGGCGGTTTTCTTGCGGTCAGGCAGTACACGTCGCACATGAGCGGGGTCGTGTCGACGATCGCGGATCAGGCGGCGCTCGGCGACGTCCGGCTCGTGCTGGCCGGCATCGGCTCGCTGGCGTCGTTTCTGGTCGGCGCCGGCTGCTCGGCGGTGCTCGTCAACTGGGGGCGTCGCCGCAGCCTGCAGAGTCAGTATGTGCTGCCGCTGCTGGTCGAAGCCGCGCTGCTGCTGTTGTTCGGGCTGCTCGGCAGCCACCTCGCGCTCTGGGAAGCGTTCTTCATGCCGGTCACGGTGATCCTGCTGTGCTTCATCATGGGGCTGCAGAACGCGATGATCACGAAGCTGTCAGGGGCGGAAATCCGCACGACGCACATGACGGGCATCGTGACGGACCTCGGCATCGAGCTGGGCAAGCTCTTTTACTGGAATCGCTCGCATGCCGATGTGCACGCGCAGGCGGTGATCGCCAACCGCGCGAAGCTCAGGATTCACGGAACGATGCTGACGTCGTTCTTCGTCGGCGGCCTGGCCGGCGCAATCGGCTTCAAGCATGTTGGCTACGTATCGACCGTGCCGCTCGCCGCGGCGCTCGTCACGCTGGCGATCGTGCCCATTGTGGACGACGTGCTTGAATATCTCTATCGGCTTGACCGCAGGTCATGAGTCAGCACAACGCGAAACGCAACCCAACTTCGGAGAACGCATGGTCGAAGAGCAAGTTCATGTCGGCGGACGCCTGGGTCTGAACGGGCACCGCTCCGCCCTTGTTGCGGCGACGGCGTCGCGCTACGCAAGCGAGGTCGCCTGCACGTCGCAAGGCAGAACGGCCAACGCCAAGGACGTGATGTCCGTGATGACCTTGTGTGTCCCCTCCGGCGCCCTGGTTCATGTCACGGCAATCGGTGCCGACGCGAGCGAGGTCGTTCGCGCGTTGGTCAACGTCCTGTCGGCGGCGGACCCTGCTTGAGGCGCGGCCGCCGAGCCCGATCGACACGCGCGCGCCGCACGCCTTCCGGTACCGCACGCCAAGGGCCAATGCATTACAATTCGATTAGCATATTTGCCGACTCTTCCCCGCAATGGAAACGAAAACCGCACGCTTGACCATCCTGATCGATCCCGCCAAGAAAGCCGCGTTCGACATGCTCTGCGCGGCTCAGGATCTGACGCCGTCGCAAGTCGTGCGGCAGTTGATTCGCGAATATCTCGATCAGCACGGCGTGAACTACAAGACAAAAAGCCCGCTCAGCAAGCGGGTGAAGCGCAGCGCGGCCTGAGCTCGAGGCAGTTCAGACGCCGATTTCCCAGTGCGCGTGTCCCTGCGCACGCCAGATCAATCGTTTCGGGTCCAGGCGCTCCCCTTCCTTCAGGCGCCGGGCGATCGACGAGAGCTTGAGTTCGCCGGCAAAAGCAAACGCAAGCACGCGCTCGAACAGCACTCGCCGGGACGGCAGGCGAAGCGGCCCTTTCCAGGCAAAGGCGACGAAATTGCTGTCGTCCTCGCATCGGACCACCGCATACGAAAGACCGAACACGGCGCTTAGCCGCTCGATGTATACGGGCAGCGACAGATCGTCGTCCGTGAGGTTGATTGCGAGCACCCCCGCATCGCTCAACCGCTCGCGACAGGCGGTAAAGAACGCGATATCCGCGCACCGGCTCGGCATCCCTTCCGCGACAAAGGCATCCAGGAGGATCACATCCGTGCGGACGTCCTCCCGGGTCACGTACTCCGCGCCATCCGCACAGATCACCTTGAACCGGGCATCGTCCGCGGGAATCCTGAACACGTCGCGCAGTGCGATGACTTCCGGATCGATTTCGACTGCGTCGATGGCGACGTCGGGCAGATGCCGATAACAGAATTTCGCCAGCGAGCCCCCGCCGAGCCCGATCATGCAGATGTGTCTCACGGCCGGGTACAGCAGCAGACATCCCATCATGGTTCGCGTGTAGCCGAGTGCAAGCTTGTCCGGCGTGCGCAGCGACATGAAGCTTTGGGTGGCCAGGTGATCGAAGTGCAGCGAGCGTGCATGCTGCGTCTCCAATACATACGGGCGCCCGTCGTTCAACGGGGTCGACAGAAATTTGACGAACGCATCGTAGGAGGTTCGATCCTGCTCCATGCTCGATAGCCCAGGTAAGCAAATAGTGGGTGGGATCCCCCGTGGCGAACCGCAACGACAATCGCGTTCGCCATCGGTGAGCACGCGGCACGTCATCGGCTCGCGGACGGACCGACTACCGATCAAGCGCACACAACATTATAATGCAATTCACATTTCCTTAACGTCGACTTATAATGCCTGCCAACCGCCGTTCGCCGGAATTGCGGGCGAATTTGCGGAGGTAGTCGACATGTTCGATATGGATGGGATGCTGCTGTTGCCCGATCGGCGCCCCGTATCCCTGCTGGAGGTTGCTGGAAGTCAGGGGCTTGTCGTGGTGGGCGTGGGGCGCGGCGGCGAGCGCGGTTTCCAGATGGTTCACCGCTTCCACGATGCGGGTGAACGACTGGCGGCAGCCGGTATCCATCTGGTCTTCGTTTATCCGAGGGAGTCGGCCCGGCATGTAATGGATCCGATCTCGGTGGCCAGTGCGCGATTCCGCCACCACCCGCGCCTGCTGCTCGACGTGGATGGCTGCTGTTTCGCGCAGGGCGTGTCTCCTCGATTGCTGAGGATCGTGTATCTGGGCGAGGAAATGAAGCGTCTCGCCGGCCTCGATATCGATCTGCGCAATGCGGCATGGGAAATTGAGTTCCAGGCGTTTCTGATGGCCTGCCAGCTCGCTCCGTCCCACTGAATACCACGATCCAATCTCACGGCATACGCGAGGAACATGGCAACCGTCGTCTATTTCGAAATAGGTTCCGCATGGAGCCGGAACGGTGCAGCGTCCGTGCGCGATGAGCTCGTGGACACGGCGCGCCGTTTCGACAGCGACATCCTGCTGATCGCGAACGGGCGCCACGGGAATGCAAAGGATGGCATGGCCATCTCGTCGCTGCAGGTACGGCGCGGCACGTCCGCGCAAGTCCTCGCAAGCGGTCCGGACGAAGCGGCAGCGCTGCATGCGCTTTTGCCCTTGCTGCAGGAGGGCTGACCCGCGTGCCACCTGTCGATCTCCCGTACCTGGGCCTGCGCTCGGCGTCCCCGGCCCAGGCCGCCGACAAGCCGATCGTCGTGGAAACCGAGCACCTCGTCTCGCTGTGCTTCGACGGCCGCGGCATGCAGAGCACCATGCTGCGGGCGGCCCCGGATGCCCTCGCACTCGGTTACACGCGCACGATGATGGGCTTCCTGTTGCTTCAGCCGGACCCCGCCCGTGTGGGCTTGATCGGGCTCGGCGGCGGTTCGTTGGTGAAGTATTGCTATCGGAACCTGCCGGACACCCATCTCACGGCAATCGAAATCAATCCGGATGTGATTGCCCTTCGCGACCGGTTCCACATTCCACCCGATGACGAACGACTGACGATCATCTGCGCGGATGCGGCGCAGCACTTGTCGACGACCGCGCGCACATTCGATGCACTGTTGCTGGATGGTTTCAATGCGGATGGCACGCCGTCGGAACTCTGCAGCGCTGCGTTCCATGACACCTGTCGCGCGCGCCTGAACGACGACGGCGTGCTTGTCGTCAATCTGCTGGGCGACGATCCGCGCCTGGGCGATCGTCTCGCGAGACTTCATGAAACGTTCGGTCATTCGGTCGCACTCGCACCGGCCGAGGACAGCGCAGGCAACGTGATCGCCTTCGCGTGGAAGCACGACGCACCGCTACCGTCGCTTGAAACATTGATTGAACGTGCGGATCGACACCGTGGACAGCACGGCATCGACCTCGTTGAGGCGGCCGTACGCATCGAGGTCGGCGCCGGTTACGACTGGACGCGCCTGAGTGCGTGTCTTGCCGTTTGAGTCCGGACATACAGCGCACCTGATCAGAATCAAATTTTTGGAGAAGCCATGAGCGAAAACGAAACTTCGACTGTTCCGACTATCTCGACATCCGCGATCTGGGCGCTGGAGCGCCTGGCCGATATTCGCTACGGTCGCGATACGCCCGCGCTTGGCTGGTCCATCACCCGGGAGCTCATCGGCGCCGGATTTGTGCGCTATCCGACGAACGGTCGCGGCAGCGTTTCGATTACGGCGGCCGGACAGACGTTCCTGAAGAACCGGAAATAATTTTTGCCGACGTCACTCGAGAATCGCACGGTCGACATGACAAAAGGCTGAACGTGCTTTCCTGCTTGCGGTCCCTTGTTGCGCGACGCAAATCCCGACAGCTTCCCGCGATTCATTTTCAATCCCGGCCGATCGCGATCGAGCCAGGCATCGACCGTGCGCACCATTCGGGCTGGGAAGTCGTGATCCTGGCGGCGTCCGGCGACACCGTCGGCACAGCGATATACAGTCTGGCGCCACGAACCGACCGGGTCTACATCCATCGGCTGGACATTTGCCCGTCGATGAGACGCCGCGGCCATGGCCTCACCTTCCTGTCGTATCTGCATCGAACGTACCCGTTGCCGATTACCGCCATCGATGCACCGCCGGATGCCCGATCGTTCTGGTGCGCCGCGAGCGCTTTTCGATCCGGCGCATTGCGGGTGACGTCCGGACAATCCTCCGATGCGTTTCGCGACGAACTGATTCAATGGCAGTATCGGCAGGCGGAAATACTGGGCTCGCGCCCACCATCATCAGAATCATCGGAAACCTAACCAATCTGGCTGGCGTGGTCGCTAGCACCGCGCCTGCCCTGTCGACAGTCGTCCCGATCCACGCGGCAAACGCCGGCGGGGCACGGCCACCCAGTCGCGGAACGACGATCACGCCGCCTGCGCAATCCATGCAGCGGCCGCGGCCACGTTCGTTCACGCCGTCGCGGTTTCACGCTGCAACGCCGGCAGCGCCAGATTCGCGCGGAAATCGCCGCCGACATAGTCGGTATCGAGCAGATCGCGCCGACGCAACGCGGGGAGCAAACCGTTGAGCAGCAAATCCTCCTGATCGGGCTGGCCGAGCCCGTGCAGCGACAGCACGTCGACGAGCCCCGCGCGGTAGCGCGTTTCGATCGCATCGGCGAGCTGCTCGGGCGTGCCGGCGACGAACCAGTGGCCGGTCTCCTGCGCGCGGATGATCAGCTCGCGCAGCGTGAGCCGCTGGCGCGCATAGCCGACGAAGATCGCCACGCGTCCGCGCCGTCGCTGCACGCTGTCGATCTCCGGCAGCAGCGCTTCCGGCAACGGCTGGTCGAGCGGCAGGTCGCGCAGGTCGATGCCGCCGCCGAGCATGTCGGCGAGTTTCAACCTGCCTTGTTCGTAGTCGATGCGTTCGTGCTTGTCGCGCAGCCGCCGCGCGACATCGGCATCGGATTCGCCGATCACCGAATGAAACGAGTTCATCACGAGCGGCAGCCGGTCGCCGCGACCGAATGCAACGGCCTGCCGGTGCAGCTCGGCGACGAACGTGCGCGCATCGTCGAGCGTCGGCTGCGACGTGTAGACGACTTCGGCATACCTCGCGCCGAGCGATACGCCGCTGGCCGACTGTCCGGCCTGAAACAGCACGGGCCTGCGCTGCGGCGACGGCGGCACGTTCAGCGGCCCCTGCACCTGAAAGTGCGCGCCGCGGAAGTCGATTGCGCCGAGCTGGCGCGGATCGACCGAGATGCCGCCTGACGGCCCGCGCCGCGTCGCGGCCGGATCGTTCGCGTCGAACAGTGCGTTGACGACTTCGACGAATTCGGCCGCACGCGCATACCGCTGCTCCGGATCGGGCAGCGCCCCATCGCCGAAATTCTCCTCGCCGACCGACGACGTGACCGCGTTCCACGCGGCGCGGCCACCGCTCACATGATCGAGCGTGCCGATCAGCCGCGCGAGGTTGTACGGATGGTGATACGTCGTCGACACCGTCGCGACGAGCCCGATGGCCGAAGTCGCCTGGCTCAGCGCCGCGAGCGCGACGATCGGCTCCTGGCTGCCCGTGCTACCGGCGAGGCCGGCCGCATCGGCCTGCAGCAGATCGGCGGTGAACAGGCCGGTGATCTTCTCGGCTTCCGCCTTGCGTGCGAGCGCTGCCGCGCGCCGCACACCCTGCGCCACATCCGTATCGCCGGGCGCGTACAGCACGCTCGCGGCCCCGACGAGCGTTTTCAGTCGTCGCGCGCCGCTCACGATGCGGCTCCGGTCGTCGCGCGACGGCATGCGGTGCGCGCCGTGCGTCGTTCACCCTGGTCATTCATCTGTATTCCTTGAGATTCCAATCGGTCGGAGGTTGGAGGACGCATGTCGGCATCGCAACGGGCAACGGCGAGCGCGCTCGCACGGACTCGTCCGGCATGCGCCAGCAACGCGCCGCGAGGCGCGCAGCCACTGACCATAACGCAAGCCCCCCAGGCGGCAGGAACCAATATTTTCGGCTTTCGATATTCCTCTTGATTGTTTGACCGCGCGAACGGCAGCGAAAAATAATTCGTCATGCCAACCCGTTGATCAGGCCGCTTCGACCCGCGCCGATCGCATCATCATGACGCTCGACGCCACTCGCTCCGCTTCCGCTTTGTCCGCCTTGCCGTTCCGCTTGAGCGTGCTCGACAAGAGTCCCGTTGCGCCGGGAGAAACCGCCGCCGACGCACTGGCGCGCAGCGTCTCGCTCGCGCGCTTCGCCGATGCCGCCGGCTATCACCGCTACTGGCTCGCCGAGCATCACAACACGGCTGCACTCGCATGCCCGTCGCCGGAGATCCTGATCGCGCACGTGCTGGCCCATACCCGGCGCATCCGTGTCGGATCGGGCGGCGTGATGCTGCAGCACTACAGTCCGTACAAGATCGCGGAAAATTTCAACCTGCTCGCGTCGCTCGCGCCGGGCCGCGTCGATCTCGGCATCGGCAAGGCGCCGGGCGGCCTGCCGCTGTCGACGCGCGCGCTGCAGGCCGGCTACGATCCGGCGCACCGCCCGTCGTTCGCCGATCTCGCCGACGCGCTGAATCGCCATCTTCAACACACGGGCATCCCGCACGACGCATCGGACGACACCGCCGCACTGCACGCGACACCGCACCCGCCAGTGCCCGCGCAACCGTTCCTGCTCGGCGCAAGCGCGGAAAGCGCCACGCTTGCCGCGACGCTCGGCTGGGCGTTCGTCTATGCGTCGCATCTGAACGCCTCCGCGAAGGATCTGGAACACGCGTTCGATACATACCGCCGCGCGTCGGGCGGGCGTACGCCGCTGCTCGCGGTGTCCGCGATCGTCGCATCGACGCGCGACGCAGCCGCGCAACTGGCGAGCGGGCATCAGGGCTTTCGCGTGCAGGTCGGCGACACGCCGGCCGTCAACGTCGGCAGCCTCGAACAGGCACACGCGTACATTCGTCAGGCAGGCAACGGCCCGCACCGGATCGACCCGCGCGAAACGCGCATCGTGCACGGCACGCGCGACGACGTACTGCACGCACTCAACGCGTTGCACCACCGTCACGGGATCGACGAATTCGTCATCGACACGCCGCTCGCCGACGCCGCACCGCGAATTGCGTCGCTGCGGCTGCTGGCCGGCGCATCGGCACTGAACGAACCGGATTCGCAAGACTCGAGCACGCGCACGGCCGCACACCAACCGGACTTCGAGGGCGCCGCGCCATGACCGACACGATCCGCATCGCCGGCGCCGACGACGTGCCGGCCCTCTATGCGTTGCTGCAGGACGCATACGCCCCGCTCGTCCCGCAGGGCGTGCACTTCACGATCACGCGCTCGCCGATCGAGCGGGTCGCGCAAACCGTCGCGCGCGAAACGACGTTCGTGCTGGAGCACGCGGCACCCGACGGCCGCTCGACCCTCGCCGCCACGTTGACCGTGCGGTTTCCGTGGGTATCCGGCGAACGCCATCGCACGCCGCATCCGTTCCTGCACTGGTTCGCGGTCGCGCCGGCGTTCAAGCGGCAAGGACTCGGGCACCTGCTGCTCGATCACGTCGAGACGCAATTCCTGACCGCGCAGGTCAAGGCGCCCGCGACGTATCTCGCGACCGCGACCGATCATCCGTGGCTGCAGTCGTACTACGAGCGCCGCGGCTACGTGCCGTTCGATCGCTCGACCAACGCGCTCGGCACGCCGCTCGTCTGGCTCGGAAAAATCCTGATCCCGGATCTCTACGCGGATCCGGCGACGGCCGACACCGCACCGGACGGCCTGCACATCCCCGCGAACGCGTAACGCGCAGGCCCATCCTGCCGCGCGTACTGCATCCGCTGTCCTCCCTCTCGTGAAAGGCTTCAACGCATGACTCTCGCATTTCCGGATTCCGCTTTCCGCGCGTCGCGCCGCACCGCATCGACCGCCCTGCTGCTCGCCCTCGCGATGCCGTATGCGGCGTTCGCCCAGGGCACGCCCGTCTCCGGCGGCACGCTGACCTGGGGCGTCGAGACGGAGCCACGCACGCTGAATCCGCAACTGAACGGCCAGGACAAGGTCGAGCTGCTGCTGCGCAACGCGTACGAAAGCCTGCTCGCGCAGAAGCCCGACGGCAGCTACGTGCCGTGGCTCGCGACCGGCTACAAGGTCTCGGCCGACGGCAAGACCTACACGTTCACGCTGCGCGACGGCGTGAAGTTCACCGACGGCGCGCCGTTCGACGCGCAGGCCGTCGCCCGCAACGTCCTGAACGCGCGCGAACTGTCCTATTCGGCCGGCAGCCAGCTGGCGCAGCTGATCTCGCACGTCGCCGACGTGAAGACGCCGGACGCGCATACGGTCGTGATCACGCTCGACGCGCCGTATGCGCCGTTCCTGACGTTCGCCGGCCGTCTGCCGCTGCTGTCGCCGAACGCGTTCGGCCGGCCGAGCCTGAAGTCGGGCGGCCCGGACATCGCGGGCACCGGCCCGTTCATCCTGAAGCGCTACGTGAAAGGCCAGGAAATCGAGTTCGCGAAGAACCCCGACTATCGCTGGGCGCCGCCGACGGCGGGCCACCAGGGGCCCGCATACCTCGACCGGGTGGTCTACCGGTTCCTGCCCGAATCGTCGGTGCGCACCGGCGCACTGTTGTCCGGCCAGGTCGACGTGATCGAAGGCGTGTCCGGCAACGACGCGGCGCTGATCCGCAAGAACGCCGATTTCACGTACCGCCGCGCGCTCAACACCGGCACGCCCTACTCGCTGTTCCTGAACGTCGACTACGGCCCGACCCGCGACGTGAAAGTGCGCCGCGCGCTGCTCGAAGGACTCGACGCGACCGGCATCGTGCAGTCGATCTACCGCGGCGAGCGCACGCGCGCATGGGGCATCACGTCGCCGATCGATCCGCTCTACGACGCCGCGGTCGAAAAGACCTACGGCAACAATCCGGCGCTTGCGAACCGGTTGCTGGACGAAGCCGGCTGGCAGGCACGCGACGGCAGCGGCTACCGGACCCGCAACGGCGAACGCCTGACGATCGCGGTGATCCAGGCGCAGGCGACGGTACGCGACCAGCGCGACGTGCTGCTGCAGGCACTGCAGGCGCAAGCGCGGCAACGCCTCGGCGTCGACCTGAAGATCCAGTACGTCGACGACGGCACGTACGTCGAAGCGCGCAAGAGCGGCAAGTTCGGCTCGATCGCGAACTCGAACACGCCGCCCGACGGCATCGACATCGAAGGTCACTACCTGCCGGTCGGTCATGGCGGTGCGCTGAACTACAGCCGTGCGTCGGCGCCCGAGCTGACGCGCTGGCTGCAGGCGGCCGCGCGCACGCAGAACGTCGCGCAGCGCAAGCAGCTGTACGGCGAGCTGCAGCACTTCGCGATCAACGAGCAGGCGTACGCGGTGCCGCTGTACGAACCCGAAGACCAGATCGCGGCCGCGAAGGCGGTCCAGGGGCTGCGCTTCCGCTCGTTCGCACAGATGCCCGAGAACCCGTACGACGTGTGGGTGAAGCAGTAAGCCGGCGCGTAGCGGCCCGCTTGCGCATCACGGTTCGCGCCGAACCGACAGGAGATTTCCCAGATGAACCATTCGACCTCCGCTCCCGTCTCCGTCCCCGACGCGCTGCCGGCTGCGCCGTCGCCGGCCGCATGGCGCCGCTGGCCGGGTTCGCCCGTCGTCACGCGGCTCGCCACCGGCGTGCTCGTGCTGTGGGCCGCGATCACGCTGTCGTTCGCGGCCGTGCATCTCGCGCCGGGCGACATCGTCGGCATCCTGATCGGCGAGCAGGTGAGCACGCCCGAAATCGAGGCCGCGATCCGCCAGGAATGGGGACTCGACGAACCGCTCGCGCTGCAATACGTGCATTACCTGTGGCGCGTGTTGCACGGCGACTTCGGCCGCTCGTACATCCTGAACACCGACGTCGCGCCGCTCGTGCTCGGCCAGCTGTGGCCGACGCTGAAGCTGACGGGCGCGGCGCTCGTCGTGACGGTCGTGTTCGCGGTGGGCCTCGCGGTGCTGACGGCTGGCCGCCGCTGGGCCGGGCGCGCGGCGTCCGGCGTCGAGCTGCTGCTGGCGTCGACGCCGTCGTTCTGGCTCGGGATCATGCTGCTGTTCGTGTTCAGCTTCACGCTGAAGCTGTTCCCGGTGGCCGGCGATCGCGGCTTCGCGTCGCTCGTGCTGCCCGCGCTGTCGCTGGGGCTCGCGCAGGGCGCGGTGATCGGCCGCGTGCTGCGGCAGGGCATCGAGCGCGCGCTCGACGAGCCGTATGCGCTGACGGTGCGTTCGTGGGGGATCGGCGGGCTCGCGCTGCGCGTGCGCCATGCGCTGCGCCACGCGGCGCTGCCGGCCGTGACGCTCGCCGGCTGGCTCGTGGGCGGGCTGCTGAGCGGCGCCGTGATCACCGAGCAGGTGTTCGGCCGGCCGGGCCTCGGCAAGGTGACGGTC
This sequence comes from Burkholderia sp. JKS000303, assembly GCF_002563755.1. Classification (NCBI taxonomy): domain Bacteria; kingdom Pseudomonadati; phylum Pseudomonadota; class Betaproteobacteria; order Burkholderiales; family Burkholderiaceae; genus Burkholderia; species Burkholderia sp. JKS000303. Next base: position 886,307 of record NZ_PDBZ01000002.1, read on the forward strand.
GACGCGGTGCTGTCGAAGGACATGTCGGTGATCCTCGCGATCGCCATCCTGTCGGCGGCGATCTACGTCGCGCTCAGCACCGCCGTCGATCTGCTGTACCTGCTGATCGATCCCCGCCTGCGCGAACGCCGCGCACGGCATTGAACCGGAGGCACCGATGTCCACTCCCGTCGCCCTCGCGTTGCGCCCGCACGCGGCACGCAGCACGGCCGGCTGGCTGTACCGCCATCCGGGGCTGGCGCTCGCCGCCGTCTATCTGCTGCTGAACGTGGTCGCCGTCGTCGCGCCCGGCTGGCTCGCACACTACGATCCGCTCGCCGCCGACCCGCTGTCCGCGCAGCTCGGCAGCAGCGCCGAACACTGGCTCGGCACCGACCAGCTCGGCCGCGACATCTACTCGCGCGTCGTGTATGGCGCACGCTACTCGCTGTCGATCAGCGTGGCCGCGATCGGCGTCGCGACGCTGTTCGGCACCGCGCTCGGGCTGCTCGCCGGCCTCGCCCGCGGCTGGCTCGACGAGTTGATCACGCGCCTGCTCGACGTCGTGTCCGCGTTCCCCGACCTACTGCTCGCGCTGATGCTGATCTCGTTCACCGGCCCCGGCGCGGTGAACCTGGTGTTCGCGCTCGGCGTCGCGTCGGTGCCGCGCTTCGCGCGCGTCGTGCGCGCGCAGACCTTCGTCGTCGCGTCGTCCGGCTACGTCGAGCACGCGCGCACGCTCGGCCTCGCGCCGGCGGTGCTGGTCTGGCGCCACGTGCTGCCGCACGCGATCGCGCAGGTGCCGGTCCTCGCGACGGTCGGCCTCGGCACCGCGATCATCGGCACGTCCGGGCTGAGCTTTCTCGGGATGGGCCCGCAGCCGCCTGCCGCCGAATGGGGGTTGATGCTCGCCGAAGGCCGCAACTATCTGTACAACGCGTGGTGGATCGCGGTGTGGCCCGGTCTCGCGATCACCGCGGCCGTGATCGCGGTGAATGCGCTCGGCGGCTACTGGCAAGCGCGCTTCGAGCGCCGGGAGGCAGCATGAGCGAGACCGGAGTCGTGTCGCACCCAACGCCCGCGCGTGGCGCGCCGGTGGTCTGCATCGAGCAGTTGACGGTCGGGTTCCGCGGCGCGCACGGCACGCGGCCCGTCGTCGGACCGCTCGACCTCACGCTGCATCCCGGCGAATGCGTGGCGCTGGTCGGCGAGTCGGGTTCCGGCAAGTCGGTTACCGCGCGCAGCCTCGTCGGACTGAACGGCCCGCATGCCACTATTGACGCGGCGCGCTTCGACATCGCCGGCACCGACGTGCGCCGCCATCGCGAACGCGACTGGCGCGCGATTCGCGGCCGCCGGATCGGCTATGTGCTGCAGGACGCGCTGGTGTCGCTCGATCCGCTGTGGCGCGTGCGCGACCTCGTCGCGGAAGCGCTGCACGATACGCGGCGTCGCGATGTCGCCGCGCGCAGCGCCGACCTGCTGCGCGCGGTCGGCATCGACGACCCCGAGCGGCGGCTGCCGCAGTATCCGCACCAGTTGTCGGGCGGCTTGCGGCAGCGCGTGCTGATCGGCACCGCGATCGCGGGCGGCGCGTCGCTGCTGATCGCCGACGAGCCGACCACCGCGCTCGACATGACCGTGCAACGCCAGATCCTGTCGCTGCTGCGCGCGCGCCGCGATGCCGGCGACGCGGTGCTGCTGATCAGCCACGACCTCGCGGTCGTCGCGGAGCTGGCCGATCGCGTGCTCGTGATGCGTGGCGGCCAGATCGTCGAGCAAGGGCCGGCACGCGACGTGTTGCGCGCGCCGACGCATCCGTACACGCGCCAGTTGCTCGCGGCGATTCCCACGGCCGCGTCGCGCGGGTTCCGGCTCGCGGCTACCGCGCGCGTGCCGCTGCCGCCGAAGCGCATCGATACGGGTGCGCCGGTATTGGCCGTCGACGCGCTGACGAAACGCTACGGCGGCCGCGACACGCCGGCCGCGGTCGACGGCGTGTCGTTCACGCTCGCGCGCGGCGAGACGCTCGGCATCGTCGGCGAATCCGGCTCCGGCAAATCCACGGTCGCGCGGATCGTGCTCGGGCTCGTCGAACCGGACGGCGGCACCGTCGCGCTCGACGGTCAGCCGTGGAACGGCGTGCCGGAAGCCGCGCGGCGGGCGCGCCGCGCGCGGTTGCAGTTGATCGCACAGGATCCGTACAGCTCGTTCGACCCGCGCTACCCGGTCGGACAGATCGTCGGCGAAAGCCTCGACGTGGCCGGTATCCACGGCGACGCGCGGCGTCGGCGCGTGCTGCAGCTCCTCGACGAAGTGCAGCTCGGCGCCGGTTGCATCGACCGCTATCCGCGCGAACTGTCCGGCGGCCAGCGGCAGCGCGTCGCGATCGCGCGCGCGTTCGCGTCGAATCCGGCGCTGCTCGTCGCGGACGAGCCGGTCAGCGCGCTCGACGTGTCGATCCAGGCGCAGGTACTGGACCTGCTCGCCGACCTGCAGGCCGAACACGGCACCGCGATGCTGTTCATCTCGCACGATCTCGGCGTGGTGCATCACGTCGCCGACCGGATTCTCGTGATGCGCGGCGGCCGCGTCGTCGAAAGCGGCCCGGTCGACCGGGTGTTCGGCGCGCCGTCGCACCCGTACACCGTGTCGCTGCTCGACGCGCTGCCGACCCTGCCCGACGCGCCGGCAACGGCGCCGCTGCCCGCCCTCGCCTGACCTTTGCCCTTCACCGAACCTCTGCCGTGTGCCAACCATGAGCCAATCGCCTTCCGCTTCTCCCCGCCAGATCCATCTCGGCGCCATCATCCAGGGCGCGTCCGGCAACATGTCCGCGTGGCGGCACCCGGATGCGGTCGCCGACGCGAGCATCAGCGTCGACTTCGTCCGCACGCTCGCGAAACAGGCCGAAGCCGCGAAATTCGACCTGCTGTTCGTCGCCGACGGGCTGCACATCAACGCGAAGTCGATCCCGCACTTCCTGAACCGCTTCGAGCCGCTCACGCTGCTGTCGGCGCTCGCGCTCGTCACCGAGCGGATCGGGCTGGTCGGCACGCTGTCGACCTCGTACAGCGATCCGTTCACCGTCGCACGGCAGTTCTCGAGTCTCGACCACCTGAGCGACGGCCGTGCCGGCTGGAACGTCGTCACGTCGCCGCTCGAAGGTTCCGCGAAGAATTTCTCGCGCGCCGCGCACCCCGAGCACGCGCTGCGCTACCGGATCGCATCGGAATTCCTGACGGTGACGAAAGGTCTATGGGATTCGTGGGAGGACGACGCGTTCGTGCGCGACAAGGCAAGCGGCGTGTTCTTCGATCCGGACAAGCTGCATACGCTGAATCACGTCGGCGAATTCTTTTCGGTGGCCGGGCCGCTGAACATCGGCCGCTCGCGGCAAGGGCGCCCGATCCTGTTCCAGGCTGGCGCGTCCGACGACGGCAAGGCTGTCGCGGCCGAGCATGCGGATGCGATCTACACGCGCCAGGAGACGATCCCGCTCGCGCAGGCGTTCCATGCGGACGTTCAGCGACGGCTCGCCGCGCACGGCCGTGCGCCCGACAGCCTGAAGGTGTTCCAGGGGATCAGCGTGATCGTCGCGGCGTCGGCCGCCGATGCGGAAGCGCAATATCAGGACACCGCCCGGCTCGTGACGATCGACAACGCGCTCGACTATCTCGGCCGCTACTTCGATCACCACGACTTTGCGCAATACGCGCTCGACGCGCCGTTCCCGGATCTCGGCGAACTCGGCGGCAACCAGTTCCGCAGCACCACCGACGCGATCAAGCGCGACGCCGCCGAGCGCGGCCTGACGCTGCGCGAGGTGGCGCTCGAAGCAGCCACGCCGCGGCCCGCGTTCGCCGGCACGCCCGAACAGGTCGCCGACGGGTTGCAGGCGTGGGTCGAAGCGCGCGCCACCGACGGCTTCATCGTGCGCGGCGGCACGCCGACCGCGTTCGCCGACTTTGCCGCCAGGGTCGTGCCGATTCTGCAGGAGCGCGGCGCGTACCGGCGCGATTACGACGGCACGACGCTGCGCGAACATCTCGGGTTGCCGTATCCGTCGAACCGCTACGCGCAGGCGGCGTAAGCAGCGGCGATGTCGGCCTGCCGGCTAGTTGGCTTCGGCCCGCCCGCTCATGTTGCCGGGCGGGCATGCGCGAACGCACGGCGCATCACCGCCCGATCGGCAGCCCTGTCGGCTCGATCCACCCGAGCCGGTACGCGATCAGCAGCGACAGAAACAGCGTGATCGACAACCCGACGCGCGCCGCGAGCGACCACGCCATCCGCTTGCTCGTCCCGCGATCGTGATTCATGAAATACAACGCGAAAATCAGGCTCGCGATAATCAGCCCGAACGCCATCGAAACCAGCGCAATCTTCATTGTTGATGCTCCTCCAGGCCCGCATCGGCCTTCAGCAGTTCGGCCAGCCGGTGCCGCTCGGCAGCGACGTCGGCGACACCCGACGCCGGCCAGTCCAGCGCCACGCCATTGCCCAGCGAATCGCGCACCAGCGTCTGGTAATGCCGGTCGCTGATTCGACCCTCATCCATCGCTTCCGCGATCTCATGTCGGAACGGTAGCGGAAAGCTCGCGTATCCGCGCGACAGCGCCGCATATTGCCGCGCGTCGACCTCTTTCGACGAAGGGATGACGGCCCACACCACGACGGCCACGATGGCCGTAAACGGGATAGCCGTGTAGCGAAGAACGAACTTGATCGGGGTCATCACGCAGATATCGAAGTGACGGCGAACACGTGCCGTGTGAAACCGGAAGCAGCCGGACGACCGGTCGCGCAGACGATGCAGCCAGCCGGGCGGACCCGAGGCCGGCAGCGTCGGCTCACATTGTACTCAAAGCCAAATTCGGGTAACAGATTATGATAATTTAATTATCATATACGATTGACGATTCGAGCAACCCGGCGCGTGTCGGCATGGCTCGATCGCCGGCATCGAGCCGACGCATGCACTCGATGCCCTATTCCGGACGTGACGCCGGGAACAGATGTATTATAATTTGATTAACATACCCACCAGCGCTGCCGCACGATGGAAACGAAAACCGCCCGCCTCACCGTCCTGATCGACCCCGCCAAGAAAGAGGCGTTCGAAACACTTTGCGCGGAGCAGGACCTCACGCCGTCGCAGGTCGTGCGACAGTTGATCCGCGAGTATCTCGACCAGCACGGCGTAACGTACCGGACGAAAAGCGCGCTCGGCAAGCGAATGAAGTAAACGCGCTCGAACCCGCGGCGGCACTCACGCGCAGATTTCCCAACGGGCATGCTCGCGCGCGCGCCACACGAGCCGCGCGGGATCGATGCACTCGCCTTCCTTCATGCGCCGGGCCGTCGGCGACAGCTTCAGCTCGCCGGCCGATGCGATCCCGAGCGCGCGTTCGAGCAAAACGCGCAACGATGGCAGCGGGTTGCCGTTCTTCCATGCAAACGCGATGAAGTTGTTGTCGTCGCCGCACGGAACGAGCGCATACGACTCGTCGAACACCTCGCGCAACTGCTCGAGATGCCGCGGCAGCGCCGGATCGTCGTCCATGAAGTTGATCGCGAGCACGCCCGCTTCGCTCAGCCGCGCACGGCAGGCATCGAGGAACGCCGTGCCCGTGCACCGGCCCGGCATGCCGTCAGCGACGAATGCGTCGTGCAGGATCACGTCCGCCTGCACCTCTTCCCTCGACACGTAGTCCGCACCGTCCGCACACATTACCGCGAAGCGCGCATCGTCGTCGGGGATCCGGAACACGTTGCGCAGCGCGATCACGTCCGGATTGATCTCGACCGCGTCGATCGCGGTATCGGGCAGATGCCGGTAGCAGTATTTCGCGAGCGAACCGCCGCCGAGCCCGATCATGCAGATACGCGCGGGCACGGGCTGCAGCAGCAGAAAGCCCATCATCACGCGCGTATAGCCGAGTTCGAGCCGCACCGGATCCTTCAGCGACATGAAGCTCTGCGTGCCGAAGTGGTCGAAGTGCAGCGATACCGTGTGCTTCGTCTCGAGCACGAACGGGCGACCGTCGTTCAACGGCATCGCCAGGAACCGCAGGAATGCATCATAGGAAGCTCGATCCTCGCTCATGCTCGGCAGGCCCGGGTAATCGGAGAGTCGGTCGAACCGCGCGCGGTCAGACCTTCTTCAGGTAGCAGGCCTTCAGCATGAAGCCGCCGAGGTCGGTCTTGCAATCGACTTCGTGATCGCCGCCGACGAGCCGGATGCTCTTGACCTTGGTACCCATCTTCAGCGTGATCGATGAACCCTTCACGCGCAAGTCCTTGATCAGCACGACCGAATCGCCGTCGGACAGCACGTTGCCGTTCGCGTCCTTGACGACGTCGCCCGCCGGTTCGTCGCCCGCTTCGGCGCCGGCGCCTGCCGACCATTCATGACCGCAGTCCGCGCACACGTAAAGCGTGCCGTCCGGGTAGGTGTTTTCCATCGCGCATTGCGGGCAGGCGGGTGCAGCGTTCATTCCAGCTTCCATTCGGAGGGGGTTCGGGGATCGGCACAAAAATGCCGGACGCGCGCGGCCGAGTCATCGCCGACGGATCGGCAGGCCGGGTTTCACGCGCACAACATTATAATGCAATACACATAACTCGGCTGTCGTATTATAATTGCGCACTTTCCATCATTCGCCGGACTTGATGGCGGTTTCGCTGAGGATGTCGACATGTTCGAGATGAATGATGCACCGACGTCGCATGTAAAACGCCCCGCGGCGCAGCGGCAAGCCGCGTACCGTGCGTTCGCGCCGTGCTGCCGGTCGCCTGTCGCGCCCGGTTCCGGCGACCTTCCGCAAGGCTGACCCGCATCGTGCCAACCGTCGTCTACGTTGAAATCGGCGCCGCATGGAACCGCAGCCGCGCGAACGCCGCCCGTGACGCAGTCGTCGCGGCGGCACACCGTTTCGAAAGCGACATCCTGCTGATCGCCAACGGGCTCAGCGGCAACGCGAGGGACGGCCATGCCATCGCGTCACTGCTGATGCACGGCGGCACCTCTGCGCAGGTGCTCGCGACCGGCTCCGACGAGGAAGCCGCGCTGCAGGCGCTGCTGCCCTTGCTCCAGGCGGACTGACCCGGCGTCGTCCGCCGCCACGGCCTCGTGCCGTTCACCCTGAATCATCTTTCTGAGAGGAAGCGATGAACGACAACGTCACGTCAAACACCCCCACCCTGTCTGCGTCCGCGATCTGGGCGCTCGAGCGCCTCGCCGACGTACGCTACGGCCGGGATGCGCCGGCGCTCGGCTGGTCGGTCGAACAGGAACTCGTCGGCGCGGGGTTCGTCAGCCACGCCGCCAACGGCCGCTCCGGCGCGGCGATCACCGCGCATGGCCGCAGCTTTCTGAAAAGCAGGAAGTAGGATGGCGTCGGGCGCATCGCCCGACGTGACAGGAGGCTTGCGGTCGCACCACGATTTCCGCGGTATCGTACGGTGCCCGCGGGCGGCGCAACGCGCCGCCTTCATCCTCCTCCCATGGAACATCCGATGACCTCCAGCGCATTGCCGCTCGTCACATCCCCGCCGGTTCTCGACACCCCGCGCCTGATCCTCGAAGGCCATCCGCTCGGCGACTTCGATGCGCTCGTCGCGATGTGGGCCGAGCCGACCGTCGTCGCGCACATCTTCAACGGCGAGCCGTCGGCGCCGCGCGACTCGTGGATGCGGATGCTCGCGTATCGCGGCCTGTGGCCGCTGCTCGGCTACGGCTACTGGGCGATTCGCGAGAAGGCATCGGGCCGCTATGTCGGGGACCTCGGTTTCGCCGATTTCCACCGCAACGTCGAGCCGTCGCTTCGCGGCGTGCCGGAGGCCGGCTGGGCACTCGCGACCTGGGCGCACGGCAAGGGCTATGCGACCGAAGCGCTCACGCATGCGCTCGACTGGCTCGATGCACAGCGCCGGTTCGAGCGCAGCGTGTGCCTGATCGCGCCGACCAACGTCGCGTCGATCCGCGTCGCGGAAAAGGCCGGGTATGCCGATCCGGTGCGCATCCGCTTCAACGACGCCGATTCGTTGCTGTACTCGCGCGCGAGCCGCTGAGCGGATGCCGTGCGCCGGCCGCGGCACCGCTCGCCGCCGTCATGCGCCGGTCGACCGCTCGCTGACAGACGGAACCGCCGACGGTGTCGGGTTCTGCGATTCGCGCTCGAGGCCTTGCGCGAATACCTTCATCCCTTCGAGCAACGGCGTCAGCGCGTCCCACAAGGCTTCGTCGTGCAGCAACCGGTACGCGCCGCGCACGCCGGGCGCGACGTGCTCATGCTCGGCCGGCTTCCACGCACCGATGTGATGCAGCGCATCGGCGGCCGCGAACACGGCCTTGCTGAACTGCTCGGGCGGAATACGCGACAGCGCCATCACGAGCGCCGCGAGGTTCTGCACGCCGCTTTGCGTGCCGGGGTTGTCGAACGCACCGACGAACGACTCGGCCATCTGCGCATTCGCGCTGACGACCTCGTTCGCGAAGCGCAGGAAGCCGTGCCGGTGCAGGCTGCCGAGCAGGCTTTCGAGCGCGTGGTGGGCGTCGGGCTCCCGGGGCGGCGGCATCGTGTCGGGGGATTGGCGATCGGTCATCAGCTGTTCTCCGGATGGGGCGCTGCGTGGCCGTCGTGACGGCCGCCACGCGTGCGCCGGATTCGAGACATGTTTCGTTCACCCCGCCACCGGTGCGAGCCGATGCCGACCCGAGGAAATAGATCGCCGCCGCACCGCATGCAACCGCCACCGCAAGATTCGGCAACGGGTTGTTCGAACGTGCCCGGAAATCATGGGAGCACCGGAGCCGATACCCGGAGCCGACGTGCTTCGTCGCAACGAGCAACATGGACCGTTCCTCGTATGAACTCGACGCAAACGGCGCCACATTCGGCTGCCGGACCGCCCCACTCTGCAACCGCGCAACCGAAATGACAAGCCCTTGCACGGGGTTCGGCCCCATATGCAAGCGTCGCGTGGAAACAAGCCCGTCACGTGCGTGGCTGCCGTTCGCATGCCGTGTCGACGGCTCGTCAGCGTGCCATCTGCGCATCCTCGTCGTCGGGGAACAAAGAGGATGACCGTTAGTTGCGCAATGTCGTGAGCGTCGGGAAAGATCGTGCCGGTGCACACACACCGCCCCGTTCGCGCCGGATCCCAGCAAAGCGATCGCCCGGCGCAAATGGCGCGGAAAACACCCGGCACGCACGACCCCGTGCAGCGGATGCCGGCGATCCGTCGCGCGCTCACCCGCAGTGAAATCGCGGCGGTGGTCCGCTACGGGTACGGCGCGCGGGGGCTTCGCGCCGCGCTGTTGTCGGAGCAGGACGTGAGGCGATTGCGCTCGGCAATCCATTGCTGACACGCGAGGCCGGCGGCATGCCCCACGCGCGCCGCGCGCTAACCGCTTACTCGCACGAATCGTTCGCCGCGTCCTTGATCGACCCCGAACCGTCGTACGTCGCCTTCGTCGGGTACATGCAGACGGGTTGGCTCGCGCTACCGTCCGCCGACGTCAGGTCGATGCGAGTCGGCGCGTTGCCGTTCTCGACCGTGCCGTTCACGCCGCCATACCCCCCTCCGTTTTCTCTCGTGTTATTTGCCTGTCGGACAGCGTCCGCACGCACGACGGCCGCGTACATCGCATTGCGTCGCGTCGCGGGCGGCTCGTGCGCCGCCCGCGACCGCGTGCTCAGAACATATGCCGGATCCCGGCCATCACGCCCACCTGGTTCTGCCCCGGCGCGGGCGTCGTGCCGCCGCCACCGGCGCTGACCGAGAACGCCGCATGCGCGCTGTTCGCGAGATACGCGCCCTGCAGATACACGGCGGTCTGCTTCGACAGGAAGTAGGTGCCGCGCAGCACGCCCAGCGTCGCGCGCGCATCCTGGCCGGACACGGTCACGTGATAGACACCGGTATCGACCAGGAACGCGGGCGTCACGTAGTAGTTCGCGGTGAGGTAGACCAGGTTCGAGTGCAGGTTCGGGCCGCCCGACGCACCGGTATCGACCCAGCGGCCGATCCAGCCGCCGCCGAACTTCATGCCGAACGCGTTGACGTAGCCGTTGAGCTGCGCGCGATCGTCCTTGTCACCGCTCGCGGTGAGCGGCAGCGGCTTGACGCCGTCGAAGAAGTTCGCGGCCGCGGTGTCGCTGCCGCCGCGTTGTTCTTCGTACGACGCGGCCAGGCCGAACGCCGTCGAGTCGTACTTCAGCATCGCGGACCACAAACGGCACGTAGTCGTGTCGCCGGGCACCGGGCCTGCGCAGGTGCCTTGCCCCGGCGAGTTGCCGGTGCCGGCCGAATCGCGGCCGAACGAATACATCGCGCCGGCCGTGAAGCCGCCGAACTTGCCGCGCCACGCGACGGCGTTGTCGGCGCGGCCGTTCGGGATGTACGCATCGAGCGACGGCAGCCCGTAGATGTTCGGGCCGAGCAGGTCCGAATCGAGCACCGCATAGTAGGTCATCGTGTACTGGCGACCGAACGACAGCGTGCCGTACGGGCTTTCGATCCCCACCCAGCTTTGCCGGCCGAACAGGCGGCCGCCCTGCCCCATCGTGCCGTTGCCGACGTTGAAGCCGCTTTCGAGCGCGAACACCGCCTTGTAGCCGCCGCCGAGATCCTCGGAACCGCGCAGCCCCCAGCGCGACGGCAACTCGCCGGTGATCGACGGCATCCGCACGATGCCCTTGCCGTCGGCGTTCGCGTGCGACACGTATTCGACGCCCGTATCCAGCACGCCGTACAACGTCACGCTGCTTTGTGCAAAACTGGTCGTCGCGAATCCGAGCAAAGCTCCGCCAACGAGATGCTGAAATCTCATGCTGTCTCCAAACCTGAATATGAATGCTTCCGATTACTACGTATGACTAATTGATCGAGGTAAATCGGATCGGTTTATTTCCCGGAGATTCGATCCCGGTGACGACGGTGGGTCACCAATCCGAAACGCGGGCACGATTATCTGAAAGGCACGACTGGACCGGGAACGACGCGCGCTGCGCGCCATGCCGGCGGGCGAGGAATGTGATCGGGGGATGTCTCCTTGTTGCATTGTTTCCATGCTTCGGGTTGCAACTGTTCGAGTCGATACTATCGACCGCAAAAAAACGCGTCCAACACCGATTGGGTATCGGTTGATATCTGCGAGGTATGCATCGGCGATTCGCCCTGCTTTGGTGCAATGCGGACCCGCGATACGATGCGTCCCAATCGCATAAATCCGTCACGTACAGGAACAAGCTCAAGTAAAATACGGATCACTAACTCTTCGCTCGACCTCTCGATCTCCTCAATCGGTCGTGTCCGGCTTCGGCTCGGGCTTCGCATCACTCCCACTCGACGGCAAGGACCATGGAGCTACGTCATCTGCGCTATTTCGTTGCGGTCGCCGAAGAACGCAGCTTCACGCGCGCCGCACAACGGCTGCATATCGCGCAGCCGCCGCTGAGCCGGCAGATCCAGCAGCTGGAAGAGATCCTCGGCATCGTGCTGTTCGAGCGCAATTCGCGGCCGCTGAAGCTGACCGAAGCGGGCCGTTTCTTCCATCAGCATGCGGTGCAGCTGCTCGCGCAGACGGCCGAGCTCGAATCCATGACGCGCCGCGTCGGCAAGATCGAGCGCAGCCTGTCGGTCGGCTTCGTCGGCTCGACGCTCTACGGGATGCTGCCGAAAGTCATTCGCCGCTATCGCCAGCAGCATGCGGAGGTCGAACTCAGCCTGCACGAGATGTGGACGATGGACCAGATCAAGGCGCTGAAGGAAGGCCGCATCGACGTCGGCTTCGGGCGCATCCGCCTCAACGACCCGAACGTGCGCCGCATCGTGCTGCGCGAGGAGCCGATGATCGCGGCGCTGCCGCTCGGCCACCGGCTGAGCACGGTCACCACGCCGCTGTCGCTGCACGACCTGCTCAACGAAACGTTGATCGTGTTTCCGAAAACGCCGCGGCCAAGCTATGCAGACCAGGTGCTGTCGGCCTTCCACGATCGCGCGCTGAAGCCGGCGCGCGTGCTGGAAACCCGCGAGCTGCAGATCGCGCTCGGGCTCGTCGCGGCCGGCGAAGGCGTGTCGATCGTGCCGACAAGCGTGCACGGCCTCAAACGCGACGACATCTCGTACCACGACCTCGACGATTCGCGGCTCGTGTCGCCGATCATCATGAGCATGCGCCGGCTCGACGCATCCGAAGACATCGAGCGGATGCTGAGCCTCGTCTACACGCTGTACGACGAGGAAGGCATGACGTACCTGCCGCCTTCCACGGAACGCGACGATCCGGCCGCGCAGGACTGAGCGGGCCGGATCTCCTGCCGCACCCGTTCAGTGCGAGATGGCCGATGCGACGTCGGCGTCGGCGCGCTCCACGCGCAGGCTGAACACGGCGAGCGCGGCGCCCGCGAGCGGCACGGCCAGCGCGAGAAAGAACCCGGACGGCCCGCCCCACGCCAGCAACGTGCCGCCCACGGCGGAACCGGCGATCGCGCCCGCGCGGCCCATCCCGATCGCCCAGCCGGTCGCGGTCGCGCGCAGCGCGGTCGGATAGGCGCCGACGATCAGGTAGTTCAGCGCGATCTGCTGCCCGCCGATCCCGAACCCGGCCGCACCGACGAGCGCGAACACGAGCGCCCAGTTCGTGCCGGCGTAGCCGAGGCCGATCGCGATCGCAATGCCGAACGCGAACATCGCGCCGAGCAGGTTGCGCGTATTCACGCGCGGCAGCACGATCGACAACGGAATCGCGCAGACGATGAACACCGCGTTGACGATCACGGTGCCGACCGGCGCCTGCTGCGCGGTCAGGCCGGCCGCCTTCAGCACGGTCGGCAGCCACGACAGCAGCATGAACCACGCGATCCAGTTCAGCAGGTAGATCGCCCAGATCGCGAGCGTCTTGCCCGCGTAGCCGCCGCGAAACAGCGCGGCGACGCTCGCCTTCGCCGTCGCTTCGTCGGGCACGCTCAGGCGCGCGTCGGCCGGCAGCGGCTGCGCGACGATCCTCGACAGCGTCGCCCGCACCCGCTGCTGCGCACCTGCGCCGCCGCGCGAAGCGAGATAGAACAGCGATTCGGGCAACAACAGCACGACGAGGCCGAGCACCGCGAGCGGCACCGCGCCGCCCACCACGAAAATCCCCGACCAGCCGATCACCGGCAGCATCCGCGCGGCAAGCAAGCCGCCGAGCATCGCGCCGGCAGGCAGGCCGAGCAGCACGCCGGTCATCACCGCACCGCGCAGGCGGGCCGGACAGTATTCGGCGGCGAGCGCGAGCAGCACCGGCGTGCAGCCGCCCATCCCGAGCCCGGCCACGAAGCGCAGCGCGAGAATGTGTCGCGGGTCGCCGGCCCACGACGTCGCCAGCGTTGCCGTGCCGAACAGCGCAAGACCGATCATGATCGCCGGCCGGCGGCCGATCCGGTCGCCGACGAGGCCGAGCGTCATCGCGCCGATCGTCATCCCGACGATGCCGGCGGTCAGGATCGGCGCGAGCGCGCCGGCCGGCAGCCGGAACGCGGCGAGAATCGCCGGGCCGGTAAACGCGATCGCCTGCGTGTCGAAGCCGTCGAGCAGCGCGATCAGCACGCACAGGGCGAGGACGCGGATCTGCAACGCGCCGAGCGGCGCATCGTCGATCAGCGCGGGAATCGAGCGAACGGATGAAGGGGTCATGAAGCGTCTCCAGGACCGGCCCGCTGTCGCGGGGCGATCCGTTTTATCGTTTCGAAGTACGAAGGTCTGGCGCCGCGTATCAACCCGCCAGCACCGCCACCGCCTTGATTTCCACGATATAGCCGGGCGATCCGCCGAGCATGTGCGCGCCGACTGCCGTCCAGGCCGGCCGCGGATGCGCGTGCAAATAGCGGTCGCGCACCTGCATGAACAGCGGCAGGTCGCGCATGTCGGTATGGAAGGTCGTCAGGTCGACCACGTCGTCGAGCGTCGCGCCACTCGCTTCCAGCACGCGCTTGAGGTTCTCGAACGCCTGCACGATCTGCGCTTCGCGATCCTCCACCAGCTGCATCGCGGCATCACGGCCGATCTGGCCGGATACGTAGACGGTGTCGCCGACCTTGATCGCCGGCGCATAGCCGATTTTTTCGTACACGGCTTCCATTCCGGCCGGAATGATGGCTTCGCCCTTGGGCATGAGTGTCTCCGTGGCCGGCGTGTCGGCGCCGGCCGTTCATGTAATGGTCGAATGGCGTGCACGCGCGGCTACGGCGCGTGCACGTTGCAGCACGGGTTCGGCAAGCCGCTGCCGTTCAGCCCGTATCGCCGCCCGCGACCGGCAGCACCGTGCCGGTGATGTAGCTCGCTTCGTCCGACGCGAGGAACAGGATCGGCGCGATCTGTTCGTCGAGGCTGCCGTAGCGCTTGAAGAACGTCGAATCGGTCACCTGCCGCACCGCTTCGGCCATCCACGCCTGTTCCTGCGCGTTGTCGCCGGCCGCATTGCGCGGCACGCGGCGCGGCGGCGCCTGCGTGCCGCCGGGCGCCGTCGCGACGACGCGGATGCCGTGCTCCGCGTATTCCATCGCCAGCGCGGAGGTCAGCGCATTGACGCCGCCCTTCGCGGCCGAGTACGGCACGCGGCGAATGCCGCGCGTGGCGTTCGACGACACGTTCACGATCGTGCCGCCGCCGCGCGCGAGCAGATGCGGCAGCACCGCGTGGCAGCTGTAGAGCGTCGGCATCAGCGAGCGGCGGATTTCCGCGTCGATCTGCGCGGGCTCGAATTCGGCGAACGGCCGCATCCGGATCGCGCCGCCGACGCCGTTGATCAGCACGTCGATGCCGCCGAACGTGTCGACCGCGCACGCCATCGCCGCGCGCGCGCCGTCGTAGGTCTCGAGATCCGCGACGAAGCCGGCCGTGTTGCCGCCGCCCGCTTCGGCCGCGACATCGGCCACGAAATCCGCGCGATCGACGAACAGCACCTTGCCGCCTTCGGCCGCCGCGCGCAGCGCGACGCCGCGGCCGATGCCCTGCGCCGCGCCGGTCACGACCACGACTTTTCCGGAGAATCGTTGCATGGTCATGCCGCCTTTGCCGTGACGTTCGGGGTGAACTTCTCGTAGTGGAAGCTGTTGGGCTTCACGCCTTCGTCGTCGAAGTACTGGCGCACCGCGTCGACCATCGGCGGCGGGCCGCACAGATAGACGTCCACGTCGCCGTCGTTCAGCGCGTCGGCCGGCATGTGCTGCGTCACCCAGCCCTTGCGCGGATGGCTCGACGCCGCATCGGCGACAACGGTCGCGAAGCTGAAGTTCGGCAGCTTCGCCGCATACGCTTCGATCGCGTCGACCAGCACCAGGTCGAGATCGCGCGTGACGCCGTAGATCAGGTGCACCTTCTGCTGCGACCCGCTGCGCGCGAGCACCTCGAGCATCGACAGGAACGGCGCGAGGCCCGTGCCGCCGGCGAGGAACAAGAGCGGGCGCTGCACGTCGCGCAGGTAGAAGCTGCCGAGCGGCCCGGTCAGCTCGAGCGTGTCGCCGGCCTTCGCCGATTCGAGCCACGTGCTCATCACGCCGCCGGGGATCTTCTTGATCAGGAAGCTCACCTTCGTGTCGCCCGGCGCGGACGAGAACGAGTACGAGCGGTGCTGGCCGCTGCCCGGCACGCCGATGTTCACGTACTGGCCCGGCAGGAACGCGGGTGCGGCACCCGCGGCAACGTCGAGCTCGAGCACGATCGCCGCGTCGTTGTGCTGCTCGACCTTCGTGACGGTCGCGGCGAACGCGCTGTGGCCGGTCTTGCACGCGACCGACGACGTCGGGATCGCGATCACGCAGTCGCTTTGCGGCACCATCTGGCAGGTCAGCACGAGGCCGCCGTCCTTCTCGTCCTCGGTGAGCGCGTCGTCGATGTAGTCGTCGCCGAGATCGTAGCTGCCGCTTTCCGCACGGCACTTGCAGGTGCCGCACACGCCGTCGGAGCAGTCCATCGGCAGGTTGATCTTCGCGCGGAACGCGGCGTCGAGCACCTTCTCGCCGGCCTTGCAGTCGATGAAGCGGGTCACCCCGTCCTCGAAGTTCAGTGCAATCTTGTAGGTGGACATGACCTCGTCTCCCTTTGTTACTGTCGAAACAATCGGCGTCAGACGTGATACACGTCGAGCACCTGCCGGATATAGTCGTTCTTCAGCACGATCTTCTTGTTCGAGATCAGCAGTGCGTCGCCCACCTGGCGCAGCGTGACGAACATCGTGCCGAAGTAGTGGTCGGTCACGCGGTAGCGATGGTTCAGCGTGTCGAAGTTGTAGCGCACGTCCACTTCGCCGTCGCGCTCGGCCAGTACCTCGACGTTCGTCACGTTGTGGCTGGTGCGCGGCTCGGGCGTCGAGGCGCCGCTGCGCTCGGTCTTGATCCGGAACACGCGATCCTCGAGACCGCCGCGATCCGCGTAGTACATCAGCGAGATCTGGCTTTGCGGATCGTCGGTCGGCCGGTCGTCGTCGTCCCACGCGGGCATCCAGTACGTGACGTCTTCCGTGTAGCAGGTCAGCCACGCGTCCCACTCGCGGTCGTCGAGCAGGCGCGCTTCGCGATACAGCGTCGCGCAGATGGTCCGGTAATCGATGTTCATGCTGCTGCCTCCCCGCGTTCCTTCTTCAGCGCATCGCGCATCACGTGCACCCAGTGTTCGTGCTGGCACACGAACAGCCCTTCGTCCTCGCTGCGCTCGCCCGAGATGCGCGGGTTCAGCCCCATCCGCTTCGCGTTCTCGTCCGGCCCGTCGACCCACAACGGCGCGCCGCGTGACAGGTCATTCCACATCGCCGTGATGCCCGCATAACCGGCCTGGCATGCGCGGAATTCCTCGAGATCGTCGGCCGTGCCCATGCCGGTCACGTTGAAGAAGTCCTCGTACTGGCGAATCCGCGTCGTGCGGTCGGCATCGCTCTCGCCCTTCGGCGCGAAGCAGAAGATGCTGACTTCAGTCTTGTCGACGCCGAGCGGGCGCACCACGCGAATCTGCGTGCTGAACTGGTCCATCAGGAACACGTTCGGGTACACGCACAGGTTGCGCGTCTGGTTCACGATGAAGTCGGCCTGCACGTCGCCCACGCGCGCCTTGATCTCTTCGCGGTGCTGGTACACCGGACGCACTTCCGGGTTCATCGTCTGGGTCCACAGCAGGATGTGGCCGTTGTCGAAGCCGTATACGCCGGCGACCGACTTGCTCCAGCTGTTCGCGTCGACCGCCTTGGTGCCGTCTTCCTTGCGGCGGCCCATCGTCGCCGCGTAGTTCCAGTGCACGGTGCTGACGTGATAGCCGTCACAGCCGTTCTCCATCTGCATCTTCCAGTTGCCTTCGTAGATGTAGGAGGAATTGCCGCGCAGCACTTCGAGGCCGTCCGGCGCCTGGTCGACGATCTGGTCGATGATCACGCGCGCTTCGCCGAGGTAGTCTTCCAGCGGCTGCACGTCGGCGCTGAGGCTGCCGAACAGGAAGCCGCGATAGTTCTCGAAGCGCGCGACCTTCTTCAGGTCGTGCGAGCCGTGCGTGTTGAACTGCACCGGATACTCGGTCGTCTTCTCGTCCTTCACCTTCAGCAGCTTGCCGGTGTTCGCGAAGGTCCAGCCGTGGAACGGGCACGTGAAGCTGCCCTTGTTGCCGTGCTTGCGGCGGCACAGCATCGCGCCCTTGTGCGCGCATGCATTGATCACCGCGTGCAGCTCGCCCGTCTTGTCACGCGTGATGACGATCGGCTGGCGGCCGATCCACGTCGTGTAGTAGTCGTTGTTGTTCGGAATCTGGCTTTCGTGCGCGAGGTAGACCCAGTTGCTCTCGAAGATGTGCTTCAGCTCGAGCTCGTACAGTTCCTCGTTCGTGAAGATGTCGCGGCGGCAGCGGAAGACGCCGGCTTCCTTGTCGTCCTGCACGGCAGTCGCGAGCAGGTGGTCCAGTTCGGTGGTGTGGTCGATCGTGGCGGACATGTTGGTTCCTCCTGCGCGCGTGCCGGCTCCTGCAAGCACGCTCGCATCGGTATCGATTGAATCTCGCGGGGGTCCGGCATGGCGGCGGCGCATGCGCGCCGCCGCGCCGTCGGGCGGTTATGCCGTGGCGGAAGCGCGCAGGCGTTCGACGATCTGGTTGTCCTTGCCCTGGACGCGCGGCGTCAGGACGAAGTCGAACTCGATGTCCTGGTACGCATCGGCCTTCATGCCGAGCGCGGCGCCACCGGTCTTGTCGGTGACGGGCGGGATCAGCTCTTCGCGCGTCGCATACGCGAAGTCATCCCAGATCAGCGGGTCGCCGTCGATGTTGAACTGCGTCGTCAGCTTGCGGTGGTCGTCGCTGGTCACGAAGAAGTGCACGTGCGCGGGGCGGTTGCCGTGGCGGCCGAGGCTGTCGAGCAGTTGCTGCGTCGCGCCCTGCGGCGGGCAGCCGTAGCCGACCGGCATCAGCGTGCGGAATTCGTACTTGCCGTCCGCGCCCGTCTTCACCGCGCCGCGCAGGTTGAAATCGCTCTGCTTGCCGGTCGGGTCGAAGTGCGAGTAGAAGCCGTGCGAGTTCGCGTGCCAGCACTCGACCAGCGCGCCGGCCACCGGCTTGCCGTCGACCCCGGTGACCGTGCCGTGGATCACGAGCGGGCCTGCGCCGTCGTCCGCGTCGAGGTCGATCTTCGCGACGCCGTCGCGCACCGGCGCACCGGCAACGTACAGCGGGCCTTCGATCGTGCGCGGCGTGCCGCCGTCGAGGCCGAGCGCCTCGTCCTCGGCGTCCATCCGGATGTCGAGAAACTTCTCGAGACCGAGGCCGGCGGCGAGCAGCGCCGCTTCGCCGTCCTGGCCGAGCTTGTTCAGGTAGTTCACGCCGGCCCACACTTCGTCGGGCGTGATGTCGAGATCGTCGATCGCCTTGAACAGGTCGCCGAGCAGGCGCAGCACGACCTGCTGCGTGCGCGCGTTGCCGCCGTCGCCGCCCGCGTTCGACGCGGCCTTCAGCAGATCCTGCACTTCCTTGGTATCGAAAACTTTGACGCTCATGATGGTGTCTCCACGTGTATTGGGGGAAAGGTGACCCGGAGTGTTCGCTGTCGGAAAACGGACGGCTCCGCGGCTCAAAGGTCGCCGTCGTGTATCGACGACGGGTGGCGACACAACGGCGTCACCGAAATCTTCATGTACGGGAACAGCGGCAGGCCGGTCAGGATCTCGTGCAGCTCGGCGTTGCCGGACACGTCGAACACGCTGTAGTTCGCGTATTCGCCGGCGATGCGCCAGATATGGCGCCACTTGCCGCTGCGCTGCAGATCTTGCGAATACGCCTTCTCGCGGGCCTTGATTTCGTCAGCCACCGCGGCCGGCATGTCGACCGGGATGTTGACGTCCATGCGTACGTGGAAAAGCATCGTGATGTCCTGATACGGTATCGGTTAGCGGGAGACTTTCGTCAGCCCGTCGCGGGTGAAGCGCGCGACCTTCGCTTCGTCGAGTTCGATGCCGAGACCGGGGCCTGCCGGCACGGTCAGCTCGAAATCGCTGTAGTCGAGCGGGGTCGTGAGAATCTCTTCGGTGATCAGCAGCGGTCCGAACAGTTCGGTGCCCCACTGCAGGTTCGCGAAGCTCGCGAACAGGTGCGCGGATGCGACCGTGCTGAACGCGCCTTCGAGCATCGTGCCGCCGTACAGCTCGATGCCGGCCGCGTCCGCGATCGCGGCGACGCGTTGCGCGGCGAACAGGCCGCCGCTCTGCTCGATCTTGATTGCGAACACGTCCGCGCCGTTCTGCTTCGCGATCTCGAACGCGCTGTCCGGGCCCTGCAGGATTTCATCGGCCATCAGCGCGACCGGGAAACGGCGCATCAGCCGCGCGAGCGCTGCCGCCGACGCAACCGGCTGCTCGACCAGTTCGCAGCCGGCATCGGCCAGCGCCGGAATCGCGCGCGCGGCCTGCGTTTCGCTCCACGCCATGTTCACGTCCACGCGCACCGACGCACGGTCGCCCACCGCGCGCTTGATCTCGGCCACGTGCCGGATGTCCACGTCGAGCGCCTTCGCGCCGATCTTCAGCTTGAACACGTTGTGGCGGCGCAGCTCGAGCATCCGCTCGGCTTCGGCGATATCGGTCGCCGTGTTGCCCGAGGCGAGCGTCCACGCAACCGGCAGCCGATCGCGGCGGCGCCCGCCGAGCAGTTCGCTGACCGGCACGCCGAGGCGCTTGCCGTGTGCATCGAGCAGCGCGGTTTCGAGCGCGCTCTTCGCGAAATGATTGACCTTCGCGAGCTTGCCGAGGAAGGCCATCAGCGTCTGGATGCGCGTCGCATCCTTGCCGATGATCGCCGGGGCGAGATACGCGTCGATCGCGAGCTTCATCGCCTCGGGGCTTTCCGGGCCGTAGGCCATCCCGGCGATCGTCGTGCCTTCGCCGAGGCCGGTCACGCCGTCGCTGCAGGTCACCTTCACCAGCATCAGCGTCTGGCCGTGCATCGTGGCAACCGACAGCTTGTGCGGACGGATCGTCGGCAGATCGACGAGGCGGGTTTCAATGCGTTCGATGGTGACTGAGGACATGGTGCACGCTGCAAGTGGGGAGTTCATGGGACGGATTTATACGCGGCGGGGAAATGGACCGTCCAATACTTTTGGTCGTGTTTTTTGATACCTGACAGGTATTGAAATGCGGCCTGAGGCACGGAATATTGCGGTGCGCCATACCTATTTTGGCTAGGTATGCAGGCCGGGAGGCTTGCTGGACAAGGAAGTCGCACACGCGGGCCACGGCTTGAACGGAAACGCGACGGCCGCTTTCCGGGCCGGCGAAACCGGCCGAAACCCGGCCGTCTGCAACGCCCGGCCAAGGGCGCATCAGGGTTTTCCTTAGATAGAAAATGACGCGCCGGGCGGTGGATCGCCCTCCCGGATGTCGATACCCGGCAATGGTCTGAATCTCAATCCGCGCGCGGCGCGCCACCCACGCGCTGTTCGGCTCACTCGGCGCGTCGTACTGCCTGTCGAAGCGCACGACGCGCCACGCGCAGGCCGCGGTCGTGCGCAACGCCGGCGATACCCGGCTCGGGCTCGTGACCGGCGACGGCCTGTCCACGACCCACACGCTGTTCGCGCCGGCCGGCACGACGACGATGGTCGATCCCGGCATCCGCCAGCTGTTCCGAGCGTCAACCGAATCCGCGGCGGGCATGGCAGCGCCTGCCGCCCGCCCCGTGACCCGTGTCCAGTTTCCGGACACGTGAACGCATGCCGCCACCGGTCGACGCGGGCGCCGCGGGTGGGAAGAAACCCGGATAGCCCGGGCTCGTCCCGCCCGCCTACCCTCGCGCGCATGCCGGTCGGGGCGGAGCAACGCCCGGCCCGGCGGGTCGGGAATTCTTCTGGAGCCAACATGAATAGCAGCAGCAACACCCCTCTGTTCGACGCCGACGTGTGGCGCGGCAAGACCTTCAACGGACGCTGGCACGCCAGCGCGCTCGCAGCCGACGTGATCGAACCGGCCACCGGCAACACGCTCGGCCGCATCGGCCTCGCAGACGGCGCGGCCATCGCCGACGCGGCGGCCGCCGCGCATCGCGCGCAGCCTGCGTGGTTCGGCCTGCCATACGACGAGCGCGCGGCCGTGCTGCGCCGCGCGGCAACCGTCGCCGAAACCCACTTCGACGCGATCGTCGACTGGCTCGTGCGCGAAAGCGGCTCGACGCGCGCGAAGGCAGCGTTCGAGACGTCGGTCACGATCAAGGCGCTGCATGAAGCGGCCGGGCTGCCGTCGCGCGCGGCCGGCGAAGTGCTGCCGTCGGCGGCCGGACGCCTGTCGCTCGCGCGCCGCCGCCCGCGCGGCGTGGTCGGCGTGATCTCGCCGTTCAATTTCCCGCTGTACCTCGCGATGCGCGCGGTCGCGCCGGCGCTCGCGCTCGGCAATGCCGTCGTGCTGAAGCCCGATCCGCGCACGGCCGTGTGCGGCGGCATCGCGATCGCCCGCGTGTTCGAACTCGCCGGCCTGCCCGAAGGCGTGCTGCACGTGCTGCCCGGCGACGGCGCGGCCGGCGCGGCGCTGGTCACCGATCCGCACGTCGCGATGATCCAGTTCACCGGCTCCACCGCGGCCGGGCGCAAGGTCGGCGAAGCAGCCGGCCGCCATCTGAAGAAGGTGTCGCTCGAACTCGGCGGCAAGAACTCGCTGATCGTGCTCGACGACGCCGATCTCGACCGCGCCGTCGCCAACACCGCGTGGGGCGCGTATCTGCATCAAGGCCAGATCTGCATGGCGACCGGCCGCGTGCTCGTGCAGCGCGCGATTCACGACCGCTTCGTCGCAAAGCTGGTCGAGAAGGCGCAAAGCCTGCGCGTGGGCGACCCCGCGACCGCGGACGTCGGCCTCGGCCCGCTGATCAATGCCGCGCAACGCGACCATGCGGCGAGCGTAGTCGACGCGGCCCGCCGCGCGGGCGCACGCGTCGAGACGGGCGGCGGCCATCGCGGCCTGTTCTTCGAGCCGACCGTGCTGAGCGGCGTCGCGCCGGGCAACCCGGCATTCGACGAGGAGATTTTCGGGCCGGTCGCGATCGTCGTGCCGTTCGATACCGACGAAGACGCGATCGCGCTCGCGAACCGGACCGAATACGGCCTGTCGATGGCTATCCTGTCGGCCGATGTCGGCCGCGCGCTGAAGCTCGGCGAGCGCCTGAACACGGGGCTGCTGCACATCAACGACCAGACGGTCAACGATGAAGTGATCAACCCGTTCGGCGGCGTCGGCGCATCGGGCAACGGTTCGAGCATCGGCGGCAGCGCGAACTGGGAAGAATTCACGCAGTGGCAATGGCTGACCATCAAGGGCGAAGCGCCGCTGTATCCGATCTGACGAGGAGACCCACCATGTATACCGAAAACGATACGCGCGCCGTCACCGCGGCCGTTGCACGCGCCGCCGGCGCGCCCTTTTCGATCGAATCCGCCCGGATCCGCGCGCCGCGCGGCGACGAGGTGCTGGTGCGCGTCGTCGCGACCGGCCTGTGCCACACCGACCTGATCGTGCGCGACCAGTACTACCCGGTGCCGCTGCCGGCCGTGCTCGGCCACGAGGGCGCGGGCGTCGTCGAAGCGGTCGGCCCGAACGTGAAGACACTCGCCGCGGGCGATCACGTCGTGCTGACCTACGGCGCATGCGGGCACTGCGCGTCGTGCGTCGGCGGCCACGGCGCATATTGCCGGCAGTTCTTCGGGCTGAATTTCGGCGGCGCCGATGCCGACGGCCAGACCGCGATCCGCGACGCAGCCGGGCAACCGCTGCACGATCACTTCTTCGCGCAATCGTCGTTCGCGAGCTACGCGCTTGCACGCGAGAACAACGCGATCAAGGTGCCGGCCGACGCGCCGCTCGAACTGCTCGGGCCGCTCGGCTGCGGCATCCAGACCGGCGCCGGCGCGGTAATCCATTCGCTCGCGGTACGCCCTGGCAGCAGCTTCGCGAGCTTCGGCGCGGGCGCGGTCGGTATGAGTGCCGTGATGGCCGCACGCGTCGCCGGCGCGACGACCATCATCGCCGTCGACATCGTGCCGTCGCGGCTCGCGCTGGCGCTCGAGCTCGGCGCGACGCATGCGATCAACAGCAAGCAGGTCGACGTCGTCGATGCGATTCGCGAGATCACCGGCGGCGGCGTCGACTTCGCGCTCGAATCGACCGGGCTGCCCGCCGTGCTGGCGCAAGGGATCGAAGCACTCGGCTCGCGTGGCACGATCGGCGTGGTCGGCGCGCCGAAGCTCGGCACCAAGGCCGAGTTCGACGTGAACAACCTGCTGCTCGGCGGCCGCTCGATCCGCGGCATCGTCGAAGGCGACAGCGTGCCGCAGACGTTCATTCCGCAACTCGTGCAACTGCATCTGCAAGGGCGGTTTCCGTTCGACCGGCTCATGAAGTTCTACCCGCTCGAGCAGATCAACCAGGCGGCGGAAGACAGCAGCAGCGGCATCACGCTCAAGCCGATCCTGCGTCTGCCGCATTGAGCGCGGCGCGCCGCCGCCGTCCGGGTTCGGACCGGCAACACCGGCGGCGGCGCGCCTTCGACAATGCCCGTCTTCGGGCACCGGGCTATATTACGCATTCGCGCGACACGCCGGGCCGGCACGCCCGGCCCGGACATTCGACCCCAAATGGAACGCAGCGTGAACACGGCCCCTGAATCCCTTTCACGGCCGGTCGACCTCGACCGGCTCCGCGCCCGCTTCGCGGCGGGCGAGCCGCTGCCGGAAACGGCGTTGCCGGCCAGCGTCGCGCGCTCGTGGCTGCGTTCGCGCGACGCCGGGCTGCGGCCGTGGCAAACCGCCCAGTACGACATGCTCGGCGAGCGCGACGAATCGCGCGCCGACCGGCGGCTGACCCGCTGCGTCGCGCAGGAGATCGAGCCGCTGTGGGCCGCGTTCGGCGGCAGCGACTGGACGATCATGTGCGTCAATCCGCGCGGCACGATCGTCCATGCGCGGCGCAGCCCGCAATGCGACGACGCGCTGCTGACGCCGATCGTCGCCGGGCGCAGCATCGTCGAACCCAACATCGGCACGACCGCGCCGAGCTGCGTGATTTACGACGGCGCCGAGACCGTCGTCGCGGGCGCGCAGCACTATCTCCACGAGTTGTCGCGGGTGTTCTGCCTGGCGGTGCCGCTGGTCGGTTTCGACGGCGAAGTGATCGGCGCGCTCGACATCACCGGCATCGGCCGGCGCAACGTCGTGCAACTGCGCGAGCAATTTCGGCACGCGGCGCTGTCCGCCGAGCAGCGGCTGTATGCGATGCTGCGCGACTGCCATTTGCTGCAGGTCCAGCATGACCCGCGCTGGCTCGACACGCCGCTCGCCGGCGTCGTCGCACTCGACGAAGCGGGCCGCGTGCGCGCGGTGAGCCGGCTGGCGCGGCAGATGCTCGATCTCGCACCGGCCGGACCGGTCGCACCGTACGATCTCCGGCAACTGTTTCCGGGCGCGAC
This sequence comes from Burkholderia sp. JKS000303, assembly GCF_002563755.1. Classification (NCBI taxonomy): domain Bacteria; kingdom Pseudomonadati; phylum Pseudomonadota; class Betaproteobacteria; order Burkholderiales; family Burkholderiaceae; genus Burkholderia; species Burkholderia sp. JKS000303. The sequence continues at coordinate 911,246 of NZ_PDBZ01000002.1, forward strand.
GCCCGTGCAGCAGCGCCGCTTGCTGACGCCGGCGCGCACGCCGCAGCGGATCGCGCGCGACGATGGTAGCCACGTATGGGTGCGCACCGTGCGTGCGCCGCTCGACCGGGCGACGACGGCGCGCCACGCCGACGTGCTCGAAGGCGCGGCCGACGTGTGCGGTGCCGTGCCGGTCGCCAGCCCGCAGGCGAGCCTGCACGAACAGTCGCTCGACGCGATCCGCCGGGCGCTCGCCGAGCACGACGGCAACGTGTCGGCAGCCGCGCGGCAACTGGGCATTTCACGCACGACGCTGTACGCGAAGCTCAGGCAGCTCGATGCAGCGGGGCTCGGGAACGACAAGCCGCATTGATGCATGCGGCGGGTGGCGTCGGGCGCGATGACGCTTACGCCACCGCCCGCCGCTCATGCAGCCGCAACGCGACCCACGCGATTCCCGCCGAGAAGATCCCTACCACGCCGCCGAACGTGCCGATCCACGGCAGCCCGAAATCCGCGGCGATATGGTTGCCGAGCAGCGCGCCGGCGCCGATCCCGACGTTGTACAGCCCCGAGAAGATCGACACCGCGAGATCGGTCGCATCGGGTGCGAGCTTCAGCACCCACGCCTGCATCGCGAGACCGAAACAGACGATCGCGCCGCCCCACACCAGCGTGTGGACCGACAGCGTGACGATGTTCAGCGCGCTCGGGAACAGGATCAGCAGGCACGCGGACAACGCAATGATCGACGCGAGCAGGAAATCGGCCGGCCGCTCCGGAAACACCCGATTGAAGCACAGCGCGGCCGGCACGCCGGCGACGCCGAACAGGATCAGCACGTAGGTAATCCGGCTGCTGCTCGCGTGATTGATGCTCTGCACGAACGGCTCGATGTACGTGTACGACGTGAAGTGCGCGGACACGACCAGCACGGTGATCGCGTACAGCGACACCAGCGCCGGCTTGCGCAGGAACGAGCCGATGCTGGCGAGCGAGCCGGCGCCCTGGCTCGGCAGCAGCGGCAGCGTCATGCGCAGCAACAGCAGCGCGACGGCTGCCGCCGCGCCGATCACGAGGAACGTGACGCGCCAGCCGAGCGCCTCGCCGATCACGCGTCCGAGCGGAATGCCGGCGACCATCGCGATCGCCGTGCCCATTGCGAGCAGGCTGAGCGCGCGGCTTTTCCGGTCGCTCGGCGCGAGCCGCACGGCCAGCGGGACGGAAATCGACCAGAACACCGCATGCGCGCACGCGATGCCGAGCCGACCGATCATCAGCACCGTGAAATTCCACGCGACGCCGGTGACGACATGGCTGCCGATGAACACCAGCAGCGCGCAGACCAGCAGCTTGCGGCGCTCGACGTGCCGCGTGACGAACGTGAGCGGCAGCGACACGACCGCGACCGCCCACGCGTAGATCGTCAGCATCAGGCCGACGGAGGTCGGCTGCATGTGCAGGCTGTCGCCGATCGCGCTCAATAGCGCGACGGGCACGAATTCGGTGGTATTGAAGATGAAGGCAGTGAGTGCCAGGGCCAGAACGCCCCACCACGACTGTTCGGAACTGACGGCGTCGGGGGTTGCCATACGGGGAATCGACGAAGAATGGGGGGCGCGGGCAGCCGGCCCGCGCGTCGCCGCGATTGTACCAGCGGCTCATGACACGCCGCTGCCGCGGCGGTCGACGGTTCGGCGGGACATGGCGATGACACGGCCGCGCGCCGATAATGTCATGCAACACAGGCACTTTTTGCGGACCAGACGCCCGAACGCCATCGGGCCAGGAGATTCACATGCGCATTGAAACGTCATTTCTGTTCGATCTCGACGGCACGCTCGTCGACAGCGTCTACCAGCACGTGCTCGCGTGGAAGGAAGCGCTCGATGCCGAGGGCATCGAACTGTCGGTGTGGCGCATCCATCGCAAGATCGGCATGAGCGGCGGCCTGTTCCTGAACCAGCTGCTGCGCGAGACGGCCGGCGACATCGACGCCGAGCGCGTCGAACGGCTCGCGCGCCTGCATGCGGCCGCGTACCAGCGGCTGCGCGCGCAGGTCCGGCCGCTGCCCGGCGCGCGCGAGCTGCTCGCCGCGCTGACCAACGCGGGCATTCGCTGGGCGATCGCGACCAGCGGCCGGATGGAAACGGCGGCCATCAACCTCGAAGCACTCGGCGTCGATCCGGCGAAGAACGTGGTCGTCACGCGCGACCAGGTCAAGTATGCGAAGCCGGACCCCGACCTGTTCCTGACCGCCGCCGCGAAGCTGAACGTGCCGATCGAACACTCGGTGGTGGTCGGCGACAGCATCTGGGACATGCTCGCCGCAAGCCGCTGCCGCGCGCTGGGGGTCGGGCTGCTGTCGGGCGGGTATGGCAGCGACGAGCTGGAACGCTCGGGCGCGCTGCGCGTGTACGACGATCCTGCGGATCTGCTGTGGCATCTCGACGAGATCGCGGCGCGGCCCTGAACCGGCCGCCTCGCCAGCATCGACCGGATTCTTCTCCGCGATCGCCTTCGTCGGATGCAGCTCCGGCGGGCACGCGTCGGTGCAGTTCAGCGTCCGGCACCGGGCGTCACCGGCGCGGCGCATACCGGTCGTCATGCGCCGCTCACACGAGCGGCCTCGAATATACCCCTCCCCCCTATATGGAATAGCAATTTCGTATATAGTCCCCCCCGCTATATGAAGGGACGACCATGAGCCACACCATCAAGGAAAAGCAGAAGCTGCTGAACCGTGTCCGCCGAATCAAGGGACAGGTCGAAGCGATCGAACGCGCGCTCGAAGACGAGCGCGGTTGCAACGAGATCCTGCGCCTCATCACGAGCGGCCGCGGCGCGATGAACGGCCTGCTCGCGGTCGTGCTCGAGGATCACATCCGCAGCCATCTGGTCGACGCCGAAGATCACCACGACGAAGGCAGCGCAACCGAACAGCTGATCGAAGTCGTTCACAGCTATTTCAAGTAACAGGGGGCTGAATGAACGGTTTCACGAACGATGCCTTTGGCGCAGGGCACGACCATATCTTTCTCGGCGCCGCGCACGAGCAGAACGAACGCAGGACCTGGATGGTCATCGCGCTGTGCGCGGCGATGATGGTGGCCGAGATCGTCGGCGGGTCGATTTTCGGCTCGCTGGCGCTGATCGCCGACGGCCTGCACATGTCGACGCACGCGGGGGCGATGCTGATCGCCGCGCTGGCCTATACCTACGCGCGCAGGCATGCGAACGATCCGCGCTTCGTGTTCGGTACCGGCAAGCTCGGCGACCTGGCCGGCTTCACGAGCGCGATCGTGCTCGCGATGATCGCGCTGCTGATCGGGTACGAAGCGATCGCGCGATGGCTGGCGCCCGTTCCGATCCATTTCGGCGAGGCGATTCCGATCGCGGTCGCCGGCCTGTTCGTCAACGTCGCGAGCGTCTGGCTGCTGAGCGGCGATCATCATGGTCATAGCCACGGTCATGGTCATGGCCACCATCACGGGCATGACCGTCACGATCACGGCAATCACGACCATGAAGAGGAAGCACACCGGATCTTCGATCGGCAGGGCATATTCGTCGTGTCGGTGTTCGAGGATGGCGTGCCGCCGGTTTTCCGCGTGGCGCCCGCGACGCACGAGACGCCGCGCGTCGATGCGAGCGCCGTGTCGGTGACGACGATTCGTCCGGACGGCACGCGGCAAACATTCGCGATGCAGGATCGCGGCGGCTACCTGGAATCGACCGCAGACATTCCCGAACCGCATGAATTCAGGGCGATCGTCAGCCTGAACGGCCGCGAGCACGAACTGGCGTTCGAGGAACACGACCATGGTGCGTCCGCCGCGGCGACACGCGATCACAACATTCGCTCCGCCTACATCCACGTGATCGCCGATGCGGCCGTGTCCGTGCTGACGATCGTCGGGCTGTTGCTCGCACGTGCGTTCGGCTGGTTGTGGATGGATCCGCTCGCCGGCATCATCGGCGCATTGGTGATCGCGAACTGGTCGTATGGCCTAATGCGCGATACCGGCGGCATCCTGCTCGACATGGATTCGGATCGCCGATTGACGGCGAACGTGCGCGGCGCACTCGAAGCGGGGGGCGACCGCGTCGACGACCTGCACGTATGGAGGCTCGGGCCGGGGCACATGAGTGCGGTGGTCTCGGTGGCGACGCCCGATTCGGAACGGAATCCGCAGTTCTATCACGCGCTTCTGCGACGCTTCAAGGAACTGTCGCACGTGACCGTCCAAGTCGTGACGGCCACCAAGGAGCACTGAGCATGGCGGTCAAGTCGCCGTGCACCGAAGTCTGTGCGTTCGACGCAAGAACCGGCTACTGCGTCGCGTGCCTGCGTACGCGCGACGAAGCACGTGCGTGGAAGAAAATGACGGACCATCGACGCCACCAGATCCTGAACGACCGCGCACGACGACAGGTCCGGCTGGCTCGCGAAACCTCACGGTGATCCCCATGCGGGGTAGCGCGACTTTCCGGATCGCGTACCCCGCTCGACACGCCATCGACATCGCCGCGCCCCATCCGGACACACACCCTGGAACTGGCGGGACGCCAGCAGCGGCCGCGGGACATCCTTGCGGGCCACGGCACGAAACCCAAACCGGCGAAATAGCCTTCCGCGGTCGTCGTCAACAACCGGATCGACCGGGTCGGCGGCATCGGTACGGTTCAGATCCCGCGCTGATTCACCCGCTTCGACAATTCCGCCGCGCTTTCCTTGCGCTCGCTGTACCGGTCGACCAGATACGGACCGATGTCCCGCGTAAGCAGCGTGAACTTGACCAGTTCCTCCATCACGTCGACGACCCGGTCGTAATAGGCCGACGGCTTCATCCGCCCCGCTTCGTCGAACTCCATGAACGCCTTGGCGACCGACGACTGGTTCGGAATGGTCAGCATGCGCATCCAGCGCCCCAGCACGCGCATCTGGTTCACCGCGTTGAACGACTGCGAGCCGCCGCTGACCTGCATCACCGCGAGCGTCTTGCCCTGCGTCGGCCGCACGGCGCCGACCGACAGCGGAATCCAGTCGATCTGCGACTTCATGATGCCGGTCATCGCGCCGTGTCGTTCCGGCGAGCACCACACCATCCCCTCCGCCCACAGCACCCGCTCGCGCAGCTCGACGACCTTCGGATGGCTCTCCGGCGCATCGTCGGGCAGCGGCAGGCCGCTCGGATTGAACACGCGCACCTCGGCGCCCATCGCCGCGAGCAGACGCGCGGCCTCCTCGACCAGCAGGCGGCTGAACGAGCGCTCGCGCAGCGACCCGTACAGCAGCAGGAAACGCGGCGGATGGGAGGATGGCGACGCCGGCCGCAAGCGGCTCGCATCCGGCACACGGAAAAGTTCGGGATCGAGCTGCGGCAGGTCGGTCAATCGGTCGGTCATGGATGTATTCCCGGGACGGGTCAAACGCACTCGTACCAGCCCTTCGACCGGTTCACGACGCGCACCACCAGCAGCATGACCGGCACTTCGATCAGCACGCCGACGACGGTCGCAAGCGCCGCGCCGGAGTGGAAACCGAACAGGCTGATCGCGGCCGCGACGGCCAGCTCGAAGAAGTTGGATGCGCCGATCAGCGCGGACGGGCACGCGACGTCGTGCTTCTCGCCCACCGCACGATTGAGCCAGTAGGCGAGCGCCGCATTGAAGAGCACCTGGATCAGGATCGGCACCGCGAGCAACGCGATCACCAGCGGCTGCTTCAGGATCGCTTCGCCCTGGAACGCGAACAGCAGCACGAGCGTCGCGAGCAGCGCGGCGATCGACCACGGGCCGATCTTCGCCATCGCGGCATCGAACGCGGCTTGCCCGCGCCGCAGCAGCCGCTTGCGCCAGATCTGCGCGAGGATCACCGGCATCACGATGTAGAGGACAACTGACGTCAGCAGCGTCGCCCACGGCACCGTAATCGCCGACATCCCCAGCAGCAGCCCGACGAGCGGCGCGAACGCGATCACCATGATGCTGTCGTTCAGCGCGACCTGCGACAGCGTGAACAGCGGGTCGCCGCCCGTCAGCCGGCTCCATACGAACACCATCGCCGTGCACGGTGCGGCGGCCAGCAGGATCAGGCCGGCAATGTAGCTGTCGAGCTGGTCCGCCGGCAGCATCGGCGCGAACAGCTGCCGGACGAACAGCCAGCCGAGGAACGCCATCGAAAACGGCTTGACGAGCCAGTTCACGACGAGCGTGACGCCGATCCCCTTCACATGCCGGCGCACTTCATGCAACGCGCCGAAGTCGACCTTCACGAGCATCGGGATCACCATCACCCAGATCAGCAGCCCGACCGGCAGGTTGACCTGCGCGTACCCGATGCGGCCGATCCGCTGGAACAGGCCGGGCAGCGCCTGGCCGAGCGCGATGCCGGCGACGATGCACAGCGCGACCCAGACCGTCAGGTAGCGTTCGAAAAAGCCGATCGCAGGCTTGGCAACGGCGTGGCGAGGCGGGATGACGTTGGACGTGTTCATCGGACAGGATTCAGGGCTGGAGAAACGCACGCGGCACACCGGCTCGCGGATGCCGTCGTGCGCGCCGTTCAGTTTCGAGAGACGGCGGCCAGCGCCGCCTCGAGTTCGGCGTTGCCCATGCGATCGAGCGGCAGCGCCAGCAGTTGCAGCATCCGGTAGCCGAGCGCCTCGCGCGTCAGTTCGAACGCGAGCCGCTTGCCGGCATCGCCGCCCGCCGCGTTCGACGGATCGGCGTAGCCCCAGTGCACTTTCACCGGACTGCCGGGCCAGTACGGGCAGGCTTCCGCAGCCGCGCTGTCGCATACCGTGATGACGATGCGCATGTGCGGCGCGCCGTCGCCGACGAATTCGTCCTGGCTTTTGCTGCGGTATCCGGTGACGTCGACGCCTGCGCGCGTCAGCACGTCCAGCGCGAACGGGTTGAGCCGGCCGCTCGGCGCGCTGCCGGCACTGTACGCGCGCACGTCGCGGCCGAGCCTGGCGGCCCAGTGGTTGAGCATGCCCTCCGCGAGCACGCTGCGCGCGGAGTTGTGGGTACAGAGGATCAGGACGTTGGTGGTCATCGGCGGGCCCAATTGCGTTTTTACGTTCGGTCGGAGCAAGAGGTCGAACACGCGGAAACCGGCGAGCACGGATTGCCGCCGCAGCAGTTCTCGGTGAGATAGCCGATAAGCCCGTTCATCGTCGCGAAGTTCGCGCAATAGAACACGAAGCGGCCTTCCTGGCGGCTCGTGACGAGCTGAGCGTGCGCCAGCTCCTTCAGATGAAACGACAGCGACGACGGCGGCACGTCGAGCAGCGCGGCGATTTGCCCGGCCGGCATGCCCGCCGGGCCAGCCTGCACGAGCGCGCGGAAGACGGCGAGGCGCGACTCATGCGCGAGCGCCGACAGGGCGGTGATGGTCTGATTCGTTTCCATGTTTCGATAATAGTCGAAATATCGAATGAATGGAATCGGCAGTTTGTGAACGGCGTACCGCCGGTGCGTCTGAAAAAACACACCTGCCACAGCGGTATCCGTGCGGTGGCATGCAGCATCTGCTCGATGCCGCGTCGCGCCGCGCCCCGGGTTGCGCAATTCGCACCGGACCACGCCCGCCGCAGCCGGCCCGCGCGGTCACGGGAGACCACCCGCGATCACTGGAGACGACGCGCCGCGTCGAGCATTGCATCGGTCAGCTCGACGGTCAGCGTCAGGTCGTCGTCGACGTCAGGCAGTGCGTCGAGCATGTCCTGCACGCTTTCGTGCAGCATCGTATGCACGCGCATGCGCGCACCGTCGTCGAGGTCCGCGTAGCGCTCCATCGTGTCGCAGTCGAGCGCGAGCACGACCGAATGCCGGGCAGCATCCGGCGGCGCGTCGGGCGCCATCGCCCACGCCGCATGAAACGTGATCCTGCCGGTAGCGGCATCGACATGGACCGTCGTATCGAAGCCGTCGGTATCGACCGCATCGGTGTCCAGTTCGGTGTCGTCGAACGAGATCCGGGAATTCGATTGCATGATGTCCTCCTGCGTGGCGGCCGCATGCCGGCCGCGAGCCGGCCGCGAGCCGGCACGACGCCATCGTCGTCGATAACCGCTGGAGCCGGCGCTGCCGGTGCCGCCGCCCGAGCCCGTCGCGCCCGACGAGCGGCCGTTGCCGGCCGCACCCGCGGCGCCGGCGCTCGCCGTCGTGTCGGCGTCGGCGAGCGCGTTCGGCGGTGTCGGCGGGCGTCAGGGCGCGCGCAACGCGCGGTCGAGCTCGAGGTTCGTCACGTCGAGCTCGACGCTGCATTCGATCTCGGCGTCCTCGACGCGCGGCTTGTGCTCGTCCACGGCGCGCCGCGCGAGATCGCAGAGCCGGGTGCGCACGCGCAGCCGGTCGGACGCGTCGAGCACCGCATAGCGCGCGAGCACGTCCGCGGCGAAGTGCAGGTCGACCACGCAGCGCCACTGGCGCGCGCTTTCATCGACCGGCACACGCACCCACGACACCTGGATCGCCAACCGCCCGGACGCGTCGTCCGCATGCACGACGACGGTCGACTCCGACGGGAACCCGTTCGCCAGCGCATGTTCGAGCTCGTCGATGCGCTGCGAACGGTCGGGCGACACCGTCATCGGCGCACGACACCCAGCAGCAGCGTGACCAGGAAGATCACGACGAAGATGTAGAACAGGATCTTCGCAATCTCGGCGGCACCGGCCGCAATGCCGCCGAAGCCGAACACGGCGGCGATGATCGCGATGACGAAGAAGATGATGGCGTATCGAAGCATGAACTCCTCCTGAAAAACAGTGACCGCGGGCGCCCGTCGCCGCCGGTCAAGAATCGCGCTTGTGCTTGGGTTTGCCGTGGGTCGGCGTCGAGGCCATTGTTTCGAGCGCCTTCTCGCTCATCGACCTGGCCATGGATTTCGACGGCGGTTTCAGGTCCTTCATTCTGGTGTCACCGCGCCTGGCCGACAGGGCGGCCCCCGCGGCGCGCTGCTGCGCCCGGGATTTCGCTGGCATGGCTTGCCTCCTTTCGTTGACGCGCGCGACTGCCGCGACACGCGGCCCGCGCGCGGGTCGACCGGGAGCACCGTCATGCGGCGGCGCGCCGCCGCAGCTCGGCCGGCGCAATCTTCATCGCCTGGCGATACTTGGTCACGGTACGACGCGCAAGAAGAATGCCGCGCCCCGCGAGGTTATGCGCGAGCGTGACGTCGGACAGCGGATCGTCGTGCCGTTCGGCCGCGATCATGTCGCGGATCAGCACCTTCGCGGCGGATGCCGAACACACGCCCTTGCCGGCGGCCTCCAGCTTGCGCGGGAAGAAGTGCTTGAACTCGAACGTGCCGTGCGGCGTGGCCATGTACTTGTTGCCCGTCGCGCGCGACACGGTTGATTCGTGGAGGTCGAGTTCTTCGGCGATGTCGCGCAGCACGAGCGGCTTCATCGCGATCTCGCCGTAGCGGAAGAAATCGCGCTGCCGCGCGACGATGCATTCGCCGACGCGCTGGATCGTGTCGAAGCGCTTTTGCACGTTGCGGATCAGCCAGCGCGCTTCCTGGAGCTGCTGGCCGAGCGGCGAATCGCGCTCGCCGCTCGACTGCGCGAACAGCGTCGCATAGCGTTCGTGCAGCCGCGCGCGCGGCAGTACCGCCGGGTTGATCGTCACGATCCATTCGTCGCGCACCTGGCGCACGATCACGTCCGGCACCACGTAGTCGCCGCGCGTGCTGCCGTAGTGACTGCCGGGACGCGGATCGAGCGCGCGCACCAGCGCGCACGCAGCCTGCATCATCAGCTGGCTGCAGCCGACGCGCCGCTGGATCTCCGCCGTCTCGCGCCGCGCGAGGCGTTCCAGATGCTCGCGCGCGATCACCTTCGCTTCCGCGAGCGCCGGCGTGCCGGCCGGAATCGCATCGAGTTGCAGCACGAGGCATTCGGACAACGAGCGTGCGGCGATCCCGGGGCGGTCGAGCATCTGCACGAGCCGCAGCGCGACCGCGAGATCCTGTTCCGACAGCAGCAGGGCCGGGTCGGCCGCGATCAGCAACTCGGCCAGTTCCTGGCGCAGGTAGCCGTCGTCGTCGAGCGCATCGATCACGAGGCGCGCCGCTTCGCGATCGCGCCGGTTCAGCGGATAGAGCCGCAACGCGTCGCGCAACTGCTGATTCAGCGACGGCTCGGCCGCCATCCATTCGCCGGGCGACAGCTCGCCGCCGTCGTCGCCCTGGCGGCCCGCGCCGCGCGGGGCGGGTGCGGCCGTGTACGACACCTCGCCGTCCGGCGGGCGGACGTCGTCGCGCTCAGGTGGCGTCTCCGGCGCGGCCGCTTCGGCGGCGGGTTCGGGCGTCTCGGCGGCAACCTCGTCTTCGCCCTGCCCGTCTTCGAGAAATGGATTCGAGTCGAGCGCCTGCCGCAATTCCTGCTGGAATTCGAGCGAAGACAACTGCAGCAGACGAAGCGACTGCTGCAGCCTCGGCGTGAGTGCCAGATGCTGTCGCATCTGCAACGCAAGCGTGACGGACATCGATGCCCTCCTGACAGTGTGCGGGTTTCGTGTGCACGAACAAGCAGCTTTCATGCCAGACCGACCGAACCCCGTCCATCGCGGCTCACGGGGGTTCACACCCCATTATCGGGGGCACGGGGAACTGCTTTTTTTCAAGCGGCGGGAAGTTATGGGGCACGGAATTCGCGCAGCGCCGCCGGTCGCGAAAAACCGTCCTTCGCGCCTGCATACGAGGATCCGGTGCGCCGTGCCTTCGCTACACCGCGGGCTGCAAAACTTTCAACGGCATCGCGCTAGCCGTCGCACGCCACCATCACGAGCCACAACTCGGGACCGTTGTCGCGCACCCGTGCCGCGAGCGCATACGGATCGGCCGCACGCACGGCACGCCGCTTGCTGAACTTGCTGAACCCGACGGCCCGCACTCACCCCGCCCAACCCGCAAGGAGAACTTCATGCATCGCGTCAATGAAATCATGTCGCAGGACGTCGTGCGCATCGCGCCGACCGACTCGATCCGTCATGCGGCGCAACTGATGGAGCGCTACGACATCGGCGCGCTGCCCGTGTGCGACAACAACCGGCTGATCGGCATGGTCACCGACCGCGACCTCGCGGTGCGGGCGATCTCGGCCGGCAAGCCGCCTGAAACGCGGATCCACGAAGTCGCGTCGGGCCCGATCGAATGGTGTTTCGAGGACGATTCGCTGGAAGAGATCCAGCACTACATGGCCGACGCGCAGTTGCGCCGTCTGCCCGTCGTCGATCACGACAAGCGGCTGGTCGGCATGCTGTCGCTCGCGGACATCGCGACGCGCACGGCCGGCCCGGCGCGCGACGACGTCGCGAACACGCTCGAGGGCGTGTCTCAGCCAAAGCAGCCGTGACGGAGCGATCCCCGCTTCGCCCCGACGACCCGTGCGACCCGCAGGGCCCGCTCCGGGCACGGTCGCGCCCCACGCGGCCAGGAGGACAACCATGCAGACTCCCGATCAAGGACAGACCCGCATCATCGGCAAGGGCGCCGCGACCGCGGCCGGCCCCGGCCCGGACGTGATGGCGGCCGATACGCTGGCAGGCAACAGGGTCTATACGACCGATGGCGACGATGTCGGCAAGATCAAGGACATCATGCTCGACGTGCGCTCGGGCCGCGTCGCGTATGCCGTGCTGTCGAGCGGCGGCCTGCTCGGCATCGGCGACAAGCTGCTCGCGATGCCATGGAGCGCGCTCACGCTCGATACCGAACGCAAGTGCTTCCTGCTGTCGGTATCGTCCGAGCGGATCCGCAACGCGCCGGGCTTCGACAAGGATCACTGGCCGGCGATGGCCGACCCGCAATGGGCCGAGCCGCTGCACGCGTTCTACGGGAGCGCGCCGTACTGGCGCGCCGGCGACGCGCTCGGGCTGACGGATCCGACCGAGGAACTGGACGACCCGCATGCGCGCGACGAGCGGCATTGATTGCGCGAACCGGCGCCGGTTCGCCGGCGCCGCTGCGAAACGCCCTGCGTTGCGCGGGGCGTTTTTTTACGTGGTTATTTGCGTGGCGCGAAATGCGTGCGTTTACGCCCGGTACCGCAACGCGTCGATCACGACCGAAAACGCGCGCGACGCCTGCCGGCGGCTCGGATAGTACGCGTGGTAGCCGGGGAACACCGGACACCAGTCCGGCATCACGATCCGCAGCTTCCCGCTGTGCACGTGATCGAGCACGATGTCTTCGGTGACGAACGCGATCCCGAATCCGTCGAGCGCCGCCTGCACGAGATGCGGCTGCGTATTGCAGGTGATCCGGCCGTTCACGCGCGCCTGGATCTCGTTCCTGCCCTTCTTCAGCTCCCACGCGTAGATGCCCTTCGCGGTCGCGAGGCGCAGCGTCACGCAGTCGTGGTCGAGCAGGTCCTGCGGCGTCTTCGGCGGCTTGCGGCCGTCCAGATAGGCCGGCGACGCGACCATCGCCATCCGGACGTCGGGGCTGATGCGCACGGCGATCATGTCCTTCGCGACCTGGTCGCCGTAGCGCACGCCGATGTCGTAGCGCTCCTCGACGATGTTCGACAGCCCGTAGTCGACCGACAGCTCGACGCGGATGTCGGGGTAATCGGGCAGCACGTGCCTGAGCTTCGGCCAGATGATCGTATCGATCGGATGCTCGGTCGCCGTGATGCGCACGACGCCGGCCGGCTTGTCGCGGAAGTCGGACACCGCGGCGAGCTTCATCTCGATCTCGTCGATGCGCGGCGCAACCGCCTGAAAGAGCGCCTCGCCCGCTTCGGTCGTCGACACGCTGCGCGTCGTGCGCGTCAGCAGCCGCACGCCCAGCCGCGTTTCGAGATCGCGCACCGTCTGGCTCAGCGCCGATTGCGATACGCCGAGCCGCGCGGCCGCGCGCGTGAAGCTGCGGTCGCGCGCCACCGCGAGGAACACCAGTACGTCGTTGAGATTGTCGCGCGGCATGGCGCTCGGCTCCTGTTGAACGAACGCCCATCCTAGCACCGGCGCGCCCCCGATTCATCGCTCCAGCTTATAAGTCCAAGCGCGCCAGGCTACTTAATCGTTCGGCTCCGCACCTCTAGACTGCGAAGCCTCGAGGTTCCCCGTCCCGCAGTACCTGGCGCGGGGGCCAGCCACGCATTCACCGCCGGAGCCCTGTTCGTGAACCGCTTTCTTCACCTTTTCATCGCGGCGCTTGCCGCCAGCCCGTTGCTCGTCCATGCGCAATCCGCGCAGAACCTGACGCGCGAGCAAGTGCGCCAGGACATGATTCGCTACGAAGCCGCCGGCTTCAACCCGGCGCGCGCCAATCCGCGCACCTGGGTCGACGATGCGCAGACCGCCTCCGCCCGCGTGACGGCATCGCGCGATCCGGCCAGCCGCGCGCAACTGGCCGGTCGCGACGCGGCCGCGACACGTTGCGACTGACGCGCATGTCCGTTACGTCATCGCCCAACCGCGCCAATCCGATTCCCGCGATGCAAGCCGCTACCGCTTCCGACCGTGGCGATACGCCCGGCCACACCGCCGCATGGGGCGCCGTCCTCGCGATGGCGCTCGGCGCATTCGCGCTGGTCGCGTCGGAATTCATGCCGGTCAGCCTGCTGACGCCGATCGCCGCCGACCTGCACGTCAGCGAAGGCCAGGCCGGCCAGGCCATTTCCGTGTCCGGCGCGTTCGCGCTCGTGACGAGCCTCTGCATCGCGTCGCTCGCCGGACGGCGCGATCGCAAGCAGTTGCTGCTCGCGCTGACGCTCGTGATGATCGTGTCCGGCACGGTCGTCGCGTTCGCGCCGAACTATCCGGCCTTCATCGCGGGGCGCGCGCTGATCGGCGTCGCGATCGGCGGATTCTGGTCGATGTCGGCGGCCACCGCGATGCGACTGGTGCCCGATGCGCAGGTGCCGCGCGCGCTGGCGATCGTGAACGGCGGCAATGCGCTCGCGACCGTCGTCGCCGCGCCGCTGGGGAGTTTTCTCGGCGGCGTCGTCGGCTGGCGCTGGGCATTCTTTTGCGTGGTGCCGGTCGCCGCGATCGCGTTCGGCTGGAAGCTCGCGAGCCTGCCGCCGATGACGGCCGCGTCGCACCCGGCGCGCGGCAACGTTCTCGGGCTGCTCGCCCGTCCGCCGGTGGCGCTGGGCATGGCGGCCGTCAGCGTGCTGTTCATGGGGCAATTCGCGCTGTTTACGTATCTGCGGCCGTTCCTCGAAACGGTCACGCACGTCGACAGCACCGCGCTGTCGCTGATGCTGCTCGCGATCGGCGTGGCCGGGCTCGCGGGGACGATCGCGATCGGCGCGGTCCTGAAGCGCGGGCTCTACCGGACGCTCGTCGTCACGCCGCTGCTGATGGCCGTGATCGCCGTCGCGCTGGTGTGGTGCGGCGCATCGACCGCGGCGACCGCGTGCCTGCTCGCGCTATGGGGGCTGACCGGAACGGCGGCGCCCGTCGGCTGGTGGACGTGGCTCGCACGCACGCTGCCGCACGATGCGGAAGCCGGCGGCGGGCTGATGGTCGCGGTCGTGCAACTCGCGATCGCGCTCGGCGCGATCACGGGCGGTCTGCTGTACGACCTGCACGGCTATCGCGCGACGTTCGCGCTGAGCGCGGCGCTGCTCGTCTTCGCCGGCATGCTGGCGTTCGCCGCGGGACGCTGCGCCGGGCCGCGTATGCCGCGTGCCTGAGCCCCGCATCCACGACGCCGCACCGGATCGCACGCGTGAGCGTAGCCGGTGCCGAATCACGAGTCCGGCTTTTCTGCTTCGTCTTCGAGTTGTGCAAGCCGGTTGTAGATCGTCTTCAGGCTGACGTCGAGCACCTCGGCCGCCTGTGCCTTCACACCGCCGCATTGCGCGATCGTGCCGAGAATCAGCTTGCGGTCCACTTCCTCGAGCGACGTACCGAACGGCACCGTCACGCGATCTTCATGCGAGTCGGCCATGTTCGACAGTTCGTCCATGATCGGCGGCGGCAGCGTCTCGATCACGTCGGCGTCGCTGAAGATGCTCGCGCGCTGCACGAAGTTGCGCAGCTCGCGCACGTTGCCCGGCCATGCGTATCCCTTCAGCGCTTCGCGCGCAGCCGGTGCGAAGCGCAGGTTGCGGCCGCTGTCTTCGTTGTAGCGCTTGAGGAACGCGTCGGCAAGCATCGGGATGTCGTCGCCGCGCTCGCGCAGCGACGGCAGCGGAATCGGAAACACGTTGATCCGGTGATAGAGGTCGGGCCGCAGCTTGCCGTCCGCCATCGCGGCTTCCGGATCGCGGTTGGTCGCGGCGACGATGCGCACGTCGACGTCGATTTCGCGTGTCGAACCGAGCCGCGTGAGCCGCCCGGTCTCGAGCACGCGCAACAGCTTGACCTGCGACTCGACCGGCATCTCGGTAATTTCGTCGAGGAACAGAGTGCCGCCGTCCGCGCGCTCGAAAAAGCCCTTGTGCTGACGCTCGGCGCCGGTGAAGCTGCCGCGGTCGTGACCGAACATTTCGCTTTCGACGAGGTTCGCGGCAATCGCGCCGCAGTTCACCGCGAGAAACGGGCCGCGGCGGCGCAGGCTCAGGTCGTGAACCGTCTGCGCGGCGAGTTCCTTCCCGGTGCCCGATTCGCCGGTGAGCAGCACCGACGCTTCAGTACGCGCAACGCGACCGATCGCATCGTAGACGGTCTGCATCGCGGGCGAGTTGCCGAGCATCCGGCCGAAGCGCCCGAGCCGCTGCAGCTCGGAGCGCAGCTCGGCGATTTCCTCGTGCAATGCGGTGGTGCGTGGCACGCGCGCGAGGATGCTGTTCAGCCGCTGCATGTTGAGCGGCTTCACCAGGTAGTCGGTCGCGCCGCGCCGCAAGGCATCGATCGCGGTTTCGAGACTCGCGTGACCGGTCGTCAACACCATTTCGCAGTGCCCGCGTTTCGGCAGTGCATCGAACAGATCCATCCCGTTGCCGTCCGGCAATACGAGATCGCACAGCACGAGATCGGGGAGGCGCGTCGACACGCGCTGACGCGCTTCCTCAAGCGTTGCGACCGTGTCGCACGTCAGCTGCTGCGCTTGCGCAAGCGTCGCGAGCATCGCTCGCGTATCGGCATCGTCTTCGACGATCAGCACTAAAGGCATCGAGGCTCCTTGTGACGCGGCCCGGCACATGGATCGGCCGAAACCGCCGCGGGCATGCGATGCGGGGCGCGCCACCGGGCATTCGGCGACACGTCCGCATACCGCCCGGACGAGCAGTCAGGCTACTCTGCCAGGACCAACAAGTGCTTAGCAGTATAGAAGAAGCATGTCGTGCATTCGCGGCTCATCGAATAAATCTATCCGCACACAGTGGTCGCATTGCGAGATTCAATCTCCGGAGACCGATGTCGGCAGGATGTTTTTTGCGCGAAAATCGCGCCATTCCACGCCATTTCTTCAGCTTGCCTCGAGCGATTCGGTCAAAACGGCGCGATTCGACAACGCGGATGTCGAAATCCGACGATGACGCCGTGCGAGCGTATGGGCCATCGACGGAAGCGGCGCGCGCCCGTCAACGCGCACGGCATCGCCTGGACTGGGTGGCGATAATTCTGTAAGCTTCTGCGCCGCAGCCCCGCGCTGCGCCCTTTTCTTCCGCCGAATTCCCCCGAGCTTCCTATGTAGCGCCTCGCGAACCGCCCATCGTCATCCAGCCTGACCGACAGGGGGTTCGCGTACCCGCTGTGCGTGCCCGCGCGTTGTCGCGCGCCGGCCGTGCATCGCCTTTTCGCTTTCGACGCCGCCACGGCCGCACTTGCGGCCGCTGCCGCCGTATCGTCGCGCCGCCCTTGCCGGGCTACGCGCCGACCCGGTGGCCCGCGTGCTTCGCCGCGAACCGCGCCCCTTCGACGCTCGCCTGATCCGTCCTCTATTCAGCCGCTTTCGCCATGCAGACTCGTTCCCTTCGCGACGAATGGTTCTCCAACGTCCGCGCCGACATCCTCGCGGGCACCGTCGTCGCGCTCGCCCTCATCCCCGAAGCGCTCGCGTTCTCGATCATCGCCGGCGTCGACCCGCGGGTCGGCCTCTATGCGGCCTTCAGCATCGCCGTCGTGTCCGCGATCGCGGGCGGCCGGCCCGGCATGATCTCCGCGGCCACCGGCGCCGTCGCGCTCGTCATCGCGTCGCTCGTCAAGCATCACGGCGTCGAATACGTGCTCGCCACCGGCATGCTCGCGGGCCTGTTGCAGATCGGCGCCGGCCTGCTGCGGCTCGGCGCGCTGATGCGCTTCGTGTCGCGCTCGGTGATCACCGGCTTCGTGAACGCGCTCGCGATCCTGATCTTCCTCGCGCAGCTGCCGCAACTGCACGACGTGCCGGCCTACGTGTACGCGATGGTCGCCGGCGGCCTCGCGATCCTCTACCTGCTGCCGCGCGTGACGCGCGCGGTGCCGTCGCCGCTCGTGTGCATCGTCGTGCTGACCGCGATCTCGATGGCGCTGCACCTGAAGCTGCCCACCGTCGGCGACATGGGCGCGTTTCCGGACCGCCTGCCGTCGTTCGGGCTGCCGCACGTGCCGTTCACGCTCGACACGCTGCGCATCATCTTCCCTTACGCGGCGGGCGTCGCCGTGGTCGGCCTGCTCGAATCGCTGATGACGGCCGCGATCGTCGACGACTTCACCGACACGTCGAGCAACAAGAACCGCGAATGCCGCGGCCAGGGCATCGCCAACATCACGGCCGGCCTGCTCGGCGGGATGCCGGGCTGCGCGATGATCGGCCAGACGGTGATCAACCTCAAGTCGGGCGGACGCGGACGACTGTCGACCTTCGTCGCGGGCGCGTTCCTGCTCGTGCTGGTGGTGTTCCTCGGCCCGTGGGTGCGGCAGATCCCGATGGCCGCACTCGTCGCCGTGATGATCATGGTGTCGATCAGCACGTTCAGCTGGCGCTCGCTCGCGAACCTGCGCACGCATCCGAAGCGCTCGTCGTTCGTGATGGTGGCGACCGTCGCCGTGGTCGTCGCGACCGGCAATCTCGCGATCGGCGTCGGGGTCGGCGTGCTGCTCAGCGCGCTGTTCTTCGCGTCGAAGGTGCAGCGCGTGCTGCGTGTCGAGTCGACGCTCGACGACGCGCGCGGCGAACGCCGCTATCTCGTGCGCGGCCAGGTGTTCTTCGCGTCGTCGGAAGCGTTCGTCGCCGCGTTCGACTTCAAGGAAGCGCTGCCGCGCGTGCGGCTCGACCTGTCGCATGCGCACTTCTGGGACATCACCGCGATCGAGGCGCTCGACCGGATCGTGCACAAGTTCCGCCGCAACGGGATCGACGTCGACGTGAGCGGGCTCGATCGCGCGAGCACGACGATGATCGAGCAGTATGCGACGCACGACAAGCCCGGTGCGCAGCCGGGGGCGGCCGCGCACTGAGCGGGTGAGCCGCGCGCGTGCAGTCAGTCGGCCGCTGCCGCGCCGCCGTCATGCCGCTTCGAGATCGCTTCGACGAGCTTCAGCTCGTCGTCGATCGACAGCGTCGTGTCGGTCACTTCGCCGCCGAACGGCGCGAGCGCCGCGCTCAGTGCAAGGATGTCGAGCTGCGTCGCCGCCAGCCCGAGCGATACGGTGTCCGGCCGCGCCTTGCGCGCGATGCGATCGATCAGCGCATCGTCCACGGGCCGTTCGCGCGACGCGTCGAGCGCCGCTTCGACGCGTTCGAGCGCGCGGCCGACCAGCGAACCCGATGCAGCCTGGCCGCGCTCGACCGTCTGCGTGCGCAACTGTCCGTCGGCCGTGCACTCGACGATCACGACACCCGTCGGCGATACGACGCCACGCTCGCGCAACGTCTCCAGTTCGGCGGCCACGCGCCCGGCCGTGTCGAGGTCGGGATAGCACACCACGATCAACGTGTTCATCAGTGACTCCTTGACGCACACGCCCGTGGCCGTGCGCGCCGCATTTAATGCAGCCCGAACGCGGCCTTCAAACTCGCGACGATCATCTGCATCGCGATCGCCGCGAGAATCATCCCCATCAGCCGCTGCGTGACGGCCGTCACGCGCGGCGACAGGTAGTGGCCGATGAACGGCGCGGCCAGCAGCGCCGCGCTCAACAGCAGCAGGAACGCGACGAGCCCGAGCGCGAACGCGAGTTCCTGCCCGCTCGCGAACGCGGTGTGGCCGAGCACGATCATCGTCGCGATCGTGCCGGGGCCGACCAGCAGCGGAATCGTCAGCGGATAGATCGCGATGCTGTCGGCCCCGGCCGGATCGGCGCCTTCGCCGTCGCCCGGCGAATGCTGACGGCTCGGCGCGCCATGCAGCATCGACAGCGCGATCAGCAGCACGAGCAGCCCGCCCGCGAGGCGGAAATCGTCGATCGTCAGGCCGAACACGTGCAGGATCGCGCCGCCCGCGACGGCCGACACGATACAGCCGATCGTCACGCCGATCGCGGCCGTCAGCGCGACCTTGCGCCGCGCGGCGTCGGTCGCGCCTTCGGTCAACGACAGAAACACCGGCACGTTCGCGATCGGGTTCATGATCGCGAACAGCGCCGCGAACACCTTGATGGAAAAAGTCGGATCGACGTTCATGCGCATGCTCCGTCATGGCTGCATGATTCGCATGCAGGTTTCGATGCGTGGCCGATGCGCGCGCCGCGCGATGCTGCTACGATCGACGCACTGCTGTCGGCGGCCCGCGCGGCGGCACGATCGAAATCGCGCGACCCGCGGCCGCCGCATCCTCGTTCACTCACGACGGAGGGCCCTGACCGATGCAAGCAAGCGATACCTACCTGGATCACGAGATCCGCGTCGACGCGACGCGCAATGCGAACGGCGCGTGGGTCGCGCAGGTGCGGATCTTCCGCGACGGCGCGCCGGTCGACCTGCCCGCGCCCGAACTCGTCACGCCCGAATGGCTCACGTGCGACGAAGCGCTGCGCGGCGGGATCGATCAGGGGCGCGTGATGATCCGCACGCAGGACCGCTAGTCGCGCGCCGTTCATCGGCCGGCGCCGGGCCACGCCGGTGCGCGCACCGACTGGCCGGCCTCGAACGCGCCGCGCATCAGCCGCGACACGTCGTCCAGCGTCAGTTCGACCGAGGTCGACGCGGCCGTGCCGGCGTCGATCACGCGGTGGCCGATGATGCGCTCGGCAATCGCGTTGAGCAGGGTCTCGACGAGATACTTTTCCATTCGGCTTCCTGTCCGGTTCCGGGCCGCTTCGCGCGTCGCGGTGGCAGTTGCGTACGCAACCAGATGGGCACGCGCGCGCGGCTTGCGCGTTGCCGTGCCCATCGCGGAGCGTGCGGCATGAGGATGGGCCAGTCAAGGTACAGTCGGCAATGGGCGCTGCATCGCGCGCCGGGCGGGGTACAGCTCCCGCTTCGGCCAACGCGGCCGGTCGGCCACGCATCGCCGGGCGATACCCGGCCTCATTCGTCCGCCGCACCCTGCTGCTCGAGCGCCTCTTCCGCGCGCAGGCTGTCGAGATCGCGACCGATCGTCGCGACCGCGAGCCGCGCGTTACCGCGCCAGTACGTCACCGAACCGTCATGTACGCGCAGGTCGCCGTCGATCTCGACGCGGTCCCATTGCTCCGCATGTCCCACATAGCGGACCGTCAGGTCGTAGTGCTGGGTCCAGAAGAACGGCACCGCGTCGAACGGCCGCTGCTGTCCGAGCATGTTGCGCGCGGCGACGATGCCCTGCCGCTCCGCGACGACCCAGTGCTCGACGCGAATGCGTTCGCCCGTCAGCGGATCGGGCCAGCGCGCGATGTCGCCGGCCGCATAGACGCCCGGCGCGCTCGTCTGCAGGAAGCGGTCGACGCTCACGCCGCGATCGACGGCGAGGCCCGCGTCCTGCGCGAGCGCGATGTTCGGATGCACGCCGATCCCGACCACCACGACGTCGGCCGGCAGCACGTCGCCGTTCGACAACGCCACGTGGTTCGGTACGATCTGCGCGAGCGTCGCGCCGAGATGAAACACCACGCCGTGCGATTCGTGCAGCGCGCGGATCGCGTCGCCGAGCGCTTCGCCGAGTACGCGCGCCATCGGATGCGCATCGGGTGCGACGACGTGCACGTCGAGTCCGCGCGTGCGCAGCGCGGCGGCCGCTTCGAGGCCGATGAAGCTCGCGCCGACCACGACGCAGCGCTTCGCCGTTTCCAGCTTGCCGATCAGCGCATCGCAGTCTGCGCGCGAACGCAGCACGCAAACGTGCGGCAGATCGGCGCCCGGCACGGTCAGCCGGTTCGGCTCCGCGCCCGTGGCGAGCAGCAGCGCGCCGTACGCGAGCCGGCTGCCGTCGGCCAGCTCGACAGCGTGCCGCGCCGGGTCGAGACGCGCGACGCGCGTGCCGCAGCGCACGTCGATGCGCTGGTCGGTGTAGAACGATGCCCCGCGCAGCGGCAGCCAGTCGGCCTCGGCCGTGCCGGCCAGGTAATCCTTCGACAGATTCGGCCGGTCGTACGGCGGCTCGCTGTCGGCGCTCAGCAGCGTGATCGCATGCGGGTAGCCTTCCTGCCGCAGCGTCACCGCGGCCGCGATCGCCGCCGCGCCGCCGCCGACGATCACCACCGAGTCGGGCAGCCCGGCCGCATTCAATGCAGGCGGCGCCGCGGCCGGCCGCGCATCGAGCACGACCGCGCGGCCGTCGCGACGCTCGACGCGCCAGCACGTCAATCCGTCGAGCGCGGGCGCGCGCTGCATGGCGCCGGTACGCAGGCAGAACGCCGCGTGGTGCCACGGACAACGAATCGTGTCGCCGACCAGCAGGCCGTCGGCGAGCGGTGCGCCGTAATGCGGGCATTGCGCGCCGAGCGCGAACAGTTCGTCGGCGCGGCGCACGAGCAGCACGGCTGCGTCGCCGACATGGCCCTCGATCATCGCGCCGTCGGCGAGGTCGTCGAGCGCGATGCCTTGCGCGAGATCGGGACGTGAAGACGAAGCATCGCTTGCGGACATGGCCGGGCTCCCTGCGCGTGAGGTAACGATCCCATTATCGGCGTCCTTCCTGAAAAGAACAGGTACAGACGACCCCGCAGCGCACGCAAACGCGGACTGTAGCTTGTACGCGATCCGCGACCGGCGTACAACGTGATCCACGTTGCGGCGCAACACACCGGCCGCGCCTGCGGGTGCGCCGGCGAGCCGGGCAATCCGCGTGCCGCGTCCGCCGTTCATCCCGCCACGAGGAGCGCTACCCGATGGCTACCGTGCTGTGCGTGCTCTATCCCGATCCGGTCGACGGCTATCCGCCGCACTACGTGCGCGACGCGATTCCGGTCATCACGCGGTACGCCGACGGACAAACCGCGCCGACGCCGGCCGGCCCGCCCGGCTTTCGCCCCGGCGAACTCGTCGGTTGCGTATCCGGCGCGCTCGGGCTGCGCGGCTATCTGGAAGCGCACGGCCACACGCTGATCGTGACGAGCGACAAGGACGGCCCCGACTCCGAGTTCGAGCGCCGCCTGCCCGAAGCGGACGTCGTGATTTCCCAACCGTTCTGGCCGGCCTACCTGAGCGCCGCCCGCATCGCGATGGCGCCGAAGCTCAGGCTCGCGCTGACGGCCGGCATCGGCTCCGACCACGTCGATCTCGACGCGGCCGCACGCGCGCGCATCACCGTCGCCGAAGTCACCGGCTCGAACAGCATCAGCGTGGCCGAACACGTCGTGATGACAACGCTCGCGCTGGTGCGCAACTATCTGCCGTCGCATACGATCGCGCAGCAATGTAGCGTCGCGCGCACTTTGGCACTGTTTCGCGTAAGATTTGACACAGGAAGCGAGTGGGGATTTCGCACGGCTATTGGCATAAGAATCGCGATCACTAGGCTCCTTCATTCGATACCAAACGCGACGGGGGAAAGAGCGTGAGTCCGCTAGAAATGGTTATGGCCCTTCGGGTTGGCCTTGATCCAAACAAGCAGTGCGGTGGCTGCACGGTCTGCTGCGAGGCACTGAACATCGACACCCCAGAACTAAAAAAAGACGCTGGCGTCATGTGTCAAAACGCCTGCGAAGCGGGCTGCTCCATCTACGAGAACCGACCGGACGTCTGCCGCACCTGGTATTGCCTCTGGCGGCGAATCCCCGACATGCCGGAGAACTGTCGCCCGGACAAGGTGCGCGTTCTTTTCTCCCTCGACCAACATTTGCCACCCCGCAACCCGTTCGAACGGCTCTACATCACGGTGCGGGCGCTAGACGATACTGCAGATTGGGACAGACCTGAGGTCAGCCCCGTTATCGGGATGCTGGCGCAAATTTCACCGATTCCTGTCTGGTTGAGCTTCCAGGGAAACAAGAGACTGCTTAGCCCGCCCCTGGACGTGGGCAACGCCATCATGAAAAACCTTCCGCCGACCGACGCAGCACAGGCCGAGCAGATTGCCCTTTGGCGTCAGCGCCTCATGAGATTCTGAACCTCTACTGCGGCCAGACGATCGCGGCAAGCGCCGCTTCGTCGCAAGCCGCCGCGATCTGACGATGGTCACAGAGCAATGTCGCCGGCGACGGGCAGCAGAAGCATCGCTGATTCATGACCGTTTTCGCGCCTCAATTGACACTAGAACAGGCCACCGCTGTCAGCCGCGTTCCAGTTGGTGATCACCAGCTCGCCGCTCGTTTCCGGTCGGCCGTGCCGGTTTGCGACCGAGTAGTGGATGTCCAGCTCGAGCATGTGGAAACCCTCGAATACTCGCCGGATGTCCGGATGGTCATTGATCGAGACCATGACCTTTCCCTTCGCCCCGCGCATCAGCTCGGCCATCGCCTCGTACTCCCCGAACTCGAACGGTACCCCGTAGCCTTCCGTCTGCCAGTACGGCGGGTCCAGATAGATGAACGAGTGCGCCCGGTCATACCGCTGCACGCATTCGCGCCAAGGCAGGTTTTCAACGTGCGTTCCAGCCAGTCGCAGATGGGCCGCTGAGAGCTGCTCCTCGATGCGCAGTAGGTTGACGGATGGCGCTGTCGTGGCTGTTCCAAAGGTCTGGCCAGCCACCTTCCCGCCGAACGCGTGGTGCTGCAGGTAGAAGAACCGAGCAGCGCGCTGGATGTCCGTCAGGGTCTCCGGCCGTGTCATCTGCTGCCACTTGAACACCTGCCGGCTGCTGATCGCCCATTTGAACTGGCGGACGAACTCCTCCAGGTGGTGCTGGACGACGCGATACAGGTTGACCAGCTCGCCGTTGACGTCGTTGATGACCTCGACAGGTGCCGGCACCGGCCGAAGGAAGTAAAGCGCAGCACCGCCGCAGAACGCCTCGACATAGCATTCATGCGGCGGGAACAACGGAATCAGTTTGTCTGCCAGGCGGCGCTTGCCGCCGAGCCACGGAATAATCGGTGTTGATTGCATTTATTGGCTAATCGAGTCCGGCCGTGATAGCCTTCGTCCGCCTCTGCAGGGGTGACGTGGCCTTGCCGGATTCGCAGTGCACTCTGCGGGTACGGGACGTGTCTGGTGCTCGAACACCTGGCACGTCGCCGCGTCCTTTTCCTACTGCGGCCAGACGATCGCGGCCAGCGCCGCTTCGTTGTCGGCCGACGCGATCTGGTTCTTGAGCTGCGTCGCGATCTGATAGGCGACCGGCTGGCGTGCGGCGGCGGCCATCGCCAGACCCACCATCCCATCTGCGTCGAGCGTCACGTCGACACCATCGGCCGACGTCCAGATCGCCGTATACGGCTGCTCGGCCAGCTTCGCGACCGTTGCGAGCTGCGCCATGGAAGCGATCTGCGCCACTGAACCAGCGTCCGCGTTGAAGCGGTTCCCGTCATAGACGAATGGTGACGCCAGCACTTCATCGCGCTTCGCATCGACGTCCGCTAATGCGGCCGCGCGGGCGGCCTCCAGGTCAAACACCCACGTCGACCCGTCCCAAACGAAGAATCCGGCCGGCTTCGGCTGCTCGGTGAACACCGCCGGAATCTCGCCGAGACCGTTCCAGGAGATCGATTGCGCGTCGGACACTCCGAACTCGTACAGGCTGCCGTCTGCGATCCGATAGATCGCCGTCGACCTGTAGTCCCGGACGACTTCCCACGTGCCGCCTGCAATCGATGTCACACGTGCGACGTAACCGGCCGGCGCTTCCGGTGCGGCGTCGAGCATGGCGAACGCCGGCACCTGAGCGTCGCCGGCTGGCCCAATCGACACTGCGCTGATGCCCGTGAACACCAGCGTGTTTGGGTCGAAGTGATGGACTGCCACGGCCCCTCTGTTTTCCATACAACCTCACATGACGCGAATGATGAATACGTAGCCGGTGCCTCGCTGCCGAGTCTCCGTTCCACCAGCGCTTGCGATCGTGAAGCCACGAAGGTTTTTCATCTCGCGCGGACCGACACGGCCGACCTGACGTGACACGTTGCCTACCTTGCCGAGAAAGCGGCGAACCTGATGGATGGTCGGAAAATCCCAGGCTCGATCGCGCATGCGATACGCCTTTTCAAACTCGCGATATGCAAGCTCGACGGACGGCTTTTGCGGCTGCTGATAGAACGGCAAGAATGCACGTGCCCATTCGGGCACGCTGTAGTCCGCCTGCACCTTCTTGGGCGTCAGGTCTCCGGCTTTTTCCTGCGCAAGCCAGCGCTTGAGCGTACGGACGCTCGGGAAGCCATCACCTTTCCGACCGCGTTCGTCACGCGCGGCCTTCAGCATCATCACCATGTGATCGTCCAGCGTGCCAGCCTTGGCTTGCGTGAGCAGCGTGATCATCGCGATTTCGCGCGATATATGGCACTGCTCCATCAGGCGGCCGAGCGTCGTGAGGATGCCCTTGCGAGCATCAGCCGTCAGGCGTTGCGCGTCGGTTTCGAGCAAATCCCGTTGCTGCGATACACGTGCGACCGGAACGGCTGCAGTTGGCTGCACAGCGGCAACGAGGCTCTGAGCTGCTCGCGCCTTGATTGCCGCCATTACGTCGACGGGAGGAACGTACTCGCGCCGCACGCCACCGAGCCCCTTGGCCTCGATAAATGCCCACGCTTCACGCTCAGCTTTCGCGATGACTTTGCCTTTGGTCGATGGCAGGCCCGTAACCCTCATGTCAGCCAGTTCTGCCGCGCTGTAGTGGGTTTTAACAATGAGCGAACTCATGCCCATGCTCCGAATCGGGTGAGGGCGCTACCCGCTTGGCTAGAATGGCCGCGCAGGCTCGCAATCTGCATGTCATTCAACTTCACGGGAGCACCCTCATGGGAAAAGAGAAACCGGATCTGCATGACCTTATTTCTGAACTTCAGGATCACCTTGTTGCGACGCGTGAAGCATTCGTCGCGCTGACCCACGCGCTGACAGCTCAACAAGCGCTTGATGTAGATCTGCTAAGAGCTGAACTCGAATCATCGCGATGTCATCTGGAGAAAAGCGGCGAACGAAAGGCAGCATCGGTTTTAGGCGAGATGTCTGCGGGCCTGCTTGACGATCTGTCGCTGCGGGCGATGGTTCTACAGGGACGGAGAGCGCGCGACGAGGCGAGGAAGCGTCGGCAAACCGATGCTGACGGCGATCCTTTGCCGCAGCGATCAACGCATCAGGGAAGTAGCGGATCTCCTCACTCATGACCGGGTGCTCCTTTTCATCTTCGTCATGAGCTGGCCAAACAGCTTCTCGTCCATTTGGCCTTCGATCGCTTTCTGCTTCGCACGGATGTGACGATCGAGCACGGCCATCGCGCCGAACTCCGCACACAACGCCTCGTCGGCGGTCAGCACCTTGCGGGTGAAGTGCGCCGCCATCCAGTCGAGCGGGGCACAGTCGTGGCACACGACCATGAGCGCCATGAACGCGTCGACGGGAATTCGGCGATCCGCCTGGCTCGGCGCGACCCAAAGGTCCAGATGAGCCTTGCTGACGGGCCGAGCCAGAATGGCTGCCATGCCGTCGGCGACGCGTTCGCGCGAGAGTCCCTTTCCGAAGGCGGCGTCCAGCGTGGCGACGAGCGACTGGCGAATGCCGGCGTCGAGGGCGTTCTCACCTTTGACGGCGACAACGCCTGCCGGCGTTTCGACCGCGAACACATCGAAATTGAGGGCGAGTTGGTCTGAACTGGGGGCTGTGCGGCTCGACTGCCTGCGTTTAGTCATGGTCTGTCTCGAGTAGCGTGGTGGTGGGTGACTGGCGTGTTGCATGCCGGCCGTGCGTTAAAATTTGAGGGTCAAAGCTATGCTGCGGCGTTAGCGTTTTCAGAAAGCGTTTCGCCGATATACTTGTGGGCATAGCGCGGCCGGATGCGGCGCCCGTCTGGCGTCCAGCGATCCGGCCAGAGTTCATGGGCTGCCACGCCGAGAAATTCGGCAATGGCGACCTCCCCGGAGAACACCGGACGACTCAGTGCATTGCGGATGGTGGAAGCTGGCAAGCCTCGGTCGCGGGCAAGCGCATTCATCGTGGTGCCGCGCTTCCGGATTGCCGCCTTGATGTCTTCCTTGTGCCATCCAGGCTGTTGGATTTGGATCACGTCGACTCCTTTAACGAACCGGTGACAGCCGGTTTTTTGTTCGGGTGTTAGTCCCGAAGGTCAGTTTTAACCAAGTCTAAGTGTTCCAAAGTGTTCCGTCAATGGGGGAACAGTTGTCTGTGCTTCGATTTCTGCCCCTGAGATGGATGAGCATGCGGGAAGCGGATCTGCGCGTATGACGCCAGATTCATAACCGTTCCATGAAGGGAACGCTTTTCAGGATTTAAGTGTGCCTAACCGAACTTTGTATTCAGCGGCTGAGATTGCGGCCATGCGCCTGCCGGGCTTGCCTGCGACCAAGGCCAGAATTATCGATAGGGCTACGGCCGAGGCCTGGTATAGCGAGGAAAGGAAGGGGCTTGGCGGGACGCGTCGCGTCTATGAGATTCCTGCTAGGTACGTGGTGCGCGGGCAAGATAGCGGTGGCCATTCTGATTCCCCGGAGGGGCGACTGCATGGGGAACTAAAAAATCTCGAAAAATCAGTGCCTTACACTGATTCTGAACTCTTGAAAGGGATCGTCATTGCAGTAGAGCGCTGGATCGCGAAGAACCATTTCGATGATGATCCGGAGCGCAAGGCGGCATTGATTGCGGCGCTCTTTGATATCGCCAAGAATGCCGGCGGCCTGGACGCTAACAAGCTGGAGGATCTTCTGCGAATAGCATCGTAAGATTCACGACAGATATTCGAAATTTCCCGTAATGTTTTGCTGCGGTCGACCAGCCGCCCAATGTTACGGGGAATGAATAAAAGTATGAGTAATCAAGAGGTTGCAGTTGCAAGGATAGATGCGCTCATCGAGGATTACCTCGGCGCCAGGCAGCGGAGTGCATCAGTGTATTTGGATGGTTGTGCGGCGCTGACGCCGCATCGAGTTGGCATGATCGGAGTTGTTGCGGCAAATGACTCGACGTTCCATCGGCCACTACCCGCGCAGTTAGCTTCGCCTGCTCAGAAGGCTTCCGTTTTTTTTCGGTCTTGTGCTAAAAACTGCGCGAAATCTGCTCGATTTCTGCTGAATTCAGCTAATTTTGCACCAGTGAATAAGCGGCAGCGCGCGGCGCTAGCCGCTTGTTTTTTCGGGTTTTTTTCGCTTTTTCCGTCAGACACTCATAGTGCCAATCTGAGCACCACCCCATAAGCAAGGCGGCTGGAACATCGCCGATTGCGTATCGCGCAGCTACGACGTCGAAGGGATGCATTTCGGCACGGTCGGCGCGGGGCGTATCGGCCTCGCGGTGCTGCGCCGGCTGCAGCCGTTCGGGCTGCACCTGCACTACACGCAGCGGCACCGGCTCGATGCCGCGATCGAACAGGCACTCGGGCTGACCTGGCACGCCGATGCCGCGTCGCTCGCAGGCGCGGTCGATATCGTGAACCTGCAGATTCCGCTGTATCCGTCGACCGAACATCTGTTCGACGCGGCGATGATCGCGCGCATGAAGCGCGGCGCGTACCTGATCAACACCGCGCGTGCGAAGCTGGTCGAGCGCGATGCCGTCGTGCGTGCGCTCGCATCCGGGCATCTGGCCGGCTACGGCGGCGATGTCTGGTTTCCGGAGCCGGCGCCCGCCGACCATCCGTGGCGCACGATGCCTGACAACGGGATGACGCCGCACATCTCCGGCACGTCGCTGTCGGCGCAGGCGCGCTATGCGGCCGGCACGCTGGAGATCCTGCAGCACTGGTTCGACGGAAAGCCGATCCGCGACGAATACCTGATCGTCGACGGCGGCGGACTCGCAGGAACGGGCAAGCAATCGTACCGGCTCACCTGAACCCGAGCCTGCACCGGCACCGCTTGGTCACGGTCAGCCCAGGCAGGCGGTCGCGAGCTTGCCGACCGTGACGACCGCGCGCTCGATCTCCGGCGACCACGGGCTGCTGTAGTTCAGCCGGATGAAGTTCCGGTAGCTGTCCGCGATCGAGAACATGTAGCCGGGCCCGATCGTGATCCCCTGCTCCAGCGCGAGCTGGTACAGCCGCATCGCGTCGACCTGCGCCGGCAACTCGACCCACAGCACGTAGCCGCCCGCCGGGCTCGAGATGCGCGTGCCTTCCGCGAAAAACCGCGACACCATCGAGCGCATCAGGTTCGCCTGCTGCGCATACGCCTTGCGAATTCGCCGCAGGTGATGCTCGTACCCGTCCCGTTCGAGAAACTCGGCGATCGCAAGCTGCGGGATCGACGGCGTCGCCAGCGTGTTCAGGAACTTCAGCTTCTCGACCTGTTCCCGATAGCGGCCCGGCAATGCCCAGCCGATCCGGTACGCGGCCGTGAGGCTCTTCGAGAACGACGCGCAATGCAGCACGATCCCGCTGCGGTCGTAGGACTTCAGCGTGCTCGGGTGTGTGTTGCCGAAATACAGTTCGTTGTACACGCCGTTCTCGATCAGCGGCAGATCGGCCTTCGTTGCGAATTCAACCAGTTCGCGCTTGCGCTCGTCGGGCATCTGGAAGCCGAGCGGGTTCTGGAAGTTCGGCATCACCATGCACGCGGCGATCGGCTGCGACTTCGCGATCGCCGCCAGCGCCGCGATGTCGATTCCGTACTCCGGGTGTGTCGCCACCTCGATCGCCTTCATCCCCATCCGTTCGATCGCGTGCAGCATCGCGTAGAACGTCGGCGATTCCACCGCGATCGTGTCGCCCGGCTTCGCGACCGCCTGCAGGCACAGGTTGATCGCCTCCGTTGCGCCGACCGTCACGATGATCTCGTTCGGGTCCACCGACATCCCGTTTTCCAGATAGCGTCGCGCGATCTGCCGGATCAAGCGCGGATGGCCGGGCGGCAGCCCGTCCGTCACGCCCCACAACGACTTGTCGCGGCCGGCCGCGTATGCATAGCGGTTCAGCTTCTCGAACGGAAACAGGCTCGGGTCCGGATACGGCGAGCCGAGCGGCACCGCATCGTCCGTGCCGATCGAGCGCAACGTCGACAGCACGAGCCGGCTCACATCGACCGACGACGAAATCGCGATCGGCTTCGACGGCCGCAGGTCGCGCACCGGCGCATGGCCGTCGTCGTTGCGCAGGTTCACGAAGTAACCCGACTGCGGGCGGCTTTCCAGCAGCCCGCGGCTTTCGAGCAGCAGATATGCATGCAGCACGGTCGTGATGCTGATCCGGTGCTGCTGGCTCGCCTGCCGTACCGACGGCACGCGATCGCCGTGGCGATACACGCGTTGCCGGATGAGTCTCTCTATGTCGTTCGCGAACTTTTCGTAGAGTTTCATCCGCCTCGCCCCGCCCGCGGTAAACCGGCCCGCGATGCATCGGCGCGCCTGCCGCGCCGATGCGGGAAGCCGGATAACCGTGCGCGGTCGCGGGCGTTCCGGTTCGAGCGTCGTCCGTTACCGAAATTGAAGGCGGATAGCAATGCGAAATCCATCATGACAGGGATCGGCATCCTACTGCGTCAATTCGGCGAATGTAAGTGACAGTTTGGCCGCGAAACGCCAAATCGCGCGGACGTGGTGAACAGATGGAGGGGCGGCGGTACGCGGCGTTCTCGTGTCGTCGGCTTCTGCAGCGTGCGTGCTGCTGCTGGAAAGTGGCGTGCCGTTGCAACGTGGTGCCGTGCATTGCGCGGCATGGATCGGTGCGTATCGCGTCGCGCGCAGATCGTCGTGTCGGACAGCGGCAACGCCATGCGCGTGCGGGCATTCGAGGTGGGCGAACGCGCACGCGCCGGCGATGTCGTCAGCGTGGAGAGCGATCGGCCGCGTTCATTCGTCGACGACGCGCGCCGGGAATGAACGCTGTGACTCGATTCGATCCACGCTCGGCGTGACGGTCAATCGCCCGCGCCCGACTCGGCGACGCGAACGGGATCAACAACCGTGATGACACGATCATGCGATCGCAAGAAGCACAGCGATAGCGCCGTCGCACCGCCACGCGCGACGCGTGGCCCGAACACAACGCGCCTACCCAAGCGCGTGACGAACGACCTTGCCGCCGAACCCCGCCACGACGTTGTCGACCGAGAACGGTGTGACCTCCTCCGCCTCGATAATCACCGCCGCGCTGCCGGGCACGAGTTGCGCCGCGACCGATTCGACGAACCGGCCGTCGAGCAGCGCGTGGCCGGCCGCGTCGGCGACGGTGCCGAGGCCGGCGCCTGCCGCCATGCCGGTCACGACACCGAGCGGCCCCGCAAGCATCCCGAGCAGGCCGCCCGCGATCGCGCCGATCAGCCCGCCCTTGAACGGCGGCGCCTCGGCGTCGAGCACGGCGAGCTTGCCGGCCGCGTCCTTTTCAACGGCGACGCCGTTATCAATATGAAATCCTTCGTGCTTCTCCGACAGCGCGTCGAAGTCGCTCGCCGCACGACGGGCCGTGTCGGCGTTGCCGAACACGGCGACGATCAGTTGCCTGGCCATTCGAACCCTCCTGCATTGACGATCCGGGCGACCGCCGCCGATCGACGGTCATCCCCGGACGATTCGTGCCGCATGCATTGTGATTGCGCACCCGGCATTCAAGCATTCGACTCACCGACCCGCAGCCGCCCGCTCACCGTCGCGCATGCGCATCGTCACCTGCGTCGTCGGCCTCGATCGGAAACCGGTGCTGCCCGAAACTGAGGATCAGCACGCCCACCGCGAGCAGCACGATCCCGAACGTGGTCATCAGCATCCGCTCGGGGCTGTCGGTTGCGCCGCGCAAGATCAGGTCCCGCGCGAGCGACGTCATCGCGATGAACAGCGGAAAACGCACCGGCAAGCGGCCGAGCCGCAGATAGCGCACGTCCATCGCGAGCACTTCGAGATACAGGAACATCAGCAGCAGATCGGTCAGCGACACCTCGCCGGCAAGTATCACCTTCCACGCTTCCTGCGCCATCGCGAACACCGTCGCGAGCCCGATCACGATCAGCCCGCCCAGCTCGGCGGCGTGCAGGAAATGCCCGAAGCGGCGGCGCAGGTGTTCGGCCGGTGGCCAGGAAGCGGTGGACATGTTCGACGTGTCGGGCAATGAAATGACGGGGACCGGAAAGCAGCGCACCGCCGGGGGCACCGGCGCGCGCGTCGTCGCGAATCGTGAGCGAACCCAATCTACCGCGCACGTCACGCGGCCTCAAGAGCACAGCGCCGCGCACGTCAGGAGCACAGCTGCGCGAAGCCCGCACAAACCGTGCGGTGTTTGACCCAATCGAATGACAGATTGACGATACGTGTTCCAAAGACCCGCCGAAGCTGCTAGATTGCATGCTCGACTACGTTACGCGGTGCGGACAGGTCACGCGCCGGGCGAACGCGCGGCCGCCCTGTCCGCCTGCCCTTTTCGCGCCCGGGCGGCAGGCCGCCGCCGCTGCGGCCCGTTGCGCGATGCCCGCGCAACGTCCTTCATCCGCATGTCACAAAGAGAACAGTCGCATGACACAGTCCTACCGTTCGCCCTCGCGCGCCGCGGCATCCGCGGGCCGTTCGTCCCGACATGACTGACCGGCAGGCCGCGATGCAAACCCTTCCCCCGCTTTCCCAGGCCGTCCACAGCACGATCACGCGCAGCGCGATCTTCCTCGTCGCCACCGTCAACCCGGGCGCCGACCGCGCCGACACGATCCGCGGCTGGTGCGGCGACATCGCCGCGCTGGTGCGCTCGGTCGGCAAGCGCGTGCCGGGCGGCAACCTGTCGTGCGTCTGCGGCTTCGGCGCCGACGCATGGGATGCGCTGTTCGGCGCCCCGCGCCCCGCGTCGCTGCATCCGTTCCGCGAATTCGGCGCCGGCCAGCGCGTCGCGGTCGCGACGCCCGGCGACATCCTGCTGCACATCCGCGCCGACGCGATGGACCTGTGCTTCGAACTCGCGACGCAACTGCTCGGCGCGCTCGGCGACGCGGTCACCGTCGTCGACGAAGTGCACGGCTTCCGCAATTTCGACCAGCGCGCGATGATCGGCTTCGTCGACGGCACCGAGAACCCGGAAGGCCGCGAAGCGGTCGACTTCACGGTGATCGGCGACGAGGATGCCGAATTCGCGGGCGGCAGCTACGTGATCGTGCAGAAGTACCTGCACGACATGGCCGGCTGGAACGCGCTCGCGGTCGAGACGCAGGAGCGCATCATCGGCCGCACCAAGCTGTCCGACATCGAGCTCGCGCCGGACGTGAAGCCGTCGTGCTCGCACAGCTCGCTGACCACGCTCGACGAAAACGGCCAGGAAGTGAAGATCCTGCGGGACAACATGCCGTTCGGGCGGCCCGGTTCCGGCGAATTCGGCACCTATTTCATCGGCTACGCGCGTTCGCCGGCGCCGATCGAACAGATGCTCGAGAACATGTTCGTCGGCCGCCCGCCGGGCAACTACGACCGGCTGCTCGACTACAGCCGCGCGGTCACCGGCTCGCTGTTCTTCGTGCCGTCGGCCGACCTGCTGGAAGCACTCGCCGATCGTCCCGCGCCGGCCGATGCCGACGCCGACGCTGCCCCGACCGCCCAGCCTGAACCCTCATCACCCGAGTCGCGCCGTGACGGCTCGCTGAACATCGGATCGCTGAAAGGAGCCAAAGCCTATGAATAACCTGCACCGCGAACTCGCACCGGTCTCGTCGTCGGCCTGGGAACAGATCGAGGAAGAAGTGGCACGCACCTTCAAGCGCTCGGTAGCCGGGCGCCGCGTGGTCGACGTCGAAGGCCCGGCGGGCCCCGAACTGTCGGCCGTCGGCACCGGACACCTGCTCAACGTGGCCGCCCCGCGCGAGCAGGTCGGCGCGCGGCTGCGCGAAGTCCGCACGATCATCGAGCTGACGGTGCCGTTCGAACTGAGCCGCGATGCGATCGACAGCGTCGAGCGCGGCGCGCGCGACGCCGACTGGCAGCCGGCGAAGGACGCCGCGCAGCGGCTGGCCTTCGCCGAAGACGGCGCGATCTTCGACGGCTACCAGGCCGCGGGCATCGTCGGCATCCGCGAAGGCACGTCGAACCGCAAGCTCACGCTGCCGGCCGACGTCAGCGCGTATCCGGACGCGATCAGCGACGCGCTCGAAGCGCTGCGGCTCGCCGGCGTCGACGGCCCGTACTCGGTGGTGCTCGGCTCCGACGCGTACACGGCGCTCAGCGAGGCGCGCGACCAGGGCTATCCGGTCCTCGGCCACATCAAGCGGATCGTCAGCGGCGAGATCATCTGGGCGCCGGCGATCAGCGGCGGCTGCGTGCTGTCCACCCGCGGCGGCGATTACGAGCTGCACCTCGGCGAAGACGTGTCGATCGGCTACACGAGCCACACCGACAAGGTCGTCCGCCTGTACCTGCGCGAAACGTACACGTTCCTGATGCTGACGAGCGAGGCATCGGTGGCCGTGGCGCCGCAGGGCAACGCGGCGGCCTGACGTCCCGCTCGCGCGCGATGCCTGCCGGGCGTCGCGCGCACTGGCCGCCTCGCCGGCCGCACGTTCGTCGCCGACCGAACCATCCCGCATGGAGCGCGAAATGAGCGAATCGAATGACGCATTACAGGCGCTGCAAGCGTCGATCGACAGCCTGAAACAAGCCGTCGACGCCAACGCAAGCCGCCAGGCCGGCGACACCGCCGTGCTGTTCACCGTCGTGTCGCTGATGCTGGCCGAACTGCCGCCCGACACCCGCAACCTGATCGAGGATTCGTTCTCCGTCTGGGCCAATGGTCTGCAAAATGCGGCACTGTCAACCGACGTGAAGCAGATCGCACGACAGCGGCTCGCGATGACGCTCACGGACTGACACCCCGCCCCGGTTGCGCCATGTCCGGCCCGTACCGTGCAGCCCGCCCTCCCCGTCATCGGCTCCGCGCCACGCGCCGGTTGCGGTGCACGCGCGCCGCGACGTAACGCACCCTCGTCCGCCGCCGCACCGCACCAGCGCGCCAATGCGTGCGCGCTGCGTGTCATCCCGCACACCCCTTCCCGCTTGCCGTCTGCCGGCCCCCTGCGCGCCGATGCCGCACCGCGCTTCGTGCGTGTCGCGCGCCGGCATTTTTCCGTATTGCGCGCGTCACAGCCGCATGCACGCGCCGCTGTACTCCTCGCGACCCGCACACGCAAGCATGTGAGGGTGCAATTCGCTGCCGGGCCGGCGTGGAACTGTGTCTTGGAGGCCCCCGGCCGATTCGCTATTTTGAACGCAGTCGCAGTGATGTCGCGGGCGACGCGCAGCACCGGTGCCGTCAGGCTCGGCCACGGCCGTGCGCTGCACCGGCGCGCGCTGCGCGATCGGGCGGGCGCGGCGCGCGCGCCACCGGTCGCGTCGCGTTCGCTACGCCCCGGCGCCGTACCGCCTCGGGACTTCCCCTTCGATCCACGTTCATTGACAGGAGCCAGACCACCATGCCCGCACTTTGCGATATCTGTCACGCCCGGCCGGCCGTCGCGCGCGCCACCGTGATGCAGGACGGCGAGCGCAAGACGATCTCGATCTGCGACTACCACTTCCGTCAGCTGATGCGGCATCAGAGCATGCTGAACCCGTTCGATTCGCTGCTGGGCGGCGGCGGTTCGTCGCTGTTCGGCGAGCCTGGCGACGACTCGCCGCTCGCCGCCGAGATTCCGCGCGAATCGGTCGACCCGACCGACGCGTTCAGCGAGCAGACGCTCGAGCTGCTGCAGCACGCGGCCGAAAAGGCCCACGAGCTGCGCCGCACCGAACTCGACACCGAACACCTGCTGTACGCGCTCGCCGACACCGACGTGTGCGCCGCGCTGTTGAAGGAACTGAAGCTGTCGCCGCAGGACATCAAGGCCTACATCGACGCGCACGCACACACCGGCACGGCGTCGCCCGACGCGTCGCTCGACAAGCTGTCGATCTCGCCGCGCGTGAAAAAGGCCGTGCAGTACGCGTTCCAGGTATCGCGCGATCTCGGCCACTCGTACATCGGCCCCGAGCATCTGCTGATCGGTCTCGCATCGGTGCCGGACAGCATCGCCGGCACGCTGCTGAAGAAATACGGCGTGACGCCGGAGGCGCTGCGCCAGAAGGTCGTGAAGGTGGTCGGCAAGGGCGCGGAAGACGGCCGCGTCGATGCGCCGACCGGCACGCCGAACCTCGACAAGTTCGGCCGCGATCTCACCGCGATCGCGCGCCAGGGCAAGCTCGACCCGGTGCTCGGCCGCGCGCAGGAAATCGAGAGCACGATCGAGGTGCTCGCGCGCCGCAAGAAGAACAACCCGGTGCTGATCGGCGAGCCGGGCGTCGGCAAGACGGCGATCGTCGAGGGGCTGGCGCAGCGGATCGTGAACGGCGACGTGCCCGAAGTGCTACGCGGCAAGCGGCTCGTCGAAGTCAACATCAACTCGATGGTGGCCGGCGCGAAGTATCGCGGCGAATTCGAGGAGCGCGCGAAGCAGCTGATCGACGAAGTGACTGCGAAGCATGACGAACTGATCCTGTTCATCGACGAGCTGCACACGATCGTCGGCGCGGGCCAGGGCGGCGGCGAAGGCGGCCTCGACATCGCGAACGTGCTGAAGCCCGCGCTCGCGCGCGGCGAGCTGAGCCTGATCGGCGCGACCACGCTCAACGAATACCAGAAGCACATCGAGAAGGACGCCGCGCTCGAACGGCGCTTCCAGCCGGTGTTCGTGCCGGAGCCGAGCGTCGAGCAGACGATCGTGATCCTGCGCGGGCTGCGCGACAGCCTCGAGGCGCACCATCAGGTGACGTTCGCCGACGACGCGTTCGTCGCGGCCGCCGAGTTCGCCGATCGCTACATCACGTCGCGCTTCCTGCCCGACAAGGCGATCGACCTGATCGACCAGGCCGCCGCGCGCGTGCGGATCGGCGCGACCTCGCGCCCGGTCGACATCCAGGAAGGCGAAGCGCAGATCGCGCAACTGAAGCGCGAGCAGGACTACGCGACGTCGCGCAAGCGCTTCGACCAGGCGAAGCAGTTCGAGGAGCAGATCAACGAGAAGCAGCAATCGCTCGACGAGAAGATGGAAGCGTGGCAGCGCAAGACCGGCTCCGAAACGCTCGAAGTGACCGTCGAATCGGTCGCCGAAGTCGTGTCGCGGCTGACCGGCATCCCGGTGTCCGAGCTCACGCAGGAAGAGCGCCAGAAGCTGCTGAAGATGGAGGAGCAGCTGCGCGAGCGCGTGGTCGGCCAGAACGACGCGGTGGTCGCCGTCAGCGACGCGGTGCGGCTGTCGCGCGCGGGGCTCGGCCAGACCCACCGGCCGATCGCGACGTTCCTGTTTCTCGGGCCGACGGGCGTCGGCAAGACCGAGCTCGCGAAGGCGCTGGCTGAGACCGTGTTCGGCGACGAGCAGGCGATCATCCGCATCGACATGTCCGAGTACATGGAGCGGCACGCGGTCGCGCGGCTGATCGGCGCGCCGCCCGGCTACGTCGGCTACGACGAAGGCGGCCAGCTCACCGAACGCGTGCGGCGCCGCCCGTACAGCGTGATCCTGCTCGACGAGATCGAGAAGGCGCATCCGGACGTCTACAACGTGCTGCTGCAGGTGTTCGATGACGGGCGCCTCACCGACGGCAAGGGCCGCGTGGTCGACTTCAGCAACACGATCATCATCGCGACGAGCAACCTCGGCGCGGCGATCATCATGGACAACCTCACGCAGCCGGAAGCCGCGCGCAAGACCGACAAGGCGATCCGCGAGCAACTGATGCAGGTGCTGAAGGGCCACTTCCGCCCCGAGTTCCTGAACCGGATCGACGAAGTGATCGTGTTCCATGCGCTGTCGAAGGAGAACATCCGCTCGATCGTGCAGATCCAGCTCGACCGCGTGGTGCGCACCGCCGCCGCGCAGGACATCACGCTCGTGATGGGCGGCTCGCTCGTCGAACACCTGACCGAAGCCGGCTACCAGCCCGAGTTCGGTGCGCGCGAACTGAAGCGCCAGATACGCCAGATCATCGAGACGAAGCTCGCGAAGGAAATCCTCGCGGACAAGCTGAAGTCCGGCGATCGGTGCGAGGTCGACTACGACAAGGCCGACGATGAAGTGAAGTTCAACAAGCTCGCGCCGCCCGAAGCGAAGGACGCGAAGGACGTGAAAAAGGACGCCGACGGCAAGGAAAAGGCGAAGCCGAACGGCAAGGCCACCAGGGCATCGGACGATGCAAAGGATGGCGAAGCAAAATCCGACGCACCGCCGCCCGCCGCGAAGCCGTCCGGCAAGAAGGCTTCCAGTACGAAGAAGGACGCGCCCTGACACCGCGCAGGTGCCAATGCCCAGGCATGCATGACCGGCTCCGTCCATGCGACGGAGCCACCCCACGCCGCGATGCGGCGCAACCCGAGCCACCCGGCAGCGGAACCGGCTCAAGGAGATTCACATGACAAATCGACGCGAAGTGCCAGGCATCAGGAAGTACGATGGGCCCGCCGGTGGTTGGGGCGCGCTTCGCGCGACAGCCGAGGCCGTGCGCACGCAGATGGAAACCATCGAGGCGCCGATCGTGCTGATGCGGACCAACCAGCCCGACGGCTTCGACTGCCCGGGCTGCGCGTGGCCCGACAAGGAACACAAGTCGACGTTCCAGTTCTGCGAAAACGGCGCGAAGGCCGTCACGTGGGAGGCGACGACCAAGCGCGTGACGCCCGAGTTCTTCGCGGCGAACACCGTGGCGTCGCTGCTGCGCATGTCGGACTACGAGCTGGAGAACATGGGCCGGCTCACGCATCCGCTCGTCTACGACCGCGCGACCGACACGTTTCGCGCGGTCGCATGGGACGACGCGTTCGCGCGCATCGGCGAAGTGCTGCGCGCGCTGCCGCCCGAGCAGGTCGAGTTCTATACGTCGGGCCGCGCGTCGAACGAAGCCGCGTATCTCTATCAGCTGTTCGCGCGCGAACTCGGCACCAACAA
This sequence comes from Burkholderia sp. JKS000303, assembly GCF_002563755.1. Lineage (NCBI taxonomy): Bacteria > Pseudomonadati > Pseudomonadota > Betaproteobacteria > Burkholderiales > Burkholderiaceae > Burkholderia > Burkholderia sp. JKS000303. The sequence continues at coordinate 950,456 of NZ_PDBZ01000002.1, forward strand.
CTTCCCCGACTGCTCGAACATGTGCCACGAGCCGACCAGCGTCGGCCTGCCGCAGTCGATCGGGATCGGCAAGGGCACCGTCTCGCTGGAGGATTTCGACCACTGCGAGCTGATCATCTCGATCGGCCACAACCCCGGCACCAACCATCCGCGGATGATGGGCACGCTGCACGAGTGCTCGCGCCGCAATGTGCCGATCATCGTGTTCAACCCGCTGCGCGAACGCGCGCTCGAACGCTTCGCCGATCCGCAGGACATGATCGAGATGGCGTCGTTCGGCTCGACGCGCATCGCGTCGACGTACTACCAGGTCGACGCGGGCGGCGACGCGGCCGCGCTCAAGGGCATCATGAAGGCGCTGCTGCAGCTCGAGGCCGAGCGCGGCGACGTGCTCGACCGCGATTTCATCGCGCAGCACACCGAAGGTTTCGACACGTTCTCCACCGACCTGCAGGCCACGTCGTGGGACGACATCGAGCGCGCGAGCGGCCTCGCCCAGGCGCAGCTCGAACAGGTCGCACTCGCGTATGCGAAGTCGAACGCGACGATCATCACGTACGGGATGGGCGTCACGCAGCACAACAAGGGCACCGCCACCGTGCGCCTGATCGCCGACCTGCTGCTGATGCGCGGCAACATCGGCAAGCCCGGCGCGGGCGTGTGCCCGCTGCGCGGCCACTCGAACGTGCAGGGCAACCGTACGGTCGGCATCACCGAGAAGCCGTCGGCCGCGTTCCTGCAGAAGATCGAGGACGTGTGCGGCTTCAAGCCGCCCGCGCATCACGGGCACGACGCCGTGCAGGCGATGCAGGCCATGATCGACGGCCAGGCGAAGGCGCTGCTGTGCCTCGGCGGCAACTTCGCGGTTGCGCTGCCCGATCCGGACCTGTCGTTCCCGGCGATGGCGAAGCTCGACCTGAGCGTGCATCTCGGCACGAAGCTGAACCGCTCGCACCTGCTGGTGGGCAAGGAAACCTACATCCTGCCCGTGCTCGGCCGCACCGAGCTCGACATGCAGGCGAGCGGCCGGCAGTCGATCACCGTCGAGGATTCGATGTCGATGGTGCACGCATCCGCCGGCAAGCTGAAGCCTGCGTCGGACGAACTGCGCTCCGAGCCCGCGATCGTCGCGGGGATCGCCCATGCGACGCTGCCGACCAGCAAGGTTGCATGGCTCGACCTGATCGCCGACTACGACCGCATCCGCGACCTGATCGATCGCACCGTGCCCGGCTTCGAGGCGTTCAACGAACGCATCCGCACACCAGGCGGCTTCCGGCTGCCGCTGCCGCCGACCGAGCGCGTGTGGCCCACGTCGACCGGCAAGGCGATGTTCTCGGTCTACACCGGCGTGAAGGAGGACGCGGACGTGCTCGGCGGCGAACAGGTGCTGCGGCTCATCACGCTGCGCAGCCACGACCAGTACAACACGACGATCTACGGGCTCGACGACCGCTATCGCGGCGTGTTCGGACGACGCGACGTGCTGTTCATGAACGTCGCGGATCTCGCGAAGTACGGGCTCGAGCACGGCGACCTCGTCGATATCGAGACGATCACCGCATCGGGCCGCACGCTGCGTCTCGAGAAGATCACCGCGATCGAGTACGACATCGCGCCGGGGTCGGTCGGCGCGTATTACCCGGAAGCGAACGTGCTCGTGCCGCTCGACTACATCGACAAGGAAAGCGGCACGCCGTCGTACAAGTCGGTGCCGGTGCGCGTCGCGCGCTCGGCGCTCGTCTGACCCGCAGGCCGGCGCGCGATGCGCACGCGCCGGCCCGCCGCATCCCTGCCCCTGCCCACGGCCGCCGCATCGTCACCGATGCGGCGGCCTTTTTGCGTCACGTCGCAGCTCGCGCCGCTTACCGTGCCGCCGACGGCGGCAGATGCGCGCCGGTCTGGCGACGCCGGTAGGCGCTGTCGCGCGTCGCGAGCCAGTAGTACAGCGGCGACGTCAGCACGAGCCCGACGACCCACGACAGGTCCGCGCCGCCGAGATGCGCGGGAATCGGGCCCGCGTACATCGGCGTGTTCATGAACGGAATCTGCACGAGAATCCCGATCGCATACGCGAGCAGCGCCTGCGGATTGAAGCGACCGTACACGCCGCCGTCGGCCAGGAAGATCGACTTGATGTCGTACTTGCCCTTGTGGATCACGTAGAAGTCGATCAGGTTGATCGCTGTCCACGGCACCAGCACGACCAGCAGCGCGAGCACCAGGTCGACGAGATTGCCGACGAAGTTCGTCGACGCGCCGATCGCCGCGTAGCAGCATCCGACGAAGATCACCACCGACACCACCGCGCGCGCCTTCGCGGTCGGAATCCACTTGTACGCGAACGTCTGCACCGACGTGATCACCGCGAGCACCGCGCCGTACAGGTTCAGCGCGTTGTGGCTGATCACGCTCAGCAGGAACAGCACGAGCATCAGCGGCCCGAGCGGGCCGGTCGCCTGCTTCACGGCATCCATCGTGTCCGCGCCGGCCGGCACCGCGAGCACCGCGACCGCGCCGAAGATGAACGCGAGCGTCGAGCCGATCGTGCAGCCGAGATAGGTCGCCCAGAACGTCGACGCGACGCCGACGTCTTCCGGCAGATAGCGCGAATAGTCCGACACGTACGGCGCGAACGCGATCTGCCACAACGCCGACAGCGACACCGTCGCGAGCCAGCCCGCGAAGTCGAAGCCGCCGCGCGTGAGGAAATCGGCGGTGCTCACGTGCGACAGGATCATCCAGAAGCCGACGAGAATGCCGATGCCGAGCACCCACGTGCCGATCCGGTTCAGGATGTGGATGAACCGGTAGCCGACGATCCCGATCAGCCCCGAGCCCACCGCGCCGATCACGATGCCGACCGGCACCGGCACCGACGACGCGATGCCATGCACCGACTTGCCGGCCAGCACGATGTTCGATGCGAAGAAGCCGACGTACATCACCGCCGCGATCACCGTGACCAGCAGCGCGCCCCACGAGCCGAACTGCGCGCGGCTCTGGATCATCTGCGGGATGCCCATCTGCGGCCCCTGCGCCGAATGCAGCGCCATCAGCACGCCGCCGACCGCCTGGCCGACGACGATCGCGACGATTCCCCACATCAGGTTCAGGTGAAAGATCTGCACGCCGAGCGCGCCCGTCACGATCGGCAGCGGCGCGATGTTGCCGCCGAACCAGAGCGTGAACAGGTCGCGCACCTTGCCGTGGCGATCGGCCGGCGGCACGTAGCCGATCGTGTGTTTCTCTATCATGGGGGACGCGTTGCGGTCCGCGGTGGTCATGGCGATGTCTCCTGTCTGGCGCGCGATGCGCGCTTGCCGTGTCAGCCGGCGCGACGAGATGCGCGCCTGCAATCGGGTCCGGATACGCGGGCAACGATGCGCCGATCGCGCACCCATGACGCGATGCATGCGGGGACGAATGAAGCCTCCGCCAGCATGTGTGCGGCGTCGTTGCGATCCAGGTTGCAGACGATGGTGCGCCACGCATGAAGCGACCGGAAAATACTAAAAATATTTCCGGGACATACGAAAAAACTCTGTAGCGGAGATGCCGGCGCAACGCTTCTTCGGGTAAGGTGCTACGCACAGCAATGGACGGAATGCGCGCCGCGGCGTCACGCGGCGGCGCCGGTATCAGAGGTGCTCGTGGCTCACTACACTTTGCGGCAACTGAAATATTTCGTGACGACGGTCGAATCCGGCAGCGTCGCCGAAGCGTCACGTCAGCTCTTCATCGCACAACCGTCGATCTCCAGCGCGATCAAGGGCCTCGAGGAGAGCTTCGGCGTGAAGCTGTTCATCCGCCATCACGCGCAGGGCGTGTCGCTGACGCCGAGCGGCACGCGGTTCTACCGGAAAGCGCAGGAGCTGCTGCGCATCGCGCACGAATTCGAACAGAACGCGCTGGCCGACAACGACGTCATCACCGGACAGATCGACATCGGCTGCTTCGAGACGGTCGCGCCGCTCTATCTGCCGCAACTGATCGCCGGGTTTCGCGAGCGCTACCCCGGCGTCAACATCCGGCTGCGCGACGGCGACCAGCAGGAACTCGTGCAGGGGCTGACCGCCGGCACGTTCGATCTCGCGTTCCTCTACGACCACGACCTCGACGGCACGATCGAGACCGAACCGCTGATGCCGCCGCAGCAGCCGTACGTGCTGCTGCCCGAGAACCATCGTTTTGCCGGGCAGGCGCACGTGTCGCTGCGCGATCTCAGCGTCGAGCCGATGATCCTGCTCGACGTGCAGCCGAGCCGCACGTACTTCGTCAGCCTGTTTCACGAACTCGGGCTGACGCCGAACATCGTGTTCGGCTCGCCGTCGATCGAGATGGTGCGCGGCATGGTCGGCCAGGGGTTCGGCTTCTCGCTGCTCGTCACGCGGCCGCATTCCGAATACACGTACGACGGCCGGCGCGTCGTGACGATCGGCCTCACCGAAACGGTGAGCCCGTCGGGCCTCGTCACCGCGCGCCTGAAGCGCGGGCAGCTCACCAAGCAGGCGCAGTCGTTCGTCGAGTTCTGCCGCGAACGGCTGGCGCAGATCATCGACGCATCGGCGCGCTGACGACGGACGCCGGACGCAACAGCGGAACCGCACGCACCGCGAAGCGGCAGCGTGCGGTTCCGTCGTCCGATGCAGCTCGATGCAGTCCGGTCAGCCCGCCGAAGCGAGATACGTGACGAGACGGCCCAGCATCGCGTCGCATCCGTGCAGTTGATCGAGCGTGACGAACTCGTCGGGCTTGTGTCCCTGGTCCATGCTGCCCGGCCCGCACACCACCGTCGGAATCCCCGCCTGCCCGAACAGCCCGCCCTCGGTGCCGAACGCGACGGTGCCGAATGCCTCGGAGCCGCTCAGCAGCGCGAGCAGTCGCGCGGCTTCGCTGTCCGGCGACGTCGCGAGCCCCGGATACGCGCCGAGCGGCTGCAACCGGATGTCGGTATCGGCCTGCACCGCGCGCATCTTCGGCAACAGTTCGGATTCCGCATAGTCCTGCAGTTTTCTCGGCACGTCGTGCGCATCGAACGCCGGCAGCGCACGCACCTCGAAATCGAACTCGCATTCGGCCGGCACGATGTTCAGCGCGCGGCCGCCCTTGATCAACCCCGTCTGCACCGTCGAGAACGGCGGATCGAAGCGGCTGTCGTGATGCTCGGGCCGCGCGAGGGTCGCGCCGATCTCGCCGAGCCGGCCGATCAGCTTCGCCGCGTAGTCGATCGCGTTGACGCCGAGCGGCGCATACGCGGAGTGGCACGCCGCGCCCTTCACGTGACAGCGCATCGCCAGCTTGCCCTTGTGGCCGAGCACCGGCTTCAGCTCGGTCGGCTCGCCGATCAGGCACAGGCGCGGCCGGTGTTCGCGCACGGCCAGTGCTTCGAGCATCGGCCGCACGCCGAGACAACCGACCTCCTCGTCGTACGAGAACGCGAGATGCACCGGCAGGCTCAACGGTCGCGCGACGAACGCCGGCACCGCCGCGAGCACCGACGCGATGAAACCCTTCATGTCGGCCGTGCCGCGCCCGTACAGCCGGCCGTCGCGCTCGGTCAGCCGGAACGGCTCGACCGTCCACGCCTGTCCGTCGACCGGCACCACGTCGGTATGGCCCGACAGCGCGATACCGCCGCGATCGCGCGGCCCGATCGTCGCGTACAGGCTCGCCTTCGTGCGTTCCGCGTTGTAGAACAGTTCGCTCTCGACGCCGAAGCCGTCGAGATAGTCGCGGATGAACGCGATCATCGCGAGGTTCGAATCGCGGCTGACCGTCGCGAAGCCGACCAGCCGTTCGAGCAGCGCGCGGCTCGATGGATTACTCATCGCCCGGCACTCCGTAGCTCGGCGCGACGGTCGGATTCAGCGCGCGCGTCTGGTAGTCCTGCATCTGCGGGCGATAGGCCTGCCACAGCGCATCGAGCTGCCCGATCGGGTCGGCATCCGCCCAGTCGACGCGCAGGTCGACGATCGGCCAGGTCACGTCGCCCGCCACCTTCAGCGCGGCCGAATGCACCGGCCCCGCCTCGCCGCCCGCCGCGATCGCCGCATGCATCGCGGCCAGCAGGCGATCGGCGAGCAGCCCGGGCGCCTGCTCGAACGCGCGCGCCATCGCGTCGATCACGGCCGGCGCGGCCAGCAGGTTGCCGGCCGCCACGCATTGCTCGCCCTGCACCGCATGGTGCGTGCCGAGCGCTTCCTTGCCCGTGAAGCACGCCGTGTGTCCCTGCCCGTCGATCACCGTGACCTGCCGGTACTGGCTCCAGCCGTTGGCGCTGAGCGCGCGGTCGAGCGCGGCGGCCGGCGCGAGCTGTTCGTGCTCGACCAGATCGAGGATCTGCGGGCCGAGCGCCGGCAGCGTGATGTTCTGCGTCGCGACCGCGCCGACGCCCGCGCGCACCCACGGACAGCGCGCGCCCACCGCGATGCTCGACGAGCTGATCGCGATCCCGAGCTGGCCCGTTTCCGGGCAGCGCCCGACGATGGAGAAAGTCATGTCGCCTCCTATGCGCGGTTCGACTGCCAGTTGTCCGGGATCACGGCGATCACGTCGATCTCCATCAGCCACTGCGGCTGGCCGAGCGCCGACACGACGAGCCCCGTCGAGATCGGATAGACGCCCTTCAGCCACTTGCCGACTTCCTGGTACACCGGCTCGCGATAGCGCGGGTCGGTCAGGTAGGTCGTCGTCTTCACGATGTGCGTGATGTCGCTGCCGGCTTCCTCGAGCAGCTGCTTCACGTTCTTCATCGCCTGCTCGGCCTGCGCGCGCGGGTCGCCGAGGCCGATCAGGCGGCCGTCGAAATCGGTGCCGACCTGGCCGCGCACGTAGACGGTGTTGCCGGCCCGCACGGCCTGGCACAGGTCGTTGTCGAGCGTCTGGTTCGGGTAGGTATCCTTCGTGTTGAACATGCGGATACGCGTATGGGTAGGCTGGCTCATCGAGGTCCTTCGAATGTCGGTGTGTTCGCCCGCCGGGCCGGAAGCGGTCGCGGCGCGGCGGGGTTCGGGTTGGTGCGGCGTCCGTGCGTCGTACAACGCACGGCCCGCGGCGTGAATGCGGATCAGCCGATCGCGTCGGCCAGCGGGCGGGCATCGGCCGGCACCGCGTGCGTCGCGTTGCCCGGCTCCGCGCGCGTTTGCACGCGGCGTTGCGACGCGTCGTGATAGTCGAGGTACTTGCGCTGCGTGACGATGTGGTCGGCGATGTGCTTCGCGTCGTGCCACACGCCCCAGATGAAGCTGGAGCCGCGACGCGACAGCCACGGCAGCCCGAGGAAATAGATACCCGGCTCCTTCGACACGCCGCGCTGATGCTGCGGCTTGCCGTTGGCGGCGAACGCGTCGACCTTCAGCCAGTCGTAGTCGACCGCATAACCGGTCGCCCACACGATCGACGTGACGCCGGCACCGGCCAGGTCGAGCGCGAGGATCGGCTGCGTCACGCAGTCCGGATTCGGCAGGATGCGGCGCGCGTCCGGTTCTTCCGGCAGGTCGAGGCCGTTGCGGGCCGCATAGGCGTCGGCCGCGTCGAGCAGCGACAGGTAGTTCTCGTCGCCGCGCGCGAGATTCACCGCGAGATCGCGTTCGAACACCGCGACGCCGCCGTCGAACGACTTCGTCAGCCCGACGAGCGTCACGCCCTGATGCGCCAGTGCGCGGAAATCCACCGTATGACCGCCGCGCGCGCCGCTCACGGCAATCGTCACGTGTTCGCGGCCGGGCGTCGCGACTTCCTTGTCCCATTCGCCGAGCACGCCGAGCCACCAGCAGAAGTCGCGGCCGCGATACGCACGCGGCGGCCGGTCGTGCGGGCCGACCGACAGATAGACCTGCCGGCCCGCGCGCTGCAGTTCGTCGGCGATCTGCACGCCCGACGACCCCGCGCCGACGACCAGCACCGCGCCGTCAGGCAGTTGCGCCGGGTTGCGATAGTCGGCGGAGTGGATCTGCACGAGGCTGGCGTCGTCCGGCGTGATCGGCGCGATCGGCGCGATCGGCGGAATGACCGGACGCTGGAACGGCCCCGTCGCGACGACCACGCGGTTCGCCTCGATCGTGCCGTCGGACGTCTCGACGACGAAACCCGGCTTGCCCGCGTTGCGCGTGACCCGCTTCACGTCGACGCCGGTGCGGATCGGTGCACCGAACTTGCGCGCATACGCTTCGAAGTAGTCGGCGACCTGATCCTTCGACGCGAACGCATCGGGGTCGAGCCCGTCGAATTCGAGCCCCGGGAAGCGGTCGTGCCACGCGGGGCCGTTCGCGACCAGCGAATCCCAGCGCCCGGTGCGCCAGCGTTCGGCGATGCGGTCGCGCTCCAGCACGAGATGAGGCACGCCGAGCTTGCCCAGGTGCTCGCTCATGGCCACGCCGGCCTGCCCGGCGCCGACGACCAGCGTATCGATTGAAGTTGTTTGCACTGCCACGGCTGTCTCCTTCTGAAGTGCGGCTCGCTGCGACACGTGTGCCGCCTGATATCGCGCGAGTGGGAATGGAGACATTCTGCTGACAGGCAGACTTGGGCGAAATGATGTTTTTTGTGGTTGTTGACGAGCAAAAAGCTGGGCGGGACGAAGGAAGAGGCGGTGCTGGCCTTGCTGCGCGCGGCGTGTCGGGCTTCGCCGACGATCGGCGGCCGCGCCGATGCGCACGCGCGGTCACGTGCGCCGCTGCCCCGCCCGTGGTCAGAACGGCAGTTCGACCTCCGGCTTCGCGGCCGTCAGCACGCGGCGGAAGTCCGCCTGGATGCGCTCGAGCCCTTCGCGCGTCTCCGCTTCGAACCGCATCACCACCACCGGCGTCGTGTTCGACGAACGCGCGAGGCCGAAGCCGTCCGGATACTCGACACGCAGCCCGTCGATCGTCACCACTTCGTCCGCGCCTTCGAACTTCGCTTCCTTCTGCAGCTTGTCGATCAGGCGGAAGTTCTCGCCTTCGTCGAGCCACAGCTGCAGTTCGGGCGTGCTCATCGCGTCCGGCAGGCCATTGAGCAGCGCGCTCGGGTCGGCCGTCTTCGTGAGGATCTCCAGCAGGCGCGCGCCCGTGTAGAGGCCGTCGTCGAAGCCGTACCAGCGATCCTTGAAGAACACGTGGCCGCTCATCTCGCCCGCCAGCGGCGCACCCGTCTCGCGCAGCTTCGCCTTCACGAGCGAGTGGCCCGTCTTCCACATCAGCGGCTCGCCGCCCTTCGCCTTCACCCATTGCGCGAGGTGACGCGTGCACTTCACGTCGTAGATGATCTGCGCGCCCGGGTTGCGCGACAGCACCTCCTCGGCGAACAGCATCAGTTGACGATCCGGATAGATGATCTGGCCGTCCTTCGTGACGACGCCCAGGCGGTCGCCGTCGCCGTCGAACGCGAAGCCCAGCTCGGCGTCGGTGTCCTTCAGCGCCTGGATCACGTCCTGCAGGTTTTCCGGGTGGGCCGGATCCGGGTGGTGGTTCGGGAACGTGCCGTCGATGTCGGTGAAGCGCTCGACGAGCGTGCAGCCCAGTGCCTTGAACAGGCGCGTGGCGAGCGGGCCCGCGACGCCGTTGCCGCCGTCGACGACGAGCTTGATCGGGCGCGCGAGCTTCACGTCGCCGACGATGCGCTCGATGTACTGGTCGGCGACGTCGACCGCTTCGTACGAGCCGCTGCCCGTCTCGAAGCGCGCGTCGACGATGCGGCGGTACAGCGCCTGGATCTGCTCGCCGTAGATCGCGGCGCCGCGCAGCACCATCTTGAAGCCGTTGTAGTCGGGCGGGTTGTGGCTGCCCGTGACGACGATGCACGAATCGACGCGGCGCTCGCCGCCCTTCAGCGCGAGCGGCACGCTCGCCGCGAAATAGCCGACCGGCGTGGGCACCATGCCGACGTCGACGACGTCGACGCCCGCCGCACGCAGGCCATCGGCGAGTGCGCCGATGAGCTCGGGCCCCGACAGGCGGCCGTCGCGCGCGACGACGACCGCGTCGCCGCCCTGGGCACGCACTTCGCTGCCGAAGGCCTGGCCGATCCCGCGCGCCGTGTCGGCGTCGAGCGTCTTGCCGACCACACCGCGAATGTCATATGCCTTGAAGATGGATTGGGAGATCATCGAGTGTCTATCTCGGTTGCATGCACGGAAAAATGGCGGTCGTCACGCGACGCAACCGCGCTCCGCGGCCGGATTCGCGACAGCGAACGTCAGGCCCGCCCCGGAGCCGCGTCGGCGCGAAATTCGCAGAACAGTTCGCCACGCTCGGCCAGTTCGTCGATTTGAGCCAGCGTGAGTGCGACGATGGACGATGCCGTCATGTCCGAGATGCCGAGTTGTCGTTTGGCTTCGTCTCGATTGGTGAGGATCATCCACTTCGCCAGCATGAGATACGAGCGGTTGAATTCCGCGATCGCACCGGAGATATCGTCCTGTTCGGCCATGATCCTGTCTGATAGGACGGCGATGCATTTCTGCCGTCCGATTTGCGCGGGACCGTCTTTGCAACGTCCCGAATGTCGTCGATGACACACTCTACGTCCCGGCCGCCCGGATCGACGGACAAAGCCTAGAAGAAATCCGCCAGGCCAGTGCGCTCATGCGACGCACCGTGTCGAGTCGTCGGCAACCCGTGCGTCGATCGCGCGGTCCAGCCATGCCCCGCACGCGCTCAGGTCGGCGGCGGCCTGCGAGTACGGATCGTAGCGTTTCACCGTCATCCGGTACGCGAGCGATTCGGCCACCCCTTCGCCGACGTGGATCACGCCGCCGAACCCGTGTGCCCCCAGCCGGTCGCACAGCACGCGAAGCACGTCCCGACCCAGTTCGCACGACTGATCGACCTGATTGACCACATAGCCTTCGCCGACGAAATCCGCGCGGCGTGTCGCATAGGCATCGATCATCCGCCGCATCTGCGGGATCGATGCATACGACGCCGCATCGGCAAGCACGACGTTGAGCACGAAATGCGCCGCCGTCAGTGCCGCTCGCATATAAACCGATGTACCGGCCGGCGTATCGACGATCACGATGTCGTCATCGCGGAGTCCGAACGATGCGAGTTCCTGAGCCAGCCACGACGGATCCCGGTCGAGCTGTCGCTCGAAGCGACGCTGATCGGCTTCGCTCAAGACGCCGAACGGCACGATCGTCATTCCGTCGGCGGTCACCGACGGCCAGCGCCGCGCGTTCAGCGCTGCGCCGGCAAGGCCATCGGTCATATCGGGCGGCACGTCCAGATGCAACCTCAGCGCATTCTGCGGATCGAAATCGACGACGACGACGCGCCGCCGCCCCATCGCCGCGATCGCGGATGCGAGGTTGGCCGCCAGCGTGGTCGTTCCGACACCGCCCTTCGCCGAGGCAATCACGATGATCTTCATGGACGAATCGTCCATAGCGGGATTCGCGCGAGCGTACCCGCTTCCGTCGTATCGGCCCGCAGGCGGTCGAACAATCGGACCAGCGGTTCCCGCGAGTCCGGTGCTGTCGACTGGTCAAACCACTTCTTCAGCGTGTCGGACGATCGGTCCGCTTCATCCGCGTAACGGGCGTCGACCGGACGGTCGGTCGCGAACACGGCTTTCGTCGACGGGCGCGGCCATACGGAATCGCCGTCGAACACATCGGAAATCCGTGTCGGCCGTGCTGCGAACGGCAGCGTCGAAACAGCAACCGCCCCATCGCATGCTACCCGCAGGCCGGATGTGCCGGCGGCAAACGCGGATGCATCATCTGACAACGCGACGTGCCAAGGTTGATGCTGCGTGTCGGCGTGCAGCTCGATGGCGTTGAGCAACGGCCAGCGCGCCCGGGCCCATTCGGATTCCGCACGGATTTTCTGAAAGCGTTCGGCATCGCCGTCACAACGGCTAAACAGGGATTCGATATCGGCTGAGGTCGACATGGCGCACCCTTTCGTTATCGGGAAACCGGATCGGACACAGGTCGTTCCGCCTTTTCACTTGCTGGTCCGCCCGAACCACAGTTCGATCCGCGAATCGTTCTCGGGCGACATCGCCTGGACCACGTGCAAGCCGACGGCGCCGACGCTTTCGAACCAGCATTGATATGCGCCTTGCAGGAAGGCGGAAGACCACACCAGGCTGTTGTCGCCGAGCGCGCGCAACGGTGCGGCGTAATGCGTGATGAGCAGGAATTCGCGCTCGTCGGATAGCTCGACATATCCCCATTGCGCGTCGCGCCACTGCCGGTTCATCGCAAGCGCCAGATCGCGGGTCGACTCGCAAGGCGGCAGAGGATGTGCGGCGGCAAAGCGTCCTCCGACGCGTGCCATCAGCAGCCTCAACTCGTCGTGATCGAGTTGATCGGCGAATTCGCCGGCCAGGGCCTGCAGAAAACCACGCCATTGTGGCGACACTTGACGCTCGAGAAGATGCTCGAGAACAACTTGCATGACGGCCGCATTCCCCGATGAGAGATGATCGATACGGCCGGCAATCGCGCCGATCGTGTTTTCCCGGCATCGTAGCGAATCGACGCGTGCGAATGTCACCCGACATCTAGTCGAAAAACGCCAAGCCTCATCGAGGTACATCGAGCCGCGGCCGACACGCAGCGTCATGGCTGCGGAAGAAAAACGATTGCGTCGCGGCGAACGGTGCGGCATGTGGCCGTATCGCATGCGATCGCCACGCGTGAACACGTATCAGTCGATGACAACGACAGATGTCACCATGCAATCCGCATGGAACCGCTCCGGAGGTCGAATGCCGTGACGAGAATGCCGGCTATACCGGCCGCATCGCGCCTGCACGCCATAAATCGCCGTCGGCGCCGAAAATCTTGCTTCGCCAGCGGGTGCCGTCCCAGTACACCGGAAATCCACACGGATTGCCCGGCCACCGCCCTTCGCACCACATCGGTTCTGCGGGCGGGTTCGTGCACGGGAACCAGGTCGCCTCCCGGAGGCTGCAATGTTGCTGCTCGAATATCGTCATGGCGTTCACGGAAACGAATTGCATCACAAAGCCGACACTATCTTGCATCTTCTTTGCAATTCCATTGCAGCCAGAAATAATGTTTTGTTCGATGCTTATGCGTCGACCGTGCCGGTGCATTCGCCAGCACGACGGGTGACGCGCACGCTCACGCGCGCGTCGGAACCGCCTCCTCGCGCAACTCGCAGAGCGGCTCGCCGTGCCCGGCCAGTTCCTCGATCTGGTCAGGCGTCAAGGCAATGATCCACGCGGCCGTCTGACTCGAGATGCCCAGTTCGCGCGTCGCCACCTCCGGATCGATCAGCAACATCTGCTGCATGAGGCCGAGGTACGCGAGGTTGAGCGCTTCGATTGCGCTGAAGATATCGTCCTGTTCCGCCATGACTTCTCCTGATCGCACGACCATCGAGCACGTCGGCCGATGCGTATGTGCCGTCTGCGCCGCCCGGATATCGGGCTTTCGACGCTAACCCTATGTCAGGCAAAAACGCCCGCGCCGACAAACGCCAGCCGAAATCCGCCATGCGTATTCGGATCGTTCGATCGCACGCACCCCTATCGAAAAAGCTGTCGGATCCATCCAGGATTCAGTCGCCGCCCGACTGGCGAATCCACTTACGATTCGCTGAATCGCACATACGCCGATCATCGGATCGAGTCCGTGCCGCGTCGAGCACGTCGGCATCCGCCGACTGTCGCGCCGGATATCGACGTTGTCCGCCCTTCATTCGAACAAATGGAACCACCGCTATGCTGAAAGTGACGAAAGCCGTATTTCCGGTCGCCGGGCTGGGCACCCGCTTCCTGCCGGCTACCAAGGCGAGTCCGAAGGAGATGCTGCCGGTCGTGGACAAGCCCTTGATCCAGTATGCGGTCGAGGAAGCGATCGACGCAGGGATCACCGAGATGATCTTCGTGACCGGGCGCAGCAAGCGCGCGATCGAGGATCATTTCGACAAGTCATACGAAATTGAGGCCGAACTCGAGGCGCGCGGCAAGGAGAAACTGCTGTCGCTGGTCCGCAGCATCAAGCCGAGTCACGTCGACTGCTTTTACGTTCGCCAGGCCGAAGCGCTCGGCCTGGGCCACGCCGTCATGTGCGCCGAGAAACTGGTCGGCGACAACCCGTTCGCCGTGATTCTCGCCGACGACCTGCTCGACGGACCGACGCCGGTGCTGCGCCAGATGATCAACGTATTCGACCACTATCACGCGTCGGTCATCGGCGTCGAGGAAATCGCCCCTGAAGAATCGAAGTCGTATGGCGTGATCGACGGCAGGCGCTGGGAAGACGATCTCTTCAAGCTGTCGGGGATCGTCGAAAAGCCGGAGCCGGCGAAAGCGCCGTCGAATTTCGGCGTCGTGGGCCGCTACGTGTTGAAGCCGAAGATCTTCGAGCATCTTCGCGGCCTGAAGCCCGGTGCCGGCGGCGAACTGCAGCTGACCGACGCGATTCAGTCGCTGCTCGCCGACGAGCAGGTGCTCGCGCACCGCTACGACGGCACGCGTTTCGATTGCGGCAGCAAGCTCGGCTACCTGAAGGCAACGGTTGAATTCGCGCTGCGCCATCCGGAAGTCGCCGCCGACTTCGAGCAGTATCTGCTCGCACGCATGGCGGAGTCCCTCGTCGCCTGACGCGACGCAACGCATCCCGAGTCGGCACGCAATGCGTCGCGCGCCCCGGGTTGTGTGACGCGCGCATTCGACACGAACGTTCTGACCAACAGGGGTGCGGGATGTGGCTCGCCATCGGCAACCTCGGTAACGCGGTGCCGACATCATCGCTCGCAGCCGCGTGTCCCGGATGGTTCATGCTACTGGCCGCTGGGGTTCGCGCTCGTCGCGGCGATCGGCTTCCGGGGTCGCCGCCGAGTATTCCCCACCATGCGCCTGTAACGCACCGCACCCTCGTCACCGCCTGCCGGGAGCCGATGCAGATCCTCGTCCACAGCGTCAATCCCGCACCCGATCTCGCCGGCATCGGCAAGCACGTCGTCAGCATCGCGGAAGCGTTCACGGATCAAGACCATATTGTCGGCACTGCTTCAGGTTCCGCCCCGACCGGGTGCTTCTGCCCGGAAAAGACCGAACTCGCATTCGCCGAGGCAAGCCGATCGCACGACGCGGCGCCCTGCACATCCGACACCCGGGCGCGCATTCGGCCCCTATCCATCCGGCGCCATCGTATCCGGCGCACGGCATCCGGAATTTTCCAACCGCAATCCTTCCTTCTCCCTACTCCAACATGAAGATCACCATCATCGGAACCGGCTACGTAGGCCTCGTCACCGGCGCATGCCTTGCCGAGATCGGCAACGACGTGTTTTGCGTCGACGTCGATCAGCGCAAGATCGATATCCTGAACGGCGGCGGCGTACCGATTCACGAGCCGGGCCTGAAGGAGCTGATCGATCGCAATCGCGCGAGCGGGCGACTGCAGTTCTCGACCGACATCGAGGCCAGCGTCGCCCACGGCACCATTCAGTTCATCGCGGTCGGCACGCCGCCCGACGAGGACGGGTCGGCCGACCTGCAGTACGTCCTCGCTGCCGCGCGCAATATCGGGCGTTACATGACCGAGCCGAAGGTGGTGGTCGACAAGTCGACCGTGCCAGTCGGCACTGCGTTGCACGTGCGGGACGCGATCGCGACGGAGTTGACGCGCCGTGGCCTGCGCCACGAATTCTCGGTCGTGTCGAACCCCGAGTTCCTGAAGGAAGGCGCGGCCGTCGACGATTTTATGCGCCCCGACCGCATCGTCATCGGCACCGACGCGGACGATGCCGGCGAGCACGCGCGCGAGCAGATGAAGCGGCTGTATGCGCCGTTCAACCGCAATCACGAGCGTACGCGGTACATGGACGTGCGCTCGGCCGAATTCACCAAGTACGCGGCCAATGCCATGCTGGCAACGCGAATCTCGTTCATGAACGAGCTGGCGAACCTGGCCGATCGCGTCGGCGCGGATATCGAGGCCGTACGGCGCGGAATCGGTTCGGATCCGCGCATCGGCCACGACTTCCTGTACGCCGGTGTCGGTTACGGCGGATCCTGCTTCCCCAAGGATGTCCGTGCGCTGGTGCGGACCGCGGCCGAATATGGCGAATCGCTGCGGATTCTTGAAGCCGTCGAAGCGGTCAACGATGCGCAGAAGAAGGTGCTGCTCGACAAGATTGCCGGACGATTCGGGGAAGACCTGTCGGGACTGACGTTCGGCCTTTGGGGGCTGGCGTTCAAGCCGAATACCGACGACATGCGCGAAGCGCCGAGCCGCGAGCTGGTGGCCGGACTGCTGAAGCGCGGCGCGATCGTGCGTGCTTACGATCCGGTCGCGACGGACGAGGCACGGCGCGTGATCGCGCTCGACCTGAGCGACGATCCGGCCGCACATTCCCGGCTCGCCTTCGTGACGACGTCGGAAGAAGCGGCGGCCGGCGCCGACGCGCTCGTGATCGTCACCGAGTGGAAGGTGTTCAAGAGCCCGAATTTCTCGGCGCTGATCGAACTGCTGGATGAACCGGTGATCTTCGACGGCCGGAATCTCTACGAACCTGACGCGATGGCGGCGCTCGGCATCGAGTATTACGGCGTCGGCCGGCCGCATGTTCCTGCGCAAGCCGATCCGGCCCGGACGTTACGCGTGATCTGGAACTGAAGCCCGGACAGGCCGCCCCTCGGGGCGGCTGCCCAACCCGCCGCGCACCTCTGCGACGCGGCTTCGTCACCCCCCCTTCACCCGGCCGCAGTTGCCGCACCGCCGGCGATCACGCACGGCGGGCGCACGTGAACCCTCAACCGCGTCGCACGCGGCCATTCACCAATGCGGTATAAGCGGCACGATGCCGATCGGCAATCGTGCGCCAGCTCGGTGCATGCGCGGTCGCGCGACGCGGCGCGTCGAACGGCGGCAAATCGGCGATGACGCGCGCCAGCGCATCCGGTTCGACGTCCGGCTCGACGAACCGGAGCCCACCGGTCCGCTTCAACCGGTCGACATCGATCAGACCGTCGAACTCGCCGGGATACTCGGGCGGTGTGCAGATGATCGCGGCGCCGAGTTCGAGCGAATACCAGAAGCTGCCGCGTCGCGACGACACGCCATCCTTGTAGAGATACAGGTGCGAGTCGCAAGCGGCGAGCAGATGCGCGAGCGTCGTCTCGTCCTCGACATAGCCCTGGTGGATCACGTGATCGAGCAGGTTTCGCGCACGCACGTCGGCCCAGAATTGCTTGCGCGCCGCGTCATGCCCGTCGGGGAAGTCGCCGCAGATCAGCAGCCGCGCATTCACGCCGGTCCGGATCGACGCAACCAGCGTATCGAGCAGTTTTACCGGTTGCTTCCAGTCGTAGATGAACCCGAAAAATCCCAGCAGCACACTCGGTTTGCCCGAAGTGTCGCCGAGCATCGCCTCGCGTTCACGCTGCACCCGGTTTCGATCGATCGGCGGCACCTTGACGTTGACGCCGATCGGAATCACCTCGATGCGCTGCCGTGCGCCGCGCAGCCGTCCGACGGTGCTGCGCAGATAGCTGTCGCGCTCGCGCTTCGACACGAAGATCAGCAGGTCGGACGAGAACGCGAGCGGCAAGATGCTCAGTTTCCGGAGCCAGTGCATGCTGTGCCATTCGTGGAACGTGGTCGCCACCGTGGTACGCGTCCACGGGAGTCCACGTTTCGCGACGGCACCGAGGAGGCCCGGAAACGGACTGCTCCCCCATCCTTCGTACGGATACTGCACATGGACGATCGACGCGTTCCGCGCCGCATCCGGCAGCGTGAACCAGCCCAATGTCGACGTCGGCTTGAACACGATCCGGGTAAAGTCGACGCGCACGCCGCCTCCGCGCCTCGACAGCTCGGTCGCGAGGCACTCGCCGTACTCGCCTACCGCGCACCGATCGGATGCCGCATCGTAACCGGCCAGCATGACGATGCGCACATCCCTGCCGTTCTGTTCGTGGTTCGTCACATTCATTCCTTTCCGCCGGAAGCCGGCAAAGTCCAACTTCATTTCACCGGTTAACCGAACCGCGTCGACATGGCACCCCGCCGTGCGCGGCGCTTTCCGAACACGGAGATCGCGAACCAGAACAGGATCAGCGTCGCGATCGTACGTATGCCGAACAGATACCAGAAATCTCCTTGCTGCAACCCGAGCATCAGCAACGCATACAGCTTCGCCGAGACGACGAGCAACAGCAGATTGGCGCCGCTCATCGCTGCCACGAGCGCGCGCACCATCACGGCCGCGAACATGCCCAGCAAGCATTCGATCAGCAGCGACGGCCAGAAGCCGAACAGGAAGTACAGATAGCCGGAGGTCCCCATCGTGAAAGTCACCCCGTTTTCGGTGTACGAGTTGTACAACGACGTATCGGCGAACTTGTACATCAGTTCGCGCACGCCGACGGGCGGCCATAGATTCACGTAGTCGTCGACCGACGCCGCGGTCAGGCTGCTGACATTGCGCCCGATCGATTCGGGTTTCGCTTCGTCGCGCCCGGCCTGGTCCGAGGCCACCGCATACCAGAGCTGCCCCTGCAGCACCGCGCGCGCGGCGACGGCTACGAACACGTCCTTTTGCTGGCTCGAGTAGGAAAGCGCGACCGCGCCAAGCCCGAAGACCGCGGCCATCAGCCCCACTCGCAGAAACTTCCCGACGAAATCGCTGCCCTCGCCTTCCGCAATCGTCCGGACGCCGAAGAACGACACGATCAGCGAGACCGTCGACATGAGCTGTTCGCCATGCAGCACGTTCACCAGCATGACCAGCAGCATGCCCAGGAACGCGAGGCGTCGGCCGAACCGGCGCGGCCCGGCTGCCAGAATGCCGAACAGGAACACGGCGATCAGCCGGTTGGCAAGAAAGAACGACAGCGGCGCATTGCCGGAATTGGCCCGGAACGAAAAGCGGTCCATCCCGCTGAACAGCGAAAAGCCGTATGCGAGCCCCGCCACGATGCCGATCGCGCAGATCGCGCAACCGATCGCGAACGCGAGCCGCGCTTGCATGCGCGTGAGCACGATACGGTCGGCGGACGGACTGGCGCGCCGCGCTTTCACTTTCAGTATCCACATCGCCCCCGCAAAGAAGGCGACGTCGTGCAGCAACAATCCGGACGATGCGCCGATGTCATGACCGAGCATGCCGATCTCGGACATCGTCGCGCCAAACTCGATCATCACGACGGACAACAACTCGCTCAGCTTCAGTACCGCGAACGGCACGAGCAGCAGCGCCGCACGACTGCTCGTGCGCAGGAACACGACCAGGAGCAGCACGTACACCGCGACCGTGAGCGGTGCCAACGCACGGCCAAGCTCTGCATAACTGAGCAACAGCAGCAGGATCGAGGACGCGACAACGACGCCGCCGAGCACCATATCGTTTCGGTTCATACTCGCTCCGCCAGCGGCGCATTCAATTCGACCGCGCGCAAATACAGTTCGACGTACCGCGCGGCGATCGCGTGCGGATCGAACAGGCGCTCGATCGGCTCGTGTTCCGCATCGTCGTTGCGTGACGCCCCCGTCACCCGGCGCTCGGCCACGACCTGCTCGAGCGCGTCGAACAATGCCTCTTCGCGGTCCGCGTCGAACACGCGGCAGTGCGACCGCCCCGTGACGAGTTCCGGCAGGCCGCCCCGGTTCGAGCAGACGACGGTCCGCCCGAATACCAGTGCTTCGGCAACGGTCCGGCCGAACGGCTCGTCCCATAGCGACGGCACGACGATGACGTCCGCGTCCCGGTACAGTCTCGCGGCATCGACGTGGCCGAGCAGGGTCACATCCGGGCCCGCATGCCGGGTCAGGTCCGCGACGAAGCCATCAGGGCCGCTCCCGGCGACCAGCAGCCGCACGTCGGGATGCCGCGCGCGCAGCAGGTTGAACGCCCGCAGCAACTCGCGCGCGCCCTTTTCCGGAACGAGCCGGCCGATGTAACCGAACACGATCGGCGCACCCGCATCGCGCGCGCGTGCTTTCGCGCCAGGCGGCAGCGCCGGCACGCTGTTGTAGACGACGGCGCCATTCCGGCGGCCGGCAAACCAGTTGTGTCGCAGATGCTCGGCAAGCACGTGGCGGCTGATTCCGACGACGGTCGACACATGGCTTGAGTCGATGCGCTTCCTCGTGCACAACACGCGGCAATCCGTGCATCGGCTTTCACAGCGCCGCCCCGCGCGATACAGCGAGCCGCGGCTGCACAGCAGCGCGTAATCGCGAATCGTGTGAACGATCGGCAGCTTGCGGCGCGCCAGCCATGCCCAGATCGCCGTCGAAAACCCGTGCACGTTGTTGGTATGCACGACGTCGGGCGCCACGTCCCGCACGATCGCCGACAGGCGCGCGATCATCACCGGATTGAACATCTCCAGCCCGTGCCACGCGGCGCGTGCAAGGACGCCCTTGTCGCGGCCGTCGAAAGGCCAGTAAACGTTGAACAGTCCGATCCGGTACACGTTCACGCCGTTGATCGACTCGACGCGCGACGTCCGCTTCCGCGCGATGCAGACGACCGATACCTCATGGCCCTGTGCCACCAGGCTTTCCGCGAGCAGCTGCACCGACACTTCGGCGCCGCCGGTCTTGTCCGGGTAATAGAGTGTGTTGACGATCAGGATTCTCACGCCACCTCCGAAACTCGAGTCGACCTGAGCGCGAGATAGCACGCGCCGTAGAACAGCAGCGTCGCCGCGACGACGGCGAGGGCCAGCTCGACCAGCGTCGATACGGTACCGATCCACAGCAGCAGGGCCGCCATCGGAATCGCGCAGAACAGCACGCGCACGCAGCCGGCCGTCACGATCGGAATGTCGATGAACCGCCGACCGCTCGTCGCCGATGCGATCAGCGCCACCGTGTAGCCGATCAGCGACGACAACGACGCGCCGACCGCGCCGTATTGCCGTGTCAGCATGAAATGCGCAGCCACGCACACCGCCGCGCCAAGTGCGTTCGGAAACAGGCTGAGCTCGGTCCGCCGCGCGAGACTGAACGCGATGTCGAAGTGTCCGTTCTTGAGGCCGAAGACGATCGCCGACAACGCAGCGATCGACAGCACGTTCGCCGTCGCGCCGGCGTAGCGCGCGCCGAACAGCACGTGGATGATCGATGCCGACTGGCACAGAAACACCACGACGAGCGGCGTCGCGAGCAGGCAATAGAACAGCAGGTTGCGCTCGAGGCCGCCGCGCACCGCCGCGCGGTCCTCGCTCTCGTGCGCACGCACGATCAGCGGATACGACGCCAGATTGATCGACATCAGCACGACGCCGAGCGACTGCATCGCGATGTCCGCGCCGGCCGCATACTGTCCGACCGCGCCCGCACCAGCCACCTTGCCGAGAAAGAACCGGTCGAAGCCGCTCAGGAAGAAATTGAATGCGAATGCAGGCGTCAGCGGCAGACCGTAGCGAACCAGTTCGCGACAGATGTCCTGGGTCGGCTTGCTCAGGTCGAAGCGTTGCCAGAACCGCATGCAGACGGCAGCGGTCACGAGCAGCGCGACGAACGTCGATTCGAGCAACGCGTCGCTCGAACGCCGCCAGGCGAGCATCGCCACGCCCAGCCCGAAGATCAGCCCCGCACGCAACAGCATGACGGCGCCGTACACCTTCGGCTCGAGATTCGCACGCTTCAGCTCCAGCGACAGCTCGATCCACGCGATCAGCACGGTCACCGGGATCGCGAGTACGTAGTCCATCCGGTAGAACGCGTCGCCCGACACATGGAGGGCGATGGCAGCACCCAGGATCACGCACGCCGACAGCCATCCGAAACAACGCAGCACCGAGCGGATAACGACTTCGGGCGCCTCCCGATAGGCCGGGTAGAAGCGCAGCAGCGACAGGCGCAGCCACTGGAACAACACGACGTTGCCGGTCGTCGCGGCAACGATCAGCAACGAGTACGGTCCGTACTCCTGTGGTCCGAGCATGCGCGCAAACGCGATCACGGACGCGAAGCTGACAAGCGCCGGACCGCCGCGCGCGAGCAGATACCAGAAGGTGTGCCCGGACAGGCTCGGGCGCTTTTCCGTTTGGCTCAATGTGGCCATCAGTAGGTGGATCCTCGAGAGTCAGCGGGTGCGCAATCGCACTTCGGACGGGAAGTCACGCGAGCAGGATGAAGACGGGACGACGTGCGTGCGGCAGAACGCCCACATCGCCGGAAAGATCTGCAGCATGTCGGTGTCCCGATCGGCCAGGCTGAGCGACCATTCGTTCGACTCGTCGTGCAATGCGGCCGCGCCGCCGCGCGGCACCATGATCCACGCGAGCGCGCCCACGACGTTCACGTGTTGCTCGCGCGCCTGCACGACGCCCTGCAGCACGCTGTCGACCGTGTCGTCCTGCACGGCAGGATCGAGCTGACCGAGATCGCGCCGATAGCGGGTCGGCAGCACGCCGTTCGGCGCACCGAATTCGCTGATCAGGATCGGCTTGCCCTGCGCCCAGCGCCGCACGCGCTGCAGATACGCGACCACCGCGGCCGGCACACGATCGGCCGGTCGCGCGTAGAGCCCATAGGTTCGATGGCCGGCCAGCGCTTCGTCGTACAGGTGTACCGAGACGATGTCGACGATGTCCGCCAGCGGCGCGCCGTCGTCCGGATAGTTCGCAACGTACGCGGCCTGCGACGCCTCGGGGTCCGCGCGCCGGCGCTTCCAGCCGCCGACCGTGATCAACACGCCGGGATACCGCGCGCGGACGAAAGCCGCCAGTGTCCGAAACTGCGCGAGCCGGTCGGCATCCAGTTCCCGCTCGTTGTCGAGATCGATCACGACCTTGCAGCCCGTCGGCACGAGTCCGTCCAGGATCCGTCCGACCTTGTCACGGTAGGCAAGCGTCCGTGCGCGCACGCGCGCCTGCGGATCCGATACCGCATCGACCTGTCTGGACTCCGCACGGCTCAGACCGACGACCGGAATGATCGTGAAGCCGCTGCGCTTCGCCTGCTCGCCTACCTGCCGCCAGTCGGACGAACTGTAAGACGTGCCGCGCTGGCCCGGCGCCCATTCCGCGAACGAGGTCACGCGAAACGCGTTGAACCCGGCCAGCCGCGCGAGCCCGAACGCATCGCCGCGGTCGGTCGACAGTTGCAGCGGATCGCCCGGCAGCAACTGCGCGATATCGACGTTGGCACCCCACATGCCGTCGTCGCGCGCCGCGGCCGCCGCATGCGGATTCAGCACCGTCATGCAGAACGACAGCATGATCAGTTGCCCGATTCTGAACACCCACTTGCGTACGTTCATCGCGCCTCGCCTTTGCCGAGAAGTATCTCCAGGTCCAGATGCGTGGCCACGGCACTTTCGGATACGGTCGCATACGACACCGAGTCGTCGTACAGCGACGTCCATTGCCGAAACTTCGACTCGACCCGGAATCGCGCCGTCGCGATGCGGGTCGCCGCATCGGCCATCGATTCGCGCAATGCCCGGTCGCGACTCAGCCGGTCCACGCATTCGGTCATCTCGTCGAGCGACGACGCGATGAAGCCGGTCGTGCCGTGCACGACGATATCGCGATTGCCGATCACATTCGTGACGACGGCCGGGATGCCGGCGACCTGCGCCTCGATCACCGCGAGCGGCATGCCCTCCCAGCGCGACGTCTGCACGTACAGGTCCAAGCCCGCCATCGCCGTCAGCGCCTCGCTGCGCGGCACCCAGCCCGTACAGCGCACCGTGGCGCCCTGGCCCGCCGCACCGGCTTCGCCGCCGATCCAGACGAACTCGAGCTCCGGCCGTGCCAGCCGGGCGGCAATCGCAAGAAACCACTCGTGATTCTTCTGGTACGACGCGCGGCCCATCATGCCCACGACCGTGCGGTCATCGTCCCGAAGCGTGCGCCGCGGCACATGGTCGGTTTCCACGCCGTTCTCGATCAGCCGCGCATTCCGCGCGCGCACCCGTCGCCTGAGTTCGTCGAGTTCGCCGAGCGAGCAGGCGACGACGGTGCCGCCCAGGCTGTCCGCGAGCTTTTCGAACGTCAGGTACAGTCGCTGCTGCCAGCGCGGTACGTCACTGCGCAGGAACGAGAGTCCGTGCGGGGAATAGATCACCCGCGCGTGCCCCGACCCGAGACGTGCCGCCACGCGCCCGAGCACGCCGGCTTTCGACGAGTGCAGATGCACGACGTCGGGCCGTTCCGAACGCAACCATTGCGCGAGCCGCACCACGCCGACGAGGTCGTGCAGCGGCCGCACCGCTCGATGCATCCGGATCCGGACCAGCCGCACCGCCGGGTCGAACAACGCGCGGACGTTCTCCGGCGTTTCGTCCCGTTCGGAATACACGACGACGACGTCGTATCCCGCCGCGACGCTCCGGTTACACAGGTCGACGAGAAACGACAGCACGCCGCCGCCGAACGCTTCCGTGACGTGGACGATTTTGCTCTTCATGGCGCCCTCGACTCGAAACGTCGTTGATCCTGATTCGTGCGGATAACGTGCCCGGCCACATCCCGTTCACACCGCCGTCGTTGTGCCGCGCGGGGTGTCATGCCGTCTCCGATTCCACATATTCGTAGGCCGAGTAGCGGTACACGCCGTACTTCGCGCCGTAACCGTACTTCCCGAGATGCGCTTTCAGGCCGTTGAACACGACGCCCTTCGGGACGGTGCCCGCCTGCGCGAGCCGCTTCGACGATTCGCGAATTTCAGCGACGTTCGTCATGCCCGCCTTGGCGACGAGGAACACCGCACCGGCGTGTTGCGCAAGCACGCCGGTATCGGCCGTCGCAAGCACCGGCGGGGTGTCGATCACCACGACGTCGTAGTCGCGGCTGAACTCGGCGAGCAACGCCGGCAGGCGCGTCGTCAGCAGCAGCTCGTTCGGATTGGGCGGCAGCGTACCGGTTGCGATGAAGTCGAGATTCGGCAGCACCTGCGAATGCCGGACGTCACCGATCTGCCGCTGGCCGGCGAGCAGTTCCGAGAAGCCGGACTCGCGATCGATGCCGAAGTAGTAGTGCAGATGGCCCTTGCGCATGTCCGCATCGATCAGCAACACCTTGCTCCCCGCGTTTGCCAGCACCGCCGCGAGGTTCGACGACACGAACGACTTGCCGACACCGGGCGTCGGCCCGGAGATGACGACCACGTTCGACACGGCGTCGAGCATCGCGAACTGCATCGCGGTCCGCAAACTGCGCAGGCTTTCGACCGACGGATCGCGCGGCTCGACGTTCGACAGCACCAGCGTGTCCGACTTGTTGGTGCGCAGCTTGCGTTGCAGCGCCGTCTGACGCGCGCTGTGCGGCACGACCGAATACACGCTCAGCCCGGTCCGTTGCTCGAGTTCGTCCGGATTGGTGACGCCGCCGAACATCGTCGAACGCAGGAACGCGCAGCCGCCGCCCAGGGACAAGCCCAGCACCAGCGATACCGCGAGGTCGATCCACGCCTTCGGCTTGACGGGCTCGTCGGGCACGACCGCCGTGTCGACGAGTCGCACGGTGCCGACCTTGCCCGCCTTCAAGAGCTTGAGCTGCTGGACGTTGTTGAGCATCGCGACATAGAGCCCCTGACTCACCTGTACGTCGCGCGTCAGGCGCAGAATGCTCTGTTCGACCATCGGTCGGCTGCGGATCTTCGTATCCAGCGCGCCGAGCTGGCTGTTCAGCGACTGGATCTGGTCGTTCAGCGCGACCATTGCCGGATGTGACGGCCCGAACCTCGACATCAACTCCTCGCGCCGCTGCTTCAGCCCGATCAGCTGCGTGTCGATGTCGACCGACTGCTGCAGCATCAGCCCGGCCTCGTCGCCGAGGTTGACGGTCCCGAGCTTGTTGCGCATCGCGTTGAAGCGGTCTTCGGCCAGCTCGAGATCGCGCTTCATCACCGGCAGCTGACTGTTCAGGAATGCGATCGAACGTTCCGCTTCCTCGGACTTGCGCCCGATGTTTTGCTGCACGTATTCCCGTCCGACCGCGTTCATCACCTCGGATACCAGCGCCGGATCCTTGTTCTGCCAGACGACGCTGATCACGCCCGATTGCTTGCCGAGCTCGGTGATCTTCATCCGGTCCTGCAGATCGTCGATCGTCTGCAGCCGCGAGTAGCGAATCACGTCGAATGCGGCGCCCGGGCGACCCGTGATCCCGCGAACCTGCAGTCGAGCGGGGCCGTCGACCGTCGAAAACGACAGCAACTCGCCGATCCGCCCGATCACGGGCTGCGCGAGATCCGCGCCGGACAACCGATAGCGGTTCTGGTCGAGCAGCGTGATCCGGAACTTGTCGGCCTCGTCGTCGGTCGGTACATCGAACGTGTCGATCTCGATCGACTCGCTGCCCCAGCAAAAGCCGCCCCACCCGAACAGGCCGGGTTCGGACAGGCCCTTGTTGAACGCCGCGATGCGGCGGCCGATCAGCGGCACGTAATGCGGCTTTGCATAGATGAACAGCCGCGTACTGTCGACCGCACGCGTGACGACGAGGCGCGACCGGATCAACTCGATTTCCGCGTCCGCCGTCGACTTCACGTCGAACAACGACGACACGCTGCCAAGCAGGCTGTTCGCCGCGGAATCGATGCTGTTTTCAACCTGGATCAGCAGATTTCCCTCGTATACCCGCGGCCGCAGCAGCGCGTACAGGCCACCGAGGGCGAGGCAGACCGCCGTCACGAGCGCGATCATCCTGCGGTTCTCGAGGAAGATATCGAGGAGCGCCCCCAGCTCGGCCCCGTCGTCCGGCGACGGGTCGCCGCCGGGCAGTTGCGGTACACGGTTCACAGCTTCGAGTTTCATTTAGAGAGTTTCCATTTTCGAGATCCAGGCGTTCAGGCCGACGTCGATCCGCTCGAGTGCATGCTCAAATGCTCGACTGCCCTTGCGATAGGGATCGTCGATGTCGATGTCGACGAATTCGCCCACACGAAACACCTTGCCGCGGACATGCGGAAGCCAGCCCTGGATCGTGGTCTTCTGCTTGCGGTCCATCGTCAGGATCAGGTCGGCGTGAAGGCATTGCCAGCTCACCAGCTGGCGCGCGCGGTGCGCGCTGATATCGATGCCGCGCGACTGCAGCAGACCGATTGCGCACATGTCGGCTTCGTGACCGATCACCGCGGACAACCCGGCGGACGCGACGGTCTTGTCAGGCCGTCGGGCGCGCAGGATGCCCTCCGCCATCGGGCTGCGGCAGATGTTGCCGGCGCAGACGACCAGAATCGAATCGATCATGGCGATCAGCGCGCCAGGTTGTAGACGACGCCCGAGCCCGTCAGGATCTGGCTGACGACCCGGTTCAGGCGCGCGAAGCCGGTCGCGTCGACGAACACGACGTCCTTCGGTTTGAGCTGGAACTGCTCGGCCAGCGCAAGCGCTACGGGTGAACGCGCGTCGAGCTGGAATACCGACGTGGTCGCGCGATCCTGACCCGCGCGGATCACGAAGACCGACTTCGCATCGCTGGTCGCGACGCTGACCCCGCCCGCCTCGCCGAGCGCTTCGTTCAGGCTCAACCGGGAATCGTGCATCGTCAGCGACACCGGCTTCGTCACCTCGCCCACGACGAACACCTTCGATTCATCGCGCGACACGACTTTGACGGCGTCGCCGTCGTGCAGCAGGATCTGCGACGGGCTCAGCCCGGCCGCCAGCAGTTGCGGAATGCCCAGCCGATACTGCACGCCGTCGCGGTTCAGCAGAATGTTGCTCGCGTCGCCGGACGGCACGATGCCGCCAGCCTGGCTCAGCGCCTCCGTCAGCGTCATCGGCACGTCCGTGATCGGCTTCACGCCCGCATCACGCACTTCGCCGTCGATATAGACGCGCTTGCTGCGGAAATCGATCACGCGCAGCGTGAGCTGCGGGCGC
This sequence comes from Burkholderia sp. JKS000303, assembly GCF_002563755.1. Lineage (NCBI taxonomy): Bacteria > Pseudomonadati > Pseudomonadota > Betaproteobacteria > Burkholderiales > Burkholderiaceae > Burkholderia > Burkholderia sp. JKS000303. Next base: position 978,217 of record NZ_PDBZ01000002.1, read on the forward strand.
GAAATGTACGGCACCAGTGCCGCGGACAGCCGCTTCTGCGCATCGCCGACGGTCATGCCCACGACGCGGAAGCGCCCCACGTACGGAAACTGGATGTAGCCATCGCTGTCGACGACGTAACCCGGTATCGTCTGTTGCGGCAGGCCCGTCGGCGTTGCACCGGCATTCGCGCTGACGAGCGAATAGCTCAGGCTCGGCAGCACGAGCTCGGGATGGTCCCAGACGATGACCGACAGCACGTCCGACGGACCGATCCGGTACGCATCCGGCCGGCCGACCAGCTTCTCGAGCGCCACGCGGTGCGTGTCGGCCGAGTGCTCCCGCCCCTGCGTATCGATCAGCGCGCTCGTGATCGGCAGGACCGGGACACCTGGCTGCGTGTCCGCATGTGCATTCGGCACATCGTTGAACGACATCCCCGGCGCGATCGTGCAGGCGCTCAGGCACGACGCAATGGAAAGCACCGATACAACACGTAATAGACTCATTTTTTTGCCTCGACTGGACTAGTTCAGGCCGCCGGACACGGATGACTGCAGCGGTGCGGCGAGCGAGCCGCCGGACGGGAGCAGCGACGCCCCCGGATTGAATGACTGGGGCATGCCCATCGCGCCGGTCGCGCCCATCGCCCCCATCGCGCCAGAGAGGCCCGACGCGCCGGCAAAACCGGGCATCCCCGAGAAGCCGGCGGCGCCGGACGAACCGGGCGCGCGTCCGAGCGCGAAGCCCGCGACCGGGTTGCCGGCCGCGCTCGTGTCGAGATCGCCTGACATGCCGCCCGAATCGCTCGTCGTGACGGTGCCGGCGAGCGTCCCGGGCCCCGCGCTGCCCCACGCTTTCTCCAGGTCGGTGACCTGGCGCGTTTCGTAGCTGCGCGAGACCTTCACGCCCAACCGCATGCGATGCGTGCGTGAATCGACGATCGGCCGGATCACCGACGGCACCGTCGTGGTGGCCGCGTTGTCGAGCATCGGCGCGCCGGTCGCGAGCGCGTCGCGTGACAGGAACTGCGCATGGCTCCCCGGCGCGACCGATAGCGTCAGCAATGCGACGCTCATCCTGACTGCGTTCATGCCTGTTTCACCCCGATTACATGTTGTTGTGTATGGAGCCGGCGCTCGCCGGCCCTTGAAACTGCCGATTCAATACGCGTTGCGGTTGACGAAGCCGTTCACGATCGTCGCGACGACGATCCGCATGTCCAGCCCGAACGACCAGTTGCGCAGGTAATAGAGGTCGTACTCGACGCGCTTCTGCATCTTCTCGAGACGATCGGTTTCGCCGCGATAGCCGTTCACCTGCGCCCACCCGGTGATGCCGGGCTTGATGCGATAGCGATGGATGTAGCCGTCGACGACCTTCTGGTAAAGACGGTCGTGTTCGATCGCGTGAGGCCGCGGCCCGACGACCGACATGTCGCCGCACAGCACGTTCAGGAACTGCGGCAGTTCGTCGAGGCTCGTGCGCCGGAGGAAACGTCCGACGCGCGTAATTCGGGCATCGGTCTTCGTGGCCTGCGTCACCACGCCCGCCGCTTCGACGTGCACGCGCATCGTGCGGAATTTGAGGATCTTGAATTCGCGCCCGTCGGCCCCCTTGCGGAACTGCTTGAAGAACACGGGCCCGGACGACGACAGCTTCACTGCGAGCGCGATCGCCACCATCAGGGGCAGCAGTGCCAGGAGCGCCAGTGCGGCGAACAGGCGATCGAATATTTCCTTCTGAAGCATCGCGTGGTGCGGCAGCGGCGACGCAACGAGGTTGATTGCAGGCGCACCGACCAGATCGATCATCGCGCCATCGAACAGCGCAACGCTGCGCACGTCCGGAATGAAGCGGATATTCACCAGCTCGTCGCCGAATGCGTTGACGAAGCGCAGGATCGTCGCCTCCTCCGACAACGGCAACGCGAGCCAGATCTCCTGGACGCCGCTCTCGCGCACGTGGGCGGCAAAGCGGTCGAAATCGGTGAACGTCGGCACGCCAGAATGCGTGGTCTCGACCACCGGACGCAGGTCGAGGACCGCGGCCGAGCGGAAGCCGCTCGCGGAAGATTCATCGAGTTTGCGCACGACGTGATGGCAATGCTGTCCGTAGCCGACCACCGCGACGCTGCGCAGGTTCAGGCCGACGCGTCGCACGCCGCGCAGTGCGAGGTGCGTGGCGACGCGCGATGCGATCAGCGCGCCGCCCGTGATCGCGGTCCAGTAGACGAACCAGAGCCGCGAAATGACGTCCGCGCGATGCAGCGAAAACATCAGGATGATTCCGCAGGCCTGTACGACCAGCCACGCCAGCGAGATCTTCCCGATCAGCCGCAGCATCGAACGGCCCCGCCATGACTCGTACACGCCGAAAGCCGGAAACAGCACGAGCGAGAACGCAATGCCGAACGTGACGACCGCGCTGTCGAAATGATTGCCCGTGACCTGCAGGAAGCGGAACTGCGAAGCCACGAGCGAACCCGCGATGATGAGCCCGACGTCGAGCAGTCGTGCCAGTATTCCTTGTAGCCCGATCATTTTTCCGTCCTCCATCTCAATTCATGACACACGCAGTCCTGACGTTTCAGCGACGCCCGTAGGTGTCGTCGAACCGGACGATGTCGTCTTCGCCCAGATACGAGCCCGATTGCACTTCGATGATCTCGAGCGGCAACTTGCCGGGGTTCTCGAGCCGGTGCGTGATGCCAAGCGGAATGAACGTCGACTGGTTCTCGCTGAGCATGAATTGCTCGTCGCCGCGGGTCACGAGCGCAGTCCCGCTGACGACGATCCAGTGTTCGGCGCGGTGGTGATGCAACTGCAGCGACAGGCGTCCGCCCGGCTGAACGACGATGCGCTTGACCTGGAAACGATCGCCATGGTCGATCGAGTCGTAATATCCCCATGGGCGCCGCACCTTCCGATGCGTATCGGCCTCCGGCGCCTGCTGCGCACGGATCCGGTTGACGAGCCCCTTCACGTCCTGCACACGCGATCGATCCGCGACCAGCACCGCGTCGTCGGTTTCGACGACGATCACGTTGGTCACACCCACACAGGCGACCAGCCGTCCCTCCGAATGGGCGAAGCTCGACGTCGCGCTTTCGAACACGACCTTGCCGCGCCCGACGTTGCCGTCGGCGTCCTTGTCGAGTGCTTCCCATACGGCGTCCCACGACCCGAGATCGGACCAGCCCGCATCGAGCGGCACGACCACGCCTTCAGCGAGATCGGCCCGGGAAGTCAGCCGTTCCATCACCGCGTAATCGATCGAATCCGACGGCGATGCGCGGAATGCATCCGCGTGAGGCCGAAAGAACGGACCGTCTTCCGCGCCGTTCTGATATGCCGCGACGCAAGCCGCGTGCATGTCGGGACGCAACGCGCGCAACGTATCGAGCCAGACACTCGCTCGGACGACGAAAATTCCGCTGTTCCACCAGTACGCGCCGGACGCGAGGTATTGCTCGGCCAGCTCGGCCGCGGGCTTTTCGACGAAGCGCTCGATACGGCGCGCGTCCACGTCGAGTGCATCGCCCAGCCTGATGTATCCGAATCCGGTGTCGGGCCGCGTCGGCGGTATGCCGAGCGTGACGACGGCGCCGCGCTCCGCATGTTCGATCGCAAGCCGCAATGCACGATGGAACGCACCGGTATCGGCAATCGCGTGGTCCGCCGGCATCGCGACGACGATTGCGTCCTCGCCGTCGGCAAACGCGGCGGCAACGGCCAGCGTCAGTGCAGGGGCCGTGTCGCGTCGGACCGGCTCCACCACGATGCGTGCGTCGATCCCGCTCGAACGCAGCTGCTCGGCGGTCACGAACCGATGCTCGTCGCCGCACACGACGATCGGCGCGGCCAACGTGTTCCGCCCCGACGCAAATCCCTTCATGCGCTGAACGGTCTCCTGCAGCAGCGAATCGGCACCGAGCACGCCGATCAGCTGCTTCGGGTACTGCTCCCGCGACATCGGCCACAGGCGCGATCCCGATCCACCCGCCAGCACAACGGGGGCGACACGAACGCGCGACTCGACGACGGATTCGGGATCCCCTGCGGCAGACTCATTGTCGTGACACATCGTTTCGATCGGCTCGTCTATCATTTGGACTCCTATTCGTCAGATCGACTCAAACGTTCTTGCCAGGTACTGCCCGATCGTCCCGGCGCCGAATCCCGGCTACGATTCCTCTACCGCCGCCTTCGCCCTCGCACGCATCCGGTATTCGGATGGCGTCGCGTTCAGGCGCTTGCGAAAAATCTTCGCCAGCCGATCCCCGTTGACCCATCCGCATCGCCGCGCGATCGTGTCGATCGGCAAATCCGTCTCGCCCAGCAATTGCATCGTTCGCATCAGCCGAAGCTCCCGAAGAAACTCCGACGGTGTCTTGCCGATTTCCTGCTTGAAGCAGCGCAGGAAATTCCGTTCACTCATCCCCGCGACGCGTACTGCGTCGCTGATCGATATCGCCCGCTCGCAGTTCTGCTGCAACCAGCGTGCCGACGCCCGCGTGCGTTCCGCTGCCGTCGCCTCGCCCATGTCCGGCAAGTGCCCGTTCTGGTCGGCATCGCCCGTCAACGCCAGACGCATCGCGATGTTGCTTGCGGCGTCGCCGCCGAGATCGCGCTCGACCAGGGACAACGCCGCTCTTGCCGCCGCCCCCCGATCATCCACACCCGATACCGCTTCGATCGCGATGCCCGTACTCCGCTTCACGCGCGCCGCATCGAGCAGCATCCGGCCTTCACCGATCGTCCGCACGATGCCGGTTTGCGGCACGACGATTCGCAACCACTCGATCACCCGCGCATCGCGTGCCGCACGCCGTGCCCCGTCTCCGCCGGCAACGAACAGTGCATCGAACGCTCGCGCCGAACCCGCATCGCATGCATGCGTCCACACGCTGATGGCCGACGACCACGCGACGCTGCCGCCTTGCGACGAATAGAAGCGCACGTCGTACAACGGCAGATCGTGCGAGCGTGGCGCATGAAGATCGTTCGCCATCTCGAACACCTCGGTCACTACCCCTGCTGCGAGCAGCGAGAATCCATCGAACACGACCACGCCGATGTCCCGACTCTCACGCCCGCCCCTTCCTGTATCGGCTACCCGCTTATCGAGACTCGTATGCCTCATGGAATGCTCTCGGACGTTACCTCGTATCGCCATCTCTCTTTCTTCATGAGCATTTCTGCCCGTTGCGTCGCATCATACTCAGCTAGCCGAGTGGCGAAATATGGCTGGCTGATTCGAACTAGTTGTCGTCGGATTAGCCTGCGGGATTTCCCGAGTCGGCGTTTTTTCCGGCGCTTGCGCGCGCTGTTCACGCCATCGCGCGACCCACGCGACAGACCAAAAAAACGCTCATCTTCATTGCATGCGGATGACATGGACGCAGAAGCTCGCGCCTGTCGTAGCGCCCCGGCATGTGCGTTTCTGCGTGCGATTCATCGAATCGGCGGCATGACCGATGCGACACCGGAGGACGCGGCAACCGCAGCGTCAGTGGCATCGGACATGAAGCGATCGACCGGGATTCGTTCCACGGTCCGGCCAATGCAGGTTGCATGCGTGACTAGCATCGATCCGCCAGCCTGTCGGCCGGCGAAGCACGACGGCGACGCAACGCAGCAAATAGAAGGAAATCGTTGCCGGCGGGATGCAGACTACGCCCGCGCGCGGGCACGTAAAGGATGCCTACGTAACACGCGTGCGCACGGCGCCGTTACGACAACGCAGCGCTCGCGATGAACGAGGCGATCCCCAGCGGCACCGCCACGATCGCGAGCAACGCCATCCGTTTCAATCTCCTGGCGCGCGCCGCCTCCCTCGGCCCGCGCGCACGATGCGACTGGAGCTCGAGCAGCAGAAGCCGCTGGTTATGTCGTGCGCCTGCCCACAGGGCCGAAACAACGCTGGTGATGGCGTAAATGACGATCCACACGAGGCAAATCATCGACAGCATCAGAAAGACCGTGCTCATGTCCGTCGCGCTCCGTTGTCAGCGACATCGGCCGTCAGGGGACGACCTGTTCGATTTCGCTAGCGTATTGCAATGCAGCATGACGAGCAGGACAACATTGCCGCCGAATCCGCCACGTCTATCACCGATTATTTCCTGAAGAGATTCAACGGATCTTCGAGGCACCGTTCGTTGCGACGGCATGGTGACGGATGGATGCGTCCGTTCCTTTGATATGGACTACGGAGCAATCAAGAATGAATCGACATCGTGCGACTCACATGAAATAAAAAGGCCTGCGCGCATGGCTGCGCGCAGGCAAGGTTCCGAGGAGGTCGGGGGTGTCACTGCTCCTCGAAAAGCCAGTCAGGAGATTAGCGCCCCGTGAGGCGTCGTTGCACCGACATGGCGGACGCGACCACGATCATGGCTGATTGGACGTGCTTCGTTGAAACATGAATGCGGGAAGCACGCGATCACGCGGGTGGATCGGCATCGACCGAATGCTTTGATGTTTTCGTCAATGGACGCAATGCAACGCGTACGGGGAAACCGCACAAGGTCCAGCATCTTTCCGACGGCAATTGCGGCGGCCAGCCGGACACGCCGCGCCATTACCCGGCACCGGACTGCAAGCGCAGGGGTAGCGGCACGTGGACGATGTCGGCCAGGGGCCATGACATCGTGCCGCACCGGCCAACCCGGCAATTCCACTACGAGATCGAGCCATTCATCCAGGTCGATACGTCCGCGACCGACCCATCGTCCGGCAGTGTGTCCATGCGCTTGCGTGCGGCCGCCCGATATTCGGTCGGTGACATCGACAGGTGCTGGCGAAACAGCTTCGCGAGCCGGTCGCCGCTGCCCAGGCCGGTGCGCCGCGCGACCTTGTCGGCCGGCAGATCCGTCTCGACGAGCATGCAGCACGCCTTCTCGAGTCGAACGCGCAGCACGAATTCGGTCGGCGTCACGCCGATTTCGTTCTTGAAACGCCGGAGGAAATTCCGCTCGCTCATGGCCGCGGCCTGCGCCGCGTCCGCAATCGAAATACGGTTCGCGCTGTTGACACGCAGATGATGCGTGGCCGCGCGAATCAGTTCGCTCGCTCGTGCTTCACGCGGTCCGAACGCGGCGCCCGTCAGTTTTCCTGTCGAGCCCGGCATCAGGTTGGTGACGATTTCCTGCGCGATCTCGTACCCCATGTCGTGCGCGACGATCGACAGCGCGGTCGACAACATGCCTTCGTCGACGTCGGTCGAGTCGGACCGCGCGTTTGCGCCCGACGCGGCACCCACCATGCACGACGTCAACGGCGCCGCCCCCAGCCCCTTCTGATGCAGCCGGATGCTCGTCAGAAGCTTGCAGCCGCCGCTCGCCCCCTTGACCACGCTCGCGCGTCGATGTGCGTTATGCAGCCACGCCACCAGGCTGGTGTCGTGATCGGTTGCCGTTTCCTCTCCACCGAGCACGAACATCGCATGGATCACGCTTGTATCCGGCATGCGCGGTGCCTCTGTCCAGATCTGCACCCCCGAGGACGAGCGGACCGGGCCGCCATGTGCGGAATACAGATGCAGTTCGTAACGATCGGCGAATGCGGACCTGGCACGGCTCAGCTGATTCGCGTATTCGAACACCGCCGCCAGCTTGCCCATTTGCATAACGGAAAATCCGTCGAGCAGCAGCACGATGACGCTTTCTCGCTCACGGCCGATGCCTATCCCTCGACCACGGCCCACGTTCAACCCCGTTTTCGATATGTTCGACATTGATTGCATCATCGCTGCCTTTTGACGATTTTTTACATTTTCTGCGGCGCATCATATTCGTCTAAATTGCGCTTTAAGTTGTCGGCGTCTGATTTCGCCTTGCTGTTGACGGAATCAATCAAGAGCGCGGTCCGGCACTAATTTCGAGAATTCGGGGCGAGATTGCACGATCGGCCAGATTGTCTGCTGCAGAGCATTGATTTGCATCGCTGATTGCCTTACGGCACGTTACCTCGGTGTATCGCATTCAGCGCAAGCACGATATATGCCGACCTCCGCATCTTAAGGACATGCCGGAATTTGTCATTCGATATTGACCGACAGGTCACGGCTTTCGCATACACATCGGCAAGACACGACATTCGGGCAGGGGCACGGGTGAACGCCGCATAAAACCCTGCTGAAAACAAGCGTTGCTTTACAGTGGAGGCAATGTCAAACGTTTGCGCGTATATCGCGACATCGTTTTCCGCGCTGCCTTTTTGTTTTCCATAAGGCGCAGAATTGTCTGATTTATATCAATGCGTCGTACTCTTTTTTCTGGCAAGAGAATAACGGATGCCCGCGCAATAGCGTCCACATCGACTAGCCTGCAGTGGCCGCCGAGGTTATTCCCGTGTCACACCGGGCAATATTGCGTAAAAAAGACCATCCAACAGACCGACAAGGCAGGCGGGTACCAGATGGCGGCGTTGCGCCGATGGCCAAACTTCCCTTGCCGAGAAACAACCTCTTGACGCTTCACAACTAGCCGTTCGAGTGAAATGGAATCGTTCAGCGAGAACAGTTGAATGACCTCTGATCAGGTATCGAACGTGCGGCCACATGAGTCTCGCATCGTCTCACCGGCATCTTTTCGATGACCTCTCTCAAGATGTCGTACGAGTGATCAACCTCCTGTCGCGCATTTCATCGCGATATACAAACGAATAGCCCGCCTTCCCGATAGCCGAAAATCGCCATCCCATGTTATTGCCGCCCCGACCGGAGACGACAACGCGCGATTCGTCCCACGCGAGCTGCGAGCCAATCGCGCCGTCCGCACGAGCATCATCCATGCCGGCCTTTTTTCCGATCGGCGCGCCCCGCATGGCGATGCATGCCCATACATAAGAAGGATTTCAAATGCTGGATTTCGACCAGGAATCCGGTCCAGGGGAATAGCGCCATTGCGACTCGACAGCGCTGACAGCCACGCGCCCGCCACACAATTCTTGACTGTGCCCACCCCGCCGACCTGTTAGGATGCCGGCTTCTTGGCCTGGACCGCAGGCACGGACCCTCGATCGTCCCCTTTTTTGGCGCCGCCGACCGACCCGGCCATCACCCCGGTCGACACAGCGCGCCGAACGGCCCCCTGCCCCGTCAAACCCGCAACACCCCGGCGCCGGCCCACCCGGCCCGTTGCAGCAACCGTTGGAGTGGCGCACGTTGCGCCAGCAAGCATGAAGAAACTGAAGCAGCACATCCGTACCCTGCGCGAGAAGGACAGTACGCCCGCGGTACGCGCCGGCGCGCTGCTGCTGATGGCCGGCCTGCTGTACCTGCTGTGGCCGTCCGCCGAGGTCGCGCGCCTCGCGCTGGAATCCGTCGTGCGCTGACGCACGGCCCGCCGCTGCGCTATACTTGCGCGATGGAAACCCAACCTGCCTCGCTGAACCTGCATCGCTGGTGGCGCGCCTGACCCAGGCGGCCCGTTTCCTTTTGCATGTCCCGAACGTGATGCCGCCAGCCTTGGCGGCATTGTCGTTTCTGCGCGATCGTCATGGCTGGTGGCTTCGATAACCCGGAGCCAACCCATACCATGACGCACCCGACCCGACCGACCATCCTCACCGGCGACCGCACGACCGGCCCGCTGCATCTCGGCCACTACATCGGCTCGCTGCGCGCACGCGTGCAGATGCAGCACGAAGCGACGCAGTTCCTGCTGCTCGCCGACACGCAGGCGCTCACCGACAACATGGGCCGCCGCCAGCGCGTGACCGAGAACGTGATCGAAGTCGCGCTCGACTACCTCGCCGTCGGCATCGACCCGGCGATCTCGACGATCGTCGTCCAGTCGCAGGTGCCCGAACTCGCCGAGTTGTCGCAATACCTGCTGAACCTCGTGACGGTCGCGCGCCTCGAGCGCAATCCGACCATCAAGGAAGAGATCCGCCTGCGCGGCTTCGAGCGCGACATCCCCGCGGGCTTTCTCACCTACCCGGTCAGCCAGGCGGCCGACATCACCGCATTCAAGGCAACGCACGTGCCCGTCGGCGACGACCAGTTGCCGATGATCGAGCAGACCAACGAACTCGTGCGCCGCTTCAACGCGACCGTCGACAAGCCGGTGCTGGTCGAATGCGAGGCCGTGCTGTCGGCGGTCACGCGACTGCCGGGCATCGACGGCAAGGCGAAGATGAGCAAGTCGCTCGGCAACGCGATCACGCTCGGCTCGACGCCCGACGAGATCGCGCAAGCCGTGAAGGACATGTACACGGACCCGAACCACCTGCGCGTGAGCGATCCGGGCCAGGTCGAGGGCAACGTCGTGTTCACGTTCCTCGATGCGTTCGAGCCGGACGTGCCGAAGGTCAACGAGCTGAAGGCGCACTATCGCCGCGGTGGTCTCGGCGACAGCGTCGTGAAACGCGCGCTCAACGAACGGCTGCAGGCGCTGATCGAGCCGATTCGCGCACGCCGCCGCGAATTCGAGGCGGACAAGGCGGAGGTGATGGCAATCCTGAAGCGCGGCACGATGCATGCGCGCGAGGTGGCGGGGGCAACGCTGGCGGAAGTGAAGGGCGCGATGGGGCTCACGTATTTCGATTGAGTGGGGAGGGTGACGCGCGTCGCCGTCTCGCGACGCGCGCTTCCGAAACGGGCGTCGGGGCGAGATGCGATCGTTGATGGTTGGAAACATTTCACGCCAACCACCCTTTCAACGGCAACGGTCGATTTCGCTGGCACCGCCATGCCGCTCGCCCCGCCGCCACGCGGCAAGCGGCCGCAATCCCGTCGCTCCCGGCCAGCTTGTCTCCCGGCGCCAACGTCACAGGCGGCTGCTCGTGAAATTGACTGACAAAGAGCAATTCCTTAGCTTGGCCCGTCAACGACAACCAAGGCGATTCTGTGATGGACGATAGTCACATGTGGAGCGCGCTGGAAGCGTTCGTTCGCCAGGAAGCAGCCGTACCGGACACCCGCCGGATGACGGGCGAGACGTCGATATCGGACGACCTGGGGCAAACCGGAGACGACGCCGACATCTTCATGGCGCGTTTTTTCGCGCGGTTCGACGTGGCCCGTGGCGACTACGACTTCGGACGCTACTTCCTGATGGAAGGCGAAGGGTTCCTGTATCACGTCCTGAGAAAATATCTCCTCGGAAAACCCCATACGTTCAAGCGACACGCATTGACCGTCGGTATGCTGCACCGGGCCATCTTGCTCGGAACCTGGGACACCGCGGCGATCGAGCAGTAGCCGTTCACGGGCATTCCGTGCCGCCCGCAATCCGTTTCCGAGTATTCACCGCCAACCTCGTCGATACGCGCAACCGGCCGAGATCCGCGTGCACCCTTAGTCCAACCCGCCGATGCCGCCCCTCCTCCCGCCCGCTATCGTTCCCTCGTCATCCACGCCCCTCACGCCATCATGACGCCACAGGAAATGATCGACCGCCTCGAGATCCACGATCTGCTGACGCGCTACTGCCACGCCGTCGACCGGCGCGACTGGCACGAATTCGAGCGCCTCTTCGCCGGCAACGCAATGCTCGACTACGCGGCATTCGGCGGCCCCGTCGGCAACCGCGCGGACATCGCGACCTACCTGAAACAGGTAACTTCGTCGATGCGCGGCACGCAGCACACGATCTCGACATCGCTGCTGATCGTCGATGGCGATGCGGCCACCGCGCGCACCGCCGGGCAGGTGATGATGGTGTCGGCCGACGATGCCGGCGACGATCGCGTCTGCTTCGTCGGGCTGTGGTATCGCGACCTGCTGGTCAGGAGCGAATGCGGGTGGCGGATCCAGAGCCGCATGCAGGAGCGCAGCTGGATGCAGACCGCGCCGCCGGTCGCGGCGCAATGAGCCGCTATCCACGCGGCTCGCGCGTCACTTCATCTGCATCAGCTGCACGAGGTTCCCGCACGTATCGTCGAGCACCGCGACGCGCACCGGCCCCGCATCCATCGGCGCCAGCGTGAAGCGCACGCCGAGCGCGTCGAGCCGCGCGAACTCCGCGTCGAGATCGTCGACCTGGAACGAGGCCGCCGGAATGCCGTCCTCGTAGAGCGCCTGCTTGTAAGGCCCCGCCGCGCGATGATTGCTCGGCTCGAGCAGCAGTTCGGTGCCGTCCGGCTGGTCCTTCGACACCACCGTCAGCCAGCGAAACGCGCCCACCGGCACGTTGTTCTTCAGCCTGAAGCCGAGCGTGTCGGTGTAAAACGCCAGCGCCTTGTCCTGGTCGTCGACGAAAATGCTCGTGACATAGATACGCATTCGTTCCTCTTCCGGATGGTGCGCGCCGCCGCGCGCGTGACTGTGCCGCTTACGTGATCTGATACGTCGACGCCGGCACGAACTCCTCCGGCATCGCGCGATCGCCGAGCTCCAGCACCGACCGCTCGATCGTGCGCGTCATCGCATCGAGCGCCAGCGCGTTCGGTGCGAGACCGAACGGCTCCGCGACCTCGTTCGCGATCGCTTCGAGCGCGATCAGCGTGTACGAGATGAACACGCAGATCAGCGGCGTGAAGAATTCCGTCGAATCGACGAGACCGAACGGCAGCAGCACGCAGTACGCATACACGGTACGGTGCAGCAGCACGCTGTACGAGAACGGAATCGGCGTCGTCAGAATCCGCTCGCAACCGCCCACCGACTTGCCCACCTCGGCGAGTTGCGCATCGAACATCCAGCACGTGGCCTCACTGCCGGGCGCGCGGCCGAGCGCACGCACGATGCCGCCGCGCAGCGCGTCGAGAATCGCGACCGGCTGGTAGTGCTTGTTCGCGAACGCGGCGGCGCGCTCGGCGCCGAGGATGCGCTGCAGGTCTTCCGACGCATCGGTACGGCGCAGCTGATGCTTCAGCGCATAGGTCAGCGCGATCAACAGATCGGCGAGCCGGTTGCGCTCGACTTCGTCGACGCTGTCGGGCAGGTAGCGCTGCACCTGCGACGTGACGGTGCGCGCCGCGATCAGCAGGTTGCCCCACAGATGCCGCGCCTCCTTGAAGCGCTCGAAGCTCGCGTTGTTGCGAAACGCGAGGAAGATCGCGAGCGCGAGGCCGAACAGCGTGAACGGCGCGGTATTGAGCGGAATCTTCTCGCCGAAGATGCGCCCGTTCGTGAACACCGCCAGCGTGCTGACGATCGCCATGAACACGAGTTGCGGAATGATCGATTGCAGCACGGAGCCGTTCCACACGAACAGCATCCTGAGCCAGTTTTGTCGTGGTCTGACGATCATGATCTTTTCTCGACTGCCAAAGAAATACGCAATGCAAACCGCGCGCCCGATGCGAAACGGCCCGCGCGTGGCGGGCCGCTGTCGCGTCGAAACCCGGCCTGATGACGGGCTGCACTGCACTGCACTGCACTGCACTGCACTGCGCGTGATGATACGCCCGCACCGGGCGTGCCCGTCACCGGGCATACCGGTCAGTGATAGCCGGCGTCGCCCTCGCGCACCTTGCCGCGGAACACGCGGTACTGCATCGCGTTGTACACGAGGATGATCGGCAGCACGATCACGGTGCCGACGAGCGCGAACAGCTGGCTCGAATGGCTCGACGACGCATCCCAGATCGTCAGCGACGGCGGCACGATGTTCGGCCAGATGCTGATCACGAGCCCCGTGTAGCCGAGGAACACGATCGCAAGCGTCAGCAGGAACGGCATCGACTCGTGCTGGCGCTTCACCGTGTGGAAGATGCCCCACACGCATGCGACGACGAGCACCGGCACCGGCAGGAACCAGCCGAGATTGCCGCTGCCGAACCAGCGATGCGCGACGGCCGGCAGACCGATCACGGTCCACAGGCTGACCACGCCCATCACGGCCAGCAGCACGCCCGTGAGCGGCTTCATCAGGAGCCGCATCTTGCGCTGCAGCTCGCCGTCGACCTTCAGGATCAGCCAGCCGCAGCCGAGCGTCGCATAGGTGACGAGCACGCCGATCCCGCAGAGCAGGCTGAACGGCGACAGCCAGTCGAACGGCCCGCCCGCGAACTGGTTGTTCTCGACCTTGATGCCCTGCAGCAGCGAACCGAGCACGATCCCCTGGCAGAACGCGGCGAGCGCCGAGCCGCCGATGAACGCGAGGTCCCACATGTGCTGCGTGCGGGTGGCTTTCGCGCGCAGCTCGAACGCCGCACCGCGGAAGATCAGGCCGACCAGCATCAGCACCAGCGGCAAGTAGTTCGCGGGCAGCAGCGTCGAATACACGACCGGGAACGCACCGTACAGCCCCGCGCCGCCGAGCACGAGAAAGGTCTCGTTGCCGTCCCACACCGGCGCGACGGTATTCAGCATGACTTCGCGTTCGACCTTGGCATCGAAGAACGGAAACAGCAGGCCGATGCCGAGGTCGAAGCCGTCCAGCATCACGTAGATGAACACGCCGAGGCCGATGATCGCGGCCCACACGACAGGAAGATCGATCTGCATGGCTTACTCCGCTTCGGTGACGTTCAGCGGCGTGGACAGCGCGCTCTTGCGCAGCCCCGGATGCCGGTGCATTTCGATATACCCGGCGTGCGCGGCCGGCCCGCGCTTCATCAGTTTCAGCATGTAGTAGATACCCGTTCCGAACACCAGGAAATACACGAGCACGAAGATCAGCAGCGACACGCCGACCTGTTGCGCGCTGAGCGGCGACACCGAATCGACGGTCCGCAGCACACCGTACACCGTCCACGGCTGCCGGCCGACCTCGGTCGTGATCCAGCCGGCCAGCAGCGCGACGATGCCCGACGGCCCCATGCACACGACGAACCACTGGAACCAGCGCGTTTCATACAACCGTCCGCCCTTTCTGAGCAGCAGCCCGAGCAACGCCGTGAGCAGCATCAGCATCCCGAGGCCCGCCATGATGCGGAACGTCCAGAATATGATCGGCGAATACGGGCGGTCCTGCGGCGGGAATTCCTTCAGCCCGCGAATCTCGCCGTCCCAGCTGTGCGTGAGGATCAGGCTGCCGAGGTGCGGCACCTGGATCGCATAGTGGGTCGTTTCGGCCTCCATGTCGGGCAGGCCGACGAGGTTCAGCGCGGTGCCGCCCTTCTCGGTTTCCCACAGCCCCTCGATCGCGGCGATCTTCGCCGGCTGGTATTCGCGCGTGTTCAGGCCATGCGCATCGCCGACGACGATCTGGATCGGCGCGAGCAGCAGCAGCATCCACAGCGCCATCGAGAAGCTGCGCTTCACCGGTTCGTCGCGGCGCCCCTTCAGCAGGTGCCATGCACCGCATGCGGCGACGATGAAGCCCGCGACGATGAACGCCGCGATCGTCATGTGCACCAGGCGATACGGGAACGACGGGTTGAAGATGACCTTGAACCAGTCGACCGGCACGACCAGGCCGTTCTCGATCTTGTAGCCTTGCGGCGTCTGCATGAAGCTGTTCGACGCGAGGATCCAGAACGTCGAGATCAGCGTGCCGAGCGCGACCATCAGCGTCGCGAAGAAGTGCGCACGCGGACTCACGCGCTGCCAGCCGAACAGCATCACGCCGAGAAAGCCGGCTTCCAGGAAGAAAGCCGTCAGTACTTCGTAAGTCAGCAGCGGGCCGGTGATGTTGCCCGCGATGCGCGAGAAGCCCGCCCAGTTCGTGCCGAACTCGTAGGCCATCACGACGCCGGAGACGACGCCCATCCCGAAGCCGATCGCGAAGATCTTCGACCAGAACTGGAACATGGATTTGTAGGCGGCGTCGCCGGTGACGAGATAACGCCATTCCAGCACCGCCAGGAAGCTCGCCATGCCGATGCTGATCGCGGGGAATACGATGTGGAACGACACCGTGAACGCGAATTGCAATCGGGCGAGATGGAACGCATCGAAGATTTCCATGACCGTAATTTGCTCGTGGTTGTGAGGACGTCAGCTCGAAGCAGGAAATCGCGCGACGGCTTCGCGACGGCACGTGCAAACATGGATGGATCGCACAGTGCACGGCAACGAAGCGTGAACGACGATATCGCGTTTCCGACGATACTCGCAATCGCGCAAACGTGCGCTAAAACTGTGCTTTTCCGGGGGTCGGAGATGTGTGCACGGAAAACCTGTTTCCGCGCCGAAAGGCCGTCAGCTGTACTGCTTTGCGCGGTGCCACGCTGTATATCCGCGGCATGTCCGCACGCTCGTACTATCGTCCCGAAACCTGCCGGCGGCACACGAGCGCGACGTCGCGCCCCGCCCCCGGCAGAATCCGTTCCCGCCGGCCGGCGCACGCGCCTGCCGAGCCCCTGGAGAAAATCGCATGGAGCCCAGCAACCGCCCCGACGAACCCGTCGGCAGCAGCGCGTGTCAGGTGACGCGCCATCGCGCCGGCGACGCGCGGGACGCCGTCGATCGTGTCGTCGACGAGACGCCGGTTGCACTCGTGTTCAACGGCATCGCGCACACGGTGATGATGGCGACGCCGATCGATCTCGACGCGTTCGGGCTCGGCTTCGCGCTGAGCGAAGGCATCGTCGAGCGCGCGTCGGACGTCTTCGACATCGACAGCGAATGCCGGCCCGGCAGCGCCGAAGTGCGGCTCACCGTGTCGCAACAGGCGTTCATGGCGCTGAAGGCGCACCGGCGCGCGCTGGCCGGTCGCACCGGCTGCGGCGTCTGCGGAATCGAAAGCATCGCGCAACTCGACCTGCATCCGCCGCGCATCGCGGCGGCCGGCGCGGCGGCGGGCATCGGCGCCGACGCCGTCGCACGTGCCGCACGCACGCTGCCGGAGCAGCAGATCCTGATGCGCGCGACCGGCGGCATCCACGCGGCCGCATGGTGCGACCGCGACGGCACCGTGCTCGACGTATTCGAGGACGTCGGCCGCCACAACGCGCTCGACAAGCTGATCGGCCGGCTCGCGCGGCGTCGCGCCGACCTGCACGCGGGCTTCGTGTTCCTGTCGAGCCGCGCGAGCTACGAGCTCGTGCGCAAGGCGGCACGGGTCGGCATCCCGATGATCGCGACGATCTCGGCGCCGACGTCGCTCGCGATCGACGTCGCGCGCGAGGCCGGCGTACGGCTGCTCGGCTTCTGCCGCAACGACGGCTTCGTCGAATACGTGTCGCCCGACGCGCTCCCGTCACCCGAACCGACGCATGCACAACCGCATGCGCTCACCGCTTGATGAAACCCCTGACCGATTTCGATACCGCCCAACGGCAATTCACCGGCGCGTTCGCGCCGCCGCCAACGACCGTCTCCGTGCCGGTCGCGCAAGCCGCCGGCCACGTACTCGCCGCGCCGCTCACCGCCGCGCTCGATCAGCCGCCGGCCGACCAGAGCGCGATGGACGGCTACGCCGTGCGTCACGCGGATCTCGCTCATGGCGAGCCGCTGCGCGTCGCGCAGCGCTGCTATGCGGGCGACACGCCGGCACCGCTCGCGCCGCGCACGGCCGCGCGCATCTTCACCGGCAGCGTGATTCCGCCCGGCGCCGACACCGTCGTGATGCAGGAACACGCGTGCGAGAACGACGGCTGGGTCGCGTTCGATGCACCGCAGCGCAGCGGGTCGCATATCCGGCGCCGTGGCGAGGAAGTCCGCGCCGGCGATCTGCTGATGCCAGCCGGCGTGCGGCTCGGCGCGATGCACGTGGGCGTCGCCGCCGCACAGGGTTGCGCGCGCATCGACGTACGCGCGCCGCTGCGGGTCGGCATCCTGACGACCGGCGACGAGCTCGTGCCGTGCGGCCAGCCGCGTGCGCCACAGCAGATCTACAACAGCAATGCACCGATGCTCGCCGCGCTGGTCGCGGGAACCGGTGCCAGCGTCGCGGCGAACGAGCACGCAGCCGACACCGTGGCCGCCGTCGATCAGGCGCTGCGCGGGCTGGCCGCGCGCTGCGACGTGATCGTGTGCGTCGGCGGCGCGTCGGTCGGCGACAAGGACCTGCTGCGCCCCGCGCTGACCGCGCTCGGCGCATCGTTCGTCGTGTCGGGCGTGCGGATGAAGCCCGGCAAGCCGGTCGCGCTCGCGCGGCTCGATGCGCGGCCCGTCGTGCTGCTGCCCGGCAATCCGGGCGCCGCGATGATCGCGTTCGCGCTGTTCGTCGCGCCGCTGATCCGCCGCCTGCAGGGGCGCGACGATTGCCTACCGGACGTACCGTCGCTGCCGATCGACCTCGACGTCGAGCCGGATCCGCAGCGCGACCGCTTCGTGCGCGTGCGCCGCACCGTCGGTTCCGGCGGCGCGCCCGTGCTCGACACGCTGCGCCAGCAAGGCGCCGGCACGCTGCAGTCGCTCGTGCAGGCGAGCGGACTCGCGCGGCTGCCGGCCGGCCGACGCATCACGCGTGGCGACGCGGTGCCGTATTACGATTTCGCGCACTGGCTCGCATGAGTCGCGGCACGATGCCGGCTCGCCACGCACGCAGGCGCACGAACTGTATTCCTGCATTTCGCTCGCGATTGTGTCTCTGCGGGGAAAGTCCGGCGAACTATGCTCACGATGAGGCTCGCCACGACCTGTGCGCCGACATGTCGACGCAATCGCGGCCGATCGGCGACGCCACTCCGCTCACTTCATGCAGGCAGACGCACCGATCGTGAATGCCATCGTTTCCGCCGCACCGGCCACCGCCGCTTCCGCTTCATCCGGCGGCAGTGCGCCCGGCACCTTCTCCCGCGCGCTCGACACGCTCGAGCGGCCGCTGCGCGATTTGCGGCTGTCCGTCATCGACCAGTGCAATTTCCGTTGCGGCTACTGCATGCCGCGCGACAGCTTCGGCACGGACTATGCGTTCATGCCGTCGTCCGAGCGGCTGTCGTTCGCCCAGCTGGAGAAGATCGCGCGGGCGTTCGTCTCGCTCGGCGTCGAAAAGATCCGCCTCACCGGCGGCGAGCCGCTGCTGCGCCGCAACCTCGAAGCGCTGATCGAACGGCTCGCGATGCTGAACACCGTCGACGGCAAGCCCGTCGAAATCGCGCTGACGACCAACGGCTCGCTGCTCGCCGCGAAGGCGCGCGCGCTGCGCGACGCCGGCCTGACGCGCGTAACCGTGAGCCTCGATGCGATCGACGACGCCGTGTTCCGCAAGATGAGCGACACCGACGTACCCGTCGCGCGCGTGCTGGCCGGCATCGAAGCCGCGCAGGCGGTCGGACTCGCACCGGTGAAGGTCAACGCCGTGATCGAGCGCGGCGCGAACGACAACCAGATCCTGCCGCTCGTGCGCCATTTCCGTCATAGCGGCGTGGCCGTGCGCTTCATCGAATACATGGACGTCGGCGGTGCGAACCTGTGGTCCGGCGACAAGGTCGTGCCGGCCGCGCGGATGCGCGAGCTCATCGACGCACGCTATCCGCTCGTGCTCGTCGGCGAGCCGGGGCACGACGCAACCGCGATCCGTTGCCGGCACATCGACGGCGGGGGCGAAGTCGGTTTCATCGCGAGCGTGTCGCATCCGTTCTGCGGTACGTGTTCGCGCGCCCGTGTATCGGCCGACGGCCAGCTCTACACGTGCCTGTTCGCGACGCAGGGCACCGACCTGCGGCCGTGGCTCGACGAAACCGCGCCGGTCGAGCGCCTCGCGGCTGCCGTGCGCGGTCGATGGATGCAGCGCGACGATCGTTATTCCGAGCGGCGGGCCGCGCGTGCGGCCCGGCCGTCGGGCAAGACCTATCCGACCGTGCGCATGTCGCTCGTCGGCGGCTGACGGGCTGCCGTGAGAAGCGCGACGCACCGCCTACTGGAGAATCGTCATGACGAGTTTCACCGAATCCCGTGCCGCGCCACCCGACGATCCGTCGCGTGCCGGCAGCCATCCCGATTTCGCTGACCCGCACACCGAACTGCCGCCGTCGATCGCCGCCGGCTTCGAGGTGCGTGTGCAGCATGCAGCGATCGACGCCGGCGCCGAGCTCGCGCCGATCGTTCGCAATCCGAATGTCGGCGCGGTCGTGAATTTCCTCGGCGTCGTGCGCAACGAAGGCGACGTCGACGACGTGATCGCGCTCGAAGTCGAACACTACCCGACGATGACCGAACAGGCGCTCTGGAGCATCGTCGAGGAAGCCAGCGCGCGCTGGCGGCTCGAAGCGGTGAAGATCGTGCACCGCGTCGGGCGCATTCCGCTCGGTCACGCCGTCGTCATCGTCGTGGTGGCCGCCGCGCATCGCGCATCGGCGTTCGACGCGTGCGAGTTCCTGATGGATTTCCTGAAGACGCACGCACCGTTCTGGAAGAAGGAGATCCGGCACGACGGCGTGGCCGGCTGGGTCGAGCCGAAGGCGCACGATGATCAGGCGATGCGGCGATGGGGGTGAACGTGCCGGCTGTGTTCCTTCGGCTTGCGCCGATTTTTCCGACTCCGTCGATCAGGCTCCGGACCTCGCCATGAAACTGACGATCAAATACTTCGCGAGCATTCGCGAACAGTTGCATACCGACGAGGAAATCGTCGAGATTGATGCGCCGGAACTCACCGTCGACGCGTTGCGCGGCACGCTCGCCGCGCGCGACGCGCGCAGCGGGGAAGCGCTGCGCATGGACCGCCCCGTGCGGGCGGCCGTGAATCTCGAGATGGTGCCGGGCGGGTTCGTCGTGCGGGAAGACAGCGAAGTC
The DNA here is from genome assembly GCF_002563755.1 of Burkholderia sp. JKS000303. Lineage (NCBI taxonomy): Bacteria > Pseudomonadati > Pseudomonadota > Betaproteobacteria > Burkholderiales > Burkholderiaceae > Burkholderia > Burkholderia sp. JKS000303. The sequence goes on from NZ_PDBZ01000002.1 coordinate 998,719, forward strand.
GCGTTCTTTCCGCCGGTGACGGGCGGGTGATCCGCTCGCATCGTGCGGCTGGCTGCCAGCCGCTCGGTGCATCGCGGCGACTAGTAGAGCCCGCGAAGAAAGTCCGGGACAGGATGATCGATCGAGGCCAGATAGCCGGCCATCGCGCCGGCCACGTTTCGCACGGCCGGACGCGCGGTCATCCGTTCGCGCCAGGCCAGCAGGTTCGGCGTCTCCGCCGTCATCGGCGCGCCCTTGCGCGCGCCGAACAACTGCGCCATGTAAAACGCGATGTCCGCGTACGAATAGGTTTCCGCGAGATACTCGCGATCCGCCAGCGCGCGTTCCATGCGCCGATAGTATTGCGCTGCCTCGTCGCGCGCCGCCTGCGCCGCGGGATGGTCCGGCGTGTCCTCCAGGCCCATCAGCCGGATCACGTGCGGAAAATAGATTTCATCGCTGCAATGTTCGAGCTGACGCGCAACCGCACGCGCCTTCGGCTGCGCGGGCCATAGCGCCGGGTCGGGCTTCAGGTCTTCGAGATACTCGAAGATCTGCGTGGAATCGAAGATCTCCAGTTCGCCATCGAGCAGCACCGGCACCTGGCGCTTCGGGTTGATTCGCACGACGTCCGGATGCTTCGGGTCGTAGCCGCGCTGCTGGCTGAACGGCACCAGCACGCGCTCGAATGCGATGCCCTTCTCGTGCGCGGCGATCTCGACTTTCGCGCCGAACATGCTCAGTGGGCCGGTCATGATTTTCATCTGTCGCGCCTCCATGGATGTCGCGTCAAGACCCGGACGCCGCACAACATCATTTCCCCGAATTTTTATACTCGGAATATTTTCGCGAATCTCCCCTCACTTTGTCAGCAGGATACTTCGCCCGATTGATTTCCATCTTCTCCAGCACCGCTTGAAAAAGATCGACATCCATCTTGTCCGCGAGGCGAACCAGATAAACCAATACGTCGGCCATCTCGTGACGAACGGCCACCAGGTTAGCCTCGCCAAGCTCGCTCTTTTCACCCGAAACAAGCCACTGAAATGGCTCCAGCAATTCGCTTGCTTCGACGCTAAGCGCTGCAGCCAGATTCTTCGGCGTGTGGAACTTGTCCCAGTCGCGCTCATCAACAAACTGCCGGACGAGTTCGCGCAACGCCCCTAGATCACTCTGCAACTCAGACTTTTCCACGTAGCCACTCCCTACTGCATATCAGGAACCATTGATGCCGTCGACGGCATGCGGGTACGGGAAATCTGCTCTCCTGCTCGCAAGCGCAGATACCCGGTACGGACTGCCGGAATGATATAGGAACCGGAATGCGCAGCGGATCGACGTGACGTGCGAGAACTGGCGCGGGGTTTCCCGTCGCGCGTTCGTGGATGAGTTGACCGATGCGCTTGCAGCGATGAAGACGGTGTACGAGTCGCAGGTGTAGTTCGATCGTGCGGCCGCGAGCAAAAGTGGGGGGCCGCGGCCCTCATTCGGACAACGCGCGGCCAACAATCATCGTCTCGTTGCCCACCGACAGCACCAACTCTTCCCGTCACACCAGCATACCAAGCTCGGCAAACCCGATTTTTTTAGCGCCGCAGGCCTGAGCCAATTGCATATCGTGGCTCGAGAAAAACACCACGCGATCCTTCGACAACGTTTTGAACAGGTCGACCAGCACGGCGCGCGCACCGGCATCCAGCCCGTTGCCGGGCTCGTCGGCAATGACGACGGCCGGCTCGCCCAGAGAGACCGCGGTCAGAAATATCTTCTTGCGCGTACCGAGCGACATCTGCTCGAAACGCTTGTCGAGATGCGGCGTGAGCCCGAAGCGATGCGCGAGATCCAGCGTACTGTCGCCGACGACCGTCTTTTTGGCCGACGCGACCAGTTCGAGAAACGCCCGTCCGGTCTGGAACGGGTACGCCATGCAGTCGTCGGGCACATAGGCGAGCACCGATTTCGCCTTCAGCGGCGCGGCTCGCAGCGAATGTCCGCCGAGCCAGACCTCGCCTTCGTCGGCATCGACCGTGCCGGCAAGGATGCCGAGCAACGTGGTCTTGCCGCTGCTGTTTTCGTCGCAGAGCGCGACGCATCCTGCGCCGAGATCGTGGTGCAGTCCGTGGAAAATGACACGCTCGCCGTAGCGTTTCGAGAGGTTTTCGAATCGAAGCATGATGTATCGTCAGATGAAGATGGGCCACATGACGGCGACCCACAGTGCCGCCAGTGTTGCGCCGAGCAAGACCGCTTGCCGCGGCAGATGGCACTGCGGCACACGCAGCAACGCCAACAGCGGCGCCCCGGACAACAGGACCGCGGCAGCGCGCGGGAGCGACAGCACGCCGTGCGCCGCCAGCATCATCGGCCCGACGGCCGCGAATGGCAATGCCAGGATGCCAACGGTCAGCACATCGGCGCCAACCTGTACGGCCTCCGCCCGGGGCAGCGATCGCATGAACGCGGCGGCATGAGCGTGGGCCGTGCGCAGATCGCGAAAGGTCGTCGCGGCGATCAACGCGATGATCGCTTGCGAGATCAGTGTCAACGGCACGACGCGCGCGTCGAAATCCCAGATGCCGTACAGGAAGCACGTCGACGCGGCGGCCGCGCCCATCGTCACGCACCTGCCGAGATTGGCAGCGGCACCGTGCCGGATGATGCCGGCCTGGAGGCTGACCCACGGCGGCAGGATGCATCCCGAACGGGCGCGCGAATCGCCGGATGCGCCCCGCGTGAACGCGCGACGGCGTGCGCGTCGGGGCGACGCCGTCGGCACACGGGCCACCGCGAACGCCGCAACCGCCAACGCAATGGCCAGCAACGCGGCCCGCCATGCACCATCCGCTTCCAGACCGCCGATCAGGATGACATTGGCGACGATCAGCACCGGCCCGTTGCGCGGATCGCGCGACAGCACCATCAACTGCGCGCCGAGCGTAATCAGCAGCAGATCGAGCACGTACAGATAGTTGGACAGTTGCCGCGGCAAGAACGCCAACGCGATCGTCGCGGCCAGCACCGGCACCAGGAGCGGCGCACTCGCGATCAGCACGACGGCGGCATCGACGGCACGGCGACGCCCTTCGGACGTCGGCAGCGACTTGAGGTAAACGGCAAACGGGCCGCCGGCGACGGCCGCGCGTTGCACCAGCACCCACAGCACGCCGACGGCTTCGAGCAGGTGTATCCACGCGAACCGCCATTCGATCCCGTGCGCGGGCGCCAGCACGGCAAGCACCGGCGCGCCCAGCAGGCGGGTTTGCGCAAACACGGGCATCGCGGGCAGCAACAGCAACGCAGACAGGAACAGCGCCTGCCAATGCCGATGCAGCGCGCGGGATGTCGCCAGTACGTACCAACGTAGTCGCCAGGACAGCATCGTTCTCCCGCTCCGTCTAACGCAATGGCGCAAGCGCGCCGATCGCCGAACCCGTTATCGTGTCACTTCCGCAGACGCGCGACAACCGCGCGTCGTTCGCCGGAGCGACGGACCGGCCGCCCGCCCCCCGCCTCGACGACCATCGCACGACAACATGTCGGCTACGTGCCGCGAACCGCACCGCATTCCGTGCGCCATCGCAGGAATGAATCTGTCCCCTTCTGTGCCAACGCGTTCCCGCAAACCGCCCGGGCCCGCGCCGCAAGGAACACGCCTGTTTCCTGTACGCCGGACCAACTCTTATATAAGACATAAGACATTTGACGCTTCACCATATTGCGATTAGAATCCCGGTCAAAGCAGTGAAGTCGTGTCCGGAACAGCCTCGGCGTGCCTGGAAAGCCCTTCCCCTGAAACGCAATCTCAGCAGGTCCCCCCATGCTTGAAAACTTTCGTGCTCACGTGGCCGCCCGCGCCGCGCTCGGTATTCCTCCCCTGCCGCTGACGGCTCAGCAGACCGCCGAACTGGTGGAACTGCTGGCGAACCCGCCCGCAGGCGAAGAGCAGACGCTGCTCGACCTGATCACCCACCGCGTGCCCGCGGGCGTCGACGAAGCCGCGCGCGTGAAGGCCGGCTTCCTGGCCGCCGTCGCGAAGGGCGAGACGGCCTGCCCGCTGATCTCGCGCGAACGCGCGACCGAACTGCTCGGCACGATGCTCGGCGGTTACAACATCCAGCCGCTGATCGAACTGCTGTCCGACGAAGCCGTCGCCGCGGTCGCCGCCGACGCGCTGAAGAAAACCCTGCTGATGTTCGACCAGTTCCATGACGTGAAGGAACTCGCCGACAAGGGCAACGCACATGCACAGGCCGTGCTGCAGAGCTGGGCCGACGCAGAATGGTTCACGAGCCGTCCGGAAGTGCCGGAAAGCCTGACCATCACCGTGTTCAAGGTCACGGGCGAAACCAACACCGACGACCTGTCGCCGGCACCGGACGCCACCACCCGCCCGGACATCCCGATGCACGCGCTCGCGATGCTGAAGAACGCGCGTCCCGGCATCACGCCGGAAGAAGACGGCAAGCGCGGCCCGGTCAAGTTCATCGAATCGCTGAAGGAAAAGGGTCACCTGGTCGCCTACGTGGGCGACGTGGTCGGCACCGGCTCCTCGCGCAAGTCGGCCACCAACTCGGTGCTGTGGTTCACCGGCGAAGACATCCCGTTCGTCCCGAACAAGCGTTTCGGCGGCGTGTGCCTCGGCAGCAAGATCGCTCCGATCTTCTACAACACGATGGAAGATGCCGGCGCGCTGCCGATCGAACTCGACGTGTCGCAGATGGAAATGGGCGACGTGGTCGAACTGCGCCCGTACGACGGCAAGGCGCTGAAGGACGGCAACGTGATCGCCGAATTCCAGGTCAAGTCCGACGTGCTGTTCGACGAAGTGCGCGCCGGCGGCCGCATTCCGCTGATCATCGGCCGCGGCCTGACCGCGAAGGCGCGTGAAGCGCTGGGCCTCGCACCGTCGACGCTGTTCCGCCTGCCGCACCAGCCGGCCGACAGCGGCAAGGGCTTCTCGCTCGCACAGAAGATGGTCGGCCGCGCATGCGGTCTGCCGGAAGGCCAGGGCGTGCGCCCGGGCACGTACTGCGAACCGAAGATGACCTCGGTCGGCTCGCAGGACACCACGGGCCCGATGACCCGCGACGAACTGAAGGATCTGGCGTGCCTCGGCTTCTCGGCCGACCTCGTGATGCAGTCGTTCTGCCACACCGCCGCTTATCCGAAGCCGGTCGACGTGAAGACGCACCAGACGCTGCCGACCTTCATCAGCACGCGTGGCGGTATCGCACTGCGTCCGGGCGACGGCGTGATCCACTCGTGGCTGAACCGCATGCTGCTGCCCGACACCGTCGGCACCGGCGGCGACTCGCACACGCGCTTCCCGATCGGCATCAGCTTCCCGGCAGGCTCGGGCCTGGTCGCCTTCGCGGCCGCCACCGGCACGATGCCGCTGGACATGCCGGAATCGGTGCTGGTCCGCTTCAAGGGCAAGATGCAGCCGGGCGTCACGCTGCGTGACCTGGTCAACGCGATTCCGCTGTACGCGATCAAGCAGGGCATGCTGACGGTGGCGAAGCAAGGCAAGAAGAACATCTTCTCCGGCCGCATTCTCGAAATCGAAGGCCTGCCCGACCTGAAGGTCGAGCAAGCGTTCGAACTGTCGGATGCATCCGCGGAACGTTCGGCCGCCGGTTGCTCGGTGCACCTGAACAAGGAACCGATCATCGAATACCTGAACAGCAACATCACGCTGCTCAAGTGGATGATCGCGCAGGGCTACCAGGATCCGCGCAGCCTGCAGCGTCGTATCGCCGCGATGGAACAGTGGCTGGCCGACCCGCAACTGCTGTCGCCGGACGCGGACGCCGAGTACGCAGCCGTCATCGAGATCGACCTCGCCGACATCCACGAGCCGATCGTTGCATGCCCGAACGACCCGGACGACGTGAAGACGCTGTCCGACGTGGCCGGCGCCAAGATCGACGAAGTGTTCATCGGTTCGTGCATGACCAACATCGGTCACTTCCGTGCCGCGTCGAAGCTGCTGGAAGGCAAGCGCGACATTCCGGTCAAGCTGTGGGTCGCTCCGCCGACCAAGATGGACCAGAAGCAACTGACGGAAGAAGGTCACTACGGCGTGTTCGGCACGGCCGGCGCACGTACCGAAATGCCGGGCTGCTCGCTGTGCATGGGTAACCAGGCACAGGTGCGCGAAGGTGCGACGGTGATGTCGACGTCGACCCGTAACTTCCCGAACCGCCTGGGCAAGAACACGAACGTGTACCTCGGCTCGGCGGAACTGGCAGCGATCTGCTCGCGTCTGGGCAAGATCCCGACCAAGGAAGAGTACATGGCCGACATGGGCGTGCTCACCGCCAACGGCGACAAGATCTACCAGTACATGAACTTCGACCAGATCGAAGACTTCAAGGAAGTCGCCGACACTGTGCAGATGTAAGCATGCTGTCGCGCTGCGGCGGGCTGAGCCCGTCGTAGCGGCACGCAATGGCGCCGCGGGCTTAATGCCTGCGGCGCTATTTTTTTGGTTCGTCGTGGGATTTTGGAGGAACGCCGGGGAGGAGCATCGGTATTCGGCCAACAGCGGCCACTCAGCAACAGCAGCTACATCGTTGACAATCGACCGCTGACCGATAGCGAAATGGCCGCACGGGTTCTACTCGACGCACAACGGCAAGAAGGCTTACACCGCGAGCAACTTCCAGCGCCTGAACAGCCCGGTGCACCTGCCACCAGTTCAAGTCCCGAGCAAAGCCGCGGGAAGCCGCCAAGGAACTAGTAGAAACCAAGACGACTCGCAACGAGAAAAGCGAGGAGAGGACGCTTCTCCCGCTGCTCGACTAGGGTTCGATGGTGACGAAAAACGACACGTCGCACGCCCTGAAGGCCGGCCGGTCGATGATCTCGGACCAGCGAAGAAGGCCAAGCCGCAGCCAGTTGAAAAGTTCTGGCCTTACGATAAGGCGCGACAGGCGGCCATCTAGGCCGTGCGAGCGCGGGCGGCGCCTTACCTGGCTACAAAAAGAGCACCCTTCATGCGCAGGCTCCCATTAAATCACATTGCACCTGGAGAATGGCAGGACAATAATCTCATTGATTCAGGCAGATCTTTAGGAGCAGCCTGGGATATATACCCAATATCTGATTGATTCCAAGTCCGACTATGCGATGGAAGCGACTGCCCTACCTTCCAAGCAACGGCGAGAGATTGACCTTCTGCAATCTGCGACAACTTTAATTCGCGTGACACGATAAATTTATTGACTGGCGCGCATATGCTATTTCTAGAATCGGCCAAATTATACCAGGCATATGCAATGACTTTATCCCGACGAACCACCTTACCAATATAATAAAAATCACCCAAATTTCTCTGAGCATAGCCATCACCGCGAATCGCCCCCTTTACAATCCACTTGTATGCTTCAGCATAACTTTGCGGAACGCCCTTACCTTCAAGGTACATCATGCCAGTATTGTTAGGAGAATAAATATCCCCTGAATCAGACGCTTTTTTATACCATTGCAACGCCTGCCCATCGTCCTTGCCAACTCCTAGGCCATCTTGATACATTGCAGCCAGCATAGACTGAGCAGTCACATCACCTTGGATGGCAGCCTTTTGCACCCAATAAAATGCTTTCGTAAAGAGCTTATAATTATCACTCATCCCTGCTGCGGAATAATACATAGTGCCTAGACGGCGCTCGCCTTCGGCATCCCCCTGGTTGGCCGCTCGTTGGTACCATGCAGCAGCCTCTTGATCATTTACATCAACACCCTCTCCACTGATATACATGTTCCCCAAAATAACCTCGGCCTCAGAATTTCCACGACTCGCCTCTCTTTTAAACTCAGATAATGCAGTTGCGTAATCTTTTTCCTTGTATGCAGCCAACCCTTTTTGCATGTCAGCATTTGCCGATGTGCACACAATCGCCAGAAAAAAAGGGGCGAAAAATGATTTTCGTTGAATATTCATGCTGCACCACCCCAGATTAATAAAATAGAACCTAGCAATTTTCTTTGCCCATCCTCCCTGGATAGCTTGGCACATCCTACCACCATAAAGGGACGGATCGCTGAATCACTAGTGTATTTGGGAGCGTGACCACACAGAGTCGGACCACCACCCTGTGTAGAACCCACGGGAGAAAGCCGTGCTATACCCTGCCACACTGAACGACACCACCCGGGATCTGAAAGACCCGAGGTTCCAAGTTTAAGGGATGCTCGATAACGGTATCAAAATTGTCAACGAATGGTGTAGCGTGTCAATCGCGGATGACCGCTTCAGAGCAATCCAAATGGCAGAAATGGGTCGACAGCACGCATTCACTGCCAGGGACAAGGGGCGACTGCTACCCCCTTTGTCGCAGCTAGAGCGGGCTACACCGGTAAAGGGTATGGAAATGCAAGGACTCCGTGTTGCACCGCACAATACGTTCCGGTATCATTCACGCCCCCCCACAAGCTGCGCATACGGATTTCGAGCGAGGCGTCCCGGCCTCGACCATCTGTGCGTGTCACGATTCCGTTCGCATCCCGGCAGGCAACCCATTCTGGCGTCATGCTCGCGACGATCGTCGGCTCATCTGTCGAGGAGCATGTATTGGCAATTCCTGATCGAAACGATTCCACATCCCCCGAAATCACGGCCACGGCAAAAGCCGGCCGGCGTGTGTCAAAGGGAAAGGCCCAGGCCCCGACGCCGACGGACATCGCGTCACTGGCACGCCAGAATGAGGAGCGCCAGCACCAGATGCGCGCGTTGATCGCGCTCGGTCGTGAGCGCGGCTATCTCACCCACGCGGACATCAACGATCACCTGCCCGACAACTTTGCCCAAACGGCGGCGATGGACACCATCGTCAGCACGTTCAGCGACATGGGCGTGGCCGTGTACGAACAAGCGCCGGACGCCGAAGCGCTCCTGCTCACCGACGCTGCGCCGGCCGTGGCATCCGACGATCAGGCGGACGAGGAGGCGGAAGCTGCGCTATCGACCGTCGATTCCGAATTCGGCCGCACCACGGATCCGGTTCGGATGTACATGCGTGAGATGGGGGCCAGCGAACTGCTGACCCGCGCCGGTGAAATCGAGGTCGCGAAACGGATCGAAGAGGGTCTGCAGGACATGATTCAGGCGATTGCCGCGTGTCCGTCGATCGTGTCCACGATTCTTGCCGATGTCGACCGCATCGTTGCAGGCGAGCTCCGCATTGACGAACTCGTCGATGGCATCAGTGTCGACGCCGATGAAAGCGAAATGACGCAGGAGTCCCAGGAAGAGGATGCGGAAGCACTCGCCGCCGCCGATGATGCGGACGAAGACGACGTCGAAACGGACGCCGAGGATTCGGAGAAGGTGAACGCGGCACGCCTCGAAGAACTCACGAACGACAGTCTCGTGATTTTCGCGCGCGTGCGTGCGCTGTTCGAGCAGTTGCCGGATGTGGCTGTCACTGGCGATGCCCGTTCCGCAGCCGCTGCGCAAGTGCGCACGGCGATCCAGCGTGAACTCGCACCGATCCGCTTTACCGCCAAGACCATCGACCGCCTGTGCGCAATTGTGCATGGGCAAGTGACTGAGGTTCGCGCGATCGAGCGCAGTATCCTGGCGATTGCTGTCGACCGTTGCGGCATGCCGCGCGACGCGTTTGTCGAATCGTTCCCGGGCCACGAGACCGATCTTGAATGGACGACCCGAGCGGCGGCGACCTCGCAGCAGTTTGGCGCAGCGCTCGAGCGACATCAGCCGGCGATTCAGGCGGCGCAGCAGAAACTCGTCGACATCGAGTCCCGGGGCTCGTTGCCGCTCCAGCAGCTCAAGCAGATCAACCGCCAGATGAGTGCCGCGGAACTGAAAATGCGGCAGGCCAAGCGCGAGATGATCGAGGCGAACCTTCGTCTTGTCATTTCAATCGCCAAGAAATACGTGAACCGCGGCATGCAGTTCCTGGATTTGATCCAGGAGGGCAATATCGGCCTGATGAAGGCCGTGGACAAGTTCGAATACCAGCGCGGCTGGAAGTTCTCGACCTACGCGACTTGGTGGGTCCGGCAGGCTGTCACGCGTGCGCTCGCCGATCAGGCGCGGACCATTCGCGTGCCGGTCCACATGATCGAAACGATCAACAAGCTGAACCGGATATCGCGCGAAATCTTGCAACAGACAGGGCAGGAAGCGCATCCCGCAGCGCTAGCAAAGCGCATGGAGATGTCCGAGGAGAAAGTGCTCGGTATCCTCAAGATCGCCAAGCAACCTGTCTCGCTCGAAACCCCGGTGGGTGACGACGCCGATGCAACGCTCGGCGACATGATCGAGGATGTCTCGGCGAGCTCACCGGCTGAGGCGGCGATTCGCGCGAGCATGCGCGCAGCGATCGACGAGGCACTCGGCGGGTTGTCGCCGCGCGAGGCCAAGGTTCTGCGGATGCGATTCGGGCTCGACACAAACTCCGATCACACGCTTGAAGAGGTCGGCAAGCAGTTCGACGTGACCCGCGAGCGGATCCGTCAGATTGAGAGCAAGGCGATGCGCAAGCTGATGCATCCCAGCCGTGCAGACAAGCTCAGGCCCTTTCTTGATCGCTGAGGCAAGGCAGGCGTAGTCTCCCTTCGACGCCCGACTCCGGACTTGCAGCGATCACGCGTCGGCCTGATCGTTGTCCTGACCGGACGTGTTCGCTGCAGGGAAAACTTACCCACTCTGCTCGACGGCCTCGCGATCGCCGAGCTGCCCGAAGTCATCGCCGGCGAATATCTGGCCGATGGCCGTCTCGAAGCGATCCTCACCGACTGGTCGTTAACGAAGGGCGGTCTTTACTTCGTCACGCCGTCGGCGCGCGCACGTCCTGTGAAGGTGGCTGCGCTGTCCGATTTCTTTGCGGAACATCTCTCCGAGCCATCGTGGCGATGGCCGAAGTAGCGCGCTGGCCGATGCAATGGCTACCAGGATGGCCAAAGCTGATAAGGGGCGCGCTCAGGTTTCTTTTCCGTCATCGCCATGCGCGGTTGTCCCGGTGGGCGGTCGCTCATGTACGCCAAGACACCTCGGCGCGTGATTGACAGGCCAGCGAACGGCTGCTTGCGAGCCGCTTGAAAGACTGGCGGGGTCCGAAAGCGACGCCCACGGAAATCCACGAAGAACCATTTCTCGTATGTCGGCGGTGTCGCGCAACGCTCCGCCGCACACGTCAGACCATCGTCCTCAGCCAATCGAGCAGATCCGACGGCGCGCTGCCGGCCGTCACCGGCTCCGGCGTCAGCAGGCAATAGTGCGAACCGTCTTCGACGAACCCCATCGGCGCAACCAGCACCCCACTGTCGAGATCATCGCGCACGAGATGCCACGGACCTATCGCAACACCCAGCCCCGCCACAGCCGCCTGCAGACTGAAATAGAAATGGTCGAACACCTGCCCGCGCCCGCTTCCCGCCGGCCGATGCGCCGCCGTCGCCCATTCCTTCCACGCATCCGGCCGTGTGCGGGTATGCAGTCGCGGCGCGCTCCGCTTCAACGCACGGTCGTCCCGACCACCTGAAAACCACGCATCGACCTTGTCCGGCCGGCACACCGGCCCCACCCTCTCCGCGAACAGTCTCTCCGCGTGATAACCGGCCGGCCACGCAAAATCGTTGCGCCGGATCGCCATGTCGATGCCGTTGTCGAACGAGAACGGGCCACCGGCCGCGGCGAGCTGGATATCGACGTCCGCGTAAGTCGCCTGGAAGTCCGGCCAGCGCGGAATCAGCCAGCGCATCAGCAACGTGGGCTCGCACGACAGCACCCAGCGCTGCGCACGGGCCGCGTCGGCCCGCAACTCGTTTGCGGCCTGCTTCATCACATGCAGACCATCGTGAACGGCCTGCGCCAGCTTGCGCCCCGCGTCGGTCAGGAAGACACGACGGCTGCGCCGCTCGAACAACGCCACACCCAGATCGTCCTCGAGCAGACGCACCGCGCGACTGACGGCGCCGTGCGTCAGATGCAATTCGGCGGCCGCCCGGCTGAAATGCTCATGGCGCGCCGCGGCCTCGAAACAGCGCAGCGCCATCAGCGACGGCAGATTGGCGCGCATCTCGTGTGAGTCAGACTCACCATTCCGGTCAGAAATCATCGCTTTTCCTGGCGAATCAGGGTCCCTAATATTCGCTCATCACGATGAAAATCAAAAGGACGATGCAATGACGGAATGGATAGTCGTAGTCACCATCACTTTGCTGGCCGTCATCAGCCCGGGGCCGGATTTCGCGATGGTCACGCGCAACAGCCTGATGCTGTCGCGCCGCTCGGGCTTGCTCACCGCGTGGGGAATCGGGCTGGGCGTGACGATTCACGTGAGCTACACGCTGCTCGGCGTGGGCCTGCTGATCCGCCAGTCGCTGTGGCTCTTCAACGCCGTCAAGCTGGTCGGCGCGATCTACCTGATCTACCTCGGCGTGAAGATGCTCGCAGCCAAGCCCGCCGGCGGACGGCCCACGACGCAGGCCGTGCCGCTGTCCGATCTGGCGGCGCTGCGCACCGGTTTTCTGACCAACGTGCTGAATCCGAAAACCACCGTGTTCATCGTCAGCCTGTTCATGCAGGCGGTTCGCCCCGACACGCCATTAGTCATCCAGATCGGCTATGGCCTGTTCATCGCGCTGGCGCATGCAGGCTGGTTCAGCCTGGTGGCCGTCTGTTTCTCCGCCGATGCCGTCCGGGATCGTTTGCTGTCCTTACGTCACTGGATCGACCGCACCTTTGGCATCCTGCTCGTCGGCTTCGGCGTAATGTTGGCCATCGCACGCGGCAGTCGTTGAACGGCGCGTTGCCGACCAACATCAATCCGGCAACAGCGCCCCGCTCACCCGCCCCGGTATCGCGTCGCGGCCGGCAATCATCGCGATGCGCTGCCCGGCGAGCACGAAGGACACGTGTATCCTCGCCACCAGCATCCCCGATGTGCGCGAGCGCACCGCCACGCGATGCTGCGCGCCGTCCGCCGCCGCGTCGACGATTTCCGCGATCACCGCATCGGCGTCGACGTGCTCGCCCACGGGCACCTTCCAGCACACGATGCCGGTACGATCGGCCTTCACGTGATCGACCGCCTCCAGCGCGGCCACGGCCGGCGCCGCATGCGCGAGCGTCGCACTGCGATCGGCAACGATCGCCTCGGTTCGCAGGAACTCGATCAACCCGTCCGCATCGCCGCGGGCGAGCGCATCGGATACGTCGCGCTGCCCGCGCAGTTCGACGACCGCCGAAAAACCCGGCCCCGCTTCATCGTCGCGCCAACCCGGCATGCCATGCTTGCGCAATTGCGCCCACGCATCATGAAACGCCTGGTCGAACGTGCCGCCGCCCGCATGGTCCTCGAGCAGCAGCATCGGCGCATCCAGGCAGCGCGCCAACGCCGTCGCGCGCGCCTCGTGCGCCCAGTTGCCGTACACGTGCATCACCGCCGTCTTGTCGCAATGCAGGTCGAGCGCGATGTCGTGCGCGAATGCACGATGCAGCAGCATCGCCTTCAGATAGTCGACCGGATCGGCGGCGTCAGCCGGCGGCGTCGATAACGCCGTCAGCCACGCCTTCGCGTCCGGCACGCTGCGCGGCACGTCGCCCGCCTCGATCCGCCGCGCGACCGCGGCCCGCATGTCGGGAAAGCGCCGATCGAAATTGCCGCTGCCCGCGCAATCGAAACGCCCGGTCAGCGCGCCGCCGATGCACTGCTGCATGCCGATCGGATTGGCCCACGTCATGACGGCCACGCGCCCGCCCAGCATGCCGGCACGCTCGAGCGCGGCGAGCCGTTCAAGCAGATGCTGGATGACCAGCAGCCCCGGTACTTCTCCGGCGTGCAGCGCGGCCTGAACGTAAAGCGAGCGCGCGGCGCCCGCAGGGCCGAACGTGTATTCGCGCAACGCGATGCGCATGCCCGGCGCCGTTCCCGGCAGCGGGATTTCCAGCTGTTCCATCCGGCACTCCTGTCGTCGGATCGATACGATACGTGCGGATACGTGCGGCCGATCTCAGAAATCGAGCAGCAGGTTCCCGGGATCCCGCTCCGCGAGCACGGTGTCGCCGGCGATCAGCGCGGCTCGCTGCCCGGGCCGCACCAGCTTCTGTAGTTGCCGCACGACCATCACGCCGTCGATCGGGCTGACCACCGGCATGCGCGCGTTGATCCCGTCGCCGTCGAGACGCACGACTTCCGCGAACGTCTCGCCCGCGGCGATGCGCTCGCCCGGCGCGCGCCGATAGGCGATCACGCCCGCACACGGACACCGCACATGCGCGGCGCCCTGCAGCGGCAACACGGCCGGCGCGACGTCGGATCGCGCTTCGTCATCACCGGTTTCCGGCAGCGACAGGATCCCTTCGGCGTGCGCGAAGCGCAGCAGGTTGCGCGCGTCGCGCCGCGCCAGCGCATCGTCGACGTCGGCCTGGCCGCGCAGCTCGATCGTCGCCGAGAAGCCGCCCTGCGCTTCGTCGAAGATGCCGGCCTGTTGCAGCGCGCCCCACGCGCTCGAATGCGTCTGGTCGAACGCGCCGCCGCCGGTGCCGTGCGGCTCCAGCATGACCACCGGCGCGCCGATCATCCGCGCGACCGTCTCGGCGCGCGTGCGCTGCAACGTCGATGCGTAGACATGCGCGATCGCGTCGGTGTCGCAATGCAGGTCGAGAACGATGTCGTGATCGACCGCCAGTCTCGCCAGCGCGAGCTTCATCGCGGCCGCCGGCGTCAGTTCGCTGCGCGTGCCGAGCAGTTCGCGGAAAAACTGCTTCCAGCCCTGCCGCGTCAGGTCGCGCGCGTCCGGCGCGTCGAGACGCTGCGCGACGGCCCGCTCCAGCAACGGGAAATTGCGATTGAAGTTCTCCCCGTTCTCGAAGTCGAAGCGCCCGACGACCGGCCCGAACAGGCGCTGCGACAGCCCGATCGGGTTCGCATACGGCACGACCGTGACGGCCCCGGCGATGCGTCCGTCGCGATCGAGCGCGTGCAATTCATCAAGCAGATGCTGGAGCACGAGCAACCCCGGATGTTCGTCCGCATGCAGCCCGGCCTGCAGATACAGGCTGCGCCCGGCGTCGGGATGGCCGAAACGGTGTGCGGTCAGATGCAGCGCGACGCCGGGTGCCGGCGACGGCAAAGGCAGTTCGATACGTTGATAGGTCATCTGCTGTCTCCTCGAACGGGTTTCGGTGCGCAGTCGCGAGAGGCCCGAACGCGTGCTTCGCGGCACGCCGCCGACTGGCTCGACACGCGTCGGCACCCTCGTCACACCGTCCAAAACGTAGATTTTTAGTCTACTATGGACAATTCGTTTTTGAAAGAAGATACTTGGCAGCACCGTCCGTCATGGACGACCTGTCCCGCCTCAGGGTGCGCCGCAGCAGATTTCGCGGCGCCGGCCGGCCTCGTGCGACGGTCCCCGTTCGATCACCCTTATCGGAGCTGGCATGAACCTCAAGCATCTGGTCGTCGCAGTCGCGTTGTCTGCGGGCCTGTCCGGGCTGGCGTGCGCGGACAACACCGCGACGCTCAGGATCGGCATCGAAGCCGCCTATCCGCCGTTCGAGAGCAAGACGGCATCCGGCCAGTTGCAGGGCTTCGACATCGACATCGGCAACGCGATCTGCGCGAAGATGAAGGTTCGCTGCGTGTGGGTCGAGAACGTCTACGACGGCCTGTTGCCGGCGCTGCACGCACGCAAGTTCGACATGGTCAACTCGGCGATGAACATCACGCAAAAGCGCAAGCAGATCGTCGCTTTCACGCCGCCGGTCTACGCGGTGCCGATGGTGTTCGTCGCGCGCAAGGATTCCGGGTTGCTGCCCGATCCGGCACGCCTGAAGGGCAAGCGCATCGGCGTCTTGCAGGCGTCCGCGCAGGAGGATTTCCTGAAGCGCAACTGGGAGCCGCGCGGCGTCGTGATCACGTCGTATTCGGACCAGAACCTCGTCTATGCGGATCTCGCGTCCGGCCGCCTCGACGCCGCCGTGCAGGAATCGCAGACGGCGCAGGAAGGCTTCCTCGACAAGCCCCAGGGCCACGATTTCGCGATCCTCGGCGAGCCGATCCGCGATCCCGCGACGCTCGGCGAAGGCGTCGGGATGGCATTCCGCAAACAGGACACCGAACTGCGCGGCAAGGTCACCGCGGCGCTCGACGCACTGAAGAAGGACGGCACGCTGAGCCGGCTGTCGGTCCAGTATTTCAAGCGCGACATCGTCGTCCGGTAGCGCGCGCCGCCACCGGGCCTGCCCGTTTCCATCCCTATGCGGCGCGGACGCGCCGCACCCAACCCAACCCGACAAAGGAACGAACATGAAGATCAAGGAATTCGGCGTCGAACGCTGGATGGACCTGTACGAAAACCGTTGTACGTACAACCTCGCGGAAACGTGCGTCGAATCGCTGACGGTCGATCAACTGCTGACCATGACCGGCAAGCAGGACACGCTGCTCGACGAGCTGCGTCCGATGAAGCTGACGTACGGCGCGATCGAAGGCACGCAGCGTCTGCGCGAAGTGATCGCGTCGACCTACGCGCGCCAGTCGGCATCGAACGTGATCGTCACGCACGGCGCGATCGGCGGCAATGCGCTGATCTACGAAACGCTGGTCGAACCGGGCGATACGGTGGTGTCGGTGTTGCCGACCTACCAGCAGCACTATTCGATTCCGGAAAGCTACGGCGCGAACGTGAAGGTGCTGAAGCTGCGCGAGGAAGACGCCTTTCTGCCGGATCTCGAAGCGCTCGCGTCCCTCGTCGACGACAAGACGCGCCTGATCGCGATCAACAACCCGAACAACCCGACCGGCTCGCTGATGGACGAAGCGATGCTCGGCAAGATCGTCGAGATCGCGAAACGGTGCGGCGCGTACGTGCTGTGCGACGAGGTCTATCGCGGCACCGATCAGGTCGGCAGCGGCTACAGCGCATCCATCGCCGATCTGTACGAGCGCGGCATCAGCACGGCGAGCATGTCGAAGACGTACTCGCTCGCCGGGCTGCGCCTCGGCTGGATCGCGGGCCCCGTCGAACTGATCCATGCCGTGAGCGTGCATCGCGACTACAACACGATCAGCGTCGGGATGATCGACGACTATCTCGCGACGCTCGCGCTCGAACACCGCGACGTGATCATGCAGCGCAATCACGACATCGTGCGCACCAACCTGGCCATTCTCGATGCGTGGGTCGAACGCGAGCCGGCGATTTCGTGGGTCAAGCCGAAGTCCGGCACGACGGCGCTGCTCAAGTATGCGTTCGACATGCCGTCGCGCGCGTTCTGCACGGAGCTGGTCGAAGCGACCGGCGTGATGTTCACGCCGGGCAGCGCGCTCGACATGGAAGGCTACGTGCGGATCGGTTATGCGAACAACCGGACCGTGCTCGAGCAGGGGCTCGCGCGCGTGTCGGAGTTTCTGCGCGCGAAAGCCCGCTGATCCGGGCCTCGCGACGTTCGGGCCGGCAATGCGGCCCTGACGTCCGCGCGAACAGGCCGGTACGCGCCGCGTACCGGCCTTCGTTTCATCGCATGCACGACGCCGCGAGCTTGCCGACCGTGATCACCGCCTGCTCGATGTCCGGCGACCACGGGCTGCTGTAGTTCAACCGGATGAAGTTCCGGTAGTTGTCCGTGATCGAGAACATGTAACCCGGCCCGATCGTGATCCCCTGCTCCAGCGCGAGCTGGTACAGCCGCATCGCGTCGACCTGCGCCGGCAACTCGACCCACAGCACGTAGCCGCCCGCCGGGCTCGAGATGCGCGTGCCTTCGGGGAAGAACCGCGACACCATCGCACGCATCAGGTTCGCCTGCTGCGCATACGCCTTGCGCAACCGCCGCAGGTGATGCTCGTAACCGTCCCGTTCGAGAAACTCCGCGATCGCGAGCTGCGGGATCGACGGCGTCGCCAGCGTGTTCAGGAACTTCAGCTTCTCGACCTGATCCCGATAGCGGCCCGGCAATGCCCAGCCGATCCGGTATGCGGCCGTCAGGCTCTTCGAGAACGACGCGCAATGCAGCACGATCCCGCTGCGGTCGTAGGACTTCAGCGTGCTCGGGTGCGAATCGCCGAAATACAGTTCGTTATACACACCGTTTTCGATGATCGGCATGTCGACGCGGGTAGCGAACTCGACCAGTTCGCGCTTGCGCTCGTCGGGCATCTGGAAGCCGAGCGGGTTCTGGAAATTCGGCATCACCATGCACGCGGCGATCGGCTGCGACTTCGCGATCGCCGCCAGCGCCGCGATGTCGATCCCGTACTCCGGGTGCGTCGCCACCTCGATCGCCTTCATCCCCATCCGTTCGATCGCGTGCAGCATCGCGTAGAACGTCGGCGATTCCACCGCGATCGTGTCGCCCGGTTTCGCGACCGCCTGCAGGCACAGGTTGATCGCCTCGGTCGCGCCGACCGTCACGATGATCTCGTTCGGGTCCACCGACATCCCGTTTTCCAGATAGCGGCGCGCGATCTGCCGGATCAAGCGCGGATGGCCGGGCGGCAGCCCGTCCGTCACGCCCCACAACGACTTGTCGCGGCCGGCCGCGTATGCATAGCGGTTCAGCTTCTCGAACGGAAACAGGCTCGGGTCCGGATACGGCGAGCCGAGCGGCACCGCATCGTCCGTGCCGATCGAGCGCAGCGTCGACAGCACGAGCCGGCTCATGTCGACCGACGACGACACCGCGATCGGCTTCGACGGCCGCAATTCGCGCACCGGCGCGTGACCGTCGTCGCGGCGCAGGTTCACGAAGTAACCCGACTGCGGACGACTCTCCAGCAACCCGCGGCTTTCGAGCAGCAGGTACGCATGCAGCACGGTCGTGATGCTGATCCGGTGCTGCTGGCTCGCCTGCCGCACCGACGGAATCCGGTCGCCGTGCCGGTACACGCCCTGGCGAATCAGGCGTTCGATGTCGTCCGCGAGTTTTTCGTAGAGCTTCATCGCGCGCTCCCTGCCGGCCTGCGCATGCGCGCCGCCGCCTCGTGCGCGTCCGCTACGCGCGTGGTCTGCCCGCCGACCGGGCTGTCGTGATGCCTGATTGCTTCCTCCGGTTTTGCCTTTTCCATCGCAGTGGCTCGCTTTTGAAGATGCGCCGGGAGGCCCGTGACGTCTGGGCCTGCGGCACTGTGCACTTGATGGTTGAATCTTAAAAGCAGAACAGTTCGCCCGGAGTACACACATGGAACGTGCACACAAGAGTACAGTTCCGCGCCAATCTGCGATTTCTGGTGAACTGTACGTCTTACGAAAAGGCAACGAGGCCGGGATCGGAGTGCAATACTGTGCAATCGCACGGTTTTATCGACGGAGTTCCGCATGCAGCACCCGATCGAACAAGCATCCGACCTCGGCGGCGTGATCCGCGCCGCGCGGAAAGCACGAAAATGGCGCCAGAACGATGCGGCCGAATATACCGGCGTCAGCGAGTCGTTCGTGGTCAAGGCCGAACGCGGTGCGGACACCGTCCAGTGGGGCAAGGTGTTCGGGCTGCTGCAGGGGCTCGGCGTGCGCGTCATCGTCGAGTTGCCCGACGCGGGCGGCGACCTGCTCGAACGGGAAACGGCACGGGCGCGTCGTCGCGCCGACGCGCGCGCGGCACGCGTGGCCAGGGTCGACGCACGGCTGGAGTCACGCGTCACGCCCGCCGACCAGGCACCGACGCATGACTGACGACGCCCTCGTCGCGCTGCTCGTTGCGCGGCTGACCGACACCGCCGACCACCCGCGCTTCACCGGCACGCCGATCGACCTGTCGGCACTCGACGCGCACGCGCTCGGTGCGGTCTGGCCGGCGCTGCGCCGCGCCGAGCGGCGGATCATGCAACACGAACTCGCGTACGACGATCCGCGCGCCGGGTTCGTCCGCTGGCTGCGCGAGCAGATTGATGCACTCGGCATCGCGCCGCTGATCGACGCCGATGCCGCGCTCGAACTGTTCCGCGCCATCCCGGCCGGCGCGCAGACGCTCGCGCTGCAGGAACTGCCGTACCTCGACGCACTGCCGTCGCCCGCGCTGCAGGCCGAGCTCGCACGCATCGCGGACGGGCCGCCGCAACCGGGCCTGCATGCCGGATCGCCGTACGGCACCTATGCGCTCGACTGGTTCGCGGGCCGTCGCGACTTCTCGGCTCGCCGGGAAGCCGGTGCACAGTCGCTCGCCGATTCGCCGTTTCGCGTGCGCGAACTCGACGTGCTTCCCGAACTCGGGCCGGCGTCGCTGCTTGCGCTCGCCGCGACCCACGACGGCTATTTCGCGCCGAAGCGGCTGTGGATCGATTCCGACGATCCGGCCGTCACGCTCGCGCAAGACGCGGCATACGTCGCGTTCGCGCACGACGCGCTGATCGACGCCGCGCAGCAGGTCGCCGCGATCCATGCCGGCACCGTTCCGTATCAGGCCGATCGCGCATTCACGACCGACGATGCGCAGGTCGTCGCACGCGCGGCGCGCGTGGCCGCCTGGCGCGACGAAGTGTGGCTGCGCGCGCTGATCGGGCCGCTGCTGACCGGTGTGTGCGTCGCGCCCACGGCCGCGAAGACCGCGCCGTCGCAGTCGCTCACGATCGCGCTCGGCCACGCGATCGAAACGATCCCGACGCCCGAAGGCGTGCGCGCGCTGCGCGACGCGCTGGCCGCCGTGCGTCATGCCGGCGTACAGAAGAAGCTCGCACGCAACCTGAAGCCGGCCGAGCGCGCGCTCGGCGAGCGGCCGCGCACCGCGCTGCGCATGACGCTCGGCGCGAAGCCGGACAAGAAGCAGCTCGCGATGCTGGCCGTCTGCATGGAGGCGAGCTTCTGGCAGCCGATGACGCTCGATTACGCGGAATGGCGCGAACGCCTCGTCGATGCGCCGGCCGGCGCCGCATTCTCGACGCGGATGATCTGGCAGGCGCGCGCGCCCGACGGCACGACGCGCTCGTTCATGCCCGACAGCGCGACAGGCGCCGTCGTGCTGCGCGACGCGGCCGGAAATCCGTGCGACATCGACACGAACGGCGAGATCCGGCTATGGCATCCGCTGCGCGCCGACGCGGCCGAACGGCTCGCGTGGCAGCACGCGATCGTCGGCCGTGCGATCCGGCAGCCGGTCCGGCAGGCGTTTCGCGAGTTCTACGTGCCGGCCGATGGTGACGTCGCCGCAAGCGAGTCCGCGATGTTCGAAGGCCACGTGCTCGCGACCCGGCCGCTGATCGGCGTCGCGCGCCGTGAAGGATGGGCGCTGCGGGCATACGACGACGGGCTCGTGCGCGAGTTCGGCGACGTGCGCGCGACCTTCGGCGTCGACGCCCCGCTCTATCCGGGCGCGGACAGCCACGGCACGTCGCGCCGGCTGCACGTCGAGCGCAGGCGCGAACGGCATTGGGCGCCCGTGCCGATCGGCGAGGTCGACCCGGTGGTGTTCTCTGAAATCGCGCGTGCAGTCGACCTGCTGGTGAGCGTCGCGGCCTTCGCGCTCGACGACGACGTCACGCGCGCCGCGGCCGCATTGCTCGCGACGGATCCGGTGCGCCGCCGCGAGATGGAAGCCGGGCGCTGGAATCGTCTGAACCGGCTGTCGGATCTGCCGCTGGGCGTGATGGCGGCGCATCGCCGGCACGTGCTGTCGCTCGTGTTCGCCGACGCGATCGCGCAAGGGCGGATCGCGCTCGACGAACGCCATGTGCGCGTCGGCGGGTGGTCGGTGCATTGCGCAACCGGCCGCGTGATGCGCGACGGCGAGCCGGTCGATACGCCGATCGAGCCGCCGGTGTCGCCGCTGCGCGCGGTGCCGTGGCTGCCTTACGACGAAGCGTTGCTGCAGCGGATCGTCGATGTTGTCGCGGGGTTGCTGGATTGAGCGGCGAGTGATGAACGGTGAACGGCGCGCCTACCGCGCCGTCTGCTGCCGCTGCGCCTCCTGCGCTTTCATCTGCAGATACGCACTGCGCTCGACCTCGTGCAGCTGCTGCGGATACTGCTCGGTCGCATCGAACCAGCGCGCGAAGCGCTGGTCGAGCGGCTTGTCGAGCGTCGCGAGATACGCGTCGATCGCGAGGTAGTAGCGCATCGTGTTGCGCTCCAGCAGCCCGCGCACGCCGCCGATGTATTGCGGCTGCGCGGCCGACGCGTCGCTCGCGAGCGTGAACCCGACCTTGTCGCTGCCGATCGTCGCGAGATAAGTCTTCATCGCCATCCGGCCGACCGTGCCGAAGCCATACGCATACGTCAGATGCAGGAACGTGCGCGATGCGCCGACCGGCACGGCCTCCAGCGCGATCCGGTAGTCCTTCGTGCCCATCGGGCCGCTGTCGGCGCTCAGGTCGACCTGGAAATAGTCGGGCCTCGCGGCAGCCACGCGGTAGCGGAACTGCACGCGATAGGTATCCGACAGCTTCTGCTCGACCTTGCGGCCGAGATTCACGTCGAGCACCGGGCCGTTGCTGCCGGTCGACGCGTGACAATACTTCGTGTTCAGGTGCAGGATCAGCACCGCGCACCAGTTCGCGGGGCCCTGCACGGGATCGTCCAGCTTGCCGCTCACGACCGAGTACGGATAGTCGACGACCGCGTAGATGTCGCCCTTCAGCGATGAAGACGCCTCGGACGATTCGAGGTACAGCGGACGATGGAACGGGTTGTTCTTCAACTGCTCGCCGAGGCTGTGATAACGGTCGAGCAGCGCCGCGCCGCCGTCCGCGCCGAACGACAGCGCGCTCCAGCCCAGGCATAAGGCCGCAACGAGCGCGCGCCATGCGCGGCGCGCGTAGCGCGGGGCTTGTGGATCTGTGGACGTCTCCATTCGTGTGCTCCAGCGGGAGGCGCAGTGCGTGCGCGCGTGATTCACGGAATACGCCGATCGCTATCGGCCCCGCTTCACCGGCACCGGCAATTGCGCGGCAGTGATCCGGATCAGCGTCGACAACCATTCGCGGTCATCCCAGCGCTCGCCTGCAATCACGAGATGCGGCTTCGCTGTCGGATACGGTGGCGCTTCCTCGCAGATACCGAGAAACGCACGCCCATCGGGCGTCGGCTTGACGAACAGCCGATCGTCGCAGACCAGCGCGACCATCTTGCCGTCGCAGTAGACCCCGTATTCGCCGAACATCTTGCGGGCCGACACCGTGCCGGCCGCGGCCATCTGCTCGACGATGAAATCGACGGTTCCCTGACTCGATGCCATCCACCCGCTCCGTTGTCGAATACACGTTCTGACCGTCACCGACGCGGTGTCGTTCCGTTCAATTCCCGCGCAACCGCTCGCGCGCCTCGCTTATTTGTCTGCCGAAAACGCACTCGACATCTGTCGCGCCCGCTTCACATCGTCCCCGTGCAGATAGATCGACGTCGTCGAGATCGACGCATGCCGCAGGTTGTCGCGCACCGTCGTCAACTCCGCGCCTCGCGCGAGCGCGTGCGTCGCATGCGTGTGCCGCATCCAGTGCGGGCTCGCCTGCCGCAGCTTCTGCGCGAGCGCCGGGTTGTCCTCGTCGACGAGCGCGGCCGTCTGCGCGAAGAAGCGCTGCATCACCTTCCACAGCCGCACACTCGTGATCCCGGCCGCACCGTCTTCCGCGAGGCTCGCGATCAGCGGCGTATCCGGGCGCCAGCGCACCGGCGTCACCGGCAGCCGCCGCGCGACCAGATGACGATCGAGCGCCGTACGCGCGAGCGGCGGCAGCGCGACGCGCGCGGCCTTGCTGCCTTTGCCGATCACCTTCAGCCACGCATCGCCGTGCGCGTCCGTCGCGATGTCGCCGAGCGTCGCGCCGACGAGTTCGCTTGCACGCAGCCCGGTCGCGTAACCGAAATCGAGGATGAAGCGCAGCCGTTGCGCGGCGGCCGGCGTCCAGCCGGATTGCGGCGCGCTGGACGACTTGTCCTTGCGAAACTCGAGCCCGTCCGCGATCGTGCGCACGAGCAGCCACTCGCCTTCGGTGAACGCGTGCGACGTGTCGAGCGCATTCGCGCCGCGCGTGTCGCGCACCTTCACGCCCGCGAACGGATTCGCGAGCAGGTAGCGCTGCTCGATCAGCCAGCGGAACAGCGCGCCGAGCACCGACAGCGTGTACGCGGCCGAACGCGCGGACAGCCCGCCGGAGAACGGCCGCCAGTCCGGCGCGCCGCGCGGCCGCACCGGGCCGACCCAGCGCGCGTGCGGCGTCGGGTTGCGCAAGAACGCGCGGTACGCGACCGCGTCTTCGGTCGTCAGCGACGACAGTGCGCGGCCGCGCTCGACGATCGCCCACAGGATCAGCCGCTCGGCCTCCTTCCGGTAGGCACGCCGCGTCGCGGCCGATTCGTGCAGCGACAGCCAGGCATGCACGGCCGCGTAATCGTTGTCCGCGTCGAGCGTGCTGGTCGCACGCGGCGCGCGGAACGTGCCGGCCGACCCGTCGACTTCGTGCGGCAGCTTCAGGTGTTCCCACGGCACGATGCTGCCGCGCGGCGTGGCGGCAATCAGCGCGCGGGCGCGCTCGGTCAACGCGGGATGAGCGGCGAAGAACGCCTCGACGTGCCGCGCGCTCGCCACGCCGAGCCCCGCGATCGCGCGCCACCACTGACGCCGGCGCGGAATCCGCACGGTCAGGTCGGCCAGCGTCGCGATGCCGTGTGCGCGCAGCGCGACCACCGCCCGCGCGGGCAACCACAGGCCGACGTCGTCGCTGATCTGCGGCACCGGCGCTCGCGCATGGCGCAGCATGCCGATCGCCTCGGCCATCGCCCTGGCGATCTGCGTGCGCTCGCCATCGGCGTGACCGAGCTGCGCCGCGAGATCGGGCCGCCCCACCTGTCGCGCGACCCGCACGAGACGGCGGCGAATGCCGCCGATCACGCCGCGCGCCGACCGCCCGTCGCCGAGACGATCGGGCAAATAGCGCTCGACCGCCCGACGCACGGTCATGCCCGCGTACCACGCGCGCAACGCGGCCAGTTCGTCGGCGTCGGGAAAGCCTGCGGGCGCAGGCGCGGAATCGGAGGAAGGCGGTGAAGCGAGGCGCTGTTTCATGGGCGCCAGTTTGACAGAACTGCGCGCGGCAGAAAACGCCCGAGGCGCTGCGAATGCATGCGCGATGCCGGAAGCGTCCGGCATCGCGCGAGCCCGTCGAGCGGGCGCGGTCAGCCCGTGACGGGCGTGCGCCGCACCTCGGACAGGTAGATGAGGATCAGCGACACCCAGACGATCCCGTACAGGAACATGAAGCAGGTCGTGCGCACCTGCAGCAGGTCGAGCAGCATGCCGAACAGGATCGGCAGCAGGAAGCCGCCGAGGCCGCCCGCGAGCCCGACGATGCCGGTGACGACGCCCATGTTGTCCGCGAAATCGTCCGCGACGTACTTGAAGGTCGACGCCATCCCGAGCGCGAACACCGCGCCGAGCACGAAGGTCAGCGCGACGAAGCCGGCCACCGGCATCGCAACGCTCAGCGTCGCGGTGCCGTTGATGGTGTGGATCACGAAGTCGGTCGCCGGATACGACAGCAGGAACAGCGCGATCCACGCGACCCACAGACCCCACCACGTGACCGCATGCGCGCCGAAGCGGTCGGCCAGCGCGCCGCCGAGCGCACGCAGCACGGAGCCCGGCAACGAGAAGCCGGCCGCGAACGCGGACGCCATCACGAGCGACATCCCGTATTCGCTCTTCAGGTACTGCGGGATCCACAGCGACAGCGCGGTGAAGCCGCCGAACGTGATCGAGTAGTACTGGCACAGCCGCCACACGCGCGGATCGCGCAGCACCTTGAACGCATCGAGCCACGAGCCGCCGCGCTTGCCCGCGCCCGGATCGCGCGCCGACGCGAACCAGAAGATCACGGCCGTGACCAGCAGCGCGACCGCGTAGACGCGCGGCACGAAGCGCCAGCCGTATGCGTCGAGCAGCAGCGGCGTGACGAACAGGTTCACGGCCGCACCGACCGTGCCCGCGCCGAACACGCCCATCGCGAGCCCGCGCCGCTTCGGCGGGAAAAAACGCGCGACGTACGGCGTGCCGACCGCGAACGACGCGCCGACGCAGCCGAGAAACAGCCCGATCACGAGGAACTGCCAGAGCTGCGTCGCGTAGCTGACGATGTAGACGGGAATCGCGCACACGACGAGCAGCACCGTCATCACGATGCGCCCGCCGAAGCGGTCGGTCCACGTGCCGAGCGGCAAGCGCATCAGCGCGCCGGTCAGCACCGGGGTCGACGTGAGCAGGCCGAACTCGGTGCTGTTCAACCCGAGATCGATGCGCAGCTGCACGCCGAGCACGCCGAACATCATCCACACGACGAAACACACCATGAACGCGAGCGTGCTCGCGGCCAGCACCGACCACGCGCGCAGCGGGATCGCCTGCGAATCCGCGGCCAGCGCGGCGTTACCTTGTTGAGTTGCCATACGCAAAACCCCGTTTCATTGGACGAGCGGCCCGTTCGCGCCGTCGAAGCTCACGCCTTCGACCCGCGCGCCGCCCGCGAGTATCGCCACGTACTGTCGCATCGCCCGCTCGCGCACGCGCTCCGACAGGTACGCGGCGATCGGGTCGGCCGCCTCGTCGAACGGCACGGTATCGCCCGGCACGCGGCGCTCGATGCGCACGATGTGAAAGCCGAAACGCGTGTTGACGAGCTTCGGCAGCACGCCGATCCCTTCCGAGTCGAACAGCGCGGCCTCGAATTCCGGCACGGTGTCGCCGCGCAGCAGTTGCCCGAGGCTGCCGCCGACCTGCGCCGACGGGCAGTTCGACGACGCGCGCGCAACGGCTTCGAACGTATCGGGCGCGGCCACCACGTCGGCGAGCGCGCTTTCCGCGCGCTGCCGCAGCGGCGCGAGCGGCACGCGGTCGGTCACCGCGAACAGCACATGGCTCGCATAGACGATGTCGTTGCGGCGAAAGCGCGCCGGATGCTGCGCGTAGTAGCGCTCGCAATCGGCGCGATCCGGTTCGGGCACGTGCGTGAGCTCGCGTTCGAGCAGCGCATCGACCGCCGCATCGTCGAGCGGCGCGCCTTCGTCGATCAATGCGAGCGACACCGCGCGCTGCCGCAGCAGCTCGCGCACCGCGAGCGCATGCCGCGCCGCGTCGAGCGGATCGGCTGCGTCGTCGTAATGCTCGGCCTCGGCCGCGATCGACGCCGCGTCGATCTCGACACCGTTGATGATCAGCGGCACCGTCGCGACTTCAGGGAGAACGTCGTTCATGCCACCTCCTTAGCGCTTGCGCACGAGTTGATACGGCCGGATCAGGTACGCGACCGATGCGATGCCGCTCCAGATGTGCACCATCCGCGTGAATGGCGACACGAGGAAAATCGTGAAGCCGAGCAGGATATGCAGCCGGTACGTCAGCGGCACGCCGACGAGCAGGCTCGCGATATCCGGCCGGAACGTGACGACGCCCTTCACGTAGTCGGTGAGCTGCTCGAACATCGCGCCGTCCATGTGGCGCGTCGACAGCACGACGGTGCCGAGCCCGAGCGCGAGCTGCACCCACAGCATCAGCACGATCAGGATGTCGGACTTGCGGCTGTTGTTGCGGATGCGTGCGTCGCCGAGACGACGCCAGATCAGCAGCGTCAGCCCGATGATCGCCGCGACGCCGGCCGTGCCGCCCGCCACCATCGCGACGAGCTGGTGCCCGGACGCCGACAGGAACGGCGACACGAGCCAGTGCGGCGCGAGGAAGCCCGCGAAGTGCCCGAGCACGACGACGAGGATGCCCCAGTGGAACAGGTTGCTGCCGAGCCGCAGCATCCCGTGGCGCAGCAGTTGCGACGAATCGCTTTTCCACGTGTACTGATCGCGGTCGAAGCGGATCAGGCTGCCGACCAGCAGCACCGCGAGACAGATGTACGGGTAGATCCCGAACAGGAACTGATGCAGGTAAGCGCTCATGTCTTTCCCCAGTTGAGCCCGCGCTTACGCGCCGCGGGCCGGCCGCTTGTCGTGGAATTGCACCGTCTGCCCGGCCGGCGTGGCCGCGCCGACGAAGCGCACCGCTTCGTCCGCATACGACGCGTCGAGCGCACGGTAGTCGTCGGCGCTCGGCCGCTCGGCGGCGACGTCGTCGTCCGCGGCGGCCGGCGCGTCGACCGGTGCGAGGCCGGCCATCGGCAGCAACGCGCCAACGACGAAGCTGTAATGGCTGCCGCGCTGCGCAAGCTGGCCGGCCAGCGCCTGCAGGATTTCGCCGGTTTCGGCGAGCAGCTTGCGCGCGTCCGGCGCCGGCAGCCGCGACAGGTATTCGAGGAACACGGGCAGATAGTCGGGCAGCTCGCCCGGGTTCAGCGCCAGCCCGTGCCGCTCGTACATCTGCAGCAGATCGACCATCGCCTGGCCGCGATCGCGCGATTCGCCATGCACGTGTTCGAACAGGTGCAGCGACGTCGCGCGGCCGCGATCGAACAGCGCGACGTAGTTCTCCTGGAGCGTCAGCAGGTCGCGCTCGCGCACATAGGCAAAGAACCGGTCGAGGCCCGCGCGTACCGCCTTCGGCACGCGCGCACGTTCACGCAGGTGGGCGTCGATCGAATCGAGCACGTCGACGAGCGCTTCGTCGGGATAGTCGAGCAGCGCCGCGAACGCCGCATAGGTCGGGTCGGGTGCGTTGCTCATCGGGAGGCCTCGTGGATCGGAATGGTTTTCGAGCCCTTCTTCGAGCTGAACAGGCTGCCTTCCGAACGGCCGTCGGAACAGCCGTTGCCGAACGAGAAGCCGCACGATGCGCGCAGGTCGTACGCGTTCTCCGCATACTCGCGATGCGTCGTCGGGATGACGAAACGATCCTCGTAGTTCGCGATCGCGAGATAGCGGTACATCTCCTCGACCTGCGCGAGCGACAACCCGACCTGGTCGAGCACGCCGCGCGCGTCGATGCCGTCGACGTGACGCGCACGCATGAACGCGCGCATCGCGAGCAACCGCTCGAGCGCGAGCTTCACCGGCGCTTCGTCGCCGGCCGTCAGCAGGTTCGCCAGATAACGCAGCGGAATGCGCAGCGATTCGACGTCCGGCAGGTAGCCGTTCATCCCGAGCGCGCCGCTGTTCGCGGCCGAGTTGATCGGCGACAGCGGCGGCACGTACCAGACCATCGGCAGCGTCCGGTATTCCGGATGCAGCGGGAATGCGATCTTCCAGTCGATCGCCATCTTGTAGGTCGGCGAGCGACGCGCGGCGTCGATCCACGCGGCCGGCACGCCGTCGCGCTCGGCCTGCGCGATCACGGCCGGATCCTCCGGATCGAGGAACAGCGACAGCTGCGCTTCGTACAGATCCTTCTCGTTCTCCGCGCTGGCGGCTTCGCTGATCCGGTCGGCGTCGTACAGCAGCACGCCCAGGTAGCGAATGCGGCCCACGCAGGTTTCCGAACACACGGTCGGCTGGCCGGCCTCGATCCGCGGATAGCAGAAGATGCACTTCTCGGCCTTGCCGCTCTGCCAGTTGTAGTAGATCTTCTTGTACGGGCATCCCGACACGCACATGCGCCAGCCGCGGCACTTGTCCTGGTCGATCAGCACGATGCCGTCCTCCTCGCGCTTGTAGATCGAGCCCGACGGGCACGCTGCGACGCACGCCGGGTTCAGGCAGTGCTCGCACAGGCGCGGCAGGTACATCATGAAGGTGTTCTCGAACTGCCCGTAGATGTCCTTCTGCACGTTCTCGAAGTTGTAGTCCTTCGCGCGCTTCTCGAATTCGCCGCCGAGGATTTCCTCCCAGTTCGGCCCCCACTCGATCTTCTCGAGCCGCTGGCCGCTGATCAGCGAGCGCGGCCGCGCGACCGGCATCGCACGCGTGTTGCCGGCTTCCTGCAAATGGCCGTAGTCGAACGTGAACGGCTCGTAGTAGTCGTCGATCTCGGGCAGGTGCGGGTTCGCGAAGATCTGCGCGAGCAGCCGCCACTTGCCGCCCAGACGCGGCTCGATCTTGCCGTCGGCGCGCCGCTGCCAGCCGCCGCGCCAGCGGTCCTGGTTCTCCCAGTCCTTCGGATAGCCGATGCCGGGTTTGGTCTCGACGTTGTTGAACCACGCGTATTCCATCCCTTCGCGGCTGGTCCACACGTTCTTGCAGGTCACCGAGCAGGTATGGCACCCGATGCACTTGTCGAGGTTCAGCACCATCGCGATCTGTGCACGTATCTTCATGACGTTTCTCCGGCGCGAACGGCGTGTTGCGTGGTGGGGTCGACCGCGGTTTCTTCTCCGTCGAGCCAGTCGATCCGGCTCATCTTGCGCACGATCAGGAACTCGTCGCGATTCGAGCCGACCGTGCCGTAGTAGTTGAAGCCGTACGACAGCTGCGCGTAGCCGCCGATCATGTGGGTCGGCTTCAGCGCGATGCGCGTGACCGAGTTGTGAATGCCGCCGCGCGTGCCGGTGATTTCCGAGCCCGGCGTGTTCACGATCTTCTCCTGCGCGTGGTACATCATCACCATCCCGGACGGAATCCGCTGGCTCACCACCGCCCGTGCGCACAACGCGCCGTTCGAGTTGTAGCACTCGATCCAGTCGTTATCGACCGCGTCGATCGCCTTCGCGTCGTCCTCCGACATCCACACGATCGGGCCGCCGCGCGACAGCGTCAGCATCAGCAGGTTGTCCGTGTACGTGCTGTGGATCCCCCACTTCTGGTGCGGCGTCAGGAAGTTCAGCACGCGCTCGGGGTTGCCGTTCGAGCGCTTGCCGACCATGTGCGCGTAGCTGCCCGTGTCGACCGGCGGCTTGTACGCGCACAGCGACTCGCCGAACGCGCGCATCCACGGGTGATCCTGGTACAGCTGCTGACGGCCCGTCAGCGTGCGCCACGGCACCAGTTCGTGCACGTTCACGTAGCCCGCGTTGTACGACACGTGTTCCGATTCGATCCCGCTCCACGTCGGCGACGAGATGATCTTGCGCGGTTGCGCCTGGATGTCGCGGAAGCGGATCTTCTCGTCCTCGCGCGCGACGGCCAGATGCGTGTGATCAATGCCCGTGATGCCGGACAGCGCACGCCACGCCTTCACCGCGACTTCGCCGTTGGTTTCCGGTGCGAGCGCGAGGATCACCTCGGCCGCGTCGAGTGCGGTGTCGATGCGCGGGCGCCCCTGCGCGGCGCCGTCGGCGACCGTGTAGTTGAGCTGGCCGAGCAGCTTCACTTCGTCCTTCGTATCCCAGCCGATGCCCTTGCCGGCGTTGCCGAGCTTGTCCATCAGCGGGCCGAGCGACGTGAAACGCGCGTAGGTGTTCGGATAGTCGCGCTCGACGGCGATCACCGCCGGCATCGTGCGGCCCGGCACCGGCTCGCATTCGCCGCGCTTCCAGTCCTGCACGTCGAACGGCTGCGCGAGCTCGCCCGGCGTATCGTGCGCGATCGGCGCGAGCACGACGTCGCGTTCGACGCCGAGATGCCCGTCGCACAGCTCGGAGAAGCGCTTCGCGATCCCCTTGAAGATCTCCCAGTCGCTCTTCGATTCCCACGCGGGATCGACCGCCGCCGACAGCGGGTGGATGAACGGGTGCATGTCGGACGTGTTCATGTCGTCCTTCTCGTACCACGTCGCGGTCGGCAGCACGACGTCCGAGTACATGCAGGTGGTCGACATCCGGAAGTCGAGCGTGACGAGCAGGTCGAGCTTGCCGCGCGGCGCGTCGTCGTGCCACTTCACTTCCTCGGGGCGGGCACCGCCCGTCGCGCCGAGGTCCTCGCCCTGCACGCCGTTGGTCGTGCCGAGCAGGTGCTTCAGGAAATACTCGTGGCCCTTGCCCGACGAGCCGAGCAGGTTCGAGCGCCACACGAACAGGTTGCGCGGGAAGTTGTCCGGTGCGTCCGGATCCTCGCACGCCATCTGCAGCGTGCCGGCCTTCAGTTGCCGTGCGACGTCGGCGCCGGCCTGGGCGGGGTCGCCGAGGGTCGCGCCGACCTTCAGCGGATTCACCGACAGTTGCGGCGCGGACGGCAGCCAGCCCATCCGTTCGGCGCGCACGTTGTAGTCGATCGGCGAGCCGTGGAACTGCGTCTTGTCCGCGAGCGGCGACAGCAGCGCGCTCGGGTCCATCGTGTCGTAGCGCCACTGGTCGGTGTGCGCGTAGAAGAACGACGTCGCGTTCATGTGGCGCGGCGGCCGGCTCCAGTCGAGCGCGAACGCAAGCGCGGTCCAGCCCGTCTGCGGACGCAGCTTCTCCTGGCCGACGTAATGCGACCACCCGCCGCCCGGCTTGCCGACGCAGCCGCACATGATCAGCATGTTGATGATCGCGCGGTACGACATGTCCATGTGGAACCAGTGGTTGATCCCCGCGCCGATGATCACCATCGACTTGCCTTGCGTCTTGTGCGCGTTCTCCGCGAACTGCCGCGCGACCGAGATCACGTCCGCGCGCTTCACGCCGGTGATCGCTTCCTGCCAGGCCGGCGTGTACGGCAGATCGTCGTCGTAGCTCGCGGCCACGTCGCGCCCGCCCAGCCCCTGGTCGAGCCCGTAGTTCGCGACGAACAGGTCGTAGACGGTCGCGACCAGCATGTCGCCGTTGCGCGTCGCGATGCGCCGCACGCCGATCCGGCGCGACAGCTCGGAACCGTGTTCCGTCGAATTGAAGTGCGCGTGCGGCTGGTTGCCGAAGTACGGGAACAGCACGTCGACCACGTCGTCGTGCGCGGCCGTGCACGACAGGCGCGGCGACAGTGCCGCGCCCTTCGACGTCTCGCCGCGCAGGTTCCACTTGCCCTTGTCGGCGTCCGCCTGCTGGCCCCAGCGGAAACCGACCGAGCCGACCGGCACGACGAATTCGCCGTTCGCGTCGTCGATCATCACGGTCTTCCAGTCCGGGTGCGCCGCCTCATCGAGCGCATCGTCGAAGTCGGACGCGCGCACGAGGCGCTCGGGCACGTAGCCATCGCCATGCGGCACGAGGCGCACGAGCGACGGCATGTCGGTATAGCGCTTGCAGTAGTCGATGAAATAGTCGCTCTTGCCGGCGAGATGGAATTCCTTGAGGATCACGTGGCCCATCGCGAGCGCGAGCGCCGCATCGGTGCCCTGCTTCGGGTGCAGCCACAGATCGCCGAACTTCGCGCCTTCCGAGTAGTCGGGGAACACCGACACGACCTTGGTGCCGCGATAGCGTGCCTCGACGAGGAAGTGTGCGTCCGGCGTGCGGGTCTGCGGGACGTTCGAGCCCCACATCATGATGAACGTCGAGTTGTACCAGTCGGCCGATTCCGGCACGTCGGTCTGCTCGCCCCAGGTCTGCGGCGACGCGGGCGGCAGGTCGCAATACCAGTCGTAGAAGCTCAGGCACACGCCACCGATCAGCGACAGGTAGCGCGAGCCGGCCGCGTACGACACCATCGACATTGCCGGAATCGGCGAGAAGCCGACCACGCGATCGGGGCCGTGCCGCTCGACCGTGTAGACGTTTGCGGCTGCAACGATCTCATTGACCTCGTCCCAGCTCGCGCGCACGAAGCCGCCGAGCCCGCGGCGGCTCTGGTACGAGCGCCGCGCGTCGTCGTCCTCGACGATCGAGCGCCACGCATCGACGGGCGCGAGCGTGCGACGGCGTTCGCGCCACAGCTTCACCAGCGCGCTGCGCACCATCGGATGCTTGAGGCGGTTCGCGCTGTACAGATACCAGGAGTACGACGCGCCGCGCGAACAGCCGCGCGGTTCGTGGTTCGGCATGTCGGGGCGCGTGCGCGGGTAATCGGTCTGCTGGGTTTCCCAGGTGACGATCCCGCCCTTGACGTAAACCTTCCACGAGCACGAGCCCGTGCAGTTCACGCCGTGGGTCGAGCGGACGATCTTGTCGTGCTGCCAGCGCAGCCGGTAGCCGTCCTCCCATTTTCGGTCCTCGTCCGTGACGGCGCCGTGTCCGTCGGAGAAGGTTGGCCTCGTGGTGGAGAAATAACGCAATCTATCCAGGAAGTGGCTCATGGGGATCTCGTTTTTCCGGTCTTTTGGCAGACCCTGATTATTTAAGGAGGCGAAATACCGGTTGTAAAGGACGATCGGATTTCGCCTGTTCCGTCCGTCTTCATTTCTTGCGTCCGGATCGAATGGATTGTCTTCCGGATCGTCATATCACGACTTGATACAAATCACGGCATCGTTGATCCGCGCGCAACGACGTGAAATGGGGACCGATTGAACGGTCTCACCTGCTATGCTGCGCACGGGAAACCCGTTTTCCCGGTCCGCCCCGCCTGTTTCCCCGCGCATCGCGGGCATCGAAGCGTCGGGGGACACCCGCATCGAATTGCGTTGAACGATCCGGCGATTTCCGTTGGAAATGGCCGGCCGCAGCCCGTCATCCATAGAAGACTGCGCAACGCATTCGAGGTATTCGCTGTACTACCGGCCGTCGGTCAATCGCACCTTTACCTATAAAAACCGCATTCTCATGACATCACGCTTTTTCGCCGCCTGCGTTGCCGCCGCCATCGGCTGCGCCGCGCTGCCCGCGGCTCACGCCCGCACCTATCTCGCGCCGACGGCATCGCTCGGCAAAGGCGCCTACGTTCATCAGTTCGTGCTGCGCGACCCCGTCACGCACCAGCCGCTGCCGAATGCGCGGTATCGGCTGTTCCTGCCGGGCCAGGTCATCGCGGGCCTGCCGGTCAAGCCGGGCCAGCACGACAGCGTGATCTTCGGCACGACCGACGCCACCGGGCACACCGCGCGGATCCGGCTGCCGAAATCGCATCCGCAGAAGCAATGGGTGTTCAACCCGGTCATCGGCGAAGGCGACCTGGGCGAATCGTTCCGGCTGGTCGGCCCGTCCGGCGACGCGCCGCTCGGCCGCTTCCCGTACGTGCTGGACGTCGAGCACGAATATCTGGCATGCGGCTACTCGGATGCGAACGGCTACACGTACTACGCGCAGTCGCGCACGCCGCGCAACGTCAATCTCTACACCGGGATGCTGGCCGGGTCGGCCGACACCGACTGGTGTGCAGGCCCCGGCGTGGCCATTGCGAACAGCGGAAACGAGCCGGGCGCGCCGGACCTGTACACGCAATACCTCGGCAGCCTGGTGGCCAACGGCGACCGGATCGGCAGCGAACTGCGGCAACAGATCGTCGCCAAGCTGCTGTCGCTCGCGATCGCGGAACGCGACGCCGGCCGCGTGGCCACCGTGCTCGACCTCGGCGACATTCCCGACAGCCGCCTTAACGACATCGGCTACCGGCTCGTCGACGCGGGCGTCGAAGTCGATCGCGGGCTGGCGATGATCGACGCGCATCTCGCGAAAGCGCCGGACGATGCGTATGCGCTCGACAGCAAGGGCTGGGCGCTGTATCGCCTCGGCCGCAACGACGAAGCGCTCGTGTGGTTCGACCGCTCGATCGCGATCTTCGCGAAGGACGACGACGGCGACAGCGATGCGCGCGATGCGTGGGCGACCGGCCTGACGCACAAGGGTGAAGTGCTGTGGAAGATGGGGCGGCAGGATGAAGCGCGCGACGTGTTCGCACAGGCGCGCAAGATCGAGCCGAAGAACGCGGAGCTGGCGGAAACGTTGAAGCGGCTGAACGTGCAGGCCGAGCCGCACCAAGCGGCGGTGTCCGATACGAGCGGCACGTAACTGCGCACGTATCGCTCGTATCGCGTCACCCTTCGCCTTTCGGCCCCGGGTTGAGCATCACGACGAAACCGGCCACGCCGACGATCAACGCGATCGCGCCGCCGCGCAGCGCGATCGGATTATCGAACAGCAGCCCGCTCACGACGGCCATCATCCCCGCGAGCGACACGAACACGGCGATCGCCGCGACGACGATCCGGTACTGGCGACGTATCATCGCGCACCCGCCGCATCAGGCCGCGGCGGCGGCGGCCGGAACGTCGGCAGCGTCGCCGCGAATCAGCAGCACCGGGCACTTCGCGCCGCGCAGGAAACGCTCGGCGACGCTGCCGAGCAGCACGCGCCGGATCCCGCGCCGCCCGTGCGTGCCGACCACCGCGAGATCGATTCCGCGCTCCTTCACATAGCGCTGCAGGCGCTCCGCGACATCCTCGCCGATGCTTTCGGTCTCGACGAGCTCGGCTTCGCCCTTCGCGCCGGCCAGCGCGATGATCTGTTCGGCTTCGCGCAGCACCTTGATGCCGTCGTCGCGAATTTCTTCGACGAGCGCATGCGGGTCGAAACGGCCGGCATACGTGAACAGCACCGACTTGTCGACCACGTACACGACGCTGACGTGCGTGTCGCCCGCCAGCGCCACCTTCACTGCCTCGGCAAGGGCCTGCTTCGACGAAGCGCTGCCGTCGACGGCCACCATGATCTTCTCGTACATGCGAACCTCGCTGGGGTGATTTGCCGCGCGCGGTAGCGCGCGCGGCCATTCCACCATCATCGGCGGGTGGCGGGTTCAAGGGTTGACGACGATCAAACCGGGCAGGCGTCCGGCCTGCGACCCGCTGACGCGGGCAGCGGGTCGCGCGCGGCGGCAGCGTCGGACGCGCGCCCGTGCCGTCAGTGCACGCGCGGCGCGCGATACCGGTTCTGGTCGAACCCGCTCGCGGCGAACCATGCGCCGGCGACCGCGTCGACGTTCTGCCCGGCGAACGACTGGACCGTATCGGGCTCGGCGCCGTGACGGTAGTTCGGCCCGGCGAACTCGGGATCCGCCGCATACCCGAAGTACGCGTTGCCGCTCCACACGATGTTCGCGTAGCTGCCTTGCGGATTCTTCGTCCGGAAGATCGCGCCGCTGTCCGATGCGTTGTAGAAGCGGTTGCCGGTCACCTGGAACGCGTTCGCGTAGCTGAGGTTCTCGACGATCGGCGTCACGAGGCCCGGCGTGCGCGTGATCACGACGTTGTCGCGCACGACGGAGTCGGCCGACCCGGCGGCGGAGACGATTCGCCGCTTGTCGTTCAGGCTCAGGTTGTTGTCGACGATCGCGCCGGTTTCCTGCGCGACGTGGCCCAGCCCGTCGGACCCGCATCCGCAGAACAGCATCAGCCCGACGTCGTTGTCGTGGCTGAAGTTCGCCGTCACCCGCGTATTGCGCGTGCCGAGATCGGCGTCGAACGCCATGCCGTCGCCGGCTTCGATGTTGTTCTGGAGCCGCACGCCGTCGACTTCGTTGTAGCGGAACAGCGCGTCGTCGGTGTTGATCGCCCACGCACCGGCACTGTTGCCCGGCGCGCGCATCCAGATGTCGTACAGGTGGTTCGCCTCGACGACCGGCGCGGTTGCGGTGCGCACGATGATGCCGTCGCCGCCGACGTTGTGGATCAGGTTGTTGCGCAACACGACGCGCGTCATCGGCAAATATTCCGACGCCGCCTGCGTGGCCGGGTTGGTCAGGTATGCCGGGTTGCCCTTGTACGGCGGATAGTCGCCGCACGGCGCGCCGCCCACCCGGCACATCCACGCGGAACGGGTCGACAGCGCGACCGCGTCGACGTTGTAGATCTCGCTGTTCTCGACCGCGATGTCGTCGAAGCCGGTCGGCTTCTCCTTCGTGCCGACCACCTCGTTGTCGCGCGTCACCTCGAACAGCATCCCGCCCGTCGTCTTGTACGAGCCGACCGTATTGCCGGCGACGTCCTGCAGATAGCCGCGCACGTGATGCACGTACACGTCGTCGACGTGATAGTGGCTGCCCATGCCGTAGTCTTCGAGCCGCACGTACAGCCCGAGGCGCCCGCCGGGCGTCGTCGCATCGTTGGTCAGCTCGAGCGAACTGATGTCCCAGTACTGCGTGTTGTACAGATAGATGGCCGCGCGGTTCACGGTCGGGTTGTCCGACTTGCACAGCGAGTAATAGCCGCTGAACCCGCTCGCCGTCTTGTGCTGCTCGGTGATCGACTGGTCCGGGTCCGTCGCGGCATCGGTGCAGCCGGCCGCAATCACGGGCCGCGACGCCTTCGGATCGCCGTACGCGTCGACGACGATCGGCGCGCCGGCCGTGCCCGTGCTGCCGGCCGCCGGTGAAAAGCTGCCGTAGCACGTCGTGCCGCGCTTGAAGCGCACATGCGTGCCGGGTGTGAGCACGATCCGGTTCAGCGTGGCGAGTGCGTCGATCGGGTGCGCCGGCGTGCCGAGCGTCGCGGTCGAGGCCTTCGCGTTGCCGTTGCCGTTGCCATTCCCGTTGCCGCCCGTCGAGCAGTCGACGTACAGCGTGCCCGGCGTCGCGCCGGCCTGCTGCCCGGCAGCGGGCGCGGCAGCCAGTTGCTGCCCGGTGACTGCCGCGCCGTCCGGCGATTCTCCGCCGCCGCACGCGGCAAGTGCGCCGACGAGCGGCGCGACGACCATCTTCCAGTGTTTCAACGTGAGTCTCCCGAAATGTTGCATGCGTTATCCGGCACCGGATCGACGGCCTGTCGATCGTCGCGCCGCCCACCCATTGCGACAGCCGGTTCGTCGAGACGAACCGCCGCCCCCTCGCGTGCCGCGGGCAGCAGCCCCGCCCGCTCGGCCAGCACCCACAGGCCGGCCGCCGCCGCGCCGTCGATCGTGTCGACGGGCGGCCAGCCGAACAGCGCGGCCGCGTGCCGGTATCGCGCGCACAGCGCGGCGTCGCCGATCAGCATCGGCCGCGGCGCCTCGG
Source organism: Burkholderia sp. JKS000303 (assembly GCF_002563755.1). Taxonomy (NCBI): domain Bacteria; kingdom Pseudomonadati; phylum Pseudomonadota; class Betaproteobacteria; order Burkholderiales; family Burkholderiaceae; genus Burkholderia; species Burkholderia sp. JKS000303. Next base: position 1,037,182 of record NZ_PDBZ01000002.1, read on the forward strand.
CACCGGGCGAGCCGGCCGGCCCGTCGCCTTCGGCGGCCAGCCCCGCGAGTTCGTGACCGATCAGCACGCCCGACAGGTAATCGGCCTGCTCGTGCGGCGCGAGCTCGCCGGCCAGCAGCCGCGCGCGGCTGCCGAAGATCGTCGCGAGCAGCCCGGTCGCATGGCCGGCCTGCGCGGTGCGCACGCCGCGCTCGAACGCCGCCTCGACGAACGCCGGCGCCGGCCGCATCGTGCGGCCGAGCAGGCTGTGCGTGCAGAGCAGCGCATACAGCTCGCCCGTCATGAAGGTCCGGAAGCGCTCGATCCGCGAGCCGCGCACCGCGACCCATTTCGAATGCGTGCCCGGCAGGCCGATCCAGCGCGTCGCGGCCGACGCATGCGCGGCGCCGCCGGCGTGCAGCGCACCGACGATCTGCGTCTCCTCGCCGCGCATCACGTTCACGAGCTCGCCGCGCTGGATCAGCCCCGGCACGATATGCACGGCCGTGCCGCGTCGCGTGCGCACCGCATGCAGCGACGCGCCGAGCCGGTCCGCGTCGATCGGCACGTCCGCATACGGCGTCTCGCGCCAGCCCTGCGCGCTGCCGACCATGCCGGCCGCGACGACCGGCAGCGCCGGCCACGCGGCGAGCCACGCGCCGCACACGTCGTCGAACGCCGCCTCGCACGCATCCGCGATCGCGACCTCCGCGCCGCCGATCTGCATCACGCCCCTGGGCGCGGCGCGCTCGTCGAGCACCGTCCGCGCGTCCGCCATCAGGTACGCGCGCAGCGACGTGGTGCCCCAGTCGAGCGCGATCAGGCGCGGCAGGTTCGCTGGTTCGCGATGTCGCTTGCTTGCTGCTTGCATAGGATTCCTCTATTTGACGTATGCGATGCGCCGTGCGGTTTCGTCTCGCTCAGAAGAGCGTCTCGACACCGGCATAGACGCCGGTCTGACCATGCCCCGGCATCGGCGACGCCCCGAGTCCGTTGCCGTTGCCGAGCCCCGGCGACTGCGGGTTCACGCCCAGGTTCGCATTCGCGCTGTTGAACACGTGCGCGGCGGTTGCGTACAGGAACGTGCGTTTCGACAGGTCGTACATCGTGCCGAGGCCGATGATCGTCGAGCGCCCTTCGCCGCTGTGATCGGCGGTCCATTTGCCCGCGTCGATCTTCATCGAGTAGACGGCGCCCTGCAGGTGCAGGAACGGCGTCGCGTCGTAGGTCACGCCGCCCCAGTAATAGTTCGCGGTGCGCGACAGGCCGGCCGGCGTGTCGGGCGCGCTGTAGCGGGTGTAGCCGAGCTGCACCAGCGCCGGGCCGAAGCGGTCGCGCACGCCGATGAACGCTTCCTGCGACGCGGTGAACAGGTTGTCCTCGCGGCCGTACTGGTTGCGGATCTCGTTCCAGATCGCGCGCACTTCGAAGTCGCCGTGCGTGTACGCGAGCGTCGCGCCGTCGGACAAACCCGTTGCGTTCACGTTGTTGGTCGAGCCCCGCAGCCAGCCATCCGAGCTGTTGCCGAGGTTCGCCTGCAACGCGAACGAGAAGCCGCCGAACTTCGGCGACTCGTAGCGAATCCCGTTCGACAGCTTCGGCCCGTTGCGGTACGACGTCAGCGACTCGACCGAATAGTTTTCCTCCAGCAGCGGATCGTACGACCAGATGTAGCTGTTGATGAACGACCCCTGCCCGAGCCGCAGGAAGCCGTAGCGCTCGTTCTTCAGCCCGACCCATGCGCCGCGCTGGAACAGCACGCCGCCGCCGTAGTTGCCGTTCGCCGCGTTGATCGCCGATTCGAGCCAGAACACGGCCTGGTTGCCGCCGCCGAGATCCTCCTTGCCCGTGAGGCCGAGGATGCTCGTCCCCCAGTCGTTGCCCTCGGAGAAGCGCGAGCCCGTCGAATGCGGGCCGTTCTGCACGCCACTCAGGTACTGCACGTCTCCGCCGACCCGCCCCCACACCGTCACGCTCGATTCGGCCTGCGCCACGGCGGGCACCGCCAATGCGAGCGCCGCGATCCACCCATACTGTCGCATCAAGATCTCCTCCTTGTTTTCGTCTGAATTGGGAAAGCGCTTTCCCGCAACGGCAAAAAAATTTCGCGGCGGTTGTCGTGCGTCGTTTTCCGATACGTTTCGAACGGAATGCGCGCGTGCTATGCTCGCGAATTGGGAAAGCGTTTTCATTGTCGGTGCGCGATTGCGCTTTTTCAAGAAAATTCTGGCCCTCCAAGGGATACTACCGAGTCCGGCCGCGCGGCATGCATCCAGCATGGCCGCACGGTCGCCGCCGCCGGCGCGCATGCTATGCTCGCCGGCAAAATGCACTGACACACACTTTCATCGTGGCCAAGATCAACGAAGTCGCCGCCGCAGCCGGCGTCTCCATCGGAACCGTCTCGAAGTTCATCAACAAGACGAAGCGCTTCTCGCCCGACGTCGAGCGCCGCATCGCCGAGGCGATCGCGCAGCTCGGTTACGAGTCGAACCCGCTCGCGCGCTCGATGGCGACCGGCCAGACGGGCGCCGTCGGCGTCGTGATCCAGGACATTCTCAACCCGTACTTCACCGCGATGGTCAAGGGCGTGAACCGGATCGCGCAGCGCAACGATTTCGTGGTCCTGATCGTCGATGCCGACGAGAACCGCAAGGGCGAACGGCCCGCGCTGACGAAGCTGAGCCGGCGCGTCGACGGGCTGATCCTGAACACCAGCATGCCCGACGACGACCTGCGCTGGACCGCGAGCCTCGGCAAGCCGGTCGTCGCGGTCGGCTCCGCGCCGCGCGACGGCCTGCTCACGCTGTACTCCGACCCGATCCGCGCGGGCGAGATGCTCGGGCAGCACCTGCTGATGGAAAAGTATCAGCGCTTCGCGTACATCAGCCTGCCGAACGCGCGTGGCGACGCCGAACGGCGCAGCGGCGCCGAGCAGGTCCTCGCGCGCGCCGGACTGCCGCTGCAGACCTTCAGCGTGCCGCGCGCGACCGTCGCCGACGGCGAGCGCGTGTGCGCATCGGTGATGCTGTCCGCCGATCCGCCGGACGCGGTGATCTGCTACAACGACATGATCGCGGCCGGCTTCATCAAGGAAGCGGAGCGGCTCGGCATCGCGATCCCGCACGACGTCGCCGTGTGCGGCTTCGACAACCTCGAGCTCGGCAAGCTCACGTCGCCCACGCTGACGTCGATCGACACCGAAACCGAGCGCGCGGGCGAAGTCGCGATGACGATGCTGCTCGACGCGCTCGCGGGCAAGTCGCCCGAGCCGCATTCGATGCTCGACGCGCGGCTCGTCGTTCGCGAATCCACGGTGCGGCCGCGCGAACCGCGCCGCCGCTGACCCGCCGACCTTGCACACCTGATCAGCGCGGCGCCGCCGCAACCGCGTCGCCCAGCCACGCGCGTGACACGCAGTGCTGTTCGAGCCCGGCCACACCCGGCCGCGTCTCGAACAGGCTGCCCGCGAGCGGCCCGCGCAACAGCCCGTCCGCACTGACGTTGACCGACGCCGACGTGACGAACAACGTCGCGCGATCGGCACCGCCGAACGCGACGCTCGTCGGCCGCTGCACCGGCATCTCGACGACCGCGTCCAGCGCGCCGTCCGGCGCATAGCGATGCAGCCGCCAGCCGTCCCAGATCGCCGACCACACGCCGCCTTGCGCATCGACCGCGAGCCCGTCGGGCACGCCGCGCGCGTCGCCGAACGTCGCGAACGGCCGCGCGTTCGACAGTTGCGCCGCGTCGACATCGAAGTCGTACGCGAAGATCGTGCGACGCCCGGAGTCCGTCACGTACATCGTCGTGCCGTCCGGGCTCCAGCCCATCCCGTTCGCGCACGCGAAGCCGGCCACCGCGACCCGCGACGCGCGCGCGTGCTCGAAGCAATGCAGATCGCCGAGGCCGTCGCCGTCGTCGGCCATCGTGCCGACCCAGAAGCGCCCGCGCGCATCGACCGCGCCGTCGTTGTAGCGCAGCGACGGCCGCGCGTGCCCGGCATCGGCCAGCCGTTCGAGCGCGCCGCCTGCGGGGTCGAACAGGTGCAGGCCGCTTTTCAGCGCGACGAGCAGCCGCCCGTCGTCGACGCTCGCGACGCACCCGGCCAGCTCCGGCAGCAGCCAGAAGCCCGTCTGGCCCTGGCCGGGCGTGTAGCGGTAGAGCGCGGTGCGCTTGATGTCGATCCAGTAGAGCGACGCCGAGCGCTCGCACCACAGCGGGCCCTCACCCAGGATCGCGTTCGCGCCCTGTACCAGTTTTACTGTCGTCATCGAATGTCTTGTTTATGCGTGACTTCGGCCGCCCGCCGAACGGCGTGCGGAACCTGCGTGCCGAACCGCGCTCAGAGTGCGCGGCCCGCGTCGTCGAAAAAGTGGGCGTGCCGCATGTCGACGCGCACGCCGACCGGCTGCCCCGATGCGACCGTGTATGCGTCGCGGTTCTGCCGCACCGACAGCGGCCGGTCATGGCCCGCGAGCTCGACATACACGATCGTCGCGTCGCCCAGATGCTCGGCGTGCGTGACGCGGCCATCGAGCCCCGTGCCGGGCGCGCCCACCACGAGGTTCTCGGGCCGGATGCCCAGTTGCAGCGAACCCGACGGCCACGCGCGCGTGTCGTCCGGCGTCGCGGCGAGCGAGCCGCCCGGCACGTCGAAACGGATCGCCTCGGCGCCGCCGTGCGCGCGGCACGGCAGGAAGTTCATCGACGGCGAGCCGAGGAACGATGCGACGAAGTGATTGGCCGGCTGCTCGTACAGCGACAGCGGCGAGCCGACCTTCTCGATGCGTCCGCCGTTGAACACCGCGATCCGGTCGCCGAGCGTCATCGCTTCCACCTGGTCGTGCGTCACGTAGATCATCGTGCTGCCGAGCTCGCGATGCAGCCGCGCGAGTTCGAGCCGCATCCCGCCGCGCAGCGCCGCGTCGAGATTCGACAGCGGTTCGTCGAACAGGAACACGCCCGGCTTGCGCACGATCGCGCGACCGATCGCGACGCGCTGCCGCTGGCCGCCCGACAGCGCCTTCGGCTTGCGGTCGAGCAGCGCGGACAACCGCAGCGCTTCGGCCGCCTGCCCGACGCGCGTGCGCGTCTCCGCCGCGTCGACGCCGGCGAGCTTCAGGCCGAACGCCATGTTCTCGAACACCGTCATGTGCGGATACAGCGCGTAGTTCTGGAACACCATCGCGAGCCCGCGCTTCGCGGCCGGCACGTCGTTGACGCGGCGGCCGTCGATCAGCAGGTCGCCCGACGTGATCTCCTCGAGCCCGGCCAGCATCCGCAGCATCGTCGACTTGCCGCAGCCCGACGGGCCGACGAACACCATGAATTCGCCATCCTCGATGTCGAGGCTGACGTCCTTGATCACGTCCGCGCCGTCGTCGTAGCGCTTGCGGATCTGTTTGAGCGTCACACTTGCCATGATTGCGTTTCTCCTCGTCCGTTCGTGCCGGTCACCATTCGGCGACCGAACCATCCTCGCGGCGCCACACCGGGTTGCGCCAGCGGTGCCCCGTCGCGGCGGCGGCCCGCACCTTCTCCTCGTCGATCTCGACGCCGAGCCCCGGTGCATCCGGACGCGCGACGTAGCCCGCATCGAACGCGAACGGGATGCCGCGCGTGTACGCATACATCGCGTTGTCGTCGTGATAGGCGACGTTGGTCGACTGCTCCTGGATGAATGCGTTCGGCGTGCAGAAGTCGATCTGCAGCGACGCCGCGAGCGTGAGCGGGCCGAGCGGGCAATGCGGCGCGACCGCGACGTCGTACGCTTCGGCCATCGCCGCGATCTTGCGCAGTTCCCAGATGCCGCCCGTATGGCTCACATCGGGCTGCACGATGTCGACGACGCCTTCCTGCAGCAGCTCCTTGAACTGCCAGCGCGTGAAGAGCCGTTCGCCGGTCGCGAGCGGCACCGCGCAGTCGCGTGCGACTTCGCGCAGCGCATCGTTGTGTTCGGGCAGCAGCAGTTCTTCGTAGAACATCGGATCGAACGGTGCGAGCGTCTTCGCGAGCGCCTTCGCCACCGGGCGCCGCACGCGGCCGTGGAAGTCGATGCCGAGCCCGACCTCCTTGCCGATCGCGTCGCGCACCGTGCCGAACCGCGCGACCGCACGGTCGATCGCGGCCGGCGACTCGATCCAGTCGGTCGCGTTGACCACGCCCATCTTCAGCGCCGTATAGCCGGCTTCGACGAGCTGCCGCGCATTCGCGGCCATCTCTTCAGGCGTGTCGCCCTTCACGTGTGCATAGACGCGCGCCTTGTCGCGCACCGGGCCGCCGAGCAGGTCGTAGACGGGCACGCCGAGCGCGCGCGCCTTGATGTCCCACAGCGCCTGCTCGATGCCCGAGATCGCGCTCGTGAGGATCGGGCCGCCGCGATAGAAGCCGCCGCGATACATGACCTGGAACAGGTCCTCGATGTGGCGCGGATCGCGACCGATCAGGTAGTCGGCCAGCTCGTGCACGGCCGCGGCGGTCGTGGCCGCACGCCCTTCGACGATCGGCTCGCCCCAGCCGGCCAGCCCTTCGTCGGTGCTGACCTTCACGAACTGCCAGCGCGGCGCGACCGCGAATGTTTCGATTTCGGTGATCTTCATGTGGATGAACGTGTGCGGTTGAACAGCAGCGCCGACATGCCGTTGTCGGCGACGAGATCGGCGCCGGCGATGCCGATCGCCGCGTCCGACAGCAGGAACGCGGCGATCTGGCCGATATCGGCCGGCTCGTTGATGCGTTGCGCGGGGTGCAGCGCGCGATAGGCATCGAGCAGCGCGGGATCGCGCTCGAGCGCCGCGCCGATCGGCGCGTTCAGCGTGAAGCCGGGGCTCAACGTATTCACGCGGATGCGCTGCGGCGCAAGGCTCGTCGCCATCGCGCGCGACATCGCGACGATGCCGCCCTTGGTCGCCGCATACATCTCGAAGCCCGGCACGCTCGCACCCGCATGGTTCGACGCGATGTTGACGATCGCGCCGCCGCCGGCGCGCGCGATGCGCGGCGCGGCGAGCTGCGTGCACTGGAACATCGCGCGCAGGTTGGTGCGGTACAGGCGATCGCAGTCGTCGAGCGAGAACGCGTCGAACGGGCCGTGCAGCGTGATGCCCGCGTTGTTCACGAGCCCGTCGAGCCGGCCGTGATGCGCGTCGACCCGCTCGAACAGCGCGGCGACGCTCGCCGGGTCGGCCACATCGGTTGCGACGAACAGCGCGTCGCGGCCGCCGAGCCGTTCGCGCACCGCGTCGGCGCGCGCGGCGTTCTTCTCCGCGACGACAACCTGCGCACCGCATTGCGCGAGCACCTCGACGATGCCGAGGCCGATGCCGTCGCCGCCGCCCGTGACGACGACCACGCGGCCGTCAAGCGATTCGAATGGATTCATCATGGTGTTACCCCTTGACCGCGCCGGCCGTGATGCCGGCGACGATCCTGCGCTGGAGCAGGAAGAACAGGACGAGCAGCGGCAGCGTGCCCATCACGGCCGCCGGGAACAGCTTGGTTGGATCAATGTCGTTGGTGCCGATGAAGCGGAACACCGCGACCGTGATCGTGAACTTCGACGAGTCGGTCAGGAACAGCAGCGGATAGACGAGGTCGTTCCACACCGACAGCGTGACGAACATCGCGAGCGTGCCGGTGATCGGCCGCAACAGCGGCAGCACGATGTACCAGTACACCTGCAGCGGGCTGCAGCCGTCCATCACCGCCGCTTCCTCGAGTTCGAGCGGAATCCGCTTCAGGAAGCTCGTGTAGAAGAACACGCCGAGCGGCAGGCTCTGCACGGTGTACGCGAGCACGACGCCGAGATACGTGTTGAGCAGGTGCAGGTCGCGGAACAGCACGTAGAGCGGCGTCAGGCTGACGAACATCGGGATCGTCAGGCCGAGCGTCAGCACGATGTAGACGGCGGTCGACAGCCGGCCCTTCACGCGGGCGAGCGGATACGCGGCGAGCGACGACAGCAGCGCGACGAGGAACGTGACCGCGAGCGTGATACCGATCGTGTTCGCGACGCTGCGCCAGTAGTTCATCTGCGTGAACACGGCCGCGTAGTTGCCGAAGAACACGTGGTCGGGCAAGCCGAGCGGGCGCGCGATGATGTCGTCGCCGGTGCGCAGCGACATCAGCACCATGTAGATCGTCGGCAGCAGCACGATCGCGACGATCGCGATCGCGGCGACGAGCCGCGCGAACCCGGGCATGCGGCGCAGCAGCGCGGTCGCGCGCAACCCGCCGCCCGACGTGCCGGCGCCCGGATGGTCCGCCTGAAAGCGTTGACGGATGACATTCACAGGTTGTCCTCCCGGCGGCGCAGGATCGTGTTCTGGGTGGTCGCGACCACCACGACGATCGCAAGCATGATCATCGACAGCGCGCTCGCGAAGCCGAACTTGTAGTCGTTGAACAGGCTGTGGAAGATCTGCAGCCCGAGCGTGGTCGTCGCGCCGTCCGGCCCGCCGTTGGTCAGCACGAGCGGCAGCTCGAAGGTCTTCAGCGTGCCGATCGTGCTCAGCGTGATGTTCACGGTGAACGCCGGCGCGAGCAGCGGCAGGTCGATGCGCGTGAAGCGCACCCACGCGTTCGCGCCGTCGAGCTTCGCCGCATCGTGCAGCTCCGACGGAATGTTCAGGTAGCCGGCCAGGAAGATCGCCGTCGAATAGCCGACGTACATCCACACGTGCACGGCCGTGACGGCCGGCAGCGTGACCGACGGATCGCCGAGCCATACCTGCTGCAGCGCGTCCAGATGCACCAGGTGCAGCAGCTCATTGATGCCGCCGCCGAGCGGCGAGTACAGGTACTCCCACACGAAGCCGGCGATCACCGCCGAGAACATGCTCGGCACCAGCAGCCCGACGCGCAACGCGCCGCGCAGCCGCGGCAGCGAGAACAGCAGCGCGGCGAACAGCAGCCCGAGGCCGTTCTGCACGATCACGACGATCGCCGCATACGCGAACGTGACCACGAGCGTATGCAGGCTCGCCGGATCGCGAAACGCCGCGACGTAGTTCGCGAGCCCGATCCAGTGCGCGTCGCCCACGCCGGAGAAATCCGTCAGGCTCATCCGCGCGGCCTTGAACAGCGGATACAGGCTCAGCAGCGCATAGAGCGCGAGCGCCGGAACGGCGCACCACAACAAGGTCCGGTTGCGCTTCATCACGCGCCTCCTTCGTCGAGCCGCGCCGCGCGACGTTGCGCGGCACGGGAAATGTCAGCAGACAGACGGTTCATCGCGCGGCGGCATCCCAGCGGGCGAGCAGCTTGGCCGGATCCTGGCCGATGTCGAGGAAATACGCGGACATCGAATTCCAGATCGCCGTGAACAGGCCGCCGGTCCACACGCCCTTCGGATACAGCACGACGTGCCCGTTCTTCTGCGCGGCCGCATACGGCTGCGCCTGCGGCGGCATCGCGTCGGTGCCGCCCTCGAACGGGCTGAACCCGGCTTCCGCGTCGAGGAACTGGCGGTCGTTGTCGGGGCGTGCCCAGAACGCGAGCCACTTCTTCGCGGCATCGGCCTGATGCGTCGCCGCGTTGATCGCCCACGCGGTGCCGAGCATGTCGAGCGCAACGGGCCCGTTGCCGGACACGAGCGCCGGCAGCGGCGCGAACTGGAACGACAACCCCTTCGTCGCGCTGAACTTCGCGATGTTCCACGCGCCCTGCGGCATCATCGCGACGCGCCCGGCCTGGAACTCGGTCAGCCCCGTGCTCCACGCGCTCACGCCGTCGTTCAGGCGCGGCACGAAGCATTTCGCGTCCGCGAGCGTCTTCAGCGCGGCCATCGACTGCCTGAATGCAGGATCGGCCGCGAAGCGCGCGGTGCCCGCGCCGACGAACGACTCGGCGCGCGCATCGGCATCGCCGCCGCCGGCCGACAGCCCCGACGCGATCACGAGCGCGGCCGGCGCCCAGCCTTCCTTCGCGGGCAGCAGCATCGGCGTGACGCCGGCCGCGGCCAGCTTCCCGCAGGCGGCCTTCAACTGGTCGACGTCGGTCGGCACCGTCGCGACACCCGCGCGCTTGAGCAGGTCCAGGTTCGCGAACAGGCCGATCCCGACCAGCTCCATCGGCAGCATGTAGGTCTTGCCGCCGATCTGCGTATGGGCACGCACGCCGCGCCAGATCGTCGGCACCCATTTCTCGCCGCTCAGGTCGAGCAACTGGTGCGCGCCCTGCCACTGCCGCATCAGTTCGCGATCGACCATCAGCACGTCCGGCCCGTTGCCGCCCTGCAGCCGCGACGACACGACCGTCGTCGTGTCGTTGCGCGACATGTACTCGAACTTGATCTTGACGTCGGGGTTTTCCTTCTCGAACTTCGCGATCAACGCCGCCATGTTGGCGGGCTCGGCGCCGCCGCCCTTCCAGCCCGTCACGTCGAGCGTGACCGGCGCGGCACAGACTTGCGCCGCGAGGACGGAAAGGACTGCGAAGGTTGCCGTTCGAAGCCTGTTGAACATCTGCTGTCTCCACGTTGTTGTCGAATCGTTGCGTGAGGCGAGCGGTAAACGGCCGCGATGCATCGCGCAAGAAGCCCGCGTTTCCCGCCCGATTCTTCATTTGGGAAAGCGCTTTCCCTATTGTGTCGCACAACGCATCCGGCATGCAAGCACCGGTGCGTCCGGAGCGACTAGGGGATACCCGCAGACCCGCGGCCGGACGGCCGCCCGCCGGGCGCGACGGGCAGGCGGCGTACGGCCGGCCGGCGTGCGGTGGCACACCGCCGCGTCATGATGTGGGTTCCCGACCGAGCGGTCGGCACGCCTGAGGCGCTATCATCGCTGTTGCGACCTTCGTCCGGCCCCTTTTTGCCGGCTCACTTTCAACTCGCTCAACCGACATGACAACGACTACCGAACGCGTGGACGGCGCCGCCCAGCATCTCGTCGCCGCCCGCCATGCCGGCGTGCCCGGCCCGCTGCTGCCCGACGCCTTGCGCCCCGAGAACGTCGAGACCGCGCTCGCGATCCAGCATCGCGTCGCCGACCTGCTCGGCGAATCCATCGGCGGATGGAAATGCGCGCTGCCGCCGCCCGACCGCGTGATCGTCGCACCGATCTTCGCGTCGACGATCCGCGAAGCCGATGCCCCGTACCGCGTCGTCGGCGGCCCGATCGTGCGCATCGAGCCGGAAATCGCCTTCGTGCTCGATCGCGACCTGCCCGCGCGCGGACAACCGTACGACGAGAACGACGTGCGCGACGCGATCCGCGAAGTGCGCATCGTGCTCGAGGTGCTGGGCTGCCGCTATGCGGAGCCCGCGCGTGCATCGAAGTTCGAACTGCTCGCCGACGGGCAATTCAACCAGGGGCTGTGCGTGGGCCCCGTCGTGCCCGACGGGTTGAACGTGCCGCTCGCGACGCTCGCGCTGTCGTTCGAGGGCGCGCTGAACCGCACGATCGACGGCCGCCATCCGGACGGCGATCCGCTCAAGCCGCTCGTGTGGCTCGTCAATTTCCTCGCGTCGAGCGGCGACGGCGCGCGGGCCGGCCAGATCGTGACGACCGGTTCGTATGCGGGCGCGATCGACGTGCCGCTCGGCGATGCGCTGACCGTGCGCTTCGGCGAACTCGGCAGCCTGTCGGTGACGCTGACGGCCTGATGCCTGGCGGCCGTGCAGGTGCCCTGCGGGCCATGCCGATCATTGGCTGGATCACCTTTTCTGCGCACTTCCTCATGAGGAAGTGGCGGAAAAGGTGGCCTTCGACAGAAATTTCGCTCTCGAAAGCGCCGCATCGAGTCGCGGCGTCTCGGTAAAGCAGCGCCGTAAGCCCTCCCCCCGTCCGCTGATCGCCATACCGCACCGGATATGCGCCAGACCGCAGCGACTTGAGCTGCCTGTACACCCTGTTGCATCTGGCTCGTCACGTAGCGCGTCACCATGTACTTCTGGCTCCACGTCGGACAGGACCGGGAGCCTCACGACTGTTCGCCATCCGGCTCGAACCGATAACCGACGCCGTAGATCGAGCGGATGAAATCCTGATCGGGGCGCACGGCCTGCAGCTTGCGGCGCAGGTTCTTGATGTGGCTGTCGACGGTCCGGTCGGTCACGACCCGGTGATCGTCGTAAAGCCTGCGCAGCAGATGATCGCGCGGGTAGATCCGCCCCGGCGTGGACTGCAGCAGCGACAGCAGCCGCAGCTCGATCGGCGTCAGGTTCAGGTCCTTGCCGTCGAGCCGCGCGATGTAATGCTCGGGATCGACGACGAACGGCGACGGCGCCGAGGACTGCGCGGTGACACCCGTGCCTTCCACACGCCGCAGGATCACCTTGACGCGCGCGACGACCTCGCGCGGGCTGAACGGCTTGCACACGTAATCGTCGGCGCCGAGTTCAAGGCCGAGCAGTCGGTCGATCTCGTCGACGCGCGCGGTCAGGATCACGATCGGCACGTCCGAGAACGTTCGCAATTCGCGGCAGATGTCGAGCCCGCTGCGCCCCGGCAACATCAAGTCGAGCAGGATCAGCGAAGGCATGCGGGCCCGCACGACCGTCACGACGTCGCGCCCGTCGTCGAGGATATGCGTGTCGTAGCCTTCGGCCGTCAGGTAGTCGTCGAGCAGCGCGGACAGTTTCGGCTCGTCTTCGACGATGAGGATGGACGCGGGGGTAGCGCGAGTATTCATGCGAGTGGGCCGAGAAGAGGGACGCGAACGTGAATCCACAGGCCGCCGTAAGGCGAGCGCATCGCTTCGATCGTGCCGCCATGCGCGTCGACGATGTGCTTGCAGAGCGCGAGCCCGAGCCCCGAACCGCCGCTCTGGCGGCTGCGTGACGCGTCGACGCGGAAGAATCGATCGAACAGGTGCGGCAGCATCGGTTCGGGGACGGCCGGAAACGAATCCTGCACGTCGATCAGCAACTGGCCGTCGGCCGGCTGGACGGCAACGCGGATGTAGCCGCCCGGATCGGTGTAGCGCAGCGCGTTCTCGAACAGGTTCTGCATCAGTTGCGTCAGGCGGTGGGGATCGCCCGAGATCGGCGTCGGCGCGGCGGGAATCGCGAGTTCGAGATCGAGCCGCTTCGACGCGAGCCGGTCGCGGAACGATTCGGCCACGCCCTCGATCAGGTGGGCGAGATCGACGGGCACCTTCTCGAACGTCAGTTCCCCGATATCGGCGAGCGACAGCTCGTGGAGATCGTTGATCAGCTGGCTGAGCATCGAAATTTCGGCCTGCAGCGACGCGAAGGTCGACGGGCTCGGATGCCGCAGGCCGTCTTCGAGCGCTTCGAGCTCGCCGCGCAGAATGGCCAGCGGCGTGCGCAGCTCGTGCGAAATGTCGGCGATGAAATGACGTCGCGCGCGCCCGGCCGATTCGAGCGTCTCGGCGAGCCGGTTGAAGTCGCTCGCCAACTGGCCGAATTCGTCGCCGCGCTGTTCCGGCACGCGCACCGCATAGTCGCCGTTCGCGAGCCGATGGTTCGCGTCGACGAGCCGCCTGACCGGCGCGAGAAAGGCCCGCGTCAGCACGATCGCGAGCAGCGCCGCCAGCAGCGCGGCAGCGCCGACGATCATCCAGGTCACGCGAACCTGCTCCGCCTGGAACTTCCGGTCGGCCGCATGAAACGGGCCGCCGTTGTCCTCCACCGACAGCCAGCCGACCGTCTTGCCGGCCACCGTCAACGGGCGGAGTGCGGTATCGGGCAGCGGCGGCGGACCTTCGCCCGCGATGCGCTGCTTGCCTGCGTCGTAGAGGAACACGGGCGGCATCCGCCGCCAGTTCGGCGGCCCGCTGTTCAGCGGCGGCGCCCGGCCGGCGTCGCGGGCCTCCATGCCGGGCGGCGGGCCGGGTTCGCCGGCCATGCCCGGCGGGCCGGGCGGCCGGTTATCGGGCGCGCCGGCGCCACCCGCATTGACGAACGCATCCCACGCCTGCGGATCGTCGGCGAGGAATTTCCAGTTGCCATGACCGAGGTACGCGCGCTCGAGACGCTGCTCGAGCTGCTGGCTCTCCATCGTGTTGCGACGCGTCACGTAGTCGAGAAAGTTGTTTTCGAAGCTGAACCGGATCGCCGCGCCCATCGCGATCGCGACGACCGTGCACGGAACGAGAATGGCGAGGAACAGCTTCGACGTGATGCCCAGTTTCATACGGTGTGGCCGCACAGGTTGATCTTCCGATAGCGCCCGTCAGGTCGAAGCGAGGAGACGTGGCATGCGGCATCCGGGCGGCAATGCGAGGTCTGCCCCTGCCGGATTGTCCGCGATCGGCCGGCCCAATAGGTGCCGCGGCCGCAATTTCCACAGTTTTTCCTCAATTTCCTCATCTTCGATGCGAAGTTGGATTTTAGGCTGCGACGCATGCCGTTTCCCCGTCATCCGCCCGAGCGGCGCAGGGGGAGTCGCCCCTGTCGGGCCCACCACCATGATCGTTGACTCGCCATGACCATCCAGATCCTCGTCGTCGAACCGGCCACGGAGGTACGCGACGCATTGCGCGCCTGCTTCAGCAAGAACCAGATCGAGATGTCGGTTCTTTACAATTTACCATCGCTGCTGCCCCGCCTCGACAAGGAGCTGCCGTCCGCGATCGTGATGCGGGCGGAACAGCCCATCGACGGCCTGAAGACCGCGCTCAGGCAGTTGCGCGATGCCGGCCACGAGATGCCGGTGATCGTCGTCAGCCGCTCGGCGGACGTGGTCGACAAGATCGTCGCGCTCGAACTCGGCGCGGACGACTATCTGGTCGATCCGTTCGACCCGCACGAACTCGTCGCACGGATCCGCTGCGTGCTGCGCCGCTGTACCGCGAATCCCTATCGGTTGCCCGACGAGGGCAAGCGCTATCAGTTCGGCGAGATCGAAGTGGATTTCTGCGCGCGACGCGTGTACATGGCCGGCCGCACGCTGAGCTTTCGCGAAAGCGAATTCCTGTTGCTCAAGGTATTCGCGTCGCATCCGATGCGCGTGCTGTCGCGGATGAACATCCTGTCGCTGCTCGGCAAGAATTCGCTGCAGCAATCGGAGCGCGGGCTCGACGTCCTGGTGTTCCGGTTGCGCACGCTGATCGAGCATACGACCGGCCATCGCTACATCCAGACCGTGCGCGGCAGGGGCTACATCTTCGTGCCCACGCTACTCGACGAACGCGTATCGGGCCGGACGACCGCCGCCTGGGCATGATGTCGCGACTCCGGAACCGCGCCGTGATCAAACCGGCCATGCGTCTGCTCGTCGTGTCGTGCCTGCTGATGCTGTCGCATCCAGCCCCGGCCCAGCAACCGCCCGATCGCCCGGGCTCCGATCCTGCCGGACACGACGACCGTGGCCCGCCGGATCGTTTCGGTCCACCGCCCGGCATGCCGCCGGATCGTCTCGGCCCGCCTCACGGTATGCCGCCCGATCGTCTCGGCCCGCCTCACGGCATGCCGCCGGATCGCCTCGGCCCGCCACCACCCGGCATGTCGCCGGATCGTCGCGGCCCGCCTCCCGGCATGCCACCAGGCCCGCCTTTCGGCGCCGCGATTCCGCAAAACGGCGCGTATCGGGAAATGCGCGCGGCGCATGCTCACCAGTCGCTTCCCGGCGTCACGGCAATCGCCGGTCAATGAGCCCTTCATGCCGGCAGCCGTTGCTGCCAGTGTCACCGCAAGCGTTTTGCTTGATCCATACCGTCGATAGACGAGAGAGAGAAAGAACATCATGAAAAAAGCATGTGCAATGATCGGAGTGTGCGCGCTGGTGCTGGCGCTCGGCGGATGTTGCTGGTGGCCGTACTGCTTCGGCCCGGGCGGCGGCGGTTACGGCGGGCCGGGTGGAAGCGGCCCCGGGGGCCCGGGACCGGGGCCAGGACGAGGCGGCCCGCAGGGGGCGATTACCGTCCCGCATTCGCAGAACCTTGCCTGATCGATCGGGACACCGCGCCCGGGTCGGGCTTTCGATCCGGGCGCGGCGCACCGGCCGTCAGAACGACGTGCCGATCTGAAACTGGAATTTCTGATACTTGTCGGTACTGTGACGGACGATCGGGAAACCGAGGCTGAGCTTCAGCGGCCCGATCGGCGAGATCCACGACAGCCCCGCGCCGTACGAGTAGCGCAGCCCGTTGGTGCCCGTACTGCTGCCTTCGGTGCCCCAGACGTTACCGCCGTCGACGAACGTGAACACGCGCAGCGTGCGGTCGTAACCGGAGCCCGGCAGCGGCAGCGTCAGTTCGACGCTGCCGGCGACCATCTTCGAGCCGCCGATCGGATCGCCCGTCGTCGTATCGCGCGGGCCGAGCGAACTCGTTTCGTAGCCGCGCACCGAGCCGATCCCGCCCGCGTAGTAGTTCTCGAAGATCGGATACGGCTTGCCGCCGATCCCGTTGCCGTAGCCGCCTTGCAGGTTGAAGCCCAGCACGAAGCCGCGTGCAAACGAGTAGTAATACTGCGCATTCGCATTCGCCTTGTAGTACGTCACCGACGTGATCGGCGTGCCGTACTCGGCCGACGCCTGTGCGTAGTAGCCGCGACTCGGCGCGAGCGCGCTGTCGCGCGAGTCGCGCGCCCAGCTCACCGAGATCGGGACGACGTTCGATACGCGGCCGAAGGAGTTCACGTAGTCCAGATAGCTTTGCGGCGTTTTCGAGTCGACGGTCAGCCGGTACTGCTCGAGCGCCGCGCCGAAGTAAACCATGTCCGTTTCGGAAAACGGGATGCCGAACTTGAGGCTGGCACCGATCGTGGCGATCCGGAAACTCGTGTCGCTGGACGACGAGTAATAGAACGGGTAGCTCGTCTTGTAGTACACGCTCGTGATCCGCTGGATGCCGTCGACCGTGAAGTACGGATCGGTTTGCGTGACCGACAGCGTCCGATAGCTTTTCGCGGTGTTCAGGTTGACCCCGAGGCTCGTGCCCGAGCCGAACACGTTGTCCTGCGTCACGCCGGCCGACAGCACGACCTTGTCCGACGACGACAGGCCGCCGCCGAGCGTGAGCGACCCGGTCGGCTTCTCCGCGACCTTGACCCGCAGGTCAACCTGGTCCCTGTCGCCGTCGACGGGCACGGTCGCCACGTCGACATCGGTGAAGTAGCCGAGCCGGCTGATGCGCTCCTTCGACAACGCGATCCGGCTCGAGTCGAACCAGGCGTCCTCGAACTGGCGCATCTCGCGGCGGATGACTTCGTCGCGCGTGCGCGTGTTGCCGGCGATGTCGACATGACGGACGTAGACACGCCGGCCCGGCAGGACCGATAGTGTCAGCGCCACGCGATGTGCCGCGCGGTCGATGTCCGGTTGCGCGTTGACGGTCGCGAATGCGTAGCCGTACTCGCCCAGCTTGTCGACGATCGCCTGGGTCGTCTGCTGCAGCTTGTCCGCGGAAAAGCGTTCCCCGGGCACCACCTTCACCCGCTTGCGCAGTTCCGCGTCGCGTCCGAGCAGGTCGCCGGCGAGCGTGATGGCCGACACCGTGTACGGTTCGCCTTCGTGCACGCCGATCGTCAGGTACATGTCGCGCTTGTCCGGCGAGATCGACACCTGCGTCGAATCGATGCTGAACTCGAGATAGCCGCGATTCAGGTAGTACGCGCGGACGTTCTCGAGATCGCCGGTCAGCTTGTCCTTCGAATACAGGTCGTTCTTCGTGTACCAGCTCGACCAGGTCGGCGTGGACGACTGCATTTCGTCGAGCAGCGTGCTCGTGGCAAACGCCTGATTGCCGATGAAGTTGACCTGGCGGATCTTCGCGCTGGGGCCTTCGGCGACCGAGAAAAGCAGCGACACGCGGTTCGCATCGAGCGGCGTGACCGTCGTCGTCACCTCGGCCGCGTAATAGCCGCGCGTCAGATACTGGCGCTTGAGCGCCTGCTCCGCCTTCTGCGCGAGCGACCGGTCGTACGCGACGCCGGGCGACAGGCCGACCGCCTTCATCGCCTTGCCGAGGTTGTCCTTGTCGAATTCGGCGATACCGCCGAATTCGACCGCGGCGATCGTGGGCCGCTCGACGACGTTGACGACGACGACGTCGCCGTCGGTCGACACGGTGACGTTGCTGAAGAACCCCGTCGCGTAGAGCGACCGGATCACCTGCGTGCCGAGATCGTCGGTAAGCGCGTCGCCGACCTTGACCGGCAGGTAGGTCAGCAGCGTGCGCGATTCGATGCGCTTCAGTCCGTTGATGCGGATATCGAGGATCGCGGCCGGCCGTACGGCAAACGCGTGGTCGGGCGCTGCGCTGCCGGCGAGGATCAGGCCGAGTGCGGTGTAGTGCGCGAGTGTCTTCTTGAACATTCGGATGGTGAGCTGAACGGGCGGGACGGATTGAGCAGATTGATTCGCTCGGCGGGCGCGCGATGTCGCGTCCGTGACGACGATCAGGCGTGGAGTGTAGAAGCGGGCCCGGGTGCCTGGGTTACCGCGTCCTAGCCGGATGTTTCACACGACTCGGGAATGTTTCAGGCCTGTCACTCTGTCGAGAAATGTGTACGTCGACATCTCCACGCATGACGCCAGAATAAATTCCGGATTCCTGTCTACCCGCCTCTCTTTCCGGTCAAAACCTCGCACGACATGCGATGACATGGCCCGCGCCCGGTGTTCGCCGCACTGGATCGACGGCAATGCCGGCATCCGGATGCATGCGGTGCGCTCGCTGCAACGGTCGTTACAACCCGGTATCGCGATAACCGGCTGAAACATTCGTGCAGTCCCGTTGAAACCTACGGCATCGTCCGATCCGTTTTAATCCGCTTCCACCGGAATCGCAGGCTTCCGGGTGATTGCGAAGCGGATGCCAGGCAGGACGGCGTTCGCTGGCCCTGCTTCAAAACGATTCGGAGAGTTGAATGAAGAAATCGCTTCTTGCAGCCGGCGTGTCCGGCATGTTCATGGCAACCGCGCACGCGCAAAGCTCGGTGACGCTGTACGGCATCATCGATGCCGGCGTGACCTACACCAGCAACTCGGGGGGCAAGAGCAGCGTAGCCGCGACGAGCGGCACGCTGAGCGGCAGCCGCTTCGGGCTGACGGGCAAGGAGGAGCTGGGCGGCGGATGGAAGGCGATCTTCACGCTCGAGAACGGCTTCGACGTGATGAACGGCAAGCTCGGCCAGAGCAGCCGGATGTTCGGCCGCCAGGCGTTCGTCGGCCTCGCGAACGACCGGCTCGGCACGCTGACGCTCGGCCGCCAGTACGACTCCGTCGTCGATACGCTCGGCGCACTCGAAATGTCCGGCATCGCGCACCCGTACGACAACGACAACGTGCAGAACTCCTTCCGCATCAGCAACTCGGTGAAGTACCAGAGCGTGAACTACGGCGGGCTGAAATTCACCGGACTGTACGGCTTTTCGAACTCGGCCAGCGGGTTCGCCAACAACCGCGCCTACAGCTTCGGCGCGTCGTACAACTACGGCGGCCTGAACGTCGGCGCGGGCTATCTCCAGCTCGGCAAGGCCGGCTCGTCGACCAACACGAGCGGCGCCGTGAGCGACGACACGACGTTTACCGCCAGCTCGCAGCGGACCTGGGGCGCCGGCGCGAACTACGCGTTCGGACAGGCGACCGTCGGCGCGATGTTCACGCAGACGCGTCTTTCCGGACTGACGGGAATCGGCGCGTCGGCGTCCGGCACGTCGGACGGCCTGTCGTTCTCGAGCGGCAGCGCACGGTTCAACAACTACGAGGTGCAGGCACGCTACAACTTCACGCCTGCATTCAGCGTGACGGGTGCGTACACGTACACGGAGGGCCAGCTCGCGGGCGTGCGACCGAAATGGAACCAGATCGGGTTGACAGCCGATTACGCGTTGTCCAAGCGTACCGACGTCTATCTGCAAGCGGCCTATCAGCACGTGCACGGCGCCGGCGACAGCGGCGTCACCGCGACGATCGACGGCCTGAGCGCATCGAGCGCGAATCACCAGAGCACGGTGACGGTCGGCCTGCGCCACAGCTTCTAAGCCGATTCCGGCGGCGCGCGGCCTTCGCATCGCGCGCCGCCGGAATCGAGCGCACGGGCTGCGTTCCCTTCTTCCGATGCATGAGACGAGGTCGATCATGAAGCACTATCTATCCGCCCGCATACTGTCCGTGGTGCTGGAGGCCAGCTCGTCGCCGGCCGCCCATGCGCTGCTGCACGAGACCGCCAGGATCGCCCGGGTCGTCACGCCAGCGCGGTGCACGCACCTGCCCCTCGCATTCGCGAAGCAACCGGCGGAGGTGCGATATGGCTGATGCCGCGGCGGTGGTCGTGCACGCGATCGACACGATGGAAATGTCGTCGAACGGCGAGTTCCTGCTGATTCACGGCGAGCAACCGACGGTCGCGCTGCATCGCTCGATGTTCGACGCGCTGCTGGTCGCGTTGCCCGGCGCGATCGAGCGCGCGCAGCGCATCGCCGGTCACAGCCCGGACGCGCGTTTTGCGCTGCATTCGACCGGCTGGGAGATCGGCCGGATCGACAACACGCCGAACGTGATCGTCCGCTTCAACCTTCAGGGCGGCGTCGGCATCGGCTTCTCCGTGCCGCGCGAACAGGTTCCACTGATCATGGAAGCGCTCCGCGCGGCGATCGGCCTCGCGAGCGTCGCACAGCCGCAGGGCGTGACGCTGCAATGACCGGGTTGCCTCGCTGGCCTGCGCCCGGCGCTGCCCGGCTTTCCGCGCGCCGTCCCGAACCGATGACTGGACGGGCGCCGACTTGACTGCACGCCGTACCCGATTCCGCTGGCGGCTGAAACCGCTCGTCTGGTTGTTGCTGCACATGCCGTGGTGTGCCGCGCATGCCCAGCGCGACCTTGCCGACGACTGGGCGCTGCGCCCCGCAACCGAGCTGACCGATCACGCCACCGCGCCGGAACATCGTCCGGCGACGACGGCCATCGGCGACAGCGCAACCTCGACCACCGACACCGACCTCTCGCTGAAAGGCCATGCCGAACTGCGCCGCGATCGCTCGATCGTCAAGGGCGATGCGGTGCACTATGCGTTCGACACCGACACCGCCGATGCATACGGCCATGTCGTGCTCGCGGACGACGGCCGGCTGTTCTTCGGGCCGGAAGCGCACTTCCGAATCGATGCGCGGCAAGGCTACATCGTGACGCCGAAGTACCGCTTCACGCTGAATGGCGGCCGGGGCAGCGCGCAGCGCATCGACGTCGCGGACGAGGCGCGCACGATCGTCGAGCACGGAACGTATACGACCTGCGCGTGCGGCGACCGGCCGGCCTGGTACATGAAGGCGTCGCGCTTCGACATCGACAGCGGCAGCGATACCGGCGTCGCGCACGACGGCGTGCTGTTCTTCCAGGGCGTGCCGATCTTCGCGAGCCCGTGGCTGTCGTTCCCGCTGTCGGGCGCGCGGCGCACCGGGCTGTTGCCGCCCACGCTGTCGTTCGATTCGACCAACGGCCTCGTGGCGACCCAGCCCGTCTACGTCAATCTCGCGCCCAACTACGACCTGACGCTGACGCCGCGCTACATGCAGCGGCGCGGCACGATGCTCGGCGCCGACTACCGCTATCTGGGCGCGGCCTACAGCGGCGAACTGGCGGCCGCGTATCTGCCCGGCGACCGGTTGACCGGGACGAACCGCTATTCGCTGCACGTCAAGCACGACTGGAACCTCGGCAACGGCTTCGGCTTCTACCTGTACGGCGATCGTGTGTCGGATTCGGCCGCGGCGGCGGAACTCGCGTCGTCGGGCACGGCCGCCTCGTCGACGCTGTACCGCCAGGAGGCCGGGCTGACGTATGCCAAAGCACCCTGGTCGGTGCTGTTCCGGGTCCAGCACTGGCAGTCGTTCAGTTCGAGCACCGTCTATGCCAGCGAGCCGCAGCTGAACGTGCGCTATGCGCGCTACAACGTGGGCGGCTTCGATTTCGGCATGGAGACCGATGCGACACGCTTTCGCTCGACGGTGTCCGGCGCCACGCAGGGCAACCGCTTCGTGCTCGATCCGTATGTCGCGTATTCGGTCGAACGGCCCGGCTGGTTCTTCACGCCGAAACTGAAATGGCATTTCGCGAGCTACGACCTCACGTCGATCGGCAGCGACGCGCCGAGCGGGCAGCCGAAACGCTTCGACGTCAACGTGCCGACGCTCAGCGTCGACACGGGCCTGCGTTTCGAGCGCGGCGTGAGCCTGTTCGGCCATGCGTACCTGCAGACGCTCGAGCCGCGGCTCTACTACGTGTACACGCCGTATCGCAACCAGAACGATGCGCCGCTGTTCGATACCACCGTCACGGATTTCGGCATCGGCGAACTGTTTACCGACAACACGTTCGTCGGTCACGACCGCGTGGCCGATGCGAATCGCGTGACCGCGGCGTTGACGTCGCGCCTGATCGAGCCGTCGACGGGCGACGAGCGCGCGCGCGTCGTGCTCGCGCAGCAGTACGATTTCCGCGCGCCGCGCGTGACGCTGCTGGAGAGCGATGCGGCGTCAACGGTCGCGCGCACCGGGCTGGTGCTGGGCACGTCGTACCGGATCGGCGACGGCATCCAGGCAAACCAGGCCGTGCAGTACGACGAGATCCACGATTACCTGCGGCGCGCGTCGGTCGGCTTCGGCTGGTCGCCGGGCGAACGGCGCGTGCTGAACCTGTCCTATCGCTACAACCGCGCAATCGACTATTCGAGTTCGAGCGAGGACATCGAGCCGATCCGCCAGGCCGTGCTGTCCGCGCAATGGCCGCTCGCGCGCAACCTGTCCGGCGTGGCGCGGCTCAACTACGACCTGGACACGCATCGCCTGCTGACCGGCCTGGTCGGCATCGAGTACGACGCCGACTGCTGGAGTCTCGGTGTCGCGGCCGAGAAGTACCTGTATGCAACGAGTTCGACGACGTATCACGCGGGATCGCGGATCATGCTGCAGCTTCAGCTGAAGGGCCTCGGGACGGCCGACAGCGGGCTCTCGCGCGAATTCGCCGCCGCGGTGCCGGGCTATACGGCAGCCGCGCAGAAGGCACCGGGTGACCGGTTCACCGATTATCCGTGATGCGGTGCGCCCCGGAGCGCGGGTTGGGCGGCCTCCATATTTTCTCCTCGATTTCTCCATGTTCGGTGCGCAGTTGCGCGCTAGCCTGAACACCATTCGGCGTCGCGCTCGCCCGCCGAACGGCGCGGTGCCACGCCCGTTGATTTGCAGCCAGGATCGTCGCTACCCCATGACTACCCGGATTCTCGTTCTCGAACCCAATCGCGGCCTGCGCGATACGCTGCGCGCCTGCCTTCACCAGTACCGGATCGGGATGTCCGACCTGCGCGATCCATCGTCGCTGCTCGCCCCCGTCGGGAAGGAAATGCCGTCCGCGATCGTGCTGCGGGCGGACCGGCCGTTCGACGACGTGTACGTGGCACTGCGCAAGCTGCGCGCCGCGGGCTACGAGATGCCGGTGATCATGCTCAGTCGCGACGCGAACATTGCCGAGAAGATCGATGCGCTCGAACTCGGCGCGGACGATTACCTGATCGACCCGTTCGATCCGATGGAGCTCGTCGCACGCATCAAATGCGTGCTGCGCCGCTATGCCGCGTACGTCCAGGAACTGCCGGCCGCTCGCGAGACCTGTCGATTCGGCGACCTGGAAGTCGATTTCGTCACGCGATGCGCACGTCGCAACGGCCGCGACATCGGCCTGCGCGCCAGCGAATTCGCGCTGCTGGAGGCGTTCGTGCTGCGCCCGATGCGCGTGCTGTCGCGCGCGAACCTGCTCGCGCTGCTCGGCAAGGATGCGCTGGAACAGTCGGAGCGCGGGCTCGATGTGCGCGTGTTCCGGCTTCGGTCGGTCATTCAGCACGGGCCGCGCCCGCATCGCTACATCCGGACGGTGCGCGGCAGAGGCTATATGTTCGTGCCGCCCGTCACCGCGCCCGCGAGCGATGCGCACGGCCGGTGGGACGAATGCGCGCCGACGCCCGCCCGATTGCTCGCCCGGTAACGGCATGCCATTCATGCAGGCATTCGAGTTCATCACCGCGATCGTCGTGCTGTCGACGCCGAAACTGATACACGGGTATCGCACCCGGCGCATCAGGAACGTCTGCCGGCGACTCGGCACGCCACCCGGGATCTCCTATCTGTCGATGGTATTCAACCCGCTCTATTGGCACCTCTGGACCGACAGTCAATGGAAGCGGCATTTCGACAAACATGCCCGCTGGTAGAGCGGGACACCGCTCGCGCGGCCCCCTTCCCACACTACCCGGTTTCGTGACACACACCCTCGGTCGATCAGTGGCCATTCACAACGCGATGGAGCAGACATGGCATCACCGGTTCGGCCCGCGTGCGAAGCCGCGCGTCGGCCTGTTCGTGTCGAACAAGGCGGCCGAACGACGCTCGCACGACGACAAATGGCGGGATCTCGACCAACGACTCGACGTCGACATGGTCGAGCGAGCCGTGTGCAGCCTGCTCCGGCAACCGACTCGTCGACCTGCCGTTGTTTCGTGACCGGAACCGAAGCAAGCCGAGCGATCGGATCGCGCAATTCAGCGCAGCAATCACCAATCCTGCGAAAGACAGACGGAGAAAATCGGATGAGTTCATACCGGGAGCTTTTGAATCAGCTGCACAACCTGACGGCGGAAGTCGAGGCGGCGCGTCTCGCGGAATTCCAGCGTGTCGTCGAGGAAGTGCGCGCGACGGTGACGGCATACAAGATCACGGCACAGGATATTTTTCCGCCGTCGGCGGAGGATTCATCCAATTCCGGCTCGGCGATCAGGCGAGGCAGGAGCGCCGCGAAATACCGGAATCCGCACACGGGCGCAACGTGGTCCGGGCGGGGCAGAAAGCCGCATTGGCTCAGGAACGTCACCGACCTCGGCACGTTTCTGGTCAAGTGACGACCGGTGGACGCGCCGGAAAAAGCATGCGTGAATCGACGCGAACGCGTATCCGTCAATTCCGCCTCCACGCCGTGCGACGACGACGCACATTCCTTTGCGAATCTGCAGGCGGGCGATACGTGCTGTCGTCCGCCTGCAGCGCCGCGTCGGCAGCGACGCAACGGAAGACAACTGCCGGCCAATGCCGGCCGTACGTTCATCGACATGCTCACGGCTCGCACCCGGCGGCAACGCGCTACGCCCGCGCCTCCACCGCGGCCAGTCGCGCCGGAAGCTGACTCACGAGCGCATCGACCGCCGCGCGAACCTTCAGCGGCAGGTGCGACGTATAAGGCCACACCGCATGGATCGCATAGGCGACGCCCGGCTGATCCGGCAGCAGTTCCCGCAACGTGCCGCGGCGAAACTCGTCGCGCACCAGCCAGTACGGCAGCCATGCAACACCGAGCCCGGCGACTGCCGCATCGAGCACCGCGCGCAAGTCGTCGGACAGCAGGCGGGCTTGCGGCTGCAGTTCCTCCGTCCTGCCATCGACGACGACTTGCCAGCGATGCACGTGACCATGCCGCGTATAGGCGAGCGCCTTGTGCTGCACGAGCGCATCGACGGTCACGGGTTCGCCGCAGCGTTCCAGATACGCCGGTGACGCGCAAAAAGCCATCTTGTGCTCGCCGAGCGCGCGTGCGACGAGACCGCTGCTGTCGGGCAGCGCGCCGACCCGCACCGCCAGATCGACGCGCTCTTCGACGAGATCGATCGTCCGGTCGCTGAACGACAGGTCGAGATCGAGTTCCGGATGCGCGCGCGCGAGCTCGATCAGGATCGGCGCCACGCACAGATGACCGAACAGCGCCGGCATCGACACGCGCAACCTCCCCTTCATCTGCCACTTGCCGCTTTCCAGCAGCGCCTCGCCCGCGTGGATCTCCTCCACCGCGCGCAGGCAGTGTTCGTAAAACAGCGCGCCCTCGTCCGTCAGGCTCTGGGTGCGCGTCGTGCGCTGGAACAGCACGACGCCCAGCCGCTCCTCGAGCCGCGCGATGCTCTTGCCGACCGCGGAGCGCGTGATGTGCAGCGCGTCGGCGGCCTGCGCGAAGTTGTCCGCTTCCGCCGCCGCGACGAACACGGCGATCCCGTTCAGGTTGTTTCGCATGCGATTGGAGATAAAAACGCTACATTGAACGGAAATAGTATCGCTTTTTGAGACAAAAAGTGGGTGATAGGATCGGTTCCATTGATCATCGTCGAACGGAGCGATTCAGATGGCCCGCATTCTCGTACTGAAATCCAGCCTCAACGGCAGCCGGTCGCAGACCAATGCGCTGATCGATGCGTTCATCGCGCAGCGCAACGCGAACGGGCATGAGGACGACGTGGTCGTGCGCGATCTCGCCGACCTCGACCTGCCGGTGCTCGACGGCGTGCTGTTCCACGCGCTGCGCGGCGCCCACGCCGAAAGCGAGCACGTGCGGCAGGCGGTGGCGTTGTCCGACCGGCTCGTCGCCGAACTGAAAGGCAGCGACCTGCTGCTGATCGGCGCGCCGATGTACAACCTCAACGTGCCGACACCGTTGAAGAACTGGTTCGACCTGGTTGCGCGCGCACACGTGACGTTCCGCTACACGGAGACTTATCCGATGGGGCTCGTCGAAGGCGTCGACGCGATCGTGTTCAGCTCGCGCGGCGGCGTGCACGTCGGCCACGCCACCGACGCGGTCACGCCGTATCTGCGCGCCGTGCTGGGCCTGATGGGCATTCAGCGCGTGCAATTCGTCTATGCGGAAGGGCTCGACATGAAGCCGCATGGCTTCGACGCCGGGCTCGCGAACGCACGCAGGCAGATCGACGCGCTGCACGCGTGACGACGCGCAACGCATGACGGCTGCGCCGGCCAGCGCATGACGACGCGCGCGCAACGCCCGGCCCTGCATGCCGGCGCTGCGTGATACCGTTGCACATCGCACGTCACGAACGCGCACCCCGCGTTCACAGCCGCCATTCGCCATGCCGCCGACACCGTTGCCCGCCCTGCTGGATGAAGTCCTGCGCACCGTCGATCGCCGTTTCCGGTTGCCACCGCTCGTGCGCGCGGCGGCGCTGACCGATGCCGCGCATCCGGCCACCGTCATCGCGATCGTGATCGAGGAAGCGCGCCGCGTGCAGGCCGACGGCGGCACGCCCGGCCCGGAACTGCAACATCGCTTCATCGACGCGCTCGCACGGATGATCGGCGACGCCATCGACGCACAATCCGGCGACCCCGCGTTCCAGGCCGCGGTGCTGCGGCACGGCGCGGCCGCCGTGCGCGAATACGCGTCGCTCGCCGCGCATGCGGAGCAGGACCGGCGCACGCTGCGCTCGGCGGTCAACACGATCGCGCATCCGGCCCGGCTCGAGCGGCACGCACAGGCGTGGCAACGCGCGCCGCTCGCGCGGCTGCATGCGACGGCCACCGATGCATCATGGGACGCGCTCGAAGCCACGCTGCAACAATTGCTCGCGCAACCGGAAATGGCAACCGACACCGCGTTCGAACAGGACATCGTCAAGCTGAAGGACAACCCGGCGCTCGGCCGGCTGCAGCGTCTCGACGCACTGCTGCCGGATCCGGACGTGCGGCGATACCGCACGCTGTGGGAACGCCAGGGCCCGCTCGAAGGCAGCGCGCTCGCGGTCGCGCAAGGTGCGACGTCGCAACAGCGCGGCGCGGCGGTCGAAGCGCTGGCCGCGCAGGCGCTCGACGCGCTGGCGGCCCAGCTCGACGCGGACGATGCGAAGCGCACGTATCGCGTGGTCACGTCGATGCGCGTGCCGTCGTCGATCCCGGGCAAGCACGATCGCGCGAAGACCGAGTGGGATGCGGTGCTGCTCGACCGCGCCCGCGGCGACGATCCGTCGGCCGCGTGGCACGTCCGCTTTCTCGTCGAAGCGAAGGCGTCGGCCGATGCGGCGACGACCGATTTGCCGCGTCTCACACGCGGCCTGAGCCTGCTCGCACAAGCCGATCCCGATACCGTCTATTCGTTCGACACGCGCGAAGGCGCGGTGCGCCTGCACGGTGCATCGCTGCACGCGCTGACGATCGACGCCGCCGCGCTGCAACGCGAGGTGCTGTACTGCTGCGATGCCTCGGCCGATCCGGCGCCACGCCTGCTCGGCGCCGCGAGCCGCATGCAGTTGTTGTCGGCGCCGGCGAGCCTCGACTATGCGAGCGCGCTGGCGCAGCGAACGAACGCCGATCGGCACGGCCTTGGTGTCATTTGGCAAGCGCTGCTTGCGTTGCCGTCATGGCGCGCGGTGTTGCACCAGTACGAATCGTTGCGTCAGGTGCGCGCGCTGATGGTGGGCGTCGACGATCTGATGGCCGCGATCGAAGGCGATCTCGGCGACAGCGCTGCGAATGACGCGTGACAGGCGCCCCGGGCATACACGCATGCATCACACGAGCCCGGCGAAGACGAAACGGCCGGCATTGCCGGCCAACCCGGCGCAGCCCGCCGAAGCGGGCCTGCGCCGCGCCCGTTACGACCGGACGAACGCCAGCAGGTCGGCGTTCAGCACGTCCGCATTGACGGTCAGCATCCCGTGCGAATAGCCCGGATACGTCTTCAGCGTGCCGTTCTTCAGGAGCTTCACCGACTTCAGCGCCGAGTCCGCGATCGGCACGATCTGGTCGTCCTCGCCGTGCAGCACGAGCGTCGGCACCGAGATCGACCGCAGGTCTTCGGTCTGGTCCGTTTCCGAGAAAGCCTTGATGCCCTCGTAGTGCGCCTTCGCACTGCCCTCCATGCCCTGACGCCACCAGTTCCGGATCACGCCCTGGTGCACCGTCGCACCAGGCCGGTTGAAACCGTAGAACGGGCCCGACGGCACGTCGAGGAAGAATTGCGCGCGATTGTCGGCGAGCGCCTTGCGGAAGCCATCGAACACGTCGAGCGGCAGGCCTTCCGGGTTCGCGTCGGTCTTCAGCATCAGCGGCGGCACCGCGCTGACCAGCACGGCCTTCGCTACGCGGCCGGCAGGCTCGCCGTGGCGGGCCACGTAGCGTGCGACTTCGCCGCCGCCCGTCGAGTGCCCGATGTGCACCGCGTTGCGCAGGTCGAGCGCTTCGACCACCGCGAATGCATCGGCGGCGTAATGATCCATGTCGTGACCGTCCGACACCTGCGCCGAGCGGCCGTGGCCGCGACGGTCGTGCGCAATCACGCGATAGCCGTTCTGGACGAAGAACAGCAGCTGCGCATCCCAGTCGTCGGCAGACAGCGGCCAGCCATGATGGAAGACGATCGGCTGCGCATCCTTCGGGCCCCAGTCCTTGTAGAAAATGTCGACGTGGTCCTTCGTGGTGATGTACGGCATGGCTGCAGGCTCCTTTGGGATAGGTAGGCACTTGCGTGCTGACTGGCAGACCGCCCCGGGGCGGGGGCCAGTGTCGGGCTGCAGCGCGGTGGCACACCACGCGAGTCGATGCAGCTCCACACCGTTGTAGCGGAAAACTGCGACCCTGTCATGAAGCGGATCAGATTCCGGCCGGAGCGGCCTGCAGGCGACGCGACGCGCGCCAATATCGCGTCGGATTCGCTGTCCCGGCCCGCTCCCGTCAGTCGCTGGATGCCGCATGCGATGCAACTAACAGTATTAGCACACGACGACACCCCAAAGTCGTGCCTCAACCGTCAGTGGAAACCGTCACCGTCTCCCATGCGCGAATTTCGTCTTCCAGTGCCGACAACTTGCCGCGCACCAGTCCAAGCGCATCGCTACCGAGCAGCAGATGTGCCGGCGGCCGTTCCGCGTCGATGACCGCGAGCATCGCGCGGGCCGCCTTCACGGGATCGCCGAGTTGCCTGCCGCTTTTCTCCTCGCGGGCACGGCGAATCGGATCGAAGATCGCATCGTAATCGGCGATCGCACGCGGCGTTCGCGCCATCGAACGGCCGGCCCAATCAGTGCGAAACGAGCCCGGCGCGACCGCGGTCACCGCAATGCCGAACGATTCAAGTTCCTTGCCGAGCGCTTCGGAAATGCCTTCCAGCGCGAACTTGCTGCCGCAGTAATACGCGATGCCCGGCATCGTGATGTGGCCGCCCATCGACGTGATGTTCAGAATGCGGCCGCGACGACGTTCGCGCATGAACGGCACGACCGCTTTCATCATCGCGACCGCGCCGAACACGTTCACGTCGAACTGACGGCGCATCTCCGACAGCGGCGACTCCTCCATGATGCCTTCGTGCCCGTAGCCGGCGTTGTTCACCAGCACGTCGACGGGCCCGACGCTCGCCTCGATCTCCGCGACGACGCCGTCGATGCGCTCGAAGTCGGTCACGTCGAGCACGCGCGCGAAGGCCGCGTGCGCGGACAGCGCTTCGAACGCCGCCCGCGCCTCTTCGCTTCTCACGGTGCCGACCACCGTATGACCCGCGGCCAGTGCCTGTTGCGCAAGCGCGCGGCCGAAGCCGCTGCTGACGCCGGTGATGAGGATGAGGTTGCCGGATGCCATGTGCGCTTCTCCCGAATATCAATCGAAGCATGCATGTTAGTCTGATGCATTACGCCGAATAAGCCGGAATCCGCTGATCTTCTTGCACAAAACTATGAATGCCGCCCCCCTCCCCGCCGCATCGCCGCCACTGTCCGCGCGCAACCGCAAACGCCTGGTTGCGCTGCTGAACGCACTGGCGCCCGACGAAGGCTACAACCTGACGGCGCTGCCGAGCGTGCGCGTCCTGCGCTCGAACCGCGCGCTGTCGCGCACGCCGGTGCTGTACGACCCGGGGATCGTGATCGTCTGCCAGGGCAGCAAGCGCGGCTACTTCGGCGGCGAGCTTTATCTGTACGACGCGGATCACTACCTGGCCGTATCGGTGCCCGTGCCGTTCAGCATGGAAACCGATGCCACGCCCACGCGGCCGCTGCTGGCGCTGTATCTGCACCTCGATTTCACGATGGCGGCGGAGCTGGCCGCGCAGATCGACGGCGAAGGCACCGCGGAGCCCGTGCAGGCGCCCCGGAGCATGATGACGACGCCGATGGACGAAGCGATGCAGACGAGCGTGCTGCGCTTCGTCGAGGCGATGCACCGGCCGCTCGAAGCGGCGGTGCTCGGCCCGGCGCTGCTGCGCGAGCTGTATTTCCGCGTGCTCACCGGCGCGCAGGGCAGCGCGATGAGAAGCGCGCTCGCGATGCGCGGACAGTTCGGCCGCATCGGCCGGTCACTGCGCGTGATCCACACCGGCTACGCGCAATCGCTCGACGTGACGCAGCTGGCCGCGGAAGCCGGGATGAGCGTGCCGAGCTTCCACAGTCATTTCAAGGCGATCACGCAGGTGTCGCCGATCCAGTACCTGAAGTCGACGCGCCTGCATCAGGCCCGCCTGCTGATGGTGCGTCGGGACCTCACGGCGGAAGCCGCGTGCTACGCCGTCGGCTATACGAGCCCGTCGCAATTCAGCCGGGAATTCAAGCGGCTGTTCGGCCTCACGCCCGCGCAGGAGACGAAGCGCATGCGCGAACGCTTCGCCGTGCCGGAGGCGTTCGAGGATGCCGTTTATGTGTCGTCCCATTGAGACCGGAAACCGCGCTGCGACGGCCCCCTTCGTTGCGTCCGCATCGAAATCCCCGGCCCGGTTCTTCCCGCCGGCGGATCGCGCTCGCGCGACACCTGCTGCGCGTCTTCGAGGCACAATGACGGATCGCACGACGACGGTATCGCATCGAACGAACGCCGTTGCGTCGTGCCCCAACGAGAGAGTCGCATGACCACGTACGCGTTCCGTCTGCTCAATGTATTCGCCGAATCCACGTTCGGCGGCAACCCGTTATGCGTGTTCGAGGATGCGCGCGGCATGGACGACGCGACCATGCAGGCGCTGGCCGTGCAGTTCAACCTGTCGGAAACGACCTTCGTGCTGCCGTCGGATCGCGCGCATGCACGCGTGCGCATCTTCACGCCCGGCTACGAGATGGCGTTCGCGGGCCATCCGACGCTCGGCACCGCGCACGTCGTGCGCGACACGCTCGTGGCGGGCAATGCCCTGTCGCTCGAATTCAAGGCCGGCGTGGTCGACGTCAATGCAAACGACGACGTGTGGACCTTCACCGCGCCGCACACCGGCATGCCGAAAACGGCGCCCTGTGCATTGCCCGATTCCGACACCGCGGCCATGCTCGGGCTGACGACGGACGACCTGCTCGCGCCGCCGCTCTGGGTCGACACCGGCGCGGACCAGTTGCTGGTTGCCGTCAAGACCCCCGCGGCCGTGCGCCGCGCGCGGCCCGACAGCACGTACCTCGATCGCTGGCCGACCAGCAGCCTCGGTCGCAAGACCGCCTATGTGTTCGCATTCGACCCGCATCGTCCCGGGAAAGTGGTGTCCCGCTATTTCTTTGCGAAACAGGGCGGCGGTATTTCGGAAGACCCGGGCACCGGGTCGGCCTGCGCGAATCTGGGCGGCTGGCTGCTTGCCGCGAGTCATGTGCTGCCCGCCACGTTCGAGGTCGAACAGGGCGAAGCCGTCGGCCGGCCTTGCCTGCTGCGCTTGTCGGTCAGCGAACGTGGCGCAATCGGCGTCGGCGGCCGGGTGGTGGAACTCGGGCGCGGCGTGATCAACGTGTAGCGGCCGCTGCGCGGTGCCCGCTCGGCGCGCGCCCATCTTCCATACCGTCACCTCGCGCAGCGTCTGTCCTGGCTTGAGCACGGTCGTCGGGAACGACGGATGATGCGGCGAATCCGGGAAGTGCCCGGCTTCCAGCGCGAACGCATCCGTTTGCCGGTAGACCGTGCCGCCCTTGCCCGCGACGCTGCCGCTCAACCCGTTGGACGTATGGAACCGCAGCCCCGGCTGCGTCGTGTACAGCGCGAGACGACGCCCCAACGCCGGATCGTACGCGCGCGCGGCGAACGCGGGATGCGCGGCCGCGTTTGCTATGCTGCGCGCATTGCCCGTCCGAGCCGATCGCCGACATGAACGACCTCGCCCCCGACCTCGCGCACACGTTGCGCGCCTCCTGCGACGCGTGCTTCGGCACGCCCGCCGTCTGGCCGCTCGTCGAGCGCGCGTATCGCGAGCCGCAGCGCTTCTATCACACGCTCGCGCACCTCGCGGAGCTGTTCGAACATCTCGCGCCGTATCGCGCCGAGCCGCTGTGGCCGGCGATCGAGCTGGCCGTCTGGGCGCACGACATCGTCTACGCGACGACGCTGCCGGACTATGCGGACAACGAGGCGCGCAGCGCGCAATGGCTCGTGCAGATCGCGCAAACGCACTGCACCGAAGCGTGGCGGCATGCGCACGCCTCGCATGTGTCGATCGCGCACGAACTCGTGCTCGCGACAAAAACGCACCGGCTGCCCGACACGTTCGAAGCCGATCCCGACGTGCAGCGTGCCGGACGGCTTTTTCTCGATGCCGATCTCGCGATCCTCGCGGCCGCGCCCGACCGGCTGCGCGAATACGATCGCGCGATCGCACGCGAATGGGCGCAGGATCCGGACGCGCCGTCGGCAGCATTCCGCACCGGGCGCAGGCAGGCGCTCGCCCATCTGCGCGGACAGGATCCGCTGTTCCAGTCCACGGCATTCGCGCCGCTCACGCCGGCCGCACGACGCAATCTCGACACGCTGATCCGCGCTTACGCATGAGCGCGGCACGCGCCGCCGCGCCGCGTCGTCAGACCGCGCCGCGCATCTGCGCGACGGCCCGCGCGCGCACCGCGAACGTCAGGATCACCGCACCGGCGAGCGCCGACGCGCCCGCGAGCACGAACGCGCTCGCATAGCCGCCGCCGTACTGGACGAGCCAGCCGGTCACGCTCGGCGACAGGATCCCCGCGAGATTCGCGAGCAGGTGGACGAAGCCGCCCGCCGAGCCGACGCGCTCGCGCGGCACGATTTCCTGCAGCAGCGACCAGCACGCCTGCGGCGCCATGAACGCGAACAGGCTCGCGATCGCGATCAGCGTGACGGCCGCGCCGAGCGAGCTCACGCGCGATGCGAGCAGCACGCACGCCGCCGCGACGGCCAGCCCGACGACGATCACGACCTTGCGCGCGAACAGCACGTCGCCGGTACGGCGATAGATGCGGTCCGACACGGTGCCGCCGGCGACGAAGCCGACGGTCGCGCCGAGCCACGGCAGGATGCCGACGACGCTCATCTGCTTGATGTTCAGATGCTGGTAGTCGGTCAGGTAGCTCGGCAGCCACGACAGGAAGAAATACAGCACGTAGTTGAAACTGAAGAACGCGAGCGCGACGCCGAGCACCGGGCGCGACAGCAGATCGCGCAGCAGCGGGCGCGCGGCACGATCGGACGCATGCGCGTCGGGTGCGACGTCGACCATCCGGTCCGACACGATCTCGCGCGCCTCTTCGGGCGATACGCGCGGATGGGTCGCCGGATCGTCGCGGAACAAGGCCCACCATGCAGCGAGCCACACGAAGCCGAGCGCGGCGATCACGACGAACGACACGCGCCAGCCGAACTGCAGCGCGACGAGCCCGACGATCGGCGCCGCGATCGCCGCGCCGAGCGGCTGCCCCGCGTTGGTCCAGCCGACCGCGCGGCCGGCTTCGCGGCGCGGGAACCAGTTCGAGATCGCCTTGTTCGTCGTCGTCCCCATCGGCCCTTCGCCGATCCCGAACGCGATGCGCACGACGAGCAGGTGTGCGAACGAACCGGCCAGCGCGGTCGCGCCGCAGAACAGCGACCACACGCCCGCCGCACAGGCGAACACGCGCCGCGGGCCGAACCGGTCCGCGGCCCAGCCGCCGACGAAACAGAACACGCAGTAGCCGATGAAGAAGCTGCTGAACAGGAGCCCCATCTGTGCGTCGTCGATGCCGAGTTCGCGCTTGATGATCGGCGCGACGACCGACAGCGCCGCGCGATCGAGATAGTTGAGCATGCCGGCGCCGAACAGCAGCGCGCCGATCCACCAGCGGTAATGCGTTTTCATGTCGTCTCCTGTTGACCGGGGCGAGCGCGTCGATGCGTGCCCGGCTTCATGGTTTTCGGTTGCGGCGCCGACCTCGGCGGCCGCTTCACACGTTTCGATCCGGTGCGACGGGATGCAGCGCGGCCGCGCTCACGCGAGCGTCGCGCGCGCGATCGTGTTGCGCGCCAGCACGGCGTCGTCCGGCACGAACCCGAGCCCGCGCGTGTCGGGCAGGCGCAGCCGCGCGCCGGGCCGCTGCGCGTCGTGCAGCCGCTCGGGCCAGTCGAGATACGGGATTTCCAGCGCGACATCGTCGGGCAGCGTTGCGACGACGTGCGCGGTCGCGAGCAGCCCGGCACCGTAATAGAAGCAATGCGGCACGACGCGCACGTCGTGATGCGCGGCGAGCGCGATCACCTCGGCCATGCCGGTCGGCCCGCCGATCTTCGCGACGCTCGGCTGGGCGACGTCGAGCGCCTCATGTTCGAACAGGTCGCGAAAACCCGCGACACCGGACGCGTTCTCGCCGGCCGCGACCGGCACGCCGGTGCCACGCACACGCGCGATCCCGTGCGCGTCGTCGCACGGCCAAACCGGCTCCTCGATCCAGCCGAGCCGCAGGTCGGCCAGCTCGCTCACGCGCCCGAGCGCCTCGTTCGCGGTCCACGGGCAGTTCACGTCGACCATCAGCTCGCCGCCGGCCGGCAACGCGTCGCGCGCGGCCGCGATCGCCTCGCGCCGGGTCTCGTGCAGCTTGATGCGCCGGAACCCTTCGTCCCACGCGCGGCGCACATGACGGGCGACTTCGTCGGGCGCGTTGTCGTAGCTGACGAGGCTCGCATACACGTCGATCTCGTCGCGGCGGCCGCCGAGCCAGCGATACAGCGGCAAGCCGGCCGCCTGCGCGGCGAGGTCGTGCAGCGCCGTGTCGATCGCGGACAGCGCATACAGCACCGGCCCCGTGCGCCCGAACGCATGCAGCGCGCGGTCGGCCGCGTCGCGCAACGCGGCGATCCCCTGCCGCGTCGGCTCGAATTCGGCGCCCTTGAACCAGCGGCCGACCGGGCCTTCGAGCGCCGCGTACGTCACGGGGTTGATCAGATGGCCGAACGCCTCGCCCCAGCCGACGCGGCCCGCGTCGTCGGTCAGCCGGACGAGCAGCGATTCCATCCGGCGCAGCGTGCGGTCGGCGGCGTTGTAGGTGTCGGCGGCGGCCTGTTCGGCGCCGGCGACGGGACGACGGCCCGCGTCGAACGCGAGCGACAGGCGGATGACTTCGATGGCGACGATTTTCACGAACGGATTCCCGATGCGGCGGGTCGGCGGCACATGGGCGGCCGACTGCGAAAGGCGCGATAGGACGGGCGATGCCGGTGCGCTGCGCACGAACGCGGCACGGTGGATCGCCCAAATGATCGGTCATCATATGACTTGGATCCTGCAAATACAAGCGATTCACGCGTAAAACCCCACATGTCGACCGGGATTTGCGCACCCAATCTCATACGACATCCCACAACATGACCCATATCGCCTCCGTGACGGCGATCCCGTCCGCGCCGCCTTCCCACATAGTGACTCACCCAACACCGAACGATTGCATTCTCACATTTATTGTGATTTTATTATCATTCGTTGCGGCCGCTGCCGATCGTGCGCGCGGCCCACCCATTCCAAGGAAGAGACGCAGATGGAGACAATCGCCGTCATCGGCAGCAACATGGTCGACCTCGTGACCTACGTGGCCCGCATGCCCGCCCGGGGCGAAACGCTCGAGGCGCCGAACTTCGAGCTCGGCTGCGGCGGCAAGGGGGCGAACCAGGCGGTTGCGGCCGCGCGCCTCGGTGCGCGCGTCGTGATGGTCACGAAGGTCGGCGACGACGTGTTCGCCGACAACACGATCCGCAACTTCGAGCGCGAAGGGATCGACACCACGCATGTGCGCAAGGTCGACGGCGTGCCGAGCGGCGTCGCACCGATCTTCGTCGAACCCGATTCGAGCAACAGCATCCTGATCGTCAAGGGCGCGAACCGTCACCTGCGGCCGGCCGACATCGACGCGGCCGCGCCGAAGCTCGTCGAATGCGCACTCATCGTGCTGCAGCTCGAAATCGAGCTCGACACCGTCTATCACGCGATCGAATTCGGCGCGAAGCACGGCATTCCGGTGCTGCTGAACCCCGCGCCCGCCGTCGCCGATCTCGACTTCGAACGGATCCGCCCCGTCGAATTCTTCGTGCCGAACGAAACCGAACTCGCGATCGTGTCGGGCCTGCGGGTCGATTCGCGCGAGAGCGCGACCCGCGCCGCCGAATCGCTGGTCGCGCGCGGGCTGAAGCACGTGCTCGTCACGCTCGGTAGCGAAGGCTCGCTGCTGGTGTCGCGCGACGGCGCGCGGCACGTGCCCGGCGTGCCGGTCGACGCACGCGACACGACGGGCGCCGGCGACGCGTATATCGGCTGCTTCGCGCGCTGCTACGCCGCGTCGCGCGACGCGGTCGACGCGATGCGCTACGCGTCGGCGTACGCCGCGCATTCGGTCACGGGCCTCGGCACGCAGAAGTCGTACGCCGACGCCGCGACGTTCGAACGCTTCCTCCGCGACGCCGGCCACTGAGCCGCGCCGTCCATCGACGAGACAACCCGGGAAGGAGACACCCATGCGCCGAGCCAGAATCGAACACACACCCGACGGCTACTACCTGAACCGCACGCCCCTCTTCGCGTTCACGCTGCTGTGCTGCCTGTTCGCGCTGTGGGGCACCGCGGCGAACCTGAACGACGTGCTGATCGCGCAGTTCAAGAAATCGTTCTTCCTGTCCGATTTCGAATCGGCGTTCGTGCAGTCCGCGTTCTATCTCGGCTACTTCTTCCTCGCGATTCCCGCGGCGACCGTCGTGAAGAAGTTCAGCTACAAGACGACGATCCTCGTCGGCCTGCTGCTCTACACGACCGGTTGCCTGCTGTTCTTCCCGGCCGCGTCGATGGCGAAATACGGGATGTTCCTCGTCGCGCTGTTCGTGATCGCCGCGGGCCTGTCGTTCCTCGAAACGGCATCGAACTCGTATTCGACGCTGATGGGCCCGCGCGACACCAGCACGCGCCGCCTGAACATCTCGCAGACGTTCTATCCGTTCGGCGCGATGGCGGGCGTGTACATGGGCAGCTTCCTGATCTTCAAGGAAGGCGACGCGTCGCATGCGCAACTCGCGGCAATGTCGGCGGCCGATGCGCACCTGCACCAGCTCGCGATGATCCAGGCGACGCTCGAACCGTACAAATGGCTGATCGTCGTGCTCGCGGCCGTGTTCGTCGTGTTCGCGCTGACGCCGTATCCGGCCTGCAAGGGCAACGGTGCGGGCGCAACCACGCACCGGATCGACGCACGCGGCACGCTCGCGCGGCTGTTCGGCAACCGCCGCTTCGTCGCGGGCATCGTCGCGCAGTTCCTGTACGTGGGTGCGCAGGTCGGCGTGTGGAGCTTCACGATCCGGCTCGCGATGCAGATCGGCGGGCTCAACGAGCGCGGCGCATCGCACTATCTGCTCGCGACGTTCTTCGCGTTCTTCGTCGGCAAGCTGATCGCGACGCTCGTGATGAAGCGCGTCGGCCCGGCGAAGGTGCTGATCGTCTATGGCGTGCTGTGCATCGCGCTGCTCGCGTACACGATCAGCGTGCACAACATCACGGCCGTCTATGCGGCGGTATGCGTGAGCGTGTTCCTCGGCCCGTGCTGGCCGACGATCTACGGCCTCACGATCGACGGTCTCGGCAAGGACACCGAATACGGCGGCTCGATCCTCGTGATGAGCATCGTCGGCGGCGCGGTCGTGCCGCTAATCCAGGGGCTGATCTCCGATCACACGGGCGGCAACATGCAGCTCGCGTTCATCGTGCCGCTCGCCTGCTTCGTCGTGATCGTCTACTACGGCTTCTACTGCCTGCGCCACTTGCCGGCCGCGACGCCCGCCACCGACGACGACGGCAGCGCCGCCACGCGCTACGTCGACACGCGCAACACGTCGGGAGCCTGACAATGCGAGGCGAAATTGACCTGCGCCGCGACGACTTCCGCGACACGCCGCGCACGCTGTACCGCGCCGACGGCGTCACCGTCACCGCGTTCGCGTATCCGTCCGGCGTCGAGGCGCTGAAGCTCGAGAACCGCCGCGGCCACGTCGTCGTGCTGCCGTTTCTCGGCCAGATGATCTGGGCCGCCGCGTTCGACGGCCGCGACCTGACGATGAAGCACATGTTCCGGCAGCCGAAGCGCGCGGCGTCGATCATCGACACGTACGGTTGCTTCATGTTCCACAGCGGGCTGCTGCGCAACGGTTGTCCGGGGCCGGACGACACGCACGCGCTGCATGGCGAGATGCCGTGCGCGCCGATGGACCGCGCGAGCCTCGTCGTCGGCGCGGATGCGTGCGGCTCGATCGTCGAAGTGACCGGCGAGTACGAGTACGTACAGGGCTTCGGCAGCCACTATGTCGCGCGCCCGTCGGTGCGGCTCGCGGAACACGACGCGCAGATGACGATCGGGATGGACGTGACGAATCTCGGCGGCACGCCGATGGACCTGATGTACATGGCGCACCTGAACTACGCGTATGTGCCGGGCGGGCGCTTCGTGCAAGCGCTGCCGCGCGACGGCCTGCGATTGCGCGAGAGCGTGCCCGCGCACGTGCAGCCGACCGCCGCGTGGCGCGACTACACGGCCACGCTCGCGCGCGAACCGGAACGGCTCGCGACGCTCGATGCACCCGGGCTGTACGACCCGGAAATCGTCTTCTTCATGAACGGCGCGGCAACCGATGCGCACGGCGTCGCGCATTTCCTGCTCGCGCATCCGGACGGCGGCGCGTTCCACACCGCGTATCGTCCCGACCAGTTTCCACACGCGACGCGCTGGATCCTGCACAACGCGGATCAGCAGGTGGCCGCGTTCGCGCTACCGTCGACGTGCGAGCCGGAAGGCCATGCCGCCGAGCGCCGCAAAGGCCATGTCGCGACGCTCGCGCCGGGCGCGACGCGCCGCTTCGACGTGCTGACCGGTTATCTGAGCGCGGCGGAAGCACGCGATGCCTGACGTCGTGCATCAGGTAGCGGGCGGCCGCGTTGCGTCAGGTCACGAGCGCGATCCCGTGTTCGCGGATCGTCGTTTCGTACCGGCTGCTCAACTGCCCGTCGGAGATCACGTAGTTGAAGTCGGTAAGCTCCGCGAAGTACGCGGCGCGCACTTCGTCGAACTTCGTGTGATCGACGAGCAGGAAGCGGTTCTGCGCGCGCGCCATCACCTTCTTCTTCGCGTCGACTTCGTGGAAGTTGAAGCACGTGACGCCGCAGCGCTCGCTCACGCCGGCCGCCGAGATGAACGCCTTCGACACGCGCACCGTATCGAGGATGCCCGTCTCGGCCACCGACTCGAACACCATGTTCTTGCGGTGATACGCGCCGCCGCACAGGATCACGCTGCAATGCGGTTTCTGCTGCAGCTTCGCGAACACGTTCAGCGAATTGCAGACGGCGGTGAATTCGAGGTCGTCCGGAATGAAGTCGACGATGAACGGCGTGGTCGAGCCGCAGTCGACGAAGATCGTGTCGCCCGTCTTCACGAACTGCGCGGCGAGCTTGCCGATGCGGCGCTTCTCCTCGGTCTGCCGGTTGTTCTCGTCACTGATCAGGTATTCGCCGATGTCGCTGCGCTGCGCGGCGAAATGGCGCGTCACGTAGCCGCCGATCAGGCTCAGGCCGTGCGGGTTGTCCGCGAGATCGCGGCGGATCGTCATTTCCGACACGCCGAACAGCTCGGCCACTTCCTTCAGATGAATCGCATTCTGCCCTTGCAGCACGTTCATCAACGTCTTGATCCGTTCGCCCTTCTTCGTTTCCATGCCTGTATCCTGCCTGCCCGTCACACGCGTCGCCCGCGTCGCTCGCCGTGCCGGGCGCGCAGGCCCGGCCGGAATGTCGTATTTGTAACAAACCGATGTGAAAACATCAACTTTCCGTGTGCCTTTCCGGCACACGATCCGTGGAGTCCTGACACATGCCGCTTTCCAACGCCCAGCTCGCCCAAACCATCGATCACACGCTGCTCGCGCCCGACGCGAGCGACGCGCAGATCCGCGACCTCTGCCGCCAGGCGGCCGAGCATCGCTTTTACTCGGTCTGCGTGAATTCGGCGAACGTGCCGCTCGCCGCGCGCGAGCTGGCCGACACCGGCGTGCTCGTTTGCGCGGTGGTCGGTTTTCCGCTCGGCGCGGGGCTGTCCGCCGCGAAGGCGTTCGAGGCGTCGGCCGCGATCGCGGCCGGTGCGCGCGAGATCGACATGGTGATCAACCTCGGCGCGCTGAAGAGCGGCCGCGCCGACGACGTGCAGGCCGATATCGATGCCGTGCACCGCGCATGCGGCACGGTGCCGCTCAAGGTGATCCTCGAAACGGGGTTGCTGACCGACGACGAGAAGGTGCGCGTGTGCGAGATGTGCCGCGCGCTCGGCGTCGCGTTCGTGAAGACGTCGACCGGTTTCGGTCACGGCGGCGCGACGCTCGCGGACGTCGCGCTGATGCGCCGCACGGTCGGCCCGACGCTCGGCGTGAAGGCGTCCGGCGGCGTGCGCGATCGCGCGACCGCGCTCGCGATGCTCGAAGCCGGCGCGACCCGGCTCGGCACCAGCTCGGGCGTCGCGATCGTCACGGACAAGGACGGCAGCGATGCGGCGTACTGACCGCGTCGCGCGGCCTGGCCGTCAGCGCGTGAAGACGTTCAGGCCGCCGTCGTCGAACAGTTCGGCCGTCACCCGGGTCGGCGGCGTGCCGGCGAACGTGAGCGCGTATTTCGACCCCGGCGGCGCCATTTCGCCCAACGGGGTCTGCGCGAACGTGTCGCCATCCCAGTGCGCACACGTGAACTGCACGTTGCCCGCGCCGATCGTCAGCACCAGCGCGCCGTTCACGACGCTCACCGTCATCGGCCCGTAGTAGTCGTTGCCGTAGGTGCCGGCGTATGCGCTCAGCGCTTGCGGCGGCGTGGGCGGCACGGGCGCGGCGGCGTTCGCGAGCGAACCGGCCGGCGCGGTCAGCGGCGCCGTCTGCTGCTTCGCGAATGCGACCCAGTCGCGGCGCTGCGCGCCGTACTGAACCAGATCGATGAACGCGAAGCCGATCGCCTCCGGCACGCCGATCGGCCAGGTGTTGGCCAGCGCGACGATGCCGATGTCGAGCGACGGCACGATCAGGAAGAACGTGCTGGCACCGAGCAGGAAACCGCCGGAATGGCTGACCATCGGCCGCCCGCCGTCGGCGGTCGTGCCGACGTTGAAGCCGAAGCCGTAATACGCGGCGGCGCCATCGGCGCTCGCCGGCCGGGTCTGTATCTGCCGCGACAGCGCCGGCGTCAGCGCGGCGGCCGGCATCAGCGGCGTCGTGCCGGCGCGACCGTCGGCCAGCACCATCGCCATCCATTTCGCCAGATCGTTGACCGACGAGCTCACGCCGCCCGCCGGCGACTGCAGGTCGGCATCGCGCGGCGTCGCGACGGGCACGAACGCGCCGTTCACCGGCACGTGGCCGACTGCGTGGTTCGTGCTCGCCTGATAGTCCGCGTAGCGCGAGCTCGTGCGGGTCATGCCGAGCGGCGCGTAGATCGTCTGTTCCGACAGCGTTGCCCAGTCGATGCCGGCCGCATCGGCCACGGCGATGGCTGCGGCCGTGAGGCCGATGTTCGTATAGGCGTAATGCGAACGATAGCCGTCGAGCGGGATGTCGCGCAGCCGATTGAAGACCGTGGCCTGATCGAAGCCCAGCTCCTCCAGCTGATCGCCGACATGCTCGGGCAGGCCGGAACGGTGCGCGTACAGGTCGCCGATCGTCAGCGACTGCGTCACCGACGGATCGGACAGCGCGAACGACGGCATCAACTGCTGCATTCGCGTGTCCCAGCTCACGAGGCCCTTGCCGACCTGGGTCGCGACGACCGTCGCGCCGACCGACTTCGACACCGACGCGAGCTGGAAGATCGTGTCAGCATCGACCGGCTGGCCGGTCGCGGTACTGCACACGCCATAGCCCTTCGAGAACAGCGTGCTGCCGCGGTGCACGACGGCCACCGCGATGCCGGGCACGCCCGAACTGGCGG
This sequence comes from Burkholderia sp. JKS000303, assembly GCF_002563755.1. Classification (NCBI taxonomy): domain Bacteria; kingdom Pseudomonadati; phylum Pseudomonadota; class Betaproteobacteria; order Burkholderiales; family Burkholderiaceae; genus Burkholderia; species Burkholderia sp. JKS000303. The sequence continues at coordinate 1,080,039 of NZ_PDBZ01000002.1, forward strand.
GCAGCGCACTGACGAACGGATCGAGCTGCGCGAGCGCCGCCGCGATCTGCGCATCGGACACCGGTGCGAGCGGATCCGCCGTCAGCGTGTCGCCGCCGCAACCGGGCAGCGCGCCCAGGCCGCTGAAGCCCAGTGCCGAACCGAAAGCCGTCTTGAGGAAGCGCCTGCGATCGAACGAGTCGGTCATGATGCAAACCCCGTGGCGTGGTGTGCGTTTATTCCGGTATCCGACGCGATCCGGGTCTCGCCCGCTCCCGATCGCCCGCACAATATGCCTGCTCCACGCGAATCCGACAACTCCGTTGCAACCCGCCTCCGTCAAACCCCGTGCGCGCTCAACCGTGCGCCGTACCGGTCAGTACGGACGACCGGTCGCGGCCACCCTCATTGCGCCGGGTCTTTCAACTCGATCAGCAGATCCTTCGCCGCCACCCGCTCGCCCGGCTTCACATGCACGGCCGCGATTTCGCAATCGCGCTCCGCCGCGATGTGCGTTTCCATCTTCATCGCCTCGAGCGCGATCAGCGTCGTGCCGGCCGCCACGCGCTGCCCCGGCTGCACCGCCACCGTCACCACCGAGCCCGGCATCGGCGCCGCGATGTGCAGCGGGTTGGCCGGATCGGCACGCTGCAGCCCATGCCGCTCCTTGCCCGCCTGCGCGACCGTCTTCTGCTCGACCAGCGCGGAACGCGACTGGCCGTTCAGCTCGAACTGCACCTTCACCATGCCGTCCTGCGCATCGGCGTGCTGCCCTTGCAGCGACACGAGCAGCGTCTTGCCCGGCTCGATGTCGATCGCCACTTCCTCCTGCGGCTGCAGCCCGTACAGGAACGCCGGCGTCGGCACGACCGACGTGTCGCTGTACGCGCGAACGTGCGCGTAGTAGTCGATCGTCTGCTTCGGGTACATCAGGTACGACGCCAGTTGCCGGTCGTCGAGCGGCTGCTCGCACGCGGCCTCGGCCTGCTGGCGCGCCGCGTCGAGATCGACCGGCGGAATCTGGTCGCCCGGGCGATACGGCGCCGGCGGCTCGCTCTTGAGCACCTTGCGCGACAGGTCCGCCGGGAAACCGTCCGGCGGGAAGCCCAGCTCGCCCTTGAACAGCGACACGACCGACTCGGGGAACGCGATGTCCTTGTCCGGGTTGCGCACGTCGTCCACCGCGAGATCGTTCGCGACCATCATCAGCGCCATGTCGCCGACCACCTTCGACGTCGGCGTGACCTTCACGATGTCGCCGAACAGCCGGTTCACGTCCGCGTACGCGCGCGACACCTCGGTCCAGCGATGATCGATGCCGAGCGAGCGCGCCTGCTCGCGCAGGTTCGTGTACTGGCCGCCCGGCATCTCGTGACGGTAGACGTCGGCCGTGCCCGCGCGGATCTCCGATTCGAACGGCGCGTAGTAGCGGCGCACGCCTTCCCAGTACATCGACGCTTCGTGCAGGCGATCCTGATCCAGCCCCGGATCGCGTTCGCTGCCGGCCAGCGCGGCCGCGATGCTCGACAGGTTCGGCTGCGACGTGAGGCCGCTCATCGCGTCGAGCGCCCCGTCCACCGCGTCGCAGCCCGCGCCGATCGCCGCGAGCACCGACGCCGCGGCAATCCCGCTCGTGTCGTGCGTATGGAAATGCACCGGCAGCCCGGTTTCTTCCTTGAGCGCCTTCACGAGCGTCGCGACCGCCTGCGGACGGCAGATGCCGGCCATGTCCTTGATGCCCAGCACGTGCACGCCGGCTTTCTGCAGCTCGCGGGCGATGCCGACGTAATACTTGAGGTCGTACTTCGCGCGCGACGTGTCGAACAGGTCGCCGGTGTAGCAGATCGCGCCTTCGCACAGCATCCCGCTCTCGCCCACCGCGTCGATCGCCACGCGCATGTTGCGCACCCAGTTCAGCGAATCGAACACGCGGAACACGTCGACGCCCGCATTCGCGGCCTGCTGCACGAAGAAGCGCACGACGTTGTCCGCGTAGTTCGTGTAGCCGACCGCGTTCGAGCCGCGCAGCAGCATCTGGAACAGGATGTTCGGCACGCGCTCGCGCAGCAGCGCAAGACGCTCCCACGGGTCTTCCTTCAGGAAGCGCAGCGCAACGTCGAAGGTCGCGCCGCCCCAGCATTCGAGCGAGAACAGTTGCGACAGCTCGCGCGCGTAGAACGGCGCGATCGGCAGCATGTCGGCCGTGCGCATGCGCGTCGCGAACAGCGACTGGTGCGCGTCGCGCATCGTCGTGTCGGTCAGCAGCACCTGCTTCTGGTCGAGCATCCACTGTGAGAATTTTTCCGGGCCGAGTTCGCGCAGGCGATCGCGCGTGCCGGCCGGAATCGCCACCGCCGTATCGACCTTCGGCAGCACCGGTTTCGACAGCGGCAGCGCCGGCAGCGTGCGGCCCTTCATCTCGGTGTTGCCGTTCACGTTCAGCTCGCCGAGATAGCGCAGCAGCTTCGTCGCGCGGTCGCCGCGCTTCGCGAATGCGAGCAGCTCCGGCGTCTTGTCGATGAAGCGCGTCGTCACGTCGCCGGTGATGAACGCAGGATGATTGATCACGTTCTCGAGGAACTGCAGGTTCGACGTGACGCCGCGAATCCGGAACTCGCGCAGCGCGCGATCCATCCGGTGAATCGATTCGGCCGCCGTCGGCGCCCAGGTCGTGACCTTCACGAGCAGCGAATCGTAGTACGGCGTGATCACCGCGCCTCCGTAGGCGGTGCCGGCGTCAAGGCGCACACCGAAGCCCGCCGCACTGCGATAGGCCGTGAGGCGCCCGTAGTCGGGCAGGAAGTCGTTCTCCGGATCCTCGGTCGTGATCCGGCATTGCAGCGCGTTGCCGTTCAGCGGAATCGCGGGCTGTTCCGGCACGCCGGCCGCGCGCGCGACGAGCGCTCCGGCGCCGTCCGTCGCGTCCTCGGCGAGGCCGATCCGGCCGCCTTCGGTGATGCGGATCTGTGCCTTCACGATGTCGATGCCGGTGATCATCTCCGTCACCGTGTGCTCGACCTGGATGCGCGGGTTCACCTCGATGAAGTAGAACTGGCCGGTGTCGGCGTCCATCAGGAATTCGACGGTGCCCGCATGCGTATAGCCGACCGCGCGCATCAGGCGCAGCGCCGATTCGCACAGCGCGTGACGGCCGTCGTGATCTAGGTACGGCGCCGGCGCGCGTTCGACCACCTTCTGGTTGCGCCGCTGCACCGTGCAGTCGCGCTCGTACAGATGCACGACCGTGCCGTGCAGGTCGCCGAGCACCTGCACCTCGACGTGGCGCGCATTGCGCACGAGCTTCTCGACGTACACCTCGTCGTTGCCGAACGCGGCCAGCGCCTCGCGGCGCGCGACGGGCAGCAGCGTCTCGAGGTCGCGTTCGTTCTCGAGCACGCGCATCCCGCGCCCGCCGCCGCCCCAGCTCGCCTTCAGCATCAGCGGATAGCCGACTTCCGCGGCCAGCGCCTTGCATGCGGCGAGATCGTCCGGCAGCGGCGCGGTCGCGGGCATCACGGGCACGCCGGCCGCGATCGCGGCGTTGCGCGCGGCCACCTTGTTGCCAAGCGTGCGCATCACGTCGGGCGACGGGCCGATCCAGCGGATGCCGGCGTCGATCACGGCTTGCGCGAAATCGGGGTTCTCGGACAGGAAGCCGTAACCGGGATGGATCGCGTCGACCTTTGCCTGGCGCGCGACCCGCAGGATGTCGTCGATGTCGAGATACGCGGCGAGCGGCTTCTTGCCTTCGCCGATCAGGTAGCTTTCGTCCGCCTTGAAGCGATGCAGCGCGAGGCGGTCTTCCTTCGAATACACCGCCACCGTACGCATGTTCAGTTCGGCGGCGGCACGCATCACGCGGATCGAGATTTCCGAGCGGTTCGCGATCAGGATGGACTGGATGGGAGTGGGCGTCACGGCAGCCATGGATAGTGAAGAGTTGAATTAAGCACGCCGACGCACCGTCCTCCGCCCGCTTGCTTCATTGGGCGGCGTGCGGATCGTCGCATCGGTCATTCGCGGTTGCATCGTCCCGGCTTTCGCCAGTCAACATGTTCGTCATATCGCCCGATGGCCGCTATAACCGTCGCGACGATGAATGGTATCCAGCCGACCAACAGGGAACGAAGGACCGGCTCGCCGGCCGGGCTCGCAACAGGATCAGTCGCGGTGGTCGAACAGCGGTGCGTGATCCATCCAGTCGTAGCCTGTCGTGCCTTTCGCCCACGCCCAGTTCGTATCGCGGCACCGTTCGCCGAACCATCCGGGTGTCATGGCGGATGGATTCGCGTCCGTCACGTGTTCCTGCACAACGCGACGCGCCTCGTTCCCATATACCGTGTTTCGTTTGCCGTAGCCAGTCATTGCATCACCTTACGATTGGAAAGCGGGTCGTCCCTCGAACTGCCGGGTGCGTTTCGTTCCGTGTGGAAAGACCGGTCAGACGAGAGGACATCGAGAATGTCGCTCCAGTCATGCAAAAAGCAGGCCACGTCGACGATCGGACGGATGGCGTTGATGGACGGTGACCGGACGCGCGATCCGGTCCTCCACTGGCTCAGGGATGAAATTGAGATTTCAATTCTGAAATCGGTGAATGTCGTCGCAAGGGGTTGCGATGGGGTGCGGTGCGGGTGCCGGAACGGCACGATCATGCGGGTTGAATCCGGAATCGCCTCGATCCCGGTCGTCGTCAACGCATTGACGCTTTCATTTCAGCCCACCCGCCGCGTCAAACCCCGTGCGCACTCAGCCGCGCCGCATACCAGCGCGAGAACTGATCGACATAGGCTTCCGTGAACGGCGAGAACACGCCCGGCGCATACGCCGGATCCTGCGTTCCCGCATGCGTGATCTCGACGAGGTGCTTGTCCTGCGTATTCGTCGCGACCCACACTTCGGTCAGATCCGACAGCGTGTAATCGACACCCTCGACCGCGTCCGCATGCACGAGCCATTTCGTGCGGACGAGCGTGCGGTCCGGCGCGAGCGGAATGATGTACGAAATCACCGCGTGATCGCTCATCACATGGGTCCACGAGTTGTGCGTCCACAGGTGCATATCGCCGAGATCGCGCCGCTGCAGATTGCCGAACAGCTTCGTGCTCGCCACCTTGGTGCTCATCGTCTGCGATTCGCCTTCGCCGGCGATCACGAGCTGCTGGGTCCGGAACTGCGTGACGGCGTCCTCGTCGAGCCATTCGACGGTCGAGCCGATGAAGCCTTCGTTCTCCCAGTTCGTCTGGCAGGCGGCATTGCGCGTCTTGTATTCGTCGAACGCCCGAAGCTGCTCTTCCGTCAGGTTTTCCGGGCAAAAGCCGAAATCCTCGGGCAGGAACGACGCGGTCAGCTCGGGATGGGTGCCCGCGCAGTGGTAGCACTCGCGGTTGTTCTCGATCACCAGCTTCCAGTTGCCGTTCTCGATGATCTCCTGCTCGAACGCGATCTTCGTGTTCCGCATGTCGTACGGTGCGAAGCGCGGCACCATCGTTTCCTCTAGCTTCGCGATGTCGGCCGGCGGAGTGTCGGCGAGGCACACGAAGATGTGCGTGCCGATGATGCGCGTGTGCACCGGAATCAGGCTGCGGCAGGTCGCGTCGAAGTCCTTGCCCATGTGCGTCGCGTGGCGCAGCGAGCCGTCGAGATCGTAGGTCCATTGATGATAAGGACACACGAGCATGCCGACCGTCGACTTCCCCGCCTCCTTCAGCCGCGCGCCGCGATGGCGGCACACGTTCCGGTAGGCGCGGACGTTTTCGTCGTCGTCGCGCACGATGAGGATCGACGACTTGCCGATATCGACGGTCGACACGTCGCCCGGCTCCGGCACGTCGGCGGTCACGCCGACCAGGATCCAGTGCTTCGAGAAAAAGACGTCGACATCCGTTTCGAACACGTCCTGACGGCCGAACAGTTGGCCGGGCATCCCGTGCCCCGGCTGGCGGCTGCGAATCAGGTCCCCATGCGTCTTGACATGCACTTCAGACATCGTCTTTCTCCAATCCTGTGTTGATGGAATCGCGCGGCTTCGGTCATCCCGCTGTGATTCCAGTATTGGATTGTCGAAAAAGAGCGTCAACGCGCTTTGTTTTCGCTCTGGCATTACCTGCGATTATGCGAAAAAGGAAGGTGCGCGGCGGCGCGATCGCCCGCCGCCCGGGCGCGTCAGCCCTGGGCGTCCGCCCGCAGCCATGCGACGAGGCCCTCGATCGCCGGCGTGATCGTCTTGCCGTGCGGCACCACGATGTAATAGGCGTCCGTCATCGGCAGCGACGCGACCGGCAACCGCACGAGTTCGCCCGCGTCGAGCAGGTCCTGGACGAGCCGCCCCCAGCCGAGCGCGACGCCGTGGCCATAGCGGGCGGCGTCGATCGCATCGGTGTACAGGCTGCACCGCAGCGCGTAGTTCAGCCGGTCGGGCCGGAAGCCGGCCGCATGGAACCATGCCTCCCAGCCCATCCAGCCCTCCGACGTCGAATCGGATTCCACGAGCGTGACGGCCGCGAGTTCCGCCAGCGATTCAGGCGTGCCGTGCCGCTGCAGCCACGCCGGCGAACAGACGGGAAAGACGGTTTCGTCGAACAGCCGGATCGCGGTGCCGTCGGCCCAACGGCCGTTCCCGTAGCGCACCGCGACATCGATTTCGTTGTGGCGAAGATCGGCGGTAAACATCAGCGTCGCGAGGCGCAGCTGCAGTTCGGGTTGCGCCGCCTTCAGCGCGGCGAGCCGCGGCAGCAGCCGGAAATGCGAGAACGCGGCGGTTGCCGCGACGACGAGTTCCTGCCGGATCGGGCCGCTCGTCAGGCGGTCGAACACGCCGGCGATCTTCTGCATCGACTCGGCCACCACGCGGTACAACGCGGCGCCTTCGTCCGTCAGCGCGATCGAGCGATGCAGCCGAAGGAACAGCCGCTGGCCGAGCATCTCCTCGAGGAACTTGACCTGCCGGCTCACCGCGGCCTGCGTGACGCCAAGCTCGTGCGCGGCAAGCGTGAAGCTGCCGAGGCGGGCGACCGCCTCGAATTCGACGAGCGCCGTCACGGACGGGATGAGCCGCCGATAGCCTTTGGGGGTTGCCGACGCAGGTTTCATCTGACGGACCAGTCGTTGGAGGTGATGCGGATTCTATCAAGCGGCACATCCGTCATCGACCGCCGGCCATGCGTCGTGCGGGGAGCGGCCGTCGCGCCGGCCGCTCCGGAGACCGGCGATCGACGGCGGTCAGAACTTGTGCCGCAGCGCGACGCGCGCAACGATCTGGTTGCTGCCGGACGACACGCCGTCCGCGCCCGGCACGTAGGCGACATCCAGCACGGTCCCGGTGCGATCGCCGCCGACGTGCTGATAGGCGCCCTGCACGTACACGTCGGTTCGCTTCGACAGGAAGTAGTCGGCCATCAGCCCCGCGCTCTGGTAGTTCGGGTGCTGCTTGCCGCCCGTCGCGTTGAAGTCGGCACGCGTATAGGCATACATCGCGCCGACGAAGAACGCGGGCGTGAACTGGTACTTGCCGTTGATTTCGACGTTCTGGAACCGCAGGCTCGACAACGTCCCCGCCGACGGCGTGATCGCGCCGACGTACCCCGAGCTGAGCGGATTCGCGATGTACGTGTTCGTGTACGAGACGCCGACGTTGGCCTTGCCGAACGTATAGCTCGCGCCCGCGCCGAAGATGCGCAGCCGGTCGGCGAGGAAGTTCTCGTCGCCCGCGTTGGTGATCGCGCCGGCGGCGGTCGACGACGGATGGTCGGCCTGCAGGTACGCGGCGGCGAGCAGCAGGTCGCCGATGACGTACTGGACGCCTGCGCTGAACTGGCGGTTGTTCGCGAAGCCGGTCCCGTTGCTGAAGCTGTACGTGCCGCCGAACTGCAGGCCCGCGATCGTCGGGCTCGTGTACTTGACCGTGTTGTTCACGCGGAACGAGTTGTCCGTGTTGTCGTTGTCGTACGGATGCGAGAACAGGTAACCGCCCCAGCTGCCGTTCGCGGTCGTCTGCGCAAGATAGTCGACGACCGAGTCGTACTGACGGCCCAGCGTCACGGTGCCGAACCGGTCCGACGCAATGCCGACGTACGCCTGGCGGCCGAACATCAGCCCGCCCTGGCCGAGGCGGCCGCTGTTGACGTCGAAGCCGTTCTCCAGCTGGAACACGGCCTTCGTGCCGGCGCCCAGGTCCTCGGCGCCCTTCAGGCCCCAGCGGCTCCCCTGGACGAAGCCGCTCTGGAGTTCATAGACTTTCTTGCCCGATACGTTGTTCGTATAGTTGAACCCTTCGTCGATCAAGCCGTAGAGCGTCACGGTACTTTGTGCGATCGCCGGTGCGGCGATGGCGGACAGGATCGTGCAAGCGAGAATTTTCCGTTTCATTCAGGTCTCCGAACCTAATGTTGCGATGATTGTTATCCAACCTGGCAAATCACTGCTGAAGCAGTTCGGAGCGTATCAATCCAAATTGCGCCCGCCAGAAACATTTCCTGCGGCTTATCCGATACTTTTGGTTATGCAGGCGTCGGCGAGCCGGGCGGGCGACGGCCGGCGTCGGTGTCGCGCGCTATTGGCCGATCTCGACGCCGGCATCGAGCCAGCCGCGCATCATCACGCCGACCTCGTCGCTCAGCCACTGCCGGAACAGCCGGTACTCCGGGCGCGGCTGCGCATTGCGGTGCGTGATCAGGTAGTGATGGCGATCGCGAAACACCAGTACGTCCTGTACCGGCCGCACGAGCAGGCCTTTCTCGATCTGCCGGTGCACGAGGTGATGCCAGCCGAGCAGCGTCCCCTCGCCGCTCTCGGCCTGCGCGACCAGCAGCCGGTAGTCGTTGCTTTCCAGATACTTGTTCTCGGTCATCGTATCGGTGCCGTCGCTCTGCTGGAACCAGTTGCGCCACACGCGCCAGTCGACGTGCTCGCACACCTGCGCGCGGCCGAGCATCGACAGGTTCAACGTCGGGCACGACAGCAGGTCCAGCGGCTTCAGCGACCGGCCATGGAAATGGCGTTCGTGAAACGACGGACTGCACACGGGATAGACGATGTCATGGAACAGCGGCTCGGCCTCGAACTCGGGCTCGCGCGGCGGGTTCTTCGTGATGATCACGTCGGGCTCGATGAGCCCGTCCAGCTCCATGAAATGCTCGGTCACGATCACGTGCAGCCGGATGTCCGGAAACTGCTCGCGAAACGCGGGCAGCCGCGACGACAGCCACAGCGCCGAGAACGTATGCGACACGCAGACCATCAGCGCATGCTTGTCGGTCCGGCGCACGGCCTCCGCCGCCTCGGCGATGTTCATGATCGACAGGTACGACGCGTTGTAGAGAATGCGCCCCGCATCCGTCAGCGCGATATGCCGGCCGGTACGCTCGAACAGCGCGACGTCCAGCGAATCCTCGAGCTCCTTGATCTGCCGGCTGATCGCCGCCTGCGTCACGCACAGCACCTCGGCCGCCTGAGTGAAGCTCTCGTATCGCGCCGCCGTCACGAAACATCGCAGCGCCCGCAACGACGGCATCTGCGCGAGGAGTCGGTCTGCAAACAGTTGCTTCTTCAACATGGCTTTCACTCTCAAAACGGAAATCGGACGCGCCGTCGACGAACCCGTCGACGACAGTCCCGCCGGGTGGCCGCGGGCTGTCTCATCGCAAACCTTTCAATTATCTGAATAGTGCAGCTTGCGCGTCAGCCGGGCGGCTGGCAAGGGCGGCTCAGCCGCCGCGACGGCGTCATGATGACGCCATTCTCGATCGTTTGTGCACCGCGTCGCTATTATCGGAAGCGATGACGGGGACTGCAAGGCGAACCGCGAATCGGCACGTCCGTGGCCGCGCGGCTGCGCAGCATCGCGCGTTTGCGCAACGCACCAAACGACACGCCTCGTGGTGCCGTCATGGCGTCGTGCAGCGTGGCGTCGCGATCGAGCCGCAGCGTGCACGGGCGTCCGAAGCCGCGCCGCGCATGCCGCCAACCGGGCCGCGCGGGCCCGGCGTGCTGCGCCTCGCGCGCGCATTCAGTCGAGCTTCAGCCAGGTGGTCTTCAACTCGCAATACTGATCGTGCGCGTAGACGGACTTGTCGCGCCCGCCGAAGCCCGACTGCTTGAAGCCGCCGAACGGCGTCGACAGGTCGCCTTCGCCAAAGCAGTTCACCGTGACCGTGCCCGCGCGAATGCGCGCGGCCACCTTGTGCGCGCTGTTCACGTTGTCGGTCCACACCGACGCGGCAAGCCCGTAGCACGTGTCGTTGGCGATCCGCACGGCATCGTCGACGTCGTCGTACTCGATGAAGCACACCACCGGCCCGAACACCTCGTCGCGCGCGATGCTCATCTCCGGCGTCACCTGGTCGAAGATCGTCGGTTCGACGAACCAGCCGCCGGTCTCGGTCAGGATCGCGCGCCCGCCGCACGCCACGCGTGCGCCTTCGGCCTTCGCCTTCTCGATGTGGCCGAGCACCTTCTCGTAGTGCTTCTGCTCGATCAGCGCGCCGAGCTTCACGTCCGGGTCGAGCGGATCGCCGGTCTTCCAGCCGGCGAGCACCGCCTGCATCTTCTCCAGCAGTTCCGCCTTGCGGCTCGCCGGCACGAGGATCCGCGAGCCGGCGCTGCAGTTCTCGCCCATGTTCCAGAACGCGGCCGCGACGGCCTGTTCGGCCACCGCGTCGAGATTCGCGACGTCCGGCAGGATCACCTGCGGATTCTTGCCGCCGCACTCGAGCACGACGCGCTTGAGGTTCGTGTCGGCCGAGTAGTGCAGGAAACGCTTGCCGGTGGCGGTCGAGCCGGTGAACGCGACGAGATCGACGTCGGGATGACGGCCGATCGCTTCGCCGGCCTCGCCGCCGAAGCCCGTGACGACGCTGAACACGCCCGGCGGCACGCCGGCCTCGGCCGCGAGATCGGCAATGCGCAGCGTCGACAGCGACGTCTGCTCCGCCGGCTTCACGACCACGCTGTTGCCGACCGACAGCGCCGGACCGATCTTCCACGCGAGCATCAGCGCCGGGAAATTCCACGGCAGCACCGCGCCGACGACGCCGATCGGCTCGCGGGTGATCATGCTGACGACGCCCGCGCCGGACGGCGACAACGCGTCGTAACGCTTGTCGGTCACCTCCGCGTGCCAGCGAATGCACGCGGCCGACTCGGGGATGTCGAGCCCGAGGCATTCGCCGATCGGCTTGCCGGCTTCCAGCGCCTCGAGCAGCGCGAGTTCGTCCGTATGTTCGTCGATCAGTTGCGCGAGCCGGAGCAGCACCGCCTTGCGGTGCGCGGGCGCGGCCTTCGACCACACGCCGGAGTCGAACGCGTCGCGGGCGGCCGCGACCGCCTGATCGACGTCGCGCGCGTTGCAGCGCGCGACGTCGGCGAGCACCTTGCCGGACGCCGGGTTGAGCGTGCCGAACGTCTCGCCCGACGCTGCCGCGCTGCGTTTGCCCGCGATGAAGGCGCGACCGTCGAGCGACAGCGCTTGCGCCTGTTGAATCCAGTCCTGATGGGTCGTCATGTCGTTTCCTCAAAAATCAAAGTTCGGCGCCGGCCGAGAATTCCTTGGCCCAGATCGTCGCCGACACGGCCAGGTCGACGAGCGGCCGGACCGGCAGCGGGCGGGGATGCGGCTGCTTCAACAACTGCTGCACGAGATCGTTCGATTCGCCGAGCGCGTATTCGGCGATCAACTTGCCGGACGCCGACCCGCGGCTCAGGCCGAGGCCGTTGCATCCGAGCGCTTCGTAAAGGCCGTCGTCGCGCTTGCCGAACAGCGCGCCGTTGTTCGCGGACAGGCACAGCGGCCCGCCCCACGTGTATTCGAGCTCGACGCCGCCGAGCATCGGGAAGCGGCGCGCGAACGAGCGCTGATGCAGGCTGCGCGACTTCACCAGATCGGCCTGCGACACCTTCACGTCCGGCCGGAACGCGAAATGGTTGCGCACGCAAATACGGTTGGTAATGAGGCGCCGCACCGTGGTGCCCATCGGGTCGGCCGGGATCACCGACCACGAGCGCGTGCCGCCGAGTTTCGCCACTTCGTCCGGATTCATCGGACGCGTGAGCGAAGCGAACGTATAGACCGGCAGCAAGCCGTTCGAATGCCGGCCGAAGGTCGCCGCATAAGCGTTGGTGCACAGGATCACCTGCTTCGCGACGATCTTGCCGCCCGCGAAATGCAGCACCCGCGTGTCGCCGTGCTGTTCGATCGACGTGACCGCGCTGAGCTCGAACACCGTCACGTTGTCCGGCTGCGTCGCCGCCAGGCCGCGCATCAGCGCGGCCGGCTGCACCGTGCTGCAGCCCGGCGTAAACAGCGCGCCCGTGTAGAAACCGGTTCCGGTCACGGCCTGGATCGCCGGCTGGTCGAGCCATTCGCACGCTTCGCCGATGCGCGCCAGCCCGTCGGCGAAATGCGCGAGCGCCGCCGCGCCTTTCTTGTTGACCGATGCGTGGAATTTGCCGTCGTCGCGCCAGTCGCAATCGATGCCGAAGCGCCGCACGATCGAGCGGACATAGTCGATGCCGTGCCGCTGGAAGCGGACATCGGCGCGATCTTCGTCGATGCTGCGCGAATAGCTTTCGCTGCTGATGTCGTGCGGCAGGTCGACGAAGAATCCGGAATTGCGCCCGGCCGTCGTGCGTCCGATCCGGTCGGCCTCCACCAGCGCGATGCTCGCGTGGGGCGCCAGCTCCGCGAGCCGGCGCGCCGCGCACAGCCCGGTGATGCCGCCGCCGATCACGACCCAGTCGAACCGGGTCTCGGACGCGACGGTGCGGGCATCCTGCGCAGGCGGCAGGCTCTCCCACCAGCCGTTCATGCCGTCCGGCGCCGGAAACCGCGCGAATTCCAGATTCGAGCCCATGATGGGTTACCGGCCGTCGCGGATCAGCGGTTTCACGAGCGTCGCGAACGCGTCGCGCTCGTCGCCCGACAGCGCGCCGAGCGGCGCACGCGCGACGCCGACCGGCAGCCCGGCCAGCTCGCAGCCGTAGCGCACGTACTGAATGAACTTGCCGCTGCGCTCGAGCAGTTCGAGCACCGGCAGCAGTTGCGCCATCAGCGTGCGCCCGGTCGCGAAATCGCCGCGCGTCACGCAGGCGTCGAACAGCTCCGTGTGTGCTTCCGGCAGGAAGTTCGACGCGCCGCCGACCCAGCTGCGCGCGCCCCATGCGAAGAATTCGAGCGCCTGGTCATCCATCCCGCAGCTGAGCACCAGCCGCCCGCTGAAATGCGTCGACAGATGATGCAGATGCGCGATGTCGCCGGTGCTTTCCTTCATCGCGACGAAGTTCTTGCGCTCGAGCAGCTTCTCGAGAATCGCATCGCCAATCCCGGTGCCGGTGCGGGCCGGAAAGTTGTACAGCATGATCGGCATGTCGAGCGCATCGTCGACCGCGAACAGATGCGCGAGCAATTCCTGCTGCGTCGGCTGCGCGTAGTACGGCGCCGCGACCAGCAACGCATTCAGTCCCGCGCGCTTCGCTTCCCGGCCCAGACGCAGCACTTCCTTCGTCGTGGTCGCGTTGATGCCCGCGGTCAGGAACGTCTTGCCGCCGGCCGCGGCCGCGACCGTGTCGAACGTGCGCACGCGCTCGTCGAAGCTCAGTGCGTAGTATTCACCCGTCGTCCCGCCGATCCCCAGACCCGACACGCGGCCAGCGAGATCGGCAGCATGCCTGCCCAGCAATGCGTGGTCGATTTCGCCGTCCGCGTCGAACGGGGTGACCAGCGGTGTGTGTACGCCCTCGAAGCTCATTTCAATTCCTCATCTGAGTGGATGGGCCAGGCCGTCGCTGCAGCGGACGCATCGTTGAAGCGTCGCAGCACACACGGAACCGGCCATTCGACAAACGTCGTCGGCACGCCGCCGCGTTCGGGCAGCCGGGCCGATCGATTCGATACGTCACCGGGACGCGAGCCCCGGTCTGCCCGCTTCCGGGATCAGGCGAACGCCTCCGCATGCGCGTAAATGGGGAACTGGTTGCACAGATCGCGCACGCGGGTCCGGACCGCACGCTCGACCACTTCGTCGCCGCCCGGATCGCGCGTGAGCGCCGACAACACGTCGAGGATCATTTCGCCGATCTGCTCGAACTGCGCGGGACCGAAGCCGCGCGTGGTGCCGGCCGGCGTGCCGAGCCGGATGCCGGACGTGACGGTCGGGTTCTCCGTATCGAACGGAATCCCGTTCTTGTTGCAGGTGATGCCTGCGCGCTCCAGCGCCTTCTCGGCCTGCGTGCCGGTAATGCCCCGGGCGCGCAGGTCGACCAGCAGCAGGTGGTTGTCGGTGCCGCCCGTGACGAGCGTCAGCCCGCCGTCGGTCAGCACGCGGGCGAGCGCCTGCGCGTTGCGCAGCACCAGATCGATATAGCTCGTGAACTCCGGGCGCAGCGCTTCGGCGAAGGCGACCGCCTTGCCCGCGACGACATGCATCAGCGGGCCACCCTGCAACCCCGGAAATACCGCCGAATTGACCTGCTTCGCGACGTCGGCGTGCTTCGTCAGGATGAAGCCGCCGCGCGGGCCGCGCAGCGTCTTGTGCGTGGTGGACGTCACCACGTCGGCGAACGGCACCGGGTTCTGATGCCGGCCGGCTGCGACGATGCCCGCGATGTGCGCCATGTCGACCATCAGCTTCGCGTCGACGCTGTCCGCGATCTCGCGGAACGCGGCGAAGTCGAGCGCCCGCGGATAGGCCGAGTAGCCCGCGATGATCAGCTTCGGACGATGCCGCTCGGCGAGCCGGCGCACGTCGTCGTAGTCGATGCGCAGCGTGTCCGGGCTCACGCCGTACTGCACCGCGTTGAACCATTTTCCCGACAGCGCCGGCCGCGCGCCGTGCGTGAGATGGCCGCCCGCATCGAGCGACATGCCCATCACCGTGTCGCCCGGCCTGACCAGCGCGAGCATCACCGCCCCGTTGGCCTGCGCGCCCGAATGCGGCTGCACGTTCGCATAGCCGGCGTCGAACAGCGCGCATGCGCGGTCGATCGCGAGCGCCTCGATCCGGTCGACGTGGTCGCAACCGCCGTAGTACCGCCGGGACGGATAGCCTTCCGCATACTTGTTCGTCAGGACGGTGCCCTGCGCCTCCAGCACCGCCGCCGACGCGATGTTCTCGGACGCGATCAGCTCGATCTGGGTTTGCTGGCGCCGCAGCTCCAGCGCGATCTCCGATGCGATCACCGGATCCCGACTCTGAAGCGTTTCGGAAAAAAAGCGGGCGTTCTCGTTCACTTGGTCACTCCGCGACGGGAATCATGACGTGCTGCGTGTCCTGCACACTGGCCGGCCGGCGAATTCGTCGCGCCCCGGCGATCGACACCGGGGCGCGCGGGATTTACTGCTGCAACCAGGCCTTCAGCTTCTCCGGATGCGCATCGACGAATTTCTTCGCGGCCGTCGCATAGTCGTTCGTGCTGTTGCCTTCGAACTCGATCGCTTCGACGTCGGCCAGCGTCAGCTTCAGGTGCTTGAAGAACACGTCGGCGCGCGGGAACTTGCCGGCGAACTTCTTCGATGCGAACGCATGGATCTGCTCTTCACCGCCCAGCGTGCCCTTCGGATCCTTCAGGTAGCGCATCTGCCACTTCTGGAACAGCCAGTGCGGGCTCCAGACCGTCGCGACGACCCACTGCTTCGACTGGTACGCACGCGACACGCTCGCCAGCATCCCGGCCTCGCTCGATGCCTGCAGGTTGTAGCCGTCCAGGTTGTAGGCCTTGATGGTCTTTTCGGACGCCTGCATCAGGCCGCCGCCCGGCTCGATGCCCTGGATCGTGGCGTTCAGCTTGCTCTTGACTTCCGGCTTGTTCAGGTCGGCGATCGACGACAGCTCCGATTCCGGAACGTAGGTCGGCACGGCCCAGCCGTTCTTGCCGCCGGTGTAGATGATGCCGACGTCATCGAGGTCGTTCTTGTACTTCGCGTAGTACGTGGCATGCGTGACCGGCAGCCAGCCGCCGACCATGATGTCGAGATCGCCGCGCGCAACGCCCTGGTACTGGATGCCGATCGCCGCCTGCACGAAGTCCACCGGCTGCTTGAGCTGCGTTTCCAGCACGTACTTCGCGACGTTGGCCACCGCCAGCACGTCCGCCCAGTTGGTCACCGCGATCTTGATCGGCTCGGCCGCCGACGCCGCTCCCACACCTGCGCTGCAGGCAACCACCGTCGATACCGCAAGTTTCGCCAGAAGCGACTTGAACGTATGGGTTTTCATCTAGTACTCCTTTTTAATCACGCGGGTCTTTCAAGGATGAGGAACGCCTCCGAACGGCGTTTCTGGTCTCCACGCACTGCTACATCGGTTCCGCCGCGGCACCGTGGTCGCGGCGCGTCATCGTCCTTCAGCTGCTTGCAACTACCGTGACCATCAGGTGCGCGCCGCGCCACGCGGGCCGGCCTTGCCGGCACGCGCCATCGGCTTCTTCACCTTCTTCTTCGCCTGCACGCCGAAGCTCTCCGTCAGGCGATCGAGCACGATCGCGAGCAGCACGACACCCAGCCCGCCTTCGAAGCCGATCCCGATGTCCAGACGCTGGATGCCGCTCAGCACGTATTCGCCGAGGCCGCCCGCGCCGATCATCGACGCGACCACCACCATCGACAGCGCCATCATGATCGTCTGGTTCACGCCGGCCATGATCGACGGCAGCGCGTTCGGCAACTGGATCTTCCACAGCAGCTGCCAGTCGGTGCTGCCGAACGAACGGCCGGCTTCGATCAGTTCCTCGCGCACCTGGCGGATGCCGAGCGTCGTCAGTCGCACCACCGGCGGCATGGCGAACACGATCGTCGCGATCACCGCCGGCACGCGTCCGAGCCCGAACAGGATCACGGCCGGGATCAGGTACACGAACGCGGGCATCGTCTGCATGAAGTCGAGCAGCGAGCGCAGGATCATGCCGATCCGGTTGTTGCGCGCGCCCCAGATGCCGAGCGGCACACCGATCACCAGGCTGAAGAACGTCGCCGCGATGACGAGCGCGAGCGTCGATACCGTCTGCGTCCACAAGCCCATGTAGTGGATCAGGAGCAGCGCGAAGCCGACGAAGATCGAAAACACGATGCCGCGGCGCCACAGCGCGAGGCCGACCAGGAGCACGACCATCGCGACGAACGGCACGGCGCCGAGCCCGTCCTCGAGCAGCTTCACGACCGCGCCGAGCCCGGCCGAGAACGTGTCGAAACCGCCACGAAAGTGCAGAAACAGGAAATTGACGAAGTCTTCCGCGAACTTCCCGATCACCGACGAATTCATGCTGCCCTCCGTTGCATCATCTGCTTGAGTATCGTCCGGCAGGACACGACGCCTGCCAGTTGCCCGACCGCGTCCGTCACCGGCACGTCGTGCTGCTGGGTCAGCGCGATCGATGCGAGTCGATGCAGATCCGTATCGATCGACACCGCGTTGAAGTCGTTCAGGAATGCCTCGCGAATCGGCCGCGCGCCGGACCGGTGCAGCGTGGCGGGCGTGACGCAGCCCAGGTAATGACCAGCCTCGTCGCACACGTAGCCGCATTCGGCGCCGCTGTCGATCAGCTGGTTCAGGTAACGATCGGACGGCGTGCCCGAATCGCAGCGCAGCAGCCCGCGCTCGACCTGCGTCATCATGCTGGAGGCCTTCAGGAAGCGCGACACGTCGACGTTGCGGAAGAAGTCCTGCACGTAGTCGTCCGCCGGCGTCTGGATCAGTTCGGCCGGCGTGCCGACCTGGATCAGGCAGCCGTCCTTCATGATGCCGATGCGGCCGCCGATCTTCACCGCTTCCTCGATGTCGTGGGAGATGAACACGATCGTGCGCTGTTCCTCCTTCTGCAGGCGCAGCAGCTCGTTCTGCATTTCGAAGCGGATCAGCGGATCGAGCGCGGAGAACGCCTCGTCCATCAACAGCACCGACGGATTCACCGCCAGTGCGCGCGCCAGGCCCACGCGCTGTTGCATGCCGCCGGACAACTCGCTCGGCAGCAGCTTTTCGTACGAGCCGAGGCCGACCCGCTCCAGCGCGGCACGCGCGACTTCGTAGCGCTGCGCCTTCTTGATGCCCGCGACTTCCAGCCCGTACGCGATGTTGTCGATCACGGTCCGGTTAGGCAGCAGTGCGAACGACTGGAACACCATCGCCATCTTCTGGCGTCGCACGTCGCGCAGTTCCGGCGTCGACATCGGTGCGATGTCGCGGCCTTCGAGCACGACCTGCCCCGACGTCGGCTCGATCAGCCGGTTGAGCAGGCGCACGAGCGTCGACTTGCCGGAGCCCGACAGCCCCATGATCACGAAGATCTCGCCGGCCCTCACGCTCAGGCTCACGTCGTTGACCGCCACCATGTTGCCGGTTTCGGCGAAAATCTCGTTGCGGCCGACACCGCTCTTCAGCATCTCGATCGCACGCTCGGGCTTCGGACCGAAAATCTTCGACAGGTGCTTGACGGTCAGGATGTCGTTTCCGGTCGCGATGCTCGACCGGGCGATCGACGGCGCACCGTCGGTGTGGATTGCCCCGGGGGGAAGTACGTCGCCCGGTGCAAACGTCAGATTTGGGGCCATTCTGTCATCCCGACTGGATGGTGAAGGAAACCGCGAACTTCGTACGAACCGCCATCGCTTGCCCGCTTGCTGCGCGGGCTCGATGCCGCTCCTGCTTGGTTGACGGCGCTGATGCAGTGATTGCAGCGTATCAATCCAATTACATCGGTCCCGATACATTTTCTGTGCGCTTTTCCATACCTTTGGTAATGCATCGAATCCGGGCAAAAAGGCGTGCTTGCCCCGAAACCGTGCGAATGGCGTGAAAGCCAATGGCGGCGGGGCTGTGCGGGATTTCGCTGGAATCGCGGCAATGGGGTGCACGCGGTGCGCAAGACGGTGCGCTAGGGGAAAATCCCGACGAGGGGACTTAAGGGAAACTACGGAGAAAACGGTCGAATGAAGGCAAAAACGTCCGTCGAACCGGGTCGGGTATGCAGGATCGGCGATCGACGGCGATCGCCACCGCGCCGCCATCGCCGCGACGAACAACACGCAATCCGCACGCGCGACGTCGTCACGAACGTCGATAACGCGCGATGGCATCGCGACTGCTGAAAAAAACACCGTGCGGCAGCGCATTCGCTACTGCCGTACGGCGTTCTGGTTCAAACCGGGTGAGAACCGGCCGAACGATTCATCGCATCGTCAATCGTCCGCAAGCGGCCGCTTCGATGTTTCACTGCTCGCGAGCATCGCGACCAGCGCGACACCCGCCGCCCCGACCAGATACCATGCCGGCGCCAGCTTGTTCCCGGTCGCGCCGATCAGCCACGTCGCGACCAACGGCGCCGTCCCGCCGAACAGCGCATTCGCCGTATTGAAGCAGAACGCAAAACCGGTGTAACGCACCCGTGTCGGGAAAATCTCCGACAGGAAGCAGGGCAACGTCCCGTCGTTCATCGTCAGCAGCGCACCGAACGCGATCTGGATCATCACGATCGTCGCGAAGCTCGCGCCGGCCAGCCCCTTGAACAGCGGCACCGTCAGCGCCGCGAACAGCACCGACGCGCCGATCAGCATCGTCTTGCGCCCGACCCGATCCGACAGCGCACCCATCAGGAAGATCAGCCCGATATACGCCGCCAGCGAAATCGTCGCCGCGATGAACGACTCGGTCTCGCCGACACCCATCTCGGTAGACAGGTAGGTCGGCATGTAGCTCAGCACGAGATAGAACGCCACGGCGTTCAGACAGGTCACGCCGAACGCGATCAGCATCCTGCCGCGATGCCGCGTCAGCAATTCGGTGGCCGGCGCCTGCGCGACATGGTGCGCGCTTTCGAGCGCCTTGAACTTCGGCGTGTCCTCGAGTCGAATACGGATGTAGCGTCCGACCAGGCCGAACGGCGCAGCCAGCAGGAATGGCAGACGCCAGCCGAAATCGTGCAGTTGCTGCGACGTCAGCACCGCGTGCATCGCCGCGACGAAGATCGACCCGAATAACAGGCCGGCCGCGGTGCTGGCCGGCACGATACTGGTGTAGAACCCGCGCTTGCCTTCCGGCGCATATTCGGCAAGGAACGCCGACGCCCCCGCATACTCGCCCGACGCCGAGAAACCCTGCACGACCCGCACCAGCAGCAGCAAGACCGGCGCGACCATCCCGACCTGCGCATAAGTCGGCAGGAACGCGATCAGGAACGTCGAGCCCGACATGATCAGGATCGACAGCGACAGCGCGGTCCGGCGTCCGACCCTGTCGCCGAAGTGCCCCCACACCACGCCGCCCAGCGGCCGGATCACGAACGAGATCGCGAACACGCCATACGCGGCCAGCAGCCCCGTCATCGCGTCGCTCTTCGGGAAGAACACGACCGCGATGACGGTCGCGAGATACCCGTACGATGCGTAATCGAACCATTCGACGAAATTGCCGATGAAGCTCGCACTTGCCGCCCGCCGGAGCAGCCGCGTATCGACCTCCGCGCGCGCGGGCGCGCCGCCGCTCGAATGAGCGGTGCCGCCCTGGCTCGGCAACCATGCGCCGGCATCGGCCGACCGGCCCGACATTACCTTTCTGGTACTCATGCTCAGTCTCCAAACTGAATAGTACGTTGCGGTGTCATGGCCGCCATCCGTGATTCGATCGATCGTGCGGTGAGTGCACTGCGCAGTGCCGAATCGCGGCCGTTCAAACGCATGGTAGGAGTTGGAGCCCCAGGAAGATTTTCCTTTTCGACAATAAACTCCCTGGATTCGACATCGAGGGTTAACACCGTCGGGCATCGGGCGGCACGCCGCGTCGACGGCGATCGCGTGTCGAAAATCCGAAGTCGTGAGGAAGGCCGGCATCGCGCTGCGCGAACGCGGAAGCGCGTGATTGTCACGTGGGAGAGGATGCCAGTCGAAGACGGTCGACGGAGAGGGGCAGGAAACGCGCGTGCCCGGCCACTTGACGGCCGGTCAGGCAAACGGAAGGGGGATGCAAGATCGCGCAGCCGGAACGCCGGAACGCGATCACTCGCGAAGACAGGCGGCCGCATGCCCTGCCCGTTCGCGCATCGACCGGGACGGGACCCGCGATCGACTCGATATGCTTCGTTTAACGAAATAGCCGACGTTGACGATCCTGGCGGATCGCCCTCCGTCGGCTACGGGGTGCCTTCCATGCCGCGTGCGCCATCATCCGCGAACGCGGCGGATGCCGCTCACGCCTTGATGATGTTGCGCTCCGGGCCATACGGGAAGCCGGTGATGTTGGTGGCGCCGCGCTCGCCGACGACGAGGATGTCGTGCTCGCGATAGCCGCCCGCGCCCGGGTGCCCTTGCGGCATCATGATCATCGGTTCCATCGACACGACCATGTTCGGCTCCAGCACGGTATCGATGTCCTCGCGCAATTCGAGCCCCGCCTCGCGTCCGTAGTAGTGCGACAGCACGCCGAACGAGTGGCCGTACCCGAACGTGCGGTATTGCAGCAGCCCGTATTCCGCGTAGATCTTGTTGAGTTCGAGCGCGATGTCGCCGCAGCGTGCGCCGGGCTTGATCAGCTTCAGTCCCGCTTCGTGCACTTCGACGTTGACCTTCCACAAACGCAAATGTTCATCCGGACAGTGGTCGAAGAACATCGTGCGCTCCAGTGCCGTGTAGTAGCCGGCAATCATCGAGAAGCAGTTCAGACTCAGGATGTCGCCCTTCTGCACCTTGCGCGTGGTGACGGGGTTGTGCGCGCCATCCGTGTTGATGCCGGACTGGAACCACGTCCACGTATCCATCAGTTCCGACTCGGGGAAGCGTCGCGCGATCTCGCGAACCATCGCCTGCGTGGACGCCAGCGCGACTTCGTGTTCGGGCACGCCTTCGTGCACGGCGGCAGCCAGCGCCGCGCCGCCGACATCGCAGACGTTCGCGCCATGCTTGATCAGCGCGATTTCCTCGTCGGACTTGATCATGCGCATGCGCATCGTCTGCGCGCCGATGTCGACGAACTCGACCGACGGCAGCGCCGCCTTCAGCTTCGACAGCACCTCGAGCGGCACATGGTCGAACTCGATGCCGACGCGCCCCCGATTGTCGATCTCGGCCTGCACCGCGCGGAAGAAATTGTCGCGTTGCCAGTCGGTATAGACGACGTTGTAGTCGCCGACCGTGCGCCGCCACGGCTGGCCGCCATCGATGTTCGCCGAGATCGACACGACCTTGTTCGGCGTGACGACGAGGCCGTACTTCCGGCCGAACGAACAATACAGAAAGTCCGAGTAGTAGTTGATGTTGTGATACGACGTAAACAGCGCCGCGTCGATGTTTTCGCGCGCCATCAGTTCGCGCAGCTTGCGCTGACGGTTCGCATATTCGGCATCGGAGAAGGTGTGCTTCACCTTTTCGCCATTCTCGATTCGAATCAGGTTCTCCATCTTCATGAGCTCGCTCCTCGGTAAAAAGCGTGGTGGGTGTGAGCAAATGGTAGAAGTTCGGCAGATTCGAAGATTTCCGCAATGGACATCGGAATCCGCGATTTGGCCATGTCGGGTTAACCCACCAATCCGGCACGGCCCGCCGTGCGCGAACGAGCGCGAACGAGCGCGGGCCTGTCCGTCGGCGGGACGATCGTCGGTACGGGAATGAATGCCGGCCGAGCCCGGCAGGCGATCGCCGCCGGACTACAGCGCGTTCTGGTAACGGCGCCGGTCGGCAATCGGCGAGATCTGGAACTGTTCCTTGTAGCGCGTCGCGAAATGGGTCGTCGACGTGAATCCGGTACGCGCACACACTTCCTCGAGCGAGGTCGCGGTGCGGTAAAGCAGTTGCCGCGCACGCAGCAGGCGAATCTCCAGATACGCCTGCGCGGGCGACTTGCCGAGGCGATCCTGGAACCACCGCTGCAGCTGTCGCTGCGACACCTGCAAATGGACGGCGATCTCCGGCACGGAAAGCGTTTCCTCGACGTTGCTTTCCATCAGTTGCAAGGCCTCGTCCAGCTTCTCGTGTTCCGCGCCGATGTACTGACGCAGCGACGTCTGCTGCCGGTACTCGCGGCTGCGCGGCTCCGCGACCAGCAATTCGAGCACGCGCGCGGCCAGTGCCGGGCTGCCGGGCGCGGTTGCCAGCAGATGCACCATCAGGTCGAGCGGCGCGACGCCGCCGCTGCACGTATAGCGGTCGCGATCGATTTCGTAGAGGCGGGTCGACACGGTCAGTTTCGGAAACTGCTCCATCAGGACGTCCTGGTCCTCCCAATGGATCGTGCAGCGATAGCCATTCAACAACCCGGCGCGCGCGAGGAAGTAGCTGCCGGTATCGAGGCCGCCGAGCGCGGTCCCGTTGCGTGCCTGCCGACGCAGCCAGTCGACGATCGCGCCGGTCCGTCGGCGCGGGATGGGATTGGGGCCGACGACGAATACCACGTCGAATGCGTCGCTGTCCGACACCGACACGTCCGGCACGACACGGATGCCGTCGCTCGACTGGACGAACGCGTCGCCGGCCCCGATCAGCCGATAGTCGTAGACTCGCCGCCCGACGACCATGTTCGCGATCCGCAATGGATCGATCGCGGCACTCAGCGCGATCAGCGAGAAGTTGTCGACCAGCAGAAAGCCGTAACGGACGATTCGAAGGTCATGAAGACCTTCGCGCGATCGGGGCGGCAGCGACGATACGGGCGCGGTTTTCGACATCGAGGGATCAGTGCCATCGGACGGATGCGGCATCATAGCGCCGCGAATCCGGTGACTGCAATGCGCGCTTTCCGGCGGCCGCCTTGTCGTGATCGCCACCGCGTCGCCGTGCAGGCAATTCGCACGCATGCCCACCGATCGCGCGGCGGGTAGCACTCAATCTTCGCGGATTGGCCGAATTTCCGGCAACCCGTTCAACGCGCGATTCAGCACCTGCCGGGTACGCACCCACGCAATCTCCCGCCAGTCGGGATCGGCGGGCAAAAACGCGTCGAGCAGCGCACGCTTGATCTGCCTGCCAAGCGCATCGCGCGGATCGCCATGCAGATGCAACCAGTGATCGTCGCGCAGCGCCGCATGCATCGGCACCTCGGGAAACGTCCCGCATTCGATCACGAGTTGCATCAGATGCGTATCCGGCAGCGCATCGAGCATCGCCTGCGACGTGTAGCCGGTCGCACGCGCGGCCACGCCCGTGTCGCTGACCGCCGCATCCTGCGCCGTCAGCAGCGTATAGAGCCACGGGCCGAACAGCTTTTCGGCATCGGCGAGCGCCGGATAGCGCGACTGCGCGATCGCCATCAGCATCGGATGCCCGAACGGCCCCGCGCCGGTGTGCAGGTCGAACGCGATCGCGATCCGTGCGGGCTGCAGGTACTGCGCGACGATCTCGCGCAGCGTCCGGTTCGACCACGTCGCCTGCTGCCCGCCGTAAAAAAGTCCGTCCGCGTGAACGTATTGCCCGGCTTCGAGCAACGCCAGATAACCGGGCCAGCCGAGCGAACGCAAATGCGCGTCGAGCCGTTCATCGGCGTGTCGGCGTTCCGGGCCGTCGACATCGCGGCACGTGTAGATTTCGTGAATCGATTCGTAGCCCTGATTGACTGGCAGCGCGGCCCCGAAATCCACGTAGTTCCGGTTCAGGTCGACGTTGTCTTCGTTGACGCGCCGCACCCATGCGGTGCCCCACGGATTGATCAGATGCACCATCAGCACGGCCACGCCGGGCGGCAGCGCACGCCCGGCGAGTTCGTGCAGCCATTCGGTCTGACACGTGGATCCATAATAGCCTTCGACGCCATGCGTGCCGGATACGACCGCCAGCACGCGATGCGCGTCGCGCGGGCCGAGCCACGCGACGTCGGTCGCGAGCGGCTCACCCGCCGGCCCGGTGAGCGGGTGCGGATGGCTCGTCACCGTCGCGCCGGCCGCTTCGGCCGCCTGCAGGAACTGCGCGCGTTGCCGCGTGAAATCGGCCTCGACCGGAAAGCCATGCTTCATCGTTGAATCCTCCTTGTTCGCGCGGCGGACCGTAGCGTCCGTCGCCTGTTCGGTTCATATGCGCGGCCGCCGCGCGTCAGTGGCGCCCGCATTGCAGATCCAGCGTCACCGCGCCGGTCGGCCGTGCGCAGCACAGCAATACCGACCCTTCGGGTGGCGCCGACAGCGGCGCCTCGTCATACGCGACGCTGCCGGACAGCAGCGGCGTCATGCAGGCATTGCACAGGCCGGCACGGCAGTTGAATACCGGCGCATATCCCGCCTGCTCGGCCATCTCCAGCAACGAGCCGTGTTCCGGTCGCCAGCGTATCGGCTTGCCATGCGGCTCGAAGCGCACGGTGATCGCAGCGCCGTCGGCATCGGCCGGATCGGCACTCGCACTCGCACCCGTGGCCGCAGTCTGCTCCGCGACGCCGGACCGCGGTGCATCGGTTTCGTCTTCAAGCACCGTCGCCGGCCCGAAGAATTCGTGGCGAATCCGCTCGCGCGCGACGCCCAGCCCGCGCAGCAGGCGCCAGTTCGCCTGCATGAAACCGGGCGGGCCGCACAGGTACACGTCGTAGTCGTCGAGCGGCAGCAGCGATTGCAACAAGTCGCGCGTCACGATCCCGCGACTGTCGAAGCCGCCGCGCGCGTCATCGTCCTCGAGCGGCTGCCGGTAGCACACGTGCACGTCGATACCGTCCCGCGTCGCGGCCAGCGCGCGCACTTCGTCGGCGAACGCATGGACCGCGCCGTTCTCGCAAGCGTGAATGAAATGCACGCGCCGATGCGACGCGCGCGACAGCCGATGCAGCATGCTGACCATCGGCGTCACGCCGACGCCGCCGCTCATCAGCACGACCGGACGCTCGCTGCCTTCGTCGCACACGAACGCACCGGCCGGGCCGGCCAGTTCGAGTTCGGTGCCGACCTCGACGTTCTCGTGCAGATACGTGGAACCGCGTCCCGGCGGCACGTCACCGCCGCCGTCCTCGCGCTTGACCGAGATGCGCCAGCGCGTCGTGTCGGCAGGGTCGCCCGACAGGCTGTAGTGGCGCAGCACGCGCTCACCGTCCGGCAGCGTCAACCGCAGCACGACGAACTGGCCGGGCGTGAACACCAGCAGTCGCGCACCGTCCACCGGTACGAGTTCGAACGAGACGATCGCGACGCTCTCACGCGTGCGGCGCTCGACGCGAAACCGCTCGAAACGGCTCGGCGCGGTCGGCGCCTGCGCGGCAGTCAAACCGGCGGCGGCCATGTTATCGCCCCGCCTCGCACGCGACGGCAGCCGCCGCCTGCTCGGCGTCGATCATCTGGCCGAGCGCGCGCCGGAACCGCAGCGGCCCGGAATCGATCGCGAGATCGATGTTCGGCTTGCGGCGGCGCGCCATGCCCGCATGCACGGCGGCCAGCACCACGCGATCCTCCTCGAACGCATGGCGCACGTCCTCGTCGAACGCACGCGACACCTGTGCGTCGCCCGGCGCGAAATTGCGCGTCTGGAACCAGAAGTAGCGCGTATGCGCATCGTCGACCGGCGTCATGAAGTTGTACGAGTTCATCAGGAACACGTCCGGATGCACGACACCGTCGTCGCTGCCGGTGCCGGCCGGCGTGAAGATCGCCTTGATCACCGCGACCGACGGAAACCGCACCTCGTAATGCTGCTTGCGATCGCAGCGCCCCGGGAAGCGGACGAATTTCGCGTAGAACGGCGCGACGTCGACGTCGCGCATCCAGCGCGACACGGTCACGCCGTTGTCGGCGACGCTCGTCTTCAACGGCTCGGATTCGCACGCGGCGTTGCCGAACGACGAACGATGCACCCACGCGACATGCGACGGATCGAGCAGGTTGTCGGTCATGTACAGGTAATGACAATCGACGGTCATCGCATCGCCGCGATTGAGGCCCCATGCCGGATCGTTCCATTCGTCGATCGTCAGGATCGCGTCCGGATCCGCGGCCGCTTCGTCGCCCATCCACACCCACACGAGCCCGTAGCGCTCCGCGACCGGGTACCGCCGCACCATCGCCTGGGCCGGAATCCGGGCCGAGCCCGGCGCGCGCACGCACGCGCCGGAACAGTCGAACGTCAGGCCGTGATAGCCGCATTCGACGTCGTCGCCCGTCAGCCGGCCCATCGATAGCGGCAGCATCCGGTGCGGGCACGCGTCCTCGAGCGCCACCGGCGTGCCGTCGGCCTTGCGGTACAGCACGATGCGCTCGCCGAGCATCGTCACGGGCGTCAGCCGGCGCGTGACATCCTTGTCCCATGCCGCGACATACCAAGCGTTTCTCAAAAACATCCGATTCTCCTGTTGTTCGGAGCCGCGCGCCGCGCTCTCCGGTCTCGATGCGTCAGACCGAAGCATAAGAAACCCCGACAGGAAAGAATAGCTACCCAAAACTGATCGATGCTTTAGTATCTCTAAAAC
The DNA here is from genome assembly GCF_002563755.1 of Burkholderia sp. JKS000303. Lineage (NCBI taxonomy): Bacteria > Pseudomonadati > Pseudomonadota > Betaproteobacteria > Burkholderiales > Burkholderiaceae > Burkholderia > Burkholderia sp. JKS000303. The sequence continues at coordinate 1,107,356 of NZ_PDBZ01000002.1, forward strand.
GAATTTCGTCTACGATCACGCTTTTGCCGGATCCACTGCCATGAGTACGCTTCCTCCGTTGCGCGCGCTGCAGGTCTTCGAAGCCGTCGGTCGCTGCGGCGGCATCGCCGAAGCCGCGAAGCGCCTCGGCATTTCGGCGGGCGCCGTCAGCCAGCAGATGAAACTGCTCGAGGACACCCTCGGCCTCAGCCTGCTCGAGAAGGACGGCAAGCGGCTGCGGCTCACGACGGCCGGGCGCCGCTACCACGAGCGCTGCGCGGACGCGTTCGAACGGCTGCGCATCGCGCACGCGGAAGTCGAGCGCTCGCGGCACGACCGCAACCTGCGGATCAGCGCGCTGCCGTCGCTGCTGTCGAAATGGCTCGCGCCGCGCGTGATCGAATGGCAGCAGGCCTACCCGGAACTGAGCCTCTATCTCGACGGCACGCATACCGAGCCGTTTCCGGACGGCTGCGAGATCGATTTCCGGATCAGCTATGGCGATCGCGTCGCCGACGTCGACAACGCGGTCGAGCTGTTTCGCGACGCGGTGGTACCCGCCTGCAGTCCGCACCTGCTGCACGATCGCGCGCCGCTCGCGGCGGCGGCCGACCTGCTGCCGTTCCCGTTGATCGCGATCGACTGGCAGCCGAAGTTCGCGTCGCCGCCGTCGTGGCAGGACTGGTTCGACGCGCATGGCGTGGATGCATCGATGGCGGCACCGGTCCGCCATGCCTTCTCGCTGTCGAGTGTCGCGATCCAGGCCGCGATCGACGGCCACGGCTTCGTGCTCGCCCAATCGTCGATGATCGCCGACGACGTCGCCGCCGGGCGGCTCGTCGTGCCGCTTGCGTCGGGGCTGCCGCTGCCGTGGCCATACTTCCTCGCGTGGAAGAAAAGCGCGTTCGACAAACCGGAATGCCGCAGCTTCCATCGCTGGCTGCTCACGCGTGCGCGCGAGCAGCAGCAGGTGAGCGACCAGTTGATCGCGGCGTGCCCGACGGGCGCCGCGTAGCACGACGCAGCACGTGTGCCGGATGCCGACCCGGGCGCAGCGCACTGCCATTGCGCGAGTCGCTCGAAGAGGCCCTGGTCAGCGTGATCTCGCGCAGCGATCGACCGCCGGGGCCGGCGGCCGAATGCTTTCTCGACTGCCTGATCGAGACGATCCGCACGGCGCTGTCATCCGCGTCGCCGCATGCGCGCAACGTGCTGCAATCGGTCGACCTGCTGATCTGAGCGCCGCCCGGCATCCAATCTGCCGGACGGCACGCGATGGAACCGTATCCGGTTACGGATTCGACCGTTCGATATCGAAATAGTGGCGTTCCAGCCGGCGGAACGTGCCGTCCTGGTTCATCGCGGCGATCGCGCCGTCGATCTTGTCGCGCAGCGCGCCGTCCTCCTTGCGCAAGCCGATCGCCACGCCCTTGCCGAGCGTCTTCTCGTCGACGACCGGCTCGCCGACGAATGCATAGCCCGCCCCTTGCGGCGTTTTCAGAAACCCTTCGCTCGCGGAGATCATGTCGGTCAGCGTCGCGTCGAGGCGGCCGGCGCGCAGATCGTTGTATACGAGTTCCTGGTTCGCGTACGACACGATCTCGATGCCGGCAGGTGCCCAGTACGTGCGCGCATAGGTCTCCTGCGTCGAGCCCTGCGCGACGCCAACGCGCTTGCCTCGCAGCGACGCGACGGTCGGCTTGAGGTCGCGGCCGCGCGGGCCGACCAGCCGGCTCGGCGTATTGAACAGCGACGTGGAGAACGCGACCTGCGTCTCGCGCTGCGGCGTGACCGACATTGCAGACAGGATCGCGTCGAACTTTCGGCCCTTGAGCGCCGGGATGATACCGTCGAATGCCGTCTCGACCCACACGCACCGCGCGTTCAAACGGCGGCAGATCTCGTTGCCGACATCGATGTCGAAGCCGACGAGTTGCCCCGACGGCGCTTTCGACTCGAACGGTGCGTAGGACGGATCCACGCCGAAACGAAGGCGTGTCGCGTCGCCCGCATGGGCGGAAACAGCGGACACCAGCATGACCAGACCGGCAATTGCGTTTTTCATGTGTGCTCCAGGGGACTCGGATCGAGGCGGCGCTACTTGCGTTGCGCGTGCCCGGCCGACAGGTTGAAACGACCGGGACCAAGCTTAAAAATCCACAATTCCGCCGAACAGAGGCCTTGTGCTGCGCGTCCCTTAAGTTTTTCTAAAATGGCCGCGTGCGGTTGCGCCGTTCGACTCGCCCCGGAACGCCTCCATTCATCTGCTGAATCCACGCGGTCGCGTTGCCGCGGGATCTGGCGGTGCTCGACGCATAAGCGCGCCGCTTAAAACAAACGGCCGCCCGAAGGCGGCCGCACGAAGTGGCACCGACGCGCCGCTTACTTGCCGTAGTCGTACACCCCGCGCCCGGTCTTGCGCCCGAGGCGCCCGGCCGACACCATCTCGCGCAGCAGCGGGCATGCGCGGTATTTCGTGTCGCCGAAGTCCTTCAGGAACACGTCCATCACCGCGAGGCACACGTCGAGACCGACCAGATCGGCCAGCGCGAGCGGCCCGATCGGATGGTTCGCACCGAGCTTCATCCCCGCGTCGATCTCCTCGGCCGACGCGATGCCTTCGGCCAGCACGAAGAACGCTTCGTTGATCATCGGCACAAGGATCCGGTTCACGACGAAGCCCGGCGCGTTGCGCACGCCGATCGGCGACTTGTCGAAACGCTCGGTCAGCGCGCGCACGGCCGACGCCGTTGCTTCGCTCGTCTGCAGCCCGCGGATGATCTCGACGAGCGGCATCAGCGGCACCGGGTTGAAGAAGTGCATGCCGACGAAGCGCGACGGATCGGCGAGCAGCGCCGCGAGCGACGTGATCGAGATCGACGACGTGTTGGTCGCGATGATCGCATCGGGCCGCGCGACCGACTCGATCTGCTTCAGGATGCGGCTCTTCAGCTCGACGTTTTCGGTCGCGGCTTCGATCACGATGTCGACCGCGGCGAGCTTCGCGTAATCGGTCGACGTCGTGATGCGCGCGAGCGCGGCGTCGCGTGCGCCGGCGTCGAGCTTGTCCTTCGACACGAGCCGCTCGAGGCTGCCCTTGAGCGCGGCGACGCCCTTGTCGAGCGCCGCATCGCTGACGTCGATCATCACGACGTTGAGTCCTGCAACGGCCGCGGTTTGCGCAATGCCGTTGCCCATGGTTCCGGCGCCCACGACGCCGACGGTTTCGATGGCCATACGATTCCTGTGTGTTCGGGTGCTTGAGCGGTCGATTATCAGATGTTCTCGAAGATCGCCGCAATCCCCTGACCGCCGCCGATACACATCGTCACGAGCGCATAACGCCCGCCGATGCGCTTGAGTTCGTACAGCGCCTTGACCGTGATCAACGCGCCCGTCGCGCCGATCGGGTGGCCGAGCGAAATGCCCGAGCCGTTCGGGTTGACCTTGGCCGGATCGAGGCCGAGCTCCTGCGTGACCGCGCATGCCTGCGCGGCGAACGCCTCGTTCGCCTCGATCACGTCGAGATCGGTGATCTTCAGGCCCGCGCGCTCGAGCGCCTTCTGCGTGGCCGGCACCGGGCCGATGCCCATGTACGCCGGATCGACGCCCGCATGCGCATACGCGACCAGACGCGCGAGCGGCTTCACGCCCTGCGCGCGCGCGGCGTCCGCGCTCATCATCAGCACCGCGGCGGCGGCGTCGTTGATCCCCGACGCGTTGCCGGCCGTCACCGTGCCGTTCTCCTTCGCGAACACCGGCTTGAGCTTCGTGAAATCGTCCGGGCCGGCATCGTGGCGCACGTGCTCGTCGCTGTCGAACGCGACCTCGCCCTTCTTCGTGCGGATCGAAATCGGCAGGATCTGGTCCTTGAAGCGCCCTTCGGCGATCGCGCGCGCCGCGCGACGATGCGATTCGAGCGCGAGCGCATCCTGCGCGTCACGCGAAATGCCGTATTTCTTTGCGACGTTCTCGGCGGTCACGCCCATGTGGATCGTCTGGAACGGGTCGTGCAGCGCGCCGAGCATCATGTCGACGAGCTTGCCGTCGCCCATGCGCTGGCCGAAGCGCGCGGCCGGCACCGTGTACGGCGCACGGCTCATGTTCTCCGAGCCGCCGCCGATCGCGACGTCGGCATCGCCGAGCATGATCGTCTGCGCGGCCGACACGATCGCCTGCAGGCCCGAGCCGCACAGACGGTTCACCGTCAGCGCCGGCGCATGCTGCGCGACGCCGCCGTTGATCGCCGCGACACGCGCGAGGTACATGTCCTTCGGCTCGGTGTTCACGACGTGGCCGAACACGACATGGCCGACCGCATCGCCCGGCACGTTCGCGCGCGACAGCACTTCGGCGACCACCTTCGCACCCAGATCGGTCGGCGAGAAATCCTTCAGGCTCCCGCCGAAATCGCCGATCGCGGTACGGACACCGCTCACCACCACGACTTCCTTCGCTGCATTGCTCATCGTCTCACTCCGGTTCGTTCGCGCCCGCGGGCGCAGGGATGCGTTTGCGTTACATGTTCGGGTAATTCGGCCCGCCACCGCCTTCCGGCGTGACCCACACGATGTTCTGCGTCGGGTCCTTGATGTCGCAGGTCTTGCAGTGCACGCAGTTCTGCGCGTTGATCACCAGCCGGTCGCTGCCGTCGTCGTTCTTCACGAACTCGTACACCGCCGCCGGGCAGAAGCGCCCCTCCGGCCCCGCGTACGTGCGCAGGTTCACGTTCACCGGCACGCTCGCATCCTTCAGCGTCAGGTGCGCCGGCTGGTTCTCCTCGTGGTTCGTGTTCGAGATGAACACCGACGACAGCCGGTCGAACGTCAGCTTGCCGTCCGGCTTCGGATACTCGATCGGCGTGCATTGCGACGCCGGCTTCAGCATCTCGTGGTCCGCATGCTTGTGGTGCAGCGTCCACGGCACGTTGCCGCCCATTACCTTCTGTTCGAGCCCGACCATCAGCGTGCCGAGGTACAGCCCCTTGGCCATCCACTGCTTGAAGTTGCGTGCGCGGTACAGCTCTGTATGCAGCCACGATTGCTTGAAGGCGTCCGGGTAGGCATTCAGCTCGTCCGACTGACGGCCTGCCTGCAGCGCATCGAATGCGGCGTCGGCGGCCAGCATGCCGGTCTTGATCGCCGCGTGGCTGCCCTTGATCCGCGACGCGTTCAGGAAGCCCGCGTCGTCGCCGATCAGCGCGCCGCCCGGGAACACCGTCTTCGGCAGCGACAGCAGGCCGCCGGCCGTGATCGCCCGCGCGCCGTACGACACGCGCTTGCCGCCTTCGAGGAACGCGCGGATCGACGGATGCGTCTTGTAGCGCTGGAATTCCTCGAACGGGGAAAGATACGGGTTCGTGTAGCCCAGGCCCACCACGAAGCCGACCACGACCTGGTTGTTGTCCATGTGATACAGGAACGAGCCGCCGTACGTGTCGGACTTCAGCGGCCAGCCGGCCGTGTGGATCACGAGGCCCGGCTTGTGCTTCGCGGGATCGATTTCCCACAGTTCCTTGATGCCGATCCCGTACGCCTGCGGATCGGCGTTCGCGTCGAGCTTGAACTTCGAGATCAGCTGACGGCCGAGGTTGCCGCGGCAGCCTTCGGCGAACAGCGTGTACTTCGCGTGCAGCTCCATGCCGAGCTGGAAGTTCTCGGTCGGCTCGCCGTCCTTGCCCACGCCCATGTTGCCGGTGGCGACGCCTTTGACCGAGCCGTCGTCGTTGTAGAGAATTTCCGCGGCCGGGAAACCCGGGAAGATCTCCACGCCGAGCGCCTCGGCCTGTGCCCCAAGCCAGCGGGTCACGTTACCCAGCGAGATCACGTAGTTGCCGTGGTTCTGGAAGTTGGCGGGCAGCGCCCAGTTGGGCGTCTGCACCGCGCTCTTCTCGGACAGGAACAGGAAGCGGTCTTCCGTCACGTCGACGGTGAGCGGGGCGCCGCGTTCCTTCCAGTCGGGGAACAGTTCGGTGATCGCGCGCGGATCCATCACCGCGCCCGACAGGATGTGCGCGCCGATCTCGGAACCCTTTTCGAGCACGCACACGCCGATCTCGGCGCCTTTCTCGGCGGCCAGCTGCTTGAGCCGGATCGCCGCAGACAGCCCGGCGGGGCCGCCGCCGACGATCACGACGTCGTATTCCATCGATTCGCGCGGGCCGTACTGCGCGAGCAAGTCCTGTGTGGTCAAAATCCTGTCTCCTCCTGCGCCCCGACCGTTACGGTCAGAACTGGTCTTCCGTCAACGCGAGCACGCTCTCGTTGCCCTTCGCGCCGACGATCGACGCTTCGAGGCCGACTGCCTGCACGAGCACATGTTCCGCATAGCATTGCGCGATCGCGATCTTCGCATCGAAGAACGCCGTGTCGCTCGCGCGGTTCGCCTGCGCCGCCAGCAACGCGCGCGCCATCTGCCAGCCGCACAGCACGACACCCGCGAGCTTCAGGTACGGCACGCTGCCCGCGAACACCGCGTTCGGGTCCTGCTTCGCGTTCGCCAGCACGTAATCCACCACCGCCGACAGCGACCGCGCGCCCTGCTCGAGCTGCGCCTTCATCGACGCCGCCGCCGCGCCGTCCAGCTTGCCGAGCGCCGCGACAGTCTCGCCGATTTCGGCGATCAGTGCGTTGGCGACCGCACCGCCGTCGCGCAGCGTCTTGCGGCCGACGAGGTCGTTTGCCTGGATCGCAGTCGTGCCTTCGTAGATCGCGAGGATCCGCGCATCGCGGTAGTACTGCGCCGCGCCGGTTTCCTCGATGAAGCCCATCCCGCCGTGCACCTGCACGCCTAGGCTCGCCACGTCGTTCACCATCTCGGTGCTCCAGCCCTTCACGACCGGCACCAGATATTCGTAGATTGCCTGATGACGCACCCGCGTCGCCTCGTCCGAATGGCGGTGGGCAATGTCGCTGTGCGCGGCGGCCACGTAGGCGAGCGCGCGCGCGCCTTCGGTCAGTGCACGCATCGTGCCGAGCATCCGGCGTACGTCCGGGTGATGGATGATGGTCACCGACTGTTTGGCCGACCCGTCGACCGGGCGGCTCTGCACGCGCTCCTTCGCGAATTCGGCGGCCTTCTGGTAGGCGCGGTCGGCCACGCCGATCCCCTGCATCCCGACGCCGAAGCGCGCCGCGTTCATCATGATGAACATGTATTCGAGGCCGCGATTCTCTTCGCCGATCAGGTAGCCGATCGCGCCGCCGTGGTCGCCGTACTGCAGCACCGCCGTCGGGCTCGCCTTGATCCCGAGCTTGTGTTCGATCGACACGCAGTGCACGTCGTTGCGCGCGCCGAGCGAGCCGTCTTCGTTGACCATGAACTTCGGCACGATGAACAGCGAAATGCCCTTCACGCCTTCCGGCGCGTTCGGCGTGCGCGCCAGCACCAGGTGGACGATGTTGTCCGCCATGTCGTGCTCGCCCCACGTGATGAAGATCTTGGTGCCGAACACCTTGTACGTGCCGTCGCCCTGCGGCTCCGCGCGCGAGCGCACCAGCGCGAGGTCCGAACCGGCCTGCGGCTCGGTCAGGTTCATCGTGCCCGTCCATTCGCCGGAGATCAGCTTCGGCACGTAACGCTGCTTCTGTTCGTCGGTGCCGGCCGTCAGCAGCGCTTCGATCGCGCCGTCGGTCAGCAGCGGACACAGTGCGAACGACAGGTTCGACGCGTTCAGCATCTCGATGCACGGCGTGGCGATCAGCTTCGGCAGGCCCTGGCCGTCGTATTCGGCCGGATGCTGCAGGCCTTGCCAGCCGCCTTCGACGAACTGGCGGAACGCGGCGCCGAAGCCGGGCGTCGCCGTCACGACGCCGTCCTTCCAGCTGCTCGGATTGCGGTCGCCTTCGACGTTCAGCGGCGCGAGCACCTCGCCGCAGAATTTCGCGGACTCGTCGAGCACGGCCTGCGCCGTGTCGTAACCGGCTTCCTCGAAGCCCGGCAACTGCGCAACGGCGTCGATGCCCGCGAGTTCCTTCAGCACGAACAGCATGTCCTTGACGGGGGCGTTATAGCTCATGGTCGATGTTCCAATCAGGCAGTGAAGGGGGTGCGCCACTGAGCCCGCTACGGCAAAACCGGCCAGCTCCAGGCGACGTCATGACCCATCGTAATGCCGCGCCGGCCGTTTCCCATTGTCATATCCGGCCCACATGGTGACAAAACCGGCCACGCGATGCGCGGGCGGCGCAGGCAAGGAGCGGGCCGGATGCGGGTCGGGCGGGCGCCGGCTTCGTGGAAAACGATGTGAGCAAGCGGTGTGCCGGTGTGTGCGGCGGGGCGTCGAACGAAGCAACCGTTCGCGTGTGGCCAGTGCCGGTCGACGATAGGGTGCCGGTTATGGGAGTCGCCGAAGGAACCCGGTTATGGGAGGGCCCGATCGCGCCGTAAAGTCATCGGGATCGAAATTCGGCAGCGGATCGCAGTTCGAGAATCCGCGGGCAACACGCATCCGGGCCTGCGCCCCGGCCGATCGCGGAATCCGGCCTCGTTGCAAGGCCGGCCGCCAGCGCCCCACGCCAGTGACCGCGCCGGCCCGCCGGCCGATCCGCGACCACCAAGCGATAGCCAACCCTGCCGCTATCGCCTGTCCTGCGCCAGCACCGGATCGCCGAGGTTCACGGAAACGGCCATCCCCTGCGGCGCCGCATACTCGGTCATCCGCCGGCGCGACAATTCGAAGTGATCGCGCACCAGTTGCCCGGCCGCGTCGGCGTCCTGCCGCTCGAGCGCGTCGATGATCTGGTCGTGCTGGACGACGGCGCTTTCCAGCGTGTGCTGCATCGTGTCCGTCGTCGGATAGCGGTAGAACATCTTCCCGAGCCGCGCGTGATCGATCAGCAGGCGGCGCAAGCTCGGCATCAGGTAATCGTTCTGCGCGATCCGGCCGATCTCGAGGTGGAATTCGTCGTTGTAGATCACGCGGTTGACGACATTGCCGCTGGCGATCGCCGCACGGAACTGCGCCTGGATCGCACGCAGCCGCGCGATGTCGTCGGGCGTGGCATTGAGGGCCGCGAGCTGGGTGGTCGCGATATAGATCACCGGCGCCGCGATGAAAAAGCTGCGCAGCGACTGGAAATTCATCGACGACACGCGCGGCGCGCGATTCGTCTCGAGCTCGATATAGCCTTCCGCCGCCATCTGCCGGATCAGCTCGCGGATCGGCGGGCGCGACATGCCGAACTCGTCGGCCAGTGCGGCTTCGTCGATCAACGCGCCCGGCGCCAGCTCCATGTTCACGATCCGGCGTCGCAACGCCTCGCCCAAGGCCGACTTGCGATCGACCGTTTGCGTCGTATCCGCCGGTGCCGAATCCCCACCCGTTCCTTTCATAACGCTCTCGTCAATGTGAAGCGCGTACTATACGGCCCCGCCCGGGGCCATGGCTAGCGCCGTCCCTTGCCCCGCCGGTCTGCGCGCTGCGTGCGCCGCCGGCTCCCGTTCCCGCCTCGACGGCCGCGCAACGCGGCATGCCCCCCGCCCCGTCACCCGCCGTCTCCTCCATCGCCCATCCAGCCACTGCATTCGTCGAGGGTTAACCCGCGATTCCCGCCATCCGATTGTTGGACTATAGTCTGTCTACTAACTATAGTTTATTAGACGCACGACAAAATATTTTCTTTCTGGCGCGGTGTCTCGCGTGCCTTCGTGGCGCCGACCGGACCGATCCAGGGAGTCGGACAAGGGCGATCCAGGTACCACCGCCGACCTGAATCACCCGCACAGCCAGCGGCTGACATCGCGAATCAGGACATGGGCGCCTTCGCACGCACGTGTCGTATCAATCAACGAGACACTGGATTCAGAATGCTTAGGGTTACTTCGCCGACGGTAGAAGAGGTTGCGCAGCCGCAGCGCGATGCGCGCAAGGTCAGGGTCGGTGCGCTGCCCGCCGACGACAAAGCGTGCGGCTGGTATCACACGAGCCCGCCGCGCGTGCCGCGGCCGTCGCACACGGGCACGACGAAGGCGCGCTGGGGCGTGATCGGCGCCGGCTTCACCGGGCTTGCCGCGGCGCGTCAGCTCGCGCTGAACTTCCCCGACGACGAAGTCGTCCTGGTCGACGCGCAGGACGTCGGCTTCGGCACGTCCGGGCGCAATGCGGGTTTCGCGATCGACCTGCCGCACGACATCGGCGCGGACGACTACATCGGCGATATCGACACCGCGAAGATGACCCTGCAGCTGAACCTGCTCGGCCAGTCGGTCCTGCGCTCGCTGGTCGACGAGCACGGCATCGACTGCCACCTGCGCGCGTCCGGCAAGTACCAGGCAGCGGTCGAGCCGCGCGGCATCGCGGTGCTCGACGCGTACCGGCGCGGTCTCGACAAGCTCGGCCAGCCGTACGAAGTGATCGAAGGCAAGGACCTGCCGTCGCATATCGGCACCGACTTCTACCGCAAGGGCCTCTTCACGCCCGGCACGATGCTGCTGCAGCCGTCGGCGCTCGTGAAGGGCCTGGCCGACAGCCTGCCGTCGAACGTGACGCTCTACGAGCACACCGCGATCACCGACGTCGAATACGGCGACAGGATCGTGCTCGCGCATGCCGGCGGACGCATCACCGTCGACAAGCTGGTGCTGGCGAACAACGCGTTCGGCATGCGCTTCGGTTTCCTCGCGCGCACGATGTTGCCGGTGTTCCTGTACGCCAGCCTGACGCGCCCGCTGACCGGCGCCGAGCAGGCGCGACTGGGCGGCCAGCCGTTCTGGGGCGTGATTCCGGCCGACCCGTTCGGCAGCACGGTGCGGCGCACCCACGACAACCGCATCCTGATCCGCAACAGCTTCAGCTTCAATCCGAACGGCCGCCCGAACGATCGCCACCGCGCACGCGCGCTGGCGCGCCATCGGCTCTCGTTCGAACGCCGCTTCCCGGTGCTGCCCGACGTCGAATTCGACTACACGTGGAGCGGCTCGCTCGCGCTGTCGCAGAACCACAAGGGCTTCTTCGGGCAGCTCGCGCCGAACGTCTATGGCGCGCTCTGCTGCAACGGCCTCGGCATCACGCGCGGCACCGTGACCGGCACGCTGCTCGCCGACTGGCTGGCCGGCAAGCGCGACGCGCTGACCGACTTCCTGCTCGCGACGTCGGGCCCGAACCGCACGCCGCCCGAGCCGTTCCTGTCGGCCGGCGTGAACGCCACGCTCTGGTGGGGCCAGCGCAAGGCCGGTCTGGAGAGCTGAACGGGCCGCACCACACGACGACACCATCGAATCCGGGCTTCAGCGATCGGGCCGCCGCCGCACGGCGCGCCCGCGGAGATCGCGCCCACTCACAGGACATCAGGCAGGAGACAACAGCGAATGGCAAAAACAACGGTATCCATCGAAGACGTACCCCTCAACGGATTTCACCAGTTGCTCACCGTGCGATCGGGCGGCGGCTGGCTCATGGACGGCTACGTGCTCAGCATCATCGGCGTGGCCATGGTGCAATTCTCGGCCGCGCTGCACCTGACCAGTTTCTGGGAAGGCATGGTCGCGGCGTCGGCGCTGCTCGGCATCTTCGTCGGCGGCTTCCTCGGTGGCTGGCTGACCGACCGGATGGGGCGCCGCCGGCCGTATTTCTTCGGGCCGGTGCTGTTCATCGTCTGCTCGATCGCGCAGTTCTGGGTGCAGTCGGGCGAGGCGCTGTTCGTGCTGCGCTTCATCACCGGCATCGGCGTCGGCATCGAATATCCGGTCGCCGGCTCGCTGCTGACCGAATTCATGCCGCGCAAGTACCGCGGCCCGCGTCTCGCGATGCTGACCATCATCTGGTTCTTCGGCGCGGCGCTCGCGTACATCGTCGGCAACATCCAGCTCGCGAAAGGCGGCCCCGACGCATGGCGCTGGGTGCTGGCGAGCCCGGCCGTGATCGGCGTCGCGCTGTTCCTGGTGCGCATCGGCACGCCGGAGTCGCCGCGCTGGCTGCTCAACAAGGGCCGCAAGGCGGAAGCCGAAGCGGTGATCCGCAAGGTGTACGGGCCGTCGTTCTCGATCCGCAACCTGCCGGAAGAACCGGTCGACCGCAAGGTGTCGCTCGGCGCGCTGCTGCATTCGGGCTACGGCAAACGCATGCTGTTCGTGGTGCTGTTCTGGACCTGCTCGGTGATTCCGGTGTTCGCGGTCTATTCGTTCGCACCGCGCGTGCTGCAGGCGCTGCGCCTCGAAGGCGACTGGGAAGCGTACGGTTCGGTGGCCATCACGCTGCTGTTCGTGGTCGGCTGCGCGATCGCCACGCGCATCATCAATACGCTCGGCCGCCGTGCGCTGGTGATCCACAGCTTCCTGTGGTCGGCGCTCGCGCTGCTGGCGCTGGGCGCGTGCTCGGACAGCTCGGCGATGCTGATCCTGGTGCTGTTCGGCGCGTACGCATTGCTGATCGGCGGCGCACAGGTGCTGCAGCTCGTCTATCCGAACGAAATCTTCCCGACCGACATCCGCGCGTTCGCGGTCGGCATGGGCGCATCGCTGTCGCGCATCGGCGCGGCGGTCGGCACCTGGCTGGTACCGATCGCACTGCAGAACGTCGGCATCGGCAACACGATGTACGCGGCCGCGGCCGTGTCGATCGTCGGCCTGATCGCATCGGTCGCACTCGCCCCCGAGACGGCTTCGCTGTCGCTTCAGGAAGCCGCTTCGCTCAGTCACTGATACGCATTACACGCACGCCGCGGCCGTCGCGGCGTCGGCATTTCCAACGCAACGCCTACTTTCATTCGCTGGAGCACATCATGAATTTCAATGGCATCTACACGCCGGCCATCACGCCCCTGACCGCCGAAGGCGGCATCGACAAGGCGGCGTTCGCCGAAGTCCTCGAGTACCTGATCGGCGCGGGCGTGCACGGCATCATCATCGGCGGCTCGACCGGCGAGTACTACGCGCACACCATGCAGGAACGCATCGACCTCGGCGCGTACGCGAAGCAGGTGATCGGCACGCGCGTGCCGCTCGTGATCGGCACCGGCGCGATCCGCACCGAAGACTCGATCGAATACGCGAAGTCGGCCCGCGAGATCAAGGCCGATGCGATCCTGGTCGGCTCGCCGCCGTACGCACTGCCGACGGAGCAGGAAAACGCCGCCCACGCGATCGCCGTGGACCGCGCCGCCGACCTGCCGGTGATGCTCTACAACTACCCGGCGCGCATGGGAGTGTCGATGGGCCGCGAGTTCTTCCGCACCGTCACCGCCGCGTCGAAGAACTTCGTCGCGATCAAGGAAAGCTCGGGCAGCACCGGCCAGCTCCACATGCTGGCGCGCGAATTCCCGAACATCAGCGTGTCCTGCGGCTGGGACGACCAGGCGCTCGAATTCTTCGCGTGGGGCGCGAACAGCTGGGTCTGCGCGGGGTCGAACTTCCTGCCGGCCGAACACGTCGCGCTGCACCAGGCATGCGTGGTCGAGAACGACTTCCGCAAGGGCCGCCGCATCATGTCGGCGATGCTGCCGCTGATGGACTTCCTCGAAGACGCGGGCAAGTTCGTGCAGTCGATCAAGTACGGCAGCGAACTCGTCGGCCTGCGCAGCGGCGGCGTGCGTGCACCGCTGCAACCGCTCGACGACGCGAACAAGGCAGTGCTCAAGCAGATCGTCGCCGACGTGAAGCACGAGATCGCGGCGATCGTCGGGGGCCAGGCCTGATGGCGGAACTGCTCAGCGCATCGCAATACGCAGCCATCGCGGCCGGGCTGACACTGCCGACGCAAGCCTTCGTCGACGGGGCGTTTCGCCCCGCCCACTCCGGCAACACGTTCGCAACGGTCAACCCGGCCACCGATCAGGTGCTCGCGCACGTCGCGGCATGCGACGCCACCGACGTGGACGATGCCGTCGCGCGCGCCAAGGCGGCCTTCGCCGACGGCCGCTGGCGGCAACTCCCGCCGTCGCAGCGCAAGTCGATCCTGCTGCGGTTCGCCGATCTGCTCGAACAGCACGCGCACGAACTGGCGACGATGGAAAGCCTCGACAGCGGCAAGCCGATCCGCGAATGCCAGAACATCGACGTCCCGGAAACGATCCACACGATCCGCTGGCACGCGGAGCTGACCGACAAGGTCTACGACAACACCGCGCCGGTCGGCTCGAACGCGCTGGCGCTGGTGGTGCGCGAGCCGATCGGCGTGGTCGGCCTGGTGCTGCCGTGGAACTTCCCGCTGCTGATGCTGGCGTGGAAGATCGGCCCGTCGCTCGCGGCCGGCTGCTCGATCGTCGTCAAGCCGGCGATGGAAACCACGTTGACCGCGCTGCGCGTGGCGGAACTCGCGCATGAGGCCGGCGTGCCGGCCGGCGTGTTCAACGTGCTGCCGGGCGGCGGCAAGGAAGTCGGCGAGCCGCTGGGTCGCCATCCGGACGTCGCGATGGTCAGCTTCACCGGCTCGACCGCCACCGGCCGGCGCTTCCTGCACTACGCGGCAGAATCGAACCTGAAGCGCATCGTGCTCGAATGCGGCGGCAAGAACCCGGCCGTGGTGATGCGCGACGTGACGGACCTCGACGCGGTCGCGCAGCACGTGGTGAACGGCGCGTTCTGGAACATGGGCGAGAACTGCTCGGCGTCGTCGCGCCTGATCGTGCACGCGGACATCAAGTCGGCGCTGCTCGAGCGCATCGGCGTGCAGATGCGCGAATGGAAGATGGGCGACCCGCTCGATCCCGAGCATCGCGTCGGTTCGCTGATCAGCAAGGCGCACTTCGACAAGGTGCGCGCGTATCTCGACCAGGTCGGCACGGACAAGCTCGACGTCGTGTTCGGCGGATCGACCGAGCACGGCATCTTCGTCGAGCCGACCGTGGTCGACGGCGTGCGCCCGGACCACGCGCTGTTCCAGGAGGAAGTGTTCGGGCCGGTGCTGGCCGTCACGACCTTCACGGACACCGACGAGGCGATCGCGCTCGCGAACGATTCGGTGTACGGGCTCGCGGCGTCGGTCTACACCCAAAACCTGAACGACGCGATTCATCTGTCGCGTGCGATCCAGGCCGGCGTGGTGACGGTCAACTGTTTCGGCGAAGGCGACATCACGACCCCGTTCGGCGGCTACAAGGCTTCCGGGTTCGGCGGCCGCGACAAGTCGATCTGGGCGCATGACCAGTACACCGAGATCAAGACCATCTGGATCGACGTACCGACCCGCACCGCATAAAATCATCGCCGCGCGACACCCGCATGCCGGCCGCGATCGCCACGAGCGATCGCGGCCGGTTTGTCGCATCTGGCGGGCCATCGGCCCGCAGCAACACATTCACCCGGTATCGGCAGGAACAAGCATGAACAGCAGGAACAGGGCGACGCTGACTGGACTCGTCGCAATCGTTTTATGGAGTTCGATGGTCGGGCTGATTCGCGGCCTGAGCGAGAGTTTCGGCGCAACCGGCGGCGCCGCGATGATCTACACGGGAGCGGCGGCACTGCTGCTCGTGACGACCGGGCTGCCGCGTCTTGGCGAAGTCCCGCGCCGCTACCTGCTGTGGGGCAGCGCGCTGTTCGTCGCGTACGAATGGTGCCTGTCGCTGTCGATCGGCGACGCGCATACGGCGCGCCAGGCGATCGAAGTCGGCATGGTCAATTATCTGTGGCCCACCTTCACGATGGTGTTCGCGATCCTGTTCCTCGGCCAGCGCGCGAACCTGCTGATCGTGCCGGGCGTGATCCTCGCGATGGTCGGCGTGGGCTGCGTGCTGGGCGGCGAGCACGGGCTCGATACCGCCGGCATGCTCGCCAATATCGCCGACAACCCGTTCAGCTACGGGCTGGCGTTCGTCGGCTCGCTGATCTGGGCCGCGTACTGCACCGTGACGATCCGGATCGCGAACGGCAAGAACGGCATCACGCTGTTCTTCATCATGGTCGCGGTCTCGCTGTGGATCAAATACCTGTTCGACGGCGAGCACACGATCGTCTTCAACTTCAATGCGCTCGCCTACCTGCTGCTCGCGTCGGCAGCGACGGGCTTCGGCTATTCCGCGTGGAACATCGGCATCATGCGCGGCAACGTCGCGATCCTGGCCGGCGTGTCGTACTTCATCCCGGTCATCTCGGCTGCCCTCGCCGCGCTGCTGCTGAACGCGTCGCTGTCGTCCGGCTTCTGGCTCGGCGCGTTCTGCGTGTGCGGCGGCTCGATCCTGTGCTGGCTCGCGACGCGCAAGCGCGCGCCGCGCGCCGCCGTGTCGGCGCAGGCCGAGCAGTGCACGTGACGGCATCGGCGCTCGCGCGTCAGATACCGTGCGCGTCGAGACGCCCCGCATACCATCCGACGAACTGATCGACGTAGTTTTCGGTGGACGGCGAGTACGGGCCCGGGATGTATCCCGGGTCCCGCGCGCCGCGATGGTTGATCGCCACCAGGCTCGCGTCCTGCGCATTCGTCGCGACCCAGACCTCGGTCAGCTTCGTCAGGTCGTAGTCGACGCCTTCCACCGCATCGGCATGCACGAGCCACTTCGTGCGAACCAGCGTCTTTTCCGGCGTGAGCGGGATGATGTAGCTGATCATCGCGTGGTCGCTCATCACGTGGGTCCACGAGTTGTGCGTCCACATGTGCGTGTCGCCGAGGTCGCGGCGCGTAATATCGCCCAGCAGTTTCTGCGATGCGACCTTCGTATCCATCGTCTGCGATTCGCCGTGACCTGCGATCAGCAGACGCTCGGTGCGGAAATGCGTCGCGACGTCGCCGGACAGCGCCTCGACCGCCTTGCACACCCAGCCTTCGCTTTCCCAGTTGGCTTGCGTGTCGGCATTGAGCTTCTCGTACGCTTGCTGGGCCTTCAGCGCCGCTTCGTCCATGTCGTCCGCGCAGGAACCGGTCGACTCGGGCAGGAACGACTGCGTCAGCTCCGGATGCCCGGCCTCGCAGTGGTAGCACTCGCGGTTGTTCTCCATCACGAGCTTCCAGTTGCCGTCCTCGACGATCTCCGACTCGAACGCGATCTTCGTGTTCTGCAGTTCGTACGGCGCGAAGCGCGGCCCCATCGTTTCTTCCAGGTGCGCGATGTCGGCCGGCGGCTCGTCCGCGAAGCACACGAACACGTGCGTGCCGACCACCTTCACGTGCACGGGCAACAGATTGCGACAGGTGCTGTCGAAGTCCTTGCCCATGTGCTTGGTGTGGCGCAGGCTGCCGTCGAGGTCGTAGGTCCACTGGTGATACGGGCACACGAGCATGCCGACCGTCGACTTGCCCGCTTCCTTCAGGCGTGCGCCACGATGGCGGCATACGTTGCGATATGCACGGATGCCTTCGTCGTCGTCGCGCACGATCATGACCGACGCCCGGCCGATGTCGACCACCGACACATCGCCCGGCTCCGGGACATCGGCGGTCACGCCGACCACGATCCAGTGCTGGTTGAAAAAGATGTCGACGTCCGTGTCGAATACATCCTGGCGGCTGAACACTTCGCCCGGCAACCCGCAGCCCGGCTCGCGGCTGCGCACGAGTTCGCCAAGCGGCTTCAACTGAACGTCTGACATCGTCTTCTCCAACGGTGATGGGGAAGCGGGACTTCGATCGATCCCGCGTTAGCCGCAGTATTGGAGGGCCGGAAAAACGCGTCAATGCGCTTTATTTTCCGCGATTCATTACATTGGATTATGGGTCGATAGCGGCCGCCGGACAGGGTCTTTCGCGACGGATTCGGCTGGCTTCGGGACGCAAAAAAATAGTTCATCGCGGAATTCCGGGGGAACGCTGGGGAACTCCGGGGGGAACGTCGGCGTTCGGCCAGGAACTGCCGTTCGCAAGCCTTGACGGTAGGACGTCCATGCGCCTACCAGGTCACGGCACTTCGCCGCCAATCGAAGGACCGCTTCGAGTCGGAAGTCGACAATCGCGCGTCGCAGGGCGGAGGCCGGCCGAGTTCGGCCATGAGGAGTTGCTCACCCGACCGAGACGTACGGCTCGATGTCGACCAGTTTCGGTCATTTACCCACTTGGACGCTGAGAAAACTAGCCGGAAACCGCGCATTGCATAGCACCGATCGGCAGAAGCAGCGATGTTGACCGTATAACGCCTGGCCCACTTGTTAAACTGCCCCGGTTCGCCTGGGGCTTTTTTGCGCAGGTAGTTCTGCAATCAGCTTAAGGCTGGGTTTAACGAATTTGCCTCGATTGATTCAATGTGAAGCTTCTGCATGCCTGCGAGCGCGTCAATCGACTCAAACTCGTAGAAAATTCTGCTCAGAAATCCAGGAGATGTCGTCACGAATATGTCTTTGTTTGGCTGAGCACCTAGCCGCGAGACTATCAAGCCTTGCTCCGTAAGGTCCGCGTGGAGTCCGTGCTTCGCGTATGTGTGCTTCAGTTCATTCACGTCAACACTTACTATGAGTGTGATATCTCCGTTGAGGAATTCGAAGATTGCCTGACTACAATTGATGGACAACAAAAACGGCAGATAAATTCCCCAGTCTCCCTCTGCCTTTGCCCGGTTCAACATAACCACGGAACAACTAGGGTTTAAATGCGGCGAGAGGACGTCGTCTATGTCACCGCCCCTCAAACATGCGTAGACAAGTCCGGGTTCGGGCGAGATCGCCATTCCTCCGGTCTCTAGCGACAATTCGATGCATTTATTTAATACTGCCGCATGGTTCGTTTTGGGCGTTGGCAACTCGACGCGTCGAAGGCGCTCATGACCACGGAAGTTAAATGAGATATCGGTTTCGTAAAAATCTCGAATCTTCTTGATATTTTCAAGTTGCCTCTCGACACGTGCGTTGCTGTTCTCACTCGCTTTCACCTCGATGGGAATGGGGTCCAGCCCAGCTAGAATGCAGACATCTCCGTGGCGAAGCACATTGGATATATCGCATAACATGGCGGGAATCCCTTGGCGTGCCATCAAGCGGACTAACCGCCATTCGTGTTCGAAACCTTCTTTGCCCGCAAGGGCCCCCGCTGCTTCCTTTTTTGCTCCATCATCAACATTGAAGATCATGTGTTTGATGGAAAATTTATCCAGATAGACAAAAGCGATGCTGTCACCGAAGCTGCGCCAAACGAAAAGGAGCCATTGGTAAAAACGCACGGCTCCGGAAACTGCTGCAATCTCTTCCTTGATCAATCTGGCATCAGCTTTGGAGAGGCCTCCGCCTCTTTTTCCGCGAGTTAGTTCTCGTTTAAGTGACTTGAGCTCAGCGACTCGCTGGTCGGTCCGACGAATGCGGGAAACTATCTCGCGTTGAAGCACAAGCAACTGATCAAAATTTTCCGGATTCGACTGAACCTTCCGAAGCAACGTCACCAACTTGGAAATTGATTTCCGATATCGTGCCAGCACGTCTGCAAATCCTCTACATTTGGTAAAGTAACTGCATGCAAACACTTCAATGTCTGCATATTGAGCATGCATTACCCGCAACCGTTGAATTTTGAGTACTTCAGCATCGCCGATGCCAGGCGGCAGTTCCACTAACGACTAGTTTCCGAATCAATGTCGATCGATGGATCCGGCTGCGTTGATGTAATTGCAAACTCGTTGATTTCTTCGGGAACCGAAGAGTTCGCTCTTCTCGTATCTGGAGAAAAGTCGTGCCAAAATAACCGGGCCGCCTCGGGATCGTAAACCCATGGGTGGTCAAGTGCATCGGACTTTCTTAAGCGATGACCACGAAGAAAAATGTCTTGTTTTTGATGGGGTAGTTCCGGCGGCCAGTAAACGCCGAAATGTCTTTGGTTCATGTTTTGGTACACCTTCGATATTTGAGGTGCGCCACCGATATCCCTAAATTTCTTGGAAGAAAGAATAGTATAAAATGCTTCGGCCGGAAGCATGTCCAACTTTTTTTCAATTCCCCAATATTTTTTTCGATTTTCGGAGATATGGCGAACCATTGCGCCCAAAGGTTCTTCGTCGCCAATGTATGTAATGAACTCTCCGGCTACCTTTCGCGCAGGCCTGCTCTCAAATTTTCTTCGCTTTGGGTGAAAGACGATGCGGCGGACGAAGAAATCCTTTAGTCTGGCGGAATAACCTGCAAAGATGAACGAGCATTTTGGCAGGCTTAGTTCTGGAAGCACTGGGTTGGTGTCGGAGACGAATTTTAACGATTCGTTTAACATATTTATAATCAAATCGTATGCATCGGAAACATCCAGCACTCTATCGCGCAAATTCACAAATGATTCAATATAAGATGTGATCTGCGCAATTAGTGGATAAGTCCAGTCAGTTTCTCCTGCGAATGAGATTATTGCATCACTTCGACCAACGCCAAATATTTTCGGACCATAGTCCCAAATTTTTCCGCCACTTAGCCTGCTATCAGACATCATCCACAATTCACGTCCTGTATGAGTAGCTCTAGTCCAGCTAACGACAAGTGTCATTTTATTTTCAATGGAAATTAATGGATTGCAGGATAAGTTTATTTTTTGACAAATTAATCATGGCATTTAATATAGAGAATTAATGGTCAGGGGCGCCCGAGCACAACCATGTGGCTTTGCCTCAATCAAGGGCACATACAATTCATCAAGAACCTGCGGGTAGCCGCCGCTTCCGCGATACTGCTGCTAACTGCGCCTCGCACTGATAGACCGAATCCAGGGCCCCAGTTGCCCGTTGTGAAGAATTTCCCATCCCGCGACGCATCGCCCCCTGGCTTCCGCCGCGAGTTGGCGAAGCAAAGAATGCGTTCCGTTTCCATCGTATAGCCCCGTCTCAGTTTTGTTCTTCAGAAACACGCGATTAAGTTGATGTAACACTTTGTAAGTGTAGCATCCAAGCTCCCGCCAATGTCGTGATATCAGTGTCGTGTCGTCCAGCAAGTAAGCGCCCATGCTCTTTGCATAATCATCGTCCTTTTCGCATCCCAGTTCGCCTGCGTTCCGTCCGCAAGAAAATGCTCAGCGCTCCAGCGATCGACCATCGGCTCTTCTCACTCACGGATTGCGCGCCTCGCGATCAACACGCGGCGGCCGATGTGAATCTCGCGTGCTCGGAGTCCGTGTTTACGCATCTCGTAGAACGCCGAGCGCGAAAGCTTGAGTGTTCACGGAACTCCAGCAGGACGATCGCGCCGCCGCACTCAACAATCTCCACCTATATCAATTCGGCGGGGAGATCGGCCATATTTGTATCTCCATCGAGCGTGCATTCAAGATGCTTGAACTTCGCTCGCTTTATCCGGCGTGTCGAAACGGCGACTCGTATCCGGTCGAATCAGCTTCTCGACCATGAGATGCTGCGTTCGGACGGGTTTCTCAAGTCGCACGAACCATTCATCAATGACCATCGACGGCAGGCTGAAGGGGCGCCCAATCACGGACAGTTCAACAAGCGGCGTTGCGCGGCGCGCACGAAGGGCAGCTAGACCGTTGAAAACGGACGTTGCAGTTCGAAGGACAAGTGACGGGAATGGGTCGACAAGCGACACCCACGGAAATCCACGAAGAACAAAAAAATCCCGCGCCATCGACCCAATGCGCTCGACGGTCGCGGGACAAGGCAGTTCACCCGGAGGGCGAAACTGCATCAGTGATCAGGATGATCAAGCAATTGAAACGCGCGACGCCGAATGCGCGGAGGCGCGTACCAGTCGGCACGCGCCTCACGTCACGCGACGCCTGCGTCGTCCTTCAACAGGTCGATCAGCGTCTGGATCGTCGGCGTGATCGACCGTCCGTGCGGCACGACCAGGTAATACGCGTCGTTCAACGGCAGCGTGACATCCATCAGACGCACCAGGTCGCCCGACGCGAGATGTTCGTGGAGCAACCGGCTCCACCCGAGCGCGACGCCCTGCCCGAGCAAGGCCGCCTGGACCGCGTCCGGATACAGGCAGGTGCGCACGCCGTACCTGAGCTTGGCCGGGCGCGCGCCGACGGCGCGAAACCACTTGTCCCAGCTCAGCCAGCCCTCGGATGTCGAGTCTTCCTCGATGAAGGTCATGTTCGCGAGCTCGTCGAGCGAGCCGGGCGTGCCGTACTCGTCGCGCCAGGCCGGCGAGCATACCGGGAACACCTGTTCGTCGAACAGCAGATGCGCGCTCCCGTCGCTCCACTTGCCGTCGCCCCAGCGAACCACGGCGTCCACCTCGGTATGGCGCAGATCGGCGGTAAACATCGTCGTCGTGAGACGGATGCGCAGGTTCGGGTGCAACGCCTTGAGCCGCGCGAGGCTCGGCATCAGCCGGAAGTGCGAAAACGCCGCCGTCGTGGCGAGCACCAGTTCCTCGTCTTCGAGCCCGGTCGACAGCCGGTCGAACACGCCGGCGATCTTGCCCATCGCTTCGGCCACGACGGCATAGAGCGCCGCGCCTTCGTTGGTCAGCGTCGTCGTGCGGTGCAGGCGATCGAGCAGGCGCACGCCGAGCTGTTCCTCGAGCAACCGGATCTGCCGGCTGACGGCGGCCTGCGTGACGCCGAGCTCGGACGCGGCCTGCGTGAAGCTGCGAAGCCGCGCGACGGCCTCGAACTCCACCAGCGCCGTCAACGAAGGGATGAGCCGCCGATAACCTTTTGCACCGTCCATGCCTGCTTCACCGTGAATCGTGTTGTCTGAGTCGCCCGCGCCGCCGTTCCGCCGCGCCGTATACGCCACCGACGGGCGGCGGCCATCCAAGCCATCCGCCCGTCGGGGTTCGACGCGCCCGGAATCGACGACGATCCCCGGCCCGCGTGTGCGCTTACAGCGACGCCTTGACCTTCTCCGCGGCAGCTGGCGTCACCCACTTCGTCCACACGTCCTGCTTTTCCTTCAGGAAGCGCTTCGCGCCGTCTTCGCCGGTGGCCTGGTTGGCCGTCATCCACAGCATGATCTGCTGCAGGTCGGCGGTCTTGAAGCTGCGCGTGTTGAGATACTTCATCACGTCGGGGCTGGCTTTATCCGCGAACGGTTTGGCGATCAATGTATACAACTGCCCGACCGGCCAGCCCGTCGGCTTCGGATCGGGACAGCTGGCCACCGTCGTGCAGCGCTTCCACTCCGCCTGGTCGACCGGCACGCCGGCGTCGAGCTTCACCATCTGGTATTTGCCGAGAAGGGAAGTCGGCGACCAGTACACCCCGAGCCATGCCTGCTTCCGTTCGTAGGCCTTCGCCATCGATCCGTCCAGCCCCGCCGCCGATCCCGTATCGACGATCCGGAACCCGGCCTGCTGGGCCTTGTACGCCTTGAACAGTTGAGCCGTATTGACCGTCATCCCCCACCCTTGCGGGCCATTGTAGATCGCGCCCTTGCCGGGATTTTCCGGATCGGGGAACAGCTCGGGATGTTTGAGCGCGTCCGGAATCGTCTTGATGTCGGGGTGCGCATCCGCGACGTACTTCGGGATGTACCAGCCGTAGACCGCGCCCTCCTGAATGGTCTTCGCGCCCATCACGATCTTCTTCTCGTCGATCCCGCGTTGCACGATCGCGGGCAGCAACGCAATCGCGCCTTCCGACACGACGTCCGGCTTGCCCTTGTCGACCATCGACGTAATGGTCGGCACGGTGTCGCCGATCACGGTGTTCACCTGGCAGCCGTAGCCGTCGCCGAGAATCGCCTTGTCGACAGCCGCTTCCAACTCGGCGCTTTGCCAGTTCATGCTCGCGATCGTCACGCTTCCGCATCCGGCGGCGTAGGCATGCGAGCCGCCACCGAGAACACCGGCCGCCACGAGTGCGCCAAGAAATTTCAGTTTCATTGCAGTTTCCTCAAAGTTGCCGGGCCTTCCCCGGTTTGCGTTGGTCTGGGTGCGCTTCCATGTCAGCCTGATGCGAACACGGTCGAGCGCATGACTGCGGGCGTGTGCGATTGCTTCAATCGCCGGCCGGATGGCAATACGCGGCTGTGCGCGGCCTCGTGCTCCCACGAATCGAACGTCGGTACCCGGTGCGCATCCCGGCGTGCTTCATCCGCGCGCAACCGCCACGGAGGCATCCGCACGTGCGTGCGCAGACGGCTGCGCGTGCGGCATGCGTGGCACGTCGTGCGCGTCTTCCGGCGCCGCCAGTGCACACGCCAGCTGGCGCAGGTCGACGGTGCCGAGCGGCTGGTTGCCGTCGCCGACGACCGTCAGGCGATCGACGTCCGGGTCGCGCGTGAGCATCGACAGCGCGCCCTCGAGCGTCGTGCCCGCGGCGACGCGCATCCCGGCCGCCGGCACGGTGGCGCGCAGCGGCGCCATCACGTCCTCGACGCAAACCACGCGACCGCGATTCACCTGCCTGACGAAGTTGGTCACGTACTCGTCGGCCGGACGCAGGACGATGTCCTGCTTCGTGCCCTGCTGCACGATGTTGCCGTCGCGCAGGATCGCGATCTGGTCGCCGAGCCGCAGCGCCTCGTCGAGGTCATGCGTGATGAAGACGATGGTCTTGCGGATTTCCTTCTGCAGATCGAGCAGCACCGTCTGCATGTCCATCCGGATCAGCGGGTCGAGCGCCGAATACGCTTCGTCCATCAGCAGGACGGGGGCATCCATCGACAGTGCGCGGGCGAGACCCACACGCTGCTGCATGCCGCCGGACAACTGGTTCGGATAGCGCTGCTCGAAACCCTTCAGGCCCACGCGCTCGAGCCAGCGCATCGCGGTGTCGACCGACGTGTCGCGCGCGACGCCGCACACTTCGAGCCCGTAGATCACGTTCTCGAGCACGTTGCGATGCGGCAGCAGCGCGAACTTCTGGAACACCATCGCCGTCTGGCGGCGGCGGAACTCGCGCAGTTCCTTGAGCTTCATCCGGCAGACGTCGACGCCGCCGATCAGCACCTCGCCGGCCGTCGGGTCGATCAGCCGGTTGATGTGACGGATCAGCGTCGACTTGCCCGAGCCGGACAGGCCCATGATCACCTGGATGGAACCGGCGGGAATGTCGAGGTTGATGTTGCGCAGTCCCAGCACGTGGCCGGTCTGCGCGAGCAGCTCTGCCTTCGACAGACCGTTCTTCACGGCATCGACATGCGACGCGGCCTTCGGCCCGAAGATCTTGTACAGATTGCGGATCTTGATGCCGCCGGATTGAATGTCAGCCATGGACCACCTCCTGATGCTTTTGAAGCCGCTTGCCGTAGGCCTGGCTGACGCGGTCGAAGATGACGGCGATGCCGACGATCGCGAGGCCGTTGAAGATGCCGAGCGTGAAGTACTGGTTGGCGATGGCCTTCAGGACCGGCTGGCCGAGCCCCTGCACGCCGATCATCGCGGCGACCACCACCATCGCGAGCGCCATCATGATGGTCTGGTTGACGCCGGCCATGATCGTCGGCAGCGCGAGCGGCAACTGCACCTTCACGAGCCGCTGCCAGCCCGACGAGCCGAATGCGTCGGCGGCTTCGATGATGTCCACGTCGACCAGCCGGATCCCGAGATTGGTCAGCCGGATCATCGGCGGAATCGCATAGATGACGACCGCGATGAGGCCGGGCACGCGGCCGATGCCGAGCAGCATCACGACCGGAATCAGGTACACGAAGCTCGGCATGGTCTGCATCACGTCGAGCACCGGGTCGACCAGCCTGCGCATGCGATTCGACTTCGCCATCAGGATGCCGATCGGCAAGCCGATCAGGATCGACAGCAACGTGCAGACGAAAATCATGGACACGGTCCGCATCGTGTCCTCCCACATGTCGAGATAGCCGATCGCGGCCAGCGTGACGAAGCAGCCGGCGACGATCTTCCAGTTGCGGCTCGCGATCCACGCGACCGCGAGCACCAGCAGCATGATGATCGGCCACGGGGTGCGCGTCATGAAGTGCTCGGCCGCCGTCAGGAATTGCTGAAGCGGCTGGAACGCCGCGTCGATCGGATCGCCGTATGCGGCGGTAAACGCACGGAAGCCGTCGTCGATCGAGCGCTTCATGTTCAGCAGCGCGTCGTCCTGCATGTGCGGGAATGTGTGTATCCAGTCCATTTGATCCTCCATCAGTCCGATGCCGGCCGGAAGGCCTGCGAATGCGCCGGCGCGAAAGGGTTGTCGTTCATTCGAGGCCGGCCGACCATTCCTTGACGCTCAGGTTCGCCGTCGCGCCGATCGTCAGGAACGGCTGCGGCGGAAGCCGCTTCGGCGCCGCGAACCCGCGGAACACCTGCACCAGCCATGAATCCATCCCCAGCGCCGCCTCGGCGGCCGCGATGCCCGACGCGGTCGCCTTCGTCGCGCCGACGCCGTTGCAGGCGATCGCGGCAAAGATGCCCGGCTCGATTTCACCGAATGCCGGCACGCCGTTCCACGTCAGCGCCATCGCGCCCGCCCAGCGGTACTGCATCGGCAACCCCTTGAGCATCGGGAAGCGTGCGTCGAACTTGCGGTCGTGGACGCGGCCGGCGCGTGCGATCGCGCCTTCGGTCACCTGCAGCCGCGGGTTGTACGTGTAGCGCGAGCGGATCAGGATCCGGTCGCCGTCGTCGCCCCGAACACGGCGAACCGTGGTGCCCATCGGAAACGCCGGTGTCGCGGCCCACGAACGTTCGCCACCGAGCCGCGACGGATCGAATGCCTTCGACATCGATGCGTACGTGTAGACATGCAGCAGCACACCCGGAAGGAGGCCGAAACTCTGCGCATGCCCGTTGTTCGCCAGGATGATCTTGCCGGCGTTGACGGCGCCGTTCGGCGTCTTGATGCGCCACGCCGCGCCCTGCCGCTCCATCGACAGTGCGGGTGTATTCTCGAAGAGCGTCACCGGATCGCGGAACGAGTCGGCGAGGCCGCGGACGTACGCAGCCGGCTGGATCATCACGGTGCCGGGCGTGAAGATCGCAGACGTGAACGACTTCGTTCCCGTGACCGCCGCGATCTCTCTTGCATTGAGCAGATGATATGGTTCGTTGACCTTATCGAGCTGGACCGCATAAGAGGCGACGTGCTTGTCACCTTGCGGCCCCATCGCGACGTTGTACTTGCCGCACGGATCGAACACGTCCTTGCCCCAGCCTTTTTCCAGCGCCAGGTCGCGGGCCAGTGCGATCGCCATCCGGTGCACCTGGATGTCGTGTCGCCGCGCGTCGCTGTCCGACCCGCCGTAGTCTTCGGACGACACCTCGTGCGGCAGGTCGATGATGAAGCCGGAATTGCGCCCGGTCGCGCCTTCGGCGACCTCACCGGCCTCCAGCACGACCACCTTGAGGCCGGGATCGAGTTGCGACAGGCGCCGGGCCGCGGACAGCCCCGCGAAGCCGCCGCCGATGATCGCGATGTCGGCGTTCACCGTGGCGGTGAGCGGCGCGCGCGGCGCCCGCGGGGGCAGCATTTCGACCCAGCCGGACTTGCCGAGATGCTGCGGGAGTTTGCTCGCTACGAACATGATGGTTCACCCGTTCCTTACACGGCCTGCCGCTCGCGCTCGACGAGCGCGCCAAGTGCGCCGTGCAGCGCGTCGCGCTTCGCCGCGGACAGGCGCGACAGCGGGCGACGCGGATTGCCTGCGCCATAGCCGGTCAGTTCGGCCGCCGCGTAGACCGACTGCACGTAGTCGCCTTCCCAGATCAGCGACATCGCGGGCTCCAGCAGTCGCCAGGTTTCGCGGGCGTCGTCCCAGCGATGTTCCTGCGCGGCCGCGACGAGTTCCAGGCACGTCTTCGGCGCGAAGTTCGCGCCACCCCAGATCAGGCCGCTGACGCCGGCATACATCGCATACGGCACGAGCGGATCCGCGCCGTTCATCATCGGCAGCCCCGTGCGCACCAGCGCCGCTTGCTTCGCGAGATCGCCGCTGCTGTCCTTCACGGCCAGGAACTCGGGAATTTCGCACAGCCGGCGCAGCAGCGACGGCGTGATCTCGACGCCGACCGCCTGCGGCACGTTGTAGCCGATGATCGGCAGCCCGCCGCGCGCGACGGCGGCATAGAACTCGAACACGCCGTCGTCGTCGGTCGGCCCCTCGAAGAACGGCGGCAGGACCATCACGCCGTCCGCACCGCAATCGGCCGCATGACGCGTGCGATCGACGACATCGTCGACGAGCAGCGCGGACGTTTGCGCGATGATGCGAGCGCGGCCGTCGATGACCTTCGCACCGAACGCGACCAGCGCCTTCGATTCCTCCGGTGACAGGTACACGTGCATGCCGGTGCCTGAGCTCAGTACGAAGCCCTCGATGCCGACCGCGAGATAGCGTTCGATCAGTTGCGCCAGTCGCGCATGATCCGGCTTTCCGTTCTCATCGAAAGGAGTACTGATTGCCAGGTTGATGCCAGGGAAAGCAAAGTCTTTCATGTCGTTATGCCTCGTCCGCTTCGTTGTCGTTCAGGTCGACCCAGAGGGTCTTGAGCTGCGTGTACTGGTCATGCGCGTGCAGCGAGTTGTCGCGTCCGCCGAAGCCCGACTGCTTGAAGCCGCCGAACGGGGTCGTGATGTCGCCTTCGCCGAAGGCATTCACCGTCACCGTGCCGGCGCGAATCGCCCGGGCGGCGCGCAGCGCGCGTTTGCCGTTGCCGGCGAATACCGACGCGGCAAGGCCGTAGTCGGTGTCGTTCGCGATGTCGATCGCCTCCTGCATGCCGTCCACCGTGATGACGGACAGGATCGGCCCGAAGATTTCCTCGCGCGCGTGCTTCGCATCGTTGTTCGCGACGTCGATGATGGTCGGGTGGACGTAGCGGCCTTCGCTCGTCTGGCCTCCATACAACACGGTGTAGTCGCCGGACAGATAGGACTGCACCTTCTCGTAGTGCTGTTGCGACACGAGCGGCCCGATCCGGTGCGCGGGATCGAGCGGATCGCCCACCCGCCATTCGTCGGCGAGCTTCGTGATCTTGTCGAGCAGCGCCGCCTTGATGTCGCGATGCACGATCAGCCGCGAAATCGCCGAGCAGTTCTCGCCCATGTTCCAGAACGCGCCGTTGACGATGTGGCCCGCCACTGCGTCAAGGTCGGTCGCATCGGCCATCACGACGCACGGGTTCTTCCCGCCCATCTCGAGCACGACTTCCTTGAGGTTGCTCTCGGCCGAATACGACAGGAAGCGCCGGCCGGTGTCGGTGGAGCCGGTGAACGACACCATGTCGATGTCGCGATGGCGGCCGATCGGTTCGCCGACCGCGGGGCCCGTGCCCGTCACGACGTTGAACACGCCGGCCGGAATGCCGGCCTCGAGCGCGAGCTCGGCGACCCGCAAGGTGGTGAGCGACGTTTCCTCGGCGGGCTTCACGACGAGCGTGCAACCGGCCGCGAGCGACGGACCGATCTTCCACGCGAGCATCAGCAGCGGGAAATTCCACGGCAGCACGAGGCCGACGACGCCGACCGGTTCGCGCACGATCATCGAGATATGGCCGTCGGACGCCGGCGACACCTGGTCGTAGATCTTGTCGATCGCTTCCGCATGCCAGCGCAGCACGTTGACCGTTTCCGGAATGTCCACCGTCTGGCAGTCGAAGATCGTCTTGCCGCTGTCGAGGCTCTCCATCACCGACAGCTCGAGCGCATGCTGTTCGACGAGGTCCGCCAGCCGGAGAATCGCGTGCTTGCGGGCCGCCGGATGCAGCTTCGACCAGCGGCCGTCGTCGAACGCGGCGCGCGCGGCGGCGACCGCGACGTCGACGTCCTCCTTCGCGCACGCCGGCACGTCGGCGAGATGCTCGCCGGTTGCCGGGTTGATCGTGGCGAACGTGTCGCCCGAGCGCGCCGTGCGGGCTTCGCCGTCGATCACGACGCGGCCCGGCAGGTTCAATTCGCGAGCGATACGTCGATACTCGCTCGTGGACAGCAACTCAGTCATATCAGTCTCTCATCGACACGGGTTTCATGAGGAACCGAACCAACCGCTCGGTTCGTGCTACTAAAAATCAAGCGATACGTCCACACCTTCGGGCGCCACGTACGACGCCATGTTTCTGCGCGCCAGATACACGTGCGCGCTCACGATCTCGCCGGCCGCCTGCGCATCGCGGCGCTCGATGGCGTCGATGATCGCGTCGTGCTGCTCGATCGCCTCGACGAGCTCCGCTTCCATCTTCTCGTCGCGCGGCTGGTAGAACGTCTTCGCGAGCCGCGCATGATCGATCAGCAAGCGACACAGGCTCGGCAGCAGGTACGGGTTGTGGGCCATCTTGCCGATCGCGAGGTGAAACTCGTCGTTCTGCAACACCCGCTCGTCCACGCTGCCCGTCGCCACCGCCGTGCGAAACCGCTCCTGGATCCGCTTCAGCCCGTCGATTTCCGCCGGGGTCGCATGCATCGCGGCCAGCTTGGTCGTCCCGACGTAAATCATCGGCGCGGCCAGGAAATAGTTGCGCAGCGAGTCGTAGTTCATCGACGCGACCCGCGCGGCGCGATTGGCCTCCAGCTCGATGTAGCCCTCCGCCGCCATCTGCCGCATCAATTCGCGTACCGGCGGACGCGACAACCCGAATTCCTCGCCGAGCGCCACCTCGTCCAGCGTCGCGCCCGGCTGGAGCTCCATGCTGAGGATCCGGTGGCGAAGCGTCTGCGCCAGAACCGCCTTGCGATCCAGCGCCGGCGACTGCGCATCTTCACGCTCGGCTTCCACGAGATTGGGCTTCATGTGCTCTCCTGTTGCATGCATCGTCTGTATACAAATTGTATTCGTCAAGACTTCAATGTGTCTAATAAGGGAAACTGCGGATGCCGGGGCGTCCGTCCCGGCCCCGAAAACGGCCTGACGAGACGCGATCGACGCGCGGCTTTTCCGCTGCCGAGGCCGCCCGGGCAAGGATCCGTGTGCGCCCAACCGCAGATGTTAGAGGAACAGCCTTCGCCCGGCGCCTGATTCGCGCCGGCACGACATCGCAGAAATCTGGTTTGCAGCGCATGCGGCCTGCCGCGAAGGCGGGCGCGAAACGCGCAGCATCGCCGGCACGTTAGCTGTTCGCGCCGCGCCATTTCGAACGACATCGACCGCCGCGCTATCCCGCTCGTTCGCACCGAGGCCATGCCCGCGCAGGCGCGCGCGACGCATAACCTAATGTAATGGCGCCCGGAAAATAAAGCGCATTGACGCTGTTTTAGTGCACGCCAATACTCGGCGCACAGCGAAGGCAATCCGGGCATGGAGCGAGACACGACACGAGGCGCAATGCCGCCCGTCATCGACGCCCGGCTTTCGCGAATGACAGCGTGCACGCCATGCGTGCGACGCGCCCCAAGGAAGCGATGCCATGAACTCCGTCAACACCATGTTCGACCCCGCACACGAAGCACACGACCGTCTCTCCCATCCCGGCACGTGGGACAGCACCGGAAGAACCTGGGCGAGCGGCGAACAGCAGGTCCTGACCTGTTGCCGCGTCGTCGACGAGACGCACGACGTCAAGAGCTTCGCGTTCCGCGTCGGCGACGGCGCGCCGGTGCGCTTCGAACCCGGCCAGTTCATGACGGTATCGGCGAACGTCCACGGCCAGTCGGTCGAGCGCTGCTACACGATCTCGTCGCCGCCGACGCGCCCCTATCTGCTGTCGATCACGGTCAAGCGCGTCCCCGGCGGCGTCATGTCGAACTGGCTGCACGACACCATGAAGCCGGGCAGCCAGTTGCTGGCGTACGGCCCGTCGGGCAGCTTCACGCCGACGGCGGCGCCCGCCGCCAAACTGCTGTACCTGTCCGCCGGCTCGGGCGTGACGCCGCTGATGTCGATGACGCGCGCGAGCATCGACCTCGGGCTCGACCTGGACATCGTGTTCGTGCATAGCGCGAGAACCCCCGCCGACATCGTGTTCCGCAACGAGCTGCAGCGGCTCCAGGCGCTGTCGCCGCGCCTTCGCACGTGCTTCGTCTGCGAAGGCGTCGGCGATGAAACGCACTGGCCGGGATCGATCGGCCGGCTCAGCCTGCCACTGCTTGCCGAGCAGGTGCCCGACTACGCCGAGCGCGAAGCGTTCACCTGCGGCCCGGCCGGCTACATGAACGCGGTGCGCGACGTGTTGCGCACCGGCGGACACGACCCGGCGCGCTATCACCAGGAGAGCTTCGACATCAGCGCCGGCGTCGCGCCGGAACCTGCCGCACCCGCCGCCGAAGCGTCGTCGGAAACCTTCACGATCAAGCTGTCGCGCTCGTCGAAGACGTTCACGATGAACGCGACCGACACCGTGTTGTCCGCCGCGAGAAAGGCCGGCGTCGCGATCCCGTCGTCGTGCAGCCAGGGCATCTGCGGCACCTGCAAGACCAAGGTGCTCGAAGGCACGGTCGACATGCAGCACAACGGCGGAATTCGCGAGCGGGAAGTCCAGAAGGGTTTCCGGCTGCTGTGCTGCAGCCGCCCGACGTCTGACCTCGTGCTGGAACTGTAGTCATCCGTCGGCAATCGCGCGTGGCACGATATCAGGTCGTTTCGAAGGAGTCCCAATCACTGCTCGCGCTGACTTCGCAGTTTCCTGCAAACACATCACCAGAACAAATTTAGGAGAAACAGCATGGCGGGCGATCAGCTCCTCGACGCGAGCAGTGCCATTGACGTGAACGACAAGGAAGCCGTGTTGCGCGACGTACGCGCATACCGGCTTGCGCGGGTCAAGGAACAGCTGCTCGCGCACAAGGTTCCGGCGATCCTGCTCTACGACCCGGTCAATATCCGCTACGCGACCGATACGTCGAACATGCAGGTCTGGGCCGGACGCAACCCCGCGCGCTACGTGATGGTGTTCGCCAGCGGCCGCATCGTCGCGTGGGAGTTCCACAGCAGCGAGCACGTGTGGGACGGCCTCGATCTCGATGTGGAGCTGCGCGGCGCGCTCAGCTGGACCTACTTCAACGCCGGCCCCGATACGGAGCGCCGCGCGCAAACGTGGGGCGCCGAGATCGTCGACGTGTTCCGCAAGCATGCGCCGGGCGAGCGCTGCCTCGCCGTCGATCGCCTCGACCCGTTCGGCACGGCGTACCTGGAAAAGCACGGCCTCACGCTGACCGACGGCCAGGAATTGATGGAAACCGCCCGGCTCGTCAAGTCGTCCGGCGAACTCGTGTTGATCGGCGAATCGCTGCGCACCGCCGAGAAGGGCATCGAGCGGATGCGCCGCGAGCTGCGCCCGGGCCTGACCGAGAACGACATCTGGGCGAACCTGCATTACGAGAACATCCGCCATGGCGGCGAATGGATCGAGACGCGCCTGCTGGCCTCCGGCGACCGGACCAACCCGTGGATGCACGAGTGTTCGTCGCGGGTGCTGCAGGCGGGCGACCTGCTCGCGTTCGATACCGACATGGTCGGGCCGAACGGCTATTGCTCGGACATCTCCCGCACGTGGCTCGTCGGCGACGGCCGCCCGTCGGACGAGCAGCGCAGGCTGTATGCATACGCGTACGAACAGGTTCACTTCAACATGGATCTGCTGCGGCCCGGCATGACGTTCCGCGAGTTCTCCGAACAGGCGTGGAAGATCCCCGATCGATTCGTCAAGAACCGCTACTGCTGCCTGGCACACGGCATCGGCATGGTCGACGAGTATCCGGCGATCGCGCACCAGGTGGATTGGGCGAGTTCGGGTTACGACGGCCGGTTCGAAGTCGGCATGACCGTCTGCGTCGAAAGCTACATCGGCGCGGAAGGCGGCAGCCAGGGCGTCAAGCTCGAACAGCAGGTGGTGCTGACCGAGCACGGCTGCGTGTCGCTGACCGACTGCGGCTTCGAAACCGACTGGCTGTAAATCGTCGCGGAAAGCGCCGCTTTCCGCCGACTCATCACATCGGGAGACACTATGTCAGGCAATCGTGGCGTTGTTTATGTGGGACCGGGAAAGGTCGAGGTGCGCGGCATCGCCTTCCCTGAACTGGTCGATCCGTCCGGCCGGAAAGCGAATCACGGCGTGATTCTGCGCGTGGTCGCCACCAATATCTGCGGCTCGGACCAGCATATGGTGCGCGGCCGGACGACCGCACCATCGGGGCTCGTGCTCGGCCATGAAATTACCGGCGAAGTCGTCGAGGTCGGCGCCGACGTCACGACGCTGAAAAAGGGCGACCTGGTTTCCGTGCCGTTCAACGTCGCGTGCGGCCGCTGTCCGATGTGCAAGGCGCAGAACACCGGCGTGTGCCTGACCGTGAACCCGGCGCGCGCGGGCGGCGCGTACGGCTACGTCGACATGGGCGGCTGGATCGGCGGGCAGGCCGAATACGTGATGATCCCGTATGCGGACTTCAACCTGCTCAAGTTCCCTGACCGCGACCGCGCGATGGAGAAGATCCGCGATCTCACCTGCCTGTCCGACATCTTGCCGACCGGCTATCACGGCGCCGTGACCGCGGGCGTCGGGCCGGGCTCGACCGTCTATATCGCCGGTGCCGGCCCGGTCGGGCTGGCCGCGGCGGCGTCCGCGAAACTGCTGGGCGCTGCCGTCACCCTCATCGGCGACGTGAATCCGGCCCGGCTCGAACACGCGCGGCGCGTCGGCTTCGAAACCGTCGACCTGTCGGAAGATGCGTCGCTCGCCGACCAGATCGCCGGCCTGCTCGGCGAACCGGAAGTCGACTGCGCGATCGATTGCGTCGGCTTCGAAGCGCGCGGCCACGGTCATGCCGGCTCGCAGGCGGAAGCGCCGGCCACCGTGCTGAACTCGCTGATGGAAATCACCCGCGCCGCCGGCAGGATCGGCATCCCGGGCCTGTACGTGACCGACGATCCCGGCGCGACCGATGCCGCCGCGAAGCACGGCAGCCTGTCGGTGCGCTTCGGCCTCGGCTGGGCGAAGTCGCATTCGTTCTTTACCGGCCAGACGCCGGTGATGAAGTACAACCGCAACCTGATGCAGGCGATTCTGTGGGATCGGCTCAACATCGCCGAAATCGTCAACGTGACCGTCATCGATCTCGATCACGCACCGAGCGGCTATGCGGAATTCGATTCGGGCGTGCCGAAGAAATTCGTCATTGATCCGCACGGCAGCCTGAAGGCAGCGGCGTGATGCGTCGTCGATAGCGAAGCATGCGGCGGCCGGCCGCGATACCGGCCGCCGCTTTCGCTGCGCGGCGCCGTCCTTTTATGCGTAGACTTTCGTCTCGTCAGGTCACGATCTCGGGAGCACGGACAGCGATGAGCGGGCGTTCAAAGAACATCGAGGATTTCATCCGGGTCGCCGCCGACCTGTTCCGGTCGGAACGGCTGCCCGCATCCGCGCGCGCGTTCGCGCCGCAAGTGTTCGCGCGGCTGCAAACCGTGTCGGACAACGGCACGCGGCTCGCGACGCGATACCCCGCGTGCGAATGGCTCGACGCCGCGCTCGCGTCGGTCGCGCGCATCGACGCGCAGTGCGCCGAACTCGCACGGTTGATCAAGTTGCTCGAGCCGACAATCGGATGGGCACGGCGCACGTCCGGACGGGACGGCAGCCCGAACTACATCGACGGGCACGTGAACGGGATGATCTGCGGGCCGGGCGGCGCGGAAAGCCGCGACGACATCCAGCTCGGCTTTTCGCTGCTGATGCCCCACGTGCGGTATCCGGATCATGGCCATCCGCCGGAGGAAGCGTACGTGCTGCTGACCGCCGGCGAATTCCGGCAGCACAACGGCGCGTGGTTCGATCCGGGCATCGGCAGCGGCATCCATAACGCGCCGGGCGGGCTGCACGCGATGCGCTCCGGCGATGCGCCGTTCCTCGCGATATGGTGTCTGCTGAATTGATTCGGCGGCCGGTGCGACCCGCTATCGACACACCCGGCGGCATCGACGAAGGGATGCCGTCCATGGGATCCCGCAAAGGGAGCCGTTTGTGGGAGCGAATGCGCTACGCACGCCGCCGGTAAGTCCCCGGCGTACTGCCCGTCCAGTGTCGAAAGGCCCGATGAAACGCGCTCGGATCGTCGAAGCCGATATCGGCGCCGATCGCCGCGATCGTATCGAGCGTGTCGGTGAGCCGCTGGATCGCGATGTCGCGCCGCAATTCATCCTTCAACGCCTGGAACGTCGTGCCTTCGCCGGCCAGATGGCGGCTCAGCGTGCGCACCGAACAATGCAGATGCTCGGCCGCCTGGTCGATCACCGGCAGGTCGGGCAGCGCCGCCGACAGGTATTGCCGCACGCGATGGCACACGAGCTGTTCGCTGAACGATTCGAAGATCCAGTCGCCGGGCGCGCGTGCGAGGAACTTGCGCAGGTTGCGCTTGCTCTGCCGGATCGGCGCGTCGAGATAATCCGCGCTGAAGCGCATCAGCGTGCGCTCGCAGTCGAACTGCACGGAGCCGGTGAAGAAATACAGGTGCTCGACCGCATGACGCGGCCGCGGGCACGCGAACTCGATCTGCAGCAACGGAATCTTCTGCCCGATCAGCCAGGAGCACACGCCGTGCACGAGCTTGAGCATCAGTTCCTGGCCGAGCGCGCCGATCGGGCCCATCGCCGGGTTCGGCCGCAGCAGCACCTGCGCGACGAGGCCGTCGCGCTTCGATTCGACGAAGAAGTCGTCGAGCAGGATATGGAAGAACTGGCCGAAACGATGCAGCGCCGTTTCGAGGTTGCGCGCATCGAGCAGGCTCAGGCACAGGTACTTCAGCGTGCCGCCGCGCAGCGGGCGCGAGAAGATGCCGGGCATCTCGTCGTCGAGGTCGATCGCGAGCGTGCGGTACAGCGTCGAAAACTGCTCTTCCGTCACACGCGCATGCGGCTCGCCGAGCAGCTCGATCGGAATGCCGGCGCCGCGCAGGTAACGCTCCACCACGTCGCGCTGCGCGCCCGCGCTCGCGAGAAAACCGTTGACGAGCGAGATCGGCACCGTGGCGCTCGGAGATGGCAGCGCACGCCCGGGCTGGGCGGAAGGTGAATCTGAACCGGTCATCGCGTCCCCGTCGATCGAACCGCTCGCATTGTACTTGAGCGGCCCATGCCGGGCTTTCAGGGCCTTCGGGGCCTTCGAGACTTGTGGCACACCGGTCCGCGCGGCGCCGGCCGCGCGGCGTGTCGGCGTCATCAGTCGGCGCGGCTCAGTTCCCGGCGCAGGATCTTGCCGACCGTCGACTTCGGCAGCCGCTCGACCATTCGAACGAGCTTCGGCACCTTGTAGGCGGCGAGACTCGCGCGGCAATGCGCGACGACGTCCGCTTCGGTCAGCGCCGCGTCCGGCGCGAGCACCACGAACAGCTTGACGGCCTCGCCGGTGCGCTCGTCCGGCACGCCGATGCATGCGCATTCGGCGACACCCGGCAGCGCGGTGGCGACGGCCTCCACTTCGTTCGGATACACGTTGAAGCCGGACACGATGATCATGTCCTTCTTGCGATCGACGATCTTCAGGAAGCCCGCCGCGTCGAACACGCCGATGTCGCCGGTGCGGAAATAACCGTCCGCGGTGAACGCGACCGCGTTCGCTTCCGGCTTCTGCCAGTAGCCGCCCATCACCTGCGGCCCCTGCACGCAGATCTCGCCCGCTTCGCCGATCGCCACCTCGCGATCCTGGTCGTCGAGCAGCTTCACGTCGGTCGACGGCAGCGGCAGGCCGGTCGTGCCCGTGAAGGTGTCAATCGACTGCGGATTGAACGTGACCACCGGCGACGTTTCCGACAGCCCGTACCCTTCGCGGATGAAGTTGCCCGTCACCGCCTTCCAGCGCGCGGAGATCACATCGATCACCGCCGCGCCGCCGCCGGCCGACAGCTTCAGCCGCGACCAGTCGACTTCCTTCAGCCGCGGATGACCGGCGAGCCCCGCATACAGCGTGTTGACGCCGACGAACACCGTCGGCCGCGCGGCCTTCAGCACGTCGATGAAGCCGTCCATGTCGCGCGGATTCGCGACGAGCCAGTTCTCCGCGCCGATCGCGAAGTAGGACAGGAAGTTCACCGTCAGCGCGAAGATGTGATACAGCGGAATCGCGGTGACGACGACCTCTTCGCCCGGCTGCCGCGCGGCCGGCACGATCGCCGCGAACTGCTGGATGTTCGCGACGAGGTTGCGGTGCGACAGCGCGGCGCCCTTCGACAACCCGGTCGTGCCGCCCGTGTACTGCAGCAGCAACAGATCGGCGCCGCCGAGCGCGACGGGCTCGCACCCGAGCGATTCGCCTGCGGCGAGTGCGTCGCCCAGCGCGATCGATCCGGGCGGCAGCGCGTCGCACGCGCCGGCCGGCGCATCGACGACACCGAGATCGCCACGCCCCACGCTGAGCACCGTCCGCACGCGCGTCTTGCCGACCACGTCGGCGAACGTGCCCATCGACCCGCCGCACACCACCGCCACTTCGACGCCGGCGTCGTTCAACTGATGTTCGAGTTCATGCGCCGTGTAGTGCGGGTTCACGTTGACCTGGATCGCGCCGATCCGCGCCACCGCGACGAATACGACCGGGAACGCGAGCACGTTGGGCAGCATCACGGCCACGCGGTCGCCCTTGCGCACGCCGACCACCTGCTGCAGGTACGCGGCCAGCGCGGTCGACAGGCGGTCGACGTCGGCATAGGTGAGCGTGCGGCCATACGCATGGAACGCGGGCCGCTCGGCGAAGCGGTACATCGCGTCGTCCAGCAGCGCGGTTACGGAAGGATGGCGATCGGCGTCGATCTCGGCGGGGATCGAGCCATACGACCCGATCCAGTGTCTCTTCGTCATGTCCTGCTCCTCGGGGGACGGCGCCACACGGCGCCGTTCGCACGGCGGCCCGCGCGCCGGATCGGCGCAGGCCGTCGCCTGACCGGCGACTATCGCCCGCCAGATAGGCTTTGAAAATGATCCCGGCGGCCGAAAAGATGATCGAAACGGACACGCGGGCAGCGCGACTTGTCTAGGCAACCCCGCGGGACACGGCCGGCGCGACCCGGTTCGGCGGGTGCCGACTATCCGCCGCGCAGCATGAGCAACATACGGAATCGGGCCGTTCCTCGCGCCGTTCCGGCCTGATACGATCGCTTCGCTTTCCGGTCGCAACCACGCAACCGTGTCGTGCCCCCGTGCCCCGTCCGGCCCATGAAGCCGGCCCATCGCCTCCGCAAAACGGAGCGCGCCCGCATCTCGCTCGTGTCATCGTCCGCATCGCTGCCGTATGTCGCCGGTCGATCGAACCGCCCAACAATCAGGATACCTGCATAACTGCCTCCGGTCGCGGCAGTGCCCCGCGCCGGAAGCCGGGACCCTCCATTTTCCAAAGGTCATTTCCCCATGCAAGAACGCATCTCGTTTGGACAACTCCCCGCGCGACTGCTGGACGTCGTGCTCAACGTCGAGGAATACGCGAACCACACCGGCCACGACTTCCGGCTCGTCGAGCTGGTCCGTGTGCGTGTGTCGCAGCTGAACGGCTGCGCGTACTGTCTCGATCGCCACATCAAGGAAGGTGTCCACGGCGGCGAGGATCCGCTGCGCTACAACCTGTTGCCGGTGTGGCAGGAAGCGCGGCATCTGTACAGCCCGAAGGAGCAGGCCGCGCTGCGCTGGGCCGAGGCGCTGACGCTCATCAGCGAGCACGCGATCGACGACGGGCTCGTCGACGCGATGGGCGAGCATTTCGAGCGCGACGCACTCGCGACGCTCACGCTGATCGTCGCGCAGATCAACACGTGGAACCGGCTCGCGAAGCCGTTCGCGTGGCAGGCCGGCGTGTTCCAGGCAGGTTGATCGTGCCCGCGGGCCGGCCCGCGCCGGGTGGCGCCGGCCCGCGTATCAGGGTGAACCCTGTGGCGCATGGCACCGTTCCCGAGCAGAATTGCGAGCCGTAAACGATATCGAATCGGACGCAGAACCCGCCATGCCGCGCAGTACGCCCCTGAACCCGACGGCCGACGGCGCCGCCCCGCTGCCGGACACCCCGCCCGCCCACGCGTCGCGGGAAAAACGCTTCTCGCCGGCCAAGCTGGCCGTGCTCGTCGGCGTCACTGGGGAACTCGGCCTCGACCCGGAAGCCGTGCTCGACGGCACCGGCCTGTCGCCGGCCGCCATCGCCGATCCGTTCACGCTCACGTCGTCGCTGCAGTTCCTGACCGCCGCGCGCAACGCGATCGGCCGTTACGACGGTTCCGACCTCGGCGTGCGCGTCGGCCGCCGGCTGCATGCGTCGAGCTACGGGATGTACGGTTACGCGATGCTGTGTTCGGAATCGCTCGCGCACGCGTTCGACTCCGCCGTCAAATATCACCAGCTCGCGAACGGCATGCTCGCGATCCGCTGGGTCGAACAGGGCGACACCGCGTCGTGGCTGTTCCCGGATCTGCACGAAGCCGCGCTGCCCGAGCCGGCTCTGCCGCTCTACCGCTTCCTGATCGACATGCAGTTCGCGCTGCACGTGACGATCATCAAGGACGTGATGGGCGCGTGGTGCGTGCCTGCGCGCGCGCAGTTCGCGCAGCCGCAGCCGGCGCACGCGGCGCAGCTCGCCGATGCGCTCGAATGCCCGATCGCCTACGACCAGCCGCACCCCATGCTCAGCTACCCGGCCGCGTGGCTCACGCGTGCGCCGCAGCTCGCGAACCCGATCACCGCCGCGCAGGTGTCGTCGCACTGCGCGCGCCTGCTCGACGAATTGCGCAGCCAGGCCGGGCTCACGCGGCGCGTGTACCAGGAACTCACGCGCACGCCCGGCCAGTTCCCGGACATCGACGCGATCGCCGACACCCTGTGCATGACGTCGCGCACGCTGCGCCGCAAGCTCGACGCCGAAGGCACGTCGTACAGCGAGTTGCTGACGAGCGTGCGCAAGGCGCTCGCGATCGACTATCTGACGACCACCACGCTCGGCACCGAGGACATCGCGCTGACGCTCGGCTTCAGCGATGCGGTCGGGTTCCGCCACGCATTCAAGCGCTGGACCGGCACGACGCCGAGCGACGTGCGGCGCAAGCGCGGCGGATAAGCGCGCGAGTGCGCCACCGGCGGTTTCAACGCGCATCGCCCGCCGCCGGATACGCAATCGCCAGCGCGAACTCGAACACCGCACCGCGCCCGGCGCGATCCACCAGCCGGATCCCGCTGCCGTTGAGCACCAGCATCCGGTGCACGATCAGCAGCCCGAGCCCGCCGCTCGTCGCGGCGGCGCCGCTCATCGGCCGCTGCGGCCGCTGGAACAGCCCTTCGCGCCGCGCGAGCGGAATCCCCTCTCCCGTATCCGACACCGTCACCACCACGCGATCGTCGTGCGGCACCAGCGCGACTTCGACTTCGCCGTGCTGCGGCGTGTGACGCAACGCGTTGTCGAGCAAGTTGGTCAGCACGCGCTCGATCATGCCGAGATCGGCCGACACCGGCGGCACGCGCGGCGGAATGCGCGCATGCAGCGTGACGCCGCGCGCCTGCGCGGCCAGCTCGAATTTCTGGAACACGTCCTGCACCAGATCGACGAGCGAGAACGGCTCGCGCTCCGCCTGCACGCCGCCCGACTCGAGCCGCGCAAGCTCGAACAGCGCCTGTGCGAGCCGGCCCACCTTCGCGCTCTGCGCGAGCGCGATCGACAGGTAGCGGCGACGCTCCGGCTCGGCCAGCGTCTCGGCCTTCAGCGACAGCGTCTCCAGATAGCCGTGCAGCGACGTGAGCGGCGTGCGCAGGTCGTGCGAGATGTTCGCGATCAGCTCGCGCCGCTGCTGGTCCTGGCGCGTCAGCGCGCGCCACTGGTCGCCGATCCGGTCGGCCATCTGCGCGAACGCCGATTCGAGCACCGCGATGTCGTCGCCGCGCCGTCCGGGCGGCGAGCGCGGCACCGGGGGCTGCGTGTCGGGTGCGCCGTTCGCGTCGAAGCGGCGCATCGCGTCGGTCAGCCGGCGCAGCGGGCGCGTGATGAAGCTGAACGCCGTCAGGCCCGCGATCAGGCCCAGCAGCGCGACGACCGCCATCGACCACAGCGTCGTGCGCAGCACGTTGCCGGCATCGACGCGCGCGGCCAGCCGGTCGTGCGCCTCGCCGAGCAGCACCACGTAGATATAGCCGGACGGCGGCTGCCCCGCGCGCTGCAATGGCGCGGCGCTGAACACCTTGCGCGCGTCCGGGCTGCGCGGATCGTCGCCGAGGATCGGCAGCGGATCGCCCGCGATGAAGCGCTGCACCGGCGCGAGATCGACGCGTTCGCGCTTCACGTGGCCCGGCGGCGCGTCGTCGCCCTCGATGCGCCCCGCGTTGTCGAGCAGGTACACCTCGACGCTCGGGTTCACGCCCATCAGCTGGCCGAACAGCGTGCGCACGGCATCCGGGCGCAATCCGTTCGCGTCCATCAGCGGCGTGCTGTTCGCGATGTGCGCGGCGAGATCGCGCGACAGGCCCTGCACGACTTCCATCTCGCGCATGTCGTTCGCGCGGATCTGCAGCCACGCCGATGCGCCCGAGCAGGCGAGCAACAGCACCGAGAACACGAGCGACAGCCGCTGGGTGAGCGTGAGTTTCATCATGTGTCCCGCTGGTCCGGCGCGGCGAGCTTGTAGCCCCGTCCCCACACCGTGAGAATGCGCACGGGTTCGGCCGGATCGGCCTCGATCTTCGCGCGCAGCCGGTTGATGTGCGTGTTGACCGTGTGTTCGTAGCCTTCGTGCTGGTAGCCCCACACCGCATTGAGCAGGTCCATCCGCGAGAACACCTTGCCGGGATGCCGCGCGAAGAAATACAGCAGGTCGAACTCGCGCGGCGTGAGGTCGATGCGCGCGCCGTCGACGGTCGCTTCCCGCGCGATCGGGTCGATCGACAGCCCAGCGATGTCGAGCGTGCCCGCGTCGATCCGCGAATCGCGCGCCAGCGCGTCGACGCGGCGCAGCAGCGCCTTGACCCGCGCGACGAGTTCGAGGACCGAGAACGGCTTGGCCAGGTAGTCGTCGGCGCCGAGTTCGAGGCCGAGGATCCGGTGGACTTCGCTCGAACGCGCGCTCGTGATGATGATCGGCGTGTAGCGCGCCATCGCGCGGGCGCGGCGGCAGATTTCCAGGCCGTCGACGCCCGGCAGCATCAGGTCGAGGATCAGCGCGTCCCAGTTGCCCTGTTCGAGCAGGCGCAGGCCTTCCGCGCCGTCCGCGCTGTGCACGACCTCGTAGCGTTCGTCGCGCAGGTGCAGGCTCAACACGTCGGCGATGTCGGCGTCGTCTTCGACGATCAGGATGCGTTTGGGGTGGTCCATGGCGGTCGGGGGCGGGGCGTCGGTCGGGTCTCGGTAGCGCAAGGCGGTTCCAGGCGGCCGCGGTTCGGACGCGTCGCGCGCCGGCGTCGCATCGCGGCACAACGCCGCGCTGTCGCCATTGTGCGGACTTTTGCCGATGGAAGGGGTCACATTTCGTTTAAGTTTGGAGCGTGCCGGCACGGTGAGCCGGCAAGACTTCCCGCTCCGGCCCCTCAAACGCGCTTCCTCGCATCCCGGCGCGAACGCCGATCTTCGCGGGTTGATCGCCGCATGGCAGCGGCCCGCCCAACGCGCCTGCCTCCATCCGAAGCCGCCGGCCGGCTGCCCTGCCGGAAAAAACCATTTCTGGTAGCCTTCTCCGAAGCGCAGGCGAAAGCCGCTTCACCGCTGGCAACCCGGCCCGTCCGACGCGCGGCCGGGCGCCCGCCCGACAGCCTCCGCTCGCAGCGCCGCGCCAGTTGCTATAGTCGCTCTTCTCCCCTGCGCGCATCGCACCCCATCGCCATCTCGAGCACATGAACCCAGCGCAAGACAACCTGATCATCGCCCAGCACATCGGGCAAGCCATGGACCGACTCGGCATCCCCCGCTCGAAGCAGACGCGCACGCTCGCCGAGATGCTCGAGCTCAGCTTCGCGCAGGCGCACCGGAAGATGAAAGGCCAGAGCAACTGGACGATCGTCGAGTTGCACACGTTGTCGAATGCGCTGTCGGAACCGGTCACGTCGCTGATCGATCCGCGCCAGACACCCGCGCGGGCGCCGCATACCGCGCTGTTCGACATCGGCTCGAGGCTCGTACCGTGCCTCGCGTGGAT
Organism: Burkholderia sp. JKS000303; assembly: GCF_002563755.1. NCBI lineage: Bacteria > Pseudomonadati > Pseudomonadota > Betaproteobacteria > Burkholderiales > Burkholderiaceae > Burkholderia > Burkholderia sp. JKS000303. Next base: position 1,151,034 of record NZ_PDBZ01000002.1, read on the forward strand.
CGGCGACGAAATCGCGCCAGACGACGCGCCGGAGTTCGTCGCGGTCCGCGCCGCGAACGTGTGGCAGATCCATCCGGCCGATCAGGCGCCGACGGGCCGGCAGCATGCGGTCGAGCAGGTCGAGATCCGGCCGCGCCATCATCGGCTCGACAAGCCGGCCGTCGCCGTCGTCGACGACGATGGCGGCATGCTCAAGACGGCCGACATGATCTGCCTGTACCTGAACGACCACGGCTTCGATGCGCAGCCGTACTACGACGCTGCGTCGTTCCGGCATGCGATCCGGCACATCGCATTCGACGCGTTCGTGCTCGACTGGCAACTCGACACCGAGACGGCGGAAGCCGCGATCAGCGAGATCCGGCTGTCGGGCAACGCGCAGGCACCGATCCTGCTGCTGACCGGACAGCTCGAGGCCGGCCACGCCGACGAGTCGGACATCGCGAACGTGATGACGTCGTTCGACGTCAGCGTGCTCGAAAAACCCGCGAGAATGCCGCTGCTGATGGCCGCGCTGAACAAGAAGCTCGTGCGCCCGTAACCGGCGCCGCTGTCACCCCGACAAGTCGGAGCGCGCCCACACGCTGTTCAGCGCAAGGCTCAACACGTCCGCGCGGACCGGCTTGATCAGGTAATGCTCGAACAGCGCGACGCTCTCCGGCGGCAACATGTCCGGCCCGAGCGCGCTGAACGCGAGCAGCGGCGCCGTGCGATTCCAGTCCGACCGCTCGCGCACCTCGCGCGCGAGCGTGACGCCGTCCTTGTCCGGCATGTTGATATCGAGCAGGATCGCGTCGAACGGGCGCTCGTCCATCGCCGCGAAGGCGCTGCCCGCGTCCTGCGCGGTCACGCAGTCGATCCCGCGCGACGCGAGCAGCGCCGCAATCGCGACGCGCACCGGCTCCTGATCGTCGACGACGAGCACGACGCGTTTTCTCGACCAGCGCACGTCGGATCCGCCGTCGGCCGTCGCGCGCTTCAGCGGAAAACGCACGACGAATGTCGAGCCCTTGCCCGGCGAGCTGTCGACGGTGAGCGATGCGCCGAGCAGGTCCACGAGCCGCTCGACGATCGCGAGCCCCATGCCGATCCCGCCGTAACGCCGCGTGCTCGACGCATCGAGCTGCACGAACGGCATGAAGATCTTCTCGATTTCAGCCGGGTCCATGCCCGCGCCGGTATCGCGCACCTCGACGACGAACGCGTCGTCGTCCGCGCCACGGTGAAGTTGCGTGCGCAGCGTGATCGTGCCCGCGTCCGTGTACTTGACCGCATTGACGAGCAGGTTCGTGATGATCTGCTGAATCCGGTACGGATCGGACACGTGCAGCGACGGCCGCTCGTCGAGATCCAGCTCGAGCCCGAGCCCCTTGCGGTCGACCTGTGGATCGACCGATTCGACGGCCGCCATCACGACCTCGCGGATGTCGAACGTCGTCGTGCGCAGCTTCAACTGCCCGGCTTCCATCTTCGAGAAGTCGGTCAGATCCTGCATCTGCGCGTCGAGCGATTCGGCCGCGCGCGCCAGCTGCTCGAGCAGCAGCTTGTCGGGGCCCCTGAGGTCGCGGCTGCTGAGCACGTCGATCGCGGTCATGATGCTCTGCAACGGCGTGCGCAGCTCATGGCCGATCATGCCGAGAAACGCGTTCTTCGCGTTCGCGGCGTTCGCGACCGCCAGCGCCGCCTCGGTCTCGCGCTGCAGCGCGGTGCGCTGCTGCATGCCGAGGCTGCGCAGCCGCCGCGCGTTCGACACGAACAGATACGCGAGCACCATCAGGATCACGGTCGCACCGATGCTCGAACCGATCAGCAGCGTGCGGCGCCAGCGATAATCCGCATACAGCGCGTCGCGCCAGCGGGCCTCCGCATCGCCGACGCTGACCTCCAGGTTCACGAGCGGCCCGCGCATCGACTCGTATTCGTCGCCGATCCGCGCCGGCGTGTCGCGATCGCCGGGCAACGCCTGCATCAGCAGCCCGATCCGCGCGACGATCGCCTGGAGCTGCTGCACGTTGCGCCGGTAGCTCGGCACCTCGGCGAGCAACTGCGTCGCATCCGACCGCGCCGACAACAGGCCGAGCTTCGACTGCAGCAGCTTGAACTGCAGCCGGACGTCGTCGAGTCCGGCCTCGCCGAGCCGGTAGCGCTGCACCATGATCTCGCCGCGCATCGACTCGTGCTCGAACTGCGAGATCATGAACGCGTGGTCCTCGACCGGCCGCGCCGCGGCATCCTCGCGGTCCGCGCGCGACACGACGAACAGGTAGCCGGACGCGACCCACAGCGCGACCAGCAGCGCGGCGAACACCGCACAGATGTACAGCGTCGTATCGCCGGCTTTCGACGCGTCGATTTTCATTGGACCTCGATGCTGCGCACTTCGAACACGAAGCGGCGCGTGTTGCTGATGCTGGTCAACGCCTCAGGGTCCGCGTCACGCGGGAAGATCAGGAACAGCGGCCCGAAATCCTCGAGCTTCAGCGGCTTGCCATCCGCTTCGTATGCCAGGACCGGCTGATGCTTTTCGATGAACGCCATCGGTATCACCTGCGAATAATCGTCGAATGCGATCACGCGAATACGCGTGCCGGACGCGCCGACCCGATTCAACACGTCGGTCAGCCGGGGGCCGACCCACTTGCGGACCGGCGTCCAGTTGGTCGATGTCGTGATCGCATACGCGCGCATCGCATGCAGTTCCCGGCTCGAAAACACGTAGTCGTGCCGACCGACGCTGTCGACCGATGCAATGTCCCCGGACACTTCGAGTGAAAGCGGCGCATCGTGCGCGTGCACCGCCGATCCGAGAAAGAGCGCCGCACAGGTAACGATGCACGTCCGATAGCTGGCCATGACGAACCCTCCGCTGTTTGCGCGAACGTTTCACGGCCTTCCGGTCCATCCCCGACCGCTGTTCTGCGACGCGTCCTGACGATTGGGCAGGCAGCGCTGCCGCGCATGTTTTGCTGTTGCATCGCGTCACCCGGAACGCGTATGCGTGTGCAGCGCCAGACTGCTGCCGGCCCGACGATACACGACTTGTATGACATATCCAACCTGCTCGCGGACGTGCGCCCGGCTCAGAAACCCAGCCATCCGTCGATCACGTGCCCGAAAAACAGCGTGACAAGGCCGCCGGCGGCGATGAACGGCCCGAATGCGATCGAGCGGTCGCGGTCGCGCCCAAATCGCACGATCTGCACCACGCCGAACGCGGCGGCCGTCACGAACGACACGAACAGCACCTGCGGCATGGCAGCCACCCCGAGCCACGCACCGAGCAGCCCGAACAGCTTCGCGTCGCCATAGCCGAATCCGTCCGCCCCGGTCAGCCTCCGCGTGATCGCGACGAGCGCCCACAGCGCGCCGTAGCCGACCACGCAGCCCGCGAACGCATCGGCGAACGGCACGAACATGCCGATCCCGTTCAGCGCCAGACCGCAGGCGGCCGACGGCAGCGTGATCACGTCGGGCAGCAGGCGCGTCTGCGCGTCGATGAAAGCCAGCGCCAGCAGCGCCGCGGCCAGCCCGTAGGCGGCCAGCGCCTGCGGGCCGGCGCCGAACCGCAGCACCGACGACAACGCGAGCGCCATGGACAGCGCAACGACGAGCAAGCGGAGCGCGATGGCCGCCACGCCGCGCAGCGGCGGCGGCATGCACCATTCGATGGCGTCGCCGGCCTCGCTCGCGTCTTCCTCGGCCCATGAGCGCAACATCGCACGCGGCAGCCGCTCGACGACCGCGGCAAGCCAGACGCCGATCGCGAGCCCCGCGACCACGGCCGCGCACAACGCCGGCCCGTGCTGCCCGGCCAGCGCGCCGAACGTCATCGCCGACATCGCACGCTGCACGCCCGCTGCGCCATCAGCCGAGCTTCTTTTCGAGATCCGAGCAGGTCGCCGCCTTCTGGCGCTCATACCCGGCCGGATCGCGGTTCTTCATCTGCGCATAGCCCGTGACCGTCACCTGCGCCTTCTGCCATCCGGCCGCCCAGTCGACGGCGAAATTCGCGTCGTTCGCGAACTGCTTGTGCGACGCCTCCTTGTATGCATCGATCCGCGCCTTGTCGATCTGGCACACGTCCGACGCGATCCGCGCATTCGAGCCGGCCAGGTTCACGCCGAGCGACGCGAGTTTCTGCATCTGATCCTGCGACTGCGCATCGGCGCCGGCGGCCAGCATGCCAAGCCCGATGCAAACGACGAATTTCCTGCAACCCTTCATCCTGCCCTCCTTCCTGTTGCGTGATACGAATTGATACGAATGGTCCTGCTTCGAAACCTGCCCGCCCGCCGCGCTCAATGCAGCGCGCTGACGGTGACCGAGCCATGCTTGCCGTTCGTCGTGAAGTCCGAGCGCATCACGAGGCCCGTACCCGAACAGAAATGATCGACGACGTGCGTCGTGGCCGTGCCGCCGCCCGCATGACCGAATGCGGTCATGTTGCCGACCTGCTGCGTGCGGTCGTAGCTGATCGGCACGCAGCGCAGCTTGCCGACCGCCGTGTCGAGTTGCTCCGCCTTGCCGACCTGCTTCGCGGTCGTCGTCAGCACGATCTTGGGCGCCTGGATCTGGCCGACCTTCGCGCCCATCGCCGCCACGCCGCCCGAAAACGACGATTCGGTGCGCGTGCCGGGCAGGCTCGCGCCCTCGTCGAGCGACTCGCCGACGTAGGTGAGCAGCCCCGAGGTCTGCGTCGATATCGACCCGGTCATCGTGCCCTGCCCCGCCGTACCGCTCATCGACCCGGCCGCCGCAGTCGATTCGAAGCGTGCGTGGTTGCCGGTCACGCGCAGCGTCATCCGGCTCTGGCTGTTCATCTTCTGACCGCCGATGCTCGCCTCCGTGCGGGCCTGCACGGTGCCGCTGCAATCGCCCTCGGCCGTCTTCCTGAAATCGAGCACGGTGACCTGGGTCGTCATGCCGGTCGGCGACGACGTCAGCGAAAAACCGCCGCCCGCGTGCATCCACGGCGCGTCGCATGCGGCCGCATGCGCGGCGGCACTCGCGCCCCAGCCCGCGCAGGCGAGCAGCAGCACGGCCGCCCGGCGGCGCAGCGCCACGGCAGGAGATCGGATCGGGTCAACGTCATTGACATGCATGTTCGCTTCCTCGTGTAACGGTGTATATCGACTGCTCGTGGCATGGCATCCCGGCGATCAGCGCGGCGCCACATAGGCGGTGTCCTGGACGCCGCGCGCCCGGAAATACGTATAGCGTGCGAGCACCTGCGGCACGTATGCCTGCGTTTCGGCATACGGCGGCACCCCGCCGTATGTCGTCACCGCTTTCTCGCCCGCGTTGTAGGCGGCAAGCGCATACGGCACGTTGCCGGAAAACCGGCGAATCAGGCTGCCCAGGTAACGCGTGCCCGCGACGACGTTCTGCACCGGATCGGTCGCATCCGACACGCCGAAGCGGAGCGCCGTCGACGGCATCAGCTGCATCAGGCCGCGCGCGCCCTTCGGCGAAAGCGCGCGGTCGTTGAACCCCGACTCGACCGCGATCACCGCCGCGACGAGCGCCGGGTCGACCTGCGCGTCGGCCGCCGCGACGCCGATCAGCGGCGCAAACGCATCGTAACCGCACCCCGCACAGACAGCCGGCACGGCACGGCGATGCACGGCGAGCCCCGCACCGCTCAGCACGACGCCGCGCGCGGCGCCCGGCGTCGCGTCGGCAGCGACGTCGTCCGGCATCCGCGCGGGCCATGCCGCGCGCGATGCCGGATGCGCATACCCGACCGTATAGGCCACGCCGCGCGACGCCCAGCTGGTCCGGCCGCCAACGACGTACGCGACCCCGTCCGCATACGCCGGCGCGACGCCGGCGCACCAGCCGATCGCATACAGCCCGACGGCGGCCCATGCGCGCGTCACTGCTTCACCAGTTCGACGCGGCGGTTCTGCGCGCGGCCGATCTCGGTGTCGTTCGGCATCAACGGCCGCGTCGCGCCGTACCCCTTCGCACCCAGATCGCCTGCCGGCACGCCGGCCGCGACGAGATACTGCTCGACCGCCTTCGCGCGCGCCTCCGACAGCGTCGCGTTGTGATCGGCGGCGCCGCTCGAATCCGTGTGCCCGCCAACCTCGATTTTCCAGCCCGGATGTGCCTTCAGGATCGCGGCCGCCTTGTCGAGCATCGGTTTCGCGTCCGCGCGCAACGTCGCCTGATCGAGATCGAAGTTCACGCCGTACAACTGCACGCGCCCCGTCTGCTGCAATTGCTCCGCAAGCGGATCCGGCTGCCCCGACGCTTCGCACGTCAGCGTGCTGGCGCCGATGCGCGTGCCCGGCGACTCGTCGACCTGGCCGAACGTATGGGCATCGCCCTTGAACAGCATCGCAAATGCGTCGTGCGCGTCCGGGCTGAACACCATCACGCCGGGCGTGCCCGTGCCGGATTGCCCGTCGTTGCGGGTGAAGCGCAGGTAGCCGCCGGACTCGATCCCGCCGACGATCGTGCCGAGCACCTGCCCGACCTTCACGTCGTCGCCGCCCGTGTGCGCGGCCTCGAAATAGCAGCCGCTGACGGACGCGCCGCTCTGCTGCAGCAGCACGTAGCCGCTGGAGCCGAACTGCAGCGGGAAATGATAGAGACCACCGATCTGCCGCACCGCCTGCGGCGCGCCGTCGAACGTGCCGAGCGCGGCGAACCGCGCAAGACCGATGCCGTACGGCGCGGCGTCCTGCGGCGACGACAAGGTGAGCCGCAACCACTTCGCCGACACCGGCGACGCAAGCCGCGCGCGCTGCGTCACGCCGGGGCCGACCGTCGCCGCATTCGCGAATTCGGCGTCGTACGCGGTGCTCCACGGGCCGTTCGCGCCCTGCGTCGACGCCTCCACCTTCACGTGATGCGCGGTGATCTTCTGCAGCGCGTTGCTCGTCATCGCGAACGACGTGATCGTCGCGGTCGCCGGCAGCGCGATCGTCAGCGTGTACGGATTGTCGTTGACCTGGATGCCGGGCGAATCCGGCACACCGTCGAGCAGCCGGAACCAGCTCGTGTCTTTCGCGCCGACCGCGAACGCGCCCGCGGTCAGCCCCGCCACGTCGATCTCGGCCGGTGTCGCGGCAACGGGCGCCGCCTGCTGCGCCGACGCAGGCGCCGCTGCGGGTGCTGATGCAGGTGCCGATGCCGCGTTGTCGCCCTGGGTCGAGCCGGTTTCCTGCTGCTTGCGATGACAGCCCGACACCGTCAGTGCGGTCAGCATTGCGAGCGCGGCCACACCGGCCATGCGGCGCATCCTCCTGTTGTTCGACTCCGTCACGTCCATCCCTTCCTTAGTTTTGCTGGCTCCGCGCGAGCATCTCGAGCATGTCGAGATCCCCGCGAATCCGTTGTTGTAGCTGGTCGAGCCGATAGCGGCCCGCGCCATTCCGCTTCGCGTCGTCGAACGATTTCAGCGCGTCCTTCAAGTCCGCCTGAACCGTCCGCTCGCGCGCCTGCACCATCCGGCGCGCCGGGTTGTCGGCTTCCTCGTTCGGCGTCGCGTTGCCGGTCAGCCGGTCCGCCCGCAGCCGATGATCGCCGCGAATGGAATCGGCAAGCGGATCGACACCCGACGACGCGGCATCGCGCGACACGTGCGGCGCAGCGACCGCCGGCTCCGTCGGGCTGGCGGCCGTGGCGTTCTCGGCAGACGCGTGCCGGGCCGTTGTGTCCGGGGTCGTCGCGCCGGTCGCCGTCGCATCGCCGCGACGCACGGCGCCGCCCGGGTTGCCCGCATTTCCCGCCGCCGCGCCGCCGCCCGCCCGCGGCAGCGCGGGCAACGGTGCCGGAACGGTCTTCGACGTGATGATCTCGACACCGGCTTCCCGGCTCACGGTCACCGTGGATCCGGCCCACGCACCGGTACCGGTCCCCGCCGTCAGCACGGCCGCGAGCCCGCCCGCCACCGCACGTCGCATCGTCGACACCCGTTGCAAGCGCTACCCTCCCCGATAAGGTGACTGCATCCGCACGATCGCTTCCGACACGAGCGGAATCCGGAACCCGCCGGTTACCGACGAATAGCCATAACAGCCGTTCGCGCTCGCGGCAAGCCCGGTCCCGCCGGTCTGCCCGGTCGAGTAGATGTTGCTGACTCCATTGACCAGCGCGAAGATCACATGATTCACGAACGGCACGTAAAGATCGTAACAATACGTCATGCTGATCTTGAGCAGGTTCGCATCCTGAATCGACAACCCCGACGACGCGCCGGGACGCGAGTCCCGATACATCAGCGTGTCGTTCGGTATTTCCTTCACGGTCTTGCCCGCGTAATAATTACTGCGTCCGAAATCCGCGAGCGCCGAGGGCGGCGGATTCAGCACCGTCAGCGTCGTCACGCCGGGGTTCAGCGCCTCCGCGCGCGCCGACAGCGCCGCCGTCTGCTGCTGCGCGAGGCCGATCGAGTGCGCGAACAGCGGTGCAAGCCCGTGCGCGAAGCCATCGAGCATCGCGCTGCGCTGCCCGTTGTTCACCGCCCCCGCGCGCGCGGCCATCAGCGTGGCGTAATTGACGGTGCTCTTCGCCTGGTACAGCAACCCGAACTGCACGATGCCGAGGCACAGCAGCAGCAGCACCGGCAACCCGATCGCGAATTCGACCGCCGACTGCCCACGTTGCAATGCGCGCGACGGCGCGCGCCCTCTCCGGTTCATGGTTCCTCCCCGCGGTTCACGATGTCGAGCGCGAGCCCCGGCACGATCCGGAGCTGTGCACCCCGCCCCGCGCACAGCTCGAGCGTCGCCGCCGCGCGCCAATGCGCGCGCACGCGGCGCGGCGGCACGGCCGGATGCACGGCGAGCACGACGTCATGGGCATCGAGAAACACGACGTCGATCGGCTGCGCCATGAAGAACGTATGCACCGAACTGCACGGCCGGATCAGCAGCGCGTCGCGCGCGCCGATCCCGCGACGCCCCATCCATCCCTTCAGCCGCTCGCCCATGCGCGTCGCGACCTGCAGATCCAGCGCGAGCGTCCCCCACGGCGCATCGACGCGCGCGCTTCTCACAGCAACCCCTGCTGAACAAACTTCATCACGATCGGAAAACCCAGCACGATGAACGTGACCGGGAAGATGAACACCACGAGCGGAAAGATCAGCTTCACCGGCGCTTCCATCGCCTGCTTCTCCGCGCGCTGGAAACGCTCGCTGCGCCGCTGTTCGGCCTGGAAGCGCAGCGTCGACGCGAGCCCGCCGCCCATTCGTTCGGCCTGCACGACCGCGCTGACGAAGTTCGTCACCTCCTTGATCTGCAGCCGGTTATCCATCCGGCGCATTGCCTCCGCGCGCGTGAGCCCGGATTTCAGATCGCGCAGCACGTGCTCGAACTCGCGCTTCAGCGGCCCGGCCGGCCCTTTCGCGACCGCCTGCTCGAGCGCGCCGTTCAGGTTCAGGCCGGCTTCGATACTGAGCGTCAGGAAGTCGAGATACACCGGCAGGTGCTTGGTCGCCTGCTTGACCGTGCGCGCACGGATGTCGCGCAGCCAGATGCGCGGCAGGAAAAAACCGATCGCGGCCACCCCGAGCGCGATGCCGACATCCTGGAACCCGAGCAGATGCATGACGACCAGCGCGATGACGAAGGCGATCGTCATCCCGACCAGCGACAGCGAAATGAACTGCGTGGCCGACAGCATGAAGCTGCGCCCGGTCAGCTGCAGCTGCAGCTCGATGCGCGTGACGAGCGCCTTCGGATAGAAGCGCCCCAGGTAAAACTCGACGAAGCGCACGGCGGGCCACAGCACGCGCAACGGCGTGCTCAACGGATCGAGGAACTCGCGATCCTCGCCGGGCACGCGCTGCCCGAGCGTGCCGAGCGAGCGCAGGATCAGCCCGAGGAACACGACCAGGCCGAGCGACAGAATGAAAGCGAGTATCAGTGTCATGGGTTCATACGTCGATGTTGGTGATCTTGCCGATCGCCTTGTAGCCGAGGAACTCCATCACGGCGATCACCGCGAGCGTGGCCCAGCCGACCGGCTTGTCGAACAGCGGCGCCATCGCGACGGGCTCCATCCGGTCGAGCACCGCGATCAGGAAGATCGGCAGCCCCGTCATCACCCAGCCCTGCGCCTTGCCCTGCGCGGTCAGCGCGCGAATCTTGCCCTCCATCTGCTGCTTCTCGCGCAACGTGCGCGCGACCGTCTCGAGCGTCTCCGCGAGGTTGCCGCCCACCTCGCGCGAGATCGAGATCGCCGCGGTCGCCATCAGGAAATCCTGGACCGGGATGCGCTTCTCCATGTGTTCGAGCGCGTCGCCCATGTCGACGCCGAGACGGATCTCGCGGATCAGCAGCGCGAACTCCTGCGAGATCGGCGGGCTCGATTCCTGCACCGCGCTCTCCAGCGCGATCGGAAAGCTCGCGCCGGCGCGCAGCGCGCTCGCGACCATCAGCAGCGTGTCGGGCAACTGCCGCTCGATGTTGAACAGCCGCTTGGTCTGCATCCGGCGCACGATCAGGCGCGGCGCGAGCAGGCTGAGCGGCACGGCAATCACCGCGAACACGAGATTCTCGCTGACCGCGTAGACGAGCGCCGGCAGCGCGAGCATCACGATCACGCTCAGCATCGTGATCTGCCGCGAGTTGATGAAGATGAACAGATCCGCCAGGTTCGCGCCGACTTCGTCCGCCACGTGGGCGGAGCGCCGCATGAACCATGCTTTCCCGTACACGAACACGGCCCACATCAGCAGCGTGATCAGCAGGAACGACGGCACGAGCAGGATCGCGGCGCTCATCGGTAGCTCCCGGACGGCGTTTCCGCGAAGATCGACGTATCGACCGCGACGCCGCGTCGCAGCAGGTCCTGATAGAAGTCGGGCACGTAGCCGGTCGAATGAAACGTGCCCTGGACGCGGCCGTTTTCGTCGTAGCCGTTCTGCCTGAACACGAACACGTCCTGCATCTGCACGGTGCCGGACTCCATGCCGCTCACCTCGGTGACGTGCGTGACGCGCCGCGTGCCGCAGGAAAAGCGCGTCTGCTGCACGATCAGATCGACCGCGGACACCACCTGCTCGCGGATCGCCGTGACCGGCAGGTCGAGCCCGGCCATCAGCGTCATCACTTCGAGACGGGACAGGCAATCGCGCGGCGAATTCGCGTGCGCGGTCGTGAGCGATCCGTCGTGGCCGGTATTCATCGCCTGCAGCATGTCGAGCGCTTCGCCGCCGCGGCATTCGCCGACGACGATCCGGTCCGGCCGCATCCGCAGCGTGTTCCTCACCAGCTCGCGGATGCTGACCGCGCCCTTGCCCTCCATGTTCGCCGGCCGCGCCTCGAGCGACACCAGGTTGCTTTGCGACAGCTGAAGTTCGGCTGCGTCCTCGACGGTCACGATGCGTTCGTTATCCGGAATGAAGTTCGACAGGATATTGAGCAAGGTCGTCTTGCCCGAGCCGGTGCCGCCCGAAATCACGATGTTCGCGCGACGCTCGACGGCGACCTGCAGGAAGGCCAGCATGTTGTCCGACAGCGAGCCGAAGCGCACCAGGTCGACGCCCTGCAGCTTGCGCTTCGAGAATTTCCGGATCGTGATGTTCGGCCCTTTCAGCGCGAGCGGCGGAATCACCGCATTCACGCGCGAGCCGTCCTTCAGCCGTGCGTCGACCATCGGCGAGCTTTCGTCGATGCGCCGGCCGAGCGGCGCGACGATCCGCTCGATCGCGCCGAGCACCGCCTGGTCGTCGGTGAAGATCGTCGACGAACGGCTCAGGCGGCCCTCCCGCTCGATGAAGATCTCGTTGTAGCGGTTGACCATGATTTCGGTGATCGTCTCGTCGGCCAGCAACGATTCCAGCGGGCCGAGACCGATCACTTCGTCGAAAATGCTCTTGTACAGGTCGTCCTGCGAGATGTGCGGCGACCGGAAGATCGGATCGCCCGCCAGCACCGAGCGCAGCAGGCCGCCGACCGTCTCCGACAACTCCGCCTCGTCCATCCTCGCGACGTTGATGCGCCGCAGGTCCATCGCCGCGATCAAGCGCGCATGGGCCGTCTTGCGCAGCTCGATCCCCTCCGGCGTATTCAGCGCGGAAGGCGGCTCCGTGCCGACGGCCGGCATCGACTCCGCGTGCACGTGCGTATGCGCGGACGACGGCGGCTTGCCCGGTATCGTTGCAGACGCAACCGGCGCGGCAGGCACCCGGTCCGCCCGCGTCGCGACGACACCCGGCACGACGCGCCCGTCGGTGCCGTTGCGCCTCGTCTCGGCAATCTCGTGCGCGTCGCTCGCCGCAACCGGCGACGCAACGGCCGGCTGCGGCGCGACCGCGGGCATAGCCGCCGCCGGCTCCAGCTCCGGCGCCGGCGCGCGCTGCGCCGGCGGCGCAAGCGCTGCCGCGCCCGCCGTGTCGCGCGCATCCGGCGCCTCGCGCTCGACGAGCCGCAACCCGCGATCGCTCCGCTCGAACTCGAAGCTCAATCGATACGAACCGATCTCGATCCGGTCGGCCGGCGTCAGCGGGCCGTACGACACGATCGGATCGCCATTGACCAGCATCGACGCGATACCGCCGCAGTCGTCGATATACCAGTGTCCGCTGCGCGGCTCGAGACGCGCCTGGGTCTTGCCGATCAGCAATCCCTTCAGGACGATGGCGCAGGCCGGATCCTTGCCGATCGTCGCGGCAGCGGTGAAAGTGTACTCGTTCGTGCGGCCGTCGCGGCCGCGCACCAGCACGCGAACGGGTTGAAGATTGTCCATGATCGTACTCACTGTCGCGTCGCCGCCGCGCGTCAGCGCAAGCTACCCTGCGCCGTTCCGTTCGGCTGCGGTTCGTCGTTGCGATGCTTCCGCTCTTCCTCGCGCAGTGCTTCGCTGCGCCGCTCGTTCGCCTCCGGCAGCGGGCTGGGGTTACCGTATTCCTGACCGTAATCGGCACGCATGTCGGACCCGCGCGTCAGCAGGTCGGTATTGGTATCGCTCGCGATATCGACCACGTACGGCGTGACCAGCACGACCAGGTCGCTCTTGTTGTTGCGGAAATCGGTCGACTTGAACAGATGACCCAGGATCGGGATATCGCCGAGCGCCGGCAGCTTGTCGATCGCCGTCGACGCCTCGGCATTGATCAGCCCCGCGATCGCCAGCGTTTCGCCGGGCCGCAGCGACAGTTGCGACGTCGTGCGCCGCGTCAGGAACGCCGGATAACCCTGCACCTGCACCGTCGGATCGATCTGGCTGATCTCGGTCAACAGATCCGCGGACACGATGTTGCGTGTATCGACGGTCGGCGCGATCTCGAGCCGGATCCCATACTCCTTGTAGATCACGTCCTGCGCACCGAAACCGGCCGACACCGGAATCGGCACCTCGCCGCCCGACAGGAACGTCGCCTTGCCGCCGCTGCGCGAATTCAGCTCGGGCTCGGCGAGCAGATACGCGTCGCCGTTGTTCATCAGCAGGTTGATCTTCGAAAAGATCGAGGTCGCGATGCCGAGGAACACGCCACCCACCGCGCCGCCGTTCGCACTCGGCGCCGAATCGAAGCTCGCCCCCTGCGTGCTCGGGAACACGTGATAGCGGCCGCTGCGCACCGCATTGCCGGCGACCGACGCCTGCGGGCCGTTGATCTGCTGATCCCACGCAATGCCCAGATTGCGCTCCGCGGATTTCGAAATTTCGAGGATGCTCATCTTGAAGTGGACGGTCTTCTTCAGCGCCGAGCCATCTTCCGTCTCGATCAGGTTGACGACGTCCGGCAACCCGCCCAACGCCTGCTTCACGAGATCGGCCTGCTCCGGATGCACGTTGCCGCGCACGATGAAGCGCCCGCCGTCCGGATCGATCCGCAGCCCCTCGACGAAGCCGAGCGAACGCTGCAGGCGCAGCAACGTCGCCGCACGGTCCTGTGCGGAGATCGACACCTTGGTCTTCAGCGCGATGCCCGAATCGCGCCACACGACGAGCGAGGTATCGCCCGGCGCCTGGGCGAGCAGCAGCAACTGATGATCGACGACGGATACGTTCAGCAGATCGCCGTTGCCGACCGCGACGCGCTTCACCCGGCCCTCGATCGGGATCACCTTCACCTGCCCCTTGTACATGTAGAGCGTCGACGGCACCTGCGAGTCGACGACCGCTTCGTCGCCGTCCGGCGTGTCGCCGCGCACCGACGCGGCCCCGCGCCGCAGCGCCTGCGTGCGGCGCGATGCAAGCGGCGCGGACACCGGCGGCGGCACGCTCGCGGCAGGCTGCGGTTCGAGCGCGACAGGCGCGGGCGACGGCGCCGCGCCCGCCGGCGCGACGGCGGATGCACCAACCGCCGCGGACGCCGCAACCGGCGGCGCGACGCCCGATGCCGCAGACGGCTGCGCGGCACCCGGATCCGGGGCCGGCTGGGCCGAAGCCGATTCGTCAATAGTTGCGTACGCAACGACGATGAGCACGCTGAAGACGACGCTCGACAACCTGCTAAGACGTGTTTTCATTATCGAAACCATTCGTTTCGTGTTTTCTCGATTTGTAATCATGCGGAAGCCCCGGCGGCGACTACTGGCGCTGTCCTGCCCCGGACATCATCGACTGGATCTGCGACATCACGCGCGTTTGCGCGTCGGTCATCTTCGCGACCTTCTGCACGGCGGACGCCTGTGCCTGATTCGCGCCGGCGACCGCATCCTGCAGCCCATGCAGATCGAGACCGGGGCGCGTCGACACGCTCGTCTCGTTCGATCCGCCGACGATGTACTGAATGCCGTCCGCGCCCGCGCCGTCGCCGAACAACGACGCCTGCATCACGTTCACCGGGGGCGTGACGTTCTTGTCCTCGCGGTTGCGCAGCACTGCGCGCAAGCTGCCGATCTTCTGCGCGAGCGCGACCTTGCCGGCCTGCTCCGGCGTGACCTGCAGCGTCACGCTCGCGTAGCCCGACGGCTGCTGTGCGCCGTCGCCCTGCGACATTTCCTCGCCGTAGTCGCGCGGCCGCACGTCCTGGCCGGTCGCGAGCACGACCAGATCGCTCAGGAACAGGCGCGCCGACTCGGCATCGGCGCCGGGCATCTGGCCTTTCATCTTGTTCGGCGACGGTTTGCCGATCAGGAACAGGTCGATGTGGTTGCCCGGCTTCAGCATGTTGTCCGCCGAATTGGTCGCATCGATGTCGATCGTCAACGCGCGCATGCCCGGCTTCAGCATGTCGCTGAAATCACGCGCCTGCAGCGCGGACACATCCGCGCGACGCACCGGCGTGCCGTGCCGAACCGGACGCACGAGGGTCTGGTTCGCGATCGTGTCGAACTCGCTCGCGCGGATCGTGTCGTCGTACACGTAGTCGATCGGTACTTCGCGCGCGGCAAAGCCGGCCGACGTGATCGCCGCGCCCGCCTTCATGTCGGTCACGGGCACCAGCACCGCCACGTGCCGCTGCGCGTTCATCGACGCCATCATCGATTCGCGCATCGCGGCTTCCCGTCCGGACAGAAACCAGTAGATCCACAACGTCAGCAGACCCGCGGCAACGACCGCGACGCCGAGCAGCACCCACGGATTGTTGAGCAGCGTCTGAATCTTGATTCGCTTGAGCATTATCTGGAATGAGTCATTGATGGATCAGGGAAGCGACAGCGCAAACGAGAAGGCCGAGTAGAACGACTTGAATGCGTGCAGCAGCATCGTGATGACCGAGCCGTCGCCGGCGAGCAGCACGACCACGACCAGCAACACGATCACCACGTACTCCGTGTAAGCCTGCCCGCGCTGCCGGCCGCGGCGCTTCGGGTCAGTCGTGCGTCGCGACATTGATCACCGCCTTGGTCGTCGTGCCGCCCGAGATGAACGACGCGTCGAGCTGGATATCGTTTTTCTGCATCGCGAATGCATGCCCCGCCGCACTCGCGCCACCGCGCTGCGGCGCCGGCCCCTGCGCGAGCCTCCGCCAGCCGGCCTCGGCAAGCCGGGCCGCATATGCTTCGGCCGCATGCGATTCGGACGCGTCGGGCAGCGTCATCTGCAGCGTGCGCGCCTGGCTGTTCGCGTCGTGACTCGTCACGTCGAGATCGACGCGGCCCGGCGGCAGCGGATAACGATCGGTGCCGAGCACGCGCGGCGCGGACACCTTCGTGTCGACGCGCATCGCGCTGAACAGGCCGGTCGTCGGCACGCGATCGCCGGTCGGGATCTGCAGCGTGTAGCTGCAGTCCTGCGTCACCGCGCTCAGCAGCGTCCGGGTCCGACCGACGAATGCGTGGGTCGGCGCGCTGCGACTTGCCCAATAGGCGTTGAATTCGTCGACGATGCGCGAGGTCGGCGCATCGAACGTCAGCATGGCGGCCCGGGTCGGCACGCCGTTGATGATCAGGTCCTGGCCGGCCCACGCGACCTTGCTCGCATGCACCGGCATGTCGTCGCAATCGTCGGCCCGCGCGGACGCAGCCCACGCCGCGCCGATCACGAAGGCCGCCGCCAGTACGCCGGCGCGCAGGATGTCGTCACGCGCCATCATCGCCCTCCCAGTCGATCCTGCGGCACGACGTCCGGTTCGATCTTGCCGAGCTTCAGCCCCAGGATGTCCGAGCCGAGCGGCGCGAACGCGTCGAGCCCGACGCCGATCAGGTCGCCCTTCGCCGTCGGCACCGCACCGGCGATCAACGTCTTCGCGTGATCGCTGCCGTCGGCGGTCCAGCCATTGGTCAGGATCGCCGTGTTGTCGCTGAACGTGAGCCCCTGCCACGACGGCCACAGCGACGACAGCGTCGGGTTGTCGTATGCGAGGCGCACCGACACGCGCGCGTTTTCCTGGTTCTTGACCGGCAGATCGAAGCCGGCGCCGATGTCGCTCAGCGTGTCCAGCATGCTCATCGACTTGTCGACCGCCGTACCGGTCGTGCCCGCCACATGGGACACCGCGATGTCGTCATAGCTGCGCAACATGTCGCGGCCGGCGACATCGCGCCACATCGGTTCCGGCGTCGAGCTCAGCGCGCCGCGCGCACCGTCCGCACCGGTCAGCCGCGTGCCGTGGCCCAGCACGCGCTGCGCCATTTCACTGCGGATCTGCGTGTCGGTCTTGGTCGCGGCGCCGCCGGGCGCGTGCCACCCCGAATCGTCCAGATACACGGTGCGTTCCCACGCCGCGTAGCGCGAACCCATCAGCGCGCGGTCGCGCGCGTCGCTCAGATGCCCGAGCATGCTCAGCGCGAGAAACGCGGCCAGCAGCACGCCGCCGCCGATCACGAGAATCTCGACCATCGCCTGTCCCGCCTGCGCGGTGCCGGCCCGGCCGGCCCACGGGCATGCGTGCCTGATCCTCATGGCGCCCCCGTTGCTTGCGCGGCGTCGGCAGCCACCACGGCCGCGGTGTTGGTCGCAACGAGCGACGATTGCCAGTACGGATTGAACAGGCTCGGATATTCCCAGCGCTTGTCGCTGCGCCGCCAATGCGCGAGATTCAGCAACCCGCCCGCCGTCGCGCCGCCCGGATCGTCGGGTCGAATGAAATACGCGCTCGCACTCGCGATCGCGCGCATCTGCCCCTGCGCGGTCGCATCGTCCACCGCGAGTTCGCCCTTCGCGATGCCGAGCTGGTTCGTCGTCCCGATCGATGTCGAATTGCGCTGCACTTCGACGGCGATCGCGGGCGCACGGTTGAAGTCCGGGCCGTCTCCGGGTGTCGGCAACCGGTTCAGCTCGAGATACGGCTGCAACCCGCCCGGCGTCGACAGCGACGCCCCCGGGCCGGCGCCGCGTTGCGCCCGCGCCGCGAACATCGTCCCCGGGTCGGTCATCGCACCGCCGAAATCCTTGTAGCCGCCATAGCCGACCGTGCCCGAATACGTGCCGCCGGGCCCCGTCGCCGCGCCGCCGCTCCCCGCCTCGCCGACGATCGGGCCGCCAGCGACGGCGACCTCGAAGTAACAGAACCAGCCGCCATTCACGTCGGTCGCGTCGAGCCCTTCCCACCCTTGCTTGTCGGGACGCAGTTGCGTGCCGCCCGCATGCGTGTGATACGCGATCAGCATGCTCGCGCCCGGACATTCGAGCACCGTGCTGAACGGCAGTACCGACGGCAATCGCGTGCCGCTGCGCGACGGCACGAAATCGTCGAGCGTCGTCTTGTTCGTCACCACGTCGGCAAACCGGTCCGAGCCGGTCTTGCCGGCCGGCGTCTGCTCCGACGCGAACTTCATCATCGACGCGAGGCTCACCGCGCCGCGCGTCAGGAAATAGGATTTGGTCGCATGCGTATGCGGCTCGTTCGCCTGCGCGATCTCGTCCGCGACCATCGGCATCTGGACCAGCATCGACGCGTGATACGCGCGCTGCTCCGTGCTGAGAATCCGGATCAATCCGTCGATGCCGGACGCCGCGACACCCGCCATCGAGTCGATCACGGACTTCGCCCCGTCCATGATCGGGCCGCCGGTGGCCTTCGGGCCGGTCCAGCCGACCGAATTCGCCGCGGTCACCTCGATGAATTCGTCGAACCAGTGGTCACCCATCTGATAGGTGCCCTGCATCTCGTCGACCCACGACTTGAGGCTCACCATTTGCGCGACCGCGACCTGATTGGCGATCATCGCCCGGTTCGTATACGCGGCGAAATTGAGATCGCGCGCCTGCAGCACGCCGACACTGTAGGCCGCCGCGTCGGCGGTGTCCTGCAGCTTGGTCTTCGCATGCGTGAGTTGCGCCGCGTTGAATGCGAGATACAACGCGGCGGCGCCGACTGCAAGGAAGATCAGCGCGAACGGTAGCGCCTGGCCGCGCTGCCGTTCGCGTAGCGTGATACCGACGCGCATGTTCCGTCCCGGTCCGGATCAGTCGGCTTAATTGCCGTCGCTCGTATTGCCGTCGTTGTAATTCTTCAGGGTCTTGCCCGTGTTGGCCTTGCTGCTGGCCGTTTGCGCGGCGGTGTCTGCGTTCTGGATCGCATTCTTCGAGTTCGAATCGCCCGCCATTTCGAGCGCGAGGCCCGCGGTCTGATTGCGGATCGTCTTGCCGAACGCCGCATAGACACCAATCGCCGCGACCGCGATCAACGCAACGATGATGATGTATTCGGTCATCCCCTGGCCGAGCTGGCGACGCAGTTGACGACGACGAGTGGCAAATTTTGCTTTAATCATGTCGGACTCCTAAGTCAGTATTCCAAATTCCAGAATGGGATGCACACGCCCACGACAGCGTCTGGCGCACTTCGGCAGCAATCCACCGTGCGCAATTCAGCGTTCGACGCGGCTTACCGGTAAACGCGCACTTCAAGCGTCGATATGCGAAATATTGACCGACCACTCCCGGACAATCGTTCCTGAATCGGGAATATTTGCATATTAGGCAATTGCAATTGCGCGAAAGGATAGTATCTGCGAATTCGTCTGACAGTCAACGCGATTACCAATGGTTACGAATACTTCCTCTACAACTTTCAGTCATTTCATCGAAATGGCATAAACACGATCAGAACAGGTAATTTTTGCCAAAATCGCTTCAGCGAATAGAAAAAAGTGCCGCTTCCGATCCGCGCGCAATGAATAGGCGATTCGTTCGATCCCGACAACGCAAGCGGAGCGAACTGAACAATCCTGGAATTTCCAGGCATTCGGAGACATTTCCGTGAGTGAATCGGAAAGGGTTCAGTCGGGAGAGGGGCGGCAGATCGGCGTCGCTAACAAGACCACGCAAGAAGACCGCAAGGACTGGAGAAATCGGGCACGTCCGGCGTGTCGCCATGATGGATCTTCTCCATCACACAATTCGCATTCCATAATTTTATAATTCACGGCGCGATCAATCGAACCGGTTTCGACAGCATGCGCGACTGAACTTCAACCCGGTCATACATAACGACTGATCGAAGACCCGGAACCGCTGTTTATATCTCGGGCACCGCTGCGTTCCACCGCGCCGGATATATCACGCGCCCATCACCCCATGCAGCAGGCAGGGCGCGCACGCACTCAATTGCCGTAGATGTCGAAATTGAAATAACGACCGGCGATTTTTTCATACGTCCCGTCGGCGCGAATCGCGGCAAGCGCCGTGTTGATCTTGTCCTTCAGGTCCGTGTCTTCCTTGCGAATGCCGATGCCCTGGCCCGGCCCGAAAATCTTCGGATCACTCAGCTCGCCGCCCGCAAACGCGTAGTCCTTGCCTTGCGGCGTATTCAGGAAGCCGCGCGATGCTTGCACGCCGTTTTGCAACGCGGCGTCGAGCCGGCCGTTGACCAGGTCGGCATACACCTGATCCTGGTTCTGATACGACTGGATGCGCGCGCCGGTACCTTCCCAATGCGCCTTCGCATACGTCTCCTGCATCGAGCCTTGCAGCACGCCCACGGTTTTACCGTTGAGCGATGCCGGTGTCGGCTGGATACCCGAGCCCTTTTTCGCGACAAGAAACGTCGGGGCGTGTGCCGTCTTGTTCGAAAAATCGATTTGCTTCAAGCGCGCGGGCGTCATCGACATCGACGACAGGATCGCGTCGAACTTCCGCGCCTTCAGGCCGGGAATCATGCCGTCGAACGCATTTTCGACCCACACGCATTTCGCATTGAGGCGCTTGCACACTTCATTGCCGAGGTCCACGCCGAAGCCGGTCAATTCACCGGACGGTTTCTTGTATTCGAACGGAGGATAGGACGGGTCGACGCCAATGCGAATCGTTGTCCATTCCTTGGCAAACCCGGTGGCGGACATGGCAAGCGCAACCAGTCCGATCAAGATCCTCTTCATTCTTTTCTCCATGTAATTGAAATAACCGCGGTGGCATTTACCCTTCGAACAGGTCAATTCGAAACGGGTGACGATGCCTGATTCGTCGAAACCGGACATCTGCATGACGGCTGTCGAACCCCGCCGCCGGTCGCCGCGCCCCGTCAACCCGGCACGCCTCCACCTCGTCGATGCAACAGCAGCGGCAATCCTTCCGTATCTCGTGCGGATTGCATCGTTGAAACGACCGGGGCGAATAAATATCGGATAACGCGACGACCAGACAGACGATTTTCCGTCCTCTGTTTCGAGGAATAGCGGGCTCTCCCGCCGTGCTTGATTCGGCACACGCGAGCGTGCGCCTTTTTCAGACCACCGATTCCGTCTCTATTGTGCCTGATCCGGATACGTATCCGGAATGTCGATGCGCCAGTTTCATTTGATTACGATGCGACGCATCGAAAATAATCGACGACATTTCGTCCAGTTCCACATGGATGCGTCGAACCGCTTCGCCACCGGGGAAGCGCGCTAATTGGCAATCGTCACCGCCGTGCGGCATGTCCGAAGCGTGGCGCAGCCACTTGCCGTCGCTACGCCGGAACCGCCAAACCCAGCCGCCAGTTCAAATTCCTGCGCGCCTGCCTTTCGCAGCGCGTGTAGAAGAAATCCGTCAGATAGATGCGCGGGCGCAGGACCAGCCCGCGCAAAATCGTCCGTTCATGCAGGTCGTAAGCCCGGTCGTCGAGATCGGGGCGCTCTGCCCGCAGACGCCGGCCGTCCTCGCGAAATCGGCTGCGCGCAGCGCCCAGCACCGCCAGATCGATATCGCACACGAAGCGGGTGTCCGGTTCCTCGGCGATACCCACGTGGGTCGTCGCGAGAATCATCGCGCAAATGCGCTCGCACGCGCGGATTCGCCCGTCTGCCTGACGCCGGAACCAGTCCGCACTACGCTGTTCGTTGTCTTTCGCACCGGGAACGAAAATCACGTCGTGGAACCAGAGTGCGAGTTCGACGGCATCCGGTTCCGGAATCACGTCGCGCGCCAGGTCGAGCTGACGCAGACAGCGCCGGACATGCACGAGCGTATGGTAATGGCGCGCCGGCGCCGTATAGGAACGCGCCAGCATGCGATAAACCTCCTCGGCATGGGTCCCGCCGCTGCACGACCACAACGCAACGAACCGCGCCTGCGTCCGGTTCACGTTCGCTCCTTCGCCCGGGGCGCCCGTACATGAGCCCCGTGCCGACATGACTGCGATGCGCTCAGAGAAACTCCCTGCGAACGTCGATACTCGAGCGCTGTCCGATGTTGCCGTAATGATGCGCGAGCCATGCATCCGCTTCGCGTCGTCCGTGGTCGCGCAGCTCGCTCAGAAATCCCCAATCCGCGTTGTACTTGCTCGATACGCTCAACGCGCTCAGCGCGTCGTCGGCGCGAATCGAATGGATCAGCATTTCCTTCATGTCGCCGCGCTGGATCTTGCCCTGCTGGATCAGGTCGGTGACGAACGCGATGGCGCGCATCTCGCGCATCAGCGACGAGTTGAAGCTGATCTCGCTGATCCGGTTGAGGATTTCCGCGGCCGTGATCGGCAAACCGCGGCGCACGAGCGGATTGATGTGCACGATCACGACGTCGCGCGTCGCGCAGTTGTAGATCAGCGGATAGATGGCCGGATTACCCATGTAGCCGCCATCCCAGTAGTACTCGCCGTCGATCGTGACCGCCTGGAACAGTGTCGGCACGCAGGCCGACGCAAGTACCGCGTCGGCGCTGACGTCCTCTCCCGTGAAGAGCCGTATTTTCCCCGTCTCGACGTTGGTGGCGCACAGGTACAACCGGATCGGACAGTGCTTGCGCAACGCATCGAAATCAACCTGGCTTTCGAGCACTTCGCGCAACGGATTCAGGTTGTTCGGATTGAACTGATAGGGCGAAAAGACGCGCAGCATCATGTCGGTGAACGCGTAAAGCGGCGAATGATCGAGGCCGAAGCTGTGCGTGCCCTTCAGCCACGGCACCCAGCGCAACGGGTTGTAGCGCTCCGCCGAGCGCGCGACCGCCTGCCAGAAGTCGTGCAGCGCCTGACGCGCACCGTCCTCGCCGCCCTTCTCCAGCCCGTATGCGAGTACCGCGGCGTTCATCGCGCCGGCGCTGGTCGCGCTGACGCCTTCGATCGTGAGCCTGCCGTCCTCGAGCAACCGGTCGAGCACGCCCCAGGTGAAGGCGCCATGCATCCCGCCCCCCTGCAACGCGAGTGCGATCGGTTTGCGCGGGACATCGTTGCGGCGCCTTGCGTGCGTGGTTGCCATGCCCGTCTCCTCGACGCTCCGTCACGCGGAGCAGCAACAGGTCATCGAACGCACGTCGTCACGCGATCCGGCGCCGTGCGTCGTCGTTCCGTTCATCCTGCGCGTGCGTCCCAGGCATCCAGCAACGCTTGCGCCGCTCGCAGATCGCTCGTCGCGAAGCCTTCCGTGAAAGAGGCGAGCACCCCGGACAGCGCCTGCTTCGCGTCCACGGCCTTCCCCTGCCGCTGCAATAGCCGAGCGAGGTCCGACACCGCCCGCAATTCCAGCGCTCTGGCGCCCTGCCTGCGCGCGCGTGCGATCGCCCGGTGAAAACAGTCGACGGCTTCGTCATCGCATGCAACCGGCGCCCCCGCCTCGCTCACCCGTGCGGCCAGACAGTTGCCCGTGAGCCGGTACAGCTCGGCCTCGTAGCAATGCTCGCCCGATTGCTCGACGATCGCCATGGCCTCGTCCAGCATGCCGCGTGCGGCCTTCTCGTCGCCCGCGCGCCAGTAGCTGTCGGCGATCAACGCGAGGAAATAAGGCCGCTGGTCTTCGCCGCCGGCTGCCCGATGTGCGTCGAGCCCCTGCCGCATCTGCGCGATGCCGTCCTCGAGGTTGCCTTGCGCGCTCATCGCCCAACCGCGAAACAGCGTTCCGCACGCGAGCCAGTACGGCAAGCCGTGCTCGGTCGATACCGCGATGACCGCTTCCGCGCGCTCAGCGGCCAGCGTCGGCTCCCCCCGCAGTTGATGCAGGTGCGCGGTGTAGGTCAGACCGAACGCCAGAGACGGCCCATAGGCGAGCGCCTGTGCCAGGGCGAGCACGTCGACGCTCCGTTTGAGCGCCTGGTCGGCATAGCCCTGGAACCACAGGGTCAACACCAGGAAACTGAGCGCCCGAATGCCGGGATCTACGCCATGTGCGAAGACGTGCGCCTGGTGCTGCTCCGGATCGTAGATCGCAAGCGCCTGCTCCAGATGCGTACGCGCCGCGTCGAAATCGCCCTGCAAAAAGAAGCACGATCCCAGCGCGCTATGGGCCTCGATGAGGAAGCCCGGATCGTTCGCATCGCGGGCCGTGCCGAGCATCTGCTTGCCCAGGTCGGTCGCGAGCGCATACTCGCCGCGCACCACGTGGTGCATCCGCAAGCCCAGCTGCGTCGCAAAGCGCTGCGATGCTTCTCCCGTGCGCTCGCACAACGCGAGCGCGCGCGTGTAGGTCGCGCCCACCTCCGTCGCGCCATACCCGCGCACATCCATCAGGACCGGCCCGAGGGACAGCAACAGCGTCAGTTCCCACTGCGCACGCATCGGGGTGTCGGGCAAGCCCTTCAGCAACGCAAGCGCCGCGCCGAGGTGATTCATTGCATCGTGATGGGCGGCATGGCGCAGCGCCTGCTGCGCCGCGCGATGCAGGTATTCGACGGCCTTCGGCACGTTGCCGCTCTGACTGTAGTGGTGCGCAAGTTCGCTGCAGTAATCGGCGATGCGCGTCGGGAACAGCACCTCGATCGCCTGCGCGGCACGCTCGTGCAGCGCGGTACGCCGCTCCGTGAGCAACGAGCGCCCGGCCACCTCCTGCGTCAGTGCGTGTTTGAACGAATAATTGACCTCGGGAAAGGCCGGCCGCTCGTAGATGAACTCCGCGGCTTCCAGATGGGCGAGCAGCCGACGCAGTGCGTCGTCCCGCGCCGGCTCCTCACCGCAAATGCGCCGGATCAGGCTGAACGGGAACTCGTGGCCGATCACCGCGAGGGCCTGCAGCAGTTCCTTCTCCTCGACGGGAAGCCGGTCGATCCGGGCAGCCAGCACGCCCTGCACGGTAGTGGGAATGTGCAGCGTCGCCGGGGTCTCCACGATGCGATAACGCCCGGCCTCGCCGAGCAGCGACTTCTCCTCGACCAGCGTCTGGACCACTTCCTCCATGAAAAACGGATTGCCTTCCGTCTTCTCCAGAATGAGCTGCTTCAGCGGCACGAGCGTGCGATCGTCGCCGAGCAGCGCCGCGAGCAGTCCGCGCGCATCGGCGGGACCGAGCGGTTCGAGCCGGATCTTGCTCCAGTGCGCCGCGCGCGTCCACGCAGGCCGATACTCGGGCCGGTAGTTCACCAGAAGCAGGATGCGTGCGCCCGGCACGTGGTCGATCAGATAGGTGAGGAACGCCTCTGTCTCGTGGTCCAGCCATTGCAGATCCTCGAACAGCAGATGGACCGGCTGGTTGTGGCTCTCGCGCACGAGCAGTTGCCGGATCGCATCGAAGGTACGGTCGCGCCGGATCTGCGGATCCATCTCGACGAGTACCGGTCCGCCTTCGCCGATACCAAGCAGATAGAGGACATACGGCACGAGATCCTCGAAACTGCGCTCGAGCGCGAGCGCCTTGCCGATGACCTTTTCCCGGCAGCGCCGCTCGTCGTCCTGCGTCGTGATCTGAAAATAATTCTTCAGGAGTTCGATGAGCGGCAAATTGGAAAACGCCTTGCCGTGCGATACCGAAAACGTCTCCAGCACCAGCGCACCGCGCCGTGAGCGCTCTTTGAACTCATGGAAAAGGCGCGATTTTCCGACCCCGGCCTCGCCCACCACGCCGACCACGCGACCCTGCCCGGTCCTCATGGTTTCCAGCGCCCGGTTCAGATGCTCCATTTCGGTTTCGCGACCGACAAACCGCGCGAGACCGCGGTGCGCCGCCAGCTGCAAGCGCGTGCGCAGCGCACCCAGCCCAAGCACCTCGTACACGCATAGCGGCGCGGGAATGCCCTTGAGTTGCGTGGCGCCCAGCGCGTTGAACTCGAAATAGCCTTCGGCCAGCTTGTGGGTGGACTCGCTGACGAGAATCGACGTGGGCGTGGCGATACCCTCGATCCGCGACGCGATGTGGATCGTATGTCCGAGCGGATCGTAATCGGTGTGCAAGTCGTCGGTGCGGATCGAACGGACGACGACCTCGCCGGTATGCACGCCGACGCGAATCTGCAGCGGAATGCCTTCCTGCAGACGAATGCGGTCGCCATGCTGTCGCATCGCCTGCTGCATGCGCAATGCAGCGAAAAGCGCGCGCTGCGCATGGTCTTCGTGAGCGATCGGTGCGCCGAACAGCGCGAGAATGCCATCGCCGAGCGATTTGGCGACGTACCCCTCGTAGTAGTGGACCGCTTCCATCATCAGCTCGATCACCGGCACGATCAGGCGATGCGCCACTTCGGGATCGAGATCGTGGATCAACGCGGTCGAACCGGCCATGTCGGCGAACAGCGCGGTAACCGTCTTGCGCTCGCCGGCCGGCTCGCCGCGCGCTTCCATCGCCGCGTGTTCGGCACGGATGCGCTCGGCAAGATGATCGGGCGTGTAATGAACGGGGGTGGGCGACGGCGACGGCGCCGATGGCCGGGACCCTGGCTGCGCGGCGGCAGGGGTGGCGAGCGGCGCGCCGCAATTGCTGCAGAAGCGGGCTGCGGGCGCCGTCTCGTGTCCACACTGCGGGCACGTGCGGGACAGCACGGCCTGGCATTCCTGGCACACTTTCGCACCGGGAGGATTCTCGGACCCGCAGAGTGTGCAGTGCATAGAACCCTCTTCCTGCCAAGGGTCGACATCCGAATATTATGCGCCGCCGTGCGCGGAAATTCAGGTTGGCGAGCGACGGAATCGACGGCTCGACGATGGCAAATCCCGTGATCGGGAAACGTCCGATGCCCCGCCCTCAAGCCCCGTTGTCCGGAGCCGACACCGCGGCCCGGCTCGCCAGATAGTCGACCATCCGTTGCGCGGCCGGCTGCAGCGTGCGGGCGTCGAGCTTGTCGAGCCGTGCTACGGCGCGTGCGTGAACGCAGGCCCCGACGTGTCGGCGCGGCCGCGCGCGACGGCACCGAATCGACGTGACACGCGAAATGGGCGTCGGGCCCCATGCCTCTGCGCGCTCACGTCGGGGCACGAACGAGCGAGGCAGTCAGCGTGCTACGCTGCGGCACCACGAACGCTCACGCAAAGACCGTCGGGCGCCATTCGACGACAGTCGTGGAACGACGCCCCCGCCCCCACCATGGACCGCATACCCGTGACGAAAATGACCTGCACATCCCGGCGCCGTCGCAATGGCGTTGCAGACGGACTCGCAACGTCCGCGCCTGACTCAGCGCCCGAATCCTTTCCCGCCGGAGACTGAACGATGTCGTCCGCACCTCATGACCGTCTGCCTCGCCTGTACGTCTTTTCCGGCGCTGGGCTATCCGCGGAAAGCGGGATTTCGACGTTCCGTACCGGAAACGGCGTCTGGACCCAGGAAAGCCTCGACGAGGTCTGCAACTTTCTGACCTGGCGGAAAAACCGCGAGGCAGTCTTTCGTTTCTATAACGAGCGCATCGCCGAGAAACACGATGCACGCCCGAACGAAGCGCACACGATCCTCGCGGAATGGCAGAACACCTGGGGCAAGGAGCGCGTCCGGCTCGTCACGCAAAACATCGACGACATGCTCGAACGCGCCGGTGCACTGCACGTCACCCACCTGCACGGCGACATGCATTCCCTGCTTTGCACCTGCTGCGACTTCCGCTTTCCCAAGGAAGGGGCGGACTACCGTCTCGATACGGCCTGCCCGCAATGCGGCGCGATCGAGGCCGTCAAACCGGGCGTCGTGTTTTTCAACGAGGCCGCCCCCGAATACATGAAGCTGCACCGCATGCAGCTCGAAATGTCCGATGACGACCTGTATATCGCGATCGGCACGACGTTCGAGGTCGTATCGCCGGAAAGCATGCTGCCCCGGTCGCGATGGTCCACTCACGAACGAAACTTTCTGATCGATCCCGAGCCGCGAAGGACCGGGTTCTTCGGGCATGTCGATCCATCGTTCGCCACCATCGGCCTGCGCAATCTGGCGCATCGTGTCAATGCGCTGATGACGGAGGGATAGAACGCGAGGTGCGGTCGTCCGCTCGGTTCGTCGTGTTTGGACGGGATCACGGTTTCCCCATCCGCGATCCCGACCGGCTTTCCATCCTGGCCCCCGTCGAATGTCTGGCCGCCAAGCGCAATGCCGGCCTTCGAACTGAACGACGGCTCCGAGATAAGCGCATCGCACCGGCCGGCGTGTTTTTTCAAACAGCGCCCCGCCGGTGCCAGGGCAGTCGCTATTGCGCGATGGTGCCGGCAGTGCTCAAGCTCCGCGACGAATTGCCGACGTACACGGTTGTCGTCCCGCTGGCGGGCGACCACTGCTGCGCATCCTTGTCCCAGGTGCTCAACGGATGATTATTCGCACCCGGATCGACGTTGATCGTCACGGACTGCGACGCGCCCGGATTCAACGCCACCTTCCGGAATCCGACGAGACGCTTCGGCGGCTCGCCCGATGAAGCCGGCAAGCCAACGTAGACCTGCACGACTTCCGCCCCTGCAACCTTCCCCGTATTGGTAACCGACGCGGTGACGTTGTACGTCCCGTTGCTTCCCGACGAAACCGCTGCGTTCTGGATCCTGAACGTCGTATAGGAAAGCCCGAACCCGAATTCGAACGCCGGGCTCTTGCTCATCGCGTCGTACCAGCGATAGCCCATGTTGAGCCCTTCGGTATACGTCACCGTCGGCACCCCGTTGACCGAGACACCCGGGTACTGCGTTGCGCTGATCGAATCCATGAAACCCTGACCGACCTGCGGGAACGTCACCGGCAATTTGCCGGACGGATTCGTCACGCCAAACAACAGGTCCGCGACGATGTGCCCGTCCTCCTGCCCCGGGAACCATGCTTCGAGTATGGCGGCCGGCGCGGACGCGCCCCCTTTGAGCAGCGTCGGATCGATGGCCTCGACCGCACTGTCCTTGAGCACGAGCACGGTCTTCCTGTTCGCGGCAACGACGCTCTGGATCATCGCAAGCGTATTGCTGCTCTTGACGGTGCTGGTCGTCGTCAGCGAGCTGGCCTTCGGCCCGTACCAGTCCAGCGTGTTGAGATATTTTCCGGCGTCGAGAGCCAGGCCGGACGCATCGGTAAACGTCGTCTGATCCGCGCCCTCTTCGGAAATCGAGCCGGCCATCACCACCACGGCGTCGGCGCTGCCCATCAAGGTCTGCGCAGCCGCGAACGTCGAAGCCGCACCGTCGATCGTCGCGTTGGTGTTCGTATCGTCGACGAGAACCAGATGGACCTTCGCCGTCGTATTGCCGAGACTCTGCAGCACGTCGCGCATCCCTTGCAGCGGCGAAACGGTATAGAGCGCCACGACGTCCGAACTTCCGCCGCCGGAACCCATCGGGTTGCCCACGCTGCTCCCGCCCGCAACCGCTTGCTGCGCGTACACCTGCGACGCCTTGCCGACGATCACGACATTCTGCACACCCTTGCTCAACGGCAGCGTTCCGTCGTTCTGCAAAAGCACCGCGGACTGCTCACCGATCGCCTTCGCCGCGGCACCGTCGGCAACGGTATCGATCGGCGTCTGGACGAGGGGACGATCGAAGATACCGGCCTTGAACATCTGCGTATATCGGCGCGCCAGCGCCGTATCGATATCCGACGTCTTGATGGCGCCCGAGGCAAGCGCGGCATTCAGCTTGTCCGGTGTCCACCAGGTCGCGACACCGGGGATGATCACGCCCGGCATTTCGTTGTCCAGCCCCGCGAGCATCGTTGCCGCCGTGCTGTGCGCGGCGAAGAAGTCGGACTGCACGTAGCCGTTGAAACCCCATTGCCCGCGCAGGACGTCGGTCAGGATATGCTTGTTCTCGCACATCGAGAATCCGTTGACGGAGTTGTACGAACACATGACGGCGCCGACCTGCCCGTCCTTGACCGCCATTTCGAACGGCAGCATGTAGAGCTCGTGCAACGTCCGGTCGTCGACGTTTTCCGAGATGGTCATGCGGTTCGTTTCCTGCTCGTTGGCCACGAGATGCTTCGCCATCGCGATAATCCCGTGCGACTGCACCGCCTGGATTTCGGCGACGCCCATCGTGCCGGTGAGATACGGATCCTCGCCCATGTACTCGAAGTTTCGGCCGCCGACCGGCAGGCGCGCGAGGTTCATGCCCGGCGCTTCGAACACGTGAAGCGCGAGGTTCGCCCCTTCCTTGCCGATCACGTCGCCGAACTGCGTCGCGACGGCGTGATCGAACGATGCCGCCACCGCGATGGCCGACGGCAGCGCGGTCGCCTTCGCCGATTCGGCGCTCGTCAGCGCCGCGGCCCCGCTCGATGCAGATCCTGTGGGAACGCAGTCGTTCTGTCCGATCCCGACCGGTCCGTTAGTGATGCGAAGCGTGGGAATGTGGTACTTCGAAATCCCGGGAATATGGCGCGCACCAAAGCACTGCGGAAGCTCGGCAACCACGCCCGGTCCGCCGACCAACTGCTCCTCCTTGTCGGGCAATGCCATCGCCGCCACCAGCAACGCAGCACGCTGCTCGGGCCGCAATGACGTATCCATCCACGGCGATGCGTTGCCGGATGGCGTCGGAGACGATGCCGTGGGGCTGCTATCGCTGCTCCCGCCACATCCGCTCAACAGCACGGTCAATCCCGCCGCCAGACAAACGCCTGATCTCTTGATCGAAGTTCCCATGTCCCGCTCCTTTTTTCTCTATGGACGATTTCGCACGCCCGTTCTTGTCAATATTTTGCAGTGCTTATTCATATCATCGCTTCGACGTCAGACCGGCATTCCCAACGGCTACGGATGGGCGCACGCGTCCGCCGTCAATCAACGCGGAGGTTGTTTGACGTCGCCAAAACGAATCAATGAAAGCGCTTCGAGGAGCGAAGACATCTTGCCGGCGCAACGCGTCCGATAGCGCGTGCACCGCAAGCCAATGCGACGACGTCGCCTGACGCGCCGCCCTTGCGGCCCCACCCCTTGCTGACTATCGGTCCCGTGCTTCGCTCATGGCTTGCCGGTCGATTGGGAAAACGTTTATCCAAGAGTAGATGGGCAATCTTTCTTTGGCTAGTTCGTGTTAACGCCTAGAAATTAATCTATCGTTGTGAAGTGAAATTCCCACTACGCCCGTAATGGGTAATCGTTTATCCGCTACGTGCCCACGCGCTGTACGCGTGCCGGGCCGGCACAACGCTCCCGTAGCAATCAGGGCAGCAGACGGTTCGACGTGGAGTCCCGGACGACCAGGCGCGGTTCGAGCATCAGGCGCACCGCATCGTTCTGTCCGGACAGCGCTTCGAACACCTTGCGCGTCGCCAGCTCGCCCATCTTTTCGCTCTGAGTGTCCACCGTTGTCAGAGCGGGCTCCGAATATTCGCCATAGGGTGCGTTGTCGATGCCGGTCACGGCAAGGTCTCGCGGCAACTGAAATCCCAGCGCCTTCGCGCCTTTCATGAATCCCAGCGCAATCAGGTCGTTGTAGCAGATCACCGCCTGCGGGCGCCGCGGGCCCAGCAGAATCCGCGAGCAGGCCTGCTCGCCGGCGACGGACGTCGGAGCGTGCGCGTCGTACACGTCGAGCGTCAACCCTGCCTCCGCCAGGCATTCGCTCGCGCCGCGCACGCGCTCGGGATCGATCGATGCCTGCCCGAACCCGAGGTAGGCGATTTTCCGATGCCCGAGGTCGAGAAGATGCCGGGCCAGCATGTAGGTTGCCAGGCGGTTGTCGATACCGACCGTCGGGATCGCCAGCTCGTCGAGATGACGCAACATCACGACCGGCTTCTTCAAGTCCAGCATCCAGCCGGCGTCCTGCTCGGAAAGACGCGAACTGATGATCAATCCGTCGACGCGCTGTGCGAGCGCCTCGATCAGCAGGCGCTCGCGAGCCGGATCCTCTTCGGTATCGACGAGCAGCAGCGTGTAGTCGTGCGCGAGTGCGACCCGGTTGGCCCCTTTCACGACACTCGCGAAGTGCGGGTTGCTGATATCCAGAACCGCGAGGCCGATCGTGCGCGTGCGCCCCGTAATCATCGACCGTGCAAGGGGACTCGTCTGGTAGCCCAGCTTTTCGATCGTCGTCTTCAAGCGGGACTCCACTTCCGGCGAGAAGCGCTTGGTCCCGTTGACGTATTTCGATACGGTCGCGACGGATACACCGGCTGCCGTTGCCACATCGCGGATCGTCGGGGTCGCGTTTTTCATAAAGGGGGAGCGGGTTCGGGAATTCGGCAATTGTCGCAGAACCCCCATGACCATCCCAGAAGATTGTCGCGCGGACGCGGGGCCGATCTCCCGGCGGCTTACCCCGACATCAGTACCCGCCGCGCTCCCCGCCCGGTCGCGCTGCGTGTTCGCCTTTGTAGCGCGCCGCAAGCTGCGCAGCCGCGTGACTCAACAATCCCGTATCCGTGCCGACCGCAACGAAGGTTGCCCCGGCGTCCAGATACTCGCTTGCAAACGCGTGGTCCGGCGCGAGCACGCCCGCCGCCTTCCCGGCCTGACGCACCGTGCGAATGCCCTCGCGAATGGCCGCGCGCACCGATGCTTCCCCCGGCTTGCCAAGGAAACCCATCGAAGCACTCAGATCCGCCGGCCCGAAGAACACGCCATCGACCCCGTCGACGTTCGCGATCGCATCGAGATTGGCGAGCCCCGTGACGGTTTCGACCTGCACCAGCACGCACAGCTCGTCGCTGGCGCTGCTCAGATAGTCCGGCACCCGGTTCCATCGCGATGCCCGCGCCAGCGCACTGCCGACACCACGCACGCCGTTGGGCGGATAGCGGGTCGCCGCGACGGCTTCACGCGCCTGCTCGACGGTGTCGATCATCGGCAACAGCAAGGTCTGCGCGCCGATATCGAGAAACTGCTTGATCAGCGCCGTATCACTCCTGACCGGGCGCACGATCGGATGCGTCGGGTACGCGGCCATCGCCTGCAATTGCGCGAGCGTACTGCGCACGTCGTTGGGCGCGTGCTCGTTGTCGATCAGCAGCCAGTCGAAGCCGGCGGTTGCCAGCAACTCCACCACGTACGGATCCGCGAGCGCGGCCCACAAGCCGAACTGCAGCTTGCCTTCGGCCAGCGCGTGCTTGAACGGGTTCCTGATTCGGTCCATGCCTGCTCCTTATACGAACTTGAACGCGATACCGCCGAGCGGACCGTAGTCGACGTGGAACGTGTCGCCCGCTCGCGCCGGAATCGGGCTCGTGAACGAGCCGCTGAGAATCACGTCGCCCACGTTCAGGCTCTCGTCGTACGGCGCGATCTTGTTCGCGAGCCACGCAACGCCCGTCGCCGGATGGTTGAGCACCGCTGCGGCGAGCCCGCTCTCCTCCACGGCGCCGTTCTTGTACAGCAGCGCCCCGACCCACCGAAGGTCGACGTCCATGGGACGCACCGGCCGGCCGCCCAGCACGATCCCGGCATTGGCCGCAAAGTCGGAGATCGTGTCGAACACCTTGCGCGGCGCCTTGGTGTCGCGATCGAACTGCTCGATACGCGCGTCGATGATCTCGACGGCGGGCGTCACATAGGCGGTCGCGTCCAGCACGTCGAACAGCGTCACGTTCGGCCCCTTCAGCGGCTTGCTGAGAATGAACGCGAGCTCCACCTCGACGCGCGGCGCGATGAACCGGTCCGCGGGAATATCCTGGCCGCTTTCGATGAACATGCTGTCGAGCAGCGGTGCGTAATCCGGCTCGGTGATCTGGGACGAACGCTGCATCGCGCGCGAGGTCAGGCCGATCTTGCGGCCCTTGATCACGTGCCCGGCGTCCAGCTTCATCTGCACCCACTCCCGCTGGATCGCGTAGCCGTCCTCGATCGTCATCTCGGGATAGGCCGCGGAGAAGTGGCGTAATTGCGTGCGCGTCTTTTCGGCGTGTTCGAGCTTCGCCGCGAGTTCGCGGATTGTCGTTTGGTCCAGCATGATGAACTTACCCTTCGCGCTCAGGCCTTCAGCCGCGCATGCAGATTGTTGTGCTTCCAGGTGCCGGCTTCGCTGAATTCGTTGAGCTCCAGCGACAACGCGAGCCCCTGCCGGTCGAACGCGTCGGCGAAGTGCTGCTTGATGATGTCGAACAGCGCATCGCCGGCGGCCTGCTTCGCGGCCTCCGAACGTCCGGCGCCGATCTTCAGGTTCCCGTGCAGGAACGCGGCGTTCTCGATCCGGCCGTCGGCGATGCAGAATGCGTCGCAGCGCAGCGCCCGGACGCGGATCCCGCCCAGCGGAAATACCCGTTGTTCGCCCTCGCGCTGCGCGTCGAGGCTGCACGCCAGCTTGCGGCACAGCAGCGCGATGCTGTCCTCGTCCGCCAGGTTGCTGCTGTATTCGAGTGTGAGATGTGGCATCTGCGGCTCCCAATGATCAGACGGGCAACGGCGTGACCGGCAGGATCGCGTTGATCTGGCCGGTGCCCGAGCTGCCGAAGTACGGCGTCACCACCTCGGCCTTGCCTTCGTAGCGGTCCCAGCCGAGCGCGCCGAGCAGCATCGCCGTGTCGTGCATCCCGCCCTCGCCCCAGCACTTTTCGTTATAGAGCGGCAGCATCCCGCAGAACGTCTTCCAGTCGCCCTTTTCCCACAGCGACACCACGTGCCGGTCGGTTTCCTCGAGGAACGGATCCCACACCTTGTGCATGAACTGCTCGGCCGTGCCGTTGCTCGCGAAGCGATGGCTGAGCGAGCCGCTGGCGAGAATGGCGACGGTGCCGTCGTAGCGCTCCTCGATGGCCTTGCGCACCGCCAGGCCGAAACGGGCGCTCGTCGGCAGGTCGTGCCACATGCACCAGCCGGAAATCGAGACGGTCTTGAAGTGCTGGTCCGCATTCATGTATCGCATCGGAACCAGCGTGCCGTATTCGAGATCCAGCGACGTTTCGCTATGCGCGCGCGTCTTCACGCCCATCTCGTTCGCCACGTCGGCGATCGCCTTCCCGAGCGCCGTGTTGCCCGGGTACGCATAACTCATGTTGTTGATGAAGTGCGGCAGTTCGTTACTCGTGTAAATGCCTTCGAACTTCGACGCACAGTTGATGTGGTATTCGCTGTTGACGAGCCAGTGCACGTCGAACACCACGATCGTGTCGACGCCGAGTTCGCGGCAGCGTCGACCGATTTCATGATGGCCGTCGATCGCGGCCTGGCGACAGCCCTTGTGCGGGCCGTCGAGCTCCGACAAATACAGCGACGGCACGTGCGTGACTTTCGCGGCGAGGGCGAGCTTTCCCAATTTCTGTCTCCTGATGACGCAGTTCGCGAATGGAGCCGGCGACTCTGCTTACGCGCCCCAGCGCGGAATGTGATGCGAACCGAGCGACACGCAGATGTTCTTCGGCTCCAGGAACACTTCGTAGCTCCACGTGCCGCCTTCGCGGCCGACGCCCGACGCCTTCGTCCCGCCGAACGGCTGACGCAGGTCGCGAACGTTCTGGCTGTTCACGAAGCACATGCCCGCTTCGATCGACGCCGCCACGCGATGCGCACGGCCGGTGTTCTCGGTCCACACGTAGCTCGACAGCCCGTACGCGATGTCGTTCGAGAGGCGGATCGCGTCCGCTTCGTCGTCGAACGGAATCAGGCAGGCCACCGGGCCGAAGATCTCTTCCTGCGCGATGCGCATGCGGTTGTCGACGTCGACGAACACGGTTGGCGTGACGAAGTTGCCGTTCTTCATCGCGTCCGGCAGCGTCGGCGCATCGAGGCCGCCGCAGGCGAGCGTCGCGCCTTCCTTCGCGCCCAGCTCGATGTAGCTGCGGACTTTCGCGAGGTGCCCCTGGCTGATCATCGGCCCGACGATGGTGCTTTCGCTGAGCGGGTCGCCCACGGTCAGCCGCTTCGCGCGCTCGATGAAGCGCTCGGCGAACTTCGCGTAGATCGACTTCTGCACGAGAATGCGCGAGCCGGCCGTGCAACGCTCGCCGTTGTTCGAGAAGATCATGAACACGGCAGCGTCCAGCGCGCGTTCGAAGTCGGCATCCTCGAAGATCACGAACGGCGATTTGCCGCCGAGCTCCATCGAGAACTTCTTCAGGCCCGCGGCCTGGACGATGCGGTTGCCCGTCGCCGTGGAGCCCGTGAACGAAATCGCATGCACGTCGCGATGCGCGACGAGCGGCTCGCCGGTTTCCTTCCCGTAGCCGTGCACGACGTTCAGCACGCCGGCCGGAATGCCCGCTTCAAGCGCGAGATCGCCCAGCATCGACGCGGTGAGCGGCGACAGCTCGCTCATCTTCAGCACCGCCGTGTTGCCGAACGCGAGACACGGCGCGACTTTCCACGTCGCCGTCATGAACGGCACGTTCCACGGCGAGATCAGCGCGCAGACGCCGACCGGGTGGAACAGCGTGTAGTTCAGGTGCGTGCCGGTCGGGTAGGTGTGCCCGTCGACGCGCGTGCACATTTCCGCGAAATACGTGAAGTTGTCCGCCGCCCGCGGCACGAGCTGCTTGCCCGTCTGCGAGATCGTCTGCCCCGTGTCGCGCGTCTCGGTGTTGGCGAGTTCCGGCACGTGCTTCGTGATCAGCTCGCCCAGCTTGCGCAGCAGCTTGGCGCGCTCGGTGGCCGGCGTGCCGGCCCAGGCGGGGAACGCGTCCTTCGCCGCGCGCACGGCGGCATCGACGTCCTGCGCGGTGCCGCTCGCGACTTCGGCGAGCACTTCCTGCGTGGCCGGGTTGACGGTCTCGAAGTAGCTGCTGCCGGCCGCAGACTTCCCGTTGATCAGATGGTCGATTCGCATAGGTAATCCTAATCAGTCAGTCGCGGCCAAATTCCGCGTCGGATGCAATTACGTTGACAAGGCGGCCGAGACCGTCGATTTCGCAAACGACTTCGTCGCCTGCCTTGACATCGACGATCCCTTCCGGCGTGCCCGTCAGGATGATGTCGCCGGGAGCGAGCGACATGAAGCCGCTCAAATACTCGATCAGCGCGGGAATGTCGGTCACGAGATCCCGCGTATTGCCCTTCTGCTCGAGCTTGCCGTTCACGAACGTGCGCAATTCGAGGTTCGTGACGTCGGCAACGTCCGCTGCATCGACGAACCACGGGCCCAGAACGGTGCCGCCATCGCGGTTCTTCACGCGCAGGTTCGGGCGGTAGTAGTTCTCGAGATAGTCGCGGATCGCGTAGTCGTTGGCGATCATGTAACCCGCGACGTACTGCATCGCGTCTGCGCGCCTGACCTCTTTGGCCGGCTTGCCGATCACGACCGCCAGTTCGCACTCGTAGTGCATGAAGGTCACGTCGGACGGACGGCGCGTCACACCGCGATGGCCGATGACGGACCCCGGCCCCTTCAGGAACACGAGCGGTTCGTCCTGCTTCGAGAACTGCAGTTCCTTCGCGTGCTCCGCGTAGTTCAGTCCCAGCGCGAAGATCGTCCCCGGCTCGATGGGCGCCAGCCACACGACCTCGCTCTCGCGACACACCCGCCCGTCGGCGAGCCGGACGCCCGCTTCGTGCGGGTATGCCTCGTGAATGGCGCCCGAATAGGCAACACGGCCCCGCATCATTGCTGACCTCCTGCTGCTTCGCTCGTCATCGAAAACGTGAGGGCCGGCCATTCGCCGATCGATACCGTCACGACGTCGCCGGCCTGGGCCACGGGCGCACCGTGCGGAACGCCCAGCGTAAGCACGTCTCCGGCCGTGAGCGTCATGAAGTCGGTGACGTCGGCGATCAGTTGCGCCACATGCCGGATCGACGTCGCCGTGCTGGCGTTGAACGTCGCCTTGCCGCCGATGCCGACCGAGATCGGCAGCGTGTCGGGGTCCGCGACCAGGCGACGCGCGACGACGGTCGGCCCCATCACGCAGAAGCCGTCCCGCGCCCGGAACCGGACCGACGGGCGATACACGCTTTCGTGCGGCACGCACAGGTCGGCCACGATCGTGTATCCGGCGACATGGTCGAGCGCGTCGGCAACGCTCACCCGCGACGCGGTGCGCCCGATCACGATCCCGAGCGAGCCGCCGATCTGAACGCCGCTCGTGCCGCCCGGCACGACGACCTTCGCACCGTGTCCCGCCCGCGTATTCCGCGGCTTGACGTACAACACCGGGGCCTTGGGCGGCGCCTTGTAGGGGGCGGCATTGACCGCGTCTCCCAGCGCATCGAGCGCCGCGCGGTCGTTCAGCAACGTCCCATAAACGGCGCCCTCGACGGGAGGCCGGCATTTGGCGCCGCCGGACAGGAGCGACGCCGCCGCGCGCGCATCGACATCGCGCGCAAGCGGCTCTCCCTCCAGGCAAAGCACATGGTCGACAGGTGCAAACATCACGGTTCGATCCTCTGAAGTTCACTCACATGTTAGTATTATTTCGCCTGATATCATCGGGCGTCAAGAGAGAACATGCAGGCCAAGGGAATTCCCCGCTGCAACGAAGCTGAAGCGCAATCAACGGTATGGATGTCAAAGACAAGCACGACGCACCTCATCGCAACCTTCCGATGATGCTGCTGCGCGCGCGGGAAAAGATCATGGAGCGCTTCCGGCCGCTCCTGACCGCACACGGGCTCACCGAGCAGCAATGGCGGATCATCCGCGCGGTGCACGAGCAGGGGCCGATGGAGCCGCGGCAGCTTTCGGATCTCTGCACGATCTCGAGCCCGAGCATGGTGGGCGTGCTGGCGCGGATGGAGGCGCTGGAACTGATTACGAAGGAGCGGTTCGCGGAGGATCAGCGTCGGATCCTGGTTTCCCTGACGCCGACGAGCATCGACCTGGTTCGCGCACTGACGAAGGATCTGGAGCAGCGATACGCCGACCTGGAGCAAGAAGTCGGCAAGGATGTCGTGGCTCGGGTCTACCAGGCCGTCGACGATCTGCTCGCGGGGCTGGAAGAGGATTGATCCGATGGCCTGCCTGCTATCGGAGCGGCCGGCGAACCGGCGGCCGGCGAACCGGGCGGCCGCCCGCTGTGGCGGCCCCTGACGGACATCGGCCCGCAACGCACTGACGATGCGTTGCGGGCCGACCTGTCTCGAAGCCGCGCGGCGCCGACCGGGACCCGCGGTCCAGCCGGCCGCGCGGCCATCCTCAGGCTTTCAGCGCACCGAAGATCTCGTTCAACATCGACTTCGCGTCGCCGAACAACATGCGGTTGTTGTCCTTGTAGAACAGCGGATTGTCGACGCCCGCGTAACCCGAAGCCATGCTGCGCTTCATCACGATCGACGTCTTCGCCTTCCACACTTCCAGCACCGGCATCCCCGCGATCGGGCTCGTCGGGTCGTCCTGCGCGGCCGGGTTCACGATGTCGTTCGCGCCGATCACCATCGACACGTCGGCCTCCGGGAAGTCCTCGTTGATCTCGTCCATCTCCATCACGATGTCGTACGGCACCTTCGCTTCGGCCAGCAGCACGTTCATGTGGCCCGGCATGCGGCCCGCGACCGGGTGAATCGCGAAGCGCACGTCGACGCCCTTCTCGCGCAGCAGCTTCGTGAGCTCGTACACCGTGTGCTGTGCCTGCGCCACGGCCATCCCGTAGCCCGGCACGATGATCACGCGCTTCGCTTCGCGCAGCAGCTCGGCCGTTTCCATCGCGCTCACCGCGACCGCCTCGCCGGCCGGTTGCGCGCCGGCACCGCCGCCCGCTGCCGCAGGCGCGCCGCCGCCGAAGCCGCCGGCAATCACGCTGATGAAGTTGCGGTTCATCGCGCGGCACATGATGTACGACAGGATCGCACCCGACGAGCCGACCAGCGCGCCGATCACGATCAGCAGGTCGTTGCCGAGCATGAAGCCGGTGGCCGCCGCCGCCCACCCCGAGTAGCTGTTGAGCATCGACACCACGACCGGCATGTCCGCGCCGCCGATCGCCATCACCATGTGCACGCCGAACAGCAGCGAGATCACCGTCATCACGATCAACGGCAGCATCCCGTCCTGGATGGTTTCCGCATGCAGGAACGCGCGACCGAAGTAGAGCACGATCAGCAGCCCGGCCAGGTTCAGCCAGTGCCGCGCCGGCAGCGTCAGCGGCTTGCCGCCGATCTTGCCCGACAGCTTGCCGAACGCGATGATCGAACCCGCGAAGGTGACGGCACCGATCAGGATGCCGACATAAATCTCCACTTCATGAATCGCCTTTTCGGCACCCGTGAACTGCACCGACGTGTCGATATAGCTCGCGAAGCCCACCAGGCAGGCCGCGAGGCCGACCAGGCTGTGCATCAGCGCGACCAGTTCCGGCATCTGCGTCATCTGCACTTTCTTCGCGGCGTACAGGCCGACCGCGCCGCCGACGACGAGCGCGGCGATCACGTACGGAATGCCCGCGGCCGACACGCGCGGGCCGAGCACGGTGGCCAGCACCGCGATCAGCATGCCGATCATCCCGAGCAGGTTGCCGCGGCGCGCGGTCTCGGGATTGGCCAGCCCGCCAAGGCTGAGAATGAACAGGATGGCAGCGCCGATATAGGAGACGGTGGTCAGGTTTGAAGTCATTATTGTCGTCCCCTTATTTGCGGAACATCGCCAGCATGCGTCGCGTCACCGCGAAGCCGCCGAACATGTTGAC
This sequence comes from Burkholderia sp. JKS000303, assembly GCF_002563755.1. NCBI lineage: Bacteria > Pseudomonadati > Pseudomonadota > Betaproteobacteria > Burkholderiales > Burkholderiaceae > Burkholderia > Burkholderia sp. JKS000303. The sequence continues at coordinate 1,191,389 of NZ_PDBZ01000002.1, forward strand.
GGCCGTGAGTGTCAGCGCGCCCACCGCCAGGCCCAGGATCAGCCCGGACGGACGGTCACCGGCATTGGCCAGCTCATCCAGCGGCGGCGCGACCTGCACGAGCGCGCCGATCGCGATGATCGACGAGATCGCGTTGGTCACGCTCATCAGCGGCGTGTGCAGCGACGGCGTGACGTTCCAGATCACCATGTAGCCGACGAAGCACGCGAGCACGAACACCGTGAAGTGCGACAGGAAGCTGGCCGGCGCGAACTGGCCGACCAGCAGGAACGCCACGGCGCCGACCGCGAACACGATCGCGAGCGCCTTGGCCGACATCGGCTCGCCGGCATGGCCATGGCCCTTCGACTTCGCCGGTGCGGCGGCGGGTGCGGCCGCCGGCTTCGGCGCGACGACCGCCTGCTTGATCGGCGGCGGCGGCCACGTGACGTTGCCTTCCTTGATCACGGTGAGCCCGCGGATCGCGTCGTCGTCGAAGTCGACGTTGATCGTGCCGTCCTTGCCCTTGCACAGCTCCTCGACCACGCGCAGCAGGTTCGTCGCATACAGCGTCGACGACTGCCGCGACAGGCGCGATGCGAGATCGGTATAGCCGACGATCGTCACGCCGTGGCGCACCACCGCCTCGCCGGGCACCGTCAATTCGCAGTTGCCGCCCTGTTCGGCGGCCATGTCGACGATCACGCTGCCGGGCTTCATCGACTGCACCATCTCGGCCGTGATGAGCTTCGGCGCCGGCTTGCCGGGGATCAGCGCGGTGGTGATGATGATGTCGGCATCCTTGGCCTGCTGCGCATACATCGCGCGCTGCGCCTGCTGGAAGCCTTCGCTCATGACCTTCGCGTAACCGCCGCCGCCCGAGCCTTCCTCTTCGTAGTCGACTTTGACGAACTCGCCGCCCAGCGACTTGACCTGATCGGCCACTTCCGCGCGCGTGTCGTTGGCGCGCACGATCGCGCCGAGGCTGGCGGCCGTGCCGATCGCGGCGAGGCCCGCCACGCCGGCACCGGCAATGAAGACCTTGGCCGGCGGAATCTTGCCGGCCGCCGTGACCTGGCCGTTCAGGAAGCGGCCGAATGCGTGCGCGGCCTCGATCACCGCACGGTAGCCGCTGATGCTGGCCATCGACGTGAGCGCGTCCATCTTCTGCGCGCGCGACAGCGTACGCGGCAGGGAATCGATCGCCAGCACGGTGGCGCGCTTCGCGGCCAGTTGCTGCATCAGTTCGGGATGCTGGGCGGGCCACACGAAACCGATCAGCGTACCGCCCTCGCGCATCAGCGCGACTTCGTCGGCGCTCGGCTGGCGCACCTTCAAAACGATATCGCTGCCCGCCCAGAGCTCGGCCGCCGTGGCGGCAACACTCGCGCCGGCCGCGCGATACGCGTCGTCGTCGAAATTCGCACCGGCACCGGCACCGCTTTGCACGGCCACCGAGAACCCCAGCTTGATCAGTTTCTCAACCACCTCGGGCACGGTCGCAACGCGCCGTTCGCCGGTGGCTATCTCCAGAGGAATCCCAATCTGTAGTGTCATATTATGAAAGTTGGGTGATGGCCATCGCGAAGCGCTTGGGCCGGTGCATCAAGTTACCAGAATCGTGTGAATTAGCGACCATGATCGAACGACCGTTCGCTAAACACGATAACGCCCGCCGGACCGCGATGCCCGCGTCAGTGCAGGCGAAGCGCGTGCGCGCGTCGCGTACGAATTCGATCGTACTGTTGTGTTTTATCCACGTACACGAAAGATTGCGTCGGCCGAACGGATGTTGACGATGCGGCCATCCTGCCGCTCCCGCATCGCAATGTTCGCGACCTGCGCGCGAGGCTTCGATCCTCGAGCAGGTGAATCACGCCGGAACCGATGAAGAACGCAACGCCGCCGGGACCGGGCTCGGCGAGCCGGAAGCGCGCGGACGATCCGGCCGGCAAGCTACGCGAGAATCCGGCTCGTTTCGCCGACCGACCGGTCGATATGCGAAACGCCATGGCGGATCTGCGGCGGCCCGGCCGCTGCGCGAAACCACCGGACCATGTTACGCACAGTCGAACGGCGCACTCAGTCCTGGCGATCGAGCACGAAGCCCGTTGCTCGCAGCTTTCTGTCGTCGAGACGATAAAAGCCCATCGGATAGCGCTTTTTCACGGTCTTGCCGACGGCCAGGCCTTTCGCGACATCCGCGAGCAAGGGGACGTGGACGATCGGCTTGCGTCCCGCGCGCCGATAGACTTCTTCGTAGGTCGGCGAATGCGTGTCGGCGATATTGAACGCTTCGATCCCGTCACGCTTCGCGCCGTCGATCGAGCGTCGAAGCAGATGAACGATCGCCCTGGCGACGTTGTGCGGCGAAATATAGTGGCTGTTGCGGTACAACGCGAAAAGCCGCTTGGACCGGTTCCAGCGCAGCGCTTCCTCGAGATAGCCCGGCTGCTGCGCGAGTGCGATCCGATACAGATCGACGTGCATGCTCGCCGAGCATCGGGACAGGATGTCCTCTCCGATGCGTTTGCTTCGCGCGTAGTCGCGCATCTCCGGCGCCTCGAAATACTGCTTTTCGATCGGGCGGTTCACGTCGAGCAACGGTGCCGTTTCATCGACGAGCCGATTCCGCGGCGAGCCGTAAACCACCATCGAACTCGCGTGTCCGAAATAGCCGACGCCGCGACGCATGCACGCCTGCGCGAAGCGCTCCAGATTGGTGACGTTGATCGTTTCCAGATCCGGCTTGCCGGGCAAACCTGCCGCCAGATGGACGACGGCCGTCACGCCGTCGACCAGTTCGTCCAGGGCGGTATCCGCGAGATCGCGATCGGAGAAATCGACCGCGACCCATTCAACCCGCGCATCGGCCGGCACCCTGCTGTGAAACTGCCCCCGCACCCGATAGCCTTGCAGAATCAACTGATCGACGACATGCGCGCCCAGGTTGCCGGTGGCCCCCGTCACCAGGACGAGCGGCCTCGTGTCGTTTGCCGCGGCAGGCCGCGTCAACGCCGCAATCCGTCGCGCGACCAGCTTCGATTTCAGATGGTCGGCAAGCCGGATCGCGAGCGCCATGATCACCATGGTCGGATTGGCATGCCCGCTCGTCGGAAAAACCGACGCGCCCGCGATGTAGAGGCCGCGCACGTCGTGCACGCGGCAGTCAGCGTCGACGACGCTCGTCGCCGGATCCTGTCCCATTCGCGTCGTGCCGGCGGTGTGCGCCATGTCGTGCAGCGCGATGGCCGACAAGTCGCCCCCCGCGATTTCCGGCCGCAATGCGAAACCGTGGATGCCAGCGTCGCGCAGGTCGCTGTCGAGCAGACGCGCGAACGTGACGACGGCCTGCTTCATCACGCGCCCAGACTCCCACGTGACGCTGGCCACCGGCAATCCGAGCCGGTCGCATCGGCTCGACAGGGTCACGCGGTTCTCGCGCATCGGCGGCTGCTCGCAAATGACGTCGAGCGTCACCTTCTCGATTTTTCTGCCGGTGCCTTTTGCCACATAATCCCGTGCGACGAAATTCGCATTGAGCCGGATGACCGTGTCGACGATGAGACGGCGCACGCGCCGCGGCAGTATCGAGCTACCCAGGATCCGCCGTCCGACGAAACTCACGACCACCCCGGACCGCTGCAACACGAGGATCAGATCGGCCAGCGGGCGTTGGCTTTGCCGCTTTGCCAGCCGCTTCAACGCGATAACCGGATCGTCGTTCGAGATGCGGGCGTTCGCATACGCGGCCATATTCGGCAAACGCTGCGCCTGCTGCACGTCGGGGCGGATCGCCAGCCCATGCGAATACATGAATGCGCGATAGTCCTGCTGCAACGAGAAGAATCCGAGCAATGCGGCAGCCGACGCCTGACTATCCGGCGAAAACACGCCGATCGACATGCACGGGTGGTCCGTCAGATAACGGCCGACGGCGTCGTGCGCATTCCCCAGCGCATGGCCGGCCTGATCCCGCGACAGGAGCAGCAGTCTGGCGTTTTCGATCGCGCCGGCCGCGAGCACCACATGACTCGACGGCAACGTGCGGCGTCGCTTGCCCGACAGCGAGGACACGATCTCGACCCCGGTCACGCCGGTGCCATCCGCGTGAATCGCGCGCACCGTCGCGTTGAGCATGATCGTCACGTCTCGATGCGATTCGCTTCTGAAGTCAGGCCCGAAACGCATCACGTCCGTCAGGTTGCGATGAGAACGCGCGAGCTGCCAGAGGAACGACGACACATGCTTCATGCGCGCCATTTCGGCAGGCTCGCGCAATTTCGCCGCCGGCCAGAATGCGGGGCCGCTGAGGATCGGGCCGACATCGAGGCGCCGTGCGGCACGCTGAATGTACGGTGCGATATCCGCGGCGGTGATCGGCCATCCCGAGTCCGCGATCCACTCGCGCGACGTGAAATCCAGCGCATCGAATGGCGCGACCTTGCCGGCCCATCCTGCCGTCGAGCCGCCCAGCACGCGACACCGAACGCCGAACCTCTGGGTTTGCGTGGACCAGAATTTCAATTGAAACGCGTGCGACGCATGGCGGGACTGCTGCAGTTCGGCGTCTTGCAGCGACCCTTCGACGTCGACGTCGTTGAGCGCTTCATGGTCGGCGGATTCTTCGAGCCCACCGCTTTCCAGAAGCAGTATGTTCAGGCCCAGGCCAGACAGCTCGCGAACGATCGTCAGGCCCGCGGCGCCCCCGCCCACGACGACGAGGTCGAAGGATCCCGACAACGGATCGCCGGCAAGCTCGTCTGCTTCGAAATCAATATATTGCGTCATCTCTCGATATCCCTGACTCGCCTCCACATCGGCAGAGACGGCTTCACTACGGCGGCATCGCGAACGTGCGGATCTCGGATAACAGCCGCGCCGACGCACCGGTCATGCCGAACGCTCCCGAAGCGATCGCTTGACGCAGCGGCACGGGCGGGAGGGTGCGGTTCAACAGGTTGGCGCCGTCGACAGTCGCGAGAGGAAGGCCGGCGTGTTGCAACAATGCGGCCGGTATTCCCGGTGCAGGAAGGTTGGCGAGTGCATGGCCCGGGGTCGCACCGGGTTCGATCAATCCGGCGCCGGGCTCGATGCCGTCTTGCAATGTCGCATTGCCCCGATAGCCATTCTGAAATTCTGCAAATTCGACACTGCTTCAGCCGAAACAACAAAATACCGTCACCGTCGGAAAGCAGTGTGCTCCATCTCACATAAATGGAATCCGTCGGAATTTCCGACATCGCGGCCTTTGGTCAGCAGCGGGATGCCGCGGTCGAGAGGCCACGCCTTTTGCGAACCCCGGTCGGCCCCTGACGCCTGACGAACCACGTCGTCCGCCCATCCCCGTATCCCCTTCGAGACATTCAAATTCGTCGCCGCCCGACCGATGATGTGCGCCATGCGCCATCCGAGCGCACCCACGACTGGAGACGAATCGTGACGGAGAAAACCCTGACCGGCGCCGGCGCCTCACCCGCCGGCGCTCCCGGCGTGAGCTATCAGCACGTCGAACACGGCTATTTCGAGCAGCGACAATTGCAGCGCCACGCCGGCTTCTTCACGCTGCTCGTGCTCGGCGTCGGCGCGGTGGTCGCCGGCCAGTATTCAGGCTGGAACCTCGGCATGTCGCAAGGCTTCGGCGGGATGCTGTTCGCCACGCTGATCATCGCCGTCATGTACGTGTTCCTGTGCGCGTCGATCGGCGAAATGGCGGCCGCGCTGCCGCACACGGGCGGCGCCTATTCGTTCGCGCGTACCACCATGGGTCCGTGGGGCGGGTTCACGACCGGTCTCGCCGAGAACATCGAGTTCGTCCTCGCGCCCGCCGGCAACATGTTTTTCATGGGCGCCTATCTCGGCGCGATCTTCGGCACGCCACCCGACGCGCAGCCGCTCTGGTGGATCGCCGGCTATGCGCTGATGCTGCTGCTATCGGTGCGCGGGCTCGACCTGTCGATGCGCGTCGTCGTGATCGTCACGATCGCCGCGGTCGCGGTGCTGGCGTTCTTCTGCATCGCCGCATTGCCGCACGCCGACTTCGCGCGCTACGCGCTCAACCTCGGCGCGGACGCCGCCGGCAAGCCGGTCGAGCTGGCCGGCGGGCACGGGCCGTGGCTGCCGTTCGGCGCGACCGGCGTCATGCTCGCGATGCCGTTCGCGGTCTACATGTTCCTCGCGATCGAGCAACTGCCGCTCACCGCCGAGGAAGCGCACGACCCGATCCGCCACATGCCGCGCGCGCTGATGTTCGGGATCCTGATCCTGGCCGTGCTCGCACTCGGGATCGTGTTCTTCAGCGCGTCGATCCCGCACGGCGCGTTCGCGCTCAGCAGGTCCGGCGAACCGCTGCTCGACGGCTTCCGCGCGCTGTTCGGGCATACGGCCAGCAAACTGCTCGCGGGCGTCGCGGTGCTCGGCCTCGCCGCGTCGTTCCTCGCCGGCAGCTTCGCGGCCGGCCGCAACATCTACTCGCTGTCGCGCGCCGGCTACCTGCCGACCGCGCTGTCCGTCACGCACCCGGTCAAGAAGACGCCGAACCGTGCGCTGACCACGGGCGCGCTGCTCGCGCTGACCGTGCTGCTCGCGTTCTGGTTCACGTTCGGACGCCGGGACAATGCGCTGATGGGCGGCGTGCTCGTCAGCATGATCGTGTTCGCCGGGATGATCTCGTACATCTTCCAGAGCCTGTCGTATATCCGCCTCAAGCGCCGACACGCGAACCTGAAGCGGCCGTTCCGCAGCCCGTTCGGCTTGTTCGGCGCCGTCGTCACGATCGCGATCGCTGCGGCGACGCTCGCCTTCCAGTTCGTCGACCCCGTCTACAAATGGGCGGCACTCGGCGCGGCGCTCTGGTACGGCGTCGGGCTCTGCTACTTCGGTTTCTACCGCCGCCACCGGCTCGTGCTGTCGCCGGAAGAGGAATTCGCCGTCACGGGCGGCCGCCGCGGCATGCCGGACGACCGCCGCTCCCATTGATTGACTCGCATCGACAGGAATCCCCATGACATTCACTTTCTCCACACCGACCGCCCGCCGGCTCGATGGCAAGGTCGCGATCGTCAGCGGCGGCGCGGGCGGTTGCGGCGCCGCCGCGGCCACGCTGTTCGCCGCGCACGGCGCGCGGGTCGCGATCATCGACCGCGATGCGGCGGCCGCCGCCGCACTGGCCGACCGGATCCGCACAAGCGGCGGCGATGCGATCGGGCTGACCGCCGATGTGTCGCGCGCCTCTGAAGTAGCCGATGCCGTCGCGGCCGCGCAGGCTGCCTTCGGCGACACCGATGTGCTGTTCAACCATGCGGGCACGTTGATCGTGAAGCCGTTCCTCGACACGAGCGAGGAAGAATGGGACTGGCTGATGGCCGTCAACGTGAAGAGCATGTACCTGATGACGCGCGCGGTCCTGCCGCAGATGCTGCGCAACGGGCGGGGCAGCATCGTCTGCACGTCGTCGATCTCCGCGCAGTTCGGGACGCCCGGCGAAGTGCTGTACGACACGACCAAGGGTGCGTGCCACATGTTCGCGCGCGCGATCGCCGTCGAGTATCGTGACCGCGGCATCCGCTGCAACGCGATCGCGCCGGGCTTCATCCGCACGCCGCATGGGCTGCGCGAATTGCGCGACCTGCAGGCGATGGGCGTGCCGGCGTCCGAAGCCGCGATCGCCGAGCAGCAGGGGCGGCTGTGCGAGCCGGAGGAAGTCGCGCGCGCCGCGCTGTTCCTGGCGTCCGACGACGCGAGCTTCGTGAACGGCGCGCACCTGTTCGTCGACAACGGCTTTTCGGCGGTTTGACGCGTGGCGGGGCGCACGCTATGCTCGGCCGATTCCGTGTGCGGCCCGCAGGCCGCGCCTCTCCCTCTCTGCGTCGATGAGCGTCCGTCCGGAATCCTCCCTGCCCCCGCATCCCGAATGGCTGGCCGCCGCGCCGGCCCTCGTCGACGCGCTTGGCGAGTCGTCGTTCATGACCACGCTCGACGATGCGCTCGCGCGAATCGTCGACTTCGACCTGACCTGCGTGCTGTTGTACGAGCACACGCATGCGCCGCTACTGCAGCATGACAACCTGAAGAACGTGTCCGAGTCGGACGCGATGCACAACTACCTGACGGGCACGTATCTGCTCGACCCGGTGTATTCAGCCTGCAGCAGCGGGATTGCAGCCGGCCTCTACCGGATGGCGAAACTGGCGCCGGACGCGTTTTTCGACAGCGACTACTATCACTCGCCGATCGTGCATCCCTGCATCTCGATGACGTCCGGCTCGCTCGCCGAGGAAATCGTATTCATCGGTGCGCCGACGCCCGCGCGTCGCGTTGCGTATTCGCTGATGCGCAGCCACGGCCGGCCGCGCTTCACCGACGACGAAATCGCGACGCTCGGCGCGATTCAGCCGCTGCTGAACGCGTTGCTATGCCGTCATACGATCGCGACGACGCCCGCGCCGCCCGCACCACCCGTCGAGCAGCCGGCACAGGACGTGCGCGGCTACCTCGAGGCCGCGTTCGCCGATTTCGCGACGGATGCGCTGACGATGCGCGAACAGGAAATCGTCAGCCTGATCCTGCGCGGGCATTCGAGCCTGTCGATCTCGCATCTGCTCGATATCGCGGAGGGCACCGTAAAAAATCATCGCAAGCATATTCACGCGAAGCTCGGGATATCGAGTCAGTCCGAGTTGTTTCATCGCTTCGTTCAGCATCTGTTCGCCCGGCGCATCGTTTCGTGACGTAGGCTGTGGGTGGTGACGTCGCGTCATCGCTGCATTGAACGGTCGGGAACGACACGCTTCCCGGTGGCATGCAGCCAGCTCGGCCGGTGCGGGTGCATACTGCGGTAACGCTCGGTCCTGTCTGTCACCCCGGACTTCGAGCGTCGGCAAATCGCTTGTATCAAGTCAACTCACGACTCGACGAGCCGGCGTCCCGTTCCGCTGCCGCGTTTCCCAATTCTCCACGACACCCACCTCCGCACCAGACGAATCGAACATCCTGCGACCGCGCACGAGGATAGTTGCGCCGATACCTCACTGCTTGCGAATGTGGAAACGAGCAGGGTCAATGAGGCGCGGTACCTTGAACCGGTGCGCGCCGAAGGTCATCGGTGGTCGGCGGGAAAATAGCGCGTCGACAATGCTTCGTACAACGGCGGAGCGAAGAATCGCGACACGCGGCTGGCGATCAGGGCCGTGGCCATCAGCGAGATGACCAGTGCGTGGCCGTTGATCATCTCGATGACGATCACGAATGCCGTGATCGGACTCTGCGTGACCGCAGCCAGATAACCGACCATGCCAAGCGCGATCAGCATCTGCAACTGCATCCCGGAGAACAGGATGTGCAGCGTGTTGCCAATCCCCGCGCCGATCGCCAGCGACGGTGCAAACAGGCCGCCCGGCGCGCCGGGCAGATACGACCCGATCATCGAAACCATCTTGAACACCGGATACAGGATGCTGACATCCGCGTGGCTCTCGAGCATGCCGCGGGCTTCCGCGTAGCCGCTGCCGAACGTATGGCCGTGGGTCGCAACGCCGACCACCGCGACGACCAGCCCGCACGCCGCACCGAACAGAATCGGCTGGCCGGCACGAAAATCCTGGAGCCCGCGCGGCATCCAGCGTCGCGTGTTCAGCAGCAGCCAGCAGAAGATGCCGCCCATGACGCCCGCGATCACGCCGATCAGCACGACCGCAAGCGCCAGCGACTCCGGCAGGTGCGCGCCGACGTCGATCGTGCCGAAATAGACGTAATTGCCCTGGATGCCGAGCGAAACGATACCGGCGAAGATGATCGCCGTGATCAGCACGCCGCTCGTCCGTTGCTCGAAGCTTCGCGTGAGCTCCTCGATCGCGAACACCACGCCGGCAAGCGGTGCATTGAAGGCGGCGGACAGGCCTGCTGCCGCACCCGCCAGCGCCAGCCGGTGCTCGAGCACGCCGGGCCGAATCGCACGAAACCGCTGCGGATAAAATTTCCGCAGGTTGAACATGAGGGCCGCACCCACGTGGATCGTCGGGCCTTCGCGACCGATCGTGAACCCGCCGAGAATGGCCAGGAACGAGACCAGGATCTTCCCGATCAGGATCCGGAGCTTGAGCAACCGCGCACCGGTGTTGCCCGGTGCATGCAGCATGGCAATCACCTGCGGAATGCCGCTCCCCTCCGCACCATCGAAGAAGCGCCGCGTCAGCCAGACCGTCAACGCACCGATCATCGGCGTGACGATCAGCGGCAGCCATGCGTGTCGGGCGGCGTAACCCAGAAACACCCCGTAGCCGAAATCGATCAGCTTCGCGTAAAGCACCGCCACGAGGCCGACAGCCACCGCGCCCAGCCAGAACACGCCATAGTGAAGCCACAGACGCCGCGCATGCAGTACCGCGCGGCGATCTGCAAGCGCGGAAATGCGAATCATCGGTCTCCCCCTGCCCACTCGTCAGTCTTGTTCGATTTCAAACGATATCCAGATCGTTCAGGTTCGCCGCGGCGGCGGCTTCATGCCGAATGCGATCGCCAGCCACACGGCAACCAGTCCGGCACACACCAGAAACACAGTGTTCGCGCCGCCGTGCTTCAGCAGCCAGCCGCCCGCGATGCCGCCGAGCGCGAGCCCGATCGACTGCGTGGTGTTGTAGACGCCCGTGGCCGCACCCTTGCGCGAACCGGGCGCGAGCTTCGACACGAGCGACGGCTGCGACGCCTCCAGGATGTTGAAACCCAGGAAGTACACGAACAGGATCGCCGCCACCATCAGGATGGTATGCGGCGCGCTGCCCAGCAGCAATTGGCCGATCAGGATAGCCAGAATGCCGCCGAGCAGCACCGGCTTCATCTTGCCCCGCTTTTCCGCGACGATGATCGCCGGGACCATCATCACGAACGCGAGCCCCATCACCGGCAGGTAGACCTTCCAGTGCGACGCGACCGGCAGCCCGCCGTCGACCAGCAGGCGCGGCACGACGAGGAACAGCGCCGTCTGCGTCGCATGCAGCACGAGCACGCCGAAGTTCAGGCGCAGCAGCTCGACGTTGTGCAGCACCTCGGCGAACGGCGCGGGCACGTGCACCGGCTTCGCCGCGTTGGGCACGATCCACACCACGACGCCGATCGCGAGGATCGACAGCACGCCGACGATCGCGAACAGGCCGCTCATCCCGACCCAGTGGAACACGATCGGCGCGCCGACGATCGCGATCGCGAACGACATGCCGATCGAGCCGCCGACCATCGCCATCGCCTTGGTGCGGTTCTGCTCGGAGGTCAGGTCGGCGATGAACGCCAGCACCGCGGACGACACGGCGCCCATCCCCTGGATCACGCGGCCGACGATGATCCACGTGATGTCGTGCGCGAACGCGGCGACGAAGCTGCCGAGCGCGAAGATCAGCAGGCCGGTGGCGATCACGGGCTTGCGGCCGAACTTGTCGGACGCCCACCCGTAGAAGATGTACAGCAGCGACTGCGTGACGCCGTAGGCCCCGAGCGCGAGGCCGACGAGCAGCACGTTGTCGCCGCCCGGGATGGTTTTCGCGTAGACCGAGAACACCGGCATGATCATGAACAGGCCGAGCATGCGCAGCGCGAAGATCGCTGCGAGCGATGCGGTCGCGCGCAGTTCGGGCGCGCTCATGCGGGATGGGACGGAGAAAGACTCGGACATCGTTGACGCGGTTTACCGGACAGACCTGACGACAGGCAAAAAAAACCCAGCTGGGCAGCCGGGTTCAAGAAGCTCGCCCCGGCCGTTCAAGCCGGGACGACTGGACGTCGAGTCCAGCGAGCTGAGGGAGCACATCTGAATTCACAATTTCGCAGAATTTCGGCATCGTAACATGGCAACTAGTCATGCTGTGACATTTCTCCCGCTCCGGTTGATGTGGTCGTTTGCACCGTCACGGGACTGCGAAAATATTTCGAACTACCCTTCAATCAATTTACAAAACGCCGTCTTCCATCCAAATGGCGCAGCGCGATTCACCGTGCTTCCGGCAGCGGACGCCATCGTGCGGGGGCCGGCTCCCGCCACGCCTTGACCGACGACAGGCGCTGTTCGTCACCGGCATCGCGATCACAAGCCCATGAAGTACGTCCGGACGTCCATCTCCGCGGACCAGGACTGCACATCGGAGAGTTCATCGAACTCGACCGGCTTCCCGTGGTAAAGGCAACAGTATCCATGGGCCGTTCTGTAGACGATGACCCAATCGCGGTCGTTACTCGCGTCGTCTTCCAGGTTGCCGGCCAACACTTCCTTCCAGTCATCGAGATGCAGGGCCACCGCAACGCGCCGACGCAGCACGGCCAGTTCAACGTTCAGTTTGATGCGAATCTCCTTGCCGGCATGCGCTTCGGCCCGAGTCACCACGATCCCCAGGCAACTCGGGCGATACATGTCGATCCCGATGTCATGACGCCCGCCTGTGTCGAGCGTGCGGATCCGTCAGCTGGTCTCGTTCATGCGCCCCATCATCTCCGACGTCTCGCCGGCATCGAGCGCACTGCGCATGGCCAGCACAAGCACCGCCACGCTCCAGACGGCGACCAGCAGGATGTCCCAGCCGAATCCGATGACGCCCAAGCCGCCGCCGATGCCACCCAGCCAAGACAACAGCCACAAGCCGCCGAACCATGGGAGCAACCATGCGATATGGTTCCAGCCGAAGTCTCGCGCGCTACGGTGCAACACGACGTGATGGTGCAGCGCGTAGAGGACGAAACCGATTGCGACCAGCGAGAACAGGAAGTTGTTGGTCTTGAAGCCGGTCCAGTAGATGACGAGGTTGCTGCAGATAAATGCGAGCGGCGCGATCAACCCGGCCCCGCTCATGCGGAACGGCCGCTGCAGTTCCGGCATGTTGCGTCGCAGGACGAGCAGCGCGACCGGCCCCAACCCGTACGTGAGCACGGTGATCGACGTGATATAGCTCACCATCTGCTGCCACGCCGGGAACGGCATCAGGAACAGCACGCCGACAGCCCACATGATCAGCACGGCAACCCACGGAATCTTGTTGGCATTCAACCGCGTCAGCATGCGCGGGCCCGCGTCCAGCTCGCCCGACGCGAACAGGATGCGCGAGCCGCCGGTGACATACATCAGGCCGGTTCCCCCTGGCGACACATAGGCGTCGATGTAAAGCAGCGTGGCCATCCATCCCATGCCGAGGGTCGTCGCGAGCCCTGCGAACGGCCCCGTCTCGCCCTTGAAGCTGAGGTGGTTCCATCCCGCGGCAAGATCGGCCGGCGCGAGCGCGTAGATGAACGCGACCTGCAGCAGGATGTAGATGACGGCCGCCAGAAGTACCGAGCCGACCACGGCCAGCGGGATATTTCTATGGGGATTGGCGCTTTCGCCGCCCAGGTCGATCGCCGTTCGAAAGCCAAGATAGCTGAAGACGATGCCTGCGGCCGGCAGCGCGGTGAACATGCCGGAGACGTGGTAGCTGTCGGGCGCCGCCTGCATCACGCCCCAGTGCGTACTCGCACCCAGCAGGCCGGCAATCGTCAGCAACGGCACGAGTATCTTCCACCACGTAATGGTCGAATTCACGCTCAACAGCCAGCGGATCACCATCAGGTTCAGCAATGCCATGACGCCGAGCAGCCCGGCGCATGCGACGAAGCCGACGGCCGTCAGCAGGCCCGCGCTTCCGGGCTGGATGAACCACGGGAGATAGTTGTTCGCGTACGTGACGATCGCCTCCGCCTCGACGGCCGGAACCGGCACGTAAGCGAGAAAGAGGAGACCGCACCAGATGCGGCCCAGACCCACGCCGTGACTCGCGTGGCTCATGTGCACCAGTGCGCCGCTGCGCGGAAACATCGCTGCCAGTTCGGCGAAACACAGCGCAATCAACATGATGATGATCGCGCCCAGAATCCAGCTGCCGATACTCAGCGGCCCGGCGATGCGCGATGCGTGATAGGCGCCGAACAACCAGCCGGAACCGACCATGCTGGTCGTGCTGGCAAACAGCAGCCCGATGATTCCGGCGTCACGCCGGAGCTTGCCTTCCAGATTGAGGCTCGAGGTCGTGCTCATGTGTCGCTCCTTGCAAACGACCTCCCCCTGCCGCGTATGTGTTCGTGATCCCGCCCTGCCCGCTATCGCGACGACCGATGGATATCGGCCGTCCCGGTGAATCGATGCGCTTCGCTGCCGCGCATTCAGTGGGTATCGGTGACGTCGTGGAATGCCCAGCCGAACGATTGAATTTCGGACTTGTGCAAAACCGCAACCTTGCGCAAGCAATCCGCTCCTTTTTCCGTGAGATGGATTTCCACTTGCCTTCGATCCTGCTCGCTCGTCTGGCGCCGGACCAGCCCGGCCGCTTCGCAGCGCGTGATGAGCGCGACCGTGCCATGCGAGGACGCCTGCAGCCGTTCGGCAATCTCGCCCACGGTCGCCCACGAACGGTCCGGAAACGCGCAGGTATGCAGCATCAGCATGTACTGCAATGGCGTCAGCCCCTCGGCACGCAGGATTTCCTCCGAGAAACGCAGAAAACGCCGCAGCCGGTAGCGAAATTCGGACAGCTGTTCGAGGTCGTGCTTCGTGGCGCCTGCGCCGGCCTTTCGATTGCTCGCTGCCATTACGAACTCCGGAAACACCGGGCGTTTTCTGGAATCATGTCATCACGTGACCTAAAATATAGGCGCGCATGACGGGTAGTGCAAAGTGCTTTCATCGGTCGCTGCTCCGGTCGCTGCGTGGATTGACCCCATCAACCTGAATCGGTGAGGAGAAGTGGACGGCATTTCGATACCGCTGCTGATCGCCCTGGTCGTCGTACAGCCCGGTCATTCGACAAGCTCACGTGCAGGAACGACCAGCCACGTCGTTGCTCCGGCGCGAAATATACTGCATGTGGGCAACGCGCGGCCATCGCAAGGTCCCACGACGGGATCCCGCAACGGATGGGCAGGCAATTCGACTTACGTCCCCGTCTACATCCCCAGTGTGACGTACCATCCCGACGGCTGGGGCGCACACTCCAGGCTGGCAGGCGATCGATTCCGGTGGTGATCGGTCGGGCCGGCATTCCGCGAATTCACCGCGACCAGTGCGTTCCCCTCGCGTCTTTCCGTGTGGATACCTTTTTCTGTCGGCGTTCTCGCAGGTGGCCGACGCATTGCGCGCGCTCGCGAACGACGCGGCGGCGCTCGATGCGCAGGCCCGCGCGACGGCAGCGGCCCGCGATGCGCTGACGCTCACGCAGGCCGGTTACGACGCCGGAATCGCCGGCTACGTCCAGTTGCCGGTCGCCGACGTGCAATACCATCAGGCGCGGCTTGCGTGGCTGCAGGCTGTCACGCAGCGCCTGCAGGACACGGTGGCGTTCTACGTCGCGCTCGGCGGCGGCTGGGGCGACGCGGGCTGACAAGCGCGCCGCGCAGGCACTCAGCCGCGTTCAGCCCGTGTGCGCGACAACGTCGGGCCGTTGCCAGGGCGGCAATTCCGCCCAGCCGAGCGGGCCGTAGACGGTGCCGCCGGCGGCCTCGATCGTCTCGACGAATTCGGCGAGGGTCGCCCCGGCCGGCACGGCCAGCTTCATCGCGTCGACGAATTCCTCGCTTCGCAGCCACGGCACCGCGCCGCCGTTGATCTGCTCGACGCTCCAGTCGTGCCCGTGCCGGCCGGATTCGGGCGGCAGCAGGCGCGGCGCGTCGAACGCCACGCGCAGCAGCTGCGCGCGCGAATCGCTGTAAGGCGGTTGTGCAATGTCCTGGTAGGGCGCGTCGGCCCAGCTTTGGCCGCATTGCAGATCGAGCGGCAGGCAGGTGAACCACGCCCAGGGTGGGCGGACGAAGCACAGCCGGTAGCCGGTCCGCGCGCCGTCCAGATTGGCGATCAAGCTCATGATGGGTTCGTCCCGAAAGCGTCGTGATCCCGCTGCGCATCGGGTACGCGACAGGCGCGGAAAAGCGCGGGCACGACATCGCATCCGCGTACACGTTCACTATCATGCCACCGGCCGCCCCGGGCGTTGACCGACGTCAAGCCGGCACGGCGACGGCCTGACGGCGAACCGCGCCCGATCGGAACCGGAATGCGGCAATCCCTGACCTCCATCAATCCCTTCACGCGGATCCGCGCTGTAATCAATTTACTGCTCCCTCGACTCCCGTGAGGCGATCCATGAAACTGACTTTTCTCGGCGCGACCGAAACCGTGACCGGCTCGAAGTATCTCGTCGAGCACGGCAGCCGGCGCGTGCTCGTCGATTGCGGCTTGTTCCAGGGCACGAAGAACCTGCGGCTGCGCAACTGGCGAGCGCTGCCGCTCGCGCCCGACACGCTGGACGCGGTCGTGCTCACCCACGCGCATATCGATCACACCGGCTATCTCCCGGTGCTGGTGCGCGAAGGCTATCGCGGGCCGGTGTACTGCACGGCGGCCACGGCCGAACTCTGCGACATCATGCTGCGCGACAGCGCGCGGCTGCAGGAAGAGGAAGCCGACTTCGCGAACCGGCACGGCTACTCGAAACATCATCCCGCGCAACCGCTTTACACGCTGGACGACGCGCAGCGCGCGCTGCACCTGCTGAAGCCCGTCGCCTTCGACGAATGCACCGCGCTGGGCGGCGACCTGGCGTTCCGCCTGCTGCCGGCCGGGCACATTCTGGGCGCGGCGAGCGTCGTGATGCACTGGGATCACAAGGTGCTCGCGTTCTCCGGCGACCTCGGCCGGTATCACGACCCGATCATGCAACCGCCGCGGCCGCCCGCGCATGCGGATTACCTGGTGGTCGAATCGACCTACGGCGACCGGCTGCACCCGGCGTCGGACCCCGAGAACGAACTGGCCGCGCTGTTCGACAAGACCTTCGCACGAGGCGGAGTCGTCGTGATGCCCTGCTTCACCGTCGGCCGCGCGCAGGAAATCCTGCACTACATCGCGCGGCTGAAGGCATCCGGCCGCATGGCGCGCGTCCCGGTGTTTCTCGACAGCCCGATGGCGACCGACGTGACGGAAATCTATCGCCACCATATCCTCGAACACCGGCTGACCGCTTCCGAAGCGAACGCGCTCGGCCACGCGGCGACGATGATCCGGTCGGTCGACCAGTCGAAGGCGATCGCCGAGCATCATGGCCCGATGGTCATCATCGCCGGCAGCGGGATGGCGACCGGCGGGCGCGTGCTGCATCACCTGAGCCGCTATGCGCCCGATGCGCGCAACACGATCGCGCTGGTCGGCTACCAGGCCGCCGGTACGCGCGGCGCGGCGCTCGCCGCACACGAGCCGACGCTGAAGATTCATGGCGAATACGTCCGCGTGCGCGCGCAGGTCGAGTCGATCACGACGCTGTCGGCCCATGCCGACTACGAAGAAATTCTCAGGTGGCTCGGCACGATGCAGAGTGCGCCCGTGCAGACATTCATCACGCATGGCGAACCCGCGGCCGCGGATGCATTGCGCCGGCGTATTTCGGAGACCCTGCATTGGCCGTGCGAGGTGCCGACTTACGAGCAGTGCGTCGATCTCGACGAGGTCGAAGCCGGCCGCGCGCAGCAGCCGGCCGCGCTGTCGTCCTGACTGAGCCGACCGGCAGCCGACCGGCCTGGCGGCGATGCCGCCGAAAACGCAGGACGCGCGCGACGGGAAGCGGATGCTCGCGGTTCCCGTCACGCGCCGCCCGGCTCATCAGCCGACTTCGATGAGCACCTTCAACGCGTGGGTTTGCGCGGCACGCCCGAACGTGTCGTATGCACCTTCCACGTCGTCGAGCGAGAACCGGTGCGTGATCAGGCGCTTCGGGTCGAGGCGCCCGGCGCGCACGGTCTTCAGCAGCATCGGCGTGCTGACCGTATCGACGAGCCGCGTCGTGATCGAGATGTTGCGATCCCACAGCTTCTCGAGATGCAGGTCGGCCTTGACGCCATGCACGCCGACGTTCGCGACCACGCCGCCCGGTGCGACGAGCGACGTGCACATCTCGAACGTCGCCGGAATGCCGACCGCCTCGATCGCGCAATCCACGCCGATGCCGTCGGTCAGCTTCATCACTTCCTCAACCGGATCGCCGCCGCGGCCGTCGAAGCAGTCGGTCGCGCCGAAGTGCCGGGCGATCTCGAGCCGGTTGCCGTCCGGGTCGATCATGATGATCCGCGCTGGCGAGTAGAACTGCGCGGTCAGCAACGCGGCCAGCCCGATCGGCCCCGCGCCGACGATCGCGACCGAGCAGCCCGGCTGCACCTTGCCGTTCAGCACGCCGCATTCGAACCCGGTCGGCAGGATGTCGGACAGCATCACGAGCGCATCCTCGTCCGCGCCCGGCGGAATCCGGTACAGGCTGGTCTGCGCATGCGGGATGCGCACGTACTCGGCCTGCGTGCCATCGATCCGGTTGCCGAGAATCCAGCCGCCGGTCGTGCAATGCGAATACAGTCCGCGGCGGCAGTACTCGCAGCGGCCGCACGACGAGATGCATGAAATCAGCACGTGATCGCCCGGCTTCAGCGAATCGACCGCGGCGCCGACCTGTTCGACGATGCCCACGCCTTCGTGGCCGAGGATGCGGCCGGGTTCGCACGTCGGCACGTCGCCCTTGAGAATGTGCAGGTCGGTGCCGCAGATCGTCGTGCGCGTCACGCGGACGATCGCATCGGTCGGCGACTGCAGTTCCGGCCTGGGTCGCTGTTCGAGCGCCTTGCGCCCGGGCCCGTGATAAACGAGTGCTTTCATCGCTGTTCCTCCATCGAAAGAATGGCCTGTCGACTGGCCGACACCGGCGCATGCCGAGCCTGCGCCAGCAATGCCGCGAGCGCGCAGGACGCGATCCGGACGGCAACCCCGTCGGCGCGGCTCGTCAGCACGATCGGTACGCGTGCGCCCACGACGATGCCTGCGTTCGCGGCACCGCCCAGGTATTCAAGTTGCTTCGCGAGCATGTTGCCCGCTTCGATATCGGGAACGACCAGGATGTCGGCGCGGCCGGCAACCGGCGAATCGATCCCCTTGTCTTGCGCGGCCCGCCGCGATATCGCGTTGTCGAACGCGAGCGGGCCGTCGACGACCGCGCCGGTGATCTGCGCGCGCCCGGCCATCTTCGCGAGCGCCGCCGCGTCGAGCGTCGAACGCATCGCCGGATTGACGGTCTCGACCGCGCACAGCACGGCCACGCGCGGGCAGGCAACGCCGAGCGCATGCGCGACGTCGATCGCGTTCTGCGTGATGGCCACCTTCTGCGCGAGGTCCGGTGCGATGTTCACGGCCGCGTCGGTCAGGATGAACGGCCTCGGATACGCCGGCGACTCGATCAGGAAACAGTGCGACATGCGCTGCTCCGTGCGCAAGCCGGATTCGGCTGCAACGACCGCGCCCATCAGCTCGTCCGTATGCAGGCTGCCCTTCATCAGCGCACCGGCGCGGCCGGACGCCGCGAGTTGCACCGCCCGGACCGCCGCCGCATGGCTGTGCGGCACGTCGTCGATCGTCCATTTCGCCGGATCGACACCCGCCTCGTCCGCCACGCGCAGCACCTTCGCGCGCGGCGCGACGATCAGCGGCTCTATCGATGCGCCCAGCGGCGACGCGTTGATCGCGGCAAGCGCGACGAGACTGGCCGTGTCGCACGGGTGGACGACGGCGACGGTGAGCGGCGGCGCGCCGCGCGCACGCGCGATCAGTTCGGGCAGTGCGCCGTCCGCCCGCGGCAGCAGCCCGGGCAGGCACGCGCCGCCGGGCGTATCCGGATGCAGGTCGCCGTTCATGTCTCGAGCACGTAGGTGCCGGGCGCGGCGGCGAAGCCGGCGGCCGGCACACGTGCCGGCATGGCGCCCGACGAATGCGCGTGCAGCCAGTCGCGCCAGCAGGTCCACCACGACCCATCGACCGCCGGCGTTTCGCGCAGGAAGTCGTGCCGGCTGCGGTAAGGCGCGCCGGGCTCGCGCGTCGCGCAGCGATAGCGGCGTCCCGGATGGCCGGGCTCGGACACGATGCCGGCATTGTGGCCGCCGGACGTCAGCACGAACGTCAGCGCGTGGTGCGTGAGCAGATGGACCTTGTAGACGGAACGCCAGGGCGACACGTGATCGCGCTCGGTCCCCACCACGAACGTCGGCACGTCGATATCCGACAGCGCGACCGGCCGCCCGTCGACGCAGTAGCGGCCCGCCGCGAGATCGTTGTCGAGAAAGAGCCGCGTCAGGTATTCCGTATGCATGCGATACGGCATGCGCGTGGTGTCCGCGTTCCACGACATCAGGTCGTTCGGCTTCGTGCGCTTGCCGAGCAGGTATTCGCTCATCATCCGCGACCAGATCAGGTCGCGCGCGTTCAGCAGTTCGAACGCGGCGGACATCTGCGCGCCGTCCAGGTAGCCCTGCCGCCACATCAGCGCATCGAGCGCGGACAGTTCGCTGGCGTCGATGAAGAGACCCAGTTCGCCGGGTTCGCTGAAATCGGTCTGGGCCGCCAGCAGCGTGACGGACCGCAATGCCTCGTGTTGCCGGCCGTCGCGCGCGAGCGCCGCCGCACCGATTGCCAGCAGCGTGCCGCCGAGGCAATAGCCGACCGCATGCACGGCTTCGCCGCAGATCGACCGGGCGGCGTCGAGCGCCGCCATGCAGCCGTCACGCAGGTAGTCGTCGAGCCCGAGCGTGCGCGCCTCCGCGCCCGGATTGCGCCACGACACCGCAAACACCGTATAGCCGGCATCGACCAGGAAGCGGATCAGCGAATCGTGCGGCTGCAGGTCGAGGATGTAGTACTTCATGATCCACGACGGCACGATCAGGATCGGCTCGCATGCCACGTCGGCCGTCGTCGGGTCGTATTGCAAAAGCTCGCACAACGCGTTGCGCCATACGACGCGGCCCGGCGTGATCGCCACGTCGCGCCCCGGCAGATAGGCGCGCGCGTCCCGGGCTCGCGCGCCGCGCGCGCGATCGAGCAACGCGTTCGCGTCGTCCAGCCAGTGCCGGAAGCCTGCCGCGAGATTCGCGCCGCCGCTGCGCATCGTCGCGTCGAGCACGACCGGGTTGGTCGCCAGGAAATTGCCCGGCGAGCATGCATCGAGCCATTGTCGCGCGGCGAATCCGACCAGTTCCTCGTGGTGCCGTTCGACACCCGGCACGCCGCGCGTCGCGTCGCGCCACCAGCGCTGGATCGACAGGAAGCCGTCGCGATACGCTTGATACGGCCATCCGGCCCACGCCGGTGCGGCGAAACGCGGGTCGGCCTGCCCCGCGTGCACGGCCAGGCCGCTCGGGTCCGCATCGTCGGCCTCGCCCTCGCCGCCGGTTGCCGCCGGGGCAACGGCAGCCTGCCACGCCTGCGTCGCGAGCGCGAAGCAGGTTCCCGGCGACACCGCCAGATGCGCGCTCCAGTCGAGCATGGCCAGCGCGAGCGAGACGGGCGACAGCCCGAAGGTCATCGCGGCCACGTTCGCGTGCGCCGCACGGTTCCATCGTTCGGCGGACGTCATACCGGCTCGCGCACATTCGGTCGCGCTCGACGCCGGTTCTTCGGTACCCGGCGCCCGCACCGATTCGCGCCCGCCCGGCGCGCGCATGGCGGATGCTTTCATCGCATGTGCATCCCGCCGTTGACGTCGAATTCCGCGCCGGTCGAGAACGCCCCGGCGTCGGAACACAGGAACGCGACGAGCGCGGCGATTTCGTCGGGGTCGCCCAGTCGGCCGACCGGAATCTGCGGCAGGATCTTCGTGTCGAGCACCGCCTTCGGCACCGACTCGAGCATCGCGGTGGCCAGGTAGCCGGGCGCGACCGTGTTGACCGTCACGCCGTGGCGCGCGAGTTCGAGCGCCAGCGCCTTCGTGAAGCCATGGATGCCGGCCTTCGCCGCCGCGTAGTTCGCCTGCCCGTATGCGCCGCGCGAACCGTTCACCGAACCGATGTTCACGATCCGCCCGAAGCCGGCTTCGATCATGCCCGGCACGAACGGCTTCGTCATGTTGAACATGCCGTCGAGGTTGGTGCGCAACACCGCATCCCACATGCTCTTGGTCATCTTCACGAAGGTGGCGTCGTGCGTGATGCCGGCGTTGTTGACGAGCACGTCGACGCGCCCGAACTCGGTCAGCACGCGCGCCGCGCAATGCTGGCACGAATCGTAGTCGGCAACGTCGACCTCGAACGCATGGAAAGTCCGGCCCGCCTCGCGTTCGTGCGTGAGCCACGTCGCGACGTGGTCGTTGCGTTCCGTGTGCGACACCGCCACCGTCATGCCGGCATCGTGCAGGCGACGGCTGATCGCGGCGCCGAGCCCGCCCATTCCGCCAGTAACGAATGCGACACGCTCAGCGCACATGGTCGCTCTCCCGGGTGCCGGCGATGCCGTTCAGGCGCCGGGCGGCACCCGGCGATTCGTCATTCGCGCCGGCCGCGTCCTCGATCCCGCGCCCCAATGCCGCCATCCACTCGGCCCACGGCATGCTGGCCTCGTTGACCACGGCCAGTCGTCCCAGATCGGGCAACCAGTCGGTCTGATAACGCGACAGCGCACCGGCGCCGTATTCGCGCAACCAGTTGCGCCACGCACCGGCGCTCTCGTATTGCGCCCGCATGCCCATCTCGGCGGCATCCTGCCAGATCGCGATGCTCGCGATCGCGTAGTCGCGCATCACCTGCCGGGCTGCCTCGCCGAAGGCCGTCCACTCTTGCGTTTCCGCCAGCGCCTGCTGCAGCCGGCGCACCGCGTCACGGTCCCGCCCGATGCGCCGCCCTGCCAGCGCATGCCATTCATGCTGCCAGTCGCGGTTCAGCGCGACCATGCGCAGCGCGAGGTCGAAGCCCGCGCGGCACACGTCATTCGGTGTGGTCAAAGCGTACGTGCTCATCGGCGTCCCTCGTTCGATCCGGTCAATGGGTTGGCATCCCGCCTCATGCCGCGTGCCCGGGATCGGCATCGCGACCGCTTCACTGTGCCGCCGCGGCGCACACGCGCCGTTGATCTGAGTCAAGCGCGCGGAAAGCCTGCTTCGTAGACTGGATTGCACTGACGGATTACCCGTCGATGGAGCGATTCCGATGAGCTACAAGAGCATGGTCGTGCACCTCGATACGAGCGCCCGCGCGCATTCGCGGCTCGAGTTCGCGTTGCGCCTCGCCCGGCGCTTCGGTGCGCATCTGACGGGCCTGTTCGCGGTCTACACGCCGGAACCGCATTCGTTCTACGTGATGGCCGGGTCCGCCGATTATTTCCGCGCGCACCGCGAACAGCGCGACGAACGGCTCGCCGCGCTGGAGCGCCTGTTCCATGCGGAAGCCGCTCGCGCGAAAGTGCCCGCCGCGTGGGTTCGCGCGGATGAGCGCGCCAATGCGGCCGTGCCGCGCGCCGCGCGCCTCGCCGACCTCGTGATCGCCGGCCAGAGCGACCCGAACGATCCCGAGGCCTATATCGACGACCAGTTCCCGGAGAACCTCGTGTTGTCCGCCGGTCGCCCGGTGCTGTTCCTGCCGTGCACGGGAGAGTTCCCGTCGGTCGGCGAACGGGTGTTCGTCGCGTGGGACGGCAGCCGGGAGGCAACGCGCGCCGCACACGATGCGATTCCCTTTCTCGGGCATGCGAAGCGCACGACGGTCGCCGCCGTGGTCGACGGCGATTCGGAAGCGGCGACCACGCGCATTCCGGCCGCCGATGCCGCGCTGATGCTGGCGCGCCATGCACACGACGTGACCGTGCTCGACATCGATACCGGCACCGGCCCGGCGGTCGGCGACACGTTGCTGTCGCGTGCCTATGAAACGGGTTCCGACCTGCTCGTGATGGGCGCCTACGGCCATCCGCGCTGGCGCGAGCTGGTGATGGGCGGCGCCACGCGCACCGTGCTGGCGTCGATGACGATGCCGGTGCTGATGTCGCACTGAGCCGGCCGATGCGCACGCTCGCGCTCCTCGTCGTCAATGCCGGTTCGTCGAGCGTGAAGTTCGCGATCTTCGCGTACCCGCCGCACGGCGATCCCGCACGGCGGCCGTTGCACGAAGGCGAAGCGGTCGAGACCGGCAACAGCGTGTCGATCCGCTTCGATGCCGAACCGGTCGGCGCGCTGCCGCTGGTTGCCGGCGACCCGTACCGTGCCGTGCTCGCGCGGATCGCGACATGGATCCGCGTGCAGTTGCCGCACATCGCGCTGGGCGCGATCGCGCATCGCGTCGTGCACGGCGGCGCACGGTACGTTGAGCCGGCGGTCGTCGACGACGCAGTGCTGGATGCGCTTCGCACGCTGACGCCGCTGGCCCCCTTGCACCAACCGCACAGCCTGGACGCGATCGAGGTGCTGCGCGACGCGTTTCCCGACGTGCCGCAAATCGCCGTGTTCGACACGGCGTTTCATCGCACCCTGCCGCGTGTCGAGCAACTGCTGCCGTTGCCGCATGCGTGGTTCGACCAGGGCGTGCGCCGCTACGGATTCCATGGCCTGTCGTACGAATACCTGGCCGTCGCGCTCGACGAATCGTTCGGCGCGCGTGCGCATGGCCGCGTGATCGCCGCCCATCTCGGCAGCGGCGCGAGCCTGTGCGCGCTGCGCGACTGCCGCAGCGTGGCGACGACCATGGGCTTCTCGGCACTCGACGGATTGATGATGAACACGCGCTGCGGAACGCTCGATCCCGGCGTCGTCCTGCACCTGCTCGAGGTCGGGAAGCTGTCGGGCGACGCACTGGGGCACCTGCTGTATCACGAGTCGGGGCTCAAGGGCGTGTCGGGTGCGTCAGGCGACACGCGTGTGCTGCTCGCGTGCGAGGCCGCTGGCGACGCGCAGGCCCGAGATGCGCTGACACTGTACGTCCATCGCATCGTGCGCGAGACCGGTGCGCTGACCGCGCTGCTCGGCGGCCTCGACATGCTGGTCTTCACGGCCGGCATCGGCGAACACGCGGCGCAATTGCGCGAGCGGATCTGCGCGTCGCTCGCCTGGCTCGGCATCGCGCTCGACACGGGCGCGAACGCCGCCCATGCGCACGTCGTGTCGTCTCCGTCGAGCGCGGTCACGGTGGTCGTCGAGCCGACCAACGAAGCATGGGTCGCGGCGCGCGCCGCGGTGCGCGTGCTGCGCGGCGACCGCGACGGTTGATCCAGATCAGCGCGATCGACGTACACGCGCCGATGATGATTCCATCCACATCCGTTCAAGGGAAACGCCATGTACTCGAACATTCTGGTTGCGCTCGACGGCAGCGATACGTCGTCCCGCGCACTCGATGCCGCGCTGAATCTCGCGTCGGAGACGGGTGCACGGCTGACCCCCGTCTACGTCGTCGATTTCCTAGTGCCGGCCTACGACACGTACGGCTACGATCCGTCGATCCTGATCGATGCCTTCCGGGAGGAAGGGCTGCGCGTGACGGAGGACGCCGCGAGACGCATGAAGGCACGCGACGTGGCCGGCACGCCACAGATCTCCAATGTCGAGCCGGCGGGCGAAGACATCCCGCAGCGGATCGTGAGTCTCGCCGACGAGATCGCCGCCGACCTGATCGTGATCGGCACGCACGGCCGGCGCGGCTTTCGCCGCCTCGTCCTCGGCAGCGTGGCCGAGCGCGTGCTGCGCCATGCCACGTGCCCCGTCCTGATGATTCCGGCGAGCTGCGCGGCGAAGGCGCCCGCCGCAACCCCCGCGACATCGACCGAAAAGGAGCCGTCATGAGCTACAAGACCCTGCTCGTCCATCTCGACGACAGCGCGCGCTGCGCGACGCGCGTCGACCTCGCGCTCGAACTCGCGGGACGCTGGAACGCCCATCTGATCGGCCTCTACGTGGTCTGCCAGGCGCTCTTCGAGCCGTTGCGACGCCCCGACGAACCGCTGAAGCTGGCCGTCTACGAACGCCTGTGCGACCAGCGGCGCCAGGAAGCCGAGGAGCGGTTCCTGGCCGCTGCCGAGCGCGCGGGACGCAACAATGTCGAGTGGCAGGCACCGACCGGCGACGCGACGGCCGCCGCGATCCTGCATGCGCGCCACGCCGACCTGCTGGTGCTCGGCCAGGAGGACCCGGACGACCGCATGACCTACGTGGCCCGCCATTTCGTCGAGGACGTCGTGATGGGCAGCGGACGCCCGGCGCTCGTCGTGCCCTGTGCGGGCGACGTGCGAACGCTCGGCGAGAACGTGCTGATCGGCTGGGACGGCGGACGCGAAGCCGCCCGCGTGATGGCCGACGCACTGCCGCTGCTCGCCCGCGCGCGCTTCGTCAATGTCGAAACGGTCAGCCGCGGGCATCCCGATCCGGACAAGACGCCGGCGGGCGTCGACGTCGCCGCGTATCTCGAGCGGCACGGCATTCGCGCATCGTTCTCGACGACGCCGCGCGAACGGTCGGTCAGCGTGGGCGCGACGCTGCTGAACCGGGTGACCGACCTGCATGCGGATCTGCTCGTGATGGGCCTGTACAGCCATGCGCGGATGCACGAACGCGTGCTGGGCGGCGCGACGCGCACGATCCTCGAGACGATGACGGTGCCGGTCCTGCTGTCCCACTGAGCCGGTGAAAGCGGGCAGCCGCTTGCGGCCGCCCGCTGCTCGTCACGACCGTCACAACACGCCGGCGCACGCGCCCGGCCCGTCCCGTACGACCAGCACCGGCCGGTCCGCGATACGCACCAGCGATTCGGCGACGCTGCCGAGCCACGCGCGACGTACGCCGCGGCGGCCATGCGTGCCCATCACGATCAGGTCCGCATCGCATTCGGCGGCGGCTCGCGCCAGCACGTCCGATACGTCCTCTCCGCACGCGTCGATCGTTCGCGCGATGCCGCGCACGCCGGACAGCTGAAACGCCGTGTCCGCGTCCGAGACGGCGATCGCGGCCGTGTCCGCATCCAGTCCGGCCGGGTCGCGCCGGTCGATATAGCCGCTGTCGACGTCGGCCAGCCGCGGCGCATCCGATACCACGCACATCGCGATGACCAGGCTGCCCGAGTCGCGGGCGAGCGAAATCGCCTCGTCGAGCGCGAGCCGCGCACTGCGGCTGCCGTCGAGCGCCGCGAAGATTCTTTGGTACATGACGCCTCCCTGCTGTCGTCCGGGTTCGACCGGCTGGTCAAGCCAGTCTGCTCCCGGCCGGCACCGTTCCGTTGATATCGGTCAAGCCCGCAAGGCATCGGGCGTACGCATCGGTCCCGATTGGCGAACGCGGGCAAAGCGCGCACAATTTCGGGCGACATCGCAGTTCCGGCCCGCCGCGCGTTTCGTGCCTCGCATCTGGCCCGCCGCCGCCAGCCAGCCACCGGCGAAATCCGCCAGGATGAACGGCAATGACAGTGAACGCGCCCTCTTTCAAGGCCGGGCCGGCTTCGCACCGGATTCGGTCCGCCGGGTATGCCGCCACGGCCGCGCTGCTGACGCTGGCGCTGGGTCTGACTGCAACGTTTGCGGCGTCCCGGTTACTGCAGAACGAGACCCGGCAAGCCGCCCGGGCAAGATTCGAGCAAACCGCGACGCTCGCGAGCGCCGACCTCAGGCGCAGCCTCGTCGGTGCGACCGCCGCATTGCGCGGCGCGCGCGGCTTCGCGTCGGCGCTGGCAGCGCCGCAATCCGCGGCGGCGTGGCGCCGCTATCTCGCCAGTCTCGATCTGGACGCCCTTCGTCGCCGCGGTCCATGTGCGCGCCATCGGCAACGATCGCGACAAGACGCCGCACCCGTGTAGGAAACGCCCTACAGCACTTCCGCGTCGCCTACCGCATCTTCAATTCCGGCTGATTTTCTTGACGCCGCGCAACGTCCATACTGCATCTCAAGAAAAACAACCCAGCGTGCCTCCCGGAGCAAAGGCAGCATCACCGTCGAGACCGGCGTACCGGTCTCCCGGCCCGTCCGGTGCGGCGTTTTCATGAGGAAGGCGGCGGAATCCAAGGCCGCCGGTACAACGGCCAGCGCGATCCCGCCCGAAGGCGGCCCGTCGCGGCCCCCGAACTGGAGCCGATCATGCAGAGCAATGCCGATGTCTCGACGACCATGCCGTTACGCCCGTTCATCCCGCTGCATCCCGTCGCACCCGTGGACCAGCCGAAGCGCGCCGCATCCCGCTGTTCGACGTGCGCATTGCGTAGCGTATGCATGCCGTCCGACCTGTCCCCTGACGATTTCGCACGCGTCGACGCGATGATCTGCTCGACGCGCCACGTCAGGCGCGGCGAGACACTGTTTCGCGCGGGCGACACGTTCAACAGCATCTATGCAGTGAGAACCGGGTCGTTCAAGACCATCGTGATGCATCGCGACGGCGACGAGCAGATCACCGGCTTCCAGATCGTCGGCGAGTCGCTCGGGCTCGACGGCGTGTACACCGGGCACCACAACGGCGACGCCATCGCGCTCGAGGACAGCACGGTCTGCATCATCCCGTTCGGCCAGCTCGAGCAGATGTGCCGCGAAGTGCGGACGATGCAGCATCACGTGTATCAGATGATGGGCGGCGAAATCGTGCGCGAGTCCTCCCAGATGCTGCTGCTCGGCACGATGACGGCCGAGCAGCGGGTGGCCGCATTCCTGCTGAATCTCTCCGCGCGCTTCAAGGCACGCGGCTACTCGGCCGCCGAATTCGTGCTGCGGATGACGCGTGACGAGATCGGCGAATATCTCGGGATGAAGCTCGAAACGGTCAGCCGTATGCTGTCGAAGTTCCAGCGCAAGGGGCTCGTCGCGGCCCAGGGCAAGCAGATCCGGATCGTCGATCCGGACGGTCTGCGGCAGATCTGAGCACGCCGCGGATCCGTCGACTCGATCAACCGCGCATGCCCAGCACGGCGGCACCCGACACGCGCCCGCCGCGCAGGTCGTCGAGTGCCCGGTTCGCATCGGTCAGTGCGTAGCGCACTGTCTCGACCCGCAGCGGCATCGCACCGGCGATCCGCATGAATTCGACCGCGTCCGCACGCGTCAGGTTGGCCACCGACGCGATGCGGCGCTCGCCCCACAGCCATGCGTACGGAAAGCCCGGGATGTCGCTCATGTGAATGCCGCCGCACACGACGATCCCGCCTTTGTCGACCGCCCGCAGGGCAGCGGGCACCAATGCGCCCACCGGCGCGAAGATCAGTGCGGCATCGAGACGCTCCGGCGGGGCTTCGTCGCTGCCGCCGGCCCATGCCGCGCCCAGCGACAGCGCGAGCCGCTGCGCCACGGCATCGCCCGGCCGGGTCAGCGCAAACACCTTGCGCCCTTCGAAATGCGCGACCTGCGCGACGAGATGGGCCGCCGCACCGAAACCGTAGATGCCGATCCGGCGCGCGTCGCCCGCCATGCGCAAGGTTCGATAACCGATCAGGCCGGCGCACAGCAGCGGCGCGGCTTCCAGATCGGAAAAACGCCGGGGCAGATGCACGCAATACCGATGGTCGGCGACGGCGCATTCGGCATAGCCGCCGTCGATCGTATAGCCGGTGAACCCCGGGCTGTCGCACAGGTTTTCGCGGCAGGATCGGCAATACGGGCAATGCCCGCACGTCGAGCCCAGCCAGGGAACGCCCACCCGGTCGCCAACCGCGAAGCCCGTCACGCCTTCGCCCGACTGGCGCACCGTCCCGACGATTTCGTGCCCGGGGATCAGCGGCAGCTTCGGGTGCGCGAGGTCGCCGTCGACGACGTGAAGATCGGTCCGGCATACGCCGCACGCATGTACGTCGATCAAGAGCTGACCCGCCGCAGGCGACGGGTCCGGCATCCGCGCTTCGCGCAAATGCGGTGTCGTGCCGTCAAACATCATCGCAAGCATGCTCGCCTCCCCCGCGCGATCGTCTTCGCGCGCTTCGCCTTCCAAGGCTAGTCGCCGCACATCGTACGCGCACCGTCCGATGACAGGCGCTTGACGTGGGTCAACGGCCGCCGGGCGGTTGCTGACACGATGAAGTGGCATTTCGCCGCCCGAGCGGCGACCTGGAGACGATCGAATGATATCCGTTCCCCCGCTTGCCGCAAGCGCCCATCCCGGCCATCACCTGAGGTCGCTGCTGGGCTACGCGGTGCTGGCGCCGTCCAGCCACAACTCCCAGCCCTGGCGCTTCCTGGTCAACGGCACCACGATTTCGGTCTGCGCGGACCGCGTTCGCGCGTTGCCCGTCGTCGATCCGTTCGATCGCGAGCTGATCATCAGCTGCGGCGCGGCATTGCTCAACCTGCGTGTCGCGCTCAATCACGCCGGGCTCGCCCACACGATCGGCACGTTCCCTTCCGAAGTCGATCCTGATCTCCTTGCGCTCGTCCGGGTTTGCGACGACGGCTATTCCGATGCGTCGCTCGGTGCGCTGTTCGATGCGATTGCGGACCGCGTCACGACGCGCGCGCCATTCGAATCGACGGCTGTTCCGGACGAGATCCAGCAGGCGTTGATCGCAGCCGGCATCGCGGAAGGCGCCGACATCGCGTGCGTCGACTCGATCGCGCATCGGGCACGCGTCGCCGAGCTGGTCGCGCAGGCCGATCGTCAGCAGTTCGCGGACCCGCGCTTCCGCCGCGAGCTGGCAAGCTGGATCGATCCGCGCCGGCACGTGGACGGCATGCCGGCATTCGCGGCCGGCGTGCCGGCGTTGCTGGACTTCGCGGCGCCCGTCGTGACGACGGCGGTCCGGACCTTCGATCTCGGCAACGGGCTGGCTGCACTGCATCACCAGCTCGTCGGCGCATCGCCGTTGATCGTCTGCATCGCGACCGTGCGCGACGATCGCGAAGCGTGGCTCGCCGCCGGCCAGGCGCTGGAGCGGATCCTGCTCGTCGCGACGCGCGCGGGGTATACCGCGTCGTACCTCAATCAACCGATCGAGACGACGGAGCTGCGCACCCATCTGCGCCACATGCTCGGCCTGCGCGGCGAGCCGCAGTTGCTGCTGCGCGTCGGACGCGGCCCGCATACGCCGCATTCGCCACGCCGCCCGCTCGACGACGTGATCGCCTTCTCCTGATCTCGACGAGGAAACGAACATGAGCATCGTGCATTGCGCCGCCTTCTGCGTGATTGCCGCGACGGCCGGCACGGCCGCCGCGCAAACGGCCGTGCCGGAGCCGACCGAACTCGTCGACGCGCAGCACTGCATGTTCTGCCATACGCCCGACATGACGTTCCTCGGGCCATCGTTCCACAAGATTGCGGATCGGTATCGCAACGATCCGCATGCCAGCGAGATGCTCGAACGCAAGCTGCGCGTCGGCGGCCGCGTGCACTGGGGCGATACGCCGATGCCGTCCGCGATCGATCGCGGCGGCCCGCTTTCCCCCGACGACGCGCACCGGCTCGTGCAATGGGTGTTGAGCCAGTGACCGGCGCGCGGCCCTTCAACGCGTGTCGACCATGATCAAACGCGTTCTCCCCGGCATGACGAACGGCAACGACGGCCTGCGACGCACCCCGCGTCGCGTTCGGCACATCGCCAAAGGCCCGAACCGCACCCCGGCCGATGAAGATGCGACGCTGCTGCAGCGCGCAAGCATGCGGGGCATCCGGCTGCAACTCGACTACTGGAAAGCCGAGGAGCGTCTGCAGAATGAACGCATCGGCCATGCGGTCGTGATCTACGGCAGCACGCGCATCGTTGCGCCGGCCGTCGCAAAGGCGCGGCTGGCCGAAGCGAATCGCCTGCTCGCGGAGCGCCCGCACGACCCGCGCCGGCGGCGCGCCGTCACGATCGCGAGCCGGCTCGTCGAGCACAGCGGGTATTACCGCGTCGCGCGCGCGTTCGGGCGCATCGTCGCCCACGCCAACCGATGCACGCGCACCGCGCGGCTCGCCATCGTGACCGGTGGTGGCCCCGGCATCATGGAGGCAGCCAACCGAGGGGCCTACGAGCGCGGCGCACCGAGCATCGGCTTCAATATCGAGCTGCCGCGAGAACAGGCGCCGAATCCGTACATCACGCCGGATCTCTGCTTCAGGTTTCACTATTTCGCGATTCGCAAGCTGCACCTGCTCGAGCGCGCGAAGGCGGCGGTATTTTTCCCGGGCGGCTACGGTACGTTCGACGAACTGTTCGAAGTGCTGACGCTGCTGCAGACACGCAAGATCGCGCCGCTGCCGGTCATTCTCGTCGGCGAAGCATACTGGCGCCGCGCGGTCGACCTGGCATTTCTCGCGGACGAAGGCATGATCGACCGCCGCGACCTCGAGCTGTTCGCGTATTGCGAATCCGCCGCGGAAATCTGGCACGCGATCGGAAGCTGGTATGCGCGGCGTCGGCAACGCGCGCCGGCACGCTGCAATGCTTCTTCGAAGCCGCGCGCCGTGTAGGCATCCGCCGACGGCATCTGCACGATTCCTACCGCAGCTTCGGGAGAGACTGATTGAATCGCGCCGCGGCGGCCTCGATACTGAAAGCGCCGAGAACGGTTGCACGACATACCGCTCGCCGGCACGAGGAGAGACGCCATGTCAGATGCCTCCTGCCGCACCGCCCCGGACAACCCGTCCGCCGCCGAAGTACTCGACACGCAGGCACTCGTCGCACTCGCTCGCGACGCCGGCATGCTCGTGATACTCGACGGACAGATCAGGCGCGAGCGCTACGAAAGCGTGACGGGATCGGTTGCCACGCTCGCCCGCTTCGCCAGGGCGCTGCGGTTGTCGGTGCTCAAGGCCGCGTGACGTGGAGCATCGCCGGGTGGTGACGCCGCGCCGGTTCAGACCGTAAAGGTATTCGACTTCCTCATCTCGATCCACGTCATTCCGGCTCGCAGAGCGTCGACTGCGGCGTCGCGCTCGACCGCATGGATCCTGCTGTGCTCGAATGTGCGCTCGCACACGCCATCCGGCGACGTGAGCGTGACGTGGATCCGGCAGCGGAAGCCGCCCGTTTCGGCCGCGATCGTCTCGATCGCGACCGACCAGTCCGCTGTGTGAAGTTCGCCCGACAGTGTCATCTGACTGCCCTCCTGGATCGCCGCGGGCCGCCCGTCCGCCGGCCGCGTGCGGGGTTCACTCGACCACCAGGTCGTCGACGACGGCACGCACGCCTCGCGCCGACCACGCGGCACCGCGCACGGCCTTGCGCTCCGAGAACGAGCCGACCTTGCCGGACAGCCGCACCGTGCCGTCGTGCACGTCGACCGCGATGTGCTTCGCTTCGCGCTCCGCGTGACGCATGATCGCGCGCTTGATGTTGCCGCCGATGTCGTCCGAACCGACCGCCCCCTGTACCGCGATGTGGTCGGTCACGCCCGTCACGCTGCGCATCTGCGAGATCGCGCGCACGGCCAGGTGGCTCTGGTACGCCCAGTCGACCTTGCCGGACAACGTGATCCAGCCGCGCTCGACCTGCACCTTGACCGCGTCGTCATGCAGGCCCACCGTCCAGTGCAGGACGGAACGCACCGCTTTCGCGATGTCCTCGTCGGTGTGCACGTCGTCGTCCGGCAGGTGTACGGTCAGGTCGACGACGAGCGCCTTGACGCCCGCCACGCGGTTCGCCGCGCGCTCGATCGCCAGCTTCTCCGCATAGCTCGGCGGGTGACCCGACAGCGTCACGATCCGGTCGGTTACCTCGACGCCGATACGCGTCCCGTCGATCGACGGGTCGGATTCCAGTTCATCCTGAACGTCCTGCTTCAACTGCCTGTCGGTTTTCATCGTCTGCTCTCCTGTGAGCCGCGGCGCGCCTGTTCGCCGCACGCAACCAGATTTGCACATGTGCGGCCCCGGATCGCTGATACAGGTCAACCGATGCGGCGCGGCCGTCTTATCGTGAGATCGCCGATGCGCGACGATCCAGGCACGCGCAATCACGCTTCAAGGAGACGCGCATGACCGAACAGCAACTGCTGGCCTATTCGCCGGCACCCGCGGCGCAACCGGCGTCGCCCCAGGGCGAGTCGTCGGCGATCGTCGACCTGCCGCGCCCGATGCTCGACGACGGCGTGCCGCTGATGGCGGCGCTCGCGACCCGAATGAGTTCCCGCGAATTCGCCGCCACGCCGCTCCCGCCCGCGACGCTCGGCACGATGCCAGTCCCTGAAACAGGTCGGACACGGGTTCGATCGAAAACGGATCGTAACGCGTCCGATTGCTCATGATTCGCACTCCTCATACGGATGACGTGCGGCCGGCGCCTTCGTCCCGACCGCACAAACCGCAATGAAGATCGGATGGCACGGCATGCCGCGCAAGGGACGAATGATCTTTCGAAGTCCAGCGTACCTGCCCGCACCGGCACGTGCTTGATGCGGGTCAAAGGCGGCGACCGATTACGTACAGAACCGGAAGTAGCCGCTATGGAGCAGGATCGGCCGACCGCCGACTGCCTCCAGCAGGCAGCGCGCCGCGCGTTCGATGGCCGGACGATGACGCGCAAACGCGTCCACGAGATCCTGCTCGCGGGGCGACGCCGCGCGGAAATGATCTTCCAGCGCCTCCGCAGTGATCGTGCAGCGCACGCGGCGACCTTCGACGAGCGCCGGAAAGGCCAGCGCCGGGTCCAGGCCGCAGTACGTCGGATGTTCGACAGGAAAGGATATTTGCATGGTGATCACCCTGCGGCGCGATGCCCGGCGGCCGCACCGGCGGCCTGTGCGCCATCGTGACCACGCACCAGCAGTACCGGACAACTCGATCCGCGCAGGAAACGTTCGGCGACACTGCCGAGGAGCAGCCGCCGCACACCGCGTCGGCCGTGCGTACCGATCACGGCCAGATCGATCGAATGATCCGCGACATAGCGCTGCAGCCGCTCGGCGATATCCTGACCGAGTTCCGTTTCGATGATTTCCGTATCGCCGTTGACGGCCGCGTGCGAGATGGCTCGTTCCGCGTTTCGCAGAACCGCCGCGCCATCCCGCCGGACATCGGCGAGCAGCGCGTCCGGGTCCAGTCGCCCGGCATACGTGATCAGCAGCGACTTGTCGACGACGAACACGGCGAACAGGCGTGCGCCGCACGATCTGGCCATCTTCAAGCCTTCGTCGAGTGCCCGATTCGACGAAGGGCTGCCGTCCACGGCGACCATGATGTTCGTGTACATACCGACCTCGCTGGATGATCCGGCGCGCAAGCGGCGTTCGGATGTGTGTTCATCATCGGCGCGCGCCGGAAACGGGTGTTGACGGAGGTCAATGGTTCGAAAACGCAATGAAACCCGCATGAGTCGGGACGGGCAAGCGGCGTTATCGAGGCTCGCCCGGTAGCGTCGGCGTTTCCGGCGAGCGCGGCGGTTTCTCATATGACTGAAAGCCCTGCTCGATTTCGAGGATCTTCATCGCGCACGCATCGTATTGCCAACCCGGGCCGCCGTCGCCCGACGCCTCGCGACGCAGAGCGATGCACGACGCGCGCGCCAGCGTGCTCTTGATGCCGAGCAACGCGCAGACGAAGCCGAGAAGAAACTCGCGGAGCTTTCCACGGAGAATCAAAGGCTCAACGATTCGTTAAACGAATGGATTGTGTCGCAAAAGGCGTTTCGCAGCCTTCTTTTTAAGCTCGGAAAAATGCCCGACGGTACGAACTTTTCCTCGTTGCCTCAGTCTGAGCGCCAGAGAATAATCGACGAAGAGAAGCTCAAGTTGAGCACTGGCGAATAAATATTCAGAAAGTTGTTTGCTGCCAGCACATATGCCCTGTGCGGCAGAAAAGTGGCGATCGCCTCGCTGCTGTTTTCCGCTCTCAAAGGCCCAAGATTTGTTTGAGCGAGGCGTCACGGCGTTCCAGCATCGCGTCGAGTTCTTCAGCGGTGTCAGCGATGCAACTCCAAAACAGTTCCGTTGAATCAATCCCCTTCTCACTTGCTACCTCGCGGCGCTCACGCATCGTCTCGCTTTCGCGCAGGAGTTCGAGACTGACACCCCGGGCATCCGCTTTGGCCTGATTTAGCGCTTCGATTCTCCACTTGATTTCAGGGTGGCCATCGAGAAAGCGCTTCGCCGTTTCTGCACGCCGCAACGGCTGGCAAGGGTGCCGCGGGCCGGGATTCGGTGCCGGACCCAGCTGGCAGCCATGCAATCACGCACCGCATCGGTCGACGCGCGCAACGACGGGCGAACGGACGCGAACGCGCCGACGAGTCCGAATGAGGATGAAGACGACGACGGGAACGGCTTGCTCACCCGCACGAAGCATCCGCACCGGCACCAAGTATCGGCGCCGGTGCGTGCGAGACGGGCTACGCGGTCACGCGTGCCGGCCGAAGTTGAACTGAACACGGCCGTCGCGAATCGGCAGGATATCGGCCCGATCGTCGCCGACTTCCGCGTCGAGGCTCGCCGACAGCTTCGCGTTCATCGCGAGCAGCAACTCGCCGTTCGCCTTCCGCGCGAGCGCCAGGTTGCGCTGTTCGTGCGGATCGTCGCGCAGGTCGTAGAGTTCCACATCGTGGTTCGCGAACAGCGCATCGAGCGAATCCGGCCGGTTGAAATTCGTCGCCGAGAAATACCGCGAGAACCGATAGCGGCCGTCGTACACGCTCCGGATCATGCCGCGATGCCGGTAATCGGGCTGATATTGCGCGACGCGGCGCTGCAGCTCGTCGGGCGGCACGCCCTTCTCGCGCAGCACGCCAACCTCCTGCGCGAGCCATTCGCTGTCGTAGAACAGCAGCATCGCGTAATTGAACAGCGCTGCCGATCGCACCGCGTCCGGCGCATGACGCTCGGGATCGCCCAGCAGCGGCGCGAGGTTGTTGCCGCGTACCGCCGGGCCGGCGATCTTCGCAATGGCGGCCGCATCGAGCCCGGTCAGGCCGAGCAGCGTCGGCGTCACATCGATATGCGACGTCAGCGCCTGGCACCGCTTGCCGCCCGGATAGGCCGGATGACGAATGACCAGCGGCACGTTGTTCTGTTCGCGATACGCGGTCGGCCCTTTGCCGACCAGCTTGTGCGCGCCGACGTGATCGCCGTGGTCCGAGCTCATCACGACGATCGTGTTCCGGTCGAGCCCAAGCTCGCGCAGCGCGTCGAGGATGCAGACCACGTGCGTGTCGCAATCGCGGATGCAATTGAAATAGTAGTCCTGGTAGATCTTCAGTCGTGCTTCGTCGAGCGCGTAATCGCCGACCAGCACGCCTTCCGCGCTGTTGTACACCCCGTGCGCGGCCGGGCGGCCCGGCGCGTCGTACGGCTGGTCATGCGTCGGCGCGAGCGGGACGTTCCACTGCGCTTCGTAGATCGCGTCGCGCGGCGGGCGCGCATTGCCGAGCATCGGACGCTTCGCGTTCTGCTGGTTGCCGCCCGGCGGATCGGTGTTCAGAAACATCGCATCGTGCGGATTGACCAGGTTGACCGCCAGGAACCACGGCTTGTGTTCCCCATCGAGCTGTTCGGCGCGGCTGCGCAACCACGACACCGCGGACGCGGCCGTCATCCCGTCATACGTGTAGCCGCCGCGCACGAGCCCGATCAGATCGCCCACGCCGACATAGTCGTCGAAGCCGTACGACTTCATCACGCTGTTGTACTCGGCGACCGGCACGTCGTACGGCGAATGATTGTGGTGGAACTTGTTCGACAGGTGCCACTTGCCGAGATAGGTCGCGTGGTAGCCGGCGTCCTTCATCATATGGCCGATGGTGCGGATGTCGGTCGACATGTCGGCCTGCCAGGGAATCCCGCAG
This sequence comes from Burkholderia sp. JKS000303, assembly GCF_002563755.1. Classification (NCBI taxonomy): domain Bacteria; kingdom Pseudomonadati; phylum Pseudomonadota; class Betaproteobacteria; order Burkholderiales; family Burkholderiaceae; genus Burkholderia; species Burkholderia sp. JKS000303. The sequence continues at coordinate 1,228,863 of NZ_PDBZ01000002.1, forward strand.
TTGTCGAACATCCGCGTGTGCTGGATGTGCTGCCCCGTATAGATCGTCGAACGCGACGGCGTACACACGCATGCGGCGATCTGGTGATTGTCGAACGTGATGCCTTCGCGGCGCAGGCGTTCGCGGCCCGGCACCGGAAACGGCCACCGGTCGAAGTGCTGCTCCTGATCGGTCAGGATGAACAGGATGTTGTAGCCGGTTGGCGGCGTCGCTGGCGCGACCGTCGCCACGGTGCGATCGGGCGCGGGCTGACCGGCGGCCGGCGCTGACGACGCGGGCTGCATCGCGATCGCTGGCGACACGATGCCGGCCGATGCGACCGACGCGCCCGCCAGTTTCAGGAAATGCCGCCGGCTCCATGGCGACGCACGCGCGTCGTCGCGGCTCGGGCGATCCGCCGCATCGTCGTGCTCCGTAGCCTGCCGATTGATCCGGTTGTTCGCATCGTCTTGCATGTGTGTCGCTTCCTTTTCATGATGCGCCGCGAGCCCGGATCGTCATGCGGTTTGCATGGCGATCCGGACGCCACTTTCGGGCAACGGCGCTGCGTTCAGAAAATCCGGGCGTGTCAATTCATCCATGCCATGGAGCAACCGGGACAGTCGAAATGCCGGCCATCCGGATGCCCCGTTTTCGTCGTTCGCTCAATCAGAACATGGTCCGTATGCCAACCCGCGCGATCGCCTGCGAAGCGCTGCTCGACGAGCCGGCAGGACTCAGGATTCCGTTGATGTCGGCGTGTGCGCCGGAGTTGGCACGCTGATACGCGCCCTCCGCATAGACCATCGTGCGTTTCGACAGCGAGTAGCCCAAGATCGCGTTCAACTGATTGGCGTGATTGCCGTGGAGAACGTCGTTCCCTTTCATGTACATGTAACTCGCGCCGAGTGAAACAGCCGGCGTGATCTGCCAGTTGCTGGCGAGTTGTGCGGCATACGCATAGGCGCCGGTTTGCACGTTTCGCACCGTCACGAAGCTTGCCGAGTTCAGCGTTGAGCCCAGCGCGTAGTGCGCGCCGACACCCCAGTTTCGAATGGCGATCTGCGGCGTGCCATTGACCGAGCCGGGATACTTCTGCTCGGTGTACGCGGCGCCGAAACCGAACGGGCCACGATCGTAGTTCAGGCCGAAACTCGTTCCCGAGTTCGATCCGAACGACCCGGCGACGCCGCCGAACGAATACAGCGCCCCGACCGAAAAGCCGGCCATCTGCGGCGACTGGTACTTCACCGCATTGTTGATCGGAACGCCATTCGTTCGGGACCACGAAAACCAGCCCGTCGGGTTTTGCGGAATGCCGAGATTCTGGAACGGGCCCGCCGCGACGCTATAGAGGCCGCCAGAGATCAGTCCCGGCGTGTTTTTAGCCTCGGTGAGCGACGTAAACATGAACTCGTAGACGTTCCCCAGCGTCAGCTTGCCGAAACGTGCATCGTCGAGTCCGACGTACGCATTGCGGCCGAAGATGCCCGGTTGCATAGTCACGCCCGAGCCGAGCTGAAACTGGTCTTCAAGCTTGAAGATCGCTTTCGTTCCACCGCCGAGATCCTCGGTGCCACTGATAACAAACAGGTTGGGCACCAGAATCCCGTCGTCAAACTTTGCAACGGCGTGTCCTCCCTGATTCGAAACATACGCAACACCGGCGTCGAGCAAGCCGTACATCGTGATGTTGCTTTGCGCGATGGCCGAACCAACTGGAAGGACTACTATACATACGGCTGCCAATTCCTTTTTCATTCAAGTCTCCAAACATGATTTTATTTTTACGAATCGGTCACGAGGTCAGGCGTTCTTGTTATTGGCGTGAGGCGTATGGCGGCAGCCGACCACTACCGCCCGGAGAGATCGAGCGCGACATCGACGATCATGTCCTCCTGGCCGCCGACCATCCGGCGCTTGCCCAGCTCGACCAGGATGTCGACCGTCTTCAGGTCGTATTTCTTCGCGGCCACTTCCGCATGACGCAGGAAGCTCGAATACACGCCCGCATAGCCGAGCGCGAGCGTCTCGCGATCGACTCGCACCGGACGGTCCTGCAACGGCCGCACGATATCGTCGGCCGCGTCCATCAGCGTGTAGAGATCGGTGCCGTGGTTCCAGCCCATCCGCTCGGCCGCCGCGATGAACACTTCGAGTGGCGCATTGCCGGCGCCTGCGCCCATCCCCGCGAGTGACGCGTCGATCCGGTCACACCCCTCCTCCACCGCGACGATCGAGTTCGCGACCCCCAGCGACAGGTTGTGGTGCGCATGCATGCCCGTTTCCGTTTCCGGCTTCAGCATCGCCTTCACCGCACGGAACCGGTCGCGCACGTCGTTCATCGTCAGCGCGCCGCCCGAATCCACCACGTAGATGCAGGTCGCGCCGTAGCCTTCCATCTTCTTCGCCTCGACGGCGAGGTTCTCCGGCGTGGTCATGTGGCTCATCATCAGGAAGCCGACCGTGTCCATCCCGAGTTCGCGCGCATATTCGATGTGCTGCTTCGAGATGTCCGCTTCGGTGCAGTGCGTCGCGACGCGTACGACCCGCGCGCCCGCGTCATATGCGGCCTTCAGGTCATGGATCGTGCCGATGCCCGGCAGCAGCAGCGTCGCGATCTTCGCGTGCTCGACCACGTCGGCCACCGCCTCGATCCACTCGAGATCGCTGTGCGCGCCGAACCCGTAGTTGAAGCTCGATCCTTGCAGCCCGTCGCCGTGCGCAACCTCGATGCTGTCCACCTTGGCTCGATCCAGCGCGCGTGCAATGTCCTGCACGTTCGCGATCGAGTACTGGTGGCGGATCGCGTGGCTGCCGTCGCGCAGCGTCACGTCAGAGATGTACAACTTCTTGCTCATGGTGAAGGTCTCCTTACGCGCTCATGCGCTGCAGCGACTGCGCCATGCGCTCGGCGGTCGCGAGCGCGGCGGACGTCATGATGTCGAGGTTGCCGGCATAGGCAGGCAAGTAGTGCGCGGCGCCTTCGACCTCGATGAAGATCGAGGTCTTCAGTCCGCTCACTCGGCCCAGGCCCGGAATGTTCAGCGGCGCGGACGCGGGAATCGTGTCGAACTGCACCGTCTGTTTCAGTCGATAGCCCGGCACGTACGCCTGTACCGCACGGGCCATCTCGTCGATCGAGGCGGCGATCTTCGCCTCGTCGGCGGGGTCGGACAGCACGTACACGGTGTCGCGCATCATCACCGGCGGCTCGGCCGGGTTCAGGATGATGATCGCCTTGCCATGCGCGGCGCCGCCCACCACCTCGATCGCCTTCGACGTCGTCTCGGTGAATTCGTCGATGTTCGCGCGTGTGCCCGGGCCGGCCGACTTGCTGCTGATCGACGCGACGATCTCCGCGTAGTGCGCGTTCGCGACGCGCGACACGGCCGCGACCATCGGGATCGTCGCCTGGCCGCCGCACGTCACCATGTTCACGTTCGGCGCGTCGAGATGCGCGTCGAGATTGACCACCGGCACGCAGTACGGGCCGATTGCCGCGGGCGTCAGGTCGATGCAACGAATGCCGGGTTTCAGCGCGCGCAGGAATGCGTCGTTCTTCACGTGCGCGCCGGCCGACGTTGCGTCGAACACGAAGTCGATCTGGTCGAAGACCGGCAGACGCGCCAGCCCTTCGACGCCTTCGTGCGTGGTTGCGACGCCCAGGCGCGCAGCCCGTGCGAGGCCGTCGGAATTCGGATCGATGCCCACCATCGCGCCGATTTCCAGGTGCTTTCCGTGCCGCATGATCTTGATCATCAGATCGGTGCCGATGTTGCCCGAGCCGATGATCGCCGCTTTGAGTTTCGTGGAAGCCATGTCGATTTCCTGAGGAATTGAGTACGCCAATGCGCTACGCGAACGTCGCCCGCACGCTGCCGAGTCCGTCGATGTCCGCCGTATAGACGCCCGGCTGAGTGACCGCCACCATCGGGCCGAGCGCGCCCGTGAGCACCACATCGCCCGCGCGCAGCGGCGTGCCGAGTTGCACCATCCGGTCGGCGAGCCACACCGCGGCGTTCAGCGGATTGCCGAGACAGGCGGCGCCGGCGCCGCGCGACAGCACTTCGCCATCGCGGGAAAGCGTCATCGCACAACCGGCGAGATCGAGTCCGGAGAGCGGCACCGGGCGGCTGCCGACCACGAAACGCGCGCTCGACGCGTTGTCGGCCACCGTGTCGACGAAGCGGATATCCCAACCCCGGATGCGGCTGTCCACCACCTCGATCGCCGCCAGTGCATAGGCACTGGCGCGCAGGATGTCGACGAACGTATGCTTCTCGTGCACGAGATCGCGCTCCAGCACGAGCGCGATCTCGGCCTCCACCTTCGGCTGGATCAGCTGCGCGAGCGGAATCGGCTCGCCATCGCCGCAGGCCATGCTCGCGAACAATGCGCCGAAGTCGGGCTGGTCGACGCCGAGCTGCTGCTGTACCGCGAGCGACGTCAGGCCTATCTTGCGGCCGACGATGCGTTCGCCCGCGGCCACTCGCGCATCGACGTTGGCCTGCTGCACCGCGTACGCAGTCGCCATGTCGTCAAGCGCGATCGTGCCACGCACCGGCTCGATCGCGTCACACGCCGCTTCGGCTTCGCGCAGACGCGCGGCCAGGGTATTCACTACGGAGGTATCGGTCATCGGGAGGTGTCCGTTTCGAATGATCCATCGCGGGAGGCAACAAGGCCTCCCGTACTGTTTTCGGCGCAACGGGTTTCATCGCCGGCACGCCGACGCATCAGACCTGCACCGCGAGGCCGCTCACATCGGCCGCCGCCACGAACCGGTCGGGCCGCAATGCGACGGCGCGCGCACCGTACTTGCGCAGCCACGGCTTCAGCACGCCGTCGAGATCGATCAGTTCGTCCGGGCCCTCGGTATGCTGATCCTGGTTACGCACGGCAAGGTAGCGCGCATCGAGCTTGTCCCACGCCGCCTTCTCCTCCGCCGTGAGCAGCGTGGCGGGATCGACGCCGTCTCCCAGCAGCACGAAGCGATCTCCCAGCAACACGTCCAGACGCGCCATCACGCCGCGCGTGTCGCCCACAACCGGCTGCGGCACCATGCGGCCGACGATGCTGTCGTCGGCAACCGGCCCGCGCAGCCAGCCGGTCTTCAGCACCGGCGGCGCGATCAGCGGAGGCTCGACGATTTCCCCGGCAGGCTGCGCATTGAGCGCGGCCTGCTCCTCCTCCGAGAGTTCCTGCTTGATGACGCGGCCGAGCTGTACCGCGAGCTCCGTGTAGAACGCCGCATTGGGCCGGCGCTCCGCTTCGTAGGTATCGAGGAAATGCTCGGGCAAGGTCCCCTTGAGCACGCCCGCGAGCTTCCAGCCGAGATCGAACGCATCGCGCATGCCCGTCTGCATGCCGGCACCGGCCCAAGGCGGCATCAGATGCGCAGCATCGCCGGCCAGGAAAACGCGCCCGACGCGCCACTTGTCGGCCATCCGCGTATGGTGGCGATAGAACGCGTGCTGATGAATCTCGACATCGTCCTCGCTCACGCCGAGCGCCTTGAGCAACGGCCACACCTGCTCGCTCGTCGCGAAATCCGCTTGGGTCTCGCCCGGCTTGAGCGGCAATTCCCAGCGGTGATTGCCGCCCGACAGCGCGATGTCGACCACCGGGCGCTCCTTGTCCGACCAGAACGTCAGCAGGTTCCGATCCGGCCACCAGCGCTTCACCCGGCAATCGATGACGATCCACATCACGTCGATCGTATCCCCGAGCAATTTCACGTCGATCATCGTGCGCGTGGCGCTGCTGCCACCGTCGCAGCCGATCACGTAACGCACGCGCGTGTCGGCAACCGCGCCGGTATCGAGGTCCTTCGCCGTCACCGTCACGCCGGCATCGTCCTGCGTCAGCGACACGACCTCCGTGCCGTAGCGCACGTCGATCCCCGCATGCACGGCGGCGCATTCGCGCAGCGTCGCTTCCATCGTCGGCTGATAGATATTGAATTGCCGCGACCGGATACCCAGCGTCGAAGGCGGGTGCTCGATGCGCATGATCTCCGTGCCGTCGTAGCGCATCCAGCGCAGCGCACGCTGTGGATCGATGCATTTCAGAACGGCTTCGTCGACACCGATGTTCTGAAAGATCCGCATGGTCCAGTCGTTGACCGTCACGGCGCGAGCACGCTGATAAATGTCGCGATGCCGCTCGAACACCACCGCGGAGATACCGTATTTCGCGAGGGTCAGCGCGGCGATGATGCCGCTAGGGCCATATCCGACGATCGCAACGTCGGCATCAAAATTTTCGTTCATGGGATATTTCCACTCTTGCAAATGTAATTTCAATGCGGCAGCGGCATATGAGCGTGCCCGCCCACGGCTTCCGTCGGGCCGCGCTTGAGCAGCGTCAGAATCAGGGAAACGACGGCGACGGCGGCGCACACGGCCGACAGCAAGCCGATCGACACGAACAGGCCGCCCGCCTTGGCCGCAATCGCGGCGACGACCAGCGGACTGAGGAAATTGCCGAGGAAGAACGCGGCCATGTATCCCCCCGCGCCGCGGCCGCGCTGCGCAAACGGCAGCCGGACCATGATCCAGTTCAGCATCAGCGGCATGACGATTCCTCCGCCGAAGCATGCAACGAAGGCGCCCGCGATCAGCAAATCGATGTTGGCCACCGTTGATACGATGTAGAAGCCTGCCGCGATGATCGAGAATGAAACGGCAAGCAGGCGGTTGATGGCCCACCCCGACAGTCGATGGAATACGAACGCGCCGAACGGAACACCCGCATTCGCGATCGCGCTGCCGATCCCGATGACGGCGGGCGTCGTGACGCCTCGCGCTGTCAGCAGGAAGCTGATCTGGATGGTGATCACGAAGTACATCACCGCGGTGAACAACGCCATCACGCAGACATGACCGATTTCGCGCCACGGGAACGGCAAGCGCGGCGCCGTCTTGTCGCGCGCTTCGCCAAGCGCCTCGGGCTCCCACACAAACAGCGCGATGAGCGGCAGGAAGACGACTGCGCCGCCGTAGACGAGGAACGGCGTGCGCCAGCCCGCGGCGAACCCGCCGAGCGCGCCGCCCAGCGCGAACATCACGACCGCGACGATGGATGCCGAGCCCAGCTGGATCGTCAGCCACTTTTCGCGCGCCCTGCCGCTGAAATAATCGGCGGTCAGCGCGGTGGAAATCGTCGTAATTGCCGCCTCGGCGATACCCACCACCACCCGCGTCACCAGAATCGTGGAGAGGCTGTTCAGGAAGAACGGCAAGCTGCCCGCAATCGCATAGATGGCGACCGATATCAGGTACAACCGCTTTCTCCCGACCATGTCGATAATCGCGCCCATCAGCGGGCCGCAGAGCGCGATCATCAGGCCGGGAATCACCAGCACGATCAAGGTGAGCACATCGGCGTGCGGCTGGTCGGAAAATGCCTTCTGCATGAACGGGAGGACGGGAGCGATCAGTACCGCACCGGCCGACGCCAACCAACAGGTCGACACAAGCAGCCAACCCTGCAAGCTGCTCGCACCATTTCTATTTAATTCGCACTGCGAATTAGAAAGCATGTTTGTCTCCGTATCTTTTTCTTACCAGCCGCAGGTTCGATCCGACTCGGTACCGCCTTCGTCAACCCTTCAGGAATTCAATGACGAGCCGGTTGAACTCCTCTGCGTGTTCCCACTGGGCCCAGTGACCGCACTTCGGCAGGACGTGGAGCCGCGCATCCTGGAACGTGTTGATCATGCGTAAGCCATGATCAAGCGGAACAAAGCGATCGTCGCGCCCCCACGTGATCAGCGTCTTGTGGCTGATCTCGGGGAATCGGGCGGTCAGATCCCATCTGCTGACCGGGCAAAGCTTTGCGCTTTCAACGAAGTTCTTCAGGTGATTCGGGTTCGACTCGATGTTGTTCCAGCGTCCCTGGCGCAGCTCTTCGGTGATCGCGCCGGGTTCGTAGACGAACACTTCGAGCATCGCCTCGAAATTTGCATAACTCGGTTGCGTGTACAACTTGAACATGCGCTTGACGCCCTCGCCCAGCTGCGGCTGGAAGATGCTGGGGCCTTGCGCGCCCGGTCCCATCAGCACCAGGCGGTCCATCTGATCGGGGAATTCGAGCGCGAAACTCATGGCCGACGCGCCGCCCATCGAGTTGCCGACGAAGTGCGCCTTCTCGATGCCGAGCGCGTCCAGCACGCCTTTGGTCGCGCGCGCATTGATCAGCGGACGCGGAATGTCCGTGACGATCTCGTCCGATTTATTGAAACCGGGGCTGTCGATCAACAGCACGCGGTACCCCGCATTCACGAGTACCTCGATATTCCGGTAATAGTTGCTCCAGCCGCTCGCGCCGGGGCCGCCACCGTGCAGCATCACGACTGCCGGGCCGCTGCCGGCATCGTTGAAGTGAATCTTGAAGTTCTCGAGACCAGGCTGGTTGATCGTCACGAACTTGCTGGTGCTGGCTTCAGTCAGGGTCATTCCATAACTCCATTGGCAGGATTGGTACAGGGTGATTCGGCCCAACGGGCGGTACGAACTCAATGTGCGGGGCGAAGCGGGTCCGCCGGCGGCGGATTCATCGCGTGCCCCCAGTCGCTCAATTCGGTGTAGCGCTTGACTTCCCACGTCGCGTCGTCGACGACGATCCCGCCCGCGCCGAACTCGATGGCGAAACCCGATGGCGAGATCATGTAGAAGGAAAACATCCGGTCGTTGGGGTGATGCCCGAGTTCCATCAGGATCGGTACGCCGGCCCGCTTGCAGCGGTCGTATGCGAGACCGACATCGTTGGCATCGGTGCACTCGACCATCACGTGGTGGATACGCTTGCGCGTCGGGAACGGCACGTCGGCGATGGCCAGCGAATGATGACGGCCGGTCCGGGCATGAAAGAACGTCACATCGAGCTCGACGCCCGGAGCCGCGTCGCCAGTGATGGTGTCGCTCAGTTTCAGGCCGAGCACGCTCTCGCAGAACGCCTTCGCTTCCGCGCTTTGCTTGGGCACCGTCACAAAGTGACCGACGCCCAGGCGCCCCGTGCTGAACGCGCCGCGCAGCACCGAGGAACGGAAAGCGTCGCGGGTGCGGGCGCGATACGCGGTGCAATAGAACTCGTGACGAATGCCGTCGGGATCGCGGCAGACGAACAGGCGCGTGACGCGACGCTGGTCCGCCACCGCCGTATCCGCTTCCGATACGTCGATGCCCTTGGCGCGCAACTGGTCCACATAGGCCACGAGTTCAGTGTTCGACTCGAACTCCCAGCCCGCCGCGACGAAATCGTCGAGGTCGCTCTTCAGCAACAGGATGCGCTGCTCGTAGTCGTCCATGCGCAGGCCAAGGGACTCGCCCGGCACCCGTCTTCCCGCCTGCAAACCGAGTATGTCGACGGCAAACGCCTCCCATGCCGCCAGGTCGCTGACGCCAAAAACCATATATCCCAAGGTTGACACGCTACTCATTCGCTTCTCCAGGTTTCGCAATGGATCGACCGGCGACGGAAAGCCCGACAAGCATCGCCATACACGCCGCGTGAGCGCCGGCCACCTTCAACCCGGCCCGTTCAGCGCACGTCGGCCTCAAGCCGATAGTTGCGAATCATACCGAACGGTCCAAAACACGATACCTAGGGGAAACCAGTATTGGACCAATCGGTACAATAACAATCACAGCTATACTTTCCGGATGAGTAATTCACCGAAAATCGGCAACCGACGCGGCCGGCAATCGCGCCAGGAGATCCTCGACGCGGCCGCACGCGTCATGGCTGCATACGGCTACGCAGGCACCTCGATGTCCGCGCTCGTCGAAGCGACGGGTATTCCCAAGAGCGCGATCTACCACCACTTCGGATCGAAGGCGGGTCTCCTCGCGGAGGTCATGGCGCTCGGTGCACGCGAGTTCTTCGCCGCCATGCGCGACGCGCATCAGTGCCCGCCGGAAGGGACGCCGCGCGAGCGGCTGTGCTGGTATCTGCAGAAGACCGGAGAGGTGTTTCAGCACCACGAGAACTTCATGCGCCTGCAGTTCTTGCTGGTCATGACAGCCGAGACTGTCGAACCCGAAGCGATGCAGACCATTATCGAGATCCGCAAGGAAGGTCGTGACTACATGCAGAAGATGATTCGCAATGCATTGGGCGCCGACCGCAAGCACATGACGTCGAAATGCATCGACGATCTTGCCCACTTCGGTTTGGCCGGTTTCGACGGCGCGTTTATTTCGCTGCAGTCCGGCGACCCTGGCAAGATGGCGAGACACATGGAACAGCTCACCGATGCGCTGATCGCATTGGCGGATGCACGACCGTCCAATGGCACGAAACGGTCGCCGGCGTCCAAACATCCTCGTTAGGTCTCACCTGCCCCCCAAGAAGTTCAATGGTCGGAACCGGTAGTTATGCTGATGAGCGACCCACTTGGATTTCTCGGACGGCGCCGACATTAATGTTCGGTCTTTCGTGGGCCCTCGGCCATCGGACGAAAGCTGTATTGCCGGCGAATTCGCCCGGTGTTGGACCCTTGTCGGCGCCGGCCGTAATACGTCGATCTGGTAGCGCGACGTCCCGCAACATCTCGGCGGCAACGTCGCGCTCGGCTCGACCATTCGCCCGGCTGGCTTGCACATTGACCACCAGACCGTGCCGATTGTCGGTCAGCACATGACCGAGATAGCTCGGCAATGCCGGTGCCACGTTGCTCTTTCGGTGCAGCCGGCTGTCACCGTCGCGCTTTGATTCATGCGTCTCGTTGCTGCGCGTCTGGCCGTGCCAGTTGCCGGGCGGCCGGTCGTCGTCGCTACCATCTTTGCAACGGATGCTCTTGTGGCTGGCCCAGCCCTGAATCAGGGTGCCATCGACGCTGAAGTGCTCGCCCGACAGCAGGCCCCGTTGCTGCGCCGCTTCCACTGTCGCGTTGAACAGCTCCGTCACCGCATCGAATCATTTGTTGGATGGCTACCAGCATTTCCACCGCTTGCCGGTTGTACCCGACGTCGGAGATTGCGGTAAGCAGCGGCAGAGCGTTCGACGCAAACCTAAACAGAGTCTCCCCCACATCGCGAACACTAAAAAACCTACAAGGTTGCGGCTCGTGGAGGATTTCCGCGGAACTTGTCTGACCACCAATTTCCCGAAAACCCTTGTCAGACGGGGCTTTGATGGATTTCAACGGACCTGGCCGGATCCCCCGGAAAGTCTCACAAATCATTTAACTTTCCGTGAGGACTTCGACACCGGCCGCTGCCTACTCTGTGCGCATGTTTCCAGCACCTGTTTCAGGAGCCCGCCATGCCCACCCGTAGAGATCTGCTGTTCGCCGGCGCCACCGGCCTTGCCGCGCTCGCGGCGCTGTCGTCGGTCGGCCGCCGTGCGCTGGTCGGTCGCGCGTTCGCCGCGCCGCCCGCCTCCGGCGCCGAACCCGCCGCCCCGCGGATGGCCGCCCCACGGATGGCCGCCCCATTCGAAGTCACCCGCAGCGACGCCGAATGGCGCCGCCGCCTGACGCCTGCCCAATACACGGTACTGCGCGACGCCGGCACCGAGCCGCCGTACAGCAGCCCGCTGAACGACGAGCACCGCCACGGCACGTTCGCGTGCGCCGGCTGCAACCTCGCGCTGTTCTCGTCGAGCACCAAGTTCGACAGCCATACCGGCTGGCCGAGCTTCTGGAAACCGCTCGACCACGCGGTCGCGACCGAAGTCGATACGTCGTTCGGGATGGCGCGCACCGAAGTGCATTGCCGCCGCTGCGGCGGCCATCTCGGCCACGTGTTCGACGACGGCCCGCCGCCCACCGGGCTGCGCTACTGCATGAACGGGCTCGCGCTCGTCTTCCACCCGGCCGCCGCCTGAGCGGCCGCCGCCTTCCTGAACGACCGGAGACTGCTCCATGCTGCTCATCGTCCTCGCCTATCTCGGCGGCGTGCTCACGATCCTGAGCCCGTGCATCCTGCCCGTGCTGCCGTTCGTGTTCGCACGCGCCGACCAGCCGTTCGTGCGTACCGGCCTGCCGCTGCTCGCCGGCATGGCGCTCACGTTCACCGTCGTCGCCACGCTCGCCGCCGTCGGCGGCGGCTGGGTCGCGCAGGCCAACCAGGCCGGCCGCTGGCTCGCCATCGCGCTGCTCGCGGTGTTCGGCCTGACGCTGCTGCTGCCGCGCCTGGCCGAACACCTGACGCGCCCGCTCGTCGCGGCAGGCAACCGGCTCACCGGCTTCGCGCAGCGCGACGGCCGCGCGGCCGGCCCCGTGTCGTCGCTGCTGCTCGGCGTCGCCACCGGCCTGCTGTGGGCGCCGTGCGCAGGCCCGATCCTCGGACTCGTGCTGACCGGCGCCGCGCTGCGCGGCGCGAGCGTCGGCACGACGGTGCTGCTCGTCGCGTACGCGGCCGGCGCGGCGACGTCGCTCGGCATCGCGCTCGTGATCGGCGGCAAGGTGTTCGCCGCGATGAAGCGCTCGCTCGGCGCCGGCGAATGGATCCGGCGCGGCATCGGCGCGGCGCTGCTGGCCGGCGTCGCGGCGATCGCGCTCGGCCTCGATACGGGTGCGCTCGCGCAGTTGTCGACCGTCACGACCGGCGGGCTGGAGACGAAGCTCGTCGACCGGCTCGGCGGCCACTCGAACGGCGCGCCCGCGGCGATGGCCGCGACCGGCAACACCGGAGGCAGCGTCGGCGCAGCGGGCGGCGCGATGATGGCCGCAACGTCCGGCGACGCACCGGCCGCGGGCGGCGCGATGACCGGCGGCGCGATGATGCGCGCGGCCGACACGACGCCCGCGATGCACGCACCGGCCGCACTGCCCGTCGAAGGCACGCTGCCGTCGCTCGACGGCGCCGTGCAGTGGCTGAATTCGCCGCCGCTGACGGCGGCCGGCCTGCGCGGCAAGGTCGTGCTCGTCGATTTCTGGACGTACTCGTGCATCAACTGCCTGCGCACGCTGCCGTACACGACCGCGTGGGCGCGCAAATATGCGCCGTACGGGCTCGTCGTGATCGGCGTGCACGCGCCGGAGTTCGCGTTCGAGCGCGACCTCGGCAACGTGAAGAAGGCCGTGCACGACCTCGGCATCGACTACCCGGTCGCGATCGACAACCGCTATGCGATCTGGCGCGCATTCGGCAACGAATACTGGCCCGCGCACTACTTCATCGACGCGCAAGGCCGGATCCGCCATCACCACTTCGGCGAAGGCGAATACGCGCAGTCGGAACGCGCGATCCAGTCGCTGCTCGCGGAAGCCGGCCACCCCGAAGCGCTGAACGTGCCGCTCGGCCTCACCGGCGCGCCGGCGAAGGGCGCACTCGCGGCGGCCGACAGCGCGGACGTGCGCTCGCCCGAAACCTATGTCGGCTATGCACGCGCGGAAGACTTCACGTCGCCGGGCGGTGTCGTGCGCGACACGACGCACCGCTACGACGCGCCCGCGCATCCCGAGCTGAACGACTGGGGCCTCGCCGGAGCATGGCAGGTCGGCGCCGAGCGCGCGACGCTCGCCGCGCCGGCCGGGAAGATCGTCTACCGCTTCCATGCGCGCGACCTGCACCTGGTGCTCGGCCCGGGCGCGAACGGCAAGCCGGTGCGCTTTCGCGTGACGCTCGACGGCGCGGCGCCCGGCGCCGCCCACGGCACCGACGTCGACGCGCAGGGCTACGGCACCGTCACCGGGCAGCGCCTGTACCAGCTCGTCCGGCAGTCCGGCGCGATCGCCGATCGCACGTTCTCGATCGAGTTTCTCGACCCCGGCGTCGATGCCTATGCATTCACGTTCGGTTGAGCGCGGACGCAGTCACGCGCCGCCGTCCGGCCACCGCACGACCACCGTCTTCCGTCCCGCATTCCGAAGGAGCAAATCATGATCCCGACATCCACTCGCGATCGCCCGCCGCGGCGGCGGGCGTTCATGCTGCGCCGCATCGGCGCGCTCGTCGTCGCGGCCGCCGCCGTGTTCGGCTACCAACGCGTCGTCGCTTCCGCGGAACCGATGCATGCGGTGCCCGCGCCGACGCTCGACGAAACGCCGGGCGCGACCCACGAAGAAACGGCCGTGCTGGCGGGCGGTTGCTTCTGGGGCGTGCAGGGCGTGTTCGAGCACGTGAAGGGCGTGAAGCAGGTCACGGCCGGCTACGCGGGCGGCGCCTCCGAAACCGCGCACTACGCGCTCGTCGGCACCGGGCTCACGGGCCATGCGGAATCGGTACGCATCGTGTACGACCCGACGCAGATCACGTACGGCCGGCTGCTGCAGGTGTTCTTCTCGGTCGCGCACGACCCGACCGAGCTCAACCGGCAAGGCCCCGACGACGGCACGCAATACCGGTCGGCGATCTTCCCGACCACGGCGCAGCAGCGCGCCGTCGCGACCGCATACATCGCGCAGCTCGGCGCCGCACACACATACGCGGCACCCGTCGTCACGCGCGTCGAAGCGTACAAGGGCTTCTATCCCGCCGAGGCGTATCACCAGAACTACCTCGAACTGCATCCCGACGCGCCGTACATCGCGTTCAACGACCTGCCGAAGGTCGCCGGCCTGAAGCAGCGCTTCCCGGCGCTGTACCGCGCCGACGCGGTGCTGTGGCACGACGCGCGGATGTGACGGACTGCCGAGCGCGCGGCGCGGCTCGACCACCCCGCGCCGCCGCCCCGGTTTGCGCTGCATCAACGAAACCCGCGCCGCGCCGACCGGGCATACCCGCATCGCCCCAGCTTCGCGCGCCAACTTCGCGTAGACTGCTTCAGATTCCCGCCGCGTTCCGCGGCGCTCGGAACCCCAGTCCAGCCAGGAGGCGTCACGCATGCGCGCAGTGCCTTTGTCTGACAGCGGCACCCTCGAACCACCGCTCGAACGACCGTCCACCGGCACCGTCGTGCGCGACCTGCGCCGCGTGCCCATCCATCCCGATCACTGGTATCCGCTCGCGTGGTCGCGCGAACTCAAGCGCGGCAAAACGCTCGGCGTGCATTTCGCCGGCGACCCGATCGTGCTCGTGCGCACCGAATCCGGCGCCGTGTATGCGCTCGAAGATCGTTGCGCGCACCGCCAGGTGCCGCTGCATGCCGGTGTCGTGACCGGCGAAACGCTGCGGTGCTGTTACCACGGCTGGACCTACGCGTGCGACAGCGGCCGCTGCGTCGACGTCCCGTATCTCGGTCGCGATCGCCTGCCCAACGGCGTGCGCGCGTATCCGTGCCGCGAAGCGCACGGGCTGATCTTCGTGTTCCCCGGCGACGCGACGCTCGCCGACGCGCGCCCGTTCCCCGCACTCGAATCGGCGGACGATCCCGCCTACAAGACACGCCGGTTCGGCCGCGAGGTCAAGTGCCACTACTCGTTCATGCACGAGAACCTGATGGACATGAACCATCAGTTCCTTCATCGCAAGCAGATGGGACAGATGCGCGCGCGCAGCGTCGGCCGTCGCCGCGGCGACGACTGGGTCGAGGTCGACTACACGTTCGCGCGGATGGAAGGCAAGCAGCCGGTCGGCGAGGCGCTCGTGTTCGGTTCGAGCAAGAAGCCCGGCGACCAGGCCGACAAGAGCGTGATGACGGTCCGCACGGGCTACCCGTATCAAACACTGCAGATCCGCTCGAGCGAAGGCACGCTGGTGATGGACCTGTGGATCGTCTACGTGCCGCTCGACGCGGCGCAGCGCACCAACCGCACGTTCGGACTGCTGTCGATCCACAAGCCGGGCATCCCGTTCGCGCTCGATCTCGCGTGGCCGCTGCTCGTGTGGTTCACCGAGCGGATCTTCCGCGAGGATCGCTGGATCGTCGAACGCGAGCAGGAAGCGCACGACCGGCAGGGCGCCGACTGGAACCACGAGGTGTTTCCGGTCATCAACGAACTGCGCGATCTGCTGCGCGAATGCGGCGCGCGCACGGTGATCCCGATCCACCAGGCAGGCGCGGGCGACGCTCGCTAACCCCCGCGACGCACGCGCCCGCCCGGCGGCCGCTCGACCAGCTCGCTTAGCCGGCCCGCTCGACCGGGTGCGGCTCGCGCAGCCGGTTCGCGATGCGTGCGGCCTCGTAGTAGCCGGCAGCCGGCGGCCGCTTCAGGTAGCGGCCCGCCCCGCGCTGCGCACGCAGCTCGCCGTCGGCCCACGCGAGCGCGCCGCGCGTGAGCGTGTGCGTCGCGACGCCCTGCACCGTCATCCCCTCGAACACGTTGAAGTCGACCTGCTGGTGATGGGTCTTCACCGAGATCGTCTTCGTCGCGGCCGGATCCCACACGACCAGATCGGCATCGGCGCCGACCTGCACGGCCCCCTTGCGCGGATACAGGTTGAAGATCTGCGCGGCATTGGTCGACGTGATCCGCACGAACTCGTTCGGCGTGATGCGGCCGTGGTTCACGCCGTGATGCCACAGCACCGACATGCGGTCCTCGACGCCGCCGCAGCCGTTCGGAATCTTCGTGAAGTCCTCGCGGCCCATCGCCTTCTGCGACGCGCAGAACACGCAATGGTCGGTCGCCGTCGTATGCAGCTGTCCCGACTGCAGCCCGCGCCACAGCGCCTCGCGGTGCTCGGCCGAGCGGAACGGCGGGCTCATCACGTGCGCGGCCGCGCGCGTCCAGTCCGGGTCGCGATACACGGCTTCGTCGATCACGAGATGGCCCGGCAACACTTCGCCGAACACGCGCAGCCCTTCGCTGCGCGCGCGCGTGATCACGTCGACCGCGTCCTTCGCCGACACGTGCACGATATACACGGGCACGCCGAGCACCTGGGCGATGCGGATCGCGCGGTTCGCGGCCTCGCCCTCGACCTCCGGCGGCCGCGACAGCGGATGCGCCTCCGGCCCCGTCATCCCGCGCGCGAGCAGCGCCTTTTGCAGCTGGAACACGAGCTCGCCGTTTTCCGCGTGCACGGTCGGCAGCGCACCGAGTTCGAGCGAACGCGTGAAGCTGTTCACGAGCACCTCGTCGTCGGCCATGATCGCGTTCTTGTAGGCCATGAAGTGCTTGAAGCTCGACACGCCGTGCTCGCGCACGAGCGTGCCCATGTCGCGATGCACCGATTCGTCCCACCACGTCACGGCCACGTGGAAGCCGTAGTCGGACGCCGCCTTCTCGGCCCAGCCGCGCCACGCGTGGAACGCCTCCATCAGCGGTTGCTTCGGGCTCGGGATCACGAAGTCGATGATGCTCGTCGTGCCGCCCGACAGCCCGGCTGCCGTACCCGAGTAGAAATCGTCGCTCGCCTTCGTGCCCATGAACGGCAGTTCCATGTGCGTATGCGGATCAATGCCGCCCGGCATCACGTACTGGTCGTGCGCATCGACGATGCTCGCGCCGGCCGGCGCGTCGATCTTCTCTGCGATCTGCAGGATCGTGCCGCCGTCCTGCGGGTCGGCACACAGTACGTCCGCGCGATAGGTTCGGTCTGCATCGACCACGGTGCCGCCGCGAATCAGGATTGCCATTTCGTTGCCTCCTCGTTGACTGTCGGGTGCCGCATGACATGCGTCTCGCGCATCAGGCGCTCGCGATCTGCGCGCGCTGTCCGGCGCGCCACTTCATCCAGGTGCCGTACACGCCGGACGCCAGCACCAGGCCGACGAACCACGCATACGTGTAAAGCGTGTTGAAGAACGCCGGCACGTTCGCGAACGATGCCGGAAATGCCGTGTGCAGGAAGCCGGGCAGGTTCGGCAGCACGCCGACCACGAGCGCGACCAGCGCGGCCGGGTTCCAGCCGCGCGTGTAGCTGAAGTCGCCGCGCTCGTCGAACAGCGCGCGCGTATCGAGCCGCGTGCCGCGAATCAGGAAGTAGTCGACCATCAGGATCCCCGCGACCGGCCCGAGCAGCGCCGAATACCCGACGAGCCAGGTGAAGATGTAGCCGTCGGTCGTGGCGAGGATCTTCCACGGCATCATCACGATCGCGATCGTCGCGGTGATCAGACCGCCCGTGCGATACGAGATCGCCTTCGGCCACAGGCTCGAGAAGTCGTACGCGGGGCCGACCAGATTCGCCGCGAGGTTGCAGCACATCGTGTCGAGCGTGAGGATCACCAGCGCGATGCCGACGCCGATGCCGGTCATCCGGCTCGTCAGGTCGATCGGATCCCAGATCGCGTTGCCGTAGATCACCACGGTGGCCGACGTCACGACGACCGACACCACCGACAGCAGCGCCATCGGCAGCGGCAGCCCGATCGACTGTCCGATGATCTGGTCGCGCTGCGAATGCGCGAAGCGCGTGAAGTCGGGGATGTTCAGCGCGAGCGTCGCCCAGAAGCCGACCATCGCGGTCAGGCCCGGCCAGAACGTCGCCCAGAACAGCCCGGCCTTCTTGCCGCCCGCCGCGAACTGCGACGGCGCCGACAGCATCGAGCCCACGCCGCCCGCCTGGGACGTCGCCCACCACACGAGCGCGATGCACATCACGACCTTGATCGGCGCGGACCAGCTTTCGAGCCAGCGGATCGAATCGGTGCCGTGCAGGATGAAGTACAGCTGCAGCGCCCAGAACACGAGGAAGCACGCGAGCTGCCCGAGCGAAATGCCGGCGATCGGCAGCGCGGCGCCGTGCAGCGCGTTGCCGGTCAGGATGTTCAGCAGCGTGTAGATCGCGCTGCCGCCGAGCCAGGTCTGGATCCCGTACCAGCCGCACGCGACGATCGCACGCAACAGCGCGGGCAGCTTCGCGCCCTGCGTGCCGAACGACGCGCGCACGAGCACCGCGTACGGAATCCCGTGCTTCGTACCCGCATGACCGATCATCAGCATCGGCACGAGCACGATCAGGTTGCCGAGCAACACGGTCAGCACCGCCTGCCACGGCGACATGCCTTCCTGGATCAGCCCGGCCGCGAGCATGTACGACGCGATGTTCATCACCATCCCGACCCACAACGCCGCGAAGTGATACCACCGCCACGTGCGCTGCGCCGCCGTCGTCGGTGCGAGGTCGTCGTTGTACAGGCTGCCGGCCGGCGCCGCGGCGCTGTCGGAATCGGCGGGATTCGCTGCTGGTTTCATCGAACGCGCTCCACGTAAACGTCAGCGCCGGCATCGCACGATGCCGGCCGAACAGAACACAAGCAGCGGCGCGGATGGTCCCGCGCCGCCGGCCGCCGGTCAGGCCGCCTTCGCGTGCTTCTCTGGTTGCGCGGGGCTGGCGCCCGCGTCGACGCGCGCCGGGTTGTTCGGATGCGTGGTCCAGTTCGCGTAGTCGCCCGCGTCGACCCGCTCCATCGTGATGCATTGCTCGACCGGACACACATGCATGCAAAGATTGCACCCGACGCACTCCGCGTCCACCACTTCGAAATGCCGCACGCCGTCCTTCTCGGCCGTGATCGCCTGATGCGACGTGTCCTCGCATGCGATATGGCACAGCCCGCACTGGATGCAGCGGTCCTGGTCGATGCGCGCCTTGATGTCGTACTTCAGGTTCAGGTATTTCCAGTCGGTGACGTTCGGCACCGCGCGGCCGCGCACGTCGTCGAGCGTCGCGTAGCCCTTCTCGTCCATCCAGTTCGACAGCCCGTCCGCCAGATCCGTCACGATCCGGAAGCCGTAGTGCATCGCGGCGGTGCACACCTGCACGCTGCCGGCGCCCAGCACCATGAATTCGGCCGCGTCGCGCCACGACGAAATCCCGCCGATGCCGGAAATCGGCAGGTTCGGCGTTTCCGGATCGCGTGCGATTTCCGCGACCATGTTCAGCGCGATCGGCTTGACCGCCGGACCGCAGTAGCCGCCGTGCGTACCCTTGCCGTCGACGGTCGGCATCGGCGCCATCTGGTCGAGGTCCACCGCGACGATCGAGTTGATCGTGTTGATCAGCGACACGCCGTCCGCGCCGCCCTTGTAGGCCGCGCGCGACCCCATCCGGATGTCGCTGATGTTCGGCGTGAGCTTCACGAGGCACGGCAGCTTCGTGCCTTCCTTGACCCAGCGCGTGACCATCTCGACGTATTCCGGCACCTGCCCGACGGCCGCGCCCATGCCGCGCTCGCTCATCCCGTGCGGGCAGCCGAAATTCAGTTCGACCGCATCGGCGCCCGTATCCTCGACGAGCGGCAGGATCCATTTCCAGTCGCGCTCGTTGCACGGCACCATCAGCGACACGATCAGCGCGCGGTCCGGCCAGTCGCGCTTCACCTGCGCGATCTCCTTCAGGTTCACGTCGAGCGGACGGTCGGTGATCAGCTCGATGTTGTTCAGCCCGGCGATCCGCTGCCCGTTCCATTGCACCGCGCCATAGCGCGAGCTGACGTTGACGACGTGCGGATCGAGCCCGAGCGTCTTCCAGACGACGCCGCCCCAGCCGGCCTCGAATGCGCGGTTGACGTTGTACGCCTTGTCGGTCGGCGGCGCGGAAGCGAGCCAGAAGGGATTCGGCGAAGTGATGCCTGCGATGGTGCAGCGAAGGTCGGCCATGTTCGGCTCCGTGAGAATGGGGACGTTTATCGTGGCGCGCGCGACGTGCGCGCTGCCGTTGCGTATGCCGCGCTCACGCGGCCTTGGCGTCGCGCTGCGCCAGCGCCGCGTCGATCGCGGCGGCCGCGCGCTTGCCGTCCTGCACGGCCTGCACCGTCAGATCGATGCCGCCTGTCGCCGCGCAGTCGCCGCCGGCCCATACGTCGGGCAACGCCGTGCGTCCGTCGGCATCGACCGCGATGCGCGTGCCGTCCGCCGTCAGCAACGCGGCGGCACCGTCCGGCACCAGCGTCTGGCCGATCGCCTTCAGCACCATGTCCGCGTCGACGGTGAAGCGCTCGCCGGACGCCGCCTCGAATTCGACGCCCGTCACGTGCCCGTCCGCACCCGCGATACGCACCGGCTTCGCATGCGTGACCAGCGTGACGCCGCTTTTCTGCGCGAACTCGCGTTCGGCCCAGGTCGCGCTCATCGCCTCCACGCCGCGGCGATACACCATCGTCACGCGCTGCGCGCCGAGCTTGCGGCTCTGCACGGCTGCGTCGATCGCGGTATTGCCGCCGCCGATCACGACCACGCGCCGCCCGACCGGCACGTTCTCCAGCGCATCGGCCTGCCGCACCTGTTCGATGAAGTCGACCGCGTTCATCACGCCGGCCAGTTGCTCGCCGTCGATCGCGAGCGTGCGCACGCCGCCCAGGCCCATCGCGAGAAACACCGCGTCATGCCGCTCGCGCAGCGCGTCGAGCGTCACGTCGCGGCCGAGTGCGACGCCGGTCTCCAGCGTGATGCCGCCGACCGACAGCAGCCACTCGACTTCGCGCTGCGCGAAATCGTCGACGGTCTTGTATGCGGCGATCCCGTATTCGTTCAGGCCACCCGCCTTCGGCCGCGCGTCGAACAGCGTGACGCGATGGCCGACGAGCGCGAGCCGGTGCGCGCATGCCAGCCCCGCCGGCCCCGCGCCGACCACGGCGACATGCCGCCCCGTGTCGGGTGCGCGCGTGAAGCGCACCGCGCCGGTTTCCATCGCCCAGTCGGTCGCGTGGCGCTGCAGCGCGCCGATCGCAACCGGCTGCGAATCCTGGTGATTGCGCACGCATGCGCCTTCGCACAGGATCTCGGTCGGACATACCCGCGCGCACATCCCGCCGAGCGGATTCGCGGACAGGATGTCCATCGCCGCGCCCTTCAGGTTGCCGTTGCCGATCTTGCGGATGAAGCTCGGGATGTCGATCTGCGTCGGACACGCCTGCACGCACGGCGCGTCGTAGCAATAGTGGCAACGGCTGGCAGCAGCAGCCGCGGCAGTCGGATCGAGCAGCGGCGCGATATCGCTGAATTCGCACGAGAGTTGCGTGGACGACAGGCGATGCGCGGCGATATCGCCGGTTGGCTTGGTGGTCATACGCGTTCCTTCGACTGGGTGGAGACAAAACCGTCCCCGCCGGCTGCGGATACACAGTCGGGGCGGTTGTTATTAGGAATGCTACGGTCTGATGCTGGGCAGCCTCCCGGCTGCGTTACCTGCGATGCATCATGAAGCCGGCTCGCATGCGCGCGACAACATCGCGTGCAGCAGCACGTTCGCGCCGGACTCGATCCACGCAGGCGTCGCGTCCTCGATCTCGTTGTGGCTGATGCCGTCGACACACGGCACGAACACCATCGACGTCGGCGCGACCTGCGCCAGATAGCACGCGTCGTGGCCCGCGCCCGACACGATGTCGCGGTGCGAGTAGCCGAAGCGGTCGGCCGCGGCGCGCACGGCCGCCACGCAGGCCGGATCGAATGCGACCGGCTCGTAGTAGAAAATCTGCTCGAGCTCGGTTTCGAGCCCGATGTCGGCGGCGATGCGTGCGACGCCGTCGCGCAGCGCGGCGTCCATCTGCGCGAGCACGGCGTCGTCCGGATGCCGGAAGTCGACGGTGAAGAACACGCGGCCCGGGATCACGTTGCGCGAGTTCGGGTGGATCTGCATCATGCCGACCGTCGCGCAGCCGAACGGCGCGTGATCGAGACCGATCCGGTTCACGAGATCGACCACGCGCGACGCGCCGAGCAGCGCATCGCGGCGGCGCGGCATCGGCGTCGGGCCGGCATGCGCCTCCTGCCCGGTGAACGTGATCTCGTACCAGCGCTGCCCCTGCGCATCGGTCACGACGCCGATCGTCTTGCACTCCGCTTCGAGAATCGGCCCCTGCTCGATATGCAGCTCGAACGCCGCGTGCAGCTTGCGCCCGCCGCACGGCACATCGCCCGCATAGCCGATGCGCGCGAGTTCCTCGCCGATCGTCTTGCCGTCAACATCCTTGCGCGACAGCCCGTATTCGAGCGGAAACACGCCCGCGAACACGCCCGACGCGACCATCGCCGGCGCGAAGCGCGACCCTTCTTCGTTGGTCCAGATCACGACTTCGACCGGATGCTCGGTCTCGATGCCGTGATCGTTCAGACTGCGAATCACCTCGAGGCCGCCCAGCACGCCGTAGATCCCGTCGAAGCGGCCGCCCGTCGGCTGCGAGTCCGCGTGCGAGCCGGTAACGACCGGTGCCGCATCGGCCACGCGGCCCGCGCGGCGCATGAACACGTTGCCCATCGTATCGACCGTGACCGTGCAGCCGGCGGCCTTCGCCCAGCTGACGATCAGGTCGCGCCCGGCCTTGTCGAGATCGGTCAGCGCGAGGCGGCAGACCCCGCCCTTCGGCGTCGCGCCGATCTTCGCCACCTCCATCAGGCTGTCCCACAACCGCTTGCCGTCGACCTTGATCGACGTGTCGAATGCTGCCCGTTTCACTGTTTCCGATACCGCGTTCATTCGTATCGCTCCTGTGGGGTCGTCATGTCGCCATCCCGGTCGATGCCGGTGCGCGCATTGCTTCTGTCGGGGCAAACCCGCACACGCAATGTGCATGTGCGCATCGTTCGCCTGATTTGTCCGATCGAGCGACGGAGACTTTGGCACGCCGTTCCGTCACGCGTCGAATCCTGTCCGATTGGACAGGTTTTAGACGATCAAAATGTGCAATGCAATGTCTTTCTTGCGCGAGTCTCACCGAGCGAGAAACGTGCCATCGCATCGCAGCATGGCGGGCACTGCAGGAATGCGAGCACGTGCGCTCAACGCAGACGTGCGGCTAGAATGAAGCCCAACGCGGCATGCACGCCGCGCGAGGGTAACGATGAGACATGACGAAGCGGGCGCCGACGCGACCGGCACCGACGAAACGCGCGCGCCTTTGCGGCGACGCAAGGCACACATCCGCGAGTCCAACGAAGCGCATTTGCTGGCCTGTGCGGAAGCCGTGTTCGCGGAGCGCGGGCTCGACGGCGCGAGCACCGCGATGATCGCCGAACGTGCGGGTCTGCCGAAGGCGAACCTGCATTACTACTTCCCGACCAAGCTCGCGCTGTACCGTCGCGTGCTCGACGATCTGTTCGAAGACTGGCACCACGCGGCCGGACCGTTCGAGGACGGCGACGATCCGGTGGAGGCGATCAGCAGCTACGTGCGCGCGAAGATGGATCTGTCGCGGCGCCGCCCGCTCGGCTCGAAGGTGTGGGCCAACGAGATCATCCACGGTGCGACGCACATGCAGGACATCCTGTCGGAGCGCGTGAAGCCGTGGTTCGACAAGCGCGTGGCAGTGGTCGAAGGCTGGATCGCGCGCGGCTTGCTCGCGCCGATCGATGCGCACGCGCTGCTGTACCTGGTGTGGGCGACCACGCAGCATTATGCGGATTTCGATGCGCAGATCCGCGCGCTGAGCGGCAAGCGTGCGTTCACGCAGAAGGGATTCGACGAGAAGACCGAGCAGGTCGTGCAGCTCGTGATCCGCGCATGCGGCGCGGTGTCGCCGAACGCGAACGCGTAACGCGCGCGCCAGCCCCGAAAAAGAAAACGGGCAACGGGCACGAGGCAGGAAGACCCTGCGCGCTGCCCGCCGCCCGCATCGCGATACGGCGTGCCTGCCGTATCGTGCGCGATGCTTTCGCATCGTGCGTTTGCGTCAGACGATGCGCTCGATCGCGATCGCCGTCGCTTCGCCGCCGCCGATACACAGCGACGCGACGCCGCGCTTCTGGCCATACGCTTCGAGCGCGGCCAGGAGCGTCACCATCACGCGCGCGCCCGATGCACCGATCGGATGGCCGAGCGCACACGCGCCGCCATGCACGTTGACCTTGTCGTGCGGCAGGTCGAGATCGCGCATCGCGGCCATCGCAACCACCGCGAACGCTTCGTTGATCTCGAACAGGTCGACGTCGCGCAGGTTCCAGCCGGTTTTCTCCGACAGCTTGCGGATCGCGCCGATCGGCGCCGTCGCGAACAGGCCCGGCTTGTTCGCGTAGGTCGAATGCCCGACGATCACGGCCTTCGGCGTGAGGCCGAGCCGTTCCGCTTCCGAGCGACGCATCATCACGAGCGCGGCCGCGCCGTCCGAAATCGACGACGCGTTCGCCGCCGTCACCGTGCCGCCTTCGCGGAACGCCGGCTTGAGCGTCGGAATCTTGTCGAGCTTCGCGTTGCCCGGCTGCTCGTCGATCGACACGACGGTTTCCTTCTTGCCGGCCTTCACCGTCACCGGTGCGATCTCCGACACGAAACGCCCTTCCGCGATCGCGCGTTGCGCGCGCGTCAGCGACGTGATCGCGAACGCATCCTGCTCCTCGCGCGTGAACTGGTAGGCCTGCGCGCAATCCTCGGCGAAGGTGCCCATCAGCCGGCCCTTGTCGTACGCATCCTCGAGCCCGTCGAGGAACATGTGGTCGAGCACCTGGCCGTGCCCCATGCGCATCCCCGCGCGCGCCTTCGGCAGCAGGTACGGCGCATTCGACATGCTCTCCATCCCGCCCGCGACGGCGACGTCGGCCGAGCCTGCCAGCAGCAGGTCGTGCGCGAACATCGCGGCCTTCATCCCCGAGCCGCACATCTTGTTGACCGTCGTCGCGCCTGCGCCCAGCGGCAGCCCGGCCTTCAGCGCGGCCTGCCGCGCGGGCGCCTGCCCCTGGCCGGCCGGCAGCACGCAGCCGAACACGATTTCCTCGATGCGCTCGGCCGGTACGTTCGCGCGCTCGAGTGCCGCGCGGATCGCCACCGCGCCGAGGTCGCTTGCACTGGCGGCAGCCAGGTCGCCCTGGAAACCGCCCATCGGCGTGCGCGCCGCCCCAACGATTACGATCGGATCCTGTGTCGTCATGATTGATTTCCTCCAGTGTCAGCGCGGTGCCATGCGCAGCGCGCCATCGAGACGGATGACTTCGCCGTTCAGCATCGTATTCTCGGCGATGTGGCGCACCAGCGCCGCAAATTCGTCCGGGCGGCCGAGCCGCGGCGGGAACGGTACGCTCTTGCCGAGCGCATCCTGCACGTCCTGCGGCATGCCGCTCATCATCGGCGTCTCGAAGATGCCCGGCGCGATCGTCACCACGCGAATGCCGAACCGCGCGAGTTCGCGCGCGATCGGCAGCGTCATGCCCACCACACCGCTCTTCGATGCCGCATAGGCGGCCTGCCCGATCTGTCCGTCGAACGCCGCGACCGACGCGGTATTGACGATCACGCCGCGCTCGCCTTCCGCGTTCGCGTCCTGCTTCGACATCGCGTCGGCCGCCAGCCGGATCATGTTGAACGTGCCGATCAGGTTGATCGACACCGCGCGCGCGAAGCGGTCGAGCGCATGCGGACCTTCGCGGCCGACGACCTTCTCGCCCGGCGCGACGCCCGCGCAATTCACGAGCGCATCGATCCGGCCGAACGCGTCGCGCGCGGCGGCGACGGCCGCCTGCCCTTCGGCGTCGCTCGTCACGTCGGTCTTCACGAAGCGCGCGGCCGCGCCGAGTTCATGCGCGAGGCTCGCGCCGGCGTCTTCATTGACGTCCAGCAGCACGGCCTTGCCGCCTTCGGCGACCACCATCCGCGCGACCGCGGCACCCAGGCCCGAACCGGCGCCCGTAATCAGAAAAACGCGATCCTTGATATTCATTCGCAGTCCGTATTCAGTATTCAGGATTGAACGGCCTTCTCGGCTTCCATCTTGCGCAGCACGAAGCGCTGGATCTTGCCGCTCGGGGTTTTCGGCAACGCGTCGACGAAGTCGATCGCGCGCGGATAGGCGTGCGCGGACAGCCGCCGCTTCACGTGCTGGCTCAGCTCGTCGGCCAGCGCGGGCGTACCTTCGAAGCCCTTCGACAGCACGACGTAGGCCTTGACGATCTCCGTGCGCTCCGGGTCCGGCACGCCGATCACGGCGGCCTCGCTGACGGCCGGATGCTCGATCAGCGCGCTTTCCACGTCGAACGGGCCGATCCGGTAGCCGGACGACGTGATCACGTCGTCCGCGCGGCCGATGAAGCTCACGGTGCCGTCCGGCTCCAGCTCGACGTTGTCGCCGGTCCGGTAGTAGCCGCCCGCGATCGCCGGCGTGTCCTGCTGCCAGTAGCCGTGGAACCACAGCAGCGGCGAGCGCGCGATGTCGATCGCGAGGTTGCCGGGCTCGCCGGGGCCGAGCTCGCGGCCTGCGTCGTCGAGCACCGCGACGCGGTAGCCGGGCATCGCGAAACCGGCGGAACCGGCGTGAACGACGTGTGCGAGTCCGTGATGATTGTTCACGACCATCCCGAGTTCGGTCTGGCCGTAGTGGTCGTAGATCGGCGCGCCGAGCGCCGCGTCGAACCAGCGCACGACTTCCGGATTCAGCGGCTCGCCCGCGCTGCTGACGACGCGCAACGCCCCTTTCAGGCGCGCCGCCGCGTCGCTGCCGGCCGCCATCAGCATCCGGTACGCGGTCGGCGAGCCGGCGAGGCTCGTGATGCCGAGCCGTTCGATCACGTCGTAGGTGCTGTCGACGGTGAAACCGCCTTCGTACAGCGTCGTCGCATGGCCGAGCAGCAGCGGGCCGGTGATCGCGTAATAGAGACCGTAGGCCCAGCCCGGATCGGCGATGTTCCAGAAGCGGTCGCCTGCGCGCAGGTCGACCGCGTCGCGCATGTACGCGCCGAACGCGAGCAGCGCGTACAGCGGCACCGGCACGCCCTTCGGCAAGCCCGTCGTGCCCGACGTCGACATCATCATGAACAGGTCGGTGCCCTTGCGCAGCACCGGTTCGAACGTGCCGGACTGCGCATCCAGCGCCGCGCGGAAATCAATGTCGCCTGCCGGCAGCGCGTTGCCGGACTCGCGCACCGTCGCGACCTGCGGGCAATCGGCGATCTCGTCGAGCTTTGCTCGATTCGCGACGTTGGTCACGACCAGCCGCGCATCGCTCATGCGCAACCGATGCTCGATCGCCTTCGGACCGAAGGCAGTGAACAGCGGCTGATAGACGGCGCCCGCGCGCCACGTGCCGAGGATCGTCGCGACGAGCTCGGGCGTGCGCGGCAACAGGCCGGCCACCACGTCGCCCGGTTTCACGCCCTGCGCGACCAGCAGGTTCGCGACGCGCGCCGACAGCGCCTGCATCTGCGCGAACGTGAAGCTGCGGTGCTGGCCGCCGGCGTCGATCCAGTCGAGCGCGATCGCGTTCGCGTCCGCCGCTGCATGGCGGTCGCAGCATTCGACGCAGGCGTTCAGGCCCCGCTCCAGGTCGCCGTGCAACTGCGCTGCGGCGGTCTCGATACGGAAGCCGGCCACGGCGTCGGCGTAGGCCGGCGCCACCCGGGCGGTTGCTCCATCACGCATGCGTGTCTCCTGTTCGTTATGACCGTCGGCAAACCAGCGGTATATCGATGATGGTAGACAGCCGTCACATTGCAATCAATGACAAACAGAATCTAGAATCGTGATCGCTTTTGCCATGTCAGGAGGACGTGAAAAATGGGGCCGCAGATGATCTCGCCGGATTTCGTCGACGATGCGCTCGAGAGCCTGCGCCGGCAGCGGATCCCGGTCGAGCCCGTGCTGCGCGCCGCGGGCTTGCCGGATGCCGTGCGCGAGCCCGTCACGCCGCAGCAATACGGCCGGTTGTGGCTCGCGATCGCCGGCGCGATCGACGACGAATTCTTCGGCCTGGCCGCCCGCCCGATGCGGCGCGGCAGCTTCACGCTGCTCTGCCACGCCGTGCTGCATGCCGGCACGCTCGAGAAGGCGCTGCGGCGCGCGCTGCAGTTCCTGCGCGTGGTGCTCGACGAGCCGCACGGCGAACTCGTCGTCGCCGACGGGCAGGCGCAGATCGTCCTGACGCAGTCGGGCGCACCCTATTCGGCGTTTGCTTACCGGACGTTCTGGCTGATCCTGCTCGGCGTCGCGTGCTGGCTGATCGGGCGCCGCATTCCGCTGCAGCGCATCGATTTCGCGTGCCAGAGCCCCGATCAGCGCAGCGATTACCACCAGTTCTTCGGCGTGCCGGTGCATTTCGACCGCCCCGACAGCCGGCTCGCCTTCAACGCCGCGTATCTCGCGCTGCCGACGATCCGCTCCGCGCAGGCGCTGAAGACGTTCCTGCGCGGCGCGCCCGGCAATCTGCTGGTCCGCTATCGGCACGACACCGGCTGGGTCGCGAAGACGCGTGCGCACCTGAAGGCGCGGCCGGCCGCCGAGTGGCCGGATTTCGATACGCTGGCCGTGCGCCTCGGCACGACGCCCGCGACGCTGCGGCGGCGTTTGCGCAGCGAGGGGCAGAGCTTCGCGGCGATCAAGGACGAACTGCGCGGCGCGCTCGCGCAGTCGCTGCTGCGCGGGCACACGCTCAGCGTCGCGGAAATCGCGGCCGAGCTCGGTTTCACCGAGCCCAGCGCGTTTCATCGGGCCTTCCGGAAATGGACGGGCACGAGCCCGGGCGCGTTTCGCCGTGACGTCAATGCCGCGCAGCAGGAGCAGTGACACGCGGGGGCGGCGCAGCCCGGGCGGGCGGCGCGGTCAGCGCGACATGCCGTCGATGCTCGGGGCAACGTCGTGCATCGGTCGCGAGAACAACTTGCAACCCGCGTAGTAGACGAGCGACGTCAACGACAGCCCGACGATCCACGAGATGTCCGCACCGCCCAGCCGGCTTGCCAGTTCCCCGGTATAGAGATCGGTCGCCATGAACGGCGCCTGCGCGACGATGCCGATGAAATACGACCCGACCGCGATCGCATTGAAGCGCCCGTAGATGCCGCCGTCCTGCCGGAAGAACGAATCGACATCGTATTCGCCGTGGCAGACGAGGTAGTAATCGACGAGATTGATCGCCGTCCACGGCACGAGCACGTACAGCAGCAGCAGGATGAAGTTCGTGTAGCCGGCCAGGAAATTGTTCTGCCCGAACAGCGCGATCGCGAGTGCGATGCAGCACAGCACGATCGCCGTGATCGCCCGTGCGCGGGCGCGGCCCGACCACGACGGAAAGAGCGTCTGCAATACGGTGATGGCCGACAGCGCGCCGCAATACAGCTCCATCGCATTGCTGGCCGCGATGCCGAACGACAGCACGACGATCACGAGCACGCTGATGCCCTGCGTGAGGCCCGTGAGACCGTTCACGACGTTGCCGTCGGGCGTGGCGAGGCCCACCAGGCAGCCGAGCAGCATCGGGAAGAACGAACCGAGCACGCAGCCCCAGTAGCTCGACCAGAACGCCGTGCGCGGCCCCGTATCGGGCGGCAGGTAGCGCGAGTAGTCGGACACGTACGGCGCATACGCGATCTGCCACAGCGCGGCCACCGACATCGAACCGAGAAAGCCCGACAGGTTCAGCGAATGCTTCGAAAACGTATCACCCGGCAGCCCGTGCACGAAGATGATCCACACGAACGCAAGCACGAGCACGGTGCCCGAACACCAGCTGAGCAGCCGTGCATACGCGTGGATCAGCTTGTACCCGTAGATCGATCCCAGCAGGCTGATCAGACCGATCACCACCACACCGGCATCGAGCGGGATGCCGGCGCTGAGGCTGTGCAGCGCCTGCCCGCCGAACACGCAGTTCGACGCGAAGAAGCCGACGTACATCACGACGACCAGCCCGACCACCAGCAACGCACCGAACGAACCGAACTGCCCTCGCGTCTGGATCATTTGCGGCACGCCGAGCTGCGGCCCCTGCGCGGAGTGCAGCGCCATGAAGATCGCGCCGATCAGGCTGCCGACGAGCGTCGCGAGCGCCGCCCACCAGAATGGCTGCTTGAACACCGTCGTCGCGAGCGACCCGGTGACGATCGTCAGCATCATGATGTTCGAACCGAACCAGATCGTGAACAGGTCCTTCGCGCTGCCGTGCCGCTCCGTCAGTGGAATCTGCTGGATCGTGCTTTCCTCGAGATGAGCAATGGACTCGCCCTGACTCATTTCGTCTCCTTGTCTCTGTTGTGATGTTCGTTGGCTTGCGGGGGATCAGAGCGGGTCAGTTGCACAGGCAGTGCAGGCGTTCGTCCGTATGCCCGGGAAATGCGGTTTTCATGCATGGCGAATTCAATTCGCATTCCTACATGACAACCAGACGAATACCCGTCACCGATGTGCTTGCTACCCTGTGTCGCTCCGATCAGGTTCGCGCCGGATCGCCACTTTCCGGCTCACACGCAATCGTGCGAGCCGCGCAAGCTGCGTCCGTCGCGACGCGCGATTCCACCCGTCTTGTACCAAGCGGAAATCGCGCCGTGCAACCGGTCAGCAGTCGATCCCGAGTACTTCCCTGGCGGTTGCATCCACCGCCTTGCGCATCGTGCCAACCAGTTCGTCGATTTGCGCATGGTCGATCACGAGCGGCGGTGCAACGATCAGCCGGCCGTTCGTCGAGCGCACGATCGCGCCGAGTTCGAACCCGACCGTCCGGCTGTGCCAGGTCAGATCGGCCTCGTTCGCGAAGCGCTCGCGCGTCGCCTTGTTCTTCGCGAACTGGATGGCACCGACTGCGCCCACGCCCTGGATTTCGCCGACGAGCGGATGACCGTCGAATGCATCGCGCAACGCCTGCTGCAGGTACGGGCCCGTATCCGTCTTCGTCCGCTCGACGAGACGCTCGCGCTCGAGCACGTCGAGGTTCGCCAGGGCGACGGCGGCCGCGACCGGGTGCCCCGAATAGGTCAGCCCGTGCGCATAGACGCCGCCCTTCTCGACCAGCGCATCGCCGACGCGCCGGCTCATGATCAGGCCGCCCATCGGCACGTAGCCCGACGTCAGCCCCTTCGCCATGCAGATCAGGTCCGGCTCGAAGCCGAAGTGGCGATGTGCGAACCATTCGCCGGTACGGCCGAAGCCGCCGATCACTTCGTCCGCGCACAGCAGCACGTCGTATTGACGGCAGATGCGCTCGATTTCCTGCCAGTAGCCGTCCGGCGGGAAGATCATGCCGCCCGCGCCCTGGAACGGCTCCGCGACGAACGCGGCGACGCGATCCGCGCCGATCTCGAGGATCTTGCGCTCGAGCGACAACGCCGCCTGCTTGCCGAATGCCTCGGGGCTCAGGTCACCGCCGTTCGCATACCAGTACGGCTCGTCGACGTGCGTGATGTTCGGAATCGGCAAGTCGCCCATCTCGTGCATGAACGCCATGCCGCCCAGCGACGCGCTGCCGACCGTCGAGCCGTGATAGCCGTTCACACGGCCGATCAGCACTTTCTTCTCGGGCTTGCCCATCACGTCCCAGAAGCGGCGCACGGTGCGAATCAGCACTTCATTCGATTCGGATCCCGAATTGGTATAGACGACATGACTGAAGCGATTGCCGAGCAGCGCAAAGAGCCGCTCCGACAGTTCGATCACCGACGGATGCGTCGTATGAAAGAACATGTTGTAGTACGACAGTTCCTTCATCTGCCGCGCGGCCGCGTCGACCAGCTCCGGGCGGCCATAGCCGACGTTGGTGCACCACAAGCCCGACATCCCGTCGAGATAGCGGTTGCCGTCGTTGTCCCACAGGTAGACGCCTTCGCCGCGCACCATCACGCGCGCGCCTTCCTGGTTCAGCGCCTTCTGGTCGACGAACGCATGCAGGTGATGCGCGGCGTCGCTGCGTTGATAGTCCTGGGTCGTGCGGTGCGGAAAGTTGGGCGCATTCATGTGCGAGTCTCCGGTTTCGTTGTGTGAATCAAGGGGAGGGTGCGCTGCCGGCGCAGCAGGTTTCGCCGGCCCGGCAGCGGTGTGAAGTGATGCGAGTCGCCGCGCCGAATCAGTAACTGATCCAGGTCGTCTTGAGTCCCGTGTACTTGTCGATCGCATGCAGCGACAGGTCGCGACCGAAACCCGACTGGCGGAACCCGCCGAATGGCGTCTGCGCGCTCAACGCGTCGACGGTATTGACGGACACGGTGCCGGCACGCAGGCGACCCGACACGCGATGCGCGCGCGACAGGCTGCCGGTCCACACCGACGCGGCAAGCCCGTAGATCGAGTCGTTCGCGAGACGGACCGCCTCATCCTCGGTATCGAACGGAAGCACCGACAGGACGGGCCCGAAGATCTCGTCGCGCGCGATCGGGTCGCCATGCTTCACGTCGATGAAGATCGTCGGCTCGACGAAGTAGCCTTTGCCATCGACGCGCGGCGCGCCTCCGCCGATCGCGAGCGTGGCGCTCTTGCGGCCGCGCTCGATCCAGTCGCACACGCGACGATGCTGGTGTTCGTCGACGATCGCGCCCATGCCGCTCGCCGGATCGAGTGGATCGCCCGGCATGAACGCGGCGGCATGCGCAATCAGCCGATCGACGAATGCATCGTGAATCGAGCGCTGCACCAGCAGCCGCGAATTCGCGGAGCACACTTCGCCCTGGTTGAAGAAGATGCCGAAGCAGGCCTTGCGGGCGGCGAGATCGAGATCGTCCGTATCGTCGAAGACCAGATTCGGGCTCTTGCCGCCGCATTCGAGCCACACCTGCTTCATGTTCGACTGCGCGGCGTACTCGAGGAATTTCTTGCCCACGGCCGTCGATCCCGTGAACGCAAGCACGTCGACGTCGGGATGCAGGCCGAGCGCCCGCCCGGCAGTCTCGCCATACCCCGTCACGACGTTCAGGACACCGGGCGGCAAGCCGGCCTCGAGCGCGAGTTCCGCGAGACGCAATGCGGACAACGGCGATTGTTCCGCGGGCTTCAGCACGACGCTGTTGCCGGCCGCCAGCGCCGGCGCCACCTTCCACGCGACCATGTCTAGCGGGAAATTCCACGGCACCACCGCACCGACGACACCGAGCGGCTCGCGCGTGACGATCGCGAGGTTACCGGGATCGGTGGAAGCGACCTCGCCGTTCAGCTTGTCGACGGCTTCGCCGTACCAGCTGAAGAGACTCCCGGCGGCCGGCACGTCGATGCTGATCGCATCCGCGACACGCTTGCCCATGTTGAGCGAATCGAGCAGCGCGAGCTCCGCGCCATGCGCGACGATCAGTTCGCCAAGCCGGCACAGCACGCGCTTGCGTTCGGCCGGCGCGCAACGCGACCACACGCCCGATTCGAAAGCTTCGCGGGCCGCACGCACGGCATCGTCGATATCCGCCGCGTCGCACGACGCGACTTCCGCGATGACGGCTTCCGTGGCCGGATTGATTGCGGCGAACGTGCGGCCGCTTCGGGCCGGCACGTTGCGGCCGGCGATATGCGCGAGCGTTCGCGGCGCAATCTGCGCGGCGAGTTGTCTCCAGTCCGCGTGCCGAAAGTTTTCTGTTGAAGTTGGGTTCATTCAAGACTCCGTTGTGACGACCAGGCGCTTGTGCGTTGTTGTCCGCCTGGACTCGACCCGACGAAAGACGCCAGCGGGCACGACCGATGTCGCTGACCGCCGTGAATCGCAGCAGTCGTCCGGTTGTCAAACTGTCGGTCATCAAAAAGAGATTTGAAAGAACAGTTTTTCTTCTCATTGAAGAGGTTATTTCTATTCATTCGCCCGTCATGCAGTCGGTTTTCCTGTGACTTCGCGATCGTCGGGTGGTTTGCATGGGTTCGATCGTTTCGAGGTTCGACAGCGATGCACGGCGCGATTCGCGGCGCCGAATACCGGTACGACGTTGCACATCGTCCGGTACGACCACATACTGGTCGGCCCATACGAACAAGGCTGCTTCGATGGTGACCGTCGATCAGGACGCTGCTTCAGTGCTGGGTGTGATCGGATCTGCCGTGTCTCTGCTGGCAGCGATTCCGTACGCGCTCGCGATCTATCGCCGCACCGTCCGTCCGCATCTGTTCACGTGGCTCGTCTGGTCGGTCGTCACGGCGATCGCGGCCGCGGGCCAGTTCGTGGCAGGCGCCGGACCTTCGGCATGGTGTACGGCAGCGATCGCCGTCACCTGCTTCCTGACCTTCGTCGCGAGCATTTTTCGAGGCGAGCGCGGCTGGACTCGCATCGACTGGTTTTTTCTGTGCGCCGCGTTGTCGGCGATTCCGCTCTGGATGCTGACCGATGACCCGACGATCTCGATCTGTCTCGTCACACTGATCGAGCTTGCCGGCCTCGGGCCGACCGTACGCAAGACGCTCCGCGATCCGTGGAGCGAGAGTCTCGCGTATTTCGCGCTGTGCGTGCTCAAGTACGCGTTGGCGTTGCTGGCGCTCAGCAGGTGGAATGTCGCGGTCGCGTTCTATCCGTCGGTCAACATCATCGCGTCGATCGGCATCTGCGCGCTGATGATCGTCCGGCGCCAAGCGCTGCCGAAAGCGGAATAGCATCTGCCGGGTGGGCGTGATGCGGGATTGTCCGCAACGTGCAAGTCGCCGCGCGCCTCACGACCATGTGTCGAGACGTGTGGAATCCTGATTCTTCGAAATGATGCGAGGCCGCGATACGGATGCCGTTCGGGATGCAGTGCGCGCAGTGATCGAACTGTATGAAGCCGCACTTCGCGCGGCCATGCTGACCAACGATGTCGAGGTACTCGACACGTTGCTGGATGACGGTCTGATCTTTACCGGCCCGAGCGGGGCGATCAGTTATCGGTGAAGCGTGGAGTTCAAAGGTGAGTCAGCGGTGCGGCTGGCTCGCACCGACATGCGATTGATCAGCCAAAGCATCCATGCCGAGTACTCCACACGCATTTCCGCCGCTCAAATGCAAAAACCCCCGCCTTTCGGGCGGGGGTTCTCGGCTTAGGGAGCCTGACGATTACCTACTTTCACACGGGAATCCGCACTATCATCGGCGTAGAGTCGTTTCACGGTCCTGTTCGGGATGGGAAGGGGTGGGACCGACTCGCTATGGTCATCAGGCAAAGAGGGTTGTTGCGCTGGCTTCGCAGCACAACCAATCTTGGAAGAAGCAGTAATTTTTTGAGTTGTGTGTATCGCACACACGAGAATCCAACCCGTCCGACGCGCTATCCAGCGCGAAACAGACTTGTTATAGGATCAAGCCTTACGGGCAATTAGTATCAGTTAGCTGAACGCATTACTGCGCTTACACACCTGACCTATCAACGTCCTGGTCTCGAACGACCCTTCAAGGGGATCTAGTCCCCAGGGATATCTCATCTTAAGGCGAGTTTCCCGCTTAGATGCTTTCAGCGGTTATCTCTTCCGAACATAGCTACCCGGCGATGCCACTGGCGTGACAACCGGTACACCAGAGGTTCGTCCACTCCGGTCCTCTCGTACTAGGAGCAGCCCCCTTCAAATATCCAACGCCCACGGCAGATAGGGACCAAACTGTCTCACGACGTTTTAAACCCAGCTCACGTACCTCTTTAAATGGCGAACAGCCATACCCTTGGGACCGGCTACAGCCCCAGGATGAGATGAGCCGACATCGAGGTGCCAAACACCGCCGTCGATATGAACTCTTGGGCGGTATCAGCCTGTTATCCCCAGAGTACCTTTTATCCGTTGAGCGATGGCCCTTCCATACAGAACCACCGGATCACTATGACCTGCTTTCGCACCTGCTCGACTTGTCGGTCTCGCAGTTAAGCACGCTTATGCCATTGCACTATCAGCACGATTTCCGACCGTACCTAGCGTACCTTCGTACTCCTCCGTTACGCTTTGGGAGGAGACCGCCCCAGTCAAACTGCCTACCATGCACTGTCCCCGACCCGGATCACGGGCCAAGGTTAGAACCTCAAACAAACCAGGGTGGTATTTCAAGGACGGCTCCACCGAAACTAGCGTTCCGGTTTCATAGCCTCCCACCTATCCTACACAGATCGGTTCAAAGTCCAATGCAAAGCTACAGTAAAGGTTCATGGGGTCTTTCCGTCTAGCCGCGGGTAGATTGCATCATCACAAACACTTCAACTTCGCTGAGTCTCGGGAGGAGACAGTGTGGCCATCGTTACGCCATTCGTGCAGGTCGGAACTTACCCGACAAGGAATTTCGCTACCTTAGGACCGTTATAGTTACGGCCGCCGTTTACCGGGACTTCAATCAAGAGCTTGCACCCCATCATTTAATCTTCCGGCACCGGGCAGGCGTCACACCCTATACGTCCACTTTCGTGTTTGCAGAGTGCTGTGTTTTTATTAAACAGTCGCAGCCACCAGTTTATTGCAACCCCTTCACCCTTTGCCCGCAGGGGCATCAAGCTACAAGGGCGTACCTTATCCCGAAGTTACGGTACCAATTTGCCGAGTTCCTTCTCCCGAGTTCTCTCAAGCGCCTTAGAATACTCATCTCGCCCACCTGTGTCGGTTTGCGGTACGGTCATCGTTAGACTGAAGCTTAGAGGCTTTTCTTGGAACCACTTCCAATTGCTTCGCTCCCTAAGGAGCTCGCGCCACACCCTTGAATCCTGCGCCCGGATTTGCCTAAGCGCCTTCTCCAATGCAGCGACCGGGACTTCCAACACCCGGACAACCTTCCGCGATCCGTCCCCCCATCGCATCTAACAATGGTGCAGGAATATTGACCTGCTTCCCATCAGCTACGCATTTCTGCCTCGCCTTAGGGGCCGACTCACCCTACGCCGATGAACGTTGCGTAGGAAACCTTGGGCTTACGGCGAGGGGGC
This sequence comes from Burkholderia sp. JKS000303, assembly GCF_002563755.1. Classification (NCBI taxonomy): domain Bacteria; kingdom Pseudomonadati; phylum Pseudomonadota; class Betaproteobacteria; order Burkholderiales; family Burkholderiaceae; genus Burkholderia; species Burkholderia sp. JKS000303. Next base: position 1,266,079 of record NZ_PDBZ01000002.1, read on the forward strand.
CTTTCACCCCCTTTATCGCTACTCATGTCAGCATTCGCACTTCTGATACCTCCAGCATCCCTTCCGAGACACCTTCGCAGGCTTACAGAACGCTCTCCTACCATGCGTGCAAAGCACGCATCCGCAGCTTCGGTATATAGCTTAGCCCCGTTACATCTTCCGCGCAGGACGACTCGATCAGTGAGCTATTACGCTTTCTTTAAAGGGTGGCTGCTTCTAAGCCAACCTCCTGACTGTTTTAGCCTTCCCACTTCGTTTCCCACTTAGCTATATTTGGGGACCTTAGCTGGCGGTCTGGGTTGTTTCCCTCTTGACACCGGACGTTAGCACCCGATGTCTGTCTCCCGTGATTGCACTCTTCGGTATTCGGAGTTTGCTATGGCGGGGTAATCTGCAATAGACCCCCCAACCATGACAGTGCTCTACCCCGAAGGTGAGACACGAGGCACTACCTAAATAGTTTTCGGAGAGAACCAGCTATTTCCAAGTTTGTTTAGCCTTTCACCCCTATCCACAGCTCATCCCCTAACTTTTCAACGTTAGTGGGTTCGGACCTCCAGTACGTGTTACCGCACCTTCATCCTGGCCATGGATAGATCACTTGGTTTCGGGTCTACGCCCAGCAACTGAACGCCCTATTCGGACTCGCTTTCGCTACGCCTGCCCTATACGGTTAAGCTTGCTACTGAACGTAAGTCGCTGACCCATTATACAAAAGGTACGCCGTCACCCCTTTCGAGGCTCCGACTGTTTGTATGCATGCGGTTTCAGGATCTATTTCACTCCCCTCCCGGGGTTCTTTTCACCTTTCCCTCACGGTACTGGTTCACTATCGGTCGATCACGAGTATTTAGCCTTGGAGGATGGTCCCCCCATCTTCAGACAGGATTTCACGTGTCCCGCCCTACTTGTCGCACACCTAGTTCTTTCGTACTGTTTTCGCCTACGGGCTATCACCCGCTATGGCCACACTTTCCAGAGTGTTCGGCTAACAATACAAATAAAGAGTGCAAGGCTCATCCCATTTCGCTCGCCACTACTTTGGGAATCTCGGTTGATTTCTTTTCCTGCGGTTACTTAGATGTTTCAGTTCACCGCGTTCGCTTCGCATAGCCTATGTATTCAGCTATGGATACTCCAAAAGGAGTGGGTTTCCCCATTCGGACATCTACGGATCAAAGCTTGTTTGCCAGCTCCCCGTAGCTTTTCGCAGGCTACCGCGTCCTTCATCGCCTGTGATCGCCAAGGCATCCACCACATGCACTTGTTCGCTTGACCCTATAACGAGTCTGTCTCATCGACAGTTCGTTACAGGTTGAGTTCTCGCATTTGTGCCGTATTCCAATTGAGTCAAACATAGAGTTCGAATCATCTTGAGATACATCGATACAATCACAACCCGGATAGTTTTCACGTCCATCTCATAGACGCTTCCGCTATCCAAATTACTTACTTCTTCCAGATTGTTAAAGAACGACAGCCGATATGGTGTTACTCATATCACTCTGACTGGCTCAATCGCCAATGACAAACGTTCGACGAAGTCGAACGCTTGTCATTGAAGATTGGTGGAGGCAGACGGGATCGAACCGACGACCCCCTGCTTGCAAAGCAGGTGCTCTCCCAGCTGAGCTATGCCCCCATGTACAGGTATGCCTCAGGGTGTACCGTCCGCCAAGACGGTGGTGGGTCTGGTTGGATTCGAACCAACGACCCCCGCCTTATCAAGACGGTGCTCTAACCGACTGAGCTACAGACCCCTGAGTCTGTCTTTAATTTACAGCCGATAAGCGTGAGCGCTCAACTTTGCGAGAAGCTCTAGAAAGGAGGTGATCCAGCCGCACCTTCCGATACGGCTACCTTGTTACGACTTCACCCCAGTCATGAATCCTACCGTGGTGACCGTCCTCCTTGCGGTTAGACTAGCCACTTCTGGTAAAACCCACTCCCATGGTGTGACGGGCGGTGTGTACAAGACCCGGGAACGTATTCACCGCGGCATGCTGATCCGCGATTACTAGCGATTCCAGCTTCATGCACTCGAGTTGCAGAGTGCAATCCGGACTACGATCGGTTTTCTGGGATTAGCTCCCCCTCGCGGGTTGGCAACCCTCTGTTCCGACCATTGTATGACGTGTGAAGCCCTACCCATAAGGGCCATGAGGACTTGACGTCATCCCCACCTTCCTCCGGTTTGTCACCGGCAGTCTCCTTAGAGTGCTCTTGCGTAGCAACTAAGGACAAGGGTTGCGCTCGTTGCGGGACTTAACCCAACATCTCACGACACGAGCTGACGACAGCCATGCAGCACCTGTGCGCCGGTTCTCTTTCGAGCACTCCCACCTCTCAGCAGGATTCCGACCATGTCAAGGGTAGGTAAGGTTTTTCGCGTTGCATCGAATTAATCCACATCATCCACCGCTTGTGCGGGTCCCCGTCAATTCCTTTGAGTTTTAATCTTGCGACCGTACTCCCCAGGCGGTCAACTTCACGCGTTAGCTACGTTACTAAGGAAATGAATCCCCAACAACTAGTTGACATCGTTTAGGGCGTGGACTACCAGGGTATCTAATCCTGTTTGCTCCCCACGCTTTCGTGCATGAGCGTCAGTATTGGCCCAGGGGGCTGCCTTCGCCATCGGTATTCCTCCACATCTCTACGCATTTCACTGCTACACGTGGAATTCTACCCCCCTCTGCCATACTCTAGCTTGCCAGTCACCAATGCAGTTCCCAGGTTGAGCCCGGGGATTTCACATCGGTCTTAACAAACCGCCTGCGCACGCTTTACGCCCAGTAATTCCGATTAACGCTTGCACCCTACGTATTACCGCGGCTGCTGGCACGTAGTTAGCCGGTGCTTATTCTTCCGGTACCGTCATCCCCCGACTGTATTAGAGCCAAGGATTTCTTTCCGGACAAAAGTGCTTTACAACCCGAAGGCCTTCTTCACACACGCGGCATTGCTGGATCAGGCTTTCGCCCATTGTCCAAAATTCCCCACTGCTGCCTCCCGTAGGAGTCTGGGCCGTGTCTCAGTCCCAGTGTGGCTGGTCGTCCTCTCAGACCAGCTACTGATCGTCGCCTTGGTAGGCCTTTACCCCACCAACTAGCTAATCAGCCATCGGCCAACCCTATAGCGCGAGGCCCGAAGGTCCCCCGCTTTCATCCGTAGATCGTATGCGGTATTAATCCGGCTTTCGCCGGGCTATCCCCCACTACAGGACATGTTCCGATGTATTACTCACCCGTTCGCCACTCGCCACCAGGTGCAAGCACCCGTGCTGCCGTTCGACTTGCATGTGTAAGGCATGCCGCCAGCGTTCAATCTGAGCCAGGATCAAACTCTTCAGTTTAAACCTGTTACTGTTTTCGGTTCAGTTAAGAACCGGTCGCTCACTCAAAGCTGACAGGAATATGAATTGCTTCATAAACCTGACTTACTTTAGTGTGAGACTCTTGATACTTTCGCTATCTGATCCGAGGATCAGCTCGCGTCCATCAAGCGCCCACACTTATCGGCTGTTAATTTTTAAAGAGCATTTCTGCGAGGAACTTCGTGTCTCTCAGCAGCGCTGCGTTTTCAGCAGCAGAGAAGCGAGATTATGAACCGTCTTTTTCAACTCGTCAACAACTTTTTTAACTACTTCGTTGCGACGGTTGGGGTTCAACGCCTTGTGTGTCGGGGCTCTACAGCAACCTCGACCGCACTGCTTCCCTTCCTTCTTCTCCCGCGCCGCGTTTCCGTTAGCGCGAAAGAGGCGATTCTAACACCCACCGCGATCGCGCAAGGGGTTTCTCGAAAAATTTAAGGCCCCGCACGCTACCGCGTGCGGGGCCTTAAATAGAGGCGGCCGAATCGTCAGGCCACGCGCATCTGGCGCGCGACTATCTCCATATAGTGATCGAGGTTGGGCGTCACCTTGCCTTCTTCCTTGGCCGTATCGTCCCAGCGACGCAGACGCAGCGCGTCCTCCGCGAACGGGCGCTGCAGGAACGCCGCCGTCTCCTCTTCACTGAAGATGCCGCCCTGCAGCCCGAGGCTGCGCACCGAGTCCGGCGACAGGCTCTCGAAGTAACCGGCGTCCGTCCGGCACAGGCACGCTTCGCATCGACGTGCAGCCGGATCGGCTCCAGCACCGCATCGTTGAATAGCGGTCGCAGGAACGGCAACACGTAATACTGATGCAGATCGTCGATCCCGCGCGCGCTCGGCGTCTCGCCCTGCCGATTCAGCAGATGCCCGAGATCGTGCAGGAATGCCGCCGCGACCAGCGCTTCGTCGGCACCGGCCTCTTCCGCCAGCAAACCGCTCTGCAACGCATGCTCTCAGCTGCGTGACCGGTTCGCCGCTATAGGCAACATGGCCGTGCTCGCGATACAGCCCGTGAATCTCGTCGACAGTCAGTGCCATCCGCTTACTCCCAAGGCAGCGAAAACGTCTTCAGGTTCGTGAAGCTCTTCATCGCTTCCTGAACGCCTTCCTTGTAGCCGAGCCCCGAATCCTTGATCCCGCCGAACGGCGACAGCTCGATCCGGTATCCCGGCACTTCCCAGACGTTCACCGTGCCGACGTTCAGCTCGTTCACGAACCGCACGACCGCGGCCCGTGCTGTCCGTGCAGAGGCCGACGACAGCCCGAACGCCTCCCGTTGCTGATCCGGATCGCGTCGTCGATCGTGTCGAACGCGATCACGGGCGAGACCGGGCCAAAGGTCTCCTCGCGCACGATCGTCATCGACGGATCGACGTTGTCGAGCACGGTCGGCGCATAGAGCGCGCCGCGCCGCACGTTGCCGGTCAGCAGGCGCGCGCCCTGCGCGACCGCCTCGCTCACCCGCGCCTCGAACAGCTGCGCCGCCGCGTCGTCGATCACCGTGCCCATCTCGTTCGCGGATCGAACGGATCGCCGTACGTCCAGGCGGCGCGTCTTCTCGACGAGCAACTCGGTGAATGCCGGCGCAATCGAGCGCTGCACCAGCATCCGCTTGACGGCCGTGCAGCGCTGGCCCGAATTCCGGTACGAACCGAGCACGGCCAGCGACGTCGCCCGTTCGAGATCGGCATCGTCGAGCACGATCAGCGGATCGTTGCCGCCCAGCTCCAGCACGATGCGCCGGTAGCCGGCCCGCGCGGCGATCGCCTTGCCGATCGACACGCCGCCCGTAAGGTAATCAGCGACGCATGCGGATGCGTGACGAGCTCGTCCGCGATCTCGCGCGGGTCGCCGGTCAGCACCTGCAGCATCGGTTCGGGCAAACCGGCCTCGTACAGCAGGTCCGCCAGATAGAACGCCGACAGCGGCACCTTCTCGGACGGCTTCACGATCACCCGGTTGTTGGTCGCGATCGCCGGCGCGATCTTGTGCGCAACCTGGTTCATCGGATGGTTGAACGGCGTGATCGCGACGATCACACCGTCGAGCGGTTGCCGCTGCGAGAACACGCGGCGCGCCTTGCCGTGAGGCGTCAGGTCGCACGAGAAGCTCTGCGCGTCGTCTCGCAGCGCTTCGACCGACGCGAACTTCAG